>NZ_QAAD01000008.1 GCF_003046625.1 Mangrovibacterium marinum
GTACAAAACAATAATCGAATTTGAACAACTAAATAATAATCAAAGAATAGCAGCGTAGCGCTTAACTAGCCGTACAGTTTTTTGTTGCATATCCACCCCAGCCCATGATTCCGGCTCCCCCTTGAGCATAAGCGGTAACAAGGGTTCAGTTGCTCCTCGTTTCTAACGACAGGAAGCCGGAAATAATCTTCGGTGCCAACTGAAAACTGAACACCGCTACTGACCACTTCTTCCCGCCCGGCAATAATTACATAACAGCTTCCTATAAGAACACCCGCTACGCCTCCCGCTCCGTAAGCCCTAACGCCTTGCAGCCGGTAAGCTCCGTAAACTACACGTACCCGCTTTCGGTCAATTTTAGCAATATATCTGCAAACCAGGCGCAGTTTAACCCCAATGCCTCATCTATTGCTACGTCTCTTCCGCTAACATCCAAACGAGCCGAATGCACCCCTAATAATATCCAGCCCATACCATTTCGAGTGGAACGGTGATCCAGGCAAACGACAGGCGCTCCGCTGGAGCCGCGATGGGTTCTTGCATCCGTAAGGAAATAGCCATTGCCCTGGAATCGCATCACAAATGAAGATGCATTAATCGCATGTCGAACAACCGGTAGTTTGTGCAAGGTGTCGTAAAATCCCAGTGGAAAGCCCACGATTAACATTGAAGTGCCAATGTCGATCGTTTCTTGTTCGCCCAGAAGGTTTTCCGGTGTAAACGTGGTGTAGATCGCATCCGGTGGGAGTGCTGTTTTGTCGATCTTTATGACCGCAACGTCAATTTTTCCCGTCGAGTCTAAACCAGCAACCCATTGGGATACTCCGTTTTGGTATAAGGGGATGGAATATTCAATCGTCTGCGTAATATTACTGGCATCGGTGTGAAACGTTATTTGAATTCGGTCAGGGAAGTGACCGTCCATCTCATCGTGGAAAACGTGCAGACTGGTTACTAAAAATAGGTTGTTCTCTCGTTGAAAAAAGAATCCCGTTGCATTTGTTAACAGTTGCCCAGCTGAATAAGTCAGGATCGGAGTGGCACTCAATAACAGAGGGTCAATAGACATCGATTTATACTTCATAACTTTACGATCCTCCCGGAACCGGTGTTCGTTAAAATTCATTTTCTCCCAAACTTGGCCTTTTCTTATTTGTCGTTCGGCAGATGATTGGCATTTTCAAGTTCCACATAATAATCTGAATTTGCAAGAAAGTAGCTTTAATAACAATCGGCGTCCTGTAAAACTTCATGCTCTCCCAGGTTCCTTTGGGTGTAGCGTTTAACCTAAAGGCTGAGTTATGCGTAAAATTTTCACAAAGATGCGGAACGGCGAGCTTATTACAGGGCAGTGGACTTACTTTTATAATGCTAGGCGAACTTGCAACTTAATTTTGCCCATAACCCATAGCTAAAATGAAAATTTATATCAAAAATATGGTCTGCATCCGATGTCAAATGGTGGTTAGAGCTGAATTGGAAAAGCTCGGGATTCAGTACTCATACGTAAAAATCGGAGAAGCAAATATTTTGGGAGATGTCCACCCGGAGGAGCTGGTGCAGTTGTCGGTTGCTTTAAAAAAATCGGGTTTGGAGCTGATGGACGACAAAAAAAGTATCCTGGTTGAGAAGATTAAAAATGTGATTGTTGAATTGGTTCACTACACCGACGATCAGATTAAAGTAAACCTTTCGGATTACCTGAGTGAAAAGCTCGGTTACGATTATACCTATATGGCCAACCTGTTTTCAGAGGTAAAAGGCATAACGATTGAAAAATTTTATTTATCCCACAAAATTGAACGGGTCAAAGAACTGATTGTCTATGATGAATTGAATCTGACCGAAATATCCTATAAAATGCACTACAGCAGCGTTGCACACTTATCCAATCAATTCAAAAAAATTACCGGCTTAACTCCCTCTCACTTCAAAAAGCTAAGAAATAAGCGACGCGACTCCCTCGATAATGTGTGAATCATGCAAATTTTACTTGGAATTGTGTAATGCGAAGGTGCTTTTAAATCCGGAACTTTACAAGGAGTAAATCCAGCAATCCTGGAAAATCTTACTGTTTTCTACGATTGCTTTGTCCTATGACTGTTCGTCATCGACTTTGTCTGCGGTTTTGGGTGTTGTCAATCTTGAATAACCCATGGCAAATACCAACTATACAGGGTTAACCCATGCCTTTGAATCGAAGGTTGGAATTAAATAACAAATAAAACAACTCCCCTTGAATGAAAATGAAAAATACTACCTGGAAGATATCTTCCAACGCTTTATTGAACCGCATTTCTCAGTTGTCGATTATGTAATTCTTTTTGAGTGGGATCAGGTGTCAAGAGACTATCGGTACGTTGTAACTCCGAGAGGAGATAAAAATAAGTTTATCTGTTTTTACCTCCACAAAAGCAATCAGATTGATGCTTTTGAAATGGTTATTATTTATACCAAGGTTGGTGCATTTAACTTTCACAATACCCAAAAAATACTTTTCCTTCTGGAACATGATGATGTTGAGCGGTTCAATCGGTTTCTACAGGAGTTTATTGATGATTTGGACGAAAAAAGGCTTTACGGTTCGCTGTTTGATGTTTTCAGTCCCGTTTTCTTTCGGAAACCTGAAAAAAAAATATACCCAAAACATAAACCGAAAACATAAACCGAAAACATGAATATTTTATTGATATACCCACAATGCCCCGATTCGTTTTGGAGTTTTAAAAATGCCTTGAAATTCATCGCCAAAAAGGCGGCGGTTCCGCCTCTCGGATTAATTACCGTATCAGCAATGCTCCCTCCAACCTGGCAAAAAAAGTTGGTAGACCTTAATGTATCCAAGCTTCACGAAAGTGATGTAATATGGGCCGACTTGGTGTTCATTAGCGCAATGTACATTCAAAAAGAATCGGTCGGCAAGATCATTGCAATGTGTTTGAAATGGCAGACTAAAATCGTCGCCGGTGGGCCTCTGTTCACTCAGGAATATTTGAAATATCCGCACATCGACCATTTTGTTTTAAATGAAGCGGAAATCACCCTGCCACCCTTTTTGAGTGATTTAGAACAGCAAAAACCAAAGCGAATTTACCAAACCCAGGATTATGCCGATATCTCTCAAACTCCTGTTCCCGATTACCACTTGTTATCGGTTAAAGACTATGCATTTATGAACATTCAGGTTACCAGGGGATGTCCGTTTGCCTGTAGTTTTTGTGAAATTACCTCCCTGTTGGGCCACAAGGTCAGAATGAAGAAAACTTCCCAGATTATTGATGAATTGAATGTTCTGTACCATCAAATAAAATGGCGAGGCCCGGTATCCATCGTCGATGATAATTTCATTGGCAATAAAAGCATGTTGAAAAGCAGTCTGCTTCCGGCGATGAAAAAATGGATGCAGGCACATCGGTTCCCGTTTTCCTTTAATATTGAGACGTCGATCAATTTAGCAGATGATCCCGAATTGTTAAAACAGCTGGTTGAAACCGGTTTTAATTCTACATTTATTGGCATCGAAACTCCGGACGAGGAGTCGCTACACTACTGCAATAAAGTACAAAACAAAAACCGCGACCTGCTTGAGAGTATTCGAATAATACAAAATGGCGGGATGCAGGTATCTGCGGGCTTTATTGTTGGTTTCGACAGTGATACTCCTTCCGTATTTCAGCGGCAGATTGATTTCATCCAGCAAAGCGGCATCGTTTCAGCCATGGTCGGCTTACTAAATGCCCCGAAAAACACCCCACTGTACCATCAACTGAAAGCTGAAAACAGGCTTCTTGAAGACCCGACCGGAAACAACACCGATATGTCTGTCAATTTTATAACGAAAATGGACCGAAACGATTTGCTGAAAGGCTATAAGCACATTATTCACAGTATTTACAGTATAAAACCTTATTACCAAAGGCTGCGGAAACTGCTGTTGAGTTATAACCCCCGGTCTAATCGCGCAACAAAAATCAATTTCTCCCTGTTCCGGGCATTTCTCAAATCCGTGCTCATCCTTGGCCTGCTTAATAAAGGTCGAAGGCAATATTGGAAGTTGCTGACCTGGACGTTATTTAAACGCCCGAGCGCAATTATCGACGCCGTTACTTATGCCGTTTATGGCTATCACTATCGGAAAGTTTACGGATTGCAGAATTAAGGCCTTGATTTAATACACTAATGTGTGAATGATGTAACTTAAATCGTCAATTATGTAACGCTTTCAATAGCTTTTTCAACGACCTTCACGAAAGCACCGTACACTGGCGAAATCATGCAAATGAATGATGAAATAGAGAAATCGAGAGTACAGGTTCTGATCGAACTGGTCGAATATGCTCCGCATTCGGTTGTCAGTAAAACAATCATCCGGAAAACAACCGGAAACGTAACCGTTATTGCAATTGATACGGAAGAGAAACTAATCGAAAAAATTTCTCCTTTCGATACCTTTATCCAAATCATCGACGGCTCTGCTGAAGTGGTTATCGAACAGAAAAAGAGCCGGTTAGAAGCCGGTGATGCGATCGTTGTTCCTGCCCATACTGCCCACTTTATAACGGCAAAAACCCGGTTTAAAATGATTGCCACAATTATCAAAAGTGGTTACGAAGAAAGCACAACCGCAATCTGACGACAGTAATTATTATCGAGCAGAAGCGAAAGCAAAGACATACGAACGAACGAAAAACACGATGAAGCAAAAAATGGAACAGTACTCAAGCTCAACAGGGCAAAAGACAGAAATGAACGAAAAAATTTCAATCGTTCAGGGGAAGAACGTTGATCATTCGAACTACACCAAACCAAGCCCTAAAGCAAACGGGTATCAGGAAGGTGAATTGGTATATGAACTGGCCAATCCTCGGATCGATTTGATTGTGAGACGTAATGTAGGGAAAAGATATTATTGCAACAAAAGAGGCCAATTGGGAGGCAAAGAATTGGTGTTTTTTGAAAGACAGATCGCCCCAATTAATCAGAGGATACAACCAGTTCATATAACCGTTAACATGGGAGGCGACAAACTTAGCCATCTATTTTCGGTGAGTTGCAGCCTTTCGCTGATAAGGTGATAGGATTGCAGAAAATAGCTTTCGATCAGATAGGTACAGGCAATATCGAATTTTAGTATATGGATTCAGAGCTTTTTTTTCGTTTCGGGCGATATCTTCGGCCGTCTGCAAATAGTTCTCCAAAACACGATTCAATTCACCCTCTGTAAATCCCTCTTTTATTTCCAAAATTTCCTGTACAAATCCATCAACCTTAAACTCGATAAAATTATAATCCGGAAAATGTTTTAACGCCACAAATAAAAAACGGAAGACATCAAGGGGTTTATTGCTCTCGGCAGCATCGCCCATTTTTAACCTGTCACTGATTTTTTTCTCCTCCATCGTTATCTCTTCATCAATCCGAAGAAATTCATCGTCAGCAATTTCGAACAAAGCTGCCAAGCGGTTAATGCGTCGTTTCAAACTTTGCGGGATACTCTTTTTATATTTGATCTTATGGTCCAGCACACTCCAGGCATCCTGAATGATCGTTCTGATCTGTAATTCAAACCGAATAGAAGAGTACGCCGAAAACTCCGGGTTTTTATTGTATTTGTCATTAATAGCCAAATCCAGGTGAAGACTTTTATAGCCGAATTTGTCATCTGTACTCTCTATCTGTATGGTTTTATCCGTAATGGCAACTTCCCGGAAATACTTACTGAGTTCCCTCCGAATCGACTTAACGTCCCTAGAGTAAAGGCAAATAACTCTAATTCCAATAAAATCAGTCAGGTAGTCAAATATTTTGTAGCTTTTATTCGACGATGGAATCCCCTTGGCATATTTTCGCTCAAACTTACTTAAGCACTCTTCGTAATCTTTTACCCGCCCCGAAACGCTTTCTACGTTCGGAAGGGTATTTATGAGTTGAATTAGAAATGACAGAGCTTCATTGTAATATCCCAGGTTGGTGTGATAATAGGAATTGAATTCTTTTATTTTTTGATCAATGTTTTTCATGCTGACTGATTGTCGATTTTCTTGACAAATTAATTCATCTGAATATCCCGGCCTTCTGGGGAAAAACCGCTTAGAAGATAATCCCGGAACAAAAATTGTGCGATACAAACAGTAAAAATAATTCGAAAAATAAACTATCCGTTTTTTTTAATTTACCAAAGATGGACTCCATACCCGCAAATTGTCATACAAACGACATTTGCTATTTCGAGCTTATCGAATGCTCCAGTATGTATCGTGATAAAAGCCAATTTAGCGATTTATAATAGGTTTCCAGCTGATTTTCCGTTATCCCGGTATTTTCATTGCTCGGCTTTGGTGTTGGCATTTCGTCCAAAAATGAGTACAGCTCTGGGTAGTATTCCCAAATTACCATGGTCATTCTCAGAATGTCAGAACTTAGGTCTGCCATTGAATCCTGTGCTATGTTTTTACGATTGTCCATTACTACTGATGCGTTAAAAATTTTCACTAAATAAATTCAATTGTTCTTTGACATCTTGATTGATTTGATATTCTGTAAGCAGTTCTTTTATTGGAGTTTTGTCAAACACAGAAATGCCTAAAATTTGCATGATCTCATAAATTGAGAGGTCACTTTTCAAAGAATGCTTGACTTTAGCAACAATGAGGTAAGTGCAGATTGCTACCCATATATGGATATTGACGGCATTTTCAGAGTGGCCCCAAAGTTTTTTAATTGTAAGATTCTGTTTTATCCATTTGAAAAAAATCTCTATTTGCCAACGATTCCGGTATAGATGAGCAATTTCAAGTGCTGAAGCGGATGTGTTATTCGTTATAAAAGTTAAGAGGGTATCTTTTTCATCATCATAAAACTCAACAAGCCTTAATGGCTCAGGGTACAATTTCTTTGACTTGTATCCATTGAGAATGATGATTTTATCACTTCTTAGCCCTGTGGTCTCGTCAATATTGTAATTGACCTCTGTGACAGAAAAATCCATTGTTGTTTTTGCTCTGGATATAAAAAAGGCTTCAGATTCATTCATGCGACATAATGCTTTAAAATCGATATAAGCCTTATCCATGACATAAATTGCATTTACTTCGGGCGTAATAGCATCAAGCACATTGCTATCATGGTATTTGCCGTCGGTGATCAGGATATAGGATGGAATACTTCCTCTTAAATCCAGCAACGTATGGATCTTTATTGCTCCTCTGGAGTATTTGCCCGGTGCCCAACTGAAAAGCTTTAGGCTAAGTGAAACAGTCGTTGAATCCAAAGCAAACACTTCATTTTTGATGTGAACATCGGGAATTGAAGAGTCTGCATATAATGGCCGAACTTCCCGGATCAGGTAGTTGCCAAAATCAGCAAAGATCCTTGAGTCTCTGTTCTCGTTAGCTCTTGATAGTGTGGATTGATTCACATATTGCTTTATCCCAAGATGATAAAGTTTATTTCTATGAGCTTTCAAACATGTACAGATATCTCGTAACGAGTTTCTTGCTGTTAATTGACCAAAGAACAATTGAATAAACTGATTCCAGCAGTTGAAATCTCTTGTTCGATAATCTCCGTTGTATTGTTTCACGAATTTGTCAAACTCATAGTGGTTTACAAACTGCAGCAGCTGAGCAAAAACATATTTACCAGAATTCATAGCCTTGCATTAAAAAGTGCAAAACTAAAAGTCAAATCAAATCAAAAAATCAAAGAACGCCTGTATTATCTTGAAATATAATTTATTACGAAGTAGTTTTAAAAATTAACGCATCACTAGTAATTGTCCATAAACAAAAAACGATTGGTTTTGTATACACGAAGAAAATTCGCGTTGCCTGATATTAATTACGAAGAAAGGGTTTCGCAAGTTCAACTATTGCAACTTCTTTCCGGACAACCACCGCTAGCGCACTTTTGCAAAGTGTGCCTTTGGGGACTTGTAACCCAACTCCCTCGTTTGAGCGCTAGCGGAAACGAGGGAGTCGTAGTCCGTCGTTTTTAACGACAAATCGAAAATGACTGTGACGGCTCGTAAATTGTAAATAGCTAAATCGTAAATCAACACAGTTTGCAGCCACGTTTACCGGGCCAGCCAGAAACATTTGGGGAGTCTGAGCCTTCTTTCATCTTCTGAGCACTGCCCCCGAAACATCGGGGGAAACTGATTACTAAAAAGAGGACATCGGATTCGTAGGATTCATAGGAAACAGGTGCCGCGAATTGAATTCGCTTATTCTGTCTCCTCCCTGAGACTGAAAACCGCGAATGCGACTGACCATTTCCCCAAATCCTACATTTCCTACGTTTCCTACATCCTCCATCTTAAGTTTATCCTGTTGATAGTGCCCCGAAAGCCTTTTTTACCTGTAGCTTGGCTCGCCTCTTGCAGCCCTGTTTCCTAAACCACTCCGGGACATCGGGGGCGACTGCGACTGAAAACTGCGACTGATCACTGGACACTGGCCACTGCGACTAATCACTTCCCATCCCGCCCGGCAATAATTACATAACAGCTTCCTATAAGAACACCCGCTACGCCTCCCGCTCCGTAAGCCCTAACGCCTTGCAGCCGGTAAGCTCCGTGCCTACGCTTACCCGCTTTCAGGCTTTCAGCGGCCTTGCTACCCGGTCTTTCCGCTACGCTCCAAGCTCAGGCCGCAAGAAAGTAAAATGGGCTTACTTACGCGCTTAAGCGGCTCCGCTCTGTCTTATAGGGCCATTATGTAAAAAATGCCTCCCCCCGCACGCTGAACTGGCAACATTTCCTCATCGGGCAGCATCGCACGAATGCCACAAAAATTCCCCAACCACCCTTGCCCTGTGAAATTCCTGCAAATTTTGTAACTTAATTCAATGTACTACACCCATATTTTGCACAGCGAACTGGATGGTCAGTTCTATGCAGGTTACACACAAAATTTGAAGGAAAGATTTGAGTCGCATTGTCAGGGGCATGTTGAGTCTACCAAAAATCGACGCCCCTTGAAACTGATATATTTTGAGGCATGCATGGATCAGGCCGATGCACTCCGCCGGGAGAAGTATTTCAAAACACATTACGGTAAGATGTTCTTAAAGAAGCGACTCAAATCGTATTTCACAGGGCGCTAAGGTGCAGGGCTAAGTGTTTTACGGCCAATGCCTGCGGCCGCTTCGTTCCGCTTCACTTCAGGACACTTCGGCGCTGCGCTATCGCGCAACTACCCTCCGTGCCCTTCCGTTCTGCCTCACTCAGCCGCCTCGGCAACCCGCGCAAGAGTAGCTTGGCATTCCATTTTATTTCATGCCAGGCTACCCTTGCCTTTGCCAACCCACGCCGACGAACATCTAACCCCCTCCCACAAATTACAAACAGGCAAAGGACAACTGGTGTTTGTCTGCATTCTTCGGCAAGCCTGTTGGCATCAATTTCAGAATATTGGATATTGAAAAGGTATATTCCTTTTATTTCGGAATTATTTTAAAAGGTTATTTGTGTTTAGATATGGTGTAAAATCGGAGATGAAGCTGGCTGTTGATTTGTGTGCAAATTGTGTGCAAATAAAAAGAGGTTACAAGTTTTGATCTTGTAACCTCTTGATTTTCAGTAGCGAGAGGCGGGCTTGAACCGCCGACCTCATGATTATGAATCATGCGCTCTAACCAGCTGAGCTACCTCGCCATTTTTTGTAGAACTGATGCGCTTTTGATCATCTGCGTTGTTCAAAATTGCGGTGCAAATATAGCATTTAATTTTTACGATATGCAAGCGTTTTTCTGAAAAATATTTTGCCAATTTTATTTTCATTGGCTAATTGACCGATTATAACTATATTGCACCAAACATTACAACTATGACCGCAAAATCAAAAATTCAACTTGAGTTCCCGATCAAATGTTCTCCAAGTGTATTGTATAATCGTTTTAGTACTGCATCGGGGCTTAGCGAGTGGTTCGCCGACGATGTGCATGTAAAAGGGAAGAATTACACTTTTATTTGGGAGGGCGCCGAGCAAGTTGCCGAGATGATCCAAAATAAAGACAGTCGCTTGGTGCGCTACAAGTGGGAAGACGACGAAGATGAGGAAACTTACTTCGAGTTTTTGATCACCAAAGACGAGCTGACAGGCGATGTTACCCTCCTGATTACCGATTTTGCGGAGGAAGACGAAATTGATGAAGCCACTGAACTTTGGAACTCGCAGATAACCGATTTGCGAAGGATTCTGGGTTGTTAAGATCGATTAACTTTAATTTTTTCCAAAATAGCTTAGCTTTGTATCGTTTCCCAAATCATTCAAATGAAACGATTACATCAATATGTGCTGAAGAGTTTTCTGGGTCCTTTCTTTATGACCTTTTTCATCTGTGTATTTATCCTGCTGATGCAGTTTTTGTGGAAATACATCGACGATATGGTAGGCAAGGGGCTGGAATGGAGTATTGTAGGCGAGTTGCTGCTTTATGCTTCCCTGGGGCTGGTGCCGATGGCCTTTCCGTTGGCCACGTTGCTGGCGTCAATCATGACCTTTGGTAGTTTGGGCGAAAACTATGAGCTGGTGGCTATGAAAGCCTCGGGCATTTCGCTGTTCCGCATCATGAAGCCTTTGGTGTTTGTTGCCGTTGGCCTGGCTTTGTTTGCTTTTTATTTTTCCAATAATATCCTGCCGCAAACCAACCTGAAGTTTGGCGCTCTGATGGCGAGCATTAAGAAGCAGAAGCCAGAGATGGTTATCTCGGAAGGCGTGTTTACCAACGATATTGATGGTTACAGCATCAAGGTGGATCGAAAAAGCAAGAAGAGCAATTTGCTCTACGGAATTCTGATTTACGATCATACCGAAAATCAGGGAAACACCTCGGTAACGGTTGCCGACTCGGGATTCATGAAGATCTCGGAAGATAAGAAGTTCATGATTATGACCTTGTTCTCGGGCGAAACGGCCATTGATGAAAACCCGCGGCAAAGCCGGCGCGACAAGCGCTACTCTTTTCGGCGTACGCATTTCGAGAAGCAAATTGTTACCGTTCCGCTGAAAGGTTTCGATTTTAAGCGCACCGACGAGGATAACCTCCGCAACATGTACCGGATGCTTACCCTGCGGCAATTGGAGCACTTCGAAGATTCGTTGTACACGGACTATAACCAACGCGTGCGGCGTTTTGCCATCAACATGCGCTATAACCAGAAGTTAAACCGCTCGGTGGTGGATCTGACCCAGGTGGTGGATTCGCTAAAGACCTACCATCCGATGGGGGAGGTGCACGCGGTGAATTTCGACTCGTTGATGGTGAACCAGGATCCGATGCAGAAGGACGAAGTGCTGCAGACGGCTCTGAGCCAGGCGCGCATGAACAAGCAAACCATCGATCAGAATGTCTTCGAACTTTACAATATTAAGAAATCGCTGAATAAATATTCGATGGAGAAACATCGCAAGTTTACCTGGTCGGTTGCTTGCCTGATTTTTTTCTTTATCGGTGCGCCCCTGGGGGCCATTATTCGCAAGGGTGGGCTCGGAATGCCTACTGTTGTCTCCATCCTGATGTTTATCCTGTACTATATGGTGGCCATCTCGGGCGAAAAGGCAGCCCGCGAGGATGTCTGGACCATGGTTGAAGGGATGTGGTTGTCGACCTTTATCTTCTTCCCTCTGGGATTTTTCCTGACCTACAAGGCGGCAACTGATTCCGGTTTGTTAAATGTGGAGACATATCAGTACAAAATCCGGAAATTCATCAACTTTATTCTTCGAAGAAAGAATGATTCTGTAAATTCCGATCATGCGAATCCTACAACTAACCAATAAAACTCCCTGGCCACCAACCGACGGTGGTGCTATTGCTACGCTCAACTTGTCCAAAGGATTTTTCCTGCTGGGGCACGAGGTGACTATTTTGGCGATGAACACGGAAAAACATGCCACCCGCCTGGAGGACATTCCCGAACATTTAGCCGCACAAATTCGATTTAAACTGGTTGATGTGCCTGCCCGAATCACCATCCGGGGGGCCTTGCAGAACTTGTTATTTTCGGATCTGCCCTATAATGCCGCCCGCTTTATAAGCGAGGACTACAGTCGCGCTTTGATCGATTTGCTCGAGGCGGAGGAATTTGATGTGATCCAGCTGGAGGGGCTGTACCTCTGTCCTTACATCCCGCTAATTCGGCAGCATAGCAAAGCCTTGATCGCCTATCGGGCTCATAATATCGAACATGAAATATGGGAACGTACCAAGCGGGTTGCTTCAGGCTTTCATCGTCTCTACCTAAGTTGGCTGGCCCGGCGGATTAAAAAATTCGGATTAAGTTACCTGAATTCCTACGATGTTTTGGTTTCTATTACCGATCGCGACGGCGAGTATCTGGATCGCATTGGAAACACCAAGCCCCGGATTACGTCACAAACCGGGATTGACTTGTCAAGCCTGGTGCCTAACGTGAAAGATCTGGACTTTCCGTCGCTGTTTCATATTGGCTCGCTCGAGTGGGGGCCTAACCAGGAAGGTTTGTTGTGGTTTCTGAACCAATGCTGGCCGTTGATCCATCACAAATATCCGGAGTTGAAGTTTTACGTCGCCGGGCGAAATGCGCCGCAATGGCTGGCTGCCAAGCTGAAGATGCCGAACGTGGTTTTTCTGGGTGAAATTGACGATGCCTACCAGTTTATGAACTCCAAGGCCGTGATGATGGTTCCTTTGCGTTCGGGATCGGGTATGCGGATTAAAATTGTGGAAGGGATGGCGCTGGGAAAAGCCATCGTCACAACCTCAATTGGCGTGGAAGGGATTGCTGCCACCGACCGGGAGCAGCTGCTGATCGCCAATGATCCGGATGCGTTTTTGCAGGCAGTTACGGCTTTGATTGAGGATCGGGAGCTTTTTAAAAAGCTTTCGAAAAATGCGGTGGAGTTCATTCGGGAGAAGTTCGACAATATGACCATTGCCTCGTCGTTGGTCGATTTTTACAAGAAACAGCTGAATGCTTGAGTGGACCTTCTGGATAGCACTGATCACCCTCTTTTACACGTATGTGGGGTATGGCCTGGCGTTGGGCTTGTTGGTTGCGTTGAAGCGTTTGTGGCGCCGGCCGCAGCCGCTGTTGCTTCCCGCCGAGTGGCCCGAAGTGTGTCTGTTTGTGACCGCTTATAACGAAGCAGACTGTGTGGCGGCTAAAGTTGAAAACTCGCTGCAGCTCAACTATCCGGCATCCAAACTGAAGTTTTTGTGGATTACCGATGGCTCGGACGATGGAACACCTGAGCTGTTGACGAAATATCCCGGGATAAGAGTGGAGCATTTGCCCGAGCGGCGGGGAAAAGTTCATGCGATGAACCGGGGGATGCAGTTCGTTGATACGCCTTATGTGGTTTTTACCGATGCCAATACCATGCTCTCACCAGAGGCCATTCAGCAGCTGATCCGCCATTTTCAGGATCCGCAGGTGGCTTGTGTAGCCGGCGAAAAGAGGGTGCTGGCTGCCGACTGGAGTAATGTTGCTGCCGGCGGTGAAAAGATGTACTGGAGTTTCGAGTCGACGATCAAGCAACTGGAGTCGGAGCTGAGCTCGGTGGTGGGGGCGGCCGGTGAGCTGTTTGCCCTTCGTACCAGTCAGTTTCAGCCCCCGAGTGCGGATAGCCTGCTCGACGATTTTCAACTATCCATGGGACTGGCCATTGCCGGTTATCGGGTTGTTTACGAACCGGCAGCGGTAGCTGTCGAGCAGGCATCGCTGAATGTGAGCGAAGAACTCAAACGAAAAAACCGGATTGCTGCCGGAGGACTTCAGTCGATGGTGCGCATGCCAGGGCTGCTTAATCCCTTTCGGGTGGGCTGGCTGAGCTTTCAATATTTCTCGCATAAAGTTCTGCGATGGACCCTGGCTCCATGGGCCTTAGTGCTTGCTTTGGTAACCAACATCTTGCTTGTTGCCGGCAATTCTTCAGAATTAATTTACATCATTCTGCTGGTCCTGCAAGGCCTGTGGTATCTGTTTGCAGGTATGGGTTTTATGCTTGAAGGCCGGTGCCGCGGTAACAAGCTTTTTTTTATTCCGTATTACTTTACTGCCATTCATATCGCTGCATTTACAGGTCTTTACAGGCTTGTGCGGCGTAAGCAGTCGGTGGCCTGGGAGCAGGCCCGCCGGGCATAAGCGAGCAAAGTTATTTGTAAATCGATAAAATTGCTTAGTTTTGCAGCGGCATTTTGAAAACCAACCAATTATAATGAGCGAGTTCAAATTAAATACAATTCCTGAAGCGATCCAAGCCATTAAAAATGGTGACTTGGTTATCGTTGTCGATGACGAAGATCGCGAAAATGAAGGTGACTTTATTGCAGCCGCCGAGTTAATGACTCCCGAGAAAGTGAATTTCATGGCTACGCATGGTCGCGGGTTGATCTGTGTTCCATTAACGGAAAAGCGTTGCGATGAGCTGGAGCTCGACCTGATGGTCGGGAGAAACACCTCGTCGCACGAAACACCTTTTACCGTTTCTGTTGATTTGATTGGCTACGGATGTACAACCGGTATTTCGGCCGCCGATCGGGCCAAGACCATTCAGGCTTTGGTGAATAAAGAGACCAAGCCGGCAGAACTGGGACGCCCGGGACATATTTTCCCCTTGAAAGCCAAGGAACGTGGGGTGCTGCGTCGTGCAGGACACACTGAGGCGGCGATCGATTTGGCCCGACTAGCCGGACTGGAACCAGCTGGTGTCTTAGTCGAGATTATGAACGAAGATGGTACCATGGCTCGTTTGCCCGAGTTGATGAAGGTGGCTGAACGTTTCAATTTGAAGATTGTGACGATCAAAGATCTGATTGAGTACTTGCAGGATTCTGAAAGTCTCATCGAGCGGGGAGAGCAAGTTCCCATACCCACCAAATACGGAGACTTCAATATCATTCCCTTCCGCCAAAAGACAAACGGTATGGAGCATGTTGCTCTGGTGAAAGGGAGCTGGGAAAAAGACGAAGAAATCTTGGTCCGCATGCACTCATCCTGCATGACCGGCGATATTTTTGGGTCGATGCGTTGCGAGTGTGGCGATCAGCTGCATAAAGCCATGGAGATGATTGAAAAAGCCGGTAAGGGCGTGATTGTTTATATGTTGCAGGAAGGTCGCGGTATCGGTTTGATGAACAAAATTGCAGCCTACAAATTACAGGATGAAGGGATGGATACCGTGGAAGCCAACATTCACCTGGGCTTTAAAGCCGACGAACGCGACTATGGCGTAGGCGCACAAATCTTACAAAGCTTAGGGGTGAAAAAGATGAAGCTAATGACCAATAACCCGGTAAAACGGGTGGGCATTGAAGGCTACGGCTTAACGGTTACATCAACGGTGAACATCGAAATTGAACCCAATGAGTATAACCAGCGCTACTTGAAGACAAAGCGCGACCGGATGGGACATTTCCTGCAAAAATTTAAATACGATTAAGCGCCATGGGCATGTTTGATCACCTGTTTAGCGACGGGTACGACGATACAGTCGAGGGGATCGACTACTACATGACGAAAGAGGGATACCGGGTGATGACTGAAAGCTATCTGGTAAAACGCGGATATTGCTGTTCGAACGGCTGTCGTCATTGTCCGTACGATCCCAAAGCGATGAAAGGGAACCGAACCCTGAGGCCCGATGTGGCAAAAAAATATAAGTTATAAGTAAGAGGCTGTCCCTCGGGATGGCCTTTTTTTTGAACGTCTCTTTTTTGACGTTTAAGCGAGCGTTCCGTCAATTCTAATTTGTATAAACAAGGATCTTTTGTCCTACCGGACGGGTTTTACTCTTTGCCTTGAAGCAAAGAGTAAACAGAAAATTCAAGGCTAATTTTTATCTTCAGGTGTCAGCTCCCGAAAGCTAAGTTCAACCGGGTGATTTCCTCCTCGCGTCGGAACGTCCCGGTTTCTCTAAGCTTCCGGTTCGCCTCTCACCATCGATAAAAAGTAGGCCGGTCCCGCTCCGAGCGAGCTTTCGTCCTCTCTAAAATGCCTTCTGCTGTCTTCCACCACTTTCATTCCTGTTGGTGATTCCCGGGAATCATGAAGGTTTTTTGTGAAAGTCCCTTTTTCGACGCTTAAGCGAGCGTTCCGTCAATTCTAATTTGTATAAAAAAGGATCTTTTGTCCTACCGGATGGTTTTTCACTTTTCAGCAATGGCTTTAGCCATTCAATACCGATTAGCTTCAAAAGTGTCGCATCCTATCACTTCGTTCCAATGCTCCTTTTTCAGTCTATCGGCATTATACCGTCCTATTTCATAGCATAAATTAGCCTGTAAAACGGTATAATTTGGGTAGCACGAAAGGCAACACGAAGATTCTCCCGTCCCGTATGGGACGGAATTTTCTCCGGTCGTCGTTAAGCTACCCAGATTGCATCCCTCCGGGATTGCAGGAAGCTTTTCGTTTGATTCCGGTCATGATAGAAACAGGCCACTCGGTCCCAACTCTTGCTCGGTGATGCTGTTTTGGACAACAACCCGATAACTTTTGAAAACAATGACAACCCGACAACTCATTGGAACTACGATAACTACGATCTCCGACTTTCCTATCTGCAAGCAATTTCTGTTGAATCACGATGCCTTTTTCGATGCTTTCTTTTTAGCCTGAAGATCCAATAATCCAACAATCCGACCGTCTGTTTTGAATTTTATTGCTTAAACTTGCCTGTGCGGTAGCACCAACAAACCGAAAAGTGTTACCGCTGTTTAAATAGGTATGGAAATGAATAATTCACAAATTCAAAATAAGCTGGAACAACTGGAGGCGTGGTTTAAAGCCAGGAAAGGTTCTATTGTTGCCTTTTCGGGTGGAATTGATTCAACCTTGGTGTTGTTTCTGGCAAGGAAGTTTCAGGGTAAGGACAATGCGATCGGGGTTATTTCAAATTCCGAAAGCTTGAAAAAGAAGGATTTCGAGTTGGCGCAAGATTTTTGTCGTGACTTCGATATTACCCTTGAAGTTATTAAAACGGAAGAGCTGGTTGACGAGCGGTATAACACGAATCCGGAGAACCGTTGCTTTTTTTGCAAGGAACATCTGTTTCACGATTTGCAAACAATACACGCGAAATATCCCGACTTTGATGTGTTGAGTGGCACCAATCACGACGATTTGGCCGATTACCGCCCGGGCTTGCAGGCGGCAGCGCAGTACCAGGTGTTGGCACCTATGGCGCAGTGTCGGCTTACCAAGGAGGAAATCCGTGCTATTGCCCGCCATTTTCAGCTGCCCAACTGGGATAAGCCGGCCAGCCCCTGCCTGAGCTCGCGCATTCCGTACAACCATCAAATTACGCGCGAAAAGCTGAAGCAGGTCGAAGCGGCCGAGAACTTCCTGAACGAGCTGGGCTTTGCCGATGTTCGTGTGCGCCATTACGGCTCGTACGGGCAGGTTGAGGTGCAGCAGGCGGAACTACCGCGTTTGTTTGCAATGGAGAATCAGGTTGTTGATCAGATTAAATCCTTCGGTTTTGCCGATGTGAAACTGGATCGCGAAGGCTTGGTTTCCGGAAAGCTAAACCGGGTAATTAATAGAACAGAAGACGTGAGTCGTGAGTCCTGATACAGGAATACTCAAGACTCAATACTCAAAACTCAATACTGAAAAATGAAAATACTATACTACGACTGTTTTGCCGGCATAAGCGGCGACATGAACCTCGGCGCGCTCATCGACTTGGGTGTTGATGCCGAATATCTGAAAGAAGAACTTTCAAAATTAAATATCGAAGGTTTTCACCTGGAGGTTAAACAGGATCAGCGGCGGGGAATTACCGGCACCAAAGCCGATGTGATTATCGAGAACCCGGATAACGAGAAGCACCGCCACCTGCGACATGTCGAGGAGATTGTGAATGGCAGCACGCTGTCGGATACGGTAAAAAGCAATGCGCTGAAAATATTCCGTCTGATTGCCGAGGCCGAAGCCAAGGTGCATCATATCGACATTCAGAAAGTACACTTTCACGAGGTAGGAGCGTTGGACTCGATTGCCGATATTGTTGGGGCGGCCATCTGCCTCGATGCGCTGAAGGTGGATAAAGTGATGGCATCACCCATTCAGCTGGGCGGCGGAACCGTGAAATGTGCGCATGGCGTGATGCCTGTTCCGGCGCCGGCTACGGCCTTGATCGTTGAAGGGCTGCCCGTGAAAACCGGCCTGGTGAACCACGAAGCCACAACACCCACCGGAGCTGCAATTCTGGCGGCCATGGTTGACGAGTTCACGACTCAGCTTGATTTGCCGATCGTAAAAACGGCTTACGGCATTGGCAACCGCGATGCCGAAGTGGCCAATGTGCTGCGCGTTTACCTGCTCGAAGGACAAGTGTCCGACTCGGATGTGGAGACTGTTGAGGCCGTTTTGCTGGAAAGCAACATCGACGATATGAACCCGGAGCATTACGATTTTATGCTCAATGAGCTCTTTGAGGAAGGTGCCAGCGATGCCTGGCTGACGCCCATCATTATGAAGAAAGGACGCCCGTCCGTCACCTTGTCGGTGTTGTGCAAGCCGGAGTTGGTTGAGGCAATGAAGCAGATCATTTTCATCCAAAGTACGTCGTTGGGGATTCGTGAAAACCGGATTTTAAAGCACCTGCTGTATCGCGAGGAGATTGCTGTGGAGATTCCCCTGGGGACGGTTCGGGTGAAACAAAGCTTCTATCAGGGACGCTTGTTGAAGTCGAAACCGGAGAACGACGACTGCAAACGACTGGCCCGCGAGAACGGACTGAGCATTCGAGATGTTGAGAAAATGGTCATTAATCAATTGGAAGCATGAGCCCGCGAGAAATATTAGAGCAATATAAGCATGGCAAAATCAGCCTGACCGAAGCGCTGGAGCAGCTGCCCACGCACGGGATCGAGGAGATGGGCTTTGCCACCATCGATACCGATCGCGAAATGCGAACCGGACTGCCGGAGGTGATCTATGCCTCGGGCAAAACCCCGGAGCAGGTGGCGCAAATTGCCGACCGGATGTATCAGAAAGGAATTGATGTGCTGGCCACGCGGGCAACACCCGAGATGTTCGATGCGGTGCGGGCTTATATCCCCGAAGCGGTTTATAACCCGATGGCCAGAACCATCATCCACCGAACAGGCAGCGCTGTAAACCCCAAAGGCTACCTTGCGGTGGTGGCTGCCGGAACATCGGATATGCCGGTGGCCGAGGAGGCTGTGGAAACCGCCCGCTTCCTGGGAAACCGCGTGGAGGCAGTCTACGATGTGGGCGTGGCGGGCATTCACCGGTTGTTTAACAAGCTGGAGATCATTCGCAAAGCCCGCGTTGTTATTGTAGTGGCCGGCATGGAAGGAGCGCTGGCCAGTGTCATTGGCGGACTGGTGGATAAGCCGGTGATTGCCGTGCCAACCAGCGTGGGCTATGGTGCCAACTTCGAGGGCCTTTCGGCCTTGCTGGGCATGCTGACCAGTTGCGCCAGCGGAGTGAGTGTTGTCAATATTAATAACGGATTTGGAGCCGCTTGTCAGGCTTCACTGATTAATCGATTATAGCGATGAATGATATTCAAGTTCTTTTATACACGGCCCTAACGCTGGGCTTTGTCCATACCCTGCTGGGGCCCGATCACTATTTGCCGTTTATTGCCATCAGCAAGGCTCGGCAGTGGTCGACCCGAAAAACAATGTGGGTGACACTCTTTTCAGGAATAGGCCATGTGGGAAGCTCGGTGCTGATCGGAGCCGTTGGAATTGCCTTGGGAACCAGCCTGAGTCAATTAAACGGTATTGAAGCTTTTCGCGGCGAGCTGGTCTCCTGGCTGCTGTTTGCCTTTGGTGTGGGCTATACGCTCTACGGCATTTATAAATACATCAGCAGTTCGCATCACGCCCATCTGCCGACATTTCTGATGCCCCGGAAGGTTCGCGAAAATCACCATCTGCCACTCACCGAAGAGGAGGCCGGAAAGGTAAACATCACCCCCTGGATTATCTTCCTGATTTTCGTTTTTGGCCCCTGCGAGGTGCTCATCCCCTTGTTGATGGTGCCGGCCTACACGCACAGCGCTGTTGGAATGGCCTCGGTAGCCTTCGTCTTCTCCATTGGGACGATCGCAACTATGATGACCGTTGTCTACCTCGGGCATAAAGGCGTGTCGCTCATTAACTTTAAACATCAGGAACGCTACATGCACCTGCTGGCCGGTGTGGTCATCCTCATCAGCGGTGCCGGAATGGTTTTCCTGGGCTGGTAGCCGATCGTAAGCGGGTGGCATTGACGTTTACAAGGTGTTTGGCTTAGAGCTGAATATTTAGGGGGTTTCTACGACAATCCCGGATTGTTAATACAACGATGTGGATTTCGGTGATTTCATAGAATATCAAGTAATCGCGAACGACTTTTATTCGCACGTTTTCGATGGAAGTCCGTTTTCCTATAAATGGTCGTTCGACAATTATTTTAAGAGCATCTGTAAAAAGCCGGCTGAGCTTTTTGCTATGGAGGTTTGAGCGGTTCCGGGATGTCCAGTATGCCAGAATTTGTTTGCGCTCATTTTGCGCTTGCTGTGTCCATACTATTTGTCGAGCCATTCGTCAATTTCCTCGTCAGCTTGTTTTTGCGATAGAAACTGCCCGGTGCGGTATTGTTCCCGGCCTTCTTCGACAGCTTTCTTTTGTTCGGGGGTTAATTCCAGAATACCGGAGTCGTCTTCGTCGGTAAGCATCCGGTACAATTCTTCCAGCAAAACATCGTTTTGAGATTGCTTAATGCGATGGATTAATTTGTGTTTTAAATCAGTGATCTTCATGTTTTTCATTTCTTACAAAGATATGAAATTCTGAACTGTGTTTGGCTTGAAACAAAACGATCCGATCTTTTTCCAAGATCGGATCGTTGGTGTCATGCGGCGAATTGCGGTGTATTGACCGGGTCGCTCCAAAGTCGGCCGGTCAGTTGGCTGCTTGCTTAGGCTTGCCCGCTCGATTCTTTAATGAAGATGGCATCGAGCACAGCAATGGTGGCCATGTTCACAATTTCGCGCACGGTGCTTTCCATGGGCAACACGTGGACGGGTTTTTCGATTCCCAGCAGGATGGGGCCGATAATTTCGGAACCCGATAGCTCGTGCAGCAGTTTGTGGGTGATGTTTGCTGTTCCGTGGCTGGGGAAAATCAAGGTGTTCACATTCCTGTCGCCCCATTTGGCAAAGGGAAATTTCTCCATGCGCAGTTTTTTGTTCAGGGCGAAGTTGGCCTGGATCTCGCCATCGACCAAAACCTCGGGATGCTGCTGGTGCAACAGCTCAACAGCCTTGCGGGGCACGGCCGGGTCGCCCGGTTCAGTCGATCCGAAGTTGGAGTGCGACAACAGGGCAATGGCGGGTTCAATGTTGAACCGTCCCACGGTGCGGTTTACCAGCAAGGTAATTTCTTTCAGTGCTTCGGCATCGGGGTTGGGGTTGATGATGGTGGTGTCGGCCAAAAAGATGGGGCCGCGTTTGGTCATCACCATATACATGCCGGCAATTTGTTGGCCCGGGTTGTTGGTCCCAATAATTTGTTTAATGGGGCGGATGGTGTCGGAATATTTGGTGGCGTAACCCGAAACAAAAGCATCGGCATCGCCCATTTCCACCATCATAATGCCGAAGTACTCGTTGGCATACATCATGCGGTTGGCCTCTTGCAGGGTAACCCCCTGGCGCTGGCGTTTTTCGAACAGCGCTTGGGCGTAACGCTCGCGTTGTTCGGCACCTTCGGCGCTGTAAAACTCCAGGATTTGTGCTCCTTCCAGATCAATTTTATTTTCTTTGGCCAGTTGCTGTATGCGCGTGCGGTTTCCTAACAAAATGGGCGTGGCAATACCTTCCTGCAACATAGCCTGAGCGGCTTGCAGCACATTCAGGCGGCTTCCTTCGGGCAATACCAGGCGCTTGCCCGAGTTTTTAATGCGCTCGCGGATGGTGCGGATCAGCGAGTTGTCGTGTCCCAAACGGCGATCCAGTTCATCGCTGTACGCTTCCCAGTTTGTCAGTGTTTTGCGGGCTACTCCCGATTCCACGGCGGCCTTGGCAACGGCCGTCGATATGGTTGAAATCAACCGCGGGTCGAGTGGTTTGGGAATCAGATACTCGCGGCCAAAGCTGATGGTGTTTTGGTTGTAAGCTGTCGATACGATTTCGGGAACAGGCTCTTTGGCCAGCGTTGCCAGCGCTTTTACGGCTGCAATTTTCATTTCTTCGTTGATGGCTTTGGCACGCACGTCCAGGGCTCCGCGGAAAATGTAGGGGAAGCCCAGCACGTTGTTTACCTGGTTGGGGTAGTCGCTGCGGCCGGTTGCAAAAATGATGTCGGGGCGCGATGCGATGGCTTTTTCGTAGGCAATCTCCGGATCGGGGTTGGCCAGGGCAAATACGATCGGCGTTTCATTCATCGATTGGATCATCTCAGCGGTCAGGATGTCGGCAACCGATAGGCCCAGGAACATATCGGCACCGCGCATAGCTCCTTCCAGCGTATGCACATTGCGGGTGGTGGCAAATTCGCGTTTCATCTTGTTGAGGTCGGTGCGCGATTCGTGAATCACGCCCTTGGAGTCGCACATCACCAGGTTCTCGCGTTTCACCCCCAGCGAGAAATACAGTCGCGAGCAGGCCATGGCCGATGCTCCGGCACCGTTGACCACCACCTGAACATCTTCAATTTTCTTTCCGGCAATTTCCAGGGCATTTAAAAAGGCTGCCGACGAGATGATGGCTGTTCCGTGTTGGTCGTCGTGCATCACCGGGATATCGAGGGCTGCTTTCAGGCGCTCTTCAATTTCGAAGCACTGCGGCGCCTTGATATCTTCGAGGTTGATGCCCCCAAAGGTTGGCGCGATGATTTTCACTGTTTCAATAAACTTGTCCACATCTTCGGTATCCATTTCAATATCGAAAACATCGATATCGGCAAAGGTTTTAAACAGCAATCCTTTTCCTTCCATCACCGGTTTTCCGGCCAGGGCTCCAATGTTTCCCAGCCCGAGCACGGCTGTTCCGTTCGAGATCACAGCCACCAGGTTGCCCTTGGCCGTGTAGTTATAGGCATCCTCCGGCTTATCGGCAATTTCGAGACAGGGAGCTGCTACTCCCGGGCTGTACGCCAGCGCAAGGTCTTTCTGGGTACTATACGGTTTTGTTGGAACGACTTCAATCTTGCCCGGCCGACCTTGAACGTGGTATTGCAGGGCATCTTTTTTTAATTGGTCTGACATATTATACCATTTTATAGGTTGATTTACACACTAAAATATGCAGGTACAATGCCGTCTCGATGAATCGGGACTGAGAGCCCACTGGACAACGAAGTGATTTCAGGGGGCAATTTCAAATCGGTATTGTGCTGTATTTTTCAGATAGCTAAAGTTAGCGTATTTCCGAAAACAGTTGTTCGTTCTGTTTTTTGTCTGTTGGGGCTAAGTTGCATTCGGTGAGTTTGTTCCAGTTGTTGTGTTTCCCAATTTTTTCAAAAGCTTAATGTAGGGCTAATTTTGGCGATCCGCGAAAAAGTTGCGACGCGACAATTTGTTGGGAGGATGGGCTGATTAATGTTATTTTTGTGTTCCATACTAAAAGAAGGATCATGCGTTTTAAAGCAGTAATTTTCGATTTGGACGGTACCTTGCTGGATACTCTGGATGATTTAACCGATGCGGTGAACGAGGTGATGAAGGCCCATCATTTCCCGACGCACGATCGTGTGGCCGTTCGCTCTTTCGTGGGATCGGGCCTGCGCACACTAATGCAGCGTGCGCTGCCGGAAGCGGAGCGCAGCGAAAGTAAAATAAACAGCTATTTTGCCGAGATGATGACCGCTTACCGGGAGAATTACAAAAATAAATCGCTCCCTTATGCCGGTATTGCGCCGATGCTGGAGGCGCTGGCCGGGCGAAAGGTGCCCATGGCGGTATTCTCGAACAAGGCCGATGAACTGACTAAAAAGTTGGTGGAGGCCCTTTTACCGTACCCCTTTGCCTGTGTGCAGGGCATGACCACCGAGGAGCTGAAAAAGCCCAATCCCCAAGTTGCCATCGAGTTGGCACAGCAGATGGGGACGACGCCGGAAGACTGCCTCTATGTGGGCGACAGCGACACCGATATGCTGACGGCCACGAATGCCGGTATGTTTGCCTTGGGCGTAACCTGGGGCTTCCGCGATCGCGATGCTTTGTTGGCCGGCGGTGCCCAACAGCTGGTGGACGAGCCCGCTGAGATCCTGAATCTTTTATAGCACAGGGCATGAAAATCAAATTCGACCTGATTGGTTTGTTCGTGGCCGACCCCGAAGGCAACCTGATTGAAATTGCCTCCGACTTTTGGGCCTGAGCCCGCAGGATAACTTTTTTTGAACGTAATATTTTACTCCCCCTTTGCAGCTCATCTAAACACGATTTGTGTTTAATTTGTTGAGCGCTTGTTATTCATCTATTGTTATTTGTACAGTAAGCGTAGTGTGGTTTTTATGCGCATATCATAATGTTATTGGCTCGTCCCTAAAAGTAGGGATTATAAGTGCAATCCGATCGATTTGTAGTCGGAATATGGCCAAAACTGGGGATTGTAGCGACTACCGGCGAATCTAACTTTGCAGGTACAAAACTATAATCTCTATGAAAATGAAAAAGAAAGCATTGTTGGCTATGGTTGCTTTAATAGCCGGAATGAACTGGGTTTTTGCACAAAACACAGCCGATAAGTTGTTGGGATCTGACCAAAAACTGACGATTGGTGGTTACGCGCAGATGGACTACAATCAGAAATTCTCATCCGACACCCGCTCGAACGGCAATTTGGATGTTCACCGGATGGTGTTGATGTTTGGCTATCGCTTTAACGAAAGAACGCAGTTTATTACCGAAATCGAGTACGAACATGTAAAAGAAGTATACATTGAGCAGGCTTTTCTGCAGTATAAAATTAACGACTGGCTGAACTTCAGAGGTGGTCTGTTATTAGTGCCCATGGGCATTATCAACGAGATTCACGAGCCAACAACCTTTAACGGGGTTGAGCGTCCCAATGTAGACAGTAACATTGCGCCAACTACCTGGCGGGAAATGGGGGCTGGCTTTACCGGTCGTCTGCAGGATCTAAACCTGAAATACCAACTGTATGTGGTAAATGGTTTTAAAAGCTACGATGGCGGTGGAATCATTAAAGGAAGTAATGGTTTCCGCTCAGGTCGTCAAAAAGGGGCGGAGTCGTTCATGTCGAGCCCAAACCTCACGGCGAAAGTGGATTACTACGGTGTTCCCGGCTTAAAATTAGGATTGAGCGGATATTTTGGCGATACGCAATCGGAGCTGTATGATGGATTGGATAAAGACGATCAGACAGCAGAAGCAAAAGCTGATTCATCGGTTGTCGGAATCAGCATGCTTGGAGCGGATGCTTCTTATTCGGTGAAAGGCTTGGTTATGAAGGGGCAGCTGTATTATGCCTCGGTAAGTAACACCGGGCAGTACAACGTATTTACCGGAAAAGATCTGGGAAGTGCCATGTTGGGTTACTATGTTGAGGCTGGCTACGATTTGCTGAGTGCTAAAAGTTCAAATCAAAAATTAGTGCCTTTTGTGCGTTACGAAAAATACAATACGCATCAAAAAACCGATGGGGTAGCCAAGAACCTGGCTTACGACCGAACCGACATCACTGCCGGTATTGGATGGTGGTTAACGGCGGGGGCTGTGCTTAAGGCCGATCTGCAATGGATGAGCAACGAAGCATCAGCTACAAAAACAAAACAGTTGAATTTGGGAATCGGAATTGCATTCTAACATGAAAAACTACGCATTCATATTGCTATTCGTTGCCGGACTTTTGTTGGACTATTCGGTTTCGAATGCCCAAAATCCGGGCAAAATTCAGAAATTACTCGCCCGGGAACTGGAGCTTGATAAATCGGAGTTCGAGCTTCAAGCCTGCGATTTAAATACCGAATTAGCCGAAAAGATAAATGCGGCTTATAAGCTCTATGTGAAAGGAGAGCATAGCGGTTTGGTTATTTTAGCCAATGGAATGGGGCGATACGATGAGTTCACATTTTTGGTATTGACCAATCCGGATAAGTCCACCAGGCTTGTTCGTGTGGTAAACTATGTCAGCGAGTATGGGGGCGAAATAGGTTCGAAGAAATGGCTCGGGCAGTTCGTTGGCTATAAAGGTGAAGCATTGAAATATGGCGATGACATTCAGGCTATTTCCGGAGCGACTTATTCGGCCAGTTCAATTACTCATCGCATGACAGAAATAATGGAGTTAATCCAAAGGACAGATTTCTGATTGTATTCGTCGATAAAAAAGGGCGGATCTGGCTGGACGGTTATGTTTGGTAAGATTCGCCTTTTTTTTGCATTTTACTCGTGTTTAGTGCTGTTCGGGATCGTGGCCGACTGTATGGAAGCACCAATTATGCAATTTCATTTTCTGAAAATCACCCCAAACGTCGACAAAATCGCCCCAAACTTCGATTGCTTTTCCCCTTTATAATAGTGTCCGGTACTTTTGGTTTCAAATCAATATAAAAGTATTCGGAACATGAAGCGGAAACAATTAATAATGATGAGTGTCCTGTGGCTGGGAAGCCTGTTTGGCGCGCAGGCACAAACATCGGATCAGAAGTGGTCGTTGGACGACTGCATCGATTATGCCCTGAGCAAGAACGTGAGTGTTGTTCAATCTCAATTGACGACAGAAAGCAGCAAGCTCGATTTGGAGCAGAGCAAAGCGAATGTTCTCCCGAGTTTCACCGGTTCGGCCAGTACCAATTACAGCTGGACCAAAGAGGTTTACACCGAGTCGGACAACTTTGGCGATCGCAGCCGCAATAACACCACCAATTTTGGCGTGAATGCCGGAATGACCCTCTTTAACGGTTTCAAGCTGAAGAATCAGATTAAGCAGTCGGAACTGAATTTACAAAGCAGTGAATATTATTCGGAAACAGTGAAAGAATCGCTGGAACTGAACATTCTGAATGCCTACCTGCAAATTCTCTATGCGCAGGAAGAATTGAACAATGCTCAGGAACAGATTGCCGCAACGCAGGAGGAGTTGAGCCTGGCACAGGAACGGCTGGATGTGGGCGTTATCTCGCGCTCGGACTATCTGCAGATTAAATCGGAGTTGGCTACCGAGCAGTTGACTGAAGCCAACGCCAAAAGTACCCTGTCGATGGCCAAGTTGAGCTTGATGCAGTTCATGGAGCTTCCGGTGACGGATCAATTTGAAATAGAAAGCCCCGATTTTAGTGCCTTATTGGAAAACCCGGACAGCCCTATTGCCAACGAGGTCTACCTGGAAGCATTGGGTTTTAAGCCACAGATTAAACAAGCGGATGCTGATTTGGAAAGTCAGAAGCTGAACGAGAAAATTGCCAAAGCGAGTTTGCTGCCAAGCTTGTCGCTATCGTCGGGCTTGTCAACCGGATGGTCGGACAATGTGTCGGGCTTCAACTACAGCGAACAGCTGAAGAACCAGTTTACGCCAACGGTAGGCTTGAGCCTTTCGATCCCCATCTTTCAGAATAAACAAGGAAAAATTAGCGTGAAACAGGCTAAGATTGCTACCAGCCAGGCTGAATTAACCAAGGTTGACACGCAAAACGAATTGCGGAAGAATATTGAGCAAGCCTGCCTGGATCTGACCACCGCCCAGGCACAGTACCAAGCCAGTCAGACACAACTGGAGTCGGCCCGGGAGTCGTATGAAGTTGCCGCCGAGAAATATCGCGAGGGTTTGCTTAATTCGGTTGACTTCCTGACGGTGAAAACAAGTATGATAACCTCGGAAAGTGACTTTACACAAGCCAAATTTAACATGGTGTTCAGCACCAAAATCGTAGACTTTTACAAAGGAATTCCAATTAGTTTGACCAAATAAAAACGCAGTCATGAAGAAGAAATTAGTATACACAAGTATTGTTGCAGCAGTAGCCCTGATCGGCTTGCTGGAATTCAAAATGTTGGGCAGTTCTGCAACAACTGTCACGCTGAAAACCGAAAAGATAGGTCGCGCGACCATTAGCAATACCGTAACGGCTACCGGAACGATCGAGGCTACCCAAACCGTTGAGGTGGGTACACAGGTCTCGGGGCGTATCGACAAAATTTTTGTCGACTACAATTCATTGGTGACCAAAGGGCAGCTGATTGCCCGTTTGGATACCGAGGCGCTGTCGTCGAGCCTGCGCTCGGCTAAGGCTTCGCTGGATAAGGCAACAGCCGAGTTCAATTACCAGAAAGCTACTTACGAACGTTATCAAAAGTTGATTGACCGTCAATTGATCGCTCAAACCGATTTCGATCAGGTGGTATACAATTACGAGTCGGCTAAGGCATCGTTAAGTTCGGCTGAGGCCCAGTATAAAACGGCCAAAACCAATCTCGACTACGCTTATATTTATTCGCCGATCGATGGAATTGTCCTGGAGCGGGATGTGGAAGAAGGTGAAACCGTAGCGGCGAGCTATTCAACACCAACCTTGTTCACTATTGCCAACGACTTGACCCAGATGGAAATTGAAGCCGATGTGGATGAGGCCGATATCGGTCAGGTGAAAATGAACCAGCGTGTTGAATTTACCGTTGATGCTTTTCCCGACCAGGTGTTTGAAGGATCGGTGAAGGAAATTCACCTGAACCCGAGCGACGACGAGTCGGTGGTTACCTACACCGTTGTGATTGATGCGCCGAACCCCGATCAAATTCTGATGCCGGGAATGACAGCCAACGCTTCATTTTATGTTACCGAGAAGAAAAATATTGTGACTGTCCCCAATCTGGCGGTTGAGTTCAATCCGGATATGCAGGTGATGGCTCAGTACCAGGAAGCGCATCCCGAGGTGCAGCTTGACCTGCCGGCTCCCGGCGAGCAATCGGTCGCAAAAAAAGTTGTTTGGGTGAAAGAGGGCAATAAGATTTACGCACAGGAAGTGACCGTGGGAGAGACAGATGAAATCAACTACGAATTGCTTTCCGGTCCCAATGAAGGTACTGAAGTCGTTGTTTCAATGAGTGCGATCAGCAAAAAAGAAGCGAAAGAAGAAGCGGCAAGAAGTCCGTTTATGCCAACTCCTCCGGGAGGAAACAAAAAGCAAAAAAACAATAACTAAGGAGGTCGTTATGGCAAATAAAATCATACAAGTTAACGGGTTGAAAAAAGATTTTCACGTGGGCGAAATAACTGTTCACGCACTGAAAGGCATCGATCTGGAAATTGAAGAAGGCGAGTTTGTAGCCATTATGGGAACCAGTGGTTCCGGGAAATCGACCATGTTGAATATTTTGGGCTGTTTGGATAAGCCCACCGGCGGGATTTATCAGCTCGACGGGATTAGTATGGGCGATATGAATAAGAACGCCCTGGCCGGATTACGCAACGAAAAGCTGGGCTTTGTTTTTCAGTCGTACAATCTGCTTCCGCGGACAACAGCGCTGGAAAATGTAGAGATGCCACTTTACTACAACGGACGGGTGCGGGCCAAAGAACGGCGCGAGCGGGCCGAGGCAGCCCTCGAGGCAGTTGGTCTGGCCGACCGGATGCACCACATGCCCAACCAAATGTCGGGGGGGCAGCAGCAGCGTGTTGCCATTGCCCGCTCACTGGTTAACGATCCGCGGGTAATCCTGGCCGACGAAGCAACCGGGAACCTGGACACGCGAACCTCCTACGAGATTATGTCGCTTTTTCAGGATCTGAATGATCAGGGAAAGACCATCATCTTTGTGACTCACGAAAGTGATATTGCCCGGTTTATGAAACGCAATGTGGTTTTTAAAGACGGGCGAATTGTGAAAGAAGAATGGGTGAAGGACCGTTTCAATGCCAAGCAACTGTTGGCTGAGTTGCCGGTTGACCAGGATGTTATTTAAAACAAGGACAAGATGAATTACACAAATACCCTAAAAATAGCGATCAACGCACTTCGCCGAAATAAGTTCCGGGCTTTTCTGACCATGCTGGGGATTATTATCGGGGTGGCCTCGGTGATTGCCATGTTGGCCATCGGCCAGGGATCGAAGAAAAGTATCCAGGATGAGATGTCGTCCATGGGAACCAATATGATTTTTATTATGCCCGGTGCCGATATGCGTGGCGGTGTGCGGCAGAGTGCCAGTGATATGCAATCGCTGGAGCTGTCGGATGTCGACGCAATCCGGGAACGATGTCCGGCCGTAACGGCGGTGTCGCCTCAGGTTAGTTCGTCGAGCCAGGCGGTTGTGGGTAACAATAACTGGCCAACAAGTGTGTATGGGGTTGATAATGAGTATCTCGATATCCGGAAATATTCGGTTGAAACCGGGCGTAATTTTTCGGATCGGGAGGTGAAGACCTACGCCAAGGTATGTTTGGTGGGGCAGACCATTGTTGAGAACTTGTTTCCCAATGGCGAAAACCCCATTGGCCAGTCGGTGCGCGTTGGTACCATTCCCCTGAAAATTATCGGGGTGTTGGCCGAAAAAGGCGAAAACGGCATGGGACAGGATCAGGACGACTTGATTCTGGCGCCGTACACAACCGTGCAAAAACGCATGTTGGCCATTACGCACATCCAAAGTATTTTCGCATCGGCCGCCTCGGAGGAACTAAACGACCAGGCCATTGAGCAAATAACCGAAACCTTGCGACGTACGCACAAGCTAAAAGCGACCGATGACGATGACTTCAACGTTCGCTCACAGGCCGAGATGGTGCAGATGTTCTCATCGATCAGCGACATGATGACCATGCTGCTGGGAGCCATTGCCGGTATATCGCTGTTGGTTGGTGGTATCGGTATCATGAACATTATGTATGTGTCGGTTACCGAACGCACAAAAGAAATTGGGCTTCGTCTGTCGGTTGGAGGCCGCGGCAACGACATTATGATGCAGTTTCTGGTTGAGTCCATTTTGTTGAGTGTCACCGGCGGATTAGTTGGCATTCTGCTGGGACTGGGGGCTTCATCGGCCGTGTCGGCATTCATGAACTGGCCAACGGTAATTGTTCCCATGTCGGTTGTATTTGCCTTTTTGGTCTGTACCGTCATCGGCGTATTCTTTGGTTGGTACCCGGCGCGGAAAGCAGCAAGTCTGAATCCGATTGACGCCTTACGTTACGAATAAATAAGTCAATAAAATAAACAGAAATGAACTGGATTAAAAAGAATCGGAATTGGGTTGTCGTTGTAATTCTGGGAATCATTCCATTAGTCAACATACTCTCGATGATTCAGTTGGATTTTTCGTCCTCGGCTGATTCCTGGATCTCCATGGGAAGCCTGTCTATACCCGGTCATCGCCAAGGCGAAGCTGCCCGTATCGTTTCCGGAGCACACATTGCGGTGCGCGAAACAGGAGAGTGGGCCGTTCGTTGGCTGATGGTGATTTTAAGCCTTACGCCGATTGCAATTCTCACCGGAATAAAGTCGCGCTTGTATGTTCGACAAGCTGCCGGTATAATTACATTTCTGTATACGGCTTTGCACCTGTTGTTCTTTTGTATCGATCGCAACTGGATTGAGACCTTTCAGGAGTTTGGTTTTGTAATGGGGTTCATTGCGGCAATCATCATGGCTGCTCTGGCGATCACGTCAAATCGTAAATCGATGCGTTTTATGCGGAAGAAGTGGAAGAAAATGCACAAAACGGCATACCTTGCTGCCCTGTTGACGATCGGTCATCTGGTGTTGTTGAAACATACGACATGGGCTCCCTACCTCCTGATTTTGCTTGTGGGATTTGTGCTTCGCCTGAATTTTGTAAGAAGCAAGATCCGGGAATGGCGCTCTGGAAAAGCCGTGTCGATTGCTCGTGCTTAAAACGAAAAGGGGAATACCTGGCGTATTCCCCCATATCTTGTTTGCCGCTTTTGTTTCCGGGCGAATCACTATATTTGATAAAAATCAACCAAATGTTTATGGCTTTTTCAATACACGATAAATGGATTAAATGGCTACTGCACTCCATAGCCTGGGTTATTGTTGTTATTATTCCATTGTATATCGACAATGCTTTTGGTGATGGAAACCTACACCGGGTGTACGGTTTTTATTTGCACACGGCGACGGCTGCTTTAATTTTCTATTTGGGGTATCTGTGGCTGGTGCCTTCGTTTTATCTGAAAGAAAGACAAATTACCTATTTTGTTATTCTTGTTGCCATCATTATTGGCACCTACTACATTTCGTCATTCATCGAACAGTTTTGGTTCGACGATATGAAAAGGATTGCCGAAGAGGTTGATAAAGACCAACATATTCCGCGAAAAGTGTTTGGCATTTTTAACCATAGTGTTTCGTCGGTGTTGTTGTCCGGTTTTGCAATGGGGCTTGGGGTTTTAGATAAGTTGAAACAAAATGAAAAGAGGCAAAAGGAACTGGAGAAGGAGAAGCTGAACTCCGAATTGGCCTTTTTGAAGAGCCAAGTGAGTCCACACTTCTTTTTCAACACCCTCAATAATATTTACACGTTGATTGGAATTGATACCGATGAGGCACAGGAAGCTGTACTAAAGCTATCGAAGCTGATGCGCTATCTGTTATACGATTCGGAGGAGGGGAATTCGAGCTTGCAGGAAGAAATCAGTTTCATGAACAATTATATTGATTTGATGAAATTGCGGATCAGTTCGAAGGTTGATCTGAAAATTTCGCTGCCCGATTCGGTTCCGGAGATCAGCATTGCGCCGCTGCTTTTTATTGCATTTATCGAAAATGCGTTTAAGCATGGAATTAGCTACCGGGAGCATTCGTTTATTGAAATCGGCATGGATGTCGATCAGGAAACAATTCGGTTCGAAACCCGCAACAGCATCGGTAAAACCAGTACCGAGGGCGAAGGCCGACACTCGGGCATCGGCCTGGAGAATGTCAAAAAACGTCTGACCCTGTTGTATCCCGGTAAACACGAGTTGCGGATCAGCCGCACAAACGATACTTTTAGGGTGAAGCTCGAAATTAACCTGCAATAAAACAAAACGATGAAAATTCGCACAATAACGATCGACGATGAGCCACTGGCGCTAAAACTTTTGGCTGCCTATGTTGAGAAAACGCCCTTTCTGGAGTTGGCGGGTTCTTTTGATAACCCCATGGATGCCATGGATTTTTTGTCGGAAAATGAAGTTGACCTGATTGTACTCGACATCCAGATGCCCGACCTGAGCGGGATTGAATTTGCGCGTGTGCAAAGCAGCAAGGCCAAGTTGATTTTTACCACTGCTTACGAAAAGTATGCTTTGGAGGGCTTCAAGCTGAGTGCCATCGATTATTTGTTGAAGCCCTACAGTTATCAGGAATTTTTGGTTGCCGTGAACAAGGCCAAAAAGCAAATCGATCTGGAGGGTAGTGCTGCCACAACGCTGGAGGCCAATAACCAGTTTTTGTTCCTGAAGTCGGAATACAAAATCCGCCGCATCAACTTCAACGATATTCTTTATGTAGAAGGGCTGAAGGACTATGTGAAGGTTTTTCTGGCACATGAAGAGAAGCCCATTTTATCGCTCAGTTCCATGAAAGCGATGGAGGAAAAATTGCCTGTCGATCAGTTTATGCGGGTGCATCGCTCGTATATTGTCAACCTCAATAAAATTGAAGTGATTGAGCGCAGTCGCATTGTTTTCGGGAAAAACTACATCCCCGTTAGCGACCAGTATAAAGAGAAATTCCAGGATTTTCTGAACCGCAATTTCTTGTAAAGTTTCAAGTTCCAAACTGAGAAACTTCAAATCCCCAAAAGAAGATGCTAGCTTTCAATGTCTCCAGGCAAACTTTTTTGGAATTTGGATTTTGGAAGATGGTATTTCAAATTTGGAATTTATTTCCCCTTGTATTTTATCCGATTTTCGAATAACGGTTGGTAAATAGTCAATCCGTCAATGGTAAATCTGGTCTGTTCCTTATCTTTGTATCAAACTATTCAAAAGAGATTATGACCGGAAAAGATTTACGGATTGTATTTATGGGAACGCCCGATTTTGCGGTGGCCAGTTTGAAAGCGCTGGTTGAGGGCGGTTACAACATTGTTGGTGTAATTACGGCACCCGACAAGCCGGCAGGACGTGGCCGTCAGTTGCAACAATCGGCTGTGAAACAATATGCCGTTGCCCAAAACCTGAAGGTGTTGCAGCCCGAGAAATTGAAGAACCCGGAGTTTATTGCAGCGCTCGAAGCATTGAAGGCAGATCTTCAGGTTGTGGTGGCTTTCCGGATGCTGCCCGAAGTGGTGTGGCGCATGCCTCGTTTAGGGACCTTCAACCTGCACGGATCGCTGTTGCCACAATACAGAGGTGCTGCCCCTTTGAACTGGGCCGTGATTAATGGAGAGAAGGAAACAGGGGTGACAACCTTCCTGTTGTCGCACGAGATTGACACCGGTGCGATTCTTTTCCGGGAAAAAATTACCATTGGTGACAACGATAATGTGGGCGATATTCACGATCGGCTGATGGACATTGGTGCCCGGTTGGTGGTGAAAACCGTTGATGCCTTGGGTGAAGGTCGTTATACGACTGTTGAGCAGGACGAAATACAGGCCGGAAATTTGAAACCGGCGCCCAAAATCTTTAAGGAAGATTGCAAGATTGACTGGGAAAAACCCGCCGAAGAAGTGCGTAATCTGATTCGTGGACTGTCGCCCTACCCGGCAGCCTGGACAGAGCTGGTGGATGGCAAAGGAAAGTTGATGAGCCTGAAGATATTTAAGGCTGAAATTGAGCCCAATGAAGGCCTTGCTCCCGGAACGTTGGAAACCGATGGCAAGAACAGCTTTAAGATTGCCGCTAAAGATGGCTGGTTGGTGATCAGCGACTTGCAATTGTCGGGCAAAAAGCGGATGTCAACTGCTGATTTTTTGCGCGGAGTGCACGAACCGGAGACTTTTAAGTTGCCGTAAAAGCCGAATACGGTCAAAAAAAATGCTGATGATCTTGATGAGACATCAGCATTTTTTTTTGAAAGTCTTACTCCGCAGAGGTGCTGAGGCGCAATATCAATAACTGGTTTCGATACGATGTAGACCGACAACCCGATAACTTTTAAAAACAACGACAACAGCATCGTCGAAAACTACTACACTTTCATTCCTGTTGGTGATTCCCGGGAATCATGTAGGTTTTTTTTGAAAGTCCCTTCGGGTGATGTGCCTGCTGCGGTAGGCAGGGGTTCCAACTGCATCGGGGATGCCTTGAATAGCGGTTCAGCTTGAGCCTAGAGCAAAGACTCATCCTGTCGCAAACTTTTGTTGGTGGGACTTGCTCCAACCCGACTGCTTTTTCTATTCCTTTTTTTTGATCAAAAAGGAACCTTGTCCTACCGGACGGGTTTTCATTTTTCAGTAATGGCTTTAGCCATTCAACTTGGGTAGTATAAAAGATGATAAGAAGATTCTCCCGTCCCGTACGGGACGGAATTTCCCCCTGTCGTCGTTCAGCTACCCAAATAGCATCCCTCCGGGATTGCAGGAAGCTTTTCGTTTGATTCCGGCCTGGATAAAAATAGGCCAACCGGGTTTCCACTTTTTCTCATTGATCGAACGTCATTCTTGCAGGTTAATGCTTTTGGGAATGACACCCCGACAACAGTATGCCCGAAAATCCCCGACTTTCATCCTTGTTTGTGAATCCGGGAAGGTATGAATGGGCTAGACGAAAAGCTATCGTCGCGTTTCGCCGATTTATTTTCGCGGTGCCTTGTCGCGCAAATAGAGAACCGTTCCGGCTACGGGGCGTTCACCCAGGCGCATTCGGTTTAAACGGTACAGTTTCTTGAGACGGACACCATATTTTTGCGATACGTAGTGCATGGTTTCGTCGGACTGGAAGACATGCGTTTTGAAGTTGCGAAGCGCTTTGTTGCGTTTCGGAACGATGTACAGGATTTCGTTTACCTGTAAGCGGTGATCGTCGGGCAGATCGTTGTATTTGTACAGTTCCCAAAGGTTCATGTTAAACTCGTCAACGATGCTTTGCGGGCTGTCGCCGGCTTTTACAACGATCGATTTCAGTCCGTTGCGGAAAACAACCTTCCGTGTTTGGTACGGGTTAATCAGGTTTTTGGTCGATTGTTGCTGGTGGTTGTTGTTGGTCGTAATCATGTCCAGCTCATCGCCGGTAAGCAGCTGGTCGTATTCGTAAAGCTTATACTCTTCAATAATTTTGATCAGCGACTCGGCGTAGTGCGAGGCTGTTGCGTAGCCGGCTTTTTTCAATCCGCGGGCCCAGCCTTTATAGTCGGTAATGTCGAGCTGAAAGAGTGCGGCATAGCGGGGGTTGGCCACCAGAAAGTCGCTGTGGTCGATGTACGAATCTTCAACCGAGTTGTAGTGACGGAAACACTCATTGCGCATATCGTCGTCGTGATAAACGCGTTTGCCGGTCCAATTGCGTTTGCACTTAATTCCGAAATGGTTGTTGGATTTACGACTTAGCTCGCTATTTCCGTTGCCCGACTCCAGGCAGCCCTGCGCGAGTGTGATACTAGCCGGAATCCCGGCGCGTTGCATTTCGTGAATGGCCAGTTTTCGGTATTTCTGGATGTATTCGTCGCGTGAAAGTACCCGTTGAGCGATACTTGCCATTGCCAGCGAACAAAATAAGATCAGTAAACCTGTTTTCTTGAGCATAGTTTTTGTTTTCAGTAAAATAAATGTTTCACAGCTTGCTTTTTGCGCGAATACAATTTTAAGCTGTATTTTTGGTATAAAGCTTTCTGACAATGCAAACAAAAGAAATCAAAATATTGGTAACCGAGTACAAAAATGCCGATGAGTTAATAACAAACGATCGTGAATTAGTACTGGCCGCACGCGAAAGTGCTGCTACCGCTTATGCTCCTTACTCGCACTACCGGGTAGGGGCAGCACTTCGCCTGGCCGATGGCACCATTGTTCGGGGCAGTAATCAGGAAAATGCCGCCACACCGGTGGGGATCTGTGCCGAGCGCTCGGCTTTGTTTTGGGCCAACGCCAATTATCCGGAACAGGCTGTGGTGTGTATGGCCATTTCAGCCATTGACCAAAACGGGGAGCATGCTGCGAATCTGAGTCCTTGTGGCATTTGCAGGCAGGCCATGCTGGAAAGTCAGCACCGCTACGGGCAGCCCATTCGCATTATTTTGGATAGCCGTAATAAGATTGATGTGCTGAACAATGTGGAATGCCTGTTGCCGCTTAGTTTTAACGGCAATTCGTTGAATGGGTTCAAATAGGGCTGCGGCAGTGGGGACTGCTAAAAAACAGAGAGGATTTCCGCGAATTGCGGATCGAGAGGAAAGTTGGGGGGGCCAGTTGTCTTGGTTATCGGGTTGTCCTTGTTGTCGGGTTGTCGTTCCGCAGAAATATGTTAGAGACGCACGATCGTGCGTCTGTACATTGTTGTTTTGGTTGTCGGGTTGTCGTTCCGCAGAAATCAAAGTCATACTGATAGACCATTGTAATTTCAGCGTTTCGCGTAAAGCTCAGGCTGAAAAATAATTGGATCTCTTGCTGGTATGGCGGTTTGGGCAATGAAAAAACTCCGCCAATTGCCCGACGGAGTTTGTAGCACGAATTAATCTTTTAAATCTTTAATCAGAATGAGTTCGTCCCAAATCGGATCGCCTTTGGGAGGCTTTGCAATCAGGGTCATGGGTTCTTTACGCACCGGGTGAATGAACTCCAGCTTTCGGGCGTGCAAGTGAATGCCTCCATTCGGGTTGCTTCGTTCGGCGCCATATTTCAGGTCCCCTTTAATATGACAGCCAATGGTTAGTAACTGCGCGCGAATTTGGTGATGGCGACCTGTCTCCAGGTTAACTTCCAGTAAGTGATAACGATTCAAACTTGCTTTATGCACGTAGCTCAACGAACAAAGTTTGGCTCCTTTCTTTTTTTTGACTGATGCAAAACTTTTATTCTTGCCCTCGTCTTTCCACAGGTAGTGTTCCAGTGTGCCTTCCATTTCTTCGGGCAGCAGGTCAACAACAGCCCAGTAAGTTTTTTTGATGGCTGTTTTGTCCTGAAACATCTCATTTAGTCGGGTTAGTGCTTTGCTGGTTCGGGCAAAAAGTACGATCCCGCTTGTCGGCCGGTCGAGCCGGTGTGGAGAGCCCAGGTAAACATCGCCGGGCTTATTGTATTTCTTTTTAATGTAAGCTTTTACCTTATCAATTAAAGGCTCGTCGCCGGTTTTGTCACCCTGCACAATTTCGCCACAGGCTTTATTGACCGCAATCAGGTGGTTATCTTCGTAGATTACTTGCATTGGTTGAAAATTTCAAATCCCAGGTTTCAAATTCCAAGCTTCGCAACATAAAACTTGAAGCTCAGAACCTGGAACTGGATTAGTATTGTTCACGTTCGTTGGGGAAATCCCTCGATTTAACATCGGTTATATAGTGCGATACGGCTCCTTTAATATCTTCGGCCAGGTTGGCATAACGACGCAGGAAGCGAGGTGAAAATTCCTGGGTAATACCCAGCATGTCGTGAATAACCAATACTTGTCCGTCGACCCCGTTACCGGCACCAATACCGATTACCGGGATGCGTAACATTTCGGCAACCTGTTTACCCAGTTTGGCCGGGATTTTTTCAAGCACAACCGAGAAACAGCCGGCTTCTTCCAATAATTTGGCATCGGCAATTAGTTTTTGAGCTTCCTCTTCCTCCTTGGCCCGCACCGAATAGGTGCCGTAGCGGTTGATGGATTGCGGCATCAGTCCGAGGTGTCCCATCACCGGAATGCCAGCCGAGAGGATGCGATCAATTGATTCAATGATTTCCGCTCCACCTTCCAGTTTAATCGCATCGGCGGCGGTTTCTTTCATAATGCGGATGGCTGATTTTAAGGCTTCTTTGCTATCGCCCTGGTAGGTGCCAAAGGGCAGATCGACAACTACCAAGGCCCGGTTTACAGCTTTGCGAACCGACACGCCGTGATAGATCATCTGATCCAAGGTCATGGGCAGGGTTGTCTCGTTTCCCGCCATCACATTCGAGGCCGAATCACCGACCAGAATTACATCGACTCCCGCCTGATCGACCAATTTGGCCATGCTATAGTCGTAGCTGGTCAACATGGAAATTTTTTCACCCTTCAGTTTCATCTCTGACAAAACGTGCGTGGTAACCCTTTTTACTTCTTTATGTACTGACATCTCACAATAAAATTAATACAACATGCAAAGTAAGTAACTTTTATTGAATGTACGGAGAACAGGGAGAGTCAAAAGTCAAAAGTAGGAAGTCAAAAGGCAAAAGTTAACAGAGACACTAATCGGAACCTTCTCCGGGCGAGAAGTTTTGAGCTTCAAGGCTAGAGCTTCGAGTTCCAAAGTCCAAATTTCAAAATCTAAATTCCAAGTTCCGGTCTACAACCAGTAACCAGTAACCAGCAACAGGTAACCAGTAACTGGATGTTATGTCGTTTTGTCACCAAGTCTGTCAGCCATCCCGACGTTTTATTTGACGATTATGCCAATTTTTCATTCGATCGGGACCTTCTGCGACTGGCACGGTGATTGATGAAAGCTGATCGAATTCGAACATGAATTGGAAAGTAAAATTTTAAAACTATAGATAAAATGGGAAAAATTATTGGAATCGATTTAGGAACAACGAACTCATGTGTTTCCGTAATGGAAGGAAACGAGCCGGTTGTAATTCCTAACAGCGAAGGAAAACGGACTACTCCGTCAATCGTCGCTTTCGTTGAAGGTGGAGAACGCAAGATTGGTGATCCGGCAAAACGTCAGGCCATCACAAACCCGCATAAAACGGTTTATTCAATCAAACGGTTTATGGGTGAAGGCTTCTCTCAGGTTAGCAAAGAAATTTCGCGTGTACCTTATACTGTTGTGCAGGGTGATAATAATACACCTCGTGTACAAATTGACGATCGGAAATATTCACCGCAAGAGATTTCAGCCATGGTTCTTCAAAAAATGAAGAAAACAGCTGAAGATTACCTGGGACAAGAAGTGACAGAAGCCGTAATTACCGTTCCTGCTTACTTTAACGATGCGCAACGTCAGGCAACCAAAGAAGCTGGTGAAATTGCCGGTTTGACAGTTCGCCGGATTATTAACGAACCTACGGCAGCATCGTTGGCTTATGGTTTGGATAAGATGGATCGCGACATGAAAGTTGCTGTATTCGACTTAGGTGGCGGTACGTTCGATATCTCCATTCTGGAGTTGGGCGACGGTGTATTCGAAGTAAAATCAACCGATGGTGATACACACCTTGGTGGTGACGACTTCGACCAGGTGATTATTGACTGGTTGGCACAAGAGTTCCAAAACGAGGAAGGCATCGATTTGCGCAAAGATCCGATGGCTTTGCAACGTTTGAAAGAAGCTGCCGAGAAAGCAAAAATCGAGTTGTCGAGCTCAACATCAACAGAGATCAACTTGCCTTATATTATGCCGGTGAATGGTATTCCAAAACACTTGGTGAAAACATTGAGTCGTGCCAAATTCGAGCAGTTGGCTGACAGCTTGATCAACGCAACAATTGAGCCTTGCCGTAAAGCCTTGCAAAATGCCGGATTGTCGGCTTCCGATATCGACGAGGTAATTTTGGTTGGTGGTTCAACCCGTATTCCTGCAATCCAGGAAAAAGTACAACAGTTCTTCGGCAAAGCGCCTTCAAAAGGTGTTAACCCCGACGAAGTAGTGGCCGTAGGTGCTGCAATCCAAGGTGGTGTGTTGACCGGTGAAGTAAAAGACGTGTTGTTGTTGGATGTTACTCCGCTGTCATTGGGTATTGAAACCATGGGTGGTGTAATGACTAAGTTGATTGAAGCCAACACAACCATTCCGACTAAAAAATCGGAAACTTTTACCACTGCTGCCGATAACCAGCCTTCAGTAGAAATTCACGTTCTGCAAGGTGAACGCCCGATGGCCAACGGTAACAAAACAATTGGCCGTTTCCACCTCGACGGTATTCCACCCGCACAACGTGGAGTTCCTCAAATTGAAGTGACTTTCGATATTGATGCTAACGGTATTTTGCATGTAAGTGCGAAAGATAAAGCTACCGGTAAATCACAATCAATCCGTATCGAAGCTTCTTCCGGTTTGAGTGACGATGAAATTAAACGTATGCGCGATGAGGCAGCTGCCAATGCCGATGCTGACAAAGCAGCACGCGAAAAAATAGACAAGCTGAATCAGGCTGACAGTTTGATCTTCCAAACTGAAAAGCAAATGAACGAGTTTGGCGATAAATTGCCGGCCGACAAAAAAGCGCCGATCGAAGCTGCATTGAACAAGCTGAAAGAAGCCCACAAAGCGCAGGATGTAGCAGCTATCGACGCTGCAACTGCTGAGTTGAATCAAGTGTTCCAGGCTGCTTCTCAGGAAATGTACAATGCCCAACAAGCACAAGGCGGTGCCCAACCGGGACCTGATGCCGGTGCTCAGGCAGGAAGCCAGCAATCGGCCCAGGACGGTGAAGTAACCGATGTTGACTTTGAAGAAGTCAAGTAAGGTACGATAAATCGGAATAAACAATTATAACAGCCGCAGTAGGATTCGTCTTACTGCGGTTTTTTTTGTTCTTGACTGGAGTCGAGATGCTTGATTTTGAGACGAGCATGACAGTCGAATTTATAGAAATTACAGGAATTCAATTCCAAGAATAGAGAAAGGTTAAATTTAATAAACTTCATTTGCGGACCATCGCGTAATCACCGTCAGAGGATAAATAAGTTAGTAATGATAACGGCACTAAGCGATGTACCAAACATCATTTTTAACCTTATATACAAGCCGATGCTCACCGGTAATACGGCGAGACCAAAAGCCAGATAGATTTAGTTTTAGAGCTTCCGGTATACCGGTTCCTTCAAATGGAGTGCGTTGGCATTCTTTAATCAGATAATTGATTTTCTTTAGAGCCTTATTATCAGTATTTATCCAATGTAAATAATCCTCCCGGGCAAATTTGTCCCAGAAAATATCCATTATTGTTCAATAAGTGGGTTGTTGAGCAAGTTCGCCTTTTTGTTAATGTTCTCAATGGAGCTTTCAAGGCGTTCGCGGTTGCTTTTATTCAAGTGGAATGTTTCCTGCAAAGCGTTAAACTCTTCCAAAGACATCATGACAATGCTTTTTCCTTTCGGGCGATGAACAATCAGCAACTCATCCTCGGCAACAGCGTCCAGGTTGGCTTTTAGATTTTGTCTCAATTCTGAATAATATACTGCTTTCATACTTTGCGATCTGTATTAGGTACAGAAGATATACGTACTTGTTTGCGCATTCACAAGCTTTTTATCTTTTCAATCTATTTTAGTTAGATGGTTGTTTTCCTTATAACAATTGGAAAAAAGAATTCAGAGAAGCTTTCCCGCTCTAGCCGGTAGTAGCCTTGCATATCGTCTATCTCCGAAAGAAAACAAGATTATTTCGTGCGAATGCTAATAAGTTAGCAGTTACTTCTGACAAATGAGACAAGCTAAGGTATTTTATAAGGATATGGAAGTGGGAGTTCTGACTCAACTCGACGAGGGAGCATTTGTTTTCCGGTATAGTGATGCATGGATGGTAGATGATGGCAAACCTTCGATAAGCCTCACTTTGCCAAAATCGAATAAAGAATATCATTCAAAAAATCTTTACCCATATCCGAAACAATATGAAAAACGTGCTGATGGAAATGAAAGACAAGATCTTGCTCCGTAAACGATCGGTAATTGAAACCATTAACGATGAACTGAAAAATATTTGTTCGATTGAGTATTCCCGCACAGGTCGTTCGAAAACTTCATTACAAACCTAATCTCAGGGTTAATTGCTTATTGCTTTTTTTTCCAAAAACCAGCAATAAAATACGAGGTGATCAAAACTGAACAAATTGCTCTATTTTAAAATCGAACTGAGGTTAATAATTTCTTCTTCATACATCGTTTATTTTTTGAATACGATGCAAAGTTCAGCTGTTTTTCCGGGGATATGAAATTTTGTGTAATATAAAAATGGCATTTGTTGAATATGTACCTAAAAACATAGGATTGAGAAGTCTTCATTTGCGACTTTTCAATCCTATGTCTTACAAAACTCGATGACAGAAACTATTCTATGGGGGGGACATTCAAATATTGAACGCCATACTTTGAAAAGATGCCCGGTTACGATAGTCCTTCGGTGTAATGCCAGATTTTTTCTTAAAGAACTTCACAAATGCAGAAGCGTCCGAGAAATAGAGGTCAGATGCTATTTGCAGAATGCTTTTGTCCGGATTGTTCAGTTGCAATTTCGCCTCGCTATACAGTAAATCTCCGATAAACTGCACAACAGTTTCCCCGCTCAGTTTTTTCACGATAGAGGTGAGATACTGCGGTGTTATGTTCAGCCTTTCAGCATAAAACGGGGTCCAGTGTTCTTTTTTGAAATGAGTAATTGCCGATTCAACGAAAGACTTGAAGATAACATCATTGCGATGTATGCGGTCGTTCTCATGATCGAATGGTGATACCTTTTCTATCAGATTGGCTGTTTCTATAAAAAATCCCACAAGGGCGTTCTGTATGGCGGCCTTCTGAAGAGAATGCCCCGTATCACGGATTTTTCGGTTGATATGCCAGAGGCTACCTGATAAAGAATCCCTCAGCTCCACTGGTACTGATACTACGGGACTGATCTGTCTTTGTATGGAAATGGTACTTCTCATGATTCGGTCTGTCGAAGCAATCTCTTTTTGAAATTCTCTGGATACAAACAGATATACCGCTTTGAACTCCTTACTGAACTTGCACATGTGGAACAAGTGAGCAATAGACAGCATCAAAAGGTCCCCCTCCTTAACTTTATAAGATTTAAAATTGATTACGGCTTCCGCCGCACCCGAAAGAATGTAAATATACTGGTCCGACTTGGTGTAGCAGGGCAGCATAGGGGTTCTTTTCATCTGGTCGTAGTCGAGGGCGAAACATGAGATACCCGAGCCGAATTTGTCCGATTGCTGTAGGTATTGAAGCACTTCTTCTATGTCATGAATTCTCTGTTCTTGCATAAGGATTACTATTACCGGTTTTCTTATTCAATTTACGACGCAAATGTTCCATAATCCAGTTGGCGGGTGGCCTAGCCGAGTGCCTTGATGCTCTGCGGGGCATCGAGAGGGGCCAGTTTCAATTCAATGAAACCGGCACAATCGTTGTTCATAACAGCGTCGAGAACATCCTCTAGTTCGTCTTCCGTGTCAACCAAAGTACAATACACATTCTTACCGGATGCAAATATATGGGGAAGTTCTGTATATTTCCAATCGGCAACATCATTGTATGTGCCTAGCGAACTGCGATTTTTATTTGTGATATTTTTTACTCAAATCGATATTTTGATTATGTCATGTCTTATTTGGAAAAGACAGAAATTTGTGTCTTTGGTCTTAAAATGTTACCGACAGGTACTGTATTCTGTTTGCCGATACGGAGTTCTTTAGTGAGTCGGATATCTCGTGACGAACTACCAAACAGGAAAGAGTATATTCCCTTGTCAGTTTGCCATGCACTGATATCCTGATTAAATGAGGCTAATGCTTCGTGTGGAATAATCATCGAGATTGCTTCAGTCTCTCCCGGTTGTAGCATTCGGGTTTTGGAAAAAGCTTTAAGTTCCCTTTGGGGTTTTTCATAAGCCGGATTCAAAGGGGAAGATACATAGAGTTGCACAATCTCCTTTCCTGCTTTATCACCGATATTTGTCACATTTATACTGACATTGTAATTCCTACCATTATCGACTATGCGGGGGGATGAGTAGGTAAACGTTGTATAAGATAATCCATAACCAAAAGGATAAGAAACATCCTTCTTAAAAGTGTCGAAGTAGCGATAGCCTACGTAAATGTCCTCTTCATAATCCGTATAGTCCCAGTTTTTGCCAAAGCCGGAAGAATCATCCGTTGGGTTGTCAATTTGATGTTCACCCATTGGAAAATTTGTAGTGGATGGAATGTCTTCAAGTTTTACGGGAAAGGTCATTGTTAATTTCCCCGATGGCGAAACTTTGCCACTTAAGACATCCACGATACTATTGCCCATCTCTTGCCCACATTCCCATGCCAGCAATATTGCATCTGGCAAATCTTTCCATGATGCGGTTTCGATTACATTTCCCACATTGAGTAAAACAAGGACTTTTTTGTTTGCCGCATGAAAGGTACGGCACGTATTTTCAATCAGTTGCCTTTCGTCCACACTCAAATTGAAATCCGACGGAATACAATCTTTTCCTTCTCCTGACTTGCGGCCTACGGTGAGAATAGCAATATCTGTTTCATTAGAAAGCCGGTTAAGAATTTCTTGTGACATCGTTATTTCCGATGGTGCAGGTTGCGACATGAACATTAATTTCTTAATCTGTTTCAAACTGTCTTGATATTTCTCATCCAGTTCTTCTATATGTTTTCCATATAATTGTTCTGTTTCTGCATCAATTTCATATCCGGCATTCTTCAATCCTTCAGCCAGAGAAACCATATATGCGCTGTGCACATCACCGGAACCGCTTCCTCCGGGAGTCAGACTGTAAGATGCGGAGCCAAGTAGTGCTATTTTATGAACAGACGTCTGTGATAGTGGAAGCGTATTATTTCTGTTTTCCAACAATACCATGCCTTCTTGTCCTGCCTGTCGTGCAATATCTGCATGAGATTTCAGATCAGGGTGATTAGAATAAGCATATTTTTTGAAATGCGGTGTACGAACAATCATTCCTAACACGTTACTGACATTACGGTCTATGATTTTTTCATCCAGCTCTCCTTTTTTTACAGCACTTATAATATCATTGTATTGCTTTTCCGTTCCTGGTTGCAACATATCATTGCCTGCCTGCATTTGCCGAACAGCATTCTTTCCTCCAAACCAATCAGACATAACCAGTCCTTTGAAACCCCATTCTTGACGAAGCAGATCCGTAAGCAACTCACCATTCTCAGATGTATAAATGCCATTCAGAAGGTTGTAAGATGTCATAACTGTCCACGGGGCCGCATTCTTTATCACTGTTTCAAAACCTTTCAGATAAATTTCTCTTAAGGCACGTTGTGACACGCGTGCATCATTGCCAGTACGATTACTTTCCTGATTGTTTGCTGCAAAATGTTTGACAGATACACCTACACCGTTGTTCTGCACCCCCTTCACATAGGCAGTTGCCATATTGCCCGAAACGACCGGATCCTCCGAATAATACTCAAAATTCCTTCCGCACAACGGGTATCTTTGTATATTCAAAGCCGGGGCAAGCAATATGTCCACACCATATTCCAAAGCCTCATTTCCTATCGCTTGGCCTACTGATTGTACAAGCTCTGTATTCCATGTGGAAGCCAGCGATGTAGCAATAGGGAAATGTGTACAATAATAAGTAGCAGTATCATTCTCGCGCTTTGGAGAAATTCTAACTCCGGCAGGACCATCAGCCAACACGACTGCCGGTATTCCCAAACGAGGAATGGCATAGGTTGTACCCGCTGCACCGGGAACTATGTTTTTGGTTTCACCAATGACAGGCTGGTCATTAATTATTCCATCCATGCCGGTTCCTATCAGGAGATGGACTTTTTCTTCCAAAGTCATCGCTTTTACAACTTCAGCAATTGTTGCTTGTCCAAGTTGCGGAATGTTTTGTGCATGAGCCACCAAGCTGAAAGTAGCTAACATCAATCCCATAATACACTTCTTCATATCTAAAATTGGTACTTTGTATTTCTTACGCAAAATTATTCAGCTTACTATGTACATGAAAGTTTGAAATGATAAGAAAATGGTTTTTGTTGAAACAATGACGTGGTGTTATGTTGAAATTGTAATTTGTAAAATAGTTGAGATTTTTCGGCAGTTAAAATATTTTGGCGTGGCGCTGCTGTTATCTTCCTCCTCGCCTAGGGGTGTTTGCATGATATATGTTTATGTGAACAGCCGTTATGCCGATGTATTGCTGATGTTGGCTGAAGCCTACACTAGGACCGGACAGGTGGCGAAAGCTGCGCCGCAGGTGCATCGTGTCCGAAACCGGGCTTTGTTGACTGACAAGCTTTCTGAAATGATACAATATTCCGAGGATGAAATGATGCAGGAGATCCGTCGTCAGCGAAACCTGGAATTTGCGCGCGAAGGATTGCATTTCTACGATTTACGTCGCTGGGGTTTGTTGGAGTCAACAATTAAAAATGCCAAGCAATTGGGCTATCAAAACTACACTTCAAAATGGAGTGCATTGGCATTCTTTAATCAGATAATTGATTTTCTTTAGAGCCTTATTATCAGTATTTATCCAATGTAAATAATCCTCCCGGGCAAATTTGTCCCAGAAAATATCCATTATTATTCAATGAGTGGGTTGTTGAGCAAGTTCGCCTTTTTGTTAATGTTCTCAATGGAGCTTTCAAGGCGTTCGCGGTTGCTTTTGCTTTTATTCAAGTGGAATGTTTCCTGCAAAGCGTTAAACTCTTCCAAAGACATCATGACAATGCTTTTTCCTTTCGGGCGATGAACAATCAGCAACTCATCCTCGGCAACAGCGTCCAGGTTGGCTTTTAGATTTTGTCTCAATTCTGAATAATATACTGCTTTCATACTTTGCGATCTTTATTAAGTATAAATATACGTACTTATCCAGCACCTTTTTAAACTGGCGTGAAAAGTAGAATTGATCGTCAAAGCCCGATTTTACGGGCGATGTCAGCCATCGACCGATCGTCAGTGTCGAGTAATCGGCAAGCCCTGCTGAATCTTTAGCTGAGTAAAATAGTCAATAGGCGAGCGTCCGGTTCGGGTTAAAAAAAAGTGCGAATAATGGGAGGCTGACAGTTTTATGGTGGAAGCGAGTTCGTTCAACTTAAATTTCGGTTGATTGTTTCGGGGGTGAAGTTGATGCTGCATTCTTTTGTGGTTCCTGACACATTCCCGATATTTGATTCTCCGCAATGCCGGAGTTATACTATTTAATCTACTAAAACTACGACTACATGAGACTAAACTTATTCTTAATTGTAATCATATTAATTCTTTCAGCCTGTGAACAAAAGGATGCGGACAGGATTGATCTCGCCGGCGAATGGCAGTTTGCAACCGATCCCTCCGACATTGGAAAATCGGAAAAATGGTATTCCGAAAACTTCAAGGAGACTGTTTTGTTGCCGGGATCAATGGCAGAAAACGATAAGGGAGATATTCCAGATTTACATACGCCATGGACGGGAACGATATACGATAGTTCATTTTATTTCAACCCGGCGTTGGAAAAGTACCGACAGGAAGGAGATGTGAAATTTCCGTTCTGGCTGACGCCGAATAAATATTACAAAGGTGCGGCCTGGTACCGCAAAGAAATTACAGTGCCTGCCAATTGGGACGACAAGCGCGTGGTGCTTCATTTGGAGCGCCCGCACTGGCAAACAACGGTCTGGGTGAACGACCAGAAAGCAGGTTATCAAAACAGCCTGTCGACACCTCACGAATATGATGTGACCGCGTTGCTGACAAGCGGAAGCAATTTTATTACGGTTTGTGTTGATAACCGTACCGACTCAATCAATGTTGGCCCCGACTCGCACAGTGTTTCGGATCACACGCAAGGCAATTGGAACGGCATGGTTGGTGAGCTTTACCTGCAGGCTGCCTCGCCTTTGTACATCGCGGATCTGCAGCTTTATCCGAACATCGATGCGAAAACGGTTAAAGCAATCATTCAACTGAAAACGGAAGACGCTGCTCCCGTTGATGCAGAACTGCATTTGCAGGCGCGGTTGAAGACCGGTGAAGTGAAATCACTGCCAATGCTTAGTCAAAAAGTGCAGGTTTCAGCCGATGGAAAAGTGCTTGAAATGGATTATGATATGGGTGACGACGTCAAACTTTGGGACGAGTTTAGCCCGAATTTGTATGAAATGACCGCGAAAGTTGCGGCTCCAGGAATGGACCCAGATGAGCTTCAGCAAACATTTGGTATGCGAAAAGTTGAAATTGCCGATGGCAAAATCAGGGTGAACGGTCGCCCGGTATTTATGCGCGGAACATTGGAATGTAACACCTTTCCGTTAACCGGCTATCCGCCAACCGATGTGGAGTCGTGGAAGGAAATCATGCAAACCTGCAAGGAGAGCGGCTTAAATCATATTCGTTTTCACTCGCATTGCCCGCCCGAAGCAGCTTTCATTGCTGCAGATGAATTGGGAATTTACCTTCAGCCCGAAGCGGCTAGCTGGCCCAATCATGGTACTTCGCTGGGCGATGGTCGGCCAACCGATGATTATATTTTGGCCGAAACGGAGCGAATCATCAAAGCTTATGGTAACCACCCGTCTTTTGTGATGTGGGCCTATTGCAACGAACCTTGCGGCAACTATGTGCCCTTTCTCGATAATGATTTGCAGAAATGGAAAAGCATAGATCCCCGGCGCATTTACACCGCAGCTGCTATTGGTCGCAGTTGGAGTGTGAACTCTGGAAGTGAATTTTTGGTGCGTTCGGTGCCGCGTGGACTGCCATTCAAACAACAACCGAATGCCACATTCAATTATGACGAACGCATTGCTGATGAAAGCCGTCCTTATGTGACCCACGAAATGGGACAGTACTGCGTTTTTCCGGATTTCTCAGAGATTGACAAGTACACCGGCGTTTACAAAGCCAAGAACTTTGAGTTGTTCAAAGGTATTTCGGAAGATAATCATCTGGGTGACCAGGCTCACGATTTCCTGATGGCTTCCGGAAAGTTGCAGGCTCTTTGTTATAAAGCTGAAATTGAAGCCGAACTCCGGACTACGACGCTGGATGGGTTTCAATTATTAGGCCTGAATGATTTTCCCGGACAGGGAAGTGCAATTATCGGTATGCTCAATGTGTTCTGGCAAGAAAAAGGCTACATCACCAAAGAGGAGATCAGCCATTTCTGTAACCAAACCGTGCCGCTGGCGGAGTTTCCAAAATTCGTATTTACGAATGCCGAAAGCCTGAATTTTCCGGTAATGGTTTCGCATTACGGGCCGGAGGTGCTTCATAGCCCAAAAGCTGGTTATACCATTACTACGGTTTCGGGTGAGACACTGGCTAACGGAGGATTTGAAACCTATGATATTCCGACCGGTGAGTTACATCCGTTGGGACAGGTTAATTTTTCATTGGAGAACCTTAAAAAAGCTGTTCAGTGTAAATTGGAGGTGGGCGTTGATACGTTTACAAATAGCTGGGATTTCTGGGTGTTTCCCGCGACCCAACCAAGCATAGAAAAAGACGCCGTTTATTATACTGATAAGCTGGATGAAGCTGCTTTGAAAAAACTGGACGTCGGAGCTTCAGTTTTGCTGGATGCTTCCGGCAACATAGAAAATGGGAAAGACATTGTTGCCAATTTCACGCCGGTATTTTGGAATACTTCCTGGTTTAAAATGCGGCCTCCGCACACCACCGGAATTTTGGTGCAGGAAGATCACCCGGCTTTGAAAGACTTCCCAACGTCCTACCATAGCGACTACCAGTGGTGGGAAATCGTAAACGGCCAGCAGGTGATGTGCATCGACAGTTTCCCGCCGGCATTCCGCCCAATCGTTCAACCGATCGATACTTGGTTTTTGAGCCGCCGCCTGGCACAACTGTTTGAGGCCAAAGTGGGGAACGGAAAGCTGCTTGTTACAACCTTAAATATTGATCTTTCAAACGGGTCGGCGTCAGCTCAGCTGCGTCAAAGCCTTGTGAACTATATGAATTCCATCGACTTCAACCCTAAAGATGAATTGGAGCCTGCCGTGATCCTGGAACTGTTTGAAAAGGAAGATCGCCGGGGAGTGAATTTGTACACCAAAGGAACACCTGATGAACTGAAACCGTCTAATCAAAAAATAAAAAGGTAATAATAGAAGCGAGTTGAAAGCATCAAGCTGCCAGAGAGCGAAGAAGGCAACGGTTTCGTTGTTGCTCAGAGCCCGTTGAGAAATCCTTTGCGGTAAAAACAAAATGAAAAAGTAATGACTACACAATCAAACCAAAAACAATGAAATACATCTGCTACTCAATCCTGTTGCTGTTTTTCAACGTCGCAATTGCCGGAGCACAAAACCTGAAGCGCATTGATGCGTCGAAGGCCAGTTCGAAGGTGGTATCCGGGCAACTAAAAATGGGAAATCCAGGGCCTGATGGGAAAAAGCTGGAAGTGAACAACCACTACCTCACACTAAACGGAAAGCCAATTATTCCGGTGATGGGAGAGGTGCACTACTCGCGTATTCCGACGGAGCAGTGGGAAGATGTGTTGCTGAAGATGAAGGCTGGTGGTGTCAACATCATTGCATCCTATGCGCTTTGGAATCATCATGAGGAAATAGAAGGGCAGTTTGATTGGAGTGGCAATAAAAACATCCGCGAGTTTGCGAAACTCTGTGCAAAACATAACTTGTACTTTTACCCTCGCATTGGCCCCTGGTGCCATGCCGAGGTGCGCAATGGGGGTACGCCCGATTGGATTCTGACGAAAAAAAATATCAAAGATCGTTCGAACGATCCGGTTTACCAGCAGTATGCCGAGGAATGGTACAAGCAGGTTGGCCTGCAGTTACAAGGTTTGATGTACAAAGACGGTGGCCCAATCATTGGTGTTCAGCTGGAAAATGAGTACCGCAAAGGAAAAGGTGGCGAAGCTCATATTCTGTGGTTGAAAGAAACTGCGCAGAAATATGGATTCGATACCCCGCTGTACACTGTAACCGGCTGGCAAAATGGCTCCGTTCCCCCTTTGGAGGTTATTCCTTTGTGGGCCGCCTATCCTGATGCTCCCTGGGCCGATAACCTGAGACGAAACGAAGCTAAAACCGACTTCCTGTTCAAAAAATACCGCGATACCGATGCCGTTGGCGATAATGTGCAAAAGGACAGGGAAGCCTACATCGATTACGACGCTTATCCGTACTTTACCTGCGAGATTGGAGTTGGAAATATGAATACCGATCATCGCCGATTGCAAATTGGGTCGCGTGATGGTTTGGGGCTGATTATGGCGAAAATGGCATCGGGTAGTAACCTGCCCGGTTATTACATGTTTGCCGGCGGTTCCAATCCACTTGGGCAGTTAACAACTCTGGAGGAAAATCGCGAAGAAAGTGGTTACTACAATACCAACCCGGTTATTTCCTACGATTTTCAGGCGGCGATAAACGAGTCTGGTCGCCTGAACGGACCTTACCACGAGGTGAAAAAACTGCATTACTTTTTGCATGAATTTGGCGACCGTTTGGCACCCATGGTACCGGTGTTCCCCGAAGACAATGCGGACTTCCAGTATGTGGTTCGCTCATCTGGTGAATCAGCTTTCGTGTTCGGAATGAACTACTTCCGTCACCACGATTTGGAGGCGTTGAAAGGGCTACAGTTCGAAGTGAAATTGGGAGGTGGAACGGTAATTTTCCCATCGAAAACTGTTACCATTTCGGACGGTGCAATTTTTATGTGGCCGATGAACTTTGCGTTGGGAAATATCAGTTTAAATTACGCCACGGCGCAACCACTTTGCCATGTTGGTAACAAATGGATTTTTATTGAAGATGCTGATGCGTCGCCGGAGTTTTGCCTGAAAGCTGAAGGTTTAAGCAGCGTAACGGCGAGCACGGGTAAAGTGAAAGAAAAAGATGGCACCTATGTCGTTAGCGACCTGAAGCCGGGTGTTGATTGCGAAATCAATATGAAGGAAGCTGACGGAAGCGAACAAAAGATTATTGTGCTGTCGAAAGCAGAAGCATTGAACAGCTGGTTGCTGGATCTCGAAAATGGTGAAAAAGCTTTCTTCGTGTCCGCTGCTGATTTGTATGCTAATCAAGGAGAAGTATTTGCTTTCGATACAAACCCGAATATTTCTGTTTTGAAACTGAATGCAGAAGGCGATGAAAACTTCGAAAAATACGAATATCAACTACCTGAGAAAAAACTTCAGCTTGAAGTAGAAAGAGTTGAGCCACTTGCAGATGCAGTCTTCCTGAAAACATCGGCAGTGGATGAGTTGGATAGCAAAAATAGCCTGCGTCACCGTTTCTTCCTGAAAGAGTTCAGCCTGAATAATCCGTCGGAAGTAAAGCGCGCTAAACTCCTGATTTATGCCGAAACAGATTGCAAAGTCCAGCTGAACAATCGCTGGGTGAACCAAGCAGTTGTGCCCGGGCAATTAACAGTGCTGGATGTGACCGGTTACACGCAAAAAGGCGAAAATAAGCTGATGCTGGATTTTCCGTTTGAAGCCGGCGATAAAGCTTTTGCGGCAGAACTGCAGGTGGAATATTTCAACTCGAACCGGGTGGAGTTCACGACCAATCAGTCTTGGTTGATGCGGGATTCGTATATCTACCCGAGTTTCTTAACCGGCTTTGGTGGTTTTGCTGCGCCTGAGCAGGTTGGTCGTCGTAAAATTAGCGGAACGGAACAATTGGCGAATCAGTACTATGTGTTCCGCTTGCCGGAGAATTATGCGGATGGCCTGAATAATGTGTACCTGCAAATTGACTATACGGGCGATAAAGGGAAGCTGTATTTCAACCAACTGTTGGTGGCCGACAATTTTTACAGCGGCGATTTATGGGAGATTGGTCTCAACCGACTTCACTTACCACTGGATGGTCAGCCACTGAAATTGGAGATTAGTCCGCTACCGGCCAATGCCCGGGTGTATTTTGATGATGCGGAGGCAAAAGAAGCGGCGACAAACGTTTTGGTAAAATCGGTGAATCTGTTCCCGGAATATCGGGTGGAGATCCAGTAAAGGCGCCACTTGCCCTAAAATGATCAAATCAATATCGATTTTAAAATGGCATTTTTGCATGGCATTTTGGGGAAAGTGTCCCTTTTCTCCGTTTTAAAGGAAGAGATATCAACTAAACCGATCAAATATGAAAACGTATCTGAAATGTATTTTTTATAGTCTGGGGATGGCGTTGTTTTTCAGCACAACAGCAGTTGGTCAGCACAGGCAGCTAATCGAAGTGAAAACCAAATCGAGCTCGCTGGTGTACGTCGTTGATCAAAGCAAACGCGTGGTCTTTCAGTATTACGGAAAGACTGTTGACGCGCCCGAAAGTTTTCTGCTGCAGCAAGCCTATCCGAAGCCGGATACCAACCGCGATTTTTCGTACGAAGCTTATCCAACCTTTGGTTTGGGGAATATTAACGAGCCCGCTTTGTCGGTCATTCATGCCGATGGAAGTTTAAATACCGAGTTGGCTTTTGAGGGCGTAGAAACGAAAAAATCGCAAGCGGGGGTGTCGGAAACAGTCATTCATTTAAAAGACCGGGTTTATAACTTGACCGTTGAGCTTCACCTGAAAGCTTTTGAGGAAGAAGATGTGATTAGCCAGTGGGTTGTGGTTAAAAATCAGGAAAGAGGCCCGGTGCAGCTTACGCGTTTTTCTTCTTCTTTTTTGCCCCTAAAAGCCGAAGGGTATTATTTAACACACTTTTACGGGGCCTGGGCCGGCGAGATGAATGTTACGGAAGAAAAACTGGAGAATGGCTTAAAAGTGATTGAATGTAAAAAGGGCGTGCGTACCACACAAACCGAAAATCCGTCTTTCCTGGTAAGCCTCAATCACCCGGCACTGGAGAATGCCGGCGACTGTTATGGCGGAGCTCTGGCCTGGTCGGGCAATTATCGCCTGGCTTTTCAGGTCGACGAGTGGAAACGCTTGAATATAACGACCGGGATCAATCCGTTTTTGTCGACCTGGACGTTGAAAGCCGGAGAGCACTTCTCAACTCCCGAAATGATATATACGTTCAGTGCTGAAGGGCGAGGGCAAGTTTCGCGCAACCTGCACGACTGGGGGCGGAAATACGGCTTGGTTGGCGGAACCAAGATACACGACATTGTGCTGAACAGTTGGGAAGGAGCCTATTTTACCTTTAACGAAAACACCTTGACAGGCATGATGGATGATGCTGCCGAAATGGGCATTGAAACCTTTGTGCTGGATGATGGCTGGTTTGGGAACAAATATCCAAGGAACAGCGATCATGCCGGGTTGGGCGACTGGCAAACGAATCAAAAAAAATTACCTCGCGGATTGGATTATTTAATCGATTATGCGCATTCGAAGGGCCTGAAGTTTGGCCTGTGGATTGAACCGGAAATGGTGAACCCCGAAAGCGAGCTGGCGGAGAAACATCCGGAATGGATGGTGCAAAGTCCGGGACGCGAGAAAATAACCTGGCGAAACCAGTTGTTGTTGGATTTGTCGAATCCGAAGGTGCAGGATTTTGTCTATCAGGTGTTTGATAGTCTGTTGACCGCCCATCCCGGAATTGCCTACATCAAGTGGGATGCCAACCGGCATGTGGAACAGGCTGGTTCAACATTTTTACCGTCTTCGGAACAAACTCATTTCTGGGTTTCATACACGGAAGGTTTGTACAATGTTTATAAACGGATTCGCGCCAAATACCCCGACTTTGTTATTCAGGATTGTGCTTCGGGCGGAGGTCGTTTGGATTATGGTGCCTTGAAATATCACAACGAGTTCTGGACCTCGGATAATACCGATCCCCTGTCGCGGATTTTTATTCAGTATGGAACGAATTTAATTTATCCGCCGGTTGGAACAGCATCGCATGTATCAACCAGCCCCAACCACCAAACCATGCGGGTAACGCCCCTGAAGTTTCGGTTCGATGTTGCCATGACCGGTCGCCTGGGGATGGAACTTCAGCCTAAAGATATCCAAGGGAAAGACCGGGAGTTGGCCATGGAGGCCATCCGAAATTACAAGCAGTACGTCAGGCCGCTGATTACCGACGGAGATTTGTACCGGCTAAAATCGCCTTACGATGAAGGCGGCTGGGCTTCACAACTGTATGTCTCGAAAGAGAAAAGTTCGGCGGTGTTGTTTGTTTTCAGCCTGGAGCCTCATTTGCGGGGCGTTTTCCCCACCGTTCGGTTGAATGGTCTGGATCCGGCCAAAACTTACCTGGTTGAGGAAATCAACTCGGCTGGACGATCCTGTTTCTGGGGAAACGGGCAAACATTTCGGGCCGATTATCTGATGAATGCAGGGGTGGAGCTTCAGCTAAGCGGCCAATATGATAGTGCTGTTTTTCGATTGAAAGAGCTTAAATAACCCGGGTGATTAAAGTGTTGGAAGAGAATCAGGTTGATGATGAAGTCGATCTGATTTTTTGTGTAATTCAATTCAAATGCAGATTGTTTCGTTGTCATCGCTGTAAGGTTTTGTGGAATAAGTGTCCAGCGAACAAGATAATTTTTGATGGGAGGCTGCCCGATGACCTTGGGGATTGTTTTGCTGAATGCGAAATTTGAAATAATTTTAGGGTGAAAATATTCTCATGGAGTATTGCCCAAAGCCCGGTTTTTTAAGGCCTTGAGAATAGTACTTAACGACAACCTAAAATCCCAACGCATTGGACGAGAAGGGGAAAAATATATTTGAGCAATTTGTGATCCGAAAAGACCAGGAAACATTCACGCATCTTTTCGAGCATTATTTTGACCGGCTCTTCCAGTTTGCCATGTCCATGGTGAAATCCGAAATTCTGGCTGAGGAAATTGTGCTGGATATTTTCACCAAACTTTGGGGCAAGAGAGAGGATCTGGCCAGGATTACAAACATTAAAGCTTACCTGTATATTTCCGTTCGAAATAGCGTCATTACGGCTATCCGGGCAAAGAAAAAAGTAGTCTTCGAAATTTTCGACAGTGCCACTGTTGCCGTGGCCGACGGCCATTTGTCGCCAGAAAATGAGCTGATCGAAGAAGAAATGTTCAAGGATTTGAATGAGGCCGTGAAAAGCTTACCTGAAAAATGTAAGATCATTTTCAAACTGATCCGGGAGGATGGATTAAATCGAAACGAAGTGGCCGATATTCTTGGTGTTTCTGTTAAAACGGTTGATAATCAGATTGCCATTGCTGTTCGGAAAATTGCCGATCGACTCAATATAGACCTTCGTAGTCCCGCCAAATCAGTCAGCTTATTAGCCCTTCTCTTGTGTTCAAACTAAATTTTTCAAAATAAAACGATAATCTTTTGGGGATTATCAGCCAGTGCTCAGTCTTATTAGTAAACGAGCATCCTGATATGGAGAAAAAGTTGGCTGAAATTATCGGAAGATACCTGATGCGTGCCGAATCCGCCGAGGAAAGACACGTGTTGGAGCAATGGGAAAACGATTCACCGGAGAATCATTCGTTTGTGAATTTGCTAAAGCAATATTGGGAGCATCCGGAAAAGCCGGAAACGACCGAAAGGATGGAATCGGCGAAAGGCCGGTTGCTCGTTCGTACCAATGAAAATATGGCCGGCAGATCTTCCGGTAAACTACGTTTAATGAATCTGAACTTCGGAAGAATTGCTGCTGTGCTTTTGATTGCTTTGTCGATTGTGGGCGTAACCGCTTATTTTCTTGGTCGGCAAAACGCCCTGTCCGTCCAGGATCAATTTGTAATATCAACCCTTCCGGGACAGAAAAGCAAAGTTAAATTGCCCGATGGCACCAATGTGTGGATTAATTCCGACTCGGAACTTGACTATTCAACAGATCGGAAGAACCGGGTTGTTCACCTCAGGGGCGAAGCTTATTTTGAAGTGGCACATTCCAAAGATCATCCGTTTGTTGTGAAGCTGGGAGGCTGGGACATCCGCGTGTTGGGCACAAAATTTAATGTCTCCAATTACCCGGAGTCGGAGGTGAGGGAAGCATCGCTCCTGGAAGGAAAGATCGCTGTTGAAACTGAAAATCATAAGAACGATATGGAAATTGTGCCCGGAGAAAGGATTAGCTATTATGCTAAAACAAAAGATATCGTCACACAAAAAGCTTCGGTAAAAGACGATATCCTCTGGAAGGACGGGGTGTTAAGCTTCAATAATGATTCATTCCGGGAAATTGTGTTCAGGCTGGAGAAATACTACGGGGTCAGGTTTGAGTATAACCCGAATGATTTCAAGAATATACACTACACGGGACAGATTGACAACTTGAGCCTTCGCAATGTGTTGGAATTTATGAGTTTAACGATGCCTGTAGAATATGAAATTGAGCAAACCAAAGTAATTATAACCAGAAAATAAAGAAGGGTGGTACCCGCGCCAACGAAATACCACCCGAAGTAAATTTGATTTTAGTAACCAAAATCCTAGCTAAATTATGGAAAAAATCGAACTATCAACCGCTTTACTCAGGTCAAGGTGGTTGAAAATCTTTAGAATTATGAAACTAACAACCTGTTTCTTGTTGCTGTGTTTATTGCATGCAAATGCGACTGTTTATTCTCAACAATCGAAAGTAACGCTGAAGCTTCAGAATAATTCTCTGAGTGCAATCTTGGGACAAATAGAAGAGGTGACTGCGTATCGCTTTTTTTATCAAAATGAACAAATCAAAGATGTCAGTCACTCTTCAATTGACGTCGTCAATGAAGATATTGACGATTTGGTTTCCGAATTGTTGGAAGGAACCGAACTGACCTTCAAAATTGTGGATCGGAGCATTGTGATTTTCCCCAAATCGGAAGCCGGTCAGAATGCGAGCGTGCAACAAAATCTGTCCGTTAAAGGAACCGTCTCGGATTCATCCGGTAATCCGCTGCCCGGTGTGACCGTCGTTCTGAAGGGCACAACACAGGGAACAATTACCGATTTTGACGGAAATTATACAATTAATAATGTTCCCGGCGATGCCATATTGGTTTTTTCATTTGTTGGCATGAGTTCGCAGGAAGTTGTTGTTGGCGGAAAGTCGACTGTTGATGTTGTGCTTCAGGATGAGACCATTGGTCTGGAAGAGGTTGTCGCCATTGGATACGGTACCGTCAAAAAGAGTGACCTGACCGGTTCAGTAGGTGTGGTTAAAGCCAATCAGTTGGATCAGCAGACCAATAGCAACCTGGGAACGGCTATCCAAGGTAAAATTGCGGGGGTATCCGTTGAGTCAGCAGGTGGTGCACCGGGGGCCGGAATGAACCTTCAGATTCGTGGCGCCGGATCGCTCAACAATAATAACCCACTGATTCTGGTGGACGATATTGCCGTGAGTTCCATGAACAATATCAACCCGAACGATATCGAGTCAATCCAGGTGCTTAAAGACGCTTCGGCTGCCGCAATTTATGGTTCGCGTGCCGCAAACGGCGTTGTCCTGATAACAACCCAAAGTGGTAAAAAGGGCGCTGTGAAAATTACCGCTTCCGTTGATTTGGGCATGCAGGAAGTTGCCAAAACATTGGATCTGGCAACTACCGATCAGTGGATAAAGATTATTACAGAAGCTGCCACGGCTGCCGGGAACAGTGTCCCGGAGATTGCCCTAAACCCGGAAGAGCCCGGTAAAGGTGTGGATTGGCAGGACGAGGTTTATCGCAATGCCTTGGTTCAGAACTACAGCGTTGGCGCCTCCGGTGGTTCCGAGAACCTGAAATATAATTTCTCGCTTGGGTACCTCGATCAGGAAGGTATTGTTGACCAAACAGATTACAACCGCCTGAATTTACGATTGAAATCAGAGTTCCAAAAAGGGAAAGTGAAAGTGGGTGAAAGTATCCTTTTAACTCAGGAAACGGTGCACGATATGCCCGGTGTGGCCGGTCAGGGCGGAAACGTTGTTGGTGCGACAGTGATGATGATCCCCGGCTTCTCCGTTAAAGATGAAGATGCTTTAGGTGGTTATGGTGGTGCTTCAGGTGCGGTGCTCGATGTTTTTAACCCGGTAGCAGCCCTGAACCTGAAGAGCAGTAAAAGCGATTATTATAAGGCGCTGATTAATCTCTATGGTGAAATCGAGATTATGGATGGTTTGAAGTACCGGTTGAGCGCTGGGGTAACTTTAAACGAACACAAAAACGACAGCCGGGAAGCAGCTTACCAGGTTGGAACGTTCTTCTCGAATACCCAAAATTATGCTTACAGAAGCAGTGCAATGACAAAATACTGGCAAGTTGAGAATACCCTCTCGTATGCCAAGGAGTTTGGAAAACACTCGGTAAATGCCGTTGTTGGTTATACAACATATAAGAATAAGTATGACTCATTCTCGGCTTCCAAAAAAGGGATGGCCGACGGAATCTGGACAATGGATGCCGGTTCTGATTCTCCCACAGCCGGAGGAACAGCCTCTACCAATACCATGTTGTCTTATTTAGGCCGTGTTATTTATTCGTACGACAACCGTTATATCTTCACCGGGACATTCCGACGTGATGGCTCCTCCCGCTTTAGCGACACCAAGAAATGGGGTAATTTCCCCTCGATTTCAGCAGCTTGGAATGTGGCTAACGAGCGTTTCTTTGAAAGTATGAGTCGTACAATTTCGCAAATGAAGGTTCGTGCGAGCTACGGAAAACTGGGAAACCAGGAAATTGGCGACTATCAGTACGTTGGTGCAATTACTTCCGGGGTTAGCTATGCTTCAGGCGATCCCAACAGCCTGTGGGTGGGAAATATTCAAACCGAATATGTGCCGAATAATTTGAAGTGGGAAACGACCTCCACGACCAATGCCGGTTTGGATCTTGGTTTTCTGAACGGAAAAATAAATTATTCATTGGATGTGTTCCAGAAGAAAACAACCGACTTGTTGTTGCGCGTTCCTATTCCATTGTCTGCAGGGGCTAATCAGAACCCGTACAGTAATGCCGGAGAAATTAAGAATAAGGGTTTTGAGATGATGTTGAACTACAACGGCAGTGTTAAAGATTTCAAATTCTCGGTAACAGGTACGTTGTCTCATATCAAGAACGAAGTCATGGAGCTGTCCACCGGCTCGCAAGTGTTGACCGGTAGTGGCGCTACCCACGGCGGATCGGCTGTTACTTACACCAAAGTTGGCTATCCCATCTATTCATTTTTCCTGATTAAAACCGATGGTTTATTTCGGTCGGCAGATGAGATTCAGGCCCATAGTAAGGATGGTGAATTGATTCAGCCCAATGCGCAGGTTGGAGATATTCGTTTTGTCGATGCCAATGAAGATGGTCAAATTGATGGAAACGACCGTGTTTACGCTGGTAGTCCGTTCCCGAAATATGAATACGGCCTGAGACTCGAAGGTGCCTGGAAGTTTCTCGACGCCAGCGTTTACCTGCAGGGAACGCATGGGAACAAAATTTACAATGGTATCCGTACCTATACTGAATCGGCGATTTACACCTGTGAGTATTCTATGGAGTTGTTGAATAGCTACTCATTCAACCCAAATTCAGATATTCCACGCTTAGATCAGAATGATGCAAACGGTAATGGAGTTGATAACAGCGATCGTTTCCTGGAAGATGGCTCTTATTTGCGGATCAAAACGGTTCAAATTGGATTTACCTTGCCCGATAATTGGACAAAACGGATTGCTTTCGAAAATTGCCGGTTCTATATCGGCGCAAATAACCTGGTTACCTGGACCGATTATAAAGGTTATAACCCGGATATTGGTAACAGTTCAATTTCTGCCCGGGGGATCGATTTCAGACAATACCCCTTAAACAGATCTTATCATATCGGATTACAGATGAATTTTTAAGACCATAAATAACCAGATAATATGAAACTAAAATATTTTCCAACGATCATTCTGTTCATCCTTGTTTTGAGCTCGTGCTCAGAATCTTTTCTGGATGAATCGGATCCAAATCAGATTACAACAGCTGAGTTTTGGAAAAGTGCAGATGATATTGAATCTGCTTTAGCCACCGTTTATAATGTCATTACAGATGATTATAACGGGCATTACGGTACCTGTAACTGGCAATTGATGGAGTCGCGCACCGAGAACTTTATTGAACGCAATGACGTCCGTGCGCGCTACGAGATTTCAGTCTTTCAGAATACCTTTAGTAACGATTATGCGGCTAACTTGTATAAAGGCGCTTATGTGGGCATTTTCAGGGCAAATCAAATCCTTCAATATGGGGGGGCAATCGAGGGGATTGATACCAATCTGCATAATAAGCTTTTGGCCGAAGCCCATTTTCTGCGGGGATTGAACTATTTCTTTTTGGTAACCGATTTCGGTGCCGTTCCGATCACGACAGCTGTTGCTGAAAGTTCCAATGATTACTTCAAAGAAAAATCAAGCATGGAGCAGGTTTGGAATCAGACCATCAGGGATTTTAAAGCAGGGGCCGAATATTTGCCGAATATCCGGGAAGCCGCAGAGAAAGGACGTGCTACCCGTGGCGCTGCTTTGGCCTTCCTCGGCCGGTCGTATTTGTACCAGGCCGACTACGACAGCACCATTATCATGCTGGAGCAGATCGTCGATCACGAAGGTGATTTTGGTTACGGACTGCAACCCAACTATGCCGAGTTGTTCGATGGACAACACGAAAATGGAGTCGAAGGGGTGTTTGAAATTCAGTACAGTAATATTGGCGGTACAAGTATTTGGGCTGGCAATGAGGTGGATAAGCCACAAACAACTTTTATTGCACAGGAGTGCGCGCCGGGCGAAGTTGGAGGTTGGTTCGAGATGCAACCCTCGCAAGTGTTGCTCGATTCATTTTTGGTTGAGCCAACAGCCGACGATGAAGTTGATCCCCGAGCTTTGGCGACGATTGCCTGGGACTATCCGGGAAGCATGTACTACCAGCTCGACTTTGGCGCCACCTTTGGCGATGAAATCTGGCTTCGTAAAAACCAAAACTGGTGGGATGCCAACGAGGGGGAATGGAAGTCGGAGTTAAATGAGTACGGTATCCGTTATGCCGATGTATTGCTGATGTTGGCTGAAGCCTACACCATGACCGGACAGGTGGCGAAAGCTGCGCCGCTGGTCCATCGTATCCGAAACCGTGCTTTATTGACTGATAAGCTTTCTGAAATGACGCAATATTCCGAGGATGAAATGATGCAGGAGATCCGTCGTCAGCGAAACCTGGAATTTGCGCGCGAAGGATTGCATTTCTACGATTTACGCCGCTGGGGCTTGTTGGAGTCAACAATTAAAAATGCCAAGCAATTGGGCTATCAAAACTACACGTCGAAATTTGAATACTATCCAATTCCTGAAAACGAATTGAATAACAATCCGAACATGTCTCAGAGTGATCCCTGGAAGTAATCACCAACGGTCAATTGAGTGGGCAGCTTGCAAAAGATGAAAACCAAGTCAGCACACGACCGTTCACGATAAGTAATTATTGAACAGCCGCAGTAGGATTCGTCTTACTGCGGTTTTTTCCGGGCAAAGCGCTTGCAGATCGTGCGACAAGAATCTTTAAGCTTTTTGGTGTCGGTATGCGTTCGGAGTCTGCCCTTTCAGTCTTTTAAATGTCCGGTTAAAGTGCGGAACGTCGTTAAATCCAGTGGTATAGCAAATGTCGGCAATGGGCATGCTTGTTTCCCGCAGCATCATGCACGAACAATCGATGCGGTATTCATTTAAACCGGCAAAAAAGCTTTTCCCTTTCTCGCGTTTGTAAAACGAACAGAACGACGAGCGGTTCATGCCAATATGCTGCGCAACCTCGTTCAGCGAAATAGTTCGTTGGTAATTGGTGATCATAAAACGATAGACTTCCCGGATTTTGGCCTCGCTCTTGTTTTGGCGAACCGCAGATCCAACAACGGCGCTTTGTTTTGATGATGCAATCAGATCCACAATTTTCAGGAAGTACGACAGCTGTTCGAGATCGGTTTTCTGTTGCATTGCCACAAGAATGTGTTGCAGTTGATTTCGGGTTTCACCCTCGAAACAAATCGCATCATGGTTTTTTTTGATTTGGAGAACATCGCGCGCCGCTTCGGGAAACTGACCGCCAAGCCGGTTTAACAGTGCCTCGGGGAATAGGATGGTGATGTTTTCAATTTTTCCCTGATCGTCTTGGTCGTAGTTGTTGAAATACCAGCCGTGCGGAAGATGTGGCGGAATGAGGATGATTTCGCCGCTTTTGAAGGTTGTCATCTGTTCGCCGATTAGCCGGGTACCACTGCCCTTGATAATATACGACAATTCCCAGTCGATACTTTGATGGAAGGTGATTTGCTCGTCCGCCCGGATGTGTACATGATCGTAGATGAATGATTTATCGGGCGAAAATTCGTTGTGGCAGTATTTCGGGTTTTCGGCGTCGATTGGTTTCATGATTCGGTAAATATGCAAATATTCAACAAGAATAGCAGACGAAAAAACAATTAAAGCAAGTTCGCAAGCGCTATTTTTGGGTGTTGAATTTTCGAAATACGAAGGAATAGCTTGAAGCGATGTGAAACAAAGAACAATGGATTGCGATGACAGAAAAAGAAAAAATGTTGGTAGGTCAGCTCTATCAAGCGTCGGATAAGCATCTTGTTGAAGAAAGATTGAAAGCCCGACAAATACTGTTTGAACTCAATCAGTTGAACCCGGCACAGATCGGGGAAAGAGACAGGCTGTTGGCCTTGCTTTTCGGAAAAATAGCGCCACCCATACAGGTGGAGTCCCCATTCCGATGTGATTACGGATATAATATCGAGCTTGGGAAAAACTTCTTTTCAAACTTTAATTGCACAATTCTCGACTGTGCAAAGGTGATTATTGGCGACAATGTTTTATTTGGTCCCAATGTTTCAATTTTTACAGCCGGGCATCCGGTTGATGCCGCCAGACGAAACGATGGCTGGGAGTACGCTCTGCCTGTCACGATCGGAAACAACGTCTGGATCGGCGGAAACGTAGTGATTAATCCGGCTGTGACGATTGGCAACAATGTCGTAATCGGGGCAGGAAGTGTGGTGACCAGGAGCATTCCCGACGATGTTGTGGCCGCTGGAAACCCTTGCCGGGTTTTGCGGTCAGTTGCAGGCGGCGACAGGTAACATGGCCGCAAAAAGCGACCGCCGAAGGATACGGATCTTTGAGCGACCGGCAGTGACGGACCCATTGGGGGAGACTGAATGGAACGAAAACAAATATCAACTCGTTAACTACACAAATAGAAAAAGAGATGCAGCTTTTAAGAGCCTCTGGCGTCGGCTTCACCGATTCCAAAAAACACTATCCCATACTGGATGGTTTGCGCGGTGTTGCCGCCATCATTGTTGTGTTGTTCCACATTCTGGAGACATTTAGCGGCGGCGACCATGCCAAACAAATCATTAACCACGGCTACCTCGCCGTCGATTTCTTTTTTGTGCTCTCCGGTTTTGTAATTGGTTATGCCTACGACGACCGATGGGGAAAAATGACATTAAAGGATTTTTTTAAGCGGCGCCTGATCCGCTTGCACCCCCTGATTATTGTGGGGATGCTCATTGGCGCGGCAGCGTTCTGGTTTCAGGAAAGCGCCGGTTTTCCGCTCATTGCCGAAACCCCGCTTTGGAAAATGGTCCTTGTTATGTGCATTGGTTTTACCTTGGTGCCGGTCGGGCCGTCGCTCGACATTCGGGGATGGGCCGAAATGCACCCGCTGAATGGTCCGGCCTGGTCGCTGTTTTTCGAGTATCTCGGAAACATTCTTTACGCGCTGTTCATTCGCCGGCTTTCAAACACGATCTTGGCCATCCTGGTTGCTATTGCCGGGGCTGCGCTGATTCATTTGGCGGTTACAAGTCCGCATGGCGATGTCATCGGCGGGTGGTCTGTCGAGCCGGAGCAGTTGCGAGTTGGGTTCACCCGCCTGCTTTATCCGTTTCTTGCCGGACTGTTGCTTTCGCGCATTGTGAAGCCGGGGCAAATCAAAAATGCTTTCTCCTGGGCGAGCCTCGTCTTAATCGTTTTTTTAGCAATGCCCCGGGTTGGAACAGCTGAGGCTGTTTGGATGAATGGTCTTTTCGATTCATTGACCATTATTCTGATATTTCCCCTCATCGTTTATCTTGGCGCCAGTGGCGAGCTGCAAACAAAACTGGCTTCTCAGCTAAGTCGTTTCCTGGGTAATATTTCCTATCCGCTGTATATTATTCACTACCCGTTTATTTACCTGTATATGGCCTGGATTGACAGGAATCAAGGGGAGTGGGGGAGCTCAGCTAGAACCTTAATGGTGGCTGCGGCCATTGCAATACTGCTTCTTACAATTGGACTGGCATACATGCTTTTTAAGTTTTATGATGTTCCGGTGCGGAAGTGGTTGTCGCAAAAATTCATGGCGAAGAAACAGGCAGCCTGACATATTTTTGCGTGTAAATTAGCTGATAAAACGTCGGATCGAATGACAGCATAGCAGGTTAGTTGTCGCTCGTTGGTGTCGGTGCCGCTTTGTTTGGCCCGTACAACTTAGCTAAGGGGTGAAGGTCGTTGCGGGTTTCCGGAAAACGGAGCCTGAAAACTGAACCTTTGCCGTTCAATGCAGGTAGAAAACAAGACATACCGGTGGGCTGCTGAAACTGTTGTAAACAAACGAGAGGAAAAAGCTTTGGTGAAAATCGACACATATAAACCCGGACAATTCGCGGAGCTGATAGACCGTATTTGGCTGATGGAGGTTCACAACGAAGATGTTGAACTGCTCGTTCCTCCCAGTCAATATGTGAATCTTGTTATTCCAATCGGCGATTGCTCCTATGAACGTGAGAAATCTGTTGTGAAAGAAATTCAGGTAGAAGGGGGTTCGCTGAAGAGTACCAAATTCCGTTATTCTGCCGGCAGCCGGGTGATGGGCGTGCGCTTTTTCGCCTATGGATTGTACCCGTTTATTCAACTTCAAGGGAACAAAATCCTAAATCAGTCTATCACTTGTCCTGGTGGGGAGGCGAAACGGTTTGACGGAGACCTTTCGTCACCGGAACTTGTCGCGGACTTGAACCGGATGCTGGAAAATTGGTATGTTGAGAAAGCGGAAGAATCAATTGTGCCGATTCGCGATTTTTATCGCCATTACCGTTGGGGCGGCGAGAATGTGCCGATTGAGCAATACTGCCGCGACCGACAGACAAACTATAGCATGCTTCGCCGTCGGTTTGAAACGATTGTGGGAATATCGCCCAAAAAGTTCGAGCGACTGGTCAAGTTTCGAAAGGCGCTTTGTCAATTGATTGACGGTGACGACAAGCTGAGCGCTGTAAGCGCTGATTCCGGTTATTTCGACCAGGCCCATTTTATCCGCGAGTTTAAGCTTTTCCTGAATGCCACCCCCTCGCAATACCAGGCTTTCATTTCCCGTGCAAAAAAAGAAAGCGGGTTGGTTAACTATAATTTTCGATTGTTTTAAGCGCCATTCGTCCTCGGTTCCACGGCTAGTTCGCCGATGGTTTGTAAAGAAGGAAAATCAGATGACAGCGGTCTTTTGTACGCGGATGTCCTTCATCTACCGGAACTGCATCCCTCCGTGATTGTGCAAGCTTGTGGGGCGCCTTTTACCTCTCCAGATGAAAGTGAGCCGATTTTAACGTCGCCCTGCTCCTGCTTTGAGAGAGGGGCCAGGATTGAATCGATCCGTTAGGATTGGTTCAATTCATGGGAGAATCACGGAGGGTATTTCGTAACACCAAGCCGCCGGATCATCAAGTAGTTTCGGCGCTATTTGGGACGACAACCCGACAACTTGTGACAACCCGGATAACAAGATAACCGAAAATCAACGACTTTACCGCTGTTGGAGATTCCTTTGCAGCCAGGCGTTTTTTTAGTTTGAGCTTCTTCTTTTTATATTATTTTTGATGGCTGAATGTTCATTCATTAATTGATAGGTTGAAAAAAAGATGGCACGACCAACAGATGAAACGAAACTGGATGCAATCAAAAAGGCGGCGATACAGCTTGTTGTTGAACAAGGGATTTCGGGAGCTTCGATTGCACAGATTGCCCGCAAAGCGAAGGTTTCCGACGGTTATTTGTATCGTTTTTACAAGGGTAAGCGGGAGTTGCTGGAGGATTTGTTTTTGGAGCGGTCGGGGGGGATTTACGATTTGCTTGAGCAGCAGCTCCGCTTGCATAACACGGTTTCGGGTATCATACGGGCTTTCGTAGTAAAAGTGTTTGCGAGTGCAGCGCAGGAGCCCGAGGCGATTTGTTTTTATCACAAACTATTGAATGATTTCTCCTTCGAGATTCCTGAAAAAATAAAAGAAGCAAACAGTGCGTTGTGCCGGGCGATCCTTGACTTGGGACAGGCCAGCGGTGAGATCAGGGCAGGAGTCAGTCCCGAGCACTTTTTTTCGGTGGTAACTGGCGGAACATTACAGTTTGTGATGATTCGCTTGCGAATGGTGTTTCAACCTAAACCGCTTGATCAGGAAGATGCAGAGCACCAGATAGAAATTATTTTAAAAGCGTTGCAATAAGTTCAAGACAAAATCGATTCAATATGAAACTTTCGGTAATTCTCTTTTTTCAGTTCCTGCTAATCGTCTCCGGCGGGGCGGTTGTTGCTCAGTCGTTATCGTACGGCCAGGCCAGGGACCTGATGATCCGCAACAATAAGAAGTTGCAGTCGCTCGATAAACAGCTGGAATCGGATGAGTACGTCCGAAAACAAGCCGGTGCATTGCGCTTACCTGATTTGAAACTCACGGGAATGGCGGTTCGCTTGGATGAAGACCTGGGCCTGGATTTGAATGAAAAGCGCGATCAACTGTCGCAACTGTTACAGCTGCCGTCGGCCGACGTTTTAGGAAATTGGAATTTTGTGATGCAACAGAAAAGCTTTTGGACGGTCAGCATGAACCTGAATTATCCGCTTTTTACCGGCGGAAAAATAAATGCCGCAGTGAATGCCGCAGATTACAAGAGCCAGATTAAACAAAGCGAGGTGACCAAGGAGCAAAACGGATTGCTAACGGCCCTGACCACCCGTTATTTTCAGTTGCAGTTGGCGAACGAAGCAGTGGTGGTTCGCGGCCAGGCGGTTGATGCGGCCAAGCATCACTGGGAGGATGCCCGGAAGCTCGAAAAAAACGGCATGGCAGCAACCGTTGAGCGGATGCAGGCCGAAGCTGCTTTTGCCGATGCTCAGCGCGAGTTGATGGCCGCCCGGAAAGATGCCGACCTGGCACGGACAGCGCTTCTGGGGGTTCTAGGCGTCGATTCGATTCCCGATGAGCTGACCACGCCTTTGTTTACCAGCCCGCAACTTCAGGTGCTGGCCGATTACGAAGGGCTGGCCGTTCAGTATTATCCCGATATCAACAAGCTTTTTCTGATGCAGGAGTTGTCCGAACAGGGACTGAAAGCCAAAAAAGCAGCCTATGTCCCCGATGTGGCTTTGATGGGCAATTACGAGTTGCTGTCGGGCAATGTGGCCGAAATTGTCCCCAAATGGTTTGCCGGTGTTGGCGTTTCGTTTACCCTGTTCGACGGGATGAGCCGCAAAAATGAGATCCGCGAGTACAGCGCAACGAAACAAAGCATTAGCCTGATGAAAGAACAGGCACAGCAGGATATTCGCGTTCTGGTGCGCAAGCAGTACCAGGCGCTTGAGAAAAATGCCGAGCAGCTTGTGGCACTCGAAAAAGATGTTGCATTTGCTGAAGAACTGTTGCGCATTCGCGAAAAAGCTTTTGTGGAAGGGTTTGGAAAGTCGGTGGATGTGGTCGATGCGAACTTGTATCTCTCGGCGATTCGTTTGAAACGTGTGCAGGCGCTTTATGAATATGATATCACCCTGGCTGCTTTGCTCGAAACCTGCGGACAAAGTGATCAATTCGAAACATACATTCCCCGATAAAAAAAAACGACGATTGACGAAAATGAAAAACGATATGAAAAAGAATCAAAAATCGAATATGCTGATTGCTGCCATTTTGGTTGTGGTGGTGCTTGCCCTGGCCTTTTGGTTTATGTTGAAGCCCAAAGTTTACTATATCCAGGGGCAGGTTGAAGCCAAGCAAGTGCGGGTATCTCCTGAAATTCCCGGGAAAATTCTCGAACTCAAGGTCGAAGAAGGCGATGCCGTAGTTCCGGGGCAGCTGCTGGCGGTGATGAAAACCACCACAATTGATGCCAAGTTACAACAGGCACAGGCCGCCCACGATGCTGCCCTGGCCCAGCTGGAGAAGGCGCAGTCGGGCGCCCGGACCGAACAGATTACGGCGGCCTACAACCTCTGGCAGCAAGCTGAAGCGGCATCGCAACTGGCTGATAAAACCTATGAACGGGTGACGAACCTGTACCAGGAAAACGTATTGCCCGAACAAAAACGCGATGAAGCTTACACCCAAAAGGTAGCCTTGCGTAAGCAGGCCGATGCAGCCAAAGCCAACTACGAAATGGCCAAAAACGGTACCCGGAGTGAGGATAAAAAAGCAGCCGAAGCGCTTGTTCAACAGGCTCGGGGGGCTGTTAGCGAGGTGGAGAGTTATAAAAACGAAGCTCAGGTGCTGGCACCCGTAGCCGGCGAAGTACAGGAAGTAATTCCCGAAGCCGGAGAGTTGGTAAATGCGGGCTATCCTATTGTCAATATTATAGACCTGGATGATGTGTGGGTGATTTTGAACATCCGCGAGGACTTGATGAACAAGCTGCGAAAAGGCGCTCAATTTGAGGCAATAATCCCGGCCCTGGGAAATGAAAAAGTACAGTTGGTGGTCCGGAACATTGCACCCCTGGCCGATTTCGCGACCTGGACAGCCACGCGCGCCCAGGGCGATTTCGATCGTCGCACCTTTCAGATTAAAGCCTATCCGGTCGCCAAAACCAAAGACCTTCGCCCCGGCATGAGCGTGTTGGTTGAACAGTCCATTCTCGAATAAAGTACGAAACGATGAAGAGCGGTTTTACACGGGTATTTTATGCAGAGTGGCGGAAGTTCTTCCGATCACCGCGCCTGATGGTTTGGGTGCTCGCTGTACCTTTACTAATTTTCGTGTTCTTCGGTGCGCTGTTCCATCGGGGGGTGCCACGTAATTTGCCGGTCAATGTGGTCGACTATGACAATTCAGCGCTTTCCCGCCAATTGTTGCGCTTTGTGGATGCCTCGCCCATTATGGCCATTACGCAGCACTGTACCAACGAGGCAGAGGCGCAGGTCGCCCTTCGGCGGGCCGACGTTTTTGCAACGATTCTGATCCCCTCCGATTTCGAAAACAACATTTATCAGGGCAAAAACCCGCAGGCGGTTTGCTATGTGAATAGCCAGTATATTTTGCCTGCCGGTTTAATTCAAAGCGCTTTTCTGTCGACTGCCGGAACTTTTTCGGCCGGGGTAAAGCTCGATAAACGACAAAAGCAAGGACAAACTTACGGACAGGTGATGACCGACATTTCAAGCGTGAAGCTGGATAAACACATTCTTTACAACCCCTACATGAATTATAGTTACTACCTGAACCTGGCCATGTTGCCTATGATGTTCCAGATTGTGGTCATGGTTGTTTCGGCCTATGTGCTTGGTTTGGTCATGAAGCGCCGGAGAGCGGAAAAACTGTATCGCCTCGGCAACCAAAACGTGTGGGCTGTGCTGGCCGGCAAGCTGTTGCCCTATACACTCCTGTTTTTGTTGATGGGCTGGTTCATGAATGTGTTTTTGTTTTACAATATTGGCGTCCCGCGAAAGGGAACAATGGGCTGTATTTTGCTGGTGAGTGCCCTGATGGTGCTGGCCTATCAGGCCATGGCGGTTTTCTTTGTGGCCTTTTCGCGCAACCTTCGCTCGGCCTTAACCTATGGCGGTGGTTTCTCAGCCCTGGCCTTTTCGTTTTCGGGCTATACCTTCCCTTACGAAGGAATACCGAAGTCGATGGTTGTGGCCGGTCAGCTTTTCCCGTACAGCCACTTTCTGAAAGCTTACGTCAATACGGCGATAAAGGGCTTGCCTTTAGGGGCGTCGGGCGTGCAATTACTGGCCTTGCTGGCCTTCGTCGTTGTCGGGATGGCGGCAATCCCCAAATTTTCGAAATTGTTAAAAAATAATGGCTATGAGCCTGAATACTAAAAATAACAACATGACGGTTTTTTCGAAATTTGGCTACGCATTTAAGAATGAGTACCGCTTTATTTTTAAGGACGCGGCGGTCGTATTTTCCATGTTGCTGATTGCGGTGGTCATATCCTTCGTGTACACCTATATCTATTCAAACCAGGTGTTGACAGGCCTCCCTGTGGTGGTGGTCGATCAGGATCAAACAACCGAAAGCCGGATGCTTACCCGGATGCTGGATGCTACCGAGCAGGTTGATGCCTCCTGCGTAGTGGCGAATCTTACCGAGGCCGAGCGTTTGTTCGATCAAGGCCGTGCCCGGGGGATTGTGCTCATTCCACCTTATTTTGGCCGCGATTTAAATCGGCAGGCGCAGCCAGCGGTGTCGGTCTTTGCCGATGCCTCATACATTCTGTATTACAAGCAGGTTTATAAAGCCATGTCGTTGGTAACGGCTTATATGAATGCCGGAATTGAAATTCAAAAACTTAATGCCCGGGGATTGACCGAAGATCAGGCGCTGAAGAACGCTACACCTGTACAGTCGACGGTGGTGGGTTTGTATAATCCCGATTCCGGTTATGCCATCTTTGTAATGCCGGCGGTTTTTCTGGTAATCATCCAAACCACCATGCTCACCGGGATCGGTTTGCTGGGAGGGACTTTTCGCGAACGCAAGCGCTTTGCCAATGCACATACCGCGGTGACCAATATTTTTGATGCGATTGCCATCGTGTTGGGCAAAGCATTGGCTTACACCTCGGTTGGCCTTTTTGTGTTTACGTTGATTGTGGGTCTGGACCTGCCCCTTTTCAATATGCCGCAGCGCGGAAATATTGCGGACTTGTATCTCTATATTTTCCCGTACCTGTTGGCCATTTCGCTGTTGGGGATCACGCTGAATCGTTTTTTCCGTCACCGCGAGGACGCCGCCATGACCATTATCTTTAGCTCAATTCCGGTGTTGCTGCTTTGTGGCGTTTCATGGCCGGTGGGGGAGATTCCGGTGTTTCTGTCGGCCTTGTCGCAGATCATTCCATCGAGTGCGGCAACCAAAGGTTTTGTCGCTCTTAGTCAAGCCGGTAGCCGCCTGGGCGAAGTGAAAGATCTTTGGCTTCATGTTTGGGCCTTGTGTGCTTTATACTTTGTATTGTCGGTTTTTACAATGAAGAGCTTGCTGAAAGAAAATCCCGAAGCCTGATTTTTCGGGCTTCTGATTCCGGTGTCGCAGCCTGAAGCTTGGAGCAGGTTCACTTGCTCATATCCGTATTTGGGTGTCGATTGAAGGTGTTGCTGGTTTCTGCTGCATACGCGCCGGAATGCAGCTGCTTAAGAGTTCAATCAGGGCTTTGGCTGTTCGTTTAAGCCCCGTGGTCCGTAAGTAAGCCGCACTGATCTCCCGGGTGGGCGTGGGCTGTGCAATCGGTTTGACCATATTCTCATATTCGGCGGCGATTTGGCTGGTTGCCAGCTCCGGAATAAAGGTCATCCCACCCTCACTCTCCACAATGCGTTTAAGCGATTCAATGGAGTTGGAGGCATACTGAAACGGAAGCTCGGATTGCCGGATGTCACGGATTTCGCAAACGGTGTTCACCTGGTTTTGAAAGCAGTTGCCCTCGTGGAGGTACCACAATTCATCCATGTTAATTGCTTTCAGTTCAATGGAGTCCTGATCAAACAAAGGATGGTCGGGCGAAAGGTAAACATAGAAGTGTTCGTAGAACAGCGGCACAAATCCGATTTTTGAAGCTTTTACAGGTGTCGAGATCAGCCCCAGGTCCAGTTCATTGTGCGCAAGCTGATCCAGGATTTCATCGGTTTTCAATTCTTCAATATGAATGCCCAGTTTCGGGTAGGTCTTCTTCAGCTTGCCCATAAATAAGGGAACCAGGTAGGGCGAAAGTGTTGGGATAATGCCAACCCTCAGGATTCCTTCAATTTTTTCCTCAATTTCCAGGTTCAGGTTTTCCAGGTGCTCCACCAGCTGAACAATCTCAAGGGCTTTTTCATAAAACAGCTCCCCCTCTTCGGTTAGGGCCAACGGCTTCTTGGTCCGGTCCAGCAACTTATACTCAAATTCGTCCTCCAGTTTTTGGATTTGCAGGCTCAAGGCCGGTTGACTAATGGACAGCACCTTGGCCGATTCGGAGAAATTTCGAACCCGGGCAAGCTCAATGAAATATTTTAACTGGTTGAAATTCATTCTTTATAAGTATTATTAATGGTGATATAAAAATAATAAATAAAGCCTATTGTAGATTTGTATCAACGAAAAAATCAAAAGATTAATAACTTATAAAATTACAAAACGATGAAAACACAAGTAAAAACACAAGCGGTAAACGAAACCATGGTAAACGAGTTGAATCAATTTTTGGCCGATATGCAAATTCATTATCAAAACCTGAGAGCATTTCACTGGAATGTGAAAGGGAACATGTTCTTTGTGCTGCACGCCAAGTTTGAAGAATATTACAACGAAGCAGCCGAGGTGGTTGACGAAGTTGCCGAACGGATATTGATGATTGGCGGGAAGCCATTGCACAGCTTTTCGGATTACCTGTCGGCGGCTTCGATCTCCGAAGTGAAAGATGTTACCGACGGAATTACAGCAGTAAAACACGTGATTGAACAACAGCAGGCTTTGCTCCAACAAATGAATAAAATTCAGGCCAATGCTGCCGACCGTGGCGACGAGGCAACCAACGCCCTGTTTAGCGATTTGATTAGCAATACCGAAAAACGCCTGTGGATGTTGCGCACATTTTTAGCATGATAACAATTCAGGAGCACTGTGATTGGCGGTTATCGAACTTATCGCAGTGCTCTTTCCTTTATACTGAAAATTTTAGGCTGATATTTTTGTTATAATGAACAAATGTGTTAAATTTAATAGCTGAAAATTGAATTCAACAATCATGTAATTTTACGATTATGGCATGTGCAAATGGTATTAAACCAATAAAAAAGAAAAGAAACCCGGAAAATGGAGTTGAAAATTTAAAAATGGAGGAAAAAAAGATGAGTTCGACAATGGTAAGACAAGAAATGCCTCAGTTTGAAATGGATGCTTATGACGCAAAAACAGGACATTTTACAACAGTTTCAAGTGACAACTACAAGGGCAAATGGGCAGTTGTTTGTTTTTATCCTGCTGATTTTACCTTTGTGTGTCCTACGGAGATTGCCGCAATGAATGCTCATTATGACGAGTTTCAGGAACTGGGAGTGGAGATTCTTGCCGTATCTGTCGATTCAAAATTTTCGCATAAAAGATTTGCCGAAACGGAGCCAATCCTGAAAGGCCTGAAACTCATGATGGGGGCAGATACCACGCAGGAGGTCAGTAAGGCTTTCGGAGTATACGTTGAAGATGAAGGCGTGGCACTTCGGGGCCGGTTCCTGTTTAATCCTGACGGCATTTGTGTGGCCCAGGAAGTTCAGGCTGATTCTGTCGGACGCAATGTTAAAGAGTTTCTTCGTCAGATTCATGCGTGGCAACATGCCAGTAAAACGGGTGAAGTTTGTCCTGCCGGTTGGAGACCAGGCAAGAAAACATTACCTGTCAATACCGATGTTGAAAAAATGACAGGTCGTGTAGGTGACTATATTACGATTGAGGAGATATTAGATTAGAATAAGCTGGTGTATTGGACTGTAAAACGAGGCTGTTTCAACTAAAATAGGAAACAGCCTCTTCTTTTTAATGAATAACATCCATGATCGATTCGTCATCGGTAAGCTCGCCATCCGAGATAGTGATGGCCGTTTCAATAACGGCCAGGTGTGAATAGGCTTGCGGAAAGTTGCCAAGCATCCGTTTGGTGTCAAAGTCCAGATCTTCGCTAAATAATCCCAGGTGATTGGAATAGCTCAGCAGGGTTTTGAACTTTTGAATAGCCTCTTTTTTGCGGCCGATTTTATACAGGCTTTTAATCAGCCAGAACGAACAGATGGTGAAGGCCGACTTGGGAGTGCCAAAGTCATCCTTATTTTTATAGCGGAACATCAGACCGTTGTGCTCCAGGTCCTTCTGAATTGCTGTTACCGTGTCGATAAATCGTTGGTCTTTGGCGTCGATAAAGCCATACGACTCCATCAGTAAAACCGATGCATCCAGATCGTCGGTTCCGTAAGCCTGGGTGAATGCTCGTTTGTTTTCCGACCAGGCTTTTTGGTGAATGTCGGTTTTGATTTTGTCGCGTAGTTTGCTCCAGTTTTCAATATAGGCATCGCGTTTCAGCAGTCGGGCGATTTTTACGGCCCGGTCGATGGCAGCCCAGCAGAGCACCTTGCTGAAGGTGAAATGTTTGTTCTCGCTACGGATTTCCCAGATTCCACGATCGGGCTTTTGCCAGTTGTCTTTCACAACCTTTACAATGTTTCGCACAATGGTCCAAAGTTCTTCGCTGTGCTCCAGGCTTGTTGAGTACAGCTCGAAATGTTGATATACTACATCCAGCAGGATTCCGTAAATGTCGTTTTGCTTTTGCCGGTATGCCGCATTGCCAATACGCACGGGGTACGAATTTTCGTAGCCCGAGAGGTGCCCCAGTATTTGCTCGGTGAGTTTTTTCTCCCCTTTGATGCCGTACATGATCTGCATCTTTTCATCTTTCTCGGGTAAAATGTCGATGATAAAATCGAGGTAATGGCGGGCCATTCGGTAATGCCCCAGCGAGGTCATGTTTTTCACCACCATGGAGGCATCACGAATCCAGCAAAAGCGATAATCCCAGTTCCGTTCTTCGCCAATGGTTTCAGGCAGCGAGGTGGTTAGTGCAGCCAGAATTGCTCCGCTTTTGTCGAAGCTCAACATTTTTAAAGTTAGCGCACTGCGGATAATTTCTTCCTGAAAGTGTTTGTAAAAGGTTGTGCGTTCCGACCAGTTCAGCCAGTATACTTTGGTGCGTTCCAGTTTCAGCCTCGAGCGCCGCACATCCTGATGCAGCAGTTTCTGGTTATAGCTGATCAAACAATATCCATCTTCCTTAAGTCGGGTCGGTTTGGAGCCATCGAAAAGATTGAGGTCGAAGCTCGAATACAGATAGAGCGAGTCGTAGGGCCCCTTTGTTGTCGACGATTTTAAATATTCCTCTTTAATGGTGTGTTTGGTTCCGGGAACGCCGTATTCCAGTTTCGGATGATAGTGCAGATAAATCTCCGGGTCGCCGACAATGTGTTTAAAATAGCGTACCAAATCGGGCGGAATGTAGTAGGCTTCATTGCGGTCGATGCGGTAGCGGGGCATGAAATCATGAATTTCGAAGACACCATCCAGGCAGTGAAAACGCGTTACCAAAATGTTGGTTCTGGGAATGTAATGTTGGCTGGTTCGTTCCAGGTATTTGGGCTTCACCGAGAAAAATCCGCCGCGTTCTTTATCCAGTATCGAGGCAAAGACTGACGAGGAGTTAAACTGCGGTAAACAAAGCCATTCAACTGTTCCTTGTTCTGAGACTAGGGCTGCACTTCGGCAGTTTCCCACAATTCCGTAATTTAAATTATCCATAGGCAATTTTTAGTCCTGTTATGAAAATGAGAGCGGGTAGTATTTTGTTAACCCGTCAAATTTGACTATATTCGTGACTCAAGTTCAGCATATTTGCTCAAGCGATTAGGTTTATTTTCATGAACCGCGAGCTTCGGTTTCTCAAATTTAGCTATTCTGCTCCGAAGCTCCTATTTTCTTCGGATTTAATCGAAATGCCACCCGGGCTTACCAACATTTTGCAGGCCGATATGTTGAATGAGAACAGACGACTTTTCATTTTAAAAGAGTTTAAGATTAAAATAAAAAAGGATCTTATGAATAAAATTCACATTGTTTCCAATCGATTACCAATTAGTATTAAACAGGATGACGATCACTTTTCCTTTACGCCAAGCGTCGGAGGACTGGCAACAGGAATGCGGTCGATTTACAAAGATTTTGGAGGACAGTGGATTGGCTGGTCCGGTATTCCGTCCGATGATTTGGAGCCGCAGCAGATTGCTCAAATTGATGAAAAACTCACCGACGAGCGTTGTCAGGCGGTGCATCTCTCGGCCGAGGAAATTAACCTTTATTACGAAGGTTTCAGCAACGATGTTATATGGCCGCTGTTCCACTATTTCACACAACATATTGAGTATAATCCCGACTATTGGGAGGCGTACCAGGCCGTTAACCGGAAGTTTGCCGACAAGGTTGTTGCTGTGGCCAACCCGGGCGATACGATTTGGGTGCACGACTATCAGCTTTTACTTGTTCCGCAAATGATACGCGAAAAATTGCCGGATGTAACCATTGGTTTTTTCCTGCATATTCCGTTCCCCTCATTCGAGGTATTTCGCATTTTGCCCTGGCGTAAGGAATTAATTGAAGGGATGTTGGGTGCCGATTTGCTGGGCTTCCATACCTACGATTACGAGCGGCATTTCTTCAGCTCGGTACGTCGCTTGTTGGGCTACGAGGTTTCTTTCAATCAAATTCATCTGGAAAACCGGATCGTTTTGGGCGATGCCTTCCCGATGGGAATCGACTATGCCAAATTTAAGGGTAAAGCCAGCGAAGTGTTTCGCAAGTCGTTGCCGGAGAAGTCGGAGTTGCATAAGGAGCTGGAGAAGTATTTCCTGATGGCTCCCGACCGAAAGCTCATTCTTTCGATCGACCGGCTCGACTATACCAAGGGAATTCCCAACCGGATACGTGCTTTCGAGTATTTCCTGGAGAAATATCCGGAATACCGAAACCGGGTTACCTTGATTATGCTGGTTGTGCCTTCGCGGGCTGAAGTAGAGCAATACAAGCTTCTGAAAAGCGAAATTGACGAGCTTGTAGGGCGGATTAATGGTCGCTTTGGACGTATCAACTATACGCCAATCTGGTATTTCTACCGCTCGCTGCCTTTCGAAAATCTGATTGAGCTGTACAGCTCCTGCGATGTGGCCTTGGTTACTCCGGTGCGCGATGGCATGAACCTGGTGGCTAAAGAATATATCGCCTCGCGAATTAATCAAACCGGGGTTATGGTGATCAGCGAAATGGCCGGTGTTGCCAAAGAGCTGGGCGAGGCAATCATTATCAACCCCAACAACGAACCCGAAATTGCCGAGGCTCTTCATCAGGCTCTGAACATGCCCCTGGAGGAACAACGCGAGCGTATGGCAACCCTGCAACAGCGCATTAGCCGTTACGATGTGTTTAAATGGGCTTCCGAGTTTGTTGAATCGCTGAAGAAGGTACAGACCTTACAGCAGAATTTCCTGGCTAAAAATATCACGGCCGGTGTGCGCAAAGAACTGGTGAAGCGTTTTAAGGCTGCTCGCAAGAGAGCTATTTTCCTGGATTACGATGGTACCCTGGTGGGCTTTAAAAACGATCCGCAGGCCGCGAAGCCTGATCAGGAGTTGCATGAAATTCTGACAGCTTTGGAAAATGATCCGAAAAACATGGTAACCATCATCAGCGGGCGCGACCGCGATACGCTCGAGAATTGGCTGGGTGATCATCAGGTGAACCTGATTACCGAACATGGCGTGTGGCTTCGCCGGCTTGGGGGCGACTGGGAAATGATCGAAAATTTGAATGCCAACTGGAAGCCGCTTATCCGGCCGCTGCTCGAGTCGTATGTCGACCGTACGCCCGGAACTTTTATCGAAGAAAAAAACTACTCGCTGGTTTGGCATTTCCGTAAGGCCGAACCCGAGCAAGGCGAGCTCCGGGCTAATGAGCTGAAGGATGAGCTGCACACCATGGTGGCCAACCACAACCTCGAGATTATGGAGGGGAATAAAGTTATTGAGGTTAAAGCCGGCGGCATCAATAAAGGCGTGGCTGCCTTGCGCTTTTTGAACAATCAGCAGGTGGACAACATTATCGCCATTGGCGACGACTGGACCGATGAATATATGTTTCGCGAGTTGCCCGAATCGGCTATCACGGTGAAGGTTGGCTTGAAAAATACTGCCGCCGCCTATAAAGTTGAGTCGGTGAAATCAGTGAGAACGCTGTTGAAATCGTTGATTGACTAGCTGTTTTGTCGGCCTGAAAATCAAAAAAGCGGAATCTGTCACAGGCTCCGCTTTTCTGTGAAAGTCATACTCCGCAGAGGTGCTAAGGCGTCATGTCAATAACTGGTTTTGATTAGACGTGGAACGACAACCCGACAACTTTTGAAAACAACGACAACAGCATCGTCGAAAATAGTAAACTTTCATTCCTGTTGGTGATTCCCAGGAATCATGAAGGTTTTTTCATTAGTTTTGGTTCAATATGATTAAGCAAAAAATAAATGCGCATAGCATGGTTATGCGGACAATGATCAGCACTGGCTTGCTATTTCTGGCCATGGTGTTGCCCGGACTAGCACAGGAAGCCGGCAACCGACTCGATGAAAATGGCCAAAAACAAGGATACTGGGAGAAAAAACAGCCCAACGGGAAGTTCCTCTATCAAGGGTATTTTCAGGATGATAAGCCTGTTGGTGAGTGGAAACGCTTTCATACCAATGGTGTTCTGAAAGCCCGGATCAACTATGCGGAAGATTCGGATACGGCTGCCGTGACCTTGTTTGATAACTATGGGAACAAGCTAGCCGACGGGTTTTATCTGGGGCGCGAAAAAGCAGGGCACTGGGTGTATTACGATAAAAGGCAGAAAGTAGCGGAAGAGAATTATGTAGATGGTAAAAAGAACGGAACGGCTCGGACATATTACTCCTCGGGCGAGTTGTTTGTTGAAACAAATTATGTTGACGGCGTGGAAGAAGGCGTATACCGGGCGTACCAAAAATCAGGAACGGTTTATTTTGAATGCCAGATGAACGATGGCCGACGCGATGGATATTGTCAGATTTTTTATCCCAATGGTGAGTTGGAAACAGCGGCTTTTTACCGTGCGGGCGTGCGGGAGGATTGTTGGACATATTACGATGAAAACGGCCGCCTGCAATATTCCCTGGAATACGAAAACGGGCAGGTGCAAAATCCGGCCGTGTTGGACAGTGTGGAGCAGATTCGCTACCGGCAGCTGGATGAAAATAGAAATAAAATAATGGATCCGGAGCAGTTTATGCAAGATCCGGTGCAATATATGATGCAACAAAAAATTCGCTAAGTGGATGTTTTCAAAACCAGGGATAGGGCTTGTTTTGTTGGGCTTGCTGATCGCGAGCCTTGTCCAGGCACAGCCACTTGTCAATTGTTACCGCGTTGCTTTTACCGATAAAGCGGGCACAGCATTTTCGGTTGATGCGCCTGAGCAGTTCTTGTCGCAACGGTCCTTGCTGCGTCGGGCCAGGCAAGCAATCCCGATCGATGAAAGCGACCTGCCCGTGTCGGAGGTTTATCGGGATAGCCTGAAAAGCCTGGGTGCCGTAATTCGTTACCAGTCGCGCTGGCTGAATGCCTGCACCGTTCAGGCAGATTCCCTGTTGGCCGGCCAAATTGCTGCTTTGGACTTCGTAAAACAAGTTCAGCTAACCAAACCTGGACTGGCCCCCAAATCCCTTCAGTTAAAATGGAATGACGAACGCGGCGATTCAACAATTGATTCGGTGCAGTATGGCTCTTCGTCCGACCAGATCGGTCAGCTTAATGGTCAGTTTTTGCACCAACAGAATTTTACCGGCAGCGGTATGCAGATTGCCGTGTTGGATGCCGGTTTTTTGAAGGTGAATGAATTGGATGCTTTTGCAGCCTTGCTGGCCGATAGCCGGTTGCTGGGCACGCGTGATTTTGTGGAGCCCGGCAGCGATGTCTTTGCCGGACACTATCATGGCATGAGCGTTTTATCAACGATGGCGGCTAATCTGCCGGGCGAGCTGGTTGGTGCAGCGCCCGGAGCTTCCTATTACCTGTTCCGAACCGAAGATGCTGCCTCCGAATATCTCATCGAAGAGGATTATTGGCTGGCAGCTGCCGAATATGCCGATTCGCTGGGGGCCGACATGATAAACTCGTCGTTGGGGTATTTTCAGTTTAACGATACCACCACCAATTACGACTATGACGATATGGACGGGGCAACAACCTGGGTTAGCCGAGCGGCCAATATGGCCGCTAATAAAGGGATGCTGGTTTGTGCAAGCGCCGGAAATGAAGCCAACAACAGCTGGCGCTACCTTGTTGCTCCATCGGATGGCGATGGAGTATTGAGCGTGGGGGCTGTTGACCGAAAGGGCGAGTGGGCATCGTTTAGCTCGCTGGGGCCCGCTACCGATGGCGATGTTAAACCCAATGTGTCGGCTCTGGGGGTGCAAACAGTCCTTGTAACTCCCGACGGAACAATTGGACGACGGAATGGCACTTCCTTCGCTTCGCCCCTGGTTGCCGGGCTGGCAGCTTGCTTGTGGCAGGCCAATCCCGATGTAACGGCAAGGCAGCTAAAGACGGCTATCGAGCAAAGTGCCAGTCAGTATTTGGCGCCCGACACGTTGCTGGGATATGGGATTCCCGATTTTGAGCTGGCCGACCAGCTTCTCAAACAAGGTGCGCTGGCTGTCGCCAATGAATTATCGGCACAGTCGGGCTGGAAGCTGTATCCCAATCCGGTTGTCGATTGGCTTTATCTGGAACCGGAAAGCTCTTTACGGGCCAAAAACATCGAGCTTAAACTGACGAATCTGTCGGGAGTAACCATCCGGAGGCAGAAAATTTATTCAACTCAAACTGTTTTTTCTATTTATCTGGGCAGTTTGCCTGCCGGTTTGTATCTTGTCCACCTCCGGAGCGGGAACGAACAAGTAAGCCTGAAAGTGGTTAAGAATAACCCGTAAAACAGAATCAAAATTGGATGATGAGAGATACGCAACTTTCCTTGTTGGAATTAAATCAGCTGGTGAAAAATACCCTGGATGATGCTTTTTCAAACTTGGTTTGGGTGAAGGCCGAAATCAGTGAGATGACTGTAAACCGAACCGGGCACTGTTACCTCGAGCTGGTGGATGTTGATCCCGCAACCAAAGCGGTTTTGGCTCGGGCGCGTGCAACAATCTGGTCGTACAGCTTCCGGATGTTACGCCCCTATTTCGAAACCACAACGGGGCAGGCGTTCTCGCAAGGCATCAAGGTTCTGGTTAGTGTTAAGGTTGAATACCATCCGGTGTACGGTTTTAGTTTGAATATCCGCGATATCGATCCCAGTTATACCATGGGCGACATGGCCCGAAAGCGGCGGGAGATCATTCAGCAGTTGCAGGAAGATGGTGTTTTCGATATGAACCGCGAACTGGAACTTCCGTTGGTCCCGCAGCGCATAGCCGTTGTGTCGTCGCCAACGGCTGCGGGGTTGCAGGATTTTATGGATCAACTGGCGAATAATCCACAGGGAATTCATTTTTACACCAAGTTGTTTCCGGCCGTCATGCAGGGCAGCGAAACTGCCGATTCGATCATTCATGCGTTGGAGCAGGTTTTTCAATACGAAGATTTTTTCGATGTTGTCTGTATCATGCGGGGCGGTGGTGCTCAGCTCGATTTGGCTAGTTTCGATCATTACGAGCTGGCCTACCATGTTGCGCAATTCCCCATTCCGGTGATTACGGGCATCGGGCACGATAAGGATGAAACGGTGATCGACCTGGTGGCGCACACCAAAATGAAAACACCCACTGCCGTTGCCGAGTTTCTGATTAACGGTGCAGAGCGTTTCGAACAACTTTTGCAGGATCTTCAGGTTCGCTTTGCCGATCTGCTAGCCCAACGGTTGGCCGAAGAACAGGAGTTTCTCGAGGAAGCGGTTGCAAGCCTCAAGCAAGGGGTGCGGCAATTGGTGAGCGAGGAGGAACATCGCTTCGAGATCAGTCGGCTTCATCTTCAAAATAGGGTGCCCCGTTTTTTGAAACAGAAAACGGATCGGTTTCAGAAATACTCACAACGATTGTCGGGGGCCGGGCAGCGCTTGCTAAAAGATGAAATGTACAGGCTGCACCGTAAAGCAGGAGAGTTGCAGTACCGGAGTCAGCGCTTGCTGGCCGCGCGGCAAACCAAACTCGACGAATGTCGGCACGTGCTGAAAATCAGAATGACCGATGGCTTTCGCCTGCAAACAAACAAGCTGGAAGCTTTTGAGGTGAAAAAACGGCTGGTTGACCCGGTAAGGGTACTCCAGCGGGGCTATAGCCTGGCCTATAAAAACGGGCGAATTGTGAAGTCGGTGGCCGATTTGGGCGAAGGTGACCAGCTGGAAACCCGCCTGGCTGATGGTAAGGTAATTAGTAAAATCATAAACAAATAAAAAGTATGGCTGCAAAAAAGTTGAACTATAAAGACGCCGTTGAAGAGATTGATGAGATTCTGGAGAAAATCGAAAATGAGGAGCTCGATGTGGATGAGCTGTCGGAAAAGGTGAAGCGTGTCTCAACGCTGATTAAGTTTTGTAAGGAAAAATTGCACAAAACACAGGCCGAGGTCGAGAATATCCTCAAGGAAATGGATGAATAGAAGTTGGATGGGGAGACCGATAGTTTGAATTGGTGTTTAAATTAGTTGATTTTCAGATTGAAATGGCGGATGTTGTTTTTTGTAAGAAAATTAGATTACCTTTGCAGCCTCAATTCTAGGGCATAGGTGGCAAGGGGGCTATTGCAAAGTAAATTTTTTTGTCATCAGTGCTATTGGATTAAGCGTGCGGTTTGCACATTAAATTTTTTTAGAACACAACGATGACATTTGAAGAAACGGGTTTGAAGCCCGAACTGCTGAGTGCTATTTCAGAAATGGGATTTCAGCAACCTACACCTATCCAGGAAAAAACAATTCCTCATCTTTTACAAGCCGACAACGACCTGATTGCCTTAGCGCAAACAGGAACCGGTAAAACTGCTGCCTTCGGATTGCCGCTGTTGCACAACGTCGATCTGAAAAGCAAGTCGGTACAGGCACTCGTTTTGTGCCCTACTCGCGAGCTGTGTTTGCAGATCTCGCGCGATTTGGAAAGCTTCTCGAAAAATCTGAAAGGCTCGAAAAATATTGCCGTTTATGGTGGTACCGATATCTCGAAGCAAATTCGCGAATTGCGAAGTGGCGGGCAGATTGTAGTGGGTACACCGGGACGTGTAAATGACCTGATTCGTCGGAATGTGCTGAATGTAGGCGACATTCGCTGGTTGGTGCTCGATGAGGCCGACGAAATGCTGACAATGGGCTTTAAGGAAGAGCTGGATGCCATTTTGGCCAACACTCCTTCAACAAAACAAACGTTGCTTTTCTCGGCGACCATGCCTGCCGAAATTGCCGAAATGTCGAAAAAATACCTGCATAACCCGGACGAACTGTCTGTTGGTAAACGCAACCAGGGCTCCGACAATGTTGAGCACCATTATTATTTGGTTCACGCCAAGGATAAGTATCAAACGTTGAAACGGATTGCCGATAATTATCCCGATTGTTATGCCATTGTTTTCTGTCGCACCCGGATGGAAACCCGCGATGTAGCCGAAAAATTGATGGCTGATGGCTATAATGCCGATGCCTTGCATGGCGATTTGTCGCAGGCACAACGCGATCAGGTGATGGTGCGTTTCCGGAATAAGAACCTGCAGATGCTGGTGGCTACCGATGTGGCTGCGCGCGGTTTGGATGTTAACGAGCTGACACACGCTATTAACTACAGCTTGCCCGACGATCCGGAGGTGTATATCCACCGTAGTGGCCGTACCGGGCGTGCCGGGAAAAAAGGAATCTCAGTTTCGATTGTTAACCTGCGCGAAACCGGAAAGATCCGTCAGATTGAAAATGTGTCGCAAAAGCGTTTTGAACGGAAAATGGTGCCTGGTGGCGAAGAAATTTGCGAAGTGCAGCTGATGCACCTGATCGACCGGGTGGTGCAAACCGAGGTGGATGACAAGCGGATTAATCCCTATATGCAGGCCATCAAGGATAAATTTGGCGATCTGAATAGCGATGAGATTCTGAAACGTTTTGTTTCAGTTGAATTCAACCGCTTTATCGAATATTACCGGAATGCTCCCGACTTAAATGTGAAAGAGAAAGAGCCGCGCGGACGTGCTAGTCGCGGTGAACGCGGTGGCGACCGGGTGAACTTTTCACGTTTGTTTATCAATGCCGGTAAAAAGCAAAATCTGAATGCTTCGCGTTTGTTGGGCATGATCAACGAGAACCTGCGTAAAAAGAATATCGAGATTGGTAAAATTGATATCCAACGGAAATTTTCCTTCTTCGAAATCGACAGTCGCTTCGAGGCCGATTTGATTAAAAGCATGAACCGTGCTTCAATCGATGGATACAGCGTAAAGGTTGATCGCGTTAGCGGGGAGGGGCCTGCCGGATTCCAACGCAGCCGCGGACGTAAGAAAGACTTTGGAAATAACAGTTTCCACAAAAAGAAACAACGATAAGCATCGTTATTTTTATAAAATAAAAAACGGTTGTATTCGCAGTTCTCTGCTGATGCAACCGTTTTTCGTATCGGGCAGCTTGGTCGTTTTAACGCGCCAATTGCCGAAACTTAAACCTTGATTTTTTTTTAATTAGTTAACGTCTTTAAGAAGTTGTTCTGCACGTTCAAGTATCTGTGTGTCGTCTAATAAAACAATTCCTCCATTAGGCCCTGGCTCAACGTGAATTCCAACAGATCGCCCGCGATCGTAATTTGCTCCACCAAAGTAATTTCTGACAGTTTCTACTTCTAAATGAAATTCATCGGCTAACTGATGAATTGCGCCTTCCGGCAAACTGTCTTTGATTTTACGAAGCTCGTTGAAGGTGATTTTTCTCTCCATGGCGGTAAAATTTTAATGGTTTGAAAACTGTGTTAACTCCCCTAAAGTTAAAATTAATAATTTAATAATGTCCTGATTTTACGGGGACAGAACAGCTGCTTCAGAATGGATATGGTGTGGAAATGAAAAATGTAACCTTTTCAGATAGTTACACTTCTTACAGGTCAGGGGGTTTGGCGCTTGTTGCTGGTTGAAATTCAGAAAGATGTTAAAAAACATTTTAACAACTTTTAATGCTCTTGTGGGCCCCGAAGCAGTGCATCGTAGATCACCTGGTGCATCGCCGGACGGATATTCAGGCGGCTGAGTTTGTTGTTGTTGCGTGTAGGGTAAACGCGGTTCGACAGGAAGATAAACAGGATTTTGTACTCCGGATCCATCCACACAAAAGTGCCGGTAAAGCCGGTATGTCCAAAACTCTCGGGACTTGCGTCAATGGCCGGGAAGGCGTGCTCGAGGGTGTTCTTGTCGTTGTCGATAAATGGCTTGTCGAAGCCTAGTCCCCGGCGGTTTTCGTTTTGGGGATATTGAATGCGCGTGAACTCAGCCATGCTCGTTGAGTCCAGGTAGCTGCCCCCTCCGTAGTGCCCAAACTGCAAATACATCTGCATGATTTTTGCCAGGTCGTTAGCATTGGAAAACAGGCCGGCATTGCCGGAAACTCCGCCAAGCATACTTGCTCCTTCATCGTGAACAAAGCCACGGATGAGCTCGTGCCGAAAGTTGTCATCCTGCTCGGTAGGGACAATTTCATCCAGCGGAAAATGTTGATAAGCATTATAGGTGAGCTTATATGCGCCCAGGGGCTGGTAGAAGTTCTTCTTCAGAAATTGTTCGTAGTCGCTGTGGCTTAGCTCTGAAATAACCTTGGGGAAAATCATAAAGCCCAGATCGGAGTAAGTATATTTTATGCGAGGCAAAAGTGGCGACTCCTTGATTTCGTTGTAGATGCGCTGGATATTGCGATGATCCATGTACAGGTGAGAAGAAACGCGGACATTGAAGTTATTGTCGGGCTGTTCGCGAAAAACAGCTGTTCGCAGGTTGCCGTTATTTTTTAGTTCGTTTTGCCAAAACGGGATCCAGGGCTTCAGTCGGGCTTGATGGGCCAGGATCTGGCGCGAGGTTATTTTTTCTTTATTGGTTCCCCTGAAAGGAGGCCAGTAAAAAGAAAATGGCATATCCAGTTTGAATTTTTTTTCATCGTAAAGCTTGATCAAAGCCGGAAGTGCTCCGGTTATTTTCGTTACCGAGGCGATATCGTAGATTGAGTTTTCATCTACCTCCCGACGCTTGTTGTAGGTGTAATATCCGTAACTTTTATTCAGAATAACCTTTCCATCTACGGCAATCAGCACCTGGCAGCCCGGAAAGGCTTGCTGGGTGATGCCCAAATTAGCCAGGCTGTCGATTCGGCGCTCCAGGTAGGCCGATGATATTTTTACTTCTTCGGGAATGGTATATTTCAACCGATCAATTTTGGGCAGGCTAATACCATCGTTCATGCGAAAGTAGGCATTCACATTAACCGGAAGCTTGCCGGAGGTGGGTATCGCTCCGAAGATAGCTTGTGCTGCCAGCTCCTCGGTAATCTGGTTTTCCTGGTAGCACAGCACAAGTCCGTCGGCAGTTTCTATTCCGCTTAACTTGTCCAGCGCGTAGGCATTGCCGAAGACGGAGACCAGCAGCTTTTTGTGTTTTAGTTTTTGGACGACTTCCTTCATGGCACTCGATGTGCCATAGTTTTTGGCGGGCGATAAGTTTAGGTTGTGAATGCCGCAGATGACCAGGTTGTAGGATCGCAGTTGCTTGACCAATTGATCGACCTCGGCCGTTGTTGCTTCCTTTTTCAGGTTGAAAATATCGACTTTGGTGTAGCGTGCGGCCATCTTTTGAAACGCGGTTTCTGAAGTCCGGCCAATTGATACAACGGCAACATTTAGGGTGTCGAGCCGCATCAGGGGCATTGAGTGCTCCCGGTTGATCAGGCAGGTCAGGCTTTGCTCGTGTAACCGACGGCGTGTTAACTCATAGCCCGGCTGGTTAAGGTCTTCCTGCAGGTTTTCTGGCTCGACTGTTCTTCGGGCGTCGAGCCCCATCCATTTCTTTAAGGCCAGTACTTTTCGGCAATGTTGATCGATGGCTTCCGGACGAATTCGATTTGTTCGGACAGCCTCACTGACGGCGGCAACAGCCTGGTCTAAATCCGGCACAATTTCCAGCATGTCGTTTCCAGCCTTGATAGCCAGAACAGCGGCCTCTCCCGGGGAGTACAGTTGGCTTACCCCGTGCATATTCATGGCATCGGTGAAGATCATTCCGCCGAATCCAAACTCGTTAATCAGTATGTTTTGAATGATATTTGGCGACAAGGACGCGGGTAATTTTGTGTTGGGCTCCAAGGCCGGAACCTGGATGTGGGCGGTCATCATCCCGCCAATACCCTGGTCGCTTAATTTTTTAAAAGGATATAATTCGATGGCATTTAAGCGGGCTGTATCATGTTTGATAACCGGTAGCCCCAGATGGGAGTCCACATTGGTATCGCCGTGTCCGGGGAAGTGTTTGGCAACAGCCAGCAGACCGGCATCCTGCATCCCCCGGGCATACAGCAATGCTTTGCGGGCTACCTTGTCCGGATTTTCGCCAAAGCTACGGTAGTTAATCACCGGGTTGTTCGGGTTGTTGTTCACATCGCTCACCGGAGCAAAGTTGATGTGTACGCCCATCCGGCGGAACTGCTGCCCGATTTCTTGCCCCATCTGGTAGATCAGGCTGTCGTCCTGAATAGCACCCAGCGCCATTTGTACCGGATAGCGTGGTGTGTTTTTCAGCCGGAAAGCAGGGCCCCATTCTCCATCAATCGCAATTAGAAGCGGGATGGGGCTGGCTTCCTGAAATTTGTTGGTCATTTCGAGTTGACGTGGAGCCGTTCCCTGCATAAAAATGACACCTCCCACTTCGTGGCGGTGGATATCACGCAGCACGCCATCGGGCGTTTTTCCGTCGGTACTGTATGCCTGAACGATGAAAAGCTGACCGATTTTTTGCTCTATGGTCAGGCTGTTCATCAAGCTGTCAACCCAGCTGTCGTGCAAATGTTGCAAGAAGGCCGGTTGGCGTTGTGCTGATAAAGGGATATAGGAAAAGCTCAGAGCAACTATCCAAAATAGTGCATGGCGAAGGTGTTTCATAGTTATCTGTTTTCGCTCTCAAAATTAATAAAGTTTCATTGATTGTTTGAAAAGCAGATTGGTTTAACGCTGAATTGTTACATTCGTGAGCATTAAAGAAAAAGTGATGAGAATCTTGTTGGTGATTTTGTTTTGTGCAAGTTTGGCAGGTTGTGCCCAAGCGCAGCAATTGAAGTGTGGAGCCGATCAGCCGGAGCAGTATTTAGGTCTTCTGGAAGGAAAACATGTTGGTTTGGTGGTTAATCCATCGTCGCGTGTTGGCGATGAGCATCTAGTCGATTTTTTACTGCGCAATGGTATTGCCGTCGAGAAAATATTTAGTCCCGAGCACGGCTTTCGGGGCGATGCCGATGCGGGCGAACAAGTTCGCGACCAAAAAGATCAGAAGACCAGCTTGCCGGTGATCTCGTTATATGGCGACAATAAAAAGCCCCGGGCAGATCAACTCGACGATCTTGATCTGCTGGTTTTCGACATTCAGGATGTCGGCGTGCGTTTTTATACCTACCTGAGTACGCTGCACTATGTGATGGAGGCCTGTGCCGAAGAAAACAGGAAACTGCTGCTGCTGGATCGTCCCAACCCGAATGGAGATTATGTGGCCGGTCCGGTGTTGAAGCCGCAATTCAGCTCCTTTGTTGGCATGCACCCCATTCCGGTTGTGCATGGTTGTACATTGGGCGAATTGGCGCGGATGATCAATGGTGAAGGGTGGCTCAAAGGTGGACTTAAATGTGATCTTACAGTCGTTGCTGTTGCCAATTACAGCCACCGGATGCCTTATTCGCTGCCGGTTAAACCATCTCCCAATTTGCCGAACGACCGGTCAATTCGTTTATATCCTTCCTTGTGCTTTTTCGAGGCGACAACCATGAGTATTGGCCGGGGAACTTATTTCCCTTTTCAGGTTATTGGTTATCCTGATCCGAGCTTCGGAACTTTTCAGTTTACACCCCGCAGCATTGTTGGCATGGCGAAAAGTCCCAAGCAGGAAGGGCAGCTTTGTTACGGCGATGATCTGCGTACGGCCGGCAACGAGGATCGCTTCACGCTGCGATACTTTCTGCACTACTACCACGCTTTTGAGAATGAGTCGGATTTTCTGAGCTCTCCCCGTTGGTTTAACCTGTTGGCCGGAACCGACGAGCTTCTGAAAATGATTCGCGAAGGAGCGCAGGAGTCGGATATAGAGGCCTCCTGGAAGCCTGAATTGGATAAATACGGCAAGATGCGACAAAAGTACTTGCTGTATGAAGACTAGTAAAAATACCCGAAATCAACTCGGCCGGTAAAAAAGTAGTTGAGCGGAGAATTTGACTTGTTTTAGAGCATCATCTGGCTTCGGTAGATTTGTTAAAAAATGTGAAAATCATTTTGTACTTTAGCATACTAAGTCCCCTGAAAATCCGTTCAATCTAAAACAAGCTTTTGAAACAGTCCGTTTATATATTTTTAGTCATCCTGTCGTTGGTCTATCTTGTTTCCTGCGAGGATGAAAAATATACGACTTCAACTGATGCCCGGCTTGTATTCTCGGTTGATACCGTGATGTTTGATACCATCTTTACTACGGTTGGATCCACGACTCAGCACTTAAAAGTTTATAACCCTTACGATCAGTCGGTGAAAGTTTCGGCGGTGCGTCTGGCCGGGAGTCCCGATTCCGATTTTCGCTTAAATATCAATGGAATTCCCTCCGATGAATTGGTGGATCTGGAGATCCCGGCGAATGACAGTATCTACATCTTTGTTGAAGTGACGATTGACCCTCAGGGGGAAAATCAACCCATCGTCGTCAAAGATTCGATCGAGTTTTTAACCAATACAAATTTGCAGTATGTGCGGCTGGTTGCCTGGGGACAAGATATTGAGCTGGTTAATACGCCCATAACTGTTGACACCGAATGGACCGGTGCTCGCCCCTATGTTGTGTATGAAAATGCATTGGTTGAGAAAAATGCAACATTGAAAGTCGGTCCGGGAGCACGCATATATTTTCATGCCGGTACCGGCTTGTATGTGAAAGGCAAATTGCAGGTTAACGGAACGCTTGAGAAGCCCGTTGTTTTTCAGGCCGACCGCCTGGAAGAGGTTTACCGCGATGTTCCGGATCAGTGGAATGGCATCTTTTTGTATTCCGGAAGCCATGACAATCTGATCTGCGATGCTGAAATAAAAAATGCAAACATCGGATTACAGGTGGGCAATATCGAGAATGAAGGCTATGCATCGGTCGATATTCGGAACAGCCGGATTTATAACCATTCGTATGCCGGAATATTTGCGCTAAAATCCAAAATATCAGCATACAACACCTTGATCTACAATTGTGGCTATTATGCGGCTGCCTTGTTGATCGGGGGCGAGTACGAGTTTTATCATACCACCATTGCAAACTATTGGGGCGGCTATACCGGGCGCATTCGTTCTACTTCGTCGCTAATGATTTCCGATCATGTTGTTGTTGATCAGGGCGACGGCTCATCGACAACCTATTCGGGCGATTTGCGGAAAGCCTATTTTGCTAATAGTATTATCACCGGCAATATTCTCACCGGTAACGAGGTCGAATTAGCCCGTCTGGGAAAGCAGGAGTTTAACTATTTCTTCGATCATTGCTTGCTGAGCCTCGCTGATACGGTGAACGTGGAAAACCCGACGCATTACAGTGGAATTTTGAAAAATGCACTGCCCAAGTTCGTTGATCCTTATGTGAAGATGAATTTTGAGTTGGATACGCTAAGTGCCGCGAAAGATGCCGGCTCGCCCGAGATCGGAAAACTATTTCCATTCGATCTAGTCAATCAAAACCGAACCCTTGATGCAGGTCCCGATTTGGGTGCTTATGAACGTGTGGAAGAGCAGGCATATTAGATTGATTGTTTTGCTGGCCGGCTTGTTGCTAAGCGCGCCTGCTGCCGCTCAGGTTCAAAAATCGGATACCGGTTTTTCGGTTCTCTTTTACAATGTTGAAAACCTGTTCGACACCTCGGATGATCCGCTAACGGAGGACGACGAGTTTTGCGCTGGTGGACTGCGCAACTGGAACTCCTTTCGTCTTCGCGATAAGCTGAATAAAATTTCAAAAGTTGTTATGGCAGCTTCTGGTTTTGATGCTCCCGCCATTATTGGGTTTTGCGAAGTTGAAAACAGCTGGGTTTTGCAGCAGTTAACTGAAAATACAGCACTCCGCCGGTTCAATTACCGGATCATTCACAAACAGTCGCCGGATGATCGGGGCATTGATGTTGCGATCATTTACCGACCGGATAAGGTGGTGCCAATCCGATATCAGTACCATCCCCTAATCAGCAAATCAGGCGATACGCTCCATAGTCGCGAAATACTGGAGGCCACCTTTGGCTTTGTCGACGATAGTCTGCATATTTTTGTCAACCATTGGCCTTCGCGGTACCGGGGACAGGCGCAGACTGAACCCGACAGGATGCTGGCAGCCGAAACGTTGCGTAAGGCCGTGCTGGCAACTTACCAAAAGCAGGAAAAAGCGAAGGTGATTCTGATGGGTGATTTTAACGATCAGCCCGATAATGCCAGTTTGACGAAGGGGCTTCGGTCAGTGGAGGCTGATCGGCCCGAAATACAAGGTGAATTGATTAATCTGTCGGAAAACTGGAACCCCCGGGGGACGCTGAAGCATCGCAACAGCTGGCAAATATTCGATCAGATTATTGTCTCCGATTATTTATTGTCAGCCAACCGGTTGCACTTGTCGGCATCGGATGCGCAAATTGTTGAGTGGCCGTTTTTGTTTGAGGCAGATGATCGTTGGGGCGGAAAACGTCTGTTCCGGACCTACCGCGGGTATCACTATGCCGGTGGTTTTTCCGATCACCTGCCGGTTATTGCGCATTTACACTATACACACTAGCCCTGATTCGGTGAAAGGCCCATCTCGGAAGCTTTGTTCAGCATATATTGATAGGCATCGTCGTGATTGTTGCGAATTTCACCTTCCAGAATTGCCTCTTTGATGGCGTTTTTAATTTCGCCAACCTCACGGCAGGGGGGCAGCCCGAAAGTCTCCATGATCTCCTCGCCCGAAACCGGAGGCTGAAAGTTGCGGATATGATCCCGCTCCTCTAAATCTTTGAGCTTCTCGCGCACCAACTGGAAGTTTTTCAGGTAGCGTTTTACTTTCTCGGCATTTTTCGAGGTGATGTCAGCTTCGCAAAGGGTCATCAGGTCGTCGATATCGTCACCCGCTTCAAATAGCAAGCGCCGAACGGCCGAGTCGGTAACCTCCTCTTCCGATAAAACGATGGGCCGCATGTGAAGCGATACCATCTTTTGGATGTATTTCATCTTCTCGTTCATCGGCAGTTTCATGCGCCGAAATAACTTGGGGAGCATTTTTTCGCCAACATAGTTGTGGCCGTGAAAAGTCCATCCGGTGCCCGGAACAAAACGTTTGGTGCGCGGTTTTCCAATGTCGTGCAGCAGAGCCGACCATCGGAGCCACAGGTTGTTGGTGTTGGGAACAATCCGGTCGAGCACCTCCAGAGTGTGGTAAAAGTTGTCCTTATGGGCCACACCGGATTTTTCGTCGATTCCCTTCATTTTGGCTAACTCGGGGAAGATGAGTGGCAACAGGCCGGTTTTGTCCAGTAGTTTAAACCCGATTGAAGGCTTGTCGGACAGAATGATTTTGTTCAGTTCTTCAATAATGCGTTCTTTCGAGATAATCTCGATCCGGTGGGCATAATCGCTGATTGCCTGTAGGGTTTTATCTTCTATTCTGAAGCTCAGTTGTGTTGCAAAGCGGATGGCGCGCATCATGCGAAGCGGGTCGTCCGAGAACGTGATGCCCGGTTCAAGGGGAGTACGGATGATTTTGTTTTCCAGATCGGCTATACCGCCAAACGGATCGACGAGCTCTCCGAAATTAGCTTTATTCAGGCCTATGGCCAGGGCGTTAATTGTGAAATCGCGTCTTTTCTGATCGTCCTCCAGGCTGCCGTCTTCAACAACCGGTTTACGCGAATCGTGCGTGTACGACTCTTTGCGGGCACCAACAAATTCAAGCTCAAGATCTCCTTTTTTGATCATGGCCGTGCCAAAATTCTTAAAAACACTAACCGGTGTTTTGGGCCCCAGACGTTTAGCGACCCGCTTGGCCAGCTCAATCCCACTTCCCAACGTGACAATATCGATATCTTTTGAATTGCGGTGGAGAATTAAATCCCGGACAAAGCCGCCGATGACAAAACAGGCTTGTTGCAGTTGGTCTGCTTCCTCTGAGACTATTGAAAATATCGGGTCTTTTAAATGCTCTTTCATGAAATGGATATCCGTTTTTAAACGATCTTAAAGGATAAATATGTCATTTTGTTCAAAACTGTGACAAAATTACAATTATTTCGGCACGAGTGGGATGAAATAAAGTTTTTAATTTATTGGCATGTTTGTTGATATTTAAATATCTAAAAAATTATATATTTGTGATTTAAATCAATTAGTTATGCTAGAACATTTGACCAAAGAGACGTTTAAAGAAAAAGTATTCAACTTCGAACTCAATAAAGAATGGAAGTATGAAGGAAGCAAACCTTGTTTGATTGACTTTTATGCCGACTGGTGTGGTCCTTGTAAGATGGTGGCTCCAATTTTGGACGAACTGCAGGCCGAGTACGGCGACAGCCTTCATATTTACAAAGTGAACACGGAAGACCAGCAGGAATTGGCCGGTATGTTTGGTGTTCAAAGTATCCCGTCTCTACTGTTTGTTCCGGTTGACGGGCAGCCGCAAATGGCAATGGGAGCTCTTCCCAAGGCAACCTTTGAGCAGGCTATTGCGGAGGTGCTGAAAGTTGAAAAGCCGGCCTGATTGAATTCAGAAAAGGGGAATCTGATTGTCGGTTAAAAATTGTCCAGAATTTTTTCCAGGCGAATGCCTCTGGAGCCTTTAATCAGGATCAGATTGTTTTTTATTTGTTTTTGTTGAAATAGGTAGTTTGCAAGAAGTTCGATGGATTCGAACTTCTTTGCTTTTGTACCGGCATCAACCTGGTTAAAGCAAGGGCCAATCAGGAAAACCTGTTCAAATTCCTGACTGGCTATAAAATCGGCAATTTTTTGATGTTCTTCTTTCGAATATTCTCCTAATTCGAGCATATCGCCCAGGATGACGGTTTTTGCCTTTTGTGCCAGCTGGCTGAAGTTTTGCAGCGAGGCCATCATGCTGGTGGGGTTGGCATTATAGGCGTCAAGGATGATGCGGTTTGTTCCGCGTTGAATTAATTGCGAGCGGTTATTGGTTGGTTCGTATTTTTCGACTGATTTTTGGATCAGCAGTGGGTCGATGTCGAAATAGGAGCCAACGCGGGCAGCAGCCATGATGTTTTCGAAATTGTAAGCACCGACCAGCTTTGAGCGAAAATAGAGCCATCCCTTTGGGAACAGAATTTTTGCCGTCAGGTAGTACGACGAGTCCTCCGGCTCACCGCGCAGTTGTGCCGTTTCGTTATTGCCGTAGCTCAGTAGTTCCAGTCCTTCAGCTTGTTTTAACAGCAGTTTGTTATCGGTATTGATAAAGCACTTTCCACCGGTTTCGCGCAGAAAGTCGTAAAGTTCGGTTTTGGTTTTGACAACGCCTTCAAAAGAACCAAATCCTTCCAGGTGAGCTTTCCCCATATTGGTTACCAGTCCGAGATCGGGCTGTGCAATATCACACAAAGCAGCAATCTCGCCCGGGTGATTAGCGCCCATTTCAATCACAGCAATTTGAGTTTCGGGTGTCATCCGAAGCAGGGTGAGCGGAACACCAATATGGTTATTGAGGTTCCCTTGTGTAAAGATCAGGTTGAACCGGTTTTTCAACACCGCTGCAATTAATTCCTTACTGGTTGTTTTCCCGTTTGTGCCGGTAATGGCAAGTACCGGAATACCGAGTGTTTGCCGATGTAGGCGGGCTAATTTCTGTAAGCTTTTTAAAACATCGTCGACCAGGATAATATGCGCATCGTTGGCGTACTGCGGGTTGTCAACAATGGCGTACTTTGCTCCTTTCTGCAGGGAGTCGGCGGCAAATTTATTGCCATCGAAGTTCTGTCCTTTCAGGGCGAAGAAGATACTGTCCGGGAGAATGGTCCGGCTGTCGGTTGATACGGTCGGATGTTGCTTGAATATTTCGTAGAGTTCTGCCGTTTTCATAGGGGTATAGAAAAAATAAAACCTCATTGCAAAAATGAGGTTTTTATCTGTTTTATCAAGAATGTTTCTAATTAAAATCCTTCCGGACTTCCTACGCGGGTCATAGCGCAGCGGAATCCCAGGTCGTTGGCCGATTCAGATTGGTCTCTGAAGCGACGTGTGCCGGGTATCATCCAGTACGGGCGGTCTTTCCATGATCCACCTTTGTATACCCGTATTTTATCGGTAATCAACGATGTAAAACTTCCTTCGTTGCTGTTGGATTGAACATACATGTCTTCTGTTGTCAGGTTGTCTTTTACCATATTCCAGTCCTGACCTTCGATAATTTGCGATTGATAATCACCATCCAGGTAGTTTCGGTAGTCGGCAACGGTGTCAATCAGTAATTCACCAAACTCATCGCGAATCAGGTCTCCGTTGGCATCCTGGCGGTATTTGGTGTATACAGTCCCGCGGAATGGTTGAAATTCGGCCACATCTTCCTGCGACAAGGGACGGTAGATATCGGCAACCCACTCGTTAACATTACCGGCCATACAGTAGAGGCCGAAGTCGTTGGGTTTGTATGAGTTTACCGGAGCGGTAATATCTGCATTATCGTTCAGGTAACCAGCCATACCCATCATGTCACCACGTCCGCGAACAAAGTTGGCATTCAGTAAGCCACGATCCCGTCGGCTGTCGTCGCGCAAATAGCTGCCGTTCCAGGGGTACAATTTCCGCTCGGTCAACAGTTCGCCGTCGGTATTTCCGATTAACCCGTAAGCGGCATATTCCCACTCAGCTTCTGTTGGCAGTCGATAGTCCGGCATCAGGATGCCATCTTCCCAGCGAATTTTACGTGGGTTGCCAGCTGCATCTTCAATGGGTTTGTCGCCTTGTTTACCTTCGTATAAACCAGCCAGATATGTTTCGGTTGTAAATACATTTTCGCCTTGTTGGGTGTTGTCGTGAGTCAGCACACCTTTGTTTACCAAAAGTTGTTCGTTTACACGGTCAGTACGCCATTTGCAGTAGGCATTGGCTTGTTCCCAGCTAACGCCTACAACCGGATATTTGCTGTAGGCGGGGTGGCGCAGGTAGTTTTCCAGATAAGGTTCGTTATAGGCCAGAGCTTCGCGCCAAACCAGCGTGTCGGGTAGAGCCTGCAGATAGCGCTCTTTGCTTTCGGGATATACGCGTTGAATCCAGAATAAATATTCCCGGTAGTCCAGGTTCGACACTTCACATTCGTCCATATAGAACGAAGCCACCGTTACGCGGCGTGGTGCGTTGTTCCAGTCGTACATCACATCCTGCTCCACACGTCCCATCGTGAAGGTACCACCTTGTATGAATTTTAAACCAGGACCGGCAAACTGAGCATAGTCAGCATCTGTTTGAAATCCTCCGTTTTCAGGATCATTGTATTCCCAACCAGTTGTGTTTGATGAATTCTTTTTACTGAAACCACCGCTGTCTTTTTTGAAGACACTGCAACTCGCCAGAAGCATCGTTAAACCAACGAAAAATATGGCTTTAAATTTCATCTTTTTGTATTTACAGTTTGGTTTTTCTCTTGGCAAATATAATTAAATAGTTCTATTGCTTTTGATTCGCTTTCAGAACTTTTTTGTAACGCTGTACGCCTTGTGTTTATTGTATTCTGACCCGATTAATGTGCAAAAACACTAAGTTTGCCAAAGATTAATTTCAGATTAAAATAAACTTTGTTCAACTTCGTTATTGCACCGAATACATTGAAACACCGCATGACAAAAACGCAATACTTGATATTAATATTGTTTTTCATCTCGAAACTTTTGCTGACCGTTTCCTTGTCGACGGCAAGTCCGGTTGAAAAGGAAACGCCCCGCCGGGAGCTGCGTAATTTGGATTACAATTCAGTTTTGTCGGAAGGGAATTGGGTGAAGATTTCCACTTCCGGTTGTGGGATCTATAAAATCAAGTACAGCATGCTGGAATCATGGGGGTTTACGAATCCCGAGGCTGTTGGAGTTTATGGGAACGGTGGGTTCATGTTGTCGAAAGTGAATGCGGTGAGTTTATCCTCCGATTTGATGCAAAATGCGATTTGGCACGCGCAGGATGGCGATGGCGAAGATTGCCTGTTTTTTTATTCTACCGGAACAATCCGGTGGACTTTTAACGAACAGCTGAATGCCTTTACTCACCAGTCGAACGATTATGCCGATAAGGCGGTGTATTATTTGTCGGATCAGGGACCTGCGAAGCTGGTGGAGCTAGTGGATGATGATGTTGTTGTACTAACAGACACCGTTTCGCAGTATGCCGACTATCAGCTCTATGAGCAGGATTTGGAAAATTTGATCCAATCCGGAAGGGATTGGTACGGCGATCGTTTTCAGCCGGGGCGAACCATAAATTACAGCTTTCCGATCAAAAACAGTGTTGCCGATCGTCCGGTCAATGTTCTGGTGAAAGCTGCGGGGCGCTCATCGGGCAGTTCTTCCTTCTCGGTGTTGTGGAACGGTAACCGTCAGCAGCTTATTTCATTTCAGGGTGTCGATACCGGGAGTCAGCTGACGGAATATGCCCGTTCGGGGCAAACGCGTTTCTCGGTATACTCCGGTTTGGCGACTTCGGTGGTCGGGTTAACTTACAACTCGTCCAACAGCTCGGCGTTGGGATGGCTCGACTATATTGAGCTAAATTGTTGGCGTCGTTTGGAATACGAAGATGACCCCTTGTTTTTTCGGAATCCTGAGACGGTTGGCGAGGGAAGGGGAAGTTTGTACCAAATTGAAGGACTGAATGATCATGCACAGGTGTGGGATATTACCGATTACTTAAATGCCCGGCATATAAGGCTGAGCTGGTCGGGAAATACGGCGACTTTTGTAGCCGCGAGTGACAGCTTGCGTGAATTTGTTGTTTTCGATCCCACCGGTGAGATTCCTGAGCCGCAGATTGTTGGGCCTGTCGATAATCAAAATCTCCACGGCCTGACGGTCCCCGGGATGCTTATTCTATGTCATGCCGACTTTCGGCAACAGGCTGACGAGTTGGCTCTTTTTCACGAACAGCATCAGCTTTCGGCGGCTGTGGTCGATGTTGAACAGATATACAACGAGTTTTCGTCGGGGATTGCCGATGTTGCCGGAATCCGGAATTTTATTCGATATTGTTACGAAAAATCGAAGCAGACTACCGGCGATTTAAAATATGTGCTGTTATTTGGCGATGGGAGTTACGATAGCAAAGATGTGAGCGGACAGGGCTTCAATTTTATTCCCACCTATCAGTCGGCCAACTCGTTATTGCCCACTTCTTCTTTCGTAACCGACGATTTTTATGTATTGCTCGAAGTCGGCGAGGGCGAAGCCGAAGGCTCTATGGATCTGGCTATTGGTCGAATTCCGGCACAGACCACCACTGAGGCAGAGGCTGTCGTTAGCAAGATTATTCGTTATTCGTCGGAAGAAGCGATGGGAGAGTGGCGCAATGTTATTTGTTTTATCGGCGATGATGAGGACTCAAACATTCATGCCTATCAGGCCGAAAATCTGGCTGAAAATGTTGTTGCCAGTCAACCGGCATTTGTGGTCGACAAAATCTATTTCGATGCCTTCGAGCAACAAACCAGCCCTAGTGGCGAGACTTATCCCGATGTAACCAGCGCGATTAACGGTCGGGTAAAAAAAGGAACACTTATTTTAAATTATACCGGCCATGCCAACGAAATTGCCTTGGCCGAAGAAAAGGTGTTGACAACCGATGAAATTGATGCGTGGACAAATGAAAATAAACTGCCGGTTTTCATCACGGCTACCTGTGAGTTTAGTCGCTTCGATGCGGATGAACAGTCCGGTGGCGAGCATATTCTGTTTAACGCTAATGGTGGAGCTGTTGCCCTGTTCAGCACAACGCGCATTGTCTATTCAAGTCCCAACTATGTGTTGAACTCTCAGTTGTATAAGCATTTCTTTCAGGTTGACGATCAGGGGCAATATCTGGCCATGGGAGAGGTGGTGCGGCGGACTAAAAATGCGCTTTCGTCCGGCATCAATAAACGAAATTTCATGTTGTTGGGTGATCCGGCTATGCGCTTGGCTATTCCTCAGTATAATGTTGTTACCACGTCGGTAAACGGCCTTCCTCCGACGCAGATTTCCGAGCCAATAGCTGCTTTGACCAAGGTGGAGGTGGAGGGTGAAGTTACCGACAATGATGGAAATAGGCTGACTAATTTCAACGGACAGCTCATCCCTGTGGTATACGATAAAGCCCGGCAGACACAAACGCTTGGCAACGATGGAGAAGAGCCGTTTGAGTACATCTCGCGAAACAATCCGATTTACAAAGGATTGGCAACGGTTGAAAACGGGAAGTTCGCTTTTTCATTCCTGGTGCCTAAAGACGTGTCGTATGCCGAAGGTACGGGCAAAATCGTTTACTATGCTTACAGCGCTGAGCTGGATGCCCATGGTGCAACTACCGATCTGCCAATTGGTGCTTCCACGGACAGTTCGCTGGACGATTCGGATGGTCCGCAGATTGGTCTTTACCTGAATACGTCGTCATTCGAATCCGGCGATCAGGTTGGTGCCAATTCAATTTTATATCTCGACTTATTCGACCGCAGTGGCATCAATACACTGGGAACGGGCATTGGACACGATATAACAGCAGTACTGGATGGCGATTATTCCAATATCATCGTTTTGAATGATTATTATCTGGCCGGTTTGGACGATTATACAAGCGGTTCGGTTGTTTATCCCTTAACCGGTTTGGAAGAGGGCGAGCACACCCTGACCGTTAAAGTATGGGATGTTTTCAACAACTCGACCGAGATAACCGTTCGTTTTGTCGTTAGCGAAGCATTATCGATTCAGGATGTTGTTTGTTATCCCAATCCAATGAGCGATCAGGCAAATTTTCGGATTATTCATAACCAACCCGACGAACTGCTGGATGTACGAATTGAATTTTTCGATTCAAAGGGTAGTGTCGTGGACATTCTTGAAAAATCATTGGTCTCGAATGGTGTTGAAACCCCGGTGATTAGCTGGCGGCTTTCCGATCGGCAACTGATGGTTCGAAACGGAAGTTATTTTTATCGGGTTATCCTGAAAAATACCGAGGGCGCGCAAAATTCCCAAAGCGGGACAATAATTATTTTGCGGAGATAAGGCAGCCGCAGATACTTTTTCGGGGCCTTTACCGTTCATTGTTTGAATAAGATTTAGACCAAAATTATTACTATTGCAACATGATCAATAAAATGAATAGAATGAAAGTGCAGCTGAGCCTGGCGCTGGTTGCTGCAATGTATTTGTTAGTGCCCAATCAGTTGTTTGCACAAAGCTCTACATCAGGAGCGAATGTGGTTTCTACGGCTGTTCCGTTTCTAACAATTGCGCCCGATTCGAGGGCTGGTGCGATGGGGGATGCCGGGGTAGCAACATCGCCCGATATGAACTCGCAACACTGGAATCCGGCCAAATATGCTTTTATAACAAGCGATGCGGGTGTTTCATTATCATACTCGCCTTGGCTTAAGAAATTAGTTAATGATATCAATTTGGCCTATCTGGCCGCTCATAAACGCATTGATGATCAGCAAGTCGTCAGTACTTCCTTGCGCTACTTTTCATTAGGTAGCATTGTTTTTCGGGATTCTTACGGAACGGAAACCGGATTGCAGAACCCAAATGAATTTGCCTTTGATGTGGCTTATACCCGCTTGTTGTCCGAGCAGTTTTCGGGCTCGGTTGCCTTGCGCTATATCCGTTCCGATTTAACCGGAGGGCAGGAGGTGAACGGAGTAGCAACCCATGCCGGCAACTCGTTTGCTGCTGATGTAGCCTTCTATTATCGCAACGAAATGAGTCGCCGCGGACGCGAATCGGTTTTCTCCGCCGGTATTGACATCTCCAATATCGGTAGTAAAATTTCGTACACCGAAGGAGAAACAAAGGACTTTATTCCAACCAATATGCGTTTGGGGGCTGCTTACGAGATGGAACTGGACAATTACAATTCGTTCGCCATTGCTGTAGATCTGAACAAACTGTTGGTACCGACGCCCGATGCTGAGAGCTTTACCGATGATGACGGGACAATTGTTGTTAATTCCGGCTTCAGTCAGGACAAATCGGTGATTGGTGGTATTTTCAGTTCATTCTCAGATGCGCCGGGCGGCATGAAAGAAGAATTGCAGGAAGTGAATGTATCGCTGGGGCTTGAATATTGGTACCAAAAGCAGTTTGCTTTGCGCGTAGGCTATTTCCACGAAAATGAAAATAAGGGGAACCGTAAATATTTCACGGCCGGAGCCGGTTTTAAGTTGAATGTATTTACACTCGATTTCTCGTACCTGCTTCCCACGCAGACCAATAATCCATTGGAAAATACGCTTCGTTTTTCCCTGGCTTTCGATTTCGATAATTTAAGAAGATAATTGATGGTGATACGTGTAGGAATGGGCTATGATGTGCATAGCCTTGCTGAAGGAGAAAGTTTGTGGCTTGGTGGTATTGAGGTGCCGCATACGAAGGGAACGGTTGCGCATTCGGACGGCGATGTGCTGCTGCACGCGATCTGCGATGCCATCCTGGGGGCTGCAAAATTACGGGATATCGGTTATCATTTCCCGGATACTTCATCGGATTTTAAGAATGTTGATAGTAAGATTTTACTTCGGAAATGTTCGCAGTTGATCGCTGAAAAAGGCTACGAGATCGGCAATATAGATGCCACAATTGCCGCACAACGCCCCAAATTGAAAGATTTTATCCCCCGGATGGAAGATACCATTGCCGAAGTTCTTCAACTGGATATGGACGCGGTTTCGGTGAAAGCAACAACCACCGAAAGGCTCGGCTTTGAAGGTCGCGAAGAAGGAATATCGGCTTATGCCGTGGTGTTGATTCAAAAACAATAATAGGATGAAAAAAACAATCGTGATCGGGGCTAGCGAAAAGCCCGAACGTTATTCGAATAAAGCAATCAGGGCACTTCGTCATCATGGACACGAAGTAATTGCAATAGCACCCAGACCTGGTAAGGTTGAAGATGTGGAGTTCGTAACAGCGTCCAAAGAATTTGAAAACGTCGATACCGTAACGTTGTACGTAGGTCCAAAGAATCAACCCGGCTATATGGAATACATCCTGAAGTTGAAACCCAAACGGGTTATTTTTAATCCGGGAACTGAAAACGATGAGTTTGCCGACCGGCTCAAAGCAGCGTCTATTGAACCGGAGATTGCATGCACCTTGGTCTTACTCAGTACCGGACAATATTGATGGAATCTTTTGCAAATAGTCTGCACGAGTTTCAGCAGCTTCTGGCGTCCAACGATGCGGTACTGGTGTATCTTTCAACAGACGAATGCCAGGTTTGTCATGTGCTTAAACCCAAGCTTGAGCGTTTGCTTTGCGAACAGTTTCCAAAGCTTCGGTTGGTGTATATTTCAATTAACGAGCAGCCCGAAATTGCCGGACAGTATCGCGTGTTTACGGCTCCCACAGTACTCGTTTTTTTTCAAGGGAACGAGTATTTAAGGCAAAGCAGAACGATTAGTATTGAAAAGTTTATCACAGATATTTCCCGCCCTTACCGGCTAATGTTTTCATAACTGTCATTTGAAAAGGCGGGAAATAAAACTATTTTAGCATTCACAAATCCTGTGGCGTTTGAAAAGAATTGTTTATCAGTTAGTTTGTATTGTCATTGGTTGCCTGTTTACGCTGAGTAGTAACGGGCAAACAGCCAAGATCGATAGTCTGACGAATCTTATTCCCGGATTAAGGGGGACGGAGCTGTGTCAGGTTTATCTCGATTTGGCCAAAGAGTATAATTTTGTCGATCCCCGACAGGTTATCTACTATGCAAATTTAGCACTGCCTATTGCTGAGCAACAGAAGGACAAAGTGCAGCAAAGTATGGCTTACCAACGACTGGGAGCCGGCTATATCTTTTCCGGAGAATTCGAGCAGGGATATCAGGTTTCGGAAAAAGCGCTCAAGCTGGCTCGCGAAGTTGACGACGGCATGTCAATTATTGGGGCACTTAATGCCATGGCTGCTTGCCACATGAATTTGGGCGAGTATCCCAAGGCGTTGGAATTGTTTCGTGAAGCCTTGACAATTGCCGAGAAAATAGATGCTGTGGAGGCACAGGCTTCCATCGAACTGAATATTGGAGCCGCACTAACCACCCAGGGCGATCGCACCAATGGCTTGCTGTATCTTTTTAAGGCTTTGAAGTACTACGAGAACAGAGGCGACCATCCGACTTTGGCCCGGATACTGAATAATATTGCGGTTAATTATCACTATTGGAAAGATTATAACCGGGCCTTGGATTACTACCTTAAAACCTTGGAGGCCTACCAGTCCATGGATGATCGTGCCGGTCAGATCATCGTTCTGAATAATATCGGTGAGATTTATAAGGACAAACGCGAGTTCGCGAAGGCTGTTGATTTCTTTGACAGGGTGGTGCAAGTGGCCGATAGCTCCGAGCTTAGCACTTTTTACAAAGCGTACGGCTGGGTCGGTTTGGCTGAGGCTTATATGGAAATGGGCGAATTCGAAAAATCGTCCGTGAATGTTAGTCAGGCACTCGCGGTGTTCGAAAAAGTGAAAATGCAGGAGGGCATTGCAACGGCTAACCTGATCCGTGCGCAATTAAGCTTGAAAAATAATCAGCCAGAGGCAGGCCTCGTACAAGTGAATCGCTGTTTGGAAATTGCACAAGCCTCGGGGGTTGTCGACCTCGAACAAAAGGCTTATCGGGTAAGGGCGCAGATCTATAAGATGCAGAATCGCTTCAAATTGGCCTACGACGATGTCGATCGTTATGCGACCATGTCCGATACGCTGTATCGGACTGAAATAGCCGAGAAGTTTGCCGATATCCGCGCGGCTATCGAGATCACCAAAAAGCAAAACGAAATTGAGTTGCTGCAAATGGATAACCAGATTATGGATTTGAAAATCAAAAGGCAACATTCGAGTACGGTCATTTTAATGTTGATTGTGCTTTCGCTTTTTGTGGTGTCCCTGGTGATGTTTGGGTATTTGAAGTCGCGCAAAAGAGTGAATGAATTGCTGACTGAGAAAAACTCGAAAATCCGGATTCAGCACGAGGAATTGATGAAGGTGAACGAAACCAAAGATAAGTTTATGTCGATCATTGGTCACGATCTGCGCAATCCCATCGGTGCCTTCAAAGATGTGATCAGTCAGTTAGCCGATTTTCCGGAGATGTTCACCGACGAGCTTCGGCAACAGATTGTCAAAGAGTTGCGTGAAGAGGCCGAAAGTACCTATTTCCTGCTCGATAATTTGCTCTCGTGGGCTAAAAATCAAAAAGATGCCATCAGCTTTAAGCCCGAAAAACTGGATTTGCGACGCGTTGTTAAAAGCAATATTCAGCTCAATAACCGGCTTTTGGAGGCCAAGTCGATTGCGTTCACAAGCGACCTGGAGGGCGAACTTCTGGCCTTAGCCGATCATAATATGGTGAACCTGGTGCTGCGTAACTTAATCTCGAATGCGATTAAGTTTACGAACGACGGCGGACAAATTCAGATTGTTGGCCGCGAAGAGCAGAATCTGCTGGTTATTTCTGTTAAGGACAATGGCGTTGGAATCGCCGAAGAAGACCTTCCTTTGGTTTTTGATCCCGTTCGGCACCTTTCCACTTATGGAACAAAGCATGAAAAAGGATCCGGCCTGGGCTTGCTATTGTGTAAAGAATTTGTCGAGATCAATGGCGGCACCATCACGGTTGACTCACACAAGGGAGTGGGCAGCACCTTTACCTTCACCCTGCAAAAGCTTACTGGCGAGGATCTTGATTACAGCACGACCGAGTCGGGGAAAGTCAACGGCTCAAAGGTGGTTTAATTTTTCGCACTGCACTTGCCCCGTATTAAGTATTCTTCATCATAAGCCGTTTTGGCCTATCCCGGAAGTTTGGTTTACCTTTTGTAGTAGGCAGCTGGCGGTCTGAAGTGGTGATTTCCCCGAATAAAGGGAGCCGGTAAAGATCAATTTTGCCATATTTACGTTCTTAGTAACAGAAATTAATTTGAAAATTCGAAGAAATATGAAAAAGTCATGGGTCATTGGGGCCGTTATCGTGGTTGTAGCGTTAGTGATTTACTCGTCGGTGAAAGGAACCTATAATAATATGGTGAGTATGGACGAAGGTGTGAATGCGAGCTGGGCACAAGTTGAAAACGTTTATCAGCGACGGGCCGATTTGATCCCGAATCTGGTGAATACGGTTAAAGGTTATGCCTCGCACGAAAAAGAAACGCTGGAAGGGGTGATTGAAGCGCGCTCGAAAGCCACCGCGGTGAACCTGAATGCTGATAATCTGAACCCCCAAAGCTTGCAGCAGTTTCAGCAGGCTCAGGATGGCCTGTCATCGGCATTGAGCCGCTTGATGGTCGTTGTGGAACGATACCCGGAGCTAAAAGCCAATCAGAATTTCCTGGATTTGCAGGCCCAGCTGGAAGGAACAGAGAACCGGATTGCGGTAGAACGCCGAAAATTTAACGAGTCGGCGCAGTCGTTCAATACCTTCATTCGTAAATTCCCGAAGAATATTTACGCCAACTTGTTTGGCTTCGAGAAGAAGGCCTATTTTGCCGCCGAACAAGGCGCCGAAAAAGCACCGGAAGTAAATTTTGAATAAACACAGCAGGATGGCAGTAGCAGATTTTTTTAGCGAAACAGAGAAAAAGCAGATCACCGGTGCAATTAAGACCGCCGAACTGAATACCTCGGGCGAAATCCGGGTTCATGTTGAAGGTCGTTGCAGGGGCGATGTGCTGGATTGTGCGGCTTACTGGTTTGGCAAACTCAAAATGCACCAAACCGAAGCCCGGAACGGTGTGCTGTTTTACCTGGCCGTAAGCGATCGGAAGTTTGCCATTTTGGGCGATGCCGGGATTAATGCCAAGGTGCCGGAAGATTTTTGGGATACTATTAAAGAGCAGATGTTGATCCGCTTCAAGGAAGGTCGTTTTGCCGATGGACTTTCGGAGGGAATTTTATTGGCCGGGGAGCAGTTGAAAGCACACTTCCCCTATCAAACTGATGACGTGAACGAACTACCCGATGAAATTTCGTTCGGAAAAAAATAGATGAGATGAAACAAATACTATTCATAGTAGCACTGTTTGTAGGGCTAACTTCTTTTGCGCAGGATATTCCGGAAAAAACCAACCGCTTGGTGAACGATTTTGCTCAAGTGTTAACGACCGGCGAGGAAAACCAGCTGGAGACGAAACTGGAAGACTTTGCCCGACGCACGTCTACTCAAATTGTGATCGTCACCGTGCCTGACCTGGCTGGCTACGATGCCGGAGATTTTGCATTCCGGCTGGGCGAAAAGTGGGGCGTTGGTCAGGGCGATAAAGATAATGGCGTAGTGGTGCTTTTTAAGCCCAAAACGGCCGATTCGCGGGGACAGGTTTTCGTAGCAGTGGGCTACGGCCTGGAAGCGGTGATCCCGGATGCCATTGCCAATCGCGATATTGTAGACCGCGAGATGGTTCCCCGTTTTAAGCGAAACGATATTTACGGAGGCTTGCAGCAGGGCACGCAGGTGATTATGGCCCTGGCAGCCAAAGAATTTACGGCCGAAGAATACCACGAAAAGGCAAGCGGGAAAGGTGCCGGTTCGGGGATTGGCATTTTTGTGCTGATTCTTTTTGCCTATTTTTTCCTGTCCATCTTCCGCGGACGCCGACGCTATTATACCGGTGGCAGTAACTTACCCTTTTGGTTGTTGCTCGGCAGTATGATGGGATCCGGCAGCCGGCATGGCTCCTGGGGAAATTTCTCCGGCGGTGGCGGCAGCTTTGGCGGCGGCAGTGGCGGCTTTGGCGGTTTCGGCGGCGGTGGCTTTGGTGGCGGTGGTGCCGGCGGAAGCTGGTAATCGCTCCAAAACAGTAAGGAGACTAAAAAGCAAAGGCTAACTGATACGGTTAGCCTTTGTTTTTTCCGCGCACCGACGATGGTGTGCCTGGTGTGGCGGTCGGTTGGTGAGTCGCCGAAAGTGTGTCCTGTTTTTGCAAAGAAAAGATTACAAATGGCCGATAGTTGAACACGAAAGGGCGTATGGTGCCCGATTATGGCTATCTTGGCCGTTGACATTAGAAGAACAACGAAAACTTTAAACCATGTTTAGATCGATTTTATCACTACTTGCCGTCTTTTTAGCCGGCCAGCTTTCTTCCCGGGCTTGTACCAATATTTTGGTTAGCCCCGGAGCATCGAAGGACGGTTCGGCCATGATTGTTTATTTGAATGATGGCGAATGGATTCAGCAATTAACGAAGTATCCTGCTGCGGATCACCCCAAAGGGGAGTGGCTGCAAGTGGGAAACGGAAAAGTAAAGCAAGTGGCCCACACCTACGGCCGTATCGGTTTTCAGATGAATGAAAAACAGGTGGCTATTGGCGAAACAACCTTCACCGGACGCGAAGAACTGTGGAACCACGATGTGTTTCTGAAGTACTGGCACCTGATGGAGCTGGCCCTGGATCGGGCGGCCTCGGCACGCGAAGCAATCGAGGTGATGACCTCCCTGGTTGACGAGTACGGCTACGGCAGTGAGGGTGAATCGTTCTCGATTGCCGACAAGCACGAAGCCTGGATTTTGGAGATGATTGGCGCCGGTGCTGACCAGAAAGGAGCCGTATGGGTAGCCCGTAAAGTTCCCGACGGAATGATCTCGGCGCACGCCAACCATGCACGTATCGGTGAATTTCCGCTGGACGACCCCGAGAATTGTCTGTATTCCGACAATGTGATCTCGCTGGCCACCGAGAAAGGCTGGTACGATCCGCAGCGTGGAGAACCTTTTCGCTTTAACGAAGTGTATTGTCCGGCAACTCCGGCAACCCTGCGCTATTGCGAATCGCGTGTGTGGAGTATCTTCCGTAGAGCAGCTCCCTCGCAGCATTTTTCGCCCGACTATCATCGTGGGGTGGTAGGAGCCCAGGCTTACCCGTTGTTTATCACGCCCGACTATAAAATCGGTGTTGCCGAACTGGCCGCCTTGGTTCGCGACCACTACGAAGGTACTCCCTGGGATATGACTAAAGGCCTGGAAGCCGGCCCCTACGGAACGCCCAACCGTGATCGTCCCCTGACCTTTCAGGTGAACGGTGAGGATTGTGCCTGGGAGCGCCCGATTTCGAATGTGAATACAGCCTTCTCGTTTATCAGTCAGAGCCGTGCCTGGCTGCCCGATGCCATTGGCGGACTGATGTGGTATTCGCCCGACGATACCTACACCAATTGTTATACGCCTTTCTACCCGGCTATCAGCGAAATTCCGGATGCATACGCGCATGGCGATCAGGGCAAGTTTTCGTGGCAGTCGGCCTGGTGGGCTTTCAATTTTGTGTCCAATTATATCAACCTGAAGTACAGCTATATGATTGACGATGTGATTCCGGTGCAGAAACGGTTGGAAGATGCTGCCCTTGCCCGGCAGGATTCCGTTGAACAGGCAGCCTTGAAACGCTACAACAGCGATCCGGCAAAAGCCATCGACATGCTTACCGGCTATTGTTCGGCTACAGCCAACCAAGTTGTGGACGAATGGCGCAACCTGGGACAGTTTCTGATTATGAAATATATTGATGGCTATATTAACGATGAACGAGGATCGGCGCAACGTGCTCCTTATCCACAGGAGTGGTACGAGCGTGCGGTGAAGGATAAAGCCAGTCTGAAAAATGCCGTGTGGGAAGAAGATGCCGAAAGCAAAGAGCCACGCAGTTATTAAACCGATTTTGCGGTTTGAGGATAAAGCCTGTAAAATTTAAAAAGGCCGTCGGTTTGAATACCGACGGCCTTTTTTATAGCGTTTGTTGATGTATTAATCTTCAGCGCCCACTTCCACATCCATAATGTCTTTGTCAACCAAAATGCGACCACAGTATTCGCATACGATAATTTTTTTGCGGTTGGCAATATCCATCTGGCGTTGAGGTGGGATTTTGTTGAAGCAACCACCGCAGGCATCACGTTGTACCGTTACAACAGCCAACCCATTGCGGGCATTTTTGCGGATACGTTTGAAGGCTGTTAACAGGCGAGACTCGATCATGCTTTCGATTTTTTCGCCTTTGCTTTTCAGCTTTTCTTCTTCAATTTTAGTTTCCGCAGTAATCTCGTCCAGTTCTTTTTTCTTGCGTTCCAGGTCCTCTTCGCGTTCCGACAGCTGTTTTTTAGAGCTTTCAATCGTTTCTTTTTTCGATTTCATCTCCGCTGTGAACTCTTTAATTCGTTTTTCCGACAGTTCGATTTCCAATTTTTGGAATTCGATTTCCTTGCTTAACGAATCGTATTCGCGGTTGTTGCGAACATTGTTTTGTTGTTCGGTGTATTTCGCGATCAGTGCTTCTGATTCTTTAATGGCAGCTTTCCGGTTTTGGATTGAAGTTTCCAAATTTTGTACATCATCCTCGAAATTGCTGACACGAGTGCTCAAACCAGTAATGTCATCTTCCAGGTCCTGAACTTCCAAAGGAAGCTCCCCGCGTAAGGTTTTGATCTTGTCGATTTCGGAGGCAACAGTTTGTAATTCGAAAAGTGCTTTCAGCTTCTCACTGATTGGCACGGTTTTGTCTTCTTCGCGATACTGTGTATTCATATTTAGAATGCTGTTTTGTTCTTTTTAAATCAGATAGTTAATCGGGTTGGTATTCACAGCCGATAAACGAACGGCAAATTTAGGGAATTTTTTTGTAAGTAATTCATAAAAAACTTCTTTAGTGAATTGTTCGCTTTCGAAGTGCCCGATATCGGCGATCACAATTTTCCCCTCGGCCTCGAAAAACTGATGATATTTCATGTCGCCGGTAATAAAAATGTCGGCTCCCGAGCCAATGGCCTGACGGGTCAGAAAACTTCCGGCGCCACCGCAAACCGCTACCTTTTTTACTTTTCGTCCGCGTAAAGGACTGTGGCGGACAAGCTCACATTGAAATTGTTTTTTGGTAAACTGCAAAAACTCGAGCTCCGAAATTGGTGTTTCCAACTCGCCAAGCATGCCGGCACCAACTTGTTCAAAAGCATTGTCCAGCGAATAAATATCGTAGGCCACTTCCTCGTACGGGTGGGCTTGCAGCAAGGCCGAAATAACGGCACCTTGCAGGGCTGCCGGAAAGATGGTCTCGAAGCGCACTTCCGGCTCCTGATGCAGTTTGCCGGGCTCACCAACAAAAGGCGTGGTCGATTGGTTACCACGAAAACTGCCCGTGCCCGGCACGCTGTAGCCGCAGGAATCGTAATTGCCAATATGACCGGCGCCAGCCTTAAAAATGGCTTGCTTAACCTGGTCAGCTTGTTCCAGCGGAATGAACGTGACCAGCTTTTTGAGCTGTCCTTTAACCGGCGCTAAAATTTGGCAGTTTTTGAGCTGCAACTTCTGGCAAATCTTGCTGTTTACCCCACCGTGAACGCTGTCCAGGTTGGTGTGTGCCGCATAAATGGCAAGGTCGTTTTTGATGGCTTTCATCACACAGCGCTCCACCTCATTTTTGCCGTTCAGCTTTTTCAATCCTCCGAAAATCAGGGGGTGGTGAGCAATAATCAGTTGAAAGCCGCCCCCGATGGCTTCGTCGACAACCGCTTCGGTTACGTCCAGACAAATCAGGGCCTTTTCAACTTCGTCGTTGGGCTTGCCAACTAAAAGCCCGGCATTGTCGTAGCTCTCCTGGTAGGCCAGCGGGGCAATCGATTCAAGATAACGTGTAATTTCTGCTATTTGCATAGGTCGTGCAATTGGTGATGTTGTAAACAGGTTACTCCGAACGCCACTTTAGTTTAGTTCGTCGCGGATGTCGATCAGCATTTGGCGGATGGTCTTCAGCCGATCAACCAACTCGTGATTGTCGACTGTTTCCTCCTTGTTGTCTTTCAGCTTTTGCTTGGCTCCTTTAATGGTCAGGCCCTTTTCTTTCACCAGATGATGAATCAATTTTAAATGTTCCAGATCATCGTTGGTAAACAGCCGGTTGCCTTTTTTGTTTTTGAAAGGCTTCAGAACATCAAACTCCTTCTCCCAATAACGAATGTGCGAAATGTTTACATTAAACATCTTCGCAACTTCGCCAATGGTGTAGTATATTTTTTCTATTTGGGGCTTTTTGTAGGGCACGGATCCAAAAGGTTAATCCATCGACTGGCCGGTGTTCGACGACAAGGCAACCATTCGGTCGTATTCTTCCGGAGTCAGATCTTTAAAGTAGTAGAACTGCGGGTTTACCGCTTTGCCGTTTTTGTGTACTTCGTAGTGCAGGTGCGGACCGGTTGATTTGCCGGCGTTGCCCACGTAACCAATTACACTGCCGCGTTTCACTTTTTCACCAACTTTTACGTTGAACTTGCTCATGTGGCCATACAGGGTTTCGTAGCCAAAACCGTGGTCGATAATCACCCAGCGGCCATAACCGCTTCGCGATGTTTTGACGGCCTTAACTACGCCGTCGCCGGTGGAGTAGATTTCGGTTCCGATTGGAGCCGAAAAGTCCATCCCGTAGTGGAAGCGGCGAATCTTGTAAACCGGGTCGATGCGGAATCCCCAGCCCGAGGCTGTTCGTTTCAGGTCTTTGTTGGAAACCGGCATGACCGCCGGAATACTGGCCAGCATCTTTTCTTTGTCCAGCGCCAGTTTTACCAGCTCGTCGTACGACTTGGACTGCACGTAGGCTTGCTTGGAGATAATGTCCAGCTTGCGGGCTGTCTTAATCACCAGTTCCGAGTTGTCCAAACTTTCCAGCTGGGCATATTTATTAATCCCTCCAAAGCCTGCTTTGCGCACGGAGGTGGGAATCGGGTCGGCTTCAAAAATTACCCGGTATAAATTATCATCGCGTTCCTGAAGGTCGGTCAGCACTTTATCGACATCTTCCAGGTTCTTGTACATCAGTTCGTATTGAGTTTCCAAACGCTGATTTTCGCGTTTCAGCATTTTGGTTTTTGGGGTTTCGTAAAATTGCAGGAAGATCACCGTCATGGCAATGCTCATCACCAGACTGACCGAGAAAAACAAAAGCAGGCGCGATAATTTGGCTTTCAGGTTGTGTTCAACCTTTACGTAATTCAATGTTTCGGGGTTGAATTTATACTTTGCTTTTACCATATAAAAACCAATTTCTTTTTGACAAGTGTAACAAATTTAAGTAAATAATCTAACTTTGCAAGACTTTTAAATCGAGCTGATTTGATAAGTTGCAAAAGTAAACTTTTGTTGTGGTAACGCAGCTCGATGATTACGCAAATAGAGCTTTTTAACAAAAATTAAAACTTAGCAGAAACGATGGAAATGAATTCCAAAGCGATTCGGAAAGCTTTTCTGGATTTTTTTATTTCAAAGCAACATACAATCGTCGATTCCGCTCCGATGGTGGTGAAGAATGACCCGACACTGATGTTTACCAATGCCGGGATGAACCAGTTTAAGGATATCTTTTTGGGGAACGAACCGGCAAAATCGACCCGTGTGGCGGATACCCAAAAGTGTTTGCGTGTGAGCGGTAAGCATAACGACCTGGAAGAGGTGGGGCACGATACCTATCACCATACCATGTTCGAGATGCTGGGAAACTGGTCGTTTGGCGATTATTTTAAAACTGAAGCAATTGACTGGGCCTGGGAGTTCTTACACGACAAAATGGGAATTCCGGCCGATCGGATGTATGCTACCGTTTTTGAAGGAAGTAAAGACGATAAGCTGGATCTGGATGAGGAAGCCAAAAATTTATGGTTGAAGCACCTGCCGGCCGATCGTGTGCTGCACGGTAATAAGAAAGATAATTTCTGGGAAATGGGCGATACCGGTCCTTGCGGCCCTTGCTCCGAAATCCACGTCGATCTGCGCGACGATGACCAGCGGGCTTTGATTCCCGGCGCCGAGCTGGTGAATAAAGACAATCCCCTGGTGATTGAAATCTGGAACCTGGTGTTTATTCAGTTTAACCGCAAGGCTGACGGTCGTTTGGAAGACCTGCCGGCTAAGCATGTGGACACCGGAATGGGCTTCGAGCGCTTGTGCATGGTGCTGCAAGGCAAAAAGTCGAACTACGATACCGATGTTTTCCAAACCATTATTGGCGAAATTGCCGCTCTTTGTGGTATTCAATATGGCGACAACGAGAAGAGCGATATCGCCATGCGCGTAATTGCCGACCACCTTCGGGCCATCTCCTTTGCCATTGCCGACGGACAATTGCCATCGAACAACAAGGCCGGTTATGTGATCCGACGGATTTTGCGCCGTGCGGTGCGTTATGGCTATACCTTCCTGAATTTCCGCGAAGCCTTCATCTACAAATTGGTTGAAGCGCTGAAAAACAATATGGGCGATGCTTTTGCCGAACTGGGCGCTCAGCAACAGTTGATCGAAAAAGTGATTAAGGAAGAAGAAGAAAGCTTCCTGCGTACTCTTTCAACTGGTATTAAATTGCTGGACGAACTCATCGGAAAAGCCAAGGCCGACCAAAAAACGGTTATCGCCGGTAAGGATGTGTTTACGTTGTACGATACTTACGGTTTTCCGCTGGACCTGACACAGCTGATTGCTCGCGAAAATGGCATGAGCGTTGATGAAAAAGGTTTCGACATTGAAATGGCCGAACAGAAAAACCGCTCGCGCAGTGCTGCTCAGCAGGAAACCGACGACTGGGTAGAGCTGATGCGTGTTGATGCCACCGAGTTTTTGGGCTACGATCGTCTGCAAGCTGATGTGCGGATTGTTCGCTACCGTAAGGTAACGCAAAAGAAAAAAGCATACTACCAGCTGGTTTTCGACCAAACTCCATTTTACGGCGAGTCGGGAGGCCAGGTGGGCGACTGCGGTTATATTGAAGCCAAAGGAGTGAAAACGCCTGTTTTCGATACCCAAAAAGAAAACAACCTGATTGTTCATCTGGTGGAAAGGCTGCCGGAAGATCCCGAGCGTACCTTCCAGGCGGTTGTTGACGCCAACCGTCGCCAGCAAATTGCCAACAACCACACCGCAACGCACTTGTTGCATGCGGCCCTGCGCGAAGTGCTGGGAACTCATGTGGAGCAAAAGGGCTCGCTGGTGAACGCCGATCATCTGCGTTTCGACTTCTCGCATTTCCAAAAGGTAAGCGACGAGGAATTGCAGCAGGTTGAACAGCTGGTGAACGAAAAGATCCGCCGGAATGCAGCTCTGGAAGAAAGTCGTGCCGTACCGATGGATCAGGCCAAAGAGCTTGGTGCGATGATGTTGTTCGGCGAGAAATACGGCGACAAGGTGCGGGTGATCAAGTTTGGCGAATCGGTAGAGCTTTGTGGCGGAACCCATGCGCAGGCAACCGGTCAGATCGGGATGCTGAAGATCGTTTCGGAAAGCGCCGTAGCAGCTGGTATTCGCCGTATTGAGGCAATTACTGCTGCCCGTGCCGAGAAATATGTCAACGATCAGCTGGACTTGCTGAAGCAAATTAAAGATGCGCTGAAAGGATCGAGCGATGTGCTGGCCGGAGTATCGGCCTTGATGCAACAAAACAACGAGCTCTCGAAGCAAATTGAAGGTTTCCAGCGCGAAGGCCTGAAGATTGTGAAATCGAATTTGAAAAGCAAAGTGCTCATGGAGCGCGGCGTCAACATTATTGCGGCTAAAGTGGATCTGGACAATGCTGCGCTCATTAAAGATTTGGCCTTTCAGCTGAAGGCCGAAGTGGACGATTTGTTCCTGGTTGTGGGCGCCGAGGTAGCCGGAAAACCTTTGTTGACCGTGATGATCTCGGATAAACTGGTTGCCGAAAAAGGCTTGCATGCCGGTAAGATTATCCGCGAAGCAGCCCGCGAAATGAAAGGCGGCGGCGGTGGTCAGCCCTTCTATGCTACGGCTGGTGGTAAGGATGTGGCCGGTTTACAGGCTGCAATCGATAAAGCTTGTTCATTCCTGAATTAATTCAGCGAACATAAACAATATGCAGGGTGTCCCGAACAATCGGGCACCCTTTTTTTTGAAAGTCACTTTGGGTGATGTGGTTTCCAACCGCATCGGGGATGCCTTGAATTGCGATTGAGCTTGAATCAGGAGCCACTACTCACTTTGTAGCAAACTTGTGTTAATGGGCGTTGTTCCAAACCCGACTGCTTTTTCGATTTTACGTTTGATCAACGCGGATCTTTTGTCCTACCGGACGGGTTTTACGCTTTCAGCAATGGCTTTAGCCATTCAATACCGATTAGCTTCAAAAGTGTCGCATCCTATCACTTCGTTCCTATGCTCCTTTTTCAGTCTATCGGCATTATACTGTCCTATTTCAGAGCATAAATTAGCCTTTAAAACGGTATAATTTGGGTAGAACAAACGATAACACGAAGATTGTCCCGTCCCGTACGGGACGGAATTTTACCCGCGGAAATGCCAAAGCTACCCAAATGTCATCCCTCCGGGATTGCACGAAGCTTTCCGTTTGATTTCGACCTCTTAAGAAACATCACGCTGTTTCTTTTCTTTATAGCATTTTCGAATGTGAACACTCGATAAAAATAGGCCGGTCACCTCCCAACTTTTTGGCATTGATCGAAACGCCTTCTTGCTTGTTGATGGCGTTTTAGGACGACAACCCGACAACTCGTGACAACCCGACAACTATAATTTCAGCCTTTCGCTTAAAGCTCGTGCTGAAAAATACGACTATTTGCGAAGCGCGAAGGGGATGAGCTGTTTGTTTTGCCAGCTTTTGAAAATCAGAATCAGGCCGCAGGCTACAATCAAATACGATGCGCCAATGATGGCCGTGTAGTTCACCGTTTTTCCCGAATCGATAGCGGCACCGCCGCTCCAGGCACCAAGGGCATTACCCATATTGAAGGCGATTTGCAGAAATGCAGCGCCCATCATCTCGCCTCCGCGCGAGTTTTGCAGAAGCATAATCTGGGTTGGCGAGGACACGGCAAAAAGCGAGGCCGCCGCAATCAGCAACATGGACAGGACAATGGGCTGAACGCCTGCAAAAAAGAAGAGCACGGTCATGGCCAGCGCCGCGATGGCCTGGATGCTGCTTAACACCGAGGGCATATCGTATTTGTCGGCCAGGCGACCACCCAGCAGGTTGCCGCTAACCATGGCTAAGCCGCAAAGCACCATAATCCAGCTCATCGAGCCGGTACTAAAGCCAGCCACACCGGTCATCAGCGGGTTGACATAGCTGTACAGGCAAAAAACGCCGCCGTTTGCAAAAGCCGTTGCGGCAATCAGCAGCCAGGGCGACAGGTTTTTCAGAAAGGCAAACTGCCCTTTCAGCCCGTTGTTTGGCAAGGCATCCATCCGGGGAAGCCAGCGCAGCATGGCCAGCAAATTGAAAATTCCCCAGCAGCCGGTAAACAGAAAGATCAGGCGCCACGAGGTTAGGTTGCTTAAAAAAGTTCCGAGGGGAACACCAATCAGGTTGGCAACGGTCATCCCGGCCACCATCAGCGCCATGGCACGGGCGCGTTTGCCTTTGTCGGCCAGCTTTTCGGCAACAATGGCGCCAACGCCAAAAAAAGCCCCGTGCGGAAGTCCGGAGATAAAGCGCATGACGAAAATAGCCGCGTAGTTGGGCGAGAGGGCCGTGAAAAAATTCCCCACCGCGTAGAGCGATACCAGCACCAGCAAGATCTTTTTTAGCGGATAGCTGCGGGCAATGAGCACCATTAGCGGGGCTCCCACGCATACCCCCATGGCATAGGCCGAAATTAAATGCCCCGCCTGCGGAATGCTGACTCCAAAATCGCGCGCTACGTAGGGGAGAATTCCCATCATCACAAACTCGGCCATCCCTAGTCCAAAGGTGCCGAACGACAGCGTTAGCAAACTTTTCTTCATGCTTTATGTTCCTGCGCGACCAACTTGCAACTGGTCGTGTTTTCTGAATTTGTTTCCGCAGCAAAATTACATCGGCTTTTACAAATCGGTTGGTGTGCAGTGGACAGTTTCCCCGAAATATAGCGCAAACTTAATGGTGATTTTCGGCTGTGGAACCAGGGCGAAAGGCAACCGATCGCCTGGGGCGTGACTGCCTCCAAATGCGAAACATCCTTATCTTTGCGCGTGTTATTGAAGTTGACAAAATGACAAAATAGAACGCATGCGAAAAATCACAGCTTTTGTTTTTACAACACTCAACGGTTACTATAAAGGAGCCAACAACGATCTGGACTGGCACAGTAACGGAGCCGAGGAAATTGAATATGCCCAGAACAAACTGCAGGAAGGCAACACCTTGCTGTTTGGCCGCAAAACTTTCGAAATGATGCGTAACTTTTGGGTGACGCCTATGGCTTACGAGCTTTTTCCGGCCGTAGCCCTGCGTATTAACCAAACCGAAAAACTGGTGTGCAGCAGCAGCCTGAAGACCACCGACTGGGCCAATACCACAATTCTGGATGGCGATATTGTTGCTCAAATTCGTGCGTTGAAAGCCACCGAAGGCAGCAACATCACCCTAATGGGCAGCGCCAGTTTGGTAAAGCAACTGGCACAGGAAAACTTAATTGACGAGTTTGAATTGATGGTCGACCCCGTGGTGCTGGGCCAGGGCGAAACGCTCTTTGAAGGTATCGGCAAACCATTGAATCTGCAGATCACCGAGGCACGCCTGTTTCGCGAAAGCGGCGTGTTGCTGCTCTATTATAAAAAGGCCGACGATTAACAGCCTGAACGGTCGTGGTCGGGCGTGGCCCTTTAACGCAATTGCCCGAAGGCGAGTTGGTGGCGACAGAAACGATCCGAAATCCTTGCCGGTAAACTGCAGGCAAGGATTTTTTTCGGAGAAAGTCCCTTCTGCTTTTCCTTTCTATCTAATGTACCCACCCTGGCCGTCCCTCGCGAGGGAGGGAAATTCCGACTTTGTCGGAATGGGAGGGTCAATCTAATTCAAAAGAATCCACTTTCCTCCCTGTTGATGCTTCCCCGAAATCATGCAGTTTTTTGTGCGGAATAGCGCAACTCTGCAACCAGGAGCGAGAAGAGATAAACAAAATGTGATTTGTAACATATTTTTTGCATTAGTATTGTTCGTAGTTTTAGCTTGTTCATTAACTACTACTGCTACTCTAAAATATGTATAATGACTTTGGGCGATACTTATTGCAATATGTTGTATTAATTAGGAGGATATTATTGGGCTTGGGCTTGATATTACTTACTAATTGTATGCAATGCCCGGTGGATGTAGAATCGACGGGCAAATTACAGACAGCCCGTCAAACGCTAAGCTTCGCTGATCCTGATTCCTTGTTGAAATTTACGGGATATTTTATGCATCAGAAACCGGATAGCGATATTGTAGCCGCTCAGTTTCCGGAATACGCTGATTCGCTTTACACCGGCATGAAGATCATTCCATTTCGCTTTCAACAAATAGAAGACTCAACTTACCTCGATTCTTCCTTCTTTAGCACGAACTTGAAACTAGCCCGGCAGGCCTTAACTAGTTCCCCATGGAGAGAAAAGATTAGCGAAAATGACTTTGATGAGTATATATTGCCCTACAAGATTGATGACGAGCTGGCAGACAACTGGAGAGCGGTTTTGTACGAAAAAAATCAACTGCTTCTAAAAACCAATCCCCAGTTAAATAATGCCGATAGCCTCTACGCCTACCATACGAAAAAAACTTACTTTGCATTGCGCTCCTCAAACCAGTTTGGTCACTACTATCCGGCGCAAGCAAACTATTCCTGGCTTAACCTAAGCCGCGAAGGCGACTGCGCCGATCGCTGCCGATATGTTATATACCATTTACGGGCAGCCGGTTTGCCGGCAACTTACGACTACATACCAAATTGGGGAAACCGTCCCAAAGCACAGCATACTTTTGTTGGATTGGCGAATAAGAAGCAACAGCTGAAAAAGCGGTTAGAAAATAGCAATGATACATCCAAGCTTGTCGATGATTTTAATGCAGCGATGACTTCAAAGTACAGGCCTGTTTTTTCGCAGGGTGATGTTCCGTCGAATTTAACCGTCCAATATGAAAAGACCATTCCTAAAGTTTACCGGCAAACCTGGAGTAAACAGCCACGAATGGAAGATCTGGTAACATCTGTTCCTAAGGGTCAAATCTATGAAAAACTACTTCGTACAAATATGCTGGATGTTACGGATCAATATCTGAAAACGGCAGATGCGTCGGTTTGGCAACGCCCGTTCGGCCAATGGGACATGGCTTACCTCGCAACCTTCGATATTAGCGGGTGGACTCCTGTAGCTTTTGCCCAATTTGGTTGGTGGGGACAGGCCAGATTTAAATCGATGGGGAAAAATATCCTCTATCTACCCATGGTCTGCAAAAATCAAAAATTATTGCCCGTTGCTGTTCCATTTATTCTGAACAATAATGGTGATAAAAAGGAATTGAACTGCAACTACGACCAGAAAATTGATATGCGACTTATTCGTAAGTTTCCTCTTTTTTCCTACACGGCGGCGCATGTTGTCGATTTAAAAGGCTGCATCGTATATGGCTCTAACGATTATCGGTTTGGTGAAAAAGAAAAGCTTGCCGAGATTGATTATTATCCTTTTTTCATGGATGAGATTGAGATACATAGCCCTAAGAAGTACCGCTATGTAAAAGTTGAAGCACCCGACGGGAAGTTGATTCGTTTAGCTCAGCTGGCTTGTTATTCCGATAGTGCCGATACTCCTGTTCTCCATAATGATGTGCGGTACTTAGCAGGTAAAATAAGAGGGCACTATGGACATCTTTTCGATGGCGACTTAAATAGCTATACCCTTGGACGAATGTTTTTGGTCGATCTTGGCGAGCCAGTTCGACTTTCCGCAATCCGGATTTGCCCACGTAACGACACCAATTATATTATCCCGGGTAATCAGTACGAGCTGTTTTACTGGGACAACCAATGGCAATCGGCCGGAAAACAAACAGCCACCAATTATTTTCTGGAATACCGTAATGTTCCATCCGGCACTATTTACTGGCTCCGTTGCCTGAACGGAGGCCGGGAAGAACGCATATTCACCTACGAAAACAATAAGCAAATATGGTGGTAGCTTACTGCACCAATAAAAACAAAATAATATGAATACCAGCTAACTGAATCTCACACTAACCTGAAACTTAAAGTAAACCAAGTTGCCGGTTACGGAAAACGGAAAAACAAAAAGAAGCCTCCAACTCCCGAACGCCGAAACAGTTCAAAAAAGCGGAGACTTCAACCAATTTTAATCTCGAAGGGGAAGATTCTAGCACAATCTCCCCTTCAACTAAAACACACGAAAATATGAAATTTAGATGGAAAAACAGCAGCTTGCGCTTTAAAGCCAGTCTTTGGAGCGTCGTTGTTTTGTTTAGTTTTGTTGCCATACAGGGATGCTCTAGAGAGGATGATCTGGTTGAGCAAGTACAAACAGTATCGCAGAAATCAATGCTGATCGATTCGCAGAATTGTTTTGAAGAACTGGTTGTCCAGAATATGGAAAATACGGATCTCGATTTTGAGCATACTTTATACCCGGGAGAGTACACGCCGCAGTGGGATGAAGCTTACAGTTCAACGGCCAGTGGTTATGAATATATGAATGTTCCAATACTGAGCGAATATCAATTTTCTGTACGGAAAAATATAGGGACTCTTGAAAGTCCCAAGACAAGGCATGTAGGTGCAGAACAGCTGCTTAGTTTCCGCAAGGCTAACGCAACCGGCAACATGCAAGCCATGTACCTCACTTTCGTGCCCACCGCATGGTATTTCGACCGAAATAAAAACAATGTCATCGAATCATTCTACACGAATGAGAACAATGGAAATTTCTCCGGGTATATTCTTTATAGTTCAGCAAGAAATCTTAATTTGCAGATAGTCGAATGCTATAAGGATGGTCTCATGATAGAAAGAGCAACCAGATCAACGATGAACCTAGCCGATTTCATCTCTCTGTTCGGTCAAATGATAAATAGCGATGTTTTTATTAAGAACGCGAGATTCCGATTGAAGTCAAGCACGGAGGGCGAAGATGACACTGCAGCTCATGTTGATCTTGGAGAAGTAGAAGTTGTCGGCGATGCGCCAGACGAAGAAGAAGATTCGACAGATCCTGATTGTGGTTATGCCGGAACAGACGACGGTAGCGGTTCTGAATATGGCAGTTCCGGATATGGTACTGGAGCAGATATACCTGAAGGTGGCTCTTCCGGTGGCGGTGGTGGTAGTAGTTCTAGTTCCAATAATAATGTTGAAGGGACCCCTGGGGGGAGTTTTCCTTCACCAATCATAAAACACGAGTACACAGTTTTGGTTGTTAACGGAAAAACATATGTATTGGTAAAAGGTAATTGGATTTTACAAGCAGGAACAGAAGGGCAGGCAAAGAGCGTCAACGGAACTGACTACATATATTACAACGGACGTTGGCGTCCCATGTATAGTCCAAGTGTCGATGTTTTAAAACAGTATTATACGGCTGAGGCATATAAAGAGTTAATAAAAGGAGGAGTGGCATATTGGGCAGGTGCTGGATTATCTTATTCAGGGGTTGGAACTCTTATGGCTTTACTTGTCGGAGGTGGAGAGGCGGGACTTACTGATGCCAATTATTTCATGAGTCGTTATTATACAGAAGGAGAAAGAAGCTCCATCTATCAAAAAGCTGTAGAATTAACAAATCAATTAAGACTGGAAGCAGGAGGTTTAGATGAATAGTATTTGGAATCGAATAAAGTTAGCTATAACAGCCCGGGAACGGAAAGAATGGAATAAAGCGAAAGATATGGGTTTAAAACGTTATTTTTTCATTAATGGAACCTACAAGGGAACTTTAGTAGGGCTATTCTGTTTATGTCTCGATTACATAAGTAGCATCAACTTTCGTTTCATGTCTATTGATCTTGAAACATTATTTCGAAAATACCTGGTATGGCTTCCTCTTGCAATTTTACTATTCATATTAATCTTAGTACTTAGCTATTATAATTTCGAAAGCAAATACGGTAATGACGAAACAAAGCAGTAATTAGCCATGTAAAGCTGCTATTTGTAGAAATCACTTTGATAACAAAATTCTGCCAGCTATATGAGCTGGCAGAATTTAACATCATGCGTAATTATTAAACAAATGCAGATACCTATCAAACTTCAAAAGCTTTTAGTCGGAAGTTTATTCCCAGTAGCTTTTCTTCTTCAGACAACAATAACCGGATTCTTACAGACTCCCTTGGTTACTACTATTTTTGCGCTTTGGGCTGTTTTTATGTTTATATTGGTATTACTTGCAAGCTTAATCAAAAACAAGCGGGAAACGATAAATATAAATCTATTTGACCTGATTGCAGGAAGCTACATCACCTATCGATTTGCTGTCGGTTTCATGAATAAAGGGAGTGATTATTTCTCCTCTCAGTTTATTGGAGAAGTGGGCATTTGTTTGGTCTACCTGATCATCCGAATAAAAAGGGATTTCTGCAAACCTGTTATTTGGTCGTGTTTGTTTGTTGGTTTTGCTGAAAGCGTACTGGCCATGCTACAGGCGATGCATTTGTTAAATAGTAGTCATGTATTTTTCAACATGACCGGCACGTTCAGCAATCCAGGACAATTGGGCGGTTTTGTTGCTATTCAGCTATTCTTGGTAGGGCATTTAATCGAAAAGTATTGGTCGCGGACTTCCCGATTATTCAAAGTCCTCCTGCTTTCTTTCGCATTACTACTAGTTTCAACCCTCCTTTTAAGTCAATCGCGGGCGGCCTGGCTCGCTGCAATCGGTGGTGGCATTTACGTCCTGTTTTCCTACATGAAGAAATCTCACATAAAACTCAAACCTCAACAATTGAGAGCCATTCGTACCCTCGGCCTTAGCTCTATTGTGCTGCTGATTGTGCTGCTCTACCATTATAAAAAAGACTCGGCCGACGGCCGTTTGCTAATTTGGCGGGTAACTCTGGATATGATCGCCGATCATCCGGTCTTTGGGAGCGGGCCTGGTACATTCTCTGCCAATTACTTTACATATCAATCTAATTATTTTGCGACCAATCCAGATTCCCGTTTTCTATTGCTGGCAGGCAACCCATCGTATGCCTTTAACGAGTTTTTACTAGCTGCGGCGGAATTGGGTGCCGTGGGGCTAGGATTTCTACTGTTAATTATCATTTCAGTATTTAACGCAAAGCGGGAGGTGAAGGAGGATGTATTCCTAAAAGGTGCATTCCTGGCCTTTTGTATTTTTGCCTTCTTTTCCTACCCTTCCTCTGTATTTATGCTGGCGGTTTTACCGGCGGTATTGTTGGCTATCATGTATTCTCCTTCGTTAATTAAAATGTCTTTTCCATGGGGCATGCAGTTAGTAGTGATCGCTACATCTGTTGCAATCGGTATCATTACATTGAACCATCATCAATTGCTAAAGAACGCAAGTCTACAATTGCAGATTGTAGCCTCAGCCAAAGATGCGCAACCGACAAGTGCATGTTTTAACCTTAGATCCAACTATTCCAGATTAAAGAATGAACCTAACTTCCTGTATCCCTACGCTTATTACTTTACTGAAAAACTAACTCATTCGGAGCAGATAAGCATATTGGAAGACGCAAGCCAAATAGTTCCCTCCGTTGAAATCTTATGCAAGCTGGGAAAGCAGTATCAGAAAATACATCAATATTCAAAAGCAGAACAATGTTTTACTTTGTCGGCAAATGTTGTTCCGGCGAGAATTTTACCCAACTACTATTTGTTCGAACTTTACAGAGAGCAGGCAGATACAATTTCAGCTTCAAACATCGCAAACAAGCTACTGAATCAGCCTGTTAAAATTGAAAACACCGAAACTATCAAAGCAAAAGCCAAAGCCAGAACCTTTTTAAAACAAACTGCAACCTGCCCCAAAACACATCCCGTTGCCTGAACGAAGGCCGGGAAGAACGAATTTTTACCTACGAAAACAATAAACAAGTCTGGTGGAAAACACCGCAACCAAATAAAAACCAAACTCCCATGAATACCAGCTAAACGAAATACAAACTAACCGGCTTCCAAAGTAAATCAGGCTGCCGGTTACGGGTATGGGAAAAACAAAAAGAAGCCTCCAACTCCCGAACGCCGAAACAGTTCAAAAAAGCGGAGACTTCAACCAATTTTAATCTCGAAGGGGAAGATTCTAGCACAATCTCCCCTTCAACTAAAACACACGAAAATATGAAAAATAAATTTTCAACCAGAGATATCATAACACCTGTTTTAAGCCTTCTCCTGATTTCTCTACTTCTTTTTTCTTGTCAAGAAGATGACATTTATATGGAAACTCCTTCATCCTCGGACTTTTTAACAATTACGGGAGGCATAGATACGCCCGGGACACTATACGATCCGATCAATGCAGAGATATACAGAAGAGCATTTCAGAGAGTGTTATCTGTTTCCAAACAAACTGAAAACCAGGTTGAATTTCTTATCGATTCTGGGTCGGAGATTAATATTTCGGAAGAAATCTACAAAAAAATCTCTTCTCATTTAATAGAAGTCATTAGTTCTGGCAAAGTAGCAATTGTAGAGAGGAATGGGATAAATTCGCTGGTTCGTAGCCATGGCGTTTCATTATCGAAAGTACGTTTAAAGTCGGGGAGTACTGAGTCCGAACCGTATGCAAGGGGAACTTTGTCGGAAGGCGATAATATTTCTCAAAATGTAATGAATGGGCTCAAAGATTATGCAGCTAATCCTGATGCTTTCGCAAATACGAATGACATTTGGGATCTATCTTCCGGCAACTTTCCTGCTTCTTCAAACTATAAGATGTCAGGTGGCTTCACTTACAAGGGGTATAGTTTTAGTTACTTTGTTGGCAATTCATGTGAAGCATGGGATCAGCTTGGGAATTGCCCAGACAATGACATCAACACAAATCAAATAACCCGGGAGGCAGGTGGGACCTATCATTTCTCAATCGATAATACCATGCAGCTACCGATTGCGAATATTAGCACTTCAGATCCAAAGGGATTCGAGGTTATGAAAGAGTTTTTGGGTTGGTGACCCGCTGTTTAAACTGAAAAAAGTTAATACCTCAGAGTAATCTTCAATAAGTTTGCTCTGAGGTTCTAGGTTAAATTAAACTTGCTACCAATGAAATATGTTAATCCGAGGTTTGTGATCGTTTTAACCCTTACTTTCCTTCTACTTCAATCAAAAAGTGGAGGAGCTCAAAATCATAGAAGTCTAATTTGTGAAATGGACTCCTTTTTTCGTCAAACGCTAATTGTCACTTACGGTGAACTTGCAGACGAACAGCTCTATTTGAAGTTTTTTTCTGACTATATTGAAAAAAGAGGAGTTGTCCGTTTGAATATCGACCGTGAAGAATTGAATAAAATCAATAAGTCATTGTTTATTGATCGTGTTTATACCTATTTTTTTCCGAAAATAATTTTCGCAGATGAATTTGAATCTCTTCCGGCAGATGAGATAAGAAATAGTCTTATTTTTTTGGGAAAGAAAGATAATTTGCTGACTAAATATGGAGTGTACTTGACCGGAGAAGGTTATATCGAGGATCTTAAAATCAGGAACCAAAGTAACCCATTCGTTTTTGAGTTGTACGAATATCGCAAGTTGACAGGAATTGTGTCTTATTTCTACTGTGCATATTTTGTTATGAATAACCCAGGTTGTCTAAAGGTGCAGTCGACCAGAGACCTGATAGCAGTTATTTTTTGGAAGTTCCTGTGTGACCAATCCGAAATAAGATTTTACCTGACCAGACATGAATCGGAATAGGCCTGCTCTACCTCTTGAAGTATTCTTTCTTGCCCTCTTTACCGGGAGTGTATTCCTCACTTCCGGTAAATTTGTAAACACAACCAATAGCCCCAAGTTCTACTTTACGGTTTCGACATTACTTGTTGCGCTCATCTTTTTTACCGCGTTTGATTGCAAATCCTGACCAGCCACCCCGAGCAATGTTGGTGCATATCCGGAAGAGCGGGTTTGGGCTTGCTTTATAGCTCGTCTGCATTTCAGCTATTCTAAAGCTCTAAACTTTGGAATAGCTGAAATGTTTTGTTAAAAGAAAAATCCCAAGGCGATAACAGCATGAGAGTCTTCCTGCTGCAGCAGCATATATTCGAGCGTCAAGTTGAGGTGCTTTACCATTTTGGCTCCAACCCGCACTGAGCCCCCAAAGTAATCAAAATCAACTAGTCCGGCACCGATACCTCCATACAGGTCGAAATTATGTTTTTTGAAAAAATGATAGTTCGAAATAATAAAATCGGTATCAACTTTATTATTGTCGTCGGTATCGCTGCTGATTTTTAGAACAGAACGTGCTGTTTGAAAGCCAAGGTCGATAGGAATTGATTTTAAGTTGTACCGATATTCGAATCTTAAGTAAGGGCCAATTCCCCCGTTGTTATAGAGATTGTTATCGGCACCGAAAGTCATCCCTAACCCAAACTCAATATCACTCCGCTTGAATTCTTTATTTTTTTCTTGTGCTTCTGCCGAAATCGCAAAAGCAATTGCTACAAACAATAATGCTATTTGTTTCATGTTTTAAATATTACGTATTATTTTTTTTACTTTTTAACAATTACAGCTCCTCCCCAAGTACTACCAAGCCTTCCTCCGACATAGGTGTAAGCTTTTTGAATCGTAAAACGATCCGAACTGCTTTGTCCTACGGATTGAACAGCTTCCTTAACATTTGACGGAAGATCTGCTAAGTCGATCGTTACTTTGAATGCGATATCAGAGTTGAAGACTTTCCTGAGTTTTTCGACGTTATCTTCTCGTAATTCACCTTTTGTGTTGTAAAAATAGACTTTATCCTTTGTAAAAAACACAACAGATTCCATCTTATCAAGATCGATACTATAGCCAGTCATATTGGTTAAATAGCGACGAAGCGCGGTTGATCCTGATTCCAGTGCATTTTGTAGCTCTGTATTATCTTTATATTCAATTCCCATAATGTAGGTGATCCAGGTACTTATATTGAATCCAGGGACTCTTCCGTATTCGTAGCCTAACAATTGAGGAGTTGCATTTGCAGGGTAGGCATATTTGCCCGGTTTAAGGGCCATTATTACATTTTTCCATCCGATTGCGATCTCGTCAGCCTCGGTTCCACTCCAACCGATCCAATTCTTTTTCTGCATTTCTCCCATGATTCCAATTTCGGAATACGCTACATAGTCATAGAAATAGAGTTTGCATTTCATTCTTCTTTTCGATGACAGCTTGTCATAGACAGCCTTGTTGCGGCCGAAAAGATCTTGTAGCCAGCCTCCAACGATCGTTCTTTAGTCAGCGTCAAACTCCTCAAAATTAGAAGTTGGAACATCAATTGACGTACTCTTTGTTTGATAGCTAATGTTCTTGTCGTCGACTGTTGTAGAATCTCCAATTTCAATGGTCATATCATCAGCGAATGTCTTATATAAGAATATTCCATCAGCCAATTGATATGTGTTGGGGGCGGTTTCTATTCCAGATAGTACGCGTAGTGAATCGAAATTAGCTCTCGCATAATCGGCATTATATTCACTATAATAGAATGTGCCTTCAGGTGCGATCCGATAAACGGTATCTCCAACCTGTATTTCTCCGTTAACATTGAGAAGTGCAGCGAAATTTTCGTTTGGAACAAGGTCAGCATAGCCCATTGCATCATAATAGCTAAGCGTGCTATCTGCTCCTGCATTGCTGGAATTTGCTGACTTAAGTTTAATTAATGGGCAGGTCGCGAATAGACTTACAAAATTTTCAGGCTTATTTACAATTGCAGATTTTGTGTTCGTTTGTTCGTTCCCCAATAGTGCTTTTAATTCATCTTTCGATGATAGTTTGATATAAGCACTAGCATTCGAGTCATCATATAAAACAACTGGATCATTAACGATTACATTATTTTCATGATTGCATGCAGATAAAGTACTACAAAAAATCAGAGCATAGAGAGAGAGAGGTTACATTTAGTCATTATATTTGAATATTTATTAATAAAACATACTTAATGCATGTTTTAGTAAAAAGGTAACCCTGAGCGAGACACAAAAATAGAAAATACGATATTTATAGAGCGGTGTCAATGTCAATTCAATTTCGTTTGAAGCGATTGAATTCTGAATGTAGCACTGGTGCAGTTTATAGTAGAATTGGCTTTTTTTACCTTTCCAATGTTTTAGATCTTGGAAAAGTATTGATTGTGACGAATAAAAAAGCTCCGCCTCAAATTCGAGGACGGAGCTTTTTCGATTGTATTTAAAATGCTTATTTGTTCTCATTATTGACCGGGTGACTGGAAGTCAACCGGTCAACAATCAGGCAACTTAGTCGGGCAATAAGCTGGTGCCGCCGGTTTGCAGACCGGGGATGTTGGTAATGCGCACTTTCGACACACCTTTGCTGATGGCATTAAAGCTATTGTCCAGCTTGGGGATCATGCCCGCGTGAATGGCGCCACTTTCCTGAAGCGCCTTAAACTGCGCGTGGTTCAGCGAGTCAATCACCGAGTTGTCGTCCTCCGAATCTTCCAGTACCCCCGGCTTCTCGAAACAGAACACCAGTTCCACATCGAAATGGCCGGCAAAAGCTACAGCTGCTTCGGCCGCAATGGTGTCGGCATTCACATTCAACATACTGCCCTGCTTATCGTGCGACAGGGGCGCCAGCACGGGAATCACTTTCTTCTCGAGCAGCAGGTTCAGCTCGGCCACATTTACAGCTACAATATCGCCCACAAAACCATAGTCGATGGTTTTTACCGGGCGCTTTACCGCTTGCATATAGTTGAGGTCGGCGCCGGTTAGCCCGATGGCATTCAGACCCAGCGCTTGCAGTTGTGCCACAATGTTCTTGTTCACCAGTCCGCCATACACCATGGTTACCACTTCGAGCATGGCCTGGTCGGTAATGCGGCGGCCTTCCACCATTTGGGTTTCAATGCCCAGGCGTTCGGCCATGGCTGTTGCCGATCGGCCACCACCATGTACCAGTACTTTTAATCCTTCCAGTTTCGAAAAACGAGCCAGCAAATCGGCCAAAGAGTCCTTCTCCTCAACCACTTTGCCGCCAACTTTTACGATTGTGAGCTTTTGTGTCGTCATAAAATGTAGAATATCGAATAATCAATAAGAAATGTAAAAGTATGAAATGTCATTTGTTGTCATTCTTAGTCATTAGGTCACTTGTTGTGCCGGTGTGTTGACTATCGAATGACCATCAATGACTATTTAATGACCATGAATGACAATTAAACGACCATCGAATGACATTCTTCCTATTTCATCTGATCCAACAACAGTTTCAGCACGGTTTGGGCCGAGAACAGGCGATTGCCGGCTTCTTCCACAACAATGGAGTTGGGGCTGTCGATCACCGAGTCGCTCACAATCATGTTCCGGCGCACCGGCAAACAGTGCATAAACTTCGCGTTATTGGTTACGGCCATCTGGCGGTCGCTCACGGTCCAGTCACGGTCTTGCGACAGGATTTTACCATAGTCGTTGTAGGCCGCCCAGTTTTTGGCGTAGATGAAATCGGCGCCTTCAAATGCTTTCATCTGGTCGTACTCCGGTTTCAGGTCGCCCATAAACTCGGGAGCCAGTTCGTAGCCTTCGGGGTGGGTAACCACCAGCTCGTAGTCGGTTGCACGCATCCACTCAACAAACGAGTTGGGCACGGCCTGCGGCAGGGCGCGTGGGTGCGGCGCCCAGGTCATCACCACTTTGGGGCGGGCTTTGGTTTTGTGTTCCTCAATGGTCAGGTGGTCGGCAAACGACTGCAAGGGGTGGCGTGTTGCCGCCTCCATGCTCACAACGGGCACCCCGCTGTAATCGATAAACTGCTGGATGATTTTCTCCTCGTAATCGTCGGCTTTGTTTTCGAATTTGGCAAACGAACGCACACCAATAATGTCACAATATTTGCCGATTACCGGCACGGCTTCGCGAATATGTTCCGGCTTGTCGCCATCCATAATCACGCCCAGCTCGGTTTCCAGTTTCCAGCCGCCTTCGTTAATGTCGAAAACAATCACATTCATCCCCAGGTTCAATCCGGCCTTTTGTGTGCTTAAGCGGGTGCGTAAGCTCGAGTTGAAAAAGACCAGCAGCAGGGTTTTGTTTTTGCCCAAATCCTGGTACTTGTAAGGATCCTTTTTTAATTCCAAAGCCAGCTTCAGGGCTTCATCCAGGTTGTCTAAATCGTGAACCGATGTGAAATGTTTCATATTTTATCGTTTTAGAAGCCTCTCCCCAACCCTCTCCGGAGGAGAGGGAGTAAAGTGTGCATTCATCTGTTGTTTCTTATTATTAAGACTTTAGTTCGTTTCTATTTTTCTATCCATTAATTCATCCGGTACTGTTGTCCCTCTCAGTTTATGGCTTTCTCTCCCCTGGGGGCGAGTCGGAGGGGGCTTCATTAATCCCGGATCTGTCCTTCGCCGTCGATCAGCCATTTGTAGCTGGTCAACTCTTCCAATGCCATGGGGCCGCGGGCGTGTAGCTTTTGGGTTGAAATGCCAATCTCGGCTCCCAAGCCAAACTGTGCGCCATCGGTGAAAGCCGTCGACACATTGCAGTAAACCGACGATGCATCCACCAGCTTGCGGAACAAATCCTGGCGTTCGGCATTTTCAGTAACAATGGCTTCGCTGTGTTTCGAGCTGTAGGTGGCAATGTGGTCCAGGGCCTCGTCGAAACTGGCAACGGTCTTCACCGACATCTTATAATCGAGGAACTCCGTTCCGAACGATTCGTCGTTGGCCCATTCCAGCAAGGTGGAAGGATAACTTCCTTCCAGGGCGTTGTGCGCCTGTTCGTCGGCATAAACAACCACCTTGCTTTCCGCCAGCTTGCTGCATATTTCAGGCAGGTCGGCCAGGCGGCTGTCGTGAATAATCAGGCAGTCCAGCGCATTACACACGCTTACACGGCGGGTTTTGGCATTATTCACAATTGCTTTTCCTTTGGCGGTGTCGCCAAACTCGTCGAAATAGGTGTGGCAAATACCGGCTCCGGTTTCAATAACCGGGATGGTGGCGTTTTTGCGCACAAACTCAATCAAGCCTTGCGAGCCGCGGGGAATAATCAGATCGACATAGCCCTGCGCATTCAGGATCTCGGCGGTGGCTGCACGGTCGGCCGGTAACAGTGTCAGAATGTTTTTGTCGATACCGTGTTTTTCCAGCACCGCGTGAATCACCTTCACAATGGCCGTATTGGAGTCGATGGCGTCGCTGCCGCCCTTCAACACACAGGCATTACCCGATTTCAGACAGAGCGAGAATACGTCGAAGGTGACATTGGGGCGCGCCTCGTAAATGATGCCGATTACCCCAAAGGCAACCGACACTTTTTGGATGCGCATGCCGTTGGGGCGAACCGTTTCGCTCAGCACGCGCCCCAATGGCGAAGGTAAAGAAGCAACATTGCGAATGTCGGCAGCAATACCGGCAATACGCTCAGCCGATAATTGCAACCGGTCGTATTTGGGATCCGTTGGATCCATGCGTGCCAGATCTTTGTTGTTTTCGCTCAGGATGGCATCCGTGTTGGCGATCGCTGCTTCAGCTACATCGGCCAAAACTGCGTTGGTTTGCTCTACAGTCAGCAGGTTTAACGATCTGCTGGCCTTTAATGTGCGCTTTAATTGTTGTTTTACCTCCATAGTTGTATCGCTAAAATTAAAAGTCCCCTTCCCTGGGGGAGGAAGGGGACAACTCAGAATATCTTAAGAATTTGTTGAAGTCAACAAAAGGGGGTTATTAGAAAAGGGTATATTGAATTATTCTGAGCTTATAATGATTCTTGTTTTGATTTGCCTCGTTTCGTGTTACAAATTTAAGCAATGAGAGGTTAAATCGTAAACAATTACATTCAAAAACTTTAAAAATTTAATCAAAAAACGAAAATTGCTTTCAATCTTCAATTAAATACAGGTAATCGTAATGAACAACCGGCTTTTTGTACTTTGTTCCGGCTTCGCTTGTTGCTTTCTCCGAATCGAACTGTGCTTTGCCCCAACCAATCAGGTTGGCTTGTTCATCGACAATCTTCACAATGTCGCCTTTTTCGAAATTCCCCTTCACCTGAACCACGCCAATCAGCAACAGGCTGGATGCAACCTCGGAGAACAAGGCTTCGGATGCCCCCTGGTTGATGACCAGTTCGCCTTTGGCAAAACTGTCGGAATAGGCAATCCATTTTTTGACATTCGACGCTTTTCGCTTTTCGGCTTTAAAGATGGTATGGGTGACATGCATTTCGTTCAAAAGAATGTCGGTCAGAACATGGTCTTTCAAACCACTGGCAATGTGAACATCAATTCCTTCTTTGGCAACCTTGCGGGCGATGGAGCTTTTGGTCAGCATTCCGCCGCGTCCAAAGCCAGACTTTTCCGTCGAGATGTTTTTGATCCACTCCTTGTCCTTCACCTGAATTTCTTCAATGATTTTGGACTCGGGCAGGGACGGATCACCGTCGTAAATTCCGTCGACATTACTCAGGATGATTAAAGCTTCCGAGTTCTGCATGGATGCAATCAGGCCCGACAGTTCGTCGTTGTCGGTAAACATCAGCTCGGAAACCGAGATCGTGTCGTTTTCATTGACAATCGGAACTACATCGTTTTCCAAAAGGGTGCTGATGCAGTTTTTCATGTTCAGATAATGATTCCGATCCGAGAAGTTGTCCTTGGTGGTGAGCACCTGGGCGCAAACAATCCCCTGGTCCTGGAACAAATCGGCGTAGCGGTTAATTAGTTTAACCTGCCCCACGGCCGAGTACAGCTGTCGCGAGGAAACCGTGTCGAGTTTTTTGCTCAGTCGAAGTGTGCTGCGACCGGCAGCAACAGCCCCGGAGGAGACCAGAATGACTTCGATTCCTTTTTTATGTAGCCAGGCAATTTGGTCGACCAAATGGGCAATGCGGGCGACATTTAAGGTCCCGTCAGGCTTGGTTAGAACGTTACTACCGACTTTAACGGTAATTTTTTTATAGCGAAAGCTCATAGTTGTTCGTCTTATGCCATTTTGTTGAACGAAGCGATCAGTCCCTGAATGACTGATGAGCTAAAACCTTTGTGTTCCATTTCGTTAATTCCGGTGATGGTTACACCACGCGGAGTGGTTACTTTGTCGATCTCGCGTTCCGGGTGGTTGCCGGTATCCATAATTAACTCGACAGCCCCTTTAACGGTTTGTGCCGTGATAAACTGCGCCATTTCGGCACCAAAGCCCATCTCAATTCCGCCTTGCATGGCTGCACGTACATAACGCAAAGCGAAAGCCGTACCGCACGAAGCCAATACGGTGGCAGCACCCATCAATTCTTCCTGGATAACAGCCGTTTTTCCCAGCTGGTCGAAAAGCTCTTTAACAGTCTCCAGGCAATCTTTGGTGTTGCCATTTCCGGCGATGCAAGTCATGGATTCCAGCAACGAAATCGCGGTATTGGGCATCACCCGCAGGATCTTCTTATCGTCACCAGCCATTTCTGCCAGATCTTTTAAGTTTACCCCGGCGACAATCGATACCAGAATCTTGTCGGGTGTCAACACGTCCTTCAACAGGTCGATGACTCCCTGAATGTGGTAAGGTTTTACCGCAAAAATGACAAGCTCTGCCGACTTCACCGCTTCGGCATTGTCGGCAGTTGCTGCGAATCCTTTGGCTTTGAGCTCAATTAGTTTTGCTTCGCGCGGATCGGAAATTGAAATAGAAGATGCCGGGAGATAACCTGACTTCAGAATCCCGTTTGCGATTGCACCACCCATATTTCCTGCGCCAATAATGGCAATTTTTCCGACTTTCATAAAATTCCAATTTTGTTCCGGACTTCAACTTTAGCGCTTGTCATTTAGGGGCATTTGTTGTCATTTATTGTTTTGCTTCACAACGAATGACCACTTATATGGCTACCAATGACCTGAGTTAAATGTTCCTGCAAGCCCGGAGGTTTGTTCAATTACGCTTCCGCGTATAATTCGTTTAATACGTTGTCAAATTTAGAAATAAAATATTCAGCTTGATCCATGGTTAAGCAAAGTGGCGGTAACAAGCGGATAATATTGGTTCCGGCGACTCCGGTGAAGATCTTTTCTTCTTCCAGAAGTTTCTGGCGAATTGCTTTGATCGGGGCATCAAACTCGAGCCCGATGATCAATCCGTGGCCGCGAACTTCTTTGATTTGTTTGTAGCCTGCCAGTTTTTTCATCAGGTAGTCACCAACCTTTGCGGCGTTCTCAATCAGTTTTTCCTGCTCCATAATTTCCAGCACAGCGATGCCCGCAGCGCAGGCCAGGTAGTTGCCGCCAAAAGTGGTGCCCAGCATGCCGTACCAGGGTTTCAGTTCGGGTTGAATGAGCAGGCCGCCAATTGGAAAACCATTGCCCATGCCTTTGGCCGTGGTAATTAAATCAGGTTTAATGTTGGTGTGTTGGAAGGCAAAGAACTTGCCGCTGCGTCCGTAGCCCGATTGAACTTCGTCCAGAATCAGCAGACTGCCGTATTCTTTACATTGGCGTTCCAGCTCCTCCAAAAAGGCTGGCTCGGGAACACGAATGCCACCAATGCCCTGAATGCCTTCGATGATCACTGCGGCAACATCCTGGTTTTTCAACTGCTGCACAACTTGCTCAATGTCGTTCAGCGGCAGGATGATTGCATTTTCCGTTTCGTTTACCGGAGCTACAATCTTCGGGTTGTCGGTAATGGCAACAGCTGCCGATGTGCGGCCGTGAAATCCTTTGGCGAAGCTGATGATCTTTTTGCGACCTGTTGCAAACGAGGCCAGTTTGATGGCGTTTTCGTTTGCTTCGGCGCCCGAGTTACACAGGAACAGCTGGTAGTCGTCGACACCGGAAAGTTCCCCCAGCTTGTCGGCCAGTTCCTGCTGTTGCGGAATGATCACCGAGTTGCTGTAGAAACCAATCTGATTTAATTGGTTGGTAATTTTTTGCACATAGTGCGGGTGACTGTGTCCTACGGAAATCACGGCATGACCTCCGTAAAGATCCAGATATTTATTGCCTTCGCTGTCCCACATGTAGGCTCCTTCGGCCTTTACGGGAGTGATATTAAACAGCGGATATACATCGAAAAGTTTCATAATTTTTCAAATTCCAAAGAGTGAAAATCCAAATTCCAAAAGTCTGAAAATCCAGCTTTCTGAATATCCAGAGATCTGTCTTAAAATGATACCGGTTTTAAATTCAGTCCGGTTTTTTCGTCTAAGCCAAATTGCAGGTTCATGTTTTGAACTGCTTGCCCCGAGGCTCCTTTCAACAGGTTGTCGGTCACACTCAGGATCATCAGTTTGCTGCCATGTTTTTCCAGGTGTAAGATGGCTTTGTTGGTATTTACCACCTGCTTCACATCCGGGTTTTCCTTGGTGACAAAAACAAAGGGATGTTCGGCATAATAGTTTTCGTACAGGCTGATGGCCTCGTCCAATGTTCCGGCAAATTCGGTATAGGTCGAAGCAAAAATCCCTCGGGTGTGGTTGCCGCGTACCGGTATAAAGTTGATGGCTTTATCGAAGCCCGGTTGCAGTTGTTTCACACTTTGCGTGATCTCGCCCAGGTGTTGGTGTTGGAATGCTTTGTAAACCGAAACATTTCCGGAACGCCAGCTGAAGTGCGATGTTGATGAGGGAGCCTGTCCCGCGCCTGTTGATCCGGTAATTGCATGAACATGCAACTCGTCGGTAATCAGGCCGGCTGCGGCAAGGGGCAACATGGTCAATTGGATCCCCGTGGCAAAGCAGCCGGGGTTGGCAATGTGCCCCGATTGTCGGATGGTTTCGCGGTTCAACTCCGGCAAACCGTACACAAAGTCATTTCCTTTAGCTTTTAAGCGATAGTCGTGACTCAGGTCAATAATTTTGACAGTTGAGGGAATGTCATTCGCGGTGACAAATTCTTTCGATTTGCCGTGACCCATGCACAGGAAGATTACATCGCACAGGCTAAAGTCGGGCTCTCCGACAAAAGTGAGATCAGTTTCTCCCAGCAGGTCACGATGTACTTCGTAAACCGGGTTGCCCGCATTACTGCTACTCTGAATAAAGGCAAATTCAGCTTGCGGGTGGTTCAATAAAATCCGGATTAGTTCGCCTGCCGTGTAACCGGCGCCTCCAATAATACCAACTTTAATTTTACTCATCTTCCGGATTAAAATTTCTTATTGACTGAATTGTAGATTTTTAAGGATGTTCCCAGAATTTTGGTGAAGCCTTTAACGTCTTGCGAAGTCCAGGCTTTATTCATTTCGCCGTATTCGCCGAAGTCCGATTTCATCAGGTCGTAAGGCGACTCGATACCAACCAAAACGAATTGGTAGGGGCGTAATTTAACGATTACCTTTCCGGAAACCGTTTGTTGGGTGTTTTCGAGGAACTTCTCAATGTCGCGCATCACCGGATCTAGGTAAAGCGACTCGTGCAGGAACATGCCGTACCAGTTGCTCAGTTGTTCTTTCCAGTACATTTGCCACTTGGTTAAGGTGTGCTTTTCGAGCATCTGGTGCGCTTTAATGATCAACAAGGGGGCAGCAGCTTCGAAGCCAACACGACCTTTAATGCCGATGATGGTGTCGCCGATGTGCATATCGCGTCCGATGCCGTATTTTCCGGCAATTGCTTCCAAATCGCGAATAGCTTCAACGGTGTTGAAATAGCGTTTGCCGTCAACCCCTTTCAGTTCGCCTTCTACAAAGTCGAGGGTGATTTCGCGCTCTTCTTTTTCTTCCAGTTGCGAGGGGTAGGCAGTCTCGGGCAGTGTTTGGTCCGAGGTCAGTGTTTCCTTACCGCCAATACTGGTTCCCCACAGGCCTTTGTTGATGGAGTAGGCCATTTTAGTCCAGTCGGCTTCAACGCCATGTTCTTTCAGGTAGTCGATCTCTTGCTGGCGGGTAAGTGTCAGGTCGCGGGTGGGAGTCAGAATTTCGATGTCGGGAGCAAGTACTTCGAAGGTCAGGTCGAAACGAACCTGATCGTTTCCGGCGCCTGTGCTACCGTGAGCTACATATTTAGCCCCGATTTTCTTGGCGTATTCAATGATGGCGATTGCCTGAAAAACACGCTCTGAGCTCACCGAGATCGGGTAGGTATTATTGCGCAACACATTGCCGAAAACCATGTACTTGATACATTTCTCGTAATAGGTGTCGGTTACATCCAGCGTGACGTGTTTGGCCGAGCCCAGTTCGTAGGCTTTCTTTTCGATTGTTTCCAACTCTTCCTTGCCAAAACCACCGGTGTTTGCAAGAGCGGTGTAAACTTCCAAACCTTTTTCTACTGACAAGTATTTTGCACAGAACGAAGTGTCTAACCCACCACTGTACGCTAATACTACCTTATCTTTCATTTTTGTTTGTTTTAATAAAAAGTGATGACACGAACCCGGCAATTCACTGAAAACTTACAACTTTACTAACCTTGAAACCTGCCTTGAACGTACTGCTTAACAATTAATCCTGAAAATTCCTATGATACTGATATTGTCCAAGCACAGGTATTTATGAAAAAAAATTAATCCTGAAACGACTGCCGAACAGTGCCATCACTTATATTTGGTTATACTCTTTTAAATACTTTAAAGTTTGATTCTTTGCTCTGGTTATTTGATTTGGGCTTTAATTTCCCGATCATCTCCAGAAGCGAAATCTTTTTGGGCTTTGCCGCCTTGGCTTTGGCAACTTTCTCCCAGGCCGGGTCGAACAACATGCCGGTGCACAAACACTTGCTGCGGTTGGTGCGCTGAAGGATGTCGTAGTTTACGCAGCTTTGGCAGCCTTTCCAAAAGCTTTCGTCGTCGGTAAGCTCCGAAAAGGTCACCGGACGATAGCCCAGCTCGTGGTTTATTTTCATGACAGCCAGACCGGTGGTCAAACCAAAAATTTTGGCATCGGGGAATTTCTTCCGCGATAACTCAAAAGCTTTCTTTTTGATTTCCCGGGCTAAGCCGCCCCCGCGGTATTCTTTCACTACAATGAGCCCCGAGTTGGCCACAAAGCGGTTGTGACCCCACGATTCCACGTAGCAAAAACCAGCAAATGTTTCACCAGCCAGTGCGATGATGGCCTTTCCCTCGCTGATTTTCGAGATGATATACTCATCGGTGCGGCGGGCAATACCCGTACCTCGCTCTTTCGAGGCGGCATCGATGGTGTCGTTGATGGTGCTCACATATTTTAAGTGAGAATCATCGGCAACAACAACTTTAATTCCTTCTGCTTTACTCATTTCTTTATTTGCCAATCTTGTCCTGTAACTTGGGCATAATTAATATCAGACTATTTTTTAAATCTCGGGCAGTTACCCCTTCGCGCATGACCAACATGATGGTGTCGTCTCCGGCGATGCTCCCGATGATCTCGTAAGGATCTGCATTGTCCAACACGGCAGCGATGCTGCTGGCGTACCCTGGTCGTGTTTTCAATACGGCCAGGTTTCCCGAAAAGTTTAGCTCCCGAAAGCCATCAGCCAGAAAATTAACTTCGGCTGTTTCTTTTTTGGCCTCGGCGTTTACTCCTTCCGGTATTACATACATGTAGCCTTGGTCTCCGGCGGGAACCTTGGCTACTTTTAAGGCTTTTAAATCGCGCGACAGGGTGGCCTGTGTTAAATGATATCCCAAGGCTTCCAGCTTGCTCAGCAATTCGTCCTGACTGTGAATTTCAGAGGTCGATATGATTTGCCGAATGGCTAAATGTCTGCTAACGCGATTTTTCATTCTGTATTTTTATACAATTACAATGCAAAATTATGCATTTTTTGTAGAAAACAAATTTTAGTTTCGGAATTATTTCTATTTTTGTAGCGGATTTAAAAATCAGAAGACTGCCCCGAGGGCAAAAAACACAACAGAATAATTTCTGAAAGACGTGAACAGAATACATCAATTAATAGCGAAAAATAAGCACAATGCGTTTGAACTACTTCCGTAGACAGACGCATTTTTTTTAATCAATATAAGCGATCATAGAAAATGACAGAGGCAAAAAAAGTCAGTTTGGTTTTAGAAGATGGGACCCGTTTCGAAGGAATTTCTTTCGGATATGACAGGTCGGTTGCCGGCGAGGTAGTTTTTTACACCGCAATGACCGGCTATCCGGAAAGTTTAACAGATCCTTCATATACGGGCCAAATTTTGGTTTCCACTTTCCCGCTGATCGGTAACTACGGTGTACCGTCGGATGGCATGAAAGATGGAATTCACCAGTTTTATGAATCCAACAAAGTGCACATTAGCGGCTTAATTATTTCGGATTACTCGAAAGAATACAGCCACTGGAATGCCATAAAAAGTTTGGGTGAATGGTTAAAGGAATGGAAAGTTCCGGGCTTGTATGGTATTGATACCCGTGCGTTAACAAAGATCCTGCGCGTGAAAGGATCGATGCTGGGTAAAATCGAGTTCTCCGATGAGCCGGTAGAATTTTCAGACCCGAATGCGGAAAACCTGGTGGCTGTTGCCAGCTGCGATAAAAAAGAGGTGTACGGCAATGGCGAGCACAAAGTCGTATTGGTCGACTGTGGTGTGAAATACAACATCATTCGTTGCCTGCTGGATCGCAATGCAACGGTGATTCGTGTGCCATGGGACTACGATTTCACCCAGGAAGAATACGATGGCATTTTCCTGTCGAACGGACCGGGCGACCCGGCCAAATGTGGTACGACGGTTGAATACATTCAAAAAGCAATTCAACAAGATAAACCAATCATGGGGATTTGCTTAGGAAACCAATTGCTCGCCCGTGCTGCCGGTGCTGAAACCTATAAGTTGAAATTCGGACACCGTAGCCACAACCAACCGGTTTTGCTTGCCGGTACTGATCGCTGCTTTATTACCTCTCAAAACCATGGCTATGCTGTAGCGCCGGAATCACTTCCGCAAGACTGGGAGCCTATGTTTGTCAATGTGAACGACGAAACCAATGAAGGGATCCGCCACAAAACGAAACCTTTCTTCTCTACGCAATTCCACCCCGAAGCCGCCAGTGGCCCGGTTGACACGGAATATTTGTTCGACGAGTTCATTGAAAACATTGTAAAATTCAAAAAAGGCTAACCGAAGCTTTTTAACGCAAAACAGCAGCATAAACATTCAAATTATGGTACGTTTAAATACAAGTATAAAAAAGGCGATCGTTCTGGGGTCGGGAGCGCTTAAAATCGGTGAAGCCGGTGAGTTCGACTACTCCGGGTCGCAAGCCTTGAAAGCATTAAAAGAGGAAGGCGTTGAAACCATCCTGATCAACCCGAACATCGCAACCATTCAGACTTCTGAAAATATTGCCGATAAAATTTATTTCCTGCCGGTTACTGCTTATTTCGTAGAGCAGGTTATTAAAAAGGAGAAGCCCGATGGCATTTTGCTGGCTTTCGGTGGCCAAACGGCCCTGAACTGCGGGGTGGATTTGTTCCATCAGGGAATTTTGGAGAAATACAATATTCAGGTTGTCGGTACGCCGGTTCAGTCGATTATCGATACCGAAGACCGGGAGATTTTTGCCGGTATCCTGAAGGAAATCGATGTGAAAACACCACGAAGCATTGCCTGTACCAATATGACCGAAGGTAAAGCCGCAGCCGAGAAACTGGGTTTCCCCATTATCGTGCGTGCAGCCTACACTTTAGGAGGTTTGGGTAGTGGTTTCTGCTCGAACGAAAAAGAGCTAGACAAACTGCTGGCCAATGCCTTTTCGTATTCGCCGCAGGTGCTGGTCGAAGAGTCGCTGAAGGGCTGGAAAGAAGTGGAATACGAGGTTGTACGCGACAAGTACGACAACTGTATCACGGTTTGTAACATGGAGAACTTCGACCCGCTGGGGATTCACACCGGTGAGTCGATTGTTGTTGCGCCTTCGCAAACACTGTCGAACTCGGAATACCACAAACTGCGTCAGATTGCCATCAAGATTATTCGCCGCATCGGGGTTATCGGTGAGTGTAACGTGCAGTTTACGCTCGATCCGCATTCGGAAGATTACCGCGTGATCGAGGTGAATGCCCGTCTGTCGCGTTCATCAGCCCTGGCCTCCAAGGCAACCGGTTATCCGCTGGCCTTTGTAGCCGCCAAGCTTGGTTTGGGCTATGGCTTGCACGAGCTGAAAAACTCGGTAACCAAAGTCACAACGGCCTGTTTCGAGCCGGCTTTGGACTATGTGGTTTGTAAAATCCCGCGTTGGGACTTAAATAAATTCAGCGGCGTATCCAAAAACCTGGGTAGCTCCATGAAATCGGTGGGCGAGATCATGTCCATCGGCCGCAGTTTCGAGGAAGCTATTCAGAAAGGAATCCGCATGGTTGGTGTGGGTATGCACGGCTTTGTCGGCAATAAGGACGAAATCACCATCGACGAGATTGATGAAGAACTGATCAACCCGACCGACCGTCGTATTTTCGCTATTGCGGCAGCTTTCGCGAAAGGTTATACGGTTGAGCAAATCCACGAGAAAACAAAAATTGACCGCTGGTTCCTGCAAAAGCTTCAAAATATCGATGAGCTGAAGAATGCGTTGAGCGAAAAATCAACGATTGAAGAGGTGGACGATACCTTGTTGCTGGAAGCTAAAAAAGCTGGTTTCTCCGACTTCCAGGTTGCCCGCCTGGTGATGGAATGCCCGAACAAGGAAATCAACGATGGTTTGCTGAAGGTTCGCGCTCACCGGAAAGCCCGCAATATTGTGCCCTTTGTGAAGCAAATCGACACCCTGGCAGGTGAATATCCGGCACAAACCAATTATCTGTACCTCACTTATCATGGTTCGGAACACGATATCGAATTTAAAAACGACGATAAGTCGGTGATTGTATTAGGATCGGGTGCCTACCGCATTGGTAGCTCGGTTGAGTTCGACTGGTGTTCGGTGAACGCGATTAACACCATCCGCGAGGAAGGTTACCGCGCCATCATGATTAACTACAACCCCGAAACGGTAAGTACCGACTACGATACTTGCGACCGCCTGTATTTCGACGAGTTGACTTTCGAGCGGGTGATGGACATCCAGGAAATGGAGAATCCCAAAGGGGTGATTGTTTCGGTGGGCGGACAGATTCCGAACAACCTGGCCATGAAACTGTACAAACAGAATGTCCCTATTTTGGGAACATCGGCCTTGAAGATTGACAACGCTGAAGACCGCAAGAAATTCAGCGCCCTGTTGGACGAAATTCATGTTGACCAGCCGCGTTGGAGTGAGCTGACCAGCATCGACGATATCTATAAATTTATTGAAACGGTTGGTTATCCGGTGCTCATCCGCCCGTCGTATGTGCTCTCGGGAGCCGCGATGAACGTGGTGTCGAACCCCGACCAGCTGGAGCACTTCCTGCAAATGGCAGCCGATGTATCGAAGGAACACCCGGTGGTGGTGACCGAGTTCATTGAACAAGCCAAGGAAATTGAAATTGATGCCGTAGCCGATAAAGGCGAAATGGTGGCTTATGCCATCTCTGAGCACGTTGAGTTTGCCGGGGTGCACTCGGGTGACGCAACGATCGTATTCCCGCCGCAAAAATTGTATGTTGAAACCATCCGCCGGATCAAGAAAATTTCGCGCGAGATTGCCAAAGCTTTGGAAATTTCAGGGCCCTTCAATATGCAGTTCCTGGCTAAGGACAACGACATCAAAGTTATTGAGTGTAACCTGCGGGCATCGCGAAGCTTCCCCTTTGTGTCGAAGGTGATGAAGATCAATATGATTGAAATTGCGACCAAAGTGATGATGGGTGTACCCTACGAAAAGCCTGACAAGTCGTTGTTCGAGTTGGATTACGTGGGCGTTAAAGCACCGCAGTTTTCTTTCCACCGTTTGCTGAATGCCGACCCGGTATTGGGCGTTGACATGTCGTCGACCGGTGAGGTTGCCTGTATCGGCGAGAACTTCTACGAAGCTATTCTGAAGTCGATGTTGTCGGTAGGCTACCGCATTCCGAAGCAAAATGTGCTGATCTCGTCGGGACCGGCACGCTCGAAACTGGAATTGCTGAACAGCGCCCGCTTGTTGCAGGAACGTGGATTCAACATCTATGCAACAGAAGGTACACACCGCTTCCTGCGCGAAAATCAGGTGGAATCAACCATGCTGCACTGGCCGGACGAGGAAGATTTGCATCCGAACACGGTGGAGTACATGCGCGATAAAAAGATTGACCTGGTGGTGAATATCCCGAAAAACTACTCGAAACGCGAGTTGAGCAACGGGTACAAAATCCGCCGTAGCGCCATCGACTATAATGTGCCGTTGATCACCAATGCCCGTGTGGCAAGTGCCTTCATCTATGCCGTATGCAAATACAAAATGGATGATATCGCCATCAAACATTGGGACGAATACAAAGCGTAATTCAAGCCAAACAAATAAAGTGAAGAAGGTCTTTCCGCAAGGGAAGGCCTTTTTTTCGATTTAAAGTCGCTTTGGCTGACACGCCTGCCTGCGGTCGGCAGCGAGTCCAAACCGCATCGGAGATGCTTTGAATGGCGATTCAGCTGCAACCAAAAGGCACGACTCATTTGTAGCAAATTGGTGTTGATGGGCGTTGTTCCAAACCCGACTGCTTTTTCTGTTTGCACTTTTGATCAAAAAGGAACCTTGTCCTATCGGACGGGTTTTCATTTTTCAGCAATGGCTTTTGTCATTCAATTTGGGACTGCTTCTAATCGAAAATATTATAATCGCAATCGGATTAGAAGAGTAATGATAGTGATTAGAGCTGTTATTGATTGTAATTTATAAGAAAACGAAATTTTAATCATGAAGCTGATTGTAAATTGATGAACGATGAAATACTTTTAATCAATTTCGATTTTGATGAATGGCGCAGTGCCCGGAGCGAAGGTCAAGCATACCGCTTGTTGTTTCCGCTAGCTTGATGTCGGGGTGGTAAGTGCTTGTTTAAGCAGTATCCGGTTAAATGAGACCAGTTGTTTTTACGATAAATATGCTTAAGCCAGAATACGCAAAATTAACACACGTTCTGAGTGTCTATTTATGGCTGTTCGTTAAGGTTTTAGCCAGTTGCTTTGAGGTTTTACAATCAATCGCGCATTATTATAGGCCATCTTTAAGGTCAAACAAGTTCTTGCGGTATAGGTATCCTCATTAAGTTTATGAACGACGAGCGCTAAATCAGGATTCGGAGAACCGGCAGTTAAACAGAGAGGTAGTAGTAATTGAATTTTTCCGTCGTAATACTGCGGAACAGCAATTTTATAATTTGTTCGCACTTTTTTCTTTATTTCGTCAATTGCACCCACAAGTTGTCGCCTTAATTCACCATCATCTGCTCCTCTTAAATGTGTAGGAAATCTTCCGATATTATCTTGAATAATATGGTCAATGTCGGGGATAAGTCTGCACTTTGGATTGAAGATTAAAAGCTCAGGTTTTTCAAAAAAATTAGCAACATCCGGAATATTACCTGAGAAATTTCGAAGAATATTATTATCACTTTCTTTCAAGAATGCTTTAAAACAAAATGGAACTGTTGAGCCAGGTCTTGGATTTCGATATTCTTCAAAAAATGCATAAATATCTTCTAAATTGTCGGTTACAAGGCCCGTATTAAAGCACGCAAATTTGTTGTCGGAGGTGAAGGCTACTTTATTTTCTTGTTTTAATTTTCGGAAGGTAAATTCTAAGTAGTTTTTTAAGATTGGGTATTTTTTTTCGTGAGCGTCTGAATAATCCCATTCTTCAGTTGAGGCTAAATCTTCTGCTAAAAATTTAATCGCATTATTATAACTCGGATAAACTGCGAAAGAAAATAGTTCTGATTTGTATGCCATATTGATTTATTTAAAAATGAAGTATAGATAAAAAAATAAGAGCTATCAGCAATTCTGGATAGCTCTTTATCTGTTTTTTTGTTTTTATCTTCGTTTCTGCAGATAGACCTGCAGGCATCTTTATGTCTCAATATATGTTGCAAATATAAAGCAGATACTTAATTTTTGCAATAAAATTGGTTCAGTTTTTATAATGTCTGCTCATTTTTACTCATATTAAATCTCATCCTAAAAACAAGTTCGATGAAAAGATTTGTTACCTATTTCATGCAGGGCCTGCTTCTGGTCGCCCCAATAGCATTGACCATTTACTTTATCTGGTTTGCTTTTGATCTGATCGATGGATTCCTGCGACGGTTGTTGGAATCGTGGCTGGGGCACATTGTTCCCGGTGTTGGTATCCTCATTTTGTTTCTGCTGTTAACCTTATTGGGTTTCGTCGGGCAATATATTGTTCTTAACCCGGTCAAAAAGCTATGGGAGGGGATTCTCAGACGCACTCCTTTGTTGAAGCTGATCTACGGTTCGCTGGTCGACCTGTTTACGGCATTTGTGGGGAAAGAGAAGAAATTTAATACTCCGGTGATGGTGTGTCTCAATAAAGAAAATAACCAGTGGCGGATGGGCTTTCTGACGCAACCAAACCTCGACGAACTCGATATGCCCGGGATGGTGGCGGTGTATTTCCCGCATTCGTACGCCTTTTCCGGACAATTGTATATGGTTGAAGCGTCGGCGGTGAAAAAGCTGGATATGCCACCGGCCGAGGCCATGAAGTTTGTGGTGTCGGGCGGCGTTACCCGCGTCAATTAGGCCGAAAGTCCGTATGGCCGGAGTCCTGGTCTGTTTTTTTCGGCGGTTTGCCGATTGCCTTGGGCGGTGCCACGGCCTTTTCGTAACTTTGAGCTAATCATAAATAACTCGCAAATTCGACTAACAGAAATTCAATCTTATCGTTATGGAATTTTTTAAAGCGGAGGATGTTGTTAAAGACTATGCCGGACACCGGGCGCTCGATCGGGTTAGCCTCTCGGTTCGCGAGCAGTCGGTATTTGGACTGCTGGGTCCCAACGGAGCCGGCAAAACAACCTTGATCCGGATTATCAACCAGATTACCGCCCCCGATTCGGGCGAAGTGTACCTGATGGGGCGTAAGCTGAAAGCCTCCGATATTCAGCATATCGGCTACCTGCCCGAGGAGCGCGGCTTGTACAAAAAGATGAAAGTGGGCGAGCAGGCCTTGTACCTGGCGCAGTTGAAAGGCATGTCGCGGCGCGATGCCCTGCGCAACCTGAAAAAGTGGTTCGAGAAGTTCGAAATTCAACCCTGGTGGAATAAAAAGGTGGAAGAACTATCGAAGGGGATGGCCCAGAAGATCCAGTTTGTAACCACGGTGATTCACGAGCCTAAACTGCTGATTTTCGATGAACCCTTCAGCGGTTTCGACCCCATTAATACCAAGTTGTTGAAGGACGAAATCCTGTCGTTGCGCGATCAGGGGTCAACCATCATCTTTTCGACCCATAATATGGGCTCGGTGGAAGAAATTTGCGACCATATTGCCCTGATCAATAAGTCGAAGAAAATCCTCGATGGCAATATTTACGATATCAAGGAGCAGTATAAGCTGGGTGAATACGAGCTTGAGACGCCCGAATTGGGTGAGCTGAATCCCTTGTTTACAGCCAATGGATTTGAGTTACTCGAAACGGATATCCGCGGCAACCGGCAGTTGGCCAAGTTCCGAAAGGCGGATGGCGAAAGCAATCGCGAAATATTGCAGAAACTGACCGGCACGCTCGACGTTTCAGCCTTCCGCGAAGTGATTCCGAGTATGAATGAAGTTTTTATTCAAGTTGTTGAACAAGCCAACCAAAAGCAATAAACCATGAACAAAGCGCTGTTAATTTTAAAACGCGAATACCTCACCCGCGTACGCAAAAAGTCCTTCATCATCATGACTTTGCTGGTGCCCTTCATTTTTGCGGCCATGACTATTTTGCCCGCCTGGCTGGCCATGCAGGACGACCACGAAGAGCGAACCATTGCCGTGTACGATGGCTCCGGCATTTTCCTGGGCCGCCTGGAAAGCTCCGACTATACCCGGTTTCATTTTATACCCCGCGAAGAATATCTGCGGGTGAAAGAGGATTTGAAAAGCAGCCCTTTTTACGCGCTGTTGTTTATTCCTCCCAATATTTTAAGCGCCAACCGCGCTCAGCTGTTTTCCGACAAGCAAGTGACCATCGATGTGAAAAACGGGATCGACCGTCGGTTGGAACAGATCCTGGAAGGCGACAAAAAGCAAACGGTGATCGACCAAATCGGCATTCCCGATCTGGAGCAAAAGCTGGCGGCTACGCATACCAACATTCAGCTCGAAACCATTAAGGTGGGCGAGCAAGGCGAAACGGTGAAAAGCTCGACCGAGATTGCCATGGGCGTGGGTTATATCGCCGGCTTTGTTATTTATATGTTTGTGATGATGTACGGCATGATGGTGATGCGTGGCGTGATGGAGGAAAAAACAAACCGGATTGTCGAGGTCATCATTTCATCGGTAAAGCCCATGCAGCTCATGTTTGGGAAAATTATTGGCATTGGCCTGGTCGGCCTCACGCAGCTGGCCTTTTGGGTGATTATTGGCGGGGCCGTTATTGCGGGCGTACAAACCTTTGGTGGGGGCGAAGGGGTGCAAAGCGTGCAGGCTACCCACGATCTGATGAGCACGCCGGGTATGGCTGCCGCGCCCATGGTGCAGGAACAACAGCAAAACATGGCAATCGAAGTGATCGACATGGTCGGTAATCTGAACCTGTGGCTCATTGTCGGCACCTTTATTTTTTATTTTCTGGGCGGCTTTTTTATTTATGCCTCGCTGATGGGGGCTGTCGGCTCGGCCGTCGATCAGGATGAAGATGCCCAACAGTTTATGTTTCCGCTGATGTTGCCCTTAATTTTTTCGATCATCATTTTGTTCCCGGTGGTGAAAAACCCCGAGGGAGCGCTGGCCTTTTGGGCTTCCATCATTCCGTTTACCTCGCCCATCATCATGATGGTGCGTGTTCCGTTTGGAGTGCCCGGCTGGGAGCTGCTCCTGTCGATGACTGTTTTGCTGGCTTCAATTGTTGGGGTAATCTGGGTGGCCGGGAAGATTTACCGCACCGGAATTTTGATGTACGGCAAGAAAGTTAGTGTTAAGGAAATTGTAAAATGGCTGTTTTATCGAAATTAATTCGGTAAAAAACTTTGTTGGTAAAATATTTTATTTAGATTTGTTCCAGATAACGAAAAGAAAAAAATGACGACAAACTTCTTCAATATGTATATGTGCTGTTGTATGCAAATACAAAATGGGGAAGGTGTATGTCTACTTGATTAAGACTGTTTCGCAATACAATGCATATAGAGCCTTCCCGTTGGGAAGGCTTTTTTTTTGAATTTATTTTTAAGAACGCTATAAAAACAAAGACAAATGAAATTTAACAACATCTTGGAAACCATCGGCAATTCGCCGCTCGTTCGTTTAAACCGTCTGTTTCCGTCAGACTATGAAGTGTATGTGAAAGTAGAGAAAACCAATCCAGGGGGGAGCATTAAAGACCGTATTGCCCTGGAGATGGTTGAGGCCGCCGAGGCTGAAGGCGTGATTAATAAAGACAGCTTGCTGGTTGAGCCAACATCGGGAAACACCGGTATTGGGCTGGCTTTGGTTGCGGCCGTGAAAGGCTACAAGCTGATTCTGGTAATGCCTGAATCGATGTCGATTGAGCGTCGCCGTATCTTAACAGCCTATGGTGCCGAGCTGGTGCTTACGCCTAAGGAAAAAGGCATGAAAGGTGCGATTGCCAAGGCTGAAGAGATTGCCGCCGCAAACAGCAATGCCTGGATCCCGTCGCAGTTCGATAATGTGGCAAACATCAATGCACATCGCAAGAAAACAGCACAGGAAATTATTGCCGATCTGCCCGATGGCTTCGACTATTTAATTACCGGAGTGGGTACCGGAGGTCATATCTCGGGGGTGAGCGATGTTGTAAAGGCCAAGTTTCCGAATGTAAAAACATTTGCTGTTGAGCCGGATGCCTCGCCTGTTATTGGAGGTGGTGCTCCCGGGCCACACGCCATTCAGGGAATCGGCGCCGGATTTATTCCGCAAAACCTGCTGACTGATCTGTTGGATGGAACAATTCAGGTGTCGAAGGAGGAAGCTTTTGAATATGCCAAGCGCGCTGCCAAGGAGGAAGGTTTGTTTGTTGGTATTTCGTCGGGAGCCTCACTGGCAGCGATTGCCAAAAAATTACCCGAGCTCCCCAAAGGTTCGCGCATTGTAACCTTTAGCTACGACACCGGCGAACGCTACCTCTCGGTTGACGGCTTGTTTTAATCGAAGAAAAGATACAAATAGCCATGACAATTTTTTGTTTCTTTTAGAATGATTGATAATGATGAGAGATGAGGCCACACTTTTAATAAGCTGTGGCCTCTGTCTTTCCCCGAAGTTAAATAAGTTGCTTATTTTTGGGCTGAAATACCATGATGTGCACGAGGGATATGCTCACCTTTCATTTTTCAAAAGCTAAAAACGGCGATCAACAATTGGTGGATTGCCTTCCGTTTGAAGCCATTGCCGGCTATAGTAATGGTTTGAAAGACCCGCATACGACTTCTTTTTACGAGCTTTTTTGGTTTCCCCAAGTTGAGGGGAAGCTGTGGGCGGATGGCGAGCCCATAGAGCTGAGTGGCCCTACGGCAATCATGCTTCCTCCCTTTACAGTGCGCAGCTGGCAGGTTGATCAGAGTGCCGATTCCTATGTTTTGTTTTTTGTTGAGGACTTTGTTGATGGTTTTCTTAAAGATACGGCTTTTTTGCATCGGCTTCACTTTTTTAGTTATAAACAACAGTCGCCGGTGTTGCCTTTGAGCAAGGAGCATCTAGCCAGGATTAGTGAGCTATATGCCTCGATTCGCAGCGAGCTCGGAAAAAGCAATCTCGACCGGTTGTTTTTTGTACAGGCCTACTGGTACCAGCTTTTGCTGCACTTAAATCGGTTGTATGGCGAACATTACCGGCTTTCGGACCGCTGCTACGAGAATACGGAAATCATCCGGCTGAAGACCTTGCTTAAACAGCATATTCAGCACAAGCAAACCGTGCAGGATTATGCAGAAATGATGGATATTAACCGCAATCAGCTGAATGCGCTTTGCTTGCGTTTTTACGGGGAGAATGCCAATGTTGTGATCAGAAATAGCTTGCTGCAGGTTTGTAAAAGCGAATTGCTGTCTTCGAAACTCACCATTGCCGAAATCAGCTATAAGTTTAATTTTTCGGCACCTCCGAATTTTTCGCGCTTCTTTAAAAGGTATGTCGGACTAACGCCTGCCGAGTATCGCGAGAAATATTCCGTTTGATAAGCATCGGTGCAAATTGATAACAGATAAAAAAGTCTTCTATCTATTTTTGACAGTAAAACATTTAAACACGAGGAAAATCATGTCGAAATTAGTTATTGTAGCTCATCCATCATTAAAGGATTCGCTGATCAACCGTATTTGGCTAGCCGAGTTAGCCAATCATCCCGATGCCCTGGAAATTCATTCGTTGTACGAAAAATATCCCGATTTAAACTTTGATGTTGCAGCCGAGCAGGCTCTGCTTTCAAAATACGATGAGATTGTTTTTCAATTTCCTCTGCATTGGTTTAATGTGCCTTTTGCTTTGAAAAAGTACCTGGACGAGGTGTTTACTTACGGTTGGGCTTTTGGTCCGGGGGGCGATAAAATGAAAGGTAAAAAGATTCGTTTCGCGGTGTCAACCGGAGGAACGAAGGATACTTACGAAAGCCGGATTACGCTGGATGATTTATTGAAACCAATGTCGGTAACTTTCCACTATTGTGGCTGTGAAGTACTTCCCAGTCATGTCTTCTATGGTGCAAGCACTCAGCCAGCTGAAGATGCGGTGGTTTCAAACGCCAGGGAATATGCAAACCAGATTCTGGGTTAAGACGCTATAGCAAGGTAATAGACAAAAGAAGGCTCGTTCAAAATAACTTGTGAACGAGCCTTCTTGTTGTATTATTTCATGTTGAATTTATTTCACTTTTAATTCGTAGAGGTCGGTTCGGCGATCGCGCAGGTTCCGAACAGCTCCAAATTGGTTCAGCTCGCGAAGCATGTCAATATCCACATCGGCAATCAGAATCATCTCGGTGTTTGGCGTTGCCTCAGCTTTGATTCCGGCTGCCGGGAAGGAGAAGTCGCAGGGCGTAAATACCATGGATTGCCCGTATTGAATATCCATATTGTGAACTTTGGGCAGGTTGCCCACACTACCGGTAATGGCCACGTAGCATTCGTTCTCGATGGCCCGCGACTGCGCACAATGGCGAACCCGGGAGAAGCCGTTTTGTGTGTCGGTGAGGTAGGGGACAAACAAAATATCCATGCCTTCGAGGGCTAGCAGGCGGCTGAGTTCCGGAAATTCAACATCGTAACAAATTAAGATGCCTATTTTGCCACAATCCGTATCGAAGGTTTTCAGTTGCGAGCCTCCCTGTAAGCCCCACACTTTCTCTTCGTCGGGGGTGACGTGCAGTTTTTCAAAGCGGTCGATGCCGCCGTCGCGTTTACACAGGTAGCCCACGTTGTACAGTTTGCCGTCGACCAGCTCGGGCATGCTGCCGGTAATAATGTTGATATTGTACGAAATGGCCAGCTCGGCAAAGCGTTGTACCAGCGACTCGGTGTAGGAGGCCAGCTCCCGAATGGCATCGGCCTCGCCCAGATGGTTGTTCTCGGCCATCAGCGGAGCATTAAAAAATTCGGGGAACAGGGCAAAGTCGGAGCGGTAGCCCGACACGGCATCCACAAAATACTCGGCCTGCTGCATTAACTCTTCCACATTTTTATAGAGGCGCATTTGCCATTGTACCAAGCCCAGGCGGACGACTTTTTTCACGGTTGTGGCCGTCACACTAGGCTTTTCGTAGTAGATGTTGTCCCATTCCAGCAGTACGGCGTAATCGTTCGATTCTTTGTCGCCAATCAGGTAGTTCTTTAAAATTCGTGCCGGGTGAAAATCGTTCGAAATCTGGAAGTCCAGTACCGGATCGTGAATTTCTTTTCGCCGAACCTTTTCGATGTATTGTTTGGGCGTCATCTCGCTGGCGTACTTGTGGTAATTGGGTATTCGTCCGCCGAAAGCAATACCGCGCAGGTTCAGGCGCTCGCACAGTTCTTTGCGGTAGTCGTACAGTCGTCGGCCCAAGCGCAAACCGCGGTATTTGGGACGAATGAAGATGTCGATCCCGTAAAGCATGTCGCCGTTGGGATCGTGTGTTTTAAAGGTATGGTTTCCGGTGATTTGCCGGTAAGTATGGCCGTTTTCAAATTTGTTGTAGTCCAGGATGATGGATAAAGCTGCCCCGGCGAATTGCCCGTTTACCTTAATGGCAATCTGGCCTTCCGGAAATTTTGAAATCAGGGTATCAATATGGGTTTTCTCCCAATACGATTCCTGCATTTTGTGGTACGCTTCGATCATGGCTTGTTTAAGCTCCTCATAATCGTCCATGGTTAAGTAAACAAGTTCAATGTTTTCAATTTCTTCCATAATATTTCGGGTGTTTTAGTTGAATTAATCCGCTCCCAGTGAAGATAATACTTTGTTGGTTGAAATTGTTCATCGGGACCAAGATATTGTGCGGTATGTATCCTGTTGATTGGTGATCTGCCGGAAGGGGAGAATGTGCGTTGTTTCTAAGCTTTTTGTTGTTTTGATGTACTTACCGGGAGGTGGAAATACAAAAAGCACAGATGATTCCGGGGAATCTCGAACAGGGATGAAAGTTTACTATTTTTCGACGATGCTGTTGTCGTTGTTGTCAAAAGTTCTCGGGTTGTCGCTCCACCTCTAATCAAAACCAGTTATTGACATTGCCCTTAGTGTGTTTGCGTGGTAGACTTTCAGAAAGAAAAAGCCATCCGGTGAGGGATGGCTTGTGGTATCTGTAAATTGGATGATCTTACTCTAAATAGGTATACCCGTAGAGGCCCGATCGGTAGTTGGCCAGGAACTCTTTGCCTTCTTCGGCTGTGATTTTTCCGGCTTTCACCGACTTGGTCACCCAGGTTTCGACGGCACGAACCATCTTTTTGGGATTGTACTGCACATAGTCCAGCACTTCGGCTACGGTTTCCCCGTCAATCACCTGATCGATGTGGTACCCTTCATCGTTCACCGAAACGTGAACGGCGTTGGTATCGCCAAACAGGTTGTGCAGGTCGCCCAGAATTTCCTGGTAGGCTCCAACCAGGAATACACCAATATAATACGATTCGCGGGCTTTCAGCGAGTGCACCGGCAGGTTGTATGAAATATTTCGGGTCGAGATGAAGTTGTCGATCTTCCCGTCTGAGTCGCAGGTAATGTCCTGAAGGGTGGCCGAGCGATCCGGTTTTTCATCCAGCCGATGGATGGGCATGATCGGGAACAACTGATCGATGGCCCAGCTGTCGGGTAGCGACTGAAACAACGAGAAATTGCAAAAATATTTATCCGACAATAGTTTCGACAGCGATCCCAGCTCTTCGGGATAGTGGCGCATTTTGCTCACCATTTTGTCGATGTCGCGGGCAATTGACCAGAATAAACGTTCGATCTGGGCGCGTGTTTTCAGATCCAGCAAGCCCAGCGAGAAACGATCCAGTGCTTCTTCGCGGATTTGTTGCGAGTCGTGCCATGCTTCCAGCATCCGTGGTTGGTTCAGGTTGTCCCAAATGTCGTAGAGTTCCTTTACCAGATCGTGGTCGGTTTCGTGCAGATCCAGTTCCTCGTCCCAACTGGGCAGCGAGGCCGACTCGAGCACTTCGAAAATCAGCACCGAATGATGAGCCGTCAGCGAGCGCCCCGATTCGGTAATAATGTTGGGGTGGGGAATGCCGTTTTTGTTGGCAGCATCAACCACAGCCGAGATGGCGTCGTTCACGTATTCCTGGATGCTGTAGTTTACGCTGCTTTCGCGGTTGGCCGAGCGGGTGCCGTCGTAGTCCACTCCCAGTCCGCCGCCAATATCCACAAATTCAACATTGAAGCCCAGTTTGGCAAGCTGTACGTAAAACTGCGATGCTTCGCGCAAGGCAATCTTAATGCGGCGAATTTTATTGACCTGGCTACCAATGTGGAAGTGTACCAGTTTCATGCATTCTTTCAGATTGTTGCGCTCCAAAAAGTCCAGCGCTTCCAGAATCTCGCTCGACGTTAATCCAAATTTACTGCCATCGCCACCCGAGCTTTCCCACTTGCCACTGCCGCTGCTGGCCAGTTTTACGCGAATACCCAGGTTGGGCTTTATTTTCAGTCGTTTGGCTACGCGGGCAATCAGTTTCAGTTCGTTGAGCTTTTCAACAACAATAAAAATGCGTCGTCCCATTTTCTGGGCCAGCAAAGCCAGCTCTACATAGTCTTCGTCCTTGTAGCCATTACAAATAATCAGCGAGTCCGAATCGGTGTTAATTGCAATAACTGCATGCAGCTCGGGTTTTGATCCGGCTTCCAGACCGATGTTGAATTTTTGGCCATGACTGACAATTTCTTCAACAACAGGGCGCATTTGGTTCACCTTGATCGGGTAAATCAGGTAGCTGTTAGCCTGGTAATCATACTCCTTGGCTGCGATTTTGAAACAGCTGGTCATCTTTTCAATCCGGCTGTTTAAAATATCGGGGAAGCGGACCAAAACCGGTGTTGCTACATCGCGAATTTGCAACTCTTCTACCAGTTCTTTCAGATCTACTTGAGGTCCACCTTTTTGAGGTGTTACCACTACGTTGCCGTTGTCGTTTACCGAGAAATAGTTAATGCCCCAACCATTGATGTTGTAAAGCTCTTCGGTATCCTCAATGCGCCATTTTCTCATTCTACTAACTTGTCAATAAGGGTTAATTTTAAAGCGTGCCAAAGATATTTTTTTTTAGCAAACTATCTTGCAGCTCAAAGCTTTGAATTTAAGGAAAATCATAGAATTTATCGAAATTGATTCCTTGAAAATTTGATGGCGCAAAACTGATGTTTAACATTTTTTTTGAATCCGTGTTGTAATGAATGTATGATTGTGCTGACAGATAGCATGAAGTAAAAATTAATTTCAATAGAACGCTTAGGCTTAGTCGTTCGAAAATATCACAACAATGAAACTGAAACTGGTAAATTTGATTGCCCTTTTTGTTGCACTAAGTGGAGTTGCACAGGCTCAGATGAGTACAACAATCCCCTTGGATGATCGTGTCGTAAGTGGTGTGTTGCCCAATAAAATGCACTACTACATCATGCATAACGAGTTCCCCAAAGAGCGGGTTAGTTTTTATTTTCCGCAAAATGTCGGATCCATTCTCGAAAATGACGATCAGAAAGGCTTAGCGCACTTTTTGGAGCACATGGCGTTTAATGGTACCGAACATTTTGCCGGCAAAGGCTTTTTGAAAATGCTGGAAAAGCAAGGTGTTCGGTTTGGTGCCGACATCAACGCTTACACCGGATACGACGAGACTGTTTACAATATCAGCAATGTTCCGGTAGGCGAAGACTGGCTGATTGACTCCTGTTTGTATGTGTTGCACGACTGGTCGGGGAGCTTGCTGCTTCAGGACGACGAGATTGATGCCGAACGGGGCGTGATTCGCGAGGAGTGGCGTACACGCCGGAATGCTTCGCTGCGTATTTACGAGCAAACGTCGCAATGGCAGTTTAAAGGTTCGAAATATGCCGACCGTATGCCCATTGGTGATATCAATATTGTGAATAATTTTGAATACCAGGTTCTACGCGACTACTACCACAAATGGTATCGCCCCGATTTGCAGGCGGTGATTGTTGTGGGGGATATTAATCCACAGGAAATTGAAAGCAAGATTAAAGCCATCTTCTCTGAAATTCCATTGGCTGCACAGCGTGCTGAACGCGGCTTTGAACGCATTCCTGATCACGATGAAACTTATTTCTGCCTGGCAACCGACAAAGAAGAAAAGTACACCCGTATATTTTACAAGGAAATGTCGGATAAGCCCTTGGTGAAGGATGAAAACTACATGCGCGAAGATGCCATGAGCTCGCTGGTGTTTACCATGCAGAATAAGCGTTTCGAAGAGTTCATTCAAAATAATGAAACCGCTTTGCTGGCTGCTCAGGCCGGCATGTATTCCGCCTCCAGATTGCAGCAGAACTTTACCTTGTTCGCTGTTCCAAAGCCCGGACAAAGTCTGGAAGCATACCGCGAGGCTTATACCGAATGGGTACGTGCCCGGAAGTTTGGTTTCACGCAAGCTGAATTGGACCGTGCCAAGCAGAATATTATCAGCCAATATGAAAATATGGTTGCTAATCAAGATAAAATTCAGAACGATGCCTGGGCACAGCAGCTTTATAACTATTTTCTCGAAGCTGATCCGTTTTTGACGCCCAAGGGAGGGCTGGAAATGCAAAAGTCGGTGCTGGCCGGTATTAGCTTGCAGGATGTGAATAAAGCGGTGGCGCAATTCCAAAACAACAAGAATGTGAATATTACCGTGACTGGTCCCGAAACGGAAGGTGTTGAATATCCGGAGCTGGCCGACATTGAGTCGGTGATGGCCGATGTTGAAGCTGCCGATCTTGAGGCTTATCAGGAAGAAACAAACGATACACCGCTGGTGCCCGATCAATTGACACCGGCCGATGTGAAAGAAACCTTCGCGATCCCCGGTGTTGACGAGGCTAAAGGTTATGTGCTGGCCAACGGCGCCCGGGTTATTATTTATCCGACCGATTTGGCCAAGGACGAGATCTTGTTCTCCGCTTATTCTTTCGGAGGTACTTCATTATTGCCCGAAGACGAACTGGCCTCGGCCGATTTCTCGGTAAGTGTGGTTGAAAATTCGGGCTTGGGAGCCTTTAAAGCCACCGACCTGGCTAAAAAGCTGACCGGCCAGATTGTGAGCATCACTCCTTTCATTGGTGAAAACACGGAAGGCTTTAGCGGATCGAGCAATATTCGCGACTTTGGTACTTTGTTGCAGTTAACTTACCTGTATTTTACGGCTCCGCGTTTCGACGAAAACTCCTATAAAAAGATCGTCGATCAGTATTCGGCATACCTGGCCAATGCCTCGGCCGATAACAAGAAGGCCATGCGCGACACCATTACCCGGGTTGTTAACAACTACAGCCCCCGTGCACAGGTGCTGAATCAGCAATTCCTCGATGCTGTTAGTCTGGATAAAGCCAAGCAGGTTTATCAGGAACGGATCAGCAATGCGAGCGATTTCTGCTTTGTGTTTGTGGGCAATGTGAGCGAGGAGATGTTGTCTCAAATTCAAACTTACATCGGGAACATCCCGGGAACCGGTAAAACAGAACAATTTGTCGATCACCGGATGGTTCCGGCAAAAGGCAAAACTGAACGCACCGTTGTGCGTGCGATGGATACGCCTAAGACCAGTGTTTACCTGAACCTTTCGGGCGACATGAAAAATCAGGAAACCAGTAAGCTGAGCATGTATTTCCTTGGCCAGTTGTTGTCGAAAAAATACCTCGATACCATTCGTGAGCAGGAGGGTGGCAGTTATGGCGTTGGTGTAGGAGCCAGCTTCTCGACCATCCCCGACGATCGTTATCGCGTGGTAATCAGTTTCGATACCGACCCCGAAAAGCTGAACCGCCTGCTGGAGGTTGTTTACGAGCAGATTGACCTGCTGAAAAACGGCACCATCGATATGGAGGATTTTAACGAAGTGAAGGCTTCGGTTTTAAACCGACGCGAAGAAAGCGTTAAAACCAATAAGCATTGGTTAACCGACTTGGTTGATTATTTGCAAACCGATGATCCGATATATAACGACGAACAATACAAAGCTTTAGTTGAGAAAATTACACCCGAGCTGCTTGTGAAAACAGCGAAGAAAGTTTTCGACAAAGCCGATACCGTTCAGGTGGTGATGAGCCCCGAGGTGGTGGCTGCCAACTAAAACGAAGCATCCAATTTTCCGGAAAGAGGCTGTCCTTTATACAAGGGGCAGCCTTTTTTGTATGCTGCCGGGGGCTTTTGTTGGATGGAGAATCCACTCGGCATAAGCGTTGACAAGCCGCGGGGCGTGGGCTCTTGCCGAGAATTGGCGATAGTCGCCATTGCTTGTCGTGCTGTTCGATATGGCTTACGTACTTTAATAATCTGCCGAATTGTGTTATTATTGTACGCTGCCTGAGCATGCAGGACACCTTCAGCAACGACATTTTTACCTGAATCAAATATTTATATCAACGCTATTGAGCTATGAACAGAAAACTTAGAACATTAATGCTTTTGTGCTTTTTTGTGTGCGGCCACAGCTTGTTCGCCCAACAAAGCAAACCGCTGGATTACGTGAGTACGCTGATGGGAACCGATTCGGAATTCAAGCTTTCCAACGGGAATACCTATCCGGCCATTGCACGCCCCTGGGGGATGAACTTCTGGACTCCCCAAACCGGTAATATGGGCGATGGCTGGGTCTATGGCTACGACGCCGATAAAATTCAGGGTTTTAAACAAACCCACCAGCCCAGCCCGTGGATTAACGATTACGGACAGTTTTCGCTCTTCCCGATGACGGGCGACTTGAAGATTAAAGGCCAGGAACGCGGAAGCTGGTTTTCGCATAAGGCCGAAGTGGCCAAACCACACTATTATAAGGTATACCTGGCCGACTACGATGTGGTGACCGAAATTACACCAACCGAGCGGGCGGCCATGTTCCGTTTCACTTTCCCCGAAACCGACAAATCGTTTGTTCTGGTTGATGCCTTTGATCAGGGATCTTATGTGAAGGTTATTCCCGAAGAGCAAAAGATCATTGGCTACACGACCCGCAACAGCGGTGGCGTGCCCGATAATTTCAAAAACTACTTTGTGGTGGTGTTCGACAAGCCGTTTGTGAAAAGCGATGTGTGGAGCACCGATGCCCTTGTTGAGGGCGTGAGCGAGCTGAAAGACCAGCACGTTGGTGCCGCCCTTCAGTTTAAAACCAGCAAAGGCGAACAGATTTGTGCTCGCGTGGCGTCATCGTTTATCAGCTTCGAGCAGGCTGAGCGGAACCTGAACGAGCTGGGCAACGACTCGTTCGACCAGGTGAAAGCGCAGGGAGCCGACATCTGGAACCAGGAGCTGGGGCGTATTGCTGTGTCGGGCGGAAGCGACGATCAGCTCGAAACGTTTTACTCGTGCCTGTACCGGGTGCTGTTGTTCCCGCGTAAGTTCTACGAGTTCGATGCCGAGGGCCAGGTGGTTCACTACAGCCCTTACAATGGGGAAGTTTTGCCGGGCTACATGTTTACCGACAACGGTTTCTGGGATACGTTCCGGGCTGTGTTTCCCTTTTTCAACCTGATGTACCCGTCGCTGAACGAACAAATACAGGAAGGGCTGGCTAATGCCTACAAGGAGAGTGGCTTTTTGCCCGAGTGGGCCAGCCCCGGGCACCGCGATTGTATGATTGGATCGAACTCGGCAACCATTATTGCCGATGCCTATCTGAAAGGCTTGCGCGGCTACGATATTAACACTTTGTGGGATGCCGTGGTGAAAAATACCACCAACAAAGGGCCGGTGAACTCGGTGGGCCGCTATGGCTGGGAGTATTACAATAAGCTGGGCTATGTGCCCTACAACGTGGGAATTAACGAAAATGTGGCCCGCACGCTCGAGTATGCTTTTGCCGATTATTGTATTTACGAGTTGGGAAAAGAACTGGGCAAGCCCAAAAAGGAGCTGGCTGTTTTTGCCAAACGGGCCATGAACTATAAGAATGTGTTCGACCCCGAAACCAAACTGATGCGCGGGAAAAACGAGGATGGCACATTCCAGTCGCCATTCAGTCCCTTTAAGTGGGGCGATGCCTTTACCGAGGGAAACAGCTGGCACTACAGCTGGTCGGTTTTTCACGATGTGCAGGGCTTGATTGACCTGATGGGCGGCAACGAAAGCTTTACCAGCATGTTGGATTCGGTATTTGTGGTTCCGCCAATTTTTGACGACTCGTACTACGGGCAGGTGATCCACGAAATCCGCGAGATGCAGATCATGAACATGGGCAACTATGCGCACGGCAACCAACCCATTCAGCATGCCATCTACCTGTACAATTATGCCGGACAGCCCTGGAAAACCCAGTATTGGCTGCGCGAGGTGATGAACCGGTTGTACACGCCTCAGCCCGACGGCTATTGTGGCGACGAGGACAATGGGCAGACCTCGGCCTGGTATGTGTTCTCGGCCATGGGCTTCTACCCGGTAACGCCGGCTGTTGACGAATATGTGCTGGGGGCACCGCTGTTTCAGAAGATTACGGTGACGCTCGAAAACGGTAAAACCATCGAGATTGAGGCGCCTGAAAACAGCGCGCAAAACCGCTATGTGGAGTCGATGACCTTCAACGGTAAGGCGTACAGCAAAAACTACCTGAAGTACGACGAGCTGATGAAAGGTGCCAAAATTACCTTCGAGATGGGAGCCGAGCCCAACAAGTTGCGCGGTACCCAAGCCGAAGATTTCCCGTACTCGTTCTCAAACGAGTTGAAAAAATAAAGTAGATTGTCGAACTGCGAACAGAAGGCGCTTTCCCGGTTGATGCGGGGAGGCGCTTTTTTTGTGAAAGTCTTAGTCCGCAGAGGTGCTAAGGCCATGTCAATAACTGGTTTTTATTGGAAGTGGACCGACAACCCGACAACTTTTGAAAACAACGACAACAGCTTCGTCGAAAATAGTAAACTTTCATTCCTGTTGGTGATTCCCAGGAATCATGAATGTTTTTTGTTTGCACCGGTCGGCAGTTCTTGTTGAGGGGGCGGAGTCGGCTCGAATGCTGTGGGTGAATCGTTTTTTACCGACGTTAATGACAGGCTCATATTCTCATCCCCTCGGCCTGAGAATGGCAGGTTGGGAGGATCTGCTCATGGCGTGGGCAAGCAAAAAAGAGTTGTTTTTTTCATGCTCATGGCGTGGGCAAGCAAAAAAGAGTTGTTTTTTTCGTGCTCATGGCGTGGGCAAGCAAAAAAGAGTTGTTTTTTCCGTGCTCATGACGTGGGCAAGCAAAAAAGGGTTGTTTTTTTCGTGCTCATGGCGTGGGCAAGCAAAAAAGAGTTGTTTTTTTCGTGCTCATGGCGTGGGCAAGCAAAAAAGAGTTGTTTTTTTCGTGCTCATGGCATGGGCAAGCAAAAAAGACTTGCTTTTTTCATGCTCATGGCGTGGGCAAGCCATCCTTGCTCGACATTTTTGTGCTCATGTCGTGTTTGGAATTGAAATTCAGCCAACTTTAGGCCATCAGCAATTGTTGCCGGAAACGACGAACAGGACTATCGAAAGCTCGTACATAATTCAGAAAGTATCGTTCAATTTTTTTTGTTGGGCAAAAGACCGGAAAAAAATAAACTCTATTCCGCGTGAATCACGATCAGGGATGAAAGTAAAGGGGATTGGGTTGTCGTGGTTGTCACGAGTTGTCGGGTTATCGTAGTTGTCACGAGTTGTCAGGTTATTATGGTTGTCGTTCAAAACAGGATCAACGCTTCTTGACGATGCGGCGGTACGGCGTTCGCAGACGTTCAGGACCTACCGACACTCTCCCCTGAATTGAACCAACCTAACGGATTGATTCAATTCTGTCCCCGCTCTGCACGCAGAGCGGGGTAAACTGATCAGGAGGCTTTCCATGCAGAGAGAGGGAGTTGTGATCCGGCTGGCCTTCTGTTATCAAGGCCGGAATCAAACGGAAAGCTTCCTGCAATCCCGGAGGGATGCTATTGGGGTAGACGAACGAACGATCTCAGGGCACTAACGAAGAAGTAAAAAAAGCAGAATATGAAACTCGAAGATTTAGGATACCCGAACGAACTGGAGGAATACCGCCGCGAAAAGCAGCTGGAGCACTTTGCGGTAGCCCGGGTTATTGCCGAGCACAAAGAACGCTATATGGTGCAAACAGCCGATGGTGAATACGAAGCCGAGATTTTGGGCAACCTGCGCTTTGCAGCCCAAAGCCGGGCCGATTTTCCGGCTGTTGGCGACTGGGTGGCCATCGCGTTGTACGGCGACGACAAGGCCCTGATTCATGCTGTCTTTCCCCGAAAGTCGGTTTTGGAACGTCAGGCAGTTGGCAAAACGGGCGAAAAGCAGATCATCGCGGCTAATATCGACTATGCCCTGATCGTGCAGGCTGTCGACCGCGATTTCAGCATCAATCGGCTGGAGCGCTACCTGACCATCTGCCATACGGCGAAGGTGCAGCCGATTATCATTCTGAATAAAATTGATTTGGCCGATGAGGCGACGGTCGACAAGCTGCTCGAATTGGTGCGCAAGCGTATTCGGGGCGTTCCGCTGCTGGCCGTCAGCAACGAGTCGGGGCAGGGTATCGCCAGCTTGCAGGAATACATCCGCAAAGGCTGCACCTACTGTTTGCTGGGATCGTCGGGGGTGGGCAAGTCAACGCTGCTGAACAGTCTGCAGGGCACACAACTGATGAAAACCGACGACATTAGTGCGCACTCCGATCGCGGGCGCCACGTGACCACCCGCCGCGAGTTGCGGATTTTGGCCAATGGCGGCATTTTAATCGATAATCCGGGAATGCGCGAAGTGGGCATTGCCGACTCGGAGGCCGGCATTGGGATAACCTTCGAGACGATTGCCGAACTTGCTCAAGCCTGTAAGTTCAAGGATTGCAGCCATACCGCTGAGGCGGGTTGTGCGGTGGTCGCAGCTGTTGAGGCGGGTGAACTCGATCGGGCAGCCTACGAAAACTACTGCAAGATGGAGCGCGAAAAAGCCCGGTTTGAATCGACCCTAGCCGAAAAGCGCAAAAAGGATAAGGATTTTGGGAAGATGATCCGGAATTATAAAAAAGGAAAGGATCAGCAGTAGCCGATTGACCGGGTGATTTCGAAGTCACCCGGTCATCAGTTCATCACCTAAGCCAGCTGAAAATAGCGTTTCTTAAACCAGAAGGCCAGGTTAACCAGCGAGATCAGCACCGGCACCTCGACCAGGGGGCCAATGACGGCGGCAAAAGCTTCGCCCGAATTAATGCCAAATACGGCAACCGCTACTGCAATGGCCAGCTCGAAGTTGTTGGAGGCTGCCGTAAACGAAATGGTCGCCGTTTTTTCGTAGTCGGCACCCGACTTTTTGCCCATCACGAAGGACACCACAAACATGATCACAAAGTAAATCACCAGCGGAATGGCAATGCGCACCACGTCCATCGGGATTTTAACAATGTACTCACCCTTGAGCGAGAACATCACAAAAATGGTAAACAGCAGGGCAATCAGGGTGATGGGGCTGATCTTCGGAACGAATTTCTCCTTGTACCACGCTTTACCTTTTCGTTTAATCAGGCTAAAACGGGTGAGGAAGCCCGCAGCAAAGGGGATGCCGAGGTAAATCAGCACCGATTCGGCAATCTGCCCGATGGTGATGTCAAGCTCGAAGGTTTGCAGTCCCAGCAAGTCGGGCAGGATGCCCAGAAATACCCAGGCGTAAACCGAGAAAAACAAAATCTGAAAGATGGAGTTGAAGGCTACCAATCCGGCTGCATACTCGCGGTTTCCACCGGCCAGGTCGTTCCAAACGATCACCATGGCAATACAGCGCGCCAGGCCAATCAGGATCAGGCCGGCCATGTACTCGGGGTAATCGTGCAGAAACAAAATGGCCAGGGCGAACATCAGCAAGGGGCCGATCAGCCAGTTTTGAATCAGCGAGAGGGTGAGCAACTTCACATTGCGGAATACCTGCCCCAGCTCCTCATAGCGCACCTTGGCCAGTGGCGGATACATCATTAAAATGAGTCCGATGGCCAGGGGAATGTTGGTGGAGCCCGACTGAAAGCTGTTCCAGAAATCGCTGATGCCGGGCGACAGGTAGCCAACAATGACCGCAACGATCATCGTCGCTAAAATCCAAAACGTGAGGTAGCGATCCAGAAATGACAGTCGTTTGTTACTGCTCATTTTTAATGTTCTTCAGGTAGAAATCGTAGAAGCCGGCTTTAATTTCGTCGCGCACGCGGTAAAACTCGCTCATGATAAACTCGTCGGTTCCCACGGCGTGCGAGGGGTCGTCGAAGCCAATATGCAGGCGGGTTTTCACTTTCCCGGTAAAGGCCGGGCAGCTTTCGTTGGCACCACCGCAAACGGTAATTACGTAGTCCCACTCGTCGTTTAGGTATTTCGATACCGAATCGGACGTGTGGCCGCTAATGTCGATTCCTGCTTCTTTCATCACCTGTACGGCTTTGGCATTTAACCGGCCCGACGCCTCGGTGCCGGCCGAGCAAACGGTGATGTTCGGATCGAACGACTGTAAAAAACCATGAGCCATCTGGCTGCGGCAACTGTTGCCGGTACAAAGAATTAAAACTTTCATTGAATGTGTATTTATAAAATTTATTTCTCTCTTTTTGTTGGAGTGTCCTTGTTGGCGAAGGAGCAGTACCCTTTCGCTTATTTGTTGCAGCTGAAGTTGTCGGGTAGTGTTATGGCCCCTAGAAAATCGCCCAAGAGCTGTTTCAAGGCCATTACTTTTTCGGTGTTGAGGCAATAATTTACCTTGGCTCCTTGTGTCGTTCCTTTGATCAGGCCCAGGTTTTTCAATTCGGACAGATGCTGATTAACGGTGGTTCTGCTTAAGGGCAATTCGTTGGTAATATCGCCCGAGATGCAGCTCTTCGACTCGGCTAAGTATTTCAAAATCGCCAGACGAGCCGGGTGGCCCAAGGCTTTAAAATAGCTGGCAGTGTGCTGCAAATCGTCATCAAATAATTCAACTTTGGCTGTGGTCATCGCTGTAAATTAATAATGTCGTAAAAATACGTCATAAAAGAATGAGGCGTATAAATACGACATTAAATTTTGATTACAGTTGCAGGCTGTAAATTGAGAAACGCTGATTTGCTAGGCGAAGAACAGCGAACTGTAGGTTTTGTAGGCTTTCACCCAGGGATCGATGATGTCCTGCGTAAAGTTGTTGCCGAATCCGAACGACAAGGTATCGACAAACACGACGCCAACCGTGTTTAGTACCTCTTCGTTGAACTTGTAGTATTTCAGTTTGGCTTCCATCTTTTTGATTTCGGGCAGCAGGGCTTCGGGGCTGTTTAAATGCTCAACTGCTTTGCCGAACAGTGCCACGAAAGCCTCGCCATGCTTGCTTTTGTCTTCCTCGAACAAGGGATCCAGATCCGAGTCGAGCTCGTTGGCCCGGTTAAAAAAGTATTTCGCCATACGGGGCAAGGCGGCCTCTATCTGGGCGTATGATTTTTCGATTACGGTGATGTCTGCTTCGGTCATAGTCGTTGTATTTTTTGATTTTGAATCGTAAGGTAAAGACTATTTCGTGTTTTTGATTTTGCGGCCGAGCTTAATGCTTGCTTTAATCAGGATTAGTTAACAAACTGTGTTGGTTTCTTGGCTTGGTGTATCTATATGTCGTTTGTTTGTGGTGAATTACTCTATGTTGAAAGTATTGATGTGGTTGAGGTGATATTTTATCGTTGGCGGACATCGTTTCTTTTTTCGGTGAAGATCCCTTCGGGTGATGTGGTTTTCAACCGCATCGTGGATGCCTTGAGAGGTGGACCGACAACCCGACAACTTCTTGAAAACAACGACAACAGGATCTCCGTTGCATTCCTGTTGGTGATTCTTCTGAATTATGTCTGTTTTTTATAAAACCAGGTTGAAGATAAAGCCGATGACCAGAATGCCTGAAGCGACGATCGCCACGAAGCTCAGGATGAGCGGCCATTTCAGTACTTTTTTCAGAATAATGATCTCGGGTAGCGACAGGGCAATGACCGACATCATAAAGGCCAGTGCTGTTCCCAGCGACACGCCTTTTTCAATCAGCACGCTAACAATTGGGATGATACCCGCGGCGTTTGAGTACATCGGCACGCCCACCAGGATGGCCAAAGGAACGCTGTACCAGTTGCCTTTGCCGAGGATGGAGCCCATTAAGTCTTCGGGTACATAGCCGTGTGCTCCGGCACCCACGGCAATACCGATAAGAATGTAAATCCAGATTTTGCCCAGGATCTCCTGCACGGTTTCGAAGCCGGTTTTAATCCGTTGAGAAAACGGAATTTTCATATCTTCTGCTTCTTCCTGGTTCGTTTTCACCTTAAAAACCCACTCTTCGACATATTTTTCGAGCCGGAGTTTTCCGATGATCCATCCGGCGACAATGGCAATCAACAAGCCTGTGCTAACATAAATCAGGGCTACTTTCCACCCGAACAGTCCAACTAGTAAAACCAGGGCGACCTCGTTCACCAGGGGGGCGGCAATCAGAAACGAGAAGGTTACGCCAATGGGGATACCAGCTTCAACAAAACCCAAAAAGAGCGGGATGGCCGAGCAGGAACAAAAGGGCGTAACAATCCCCAGGAATGCAGCCATCACATTGCCGGTAAAAAGTGATTTGCCCTCCAACAGTTTGCGCGTTTTCTCGGCCGAGAAATAACTCCGAATCACGCCGACAATAAAAATGATCAGCACCAGTAGTAACATCACTTTTGGAACTTCAAAAACAAAGAAGCGGATTGACTCGGTTAAATGAGTGGACGGTTTCATCTGGAAAAGTCGGTCGATGATGAAGTCGGCGATGCGCTGCAAGTTAAAATAGAGAATTAGCCATACAGGCAGCAATATTGCCGGAAGGGACCAGTTCGTTTTAGTATTGGTAGAAATAAGATGTTTCATGTCGATCGACTTATTATTTAGAGATAGATTGTGATGAAGTAATAAATGCCTACAGCGATAAAAACAACAGCGACTATTCTGCGAAACCATCGTTCGAATAGTTTTACACGATCGTAAATCTTACCAACTGAGTTTATGCTGAATGCGATAACCCACGAAAAAATGATAACCGGGATGCCGGTTGCTAAGGCAAAGACGATCGGCAAAAGCAGACCTTGAGGACTGGCAATTGTCATTGGGATGAGCATACCAAAATACAGAACGCCGCTGTATGGGCAAAAAGCCAAGGCAAATACAAGGCCCAATAGCAAAGCTCCCCAGTACCCCTTTTTTGCTTGCGACTCAACTTTGTCGGTTAGTTTGCTTAGCCCCGGAATTGTGAATGAAAATACCCCGAGCATAAACAGTCCGATAACAATCAGGAGCGGGCTCAGGAGTTTCTCTCCCCATTGTTGCAGAAATCCTGACAATTTAAATTGATTGGCTCCGAAGAAAAAGAGCAGGCCGATTGAAGTGTATGATACAGCTCTCCCGGCCGTGTAGGTTATTCCGTTAAACAACACCCGACTGCGGCTTTTGATGTCTTTGCTAATAAACCCGACAGCTGTGATGTTGGTCGCCAGCGGACAAGGGCTAATGGCGGTCATTAGGCCAAGTATAAACGCCGAAAGCAACTGGAGCTGCGAGTTTTCGAGTATGTTTTGAAGAAATTCCATTTAGCGCATGGTGTCAATTGTGTCCTTGATCTTAGCTTTTAGCTTGTCCGGGTTGGTGCGGGCGTTCATGAAAGCATCGGTTGTCAGGTCAACCGTTTTTCCCGGGCCAACAATCAGCAATGTTTGTCCGCTCACCTGGTATTTTTCAACTAAAGCTTGTTGGCTTTCATCTTCCACGTCGATTGATAAAAAAGGCACTTTGACTTTGCTGTATTCTTCAGTTGCTTCTTTGCTCACAGCTTCTACGGCTTTGCAGGTTTCGCAGCGACGTGATGTGTGAAAGTAGTAAGCGGCTATCGTTGTTTTTACTTGGGAAGAATCGGATGAACAACATGTTTTGTTCTCGGCTTTTGTTTCTTCCGCTTTATTGCAGCATTGAGCTTGAGCATAGCATGTGGCAATAAAAATGACGATTAGCGTGATAATGGTTTTTTTCATGGTTCTTTTACTTTTGAATCAGTTCTTTGATCTCGGCTAGTGAGGCAACCCTTCCTTTTAGTACAACGTTGCCGTCGATAACCAGTGCCGGGGTGGTCATAACGCCAAGTTTCATAATTTCCAGCATATCTTCAACTTTAATAATCGTAGCCTCAATGCCGGTTTCGGCTACGGCTTGTTTGGTTGTTTCTTCCAGTGTTCTGCATTTTCTGCATCCTGTTCCCAGTACTTTAATTTCCATTTTATGTTGTTTTAGTATTCGTTGTTCGCAAAACAACGAACGAGTGATTTAAAAATTTTTAATAGTTCAAAATGGCACTGAATAGTTCTTGTGCCTGTTTCCAGTTTTCGCGGTTGATACAATATTTCACTTTGGGGCCTTCAATTTCGCCTTGGATCAAGCCGGCATCCTTGAGTTCTTTCAGGTGTTGCGATAGCGTTGACTTTGCAATGGGCAAAATGTCTGTCAGGTCGCCGCTGTAGCAGCAGCTTTGTTTATTCAGCAGTTCCAGTACATACATGCGAACCGGGTGGCCCATGGCTTTGGCAAAGCGCGCAGCCCGTTTTTGTTCGTCGGTGAATACGGAATACTTCATTTTTTCTGTCTGTTCGTTAATTTGCGAACAAAGCTACGGTTTTTTTTAAACTTAGCCTATTGTGTGGTTCTTTTTGTTCGAAAAGGGAAACTTTTCTTAAATGTCATGCTTTTTTAATAAGGGCTTGTGTGGTGATCATTGAATCAGGTGTTACTTTAGCAGGCAATATTCGTTTTGTTACTTTAATTTAGTTCGATGGAAGAATACATTCAACTTTTACGGTCGATGATTCAAACTCCTTCTTTTAGCAGGGAGGAGGGGCCGGTTGCGGATTTGGTTCGTAATTTTTTAACTGCACGGGGCGTTGACTTTCAGGTCAAGGGGTTTAACACTTGGGCCCGGAATCAGTTTTGGCACGAAGGGAAGCCGGTGGTGTTGCTGAATTCCCATATCGATACCGTAAAACCATCGAAAAACTGGACCAAAGACCCGTTTGGGGCAGTATTGGAGGGCGATTGCCTGGTTGGATTGGGTAGTAACGATGCGGGGGCGTCGTTAGTCAGTTTGATGGCTGTTTTTAACCACTTTTATGCAGAAAAGGATTTGCCTTTCAATTTGATTTTTGCGGCTTCCTGCGAGGAGGAAATCTCGGGGCCCAATGGAATGGAGAATTTGGTTCCTGAGCTTGGCGAGGTGAGTCTGGCAATTGTTGGCGAGCCAACGCAGATGCAGATGGCCATTGCCGAGAAGGGGCTGATGGTGCTCGATTGTACGGCGCACGGTAAGGCCGGGCACGCAGCACGTAACGAAGGCGAAAATGCCTTGTATAAGGCTGTTGATGATATTCAGATTTTGCGCAACTACCGGTTCGGGGAAGTGTCGGAGGTGTTGGGCGAAGTGAAAATGTCGATTACGCAAATTAATGCGGGCTATCAGCATAATGTTGTACCTGATACGTGCAGTTATGTTGTCGATGTGCGAATCAACGAATTTTATTCAAATCAAGCGGCTTTCGAAATTATTGCCGGCTTGGTGGGATCCACCGTTGTGCCGCGTTCAACCCGCTTAAATTCATCGGGTATTCCGGTGGATCACCCGATTGTTGAGCGGGGATTAGGTTTGGGCTTGAGCTACTACGGTTCTCCAACCACTTCCGACCAGGCGGTAATGCCATTCCCATCCATTAAGATTGGTCCGGGTGATAGTGCCCGCTCGCATACGGCCGACGAGTATATTTTGATTTCGGAAATTGAAAACGGGTTTAAAATCTATATTGATTTGCTGACTGGCCTTCATTTGTAATTCCTGCGATGCAAACGGCGAAAAAAAGGATATTGCCTGCTTGGGTGGTATCCTTTTTTTTTTTTGAAAGTCTACCACGCAAAGAGGCTAAAGCACAATGTCAATAACTGGTTTTGAATAGCTGTGGAACGACAACCAGACAACTACAGACAACAAGGATAACAACGGCAACTTGGATAACCCGATAACACGAAAATCCGTTACTTCCCTCCTGGTGGATATTCCGCGGGAATCGTGTATGTTTCGTCGTTCCATAGAAAGCAGAAAAGGGCCTGCCAACGGCAGACCCTTTGAGAAAGCTACAGACTTAAAGGCTGAAGAAATTATTAATTGTAGGCACTTTCTCCATGTTCGTAAATGTCCAGACCTTCTTCTTCGATACGTGCAGTAACACGCAGGATACCAATTTTCTTCAGAACGAAGAACAGGATTAAACCAAGGCCGAAAGCCCATACGAAGTAAGAAAGAACACCAATTGCCTGAACGCCCAGTGCTTTCGCACCGAATCCGTATACCAATCCTTCGGAAGTTGAGAATACACCAACCAGTAAAGTACCTAAAGCACCACACACGCCGTGTACTGAAATGGCACCAACGGGGTCGTCAATCTTTAATACTTTATCGAAGAATTCAACAGCAAATGGTAATACCAGTCCGGCAATGATACCGATAAACAAGGCACCAATCGGGTTTACGGCGTCGCAACCAGCCGTGATAGCTACCAAACCAGCCAGGGCACCGTTCAGTGTGATAGACAGCGTTGGACGCTTGTAGCGGAACCAGGCAACAATCATTGCCGTGATGGCACCCGCAGCAGCAGCCAGGTTTGTTGTTACGGCAATGTGGCCGATGGCAACAGCATTATCAGTTCCGGCAGCTGCCAGCTGAGATCCGGGGTTGAAACCGAACCATCCGAACCACAGGATGAATACACCCAGTGCTCCCAATGCCAGGTTGTGGCCGGGAATGGCGTTTGCAGTACCGTCTTTTTTATACTTTCCAATACGAGGTCCAATGATGGCTGCACCTGCTAAACCTACCCATCCACCAACAGAGTGAACAATGGATGAACCGGCGAAGTCGTGGAAGCCCATCTCGCTTAACCAGCCACCGCCCCAGGTCCAGTGACCGGAAATCGGGTAGATGAATAATGAGATGAAGACAGAGAAAATCAGGTACGAAATGAACTCGGTACGTTCTGCCATGGCTCCCGAAACAATTGTTGCTGCAGTAGCGCAGAATACAGTTTGGAAGAACAGGTCGGCGTAGTTCGAGTAGTTGTCGCCAAATCCGTCACTCATGTAGAAGAAATCCGGAGTTCCAACAAATCCGCCGATTGAATCACCATACATCAGGGTGAAACCAACGAACCAATATAGTAATGAACCAATTGAAAAGTCCATTAAGTTTTTCATCAAAATGTTTGCGGTGTTTTTCGAGCGGGTAAAACCGGCTTCTACCATCGCAAATCCGGGTTGCATAAACATTACCAGAAATGCTGCAATCAGCAACCACATGTTATCTATACCTATTTGTAGGCCTTGTAAAGTATCTTCCATGATCTAACTTTTTTAATCTTCTTTACCTTTAATAAATAATGACTCATCTCCGAATTCTCCGGTGCGGATACGATAGGATTCTTCCATGCTTGAAATGAAGATCTTTCCGTCACCGATTTCGCCGGTTCTGCCGGCTTTCATAATTGCCAGTACTGTTTTCTCCACGTTTTTGTCGCGCACAACAAGCGAAAGCAGTGTCCGTTCAATGGAGCTTGTGTCATAAGCTACTCCGCGGTAAACGCGTCCCTGACGTGTTTGGCCTACGCCGCGGACATCCCAGTAAGAAAAGAATTCGATGTTAGCTTCGTGAAGTGCCTCTACGACCTCGTCGAATTTGGTTTTTCTAATAATTGCTTCAATCTTTTTCATGTGATATTAGTTTATATTTTAAAGGTCACATGGAATAACCATGGGCAAGCCCTGTCCATGGAGTTGGCTTGCCATCCATGGTTATTTCATTAAATCTGTAAATTGTTGTTCTTTAGAAGGAAATACCAGCTGTGATGAAGAAACCGCCAGTAGATGGGTTCAGGATAACCGAACCGGAAACAGGTAATGTCCAGCTGTCTGTAACTTGAATTTCTTTGGATGTGCCTACGCTGATGTTACAAACGTTGAAATCGCCGTCGTCGGTGTATTGTCCGTCTCCGGCACCCAGGGCTACGTCAACTTTTCCAAATGAATAACCCGCTTCGATGTAAGTGTCGTCTACATCGTAATAGTCGTTCATCATGTAAGCTCCCATAAGTGAGAAATCTCCCAAGCTGAAAGTAATGCTTGGTTCCAGAAAGTGCTCATCGCCACAGGTCCAATCTCCGCCAAAATAGTAGTCAGTTAAATTAACTGATACAGGACCAAAATCATAACCTGCGTAAAGGTCCATTTCGTAACCGTCCATTTCGTCGGTTGTTGTAGACCCCCAGGCGCCTAATGCAAATCCCCCGGTGCTGAACTCAATATAAGGTTGAAATGCTACGCCGCTACCGAATTTGGCACCACGCCAGATGTAGCTCGAGTAAATGTCTAATCCAGTGTCCCAGGATGAGCCTGAAGCTTCATCTTGCGCCTGAACGTTTAAAGCAAAAATGGATGCAAGTCCAAAAACTAACAATGCTTTTAAAGTCTTTTTCATGTTTTAAAAATTTAAGGGTTTAACTGAACTTTAATAAATAATCTTGTTTGGTTTTGCTTTAACGTGTGATCTTTTAAAATGCTCGTTTTTTTTGAATGGAACCCCATTCGTTTGTTGTCTCCGTTTCAAAAGTAGATATGTTTTTGAATGAGGGGGTGTGAAAAATAAGGGGTGTGTTTTGAATTAATATAAAATTAACATTGAAATAGTGAAAAAGTCGTCCATGGTGGTGTTTTGCTGTCAAAAGGATGGAAAAACAGGTGAAAATAAAGCTAAGAGATAGAAAAATAAAGCATGATGTGGAAGAATGAGTCGGTTTTTATTGGTGGTAATCGGGGCTTTGATATGGGAAATCAGGCGATTTGGTCAATTTTACTGTATGATTCATTTTTGGTAATTCTGGAGTCGGGGGTTCTTTTGGGGAGGGGGATGTCGCGAAAAATTGTTGTTTTTCAAATTCGGAGGTTGAAAAGTTTTAGGAGGATTGGAAAATTGCTCAAAAATTTTCGGGGAAAGCAATTGCCGGCTGCGAATCCGTCCATTTCAGTATGATAATGGAATAGCCGTTTTGATTTGGGGATGCTAAATAGTGGCACAGCTTTAATAATATAAATGAGTATATTTGAGCAAAAATCTTACAAAATGAAACTTTGGGATAAGGGGTACTCTGTTAATAAATTAATCGAAGATTTTACTGTTGGCAAGGATCGTGAGTTGGATTTATATTTGGCTCCGTTCGATGTGTTGGGGTCCATGGCGCATGGCACCATGTTGTCCGAAATAGGACTGTTACCTCAGGATGAGCTGACGAAATTATTGGCAGAGTTGAAGGAAATTTACAAGCTGACACAGGATGGCAGTTTTGTGATTGAAGAAGGTATTGAGGATGTCCATTCTCAAGTTGAAACAATGTTGACGAAAAAGCTGGGTGACATTGGTAAGAAAATACATAGCGGTCGTTCGCGGAACGATCAGGTGTTGTTGGATCTGAAATTATTTACCCGGCACGAATTGCGCGAAGTTTTGGAGCTGGGGCACCGATTGTTCGGAACCTTAATCAAACAAGCGGAGAAGTATAAGTCGCATTTGATGCCCGGCTATACGCACTTGCAAGTGGCTATGCCGTCGTCGTTTGGTTTGTGGTTTAGTGCCTATGCCGAAAGTTTGGTCGACGACTTTATATTATTACATGCGGCCTATCGTGTGGCCAACCAAAATCCATTGGGCTCGGCCGCAGGTTACGGATCGTCCTTCCCGCTCGATCGGCAAATGACGACAGACTTGCTGGGATTTGAGCAGATGAACTACAATGTGGTATATGCGCAAATGGGACGTGGTAAAATGGAAAAGATCGTCGCTTTTGCTTTGTCGTCGATTGCAGCAACCTTGTCGAAAATGGCTTACGATGTTTGTTTATACATGAGCCAAAACTTTGGTTTTGTGAAGTTGCCCGACGAGTTGACGACCGGATCGAGTATTATGCCGCATAAGAAAAACCCCGATGTGTTCGAGCTGTTGCGCTCGCATTGCAATAAAATACAGGCGATGCCAACCGAAATCACACTCATGATTAATAACCTGCCCAGTGGGTATTTTCGCGACCTGCAGATTGTGAAGGAAGTTTTTCTGCCTGCTTTTAAGGATCTGAAAAATTGTTTGGAAATTGCTGACTTTGCCTTGAGCGAAATTAGCATCAATGAGGATATCCTGGACGACGATCGCTATAAATTTGTTTACAGCGTGGAAGATGTCAATAAGATGGTTATCGATGGTGTGCCTTTCCGCGACGCTTATAAGAAAGTAGGGATGGCCATTCAGGCCGGTGAGTATGAACCGACCCGTGAAATTAAGCACAGTCATGCCGGAAGTCTGGGGAACTTGTGTTTGCCCGAGATTGAAGCTAAGATGGATGCAGTGGTTTCTCAGTTTAATTTCGGTCAGGTTGATCAGGCGATTGAACGCTTGCTAAAATAGTGTGAGCCTGTTAATTAATCGTTATGTTTTAGCCCGTTCGAAAACCGCCTGGTTGGTCGTTTGCGACGATAAGTTGTTCGATTTCATTTCATTAAGGAAATTAGGCATGAAAGTACAGCGCTGAGCATGTGTTTTTGAGCAGCTTTTTTGAAAGCCGAGATTGGTTTATATTCATTTAATAGCTATTTTTGCTTTCACTTCGTAAGATTTTCGCGGGTTTTGCTTATAGTTTTAAATCACTGGCCTCTGGAGCGGTGATTTTGTTCTGTCTTGTGGGCTTAATACAAGACTTAGGTGATTAAAATAAAAATGTAAAATAAGATGCAGTTAGAAACTCCCAAACAACAGGGCTTATATCGCTCTGAATTTGAACATGGTAGCTGTGGGATTGGATTTGTAGCCAGCCTGAAAGGACGCAAGCAACATAGCGTACTTTCAGATGCTTTGTCGATGTTGGCTCGAATGGAACACAGAGGCGGTACCGGTTATGATATTAAAAGTGGGGATGGGGCTGGTATTTTGATTCAGATCCCTCATGAATTATTTTTGGAAGAATGTCCTAAGGATGGAATCAAGCTTCCCGGCTTTGGCGACTATGGTGTGGCTATGATTTTCTTCCCGATGGAAGACCGAAAACGTTCGGAATGTAAGGATATCATCTCCCGGAACCTGAATAAATTTGGCTTGCCCTTCCTGGGCTATCGGAAGGTGCCGGTGGATAATTCAGACCTGGGGCGCGACTCTCGTGCTACGGAACCTTGTGTGCAGCAGTTGTTTATCGGTAAGCCGGCTGATATGTCGGTTGAAGAATTTGACCGGAAGCTTTTTGTATTCCGCAAATATACCGAACGTTTAGCCCGCGAATCGGTAGCCGGCCTTGGCTACGACGGAATGAATATGATCTCCTGTTCGTATAAAACCATTATTTATAAAGGTCAGTTAACCACCGAACAGGTGTCCTTATATTTTAAAGACTTAACCAATCCGTTGGCCGTAAGTGCCATCGCATTGGTGCACTCGCGTTTCTCAACCAATACTTTCCCTTCGTGGAAATTGGCACAGCCTTTCCGCTATATTGCGCACAACGGCGAGATTAATACCAACAAAGGTAACGTGAACTGGATGCGTGCCCGTGAAGCGCTGCTGGAATCGACCTTGTTTACCCGCGAAGAGCTGGAAATGATTTTCCCGATTTGCGATCTGAAAGCATCCGACAGTGCCAACCTGGATATGGCCATCGAGATGTTGGTGTTGAGTGGCCGTTCATTGCCGCAGGTGATGATGATGCTCATCCCGGAGGCTTGGCAAAACGATCCCGAGATGGATCCGAAGAAAAAAGAATTCTACGAGTTCCACTCGGCCATGATGGAGCCTTGGGATGGTCCCGCTTCAGTATGTTTTACCGACGGGGTGCTGGTGGGTGCTACGCTCGACCGTAACGGCTTGCGTCCTTCACGCTATTGCGTAACCGAGGATGATATGCTGATCATGTCGTCCGAGTCAGGTGCTTTGGATGTTGATCATGCCAAAGTGAAGATTCGCGGACGTTTGCAACCTGGTAAAATGTTTGTTGCCGACCTGGAACAGGGACGCATTATTTCCGACGAAGAAGTAAAAGGCGATATCATCTCCCGTCAGCCTTATGGCGACTGGGTGAAAAATAATATAACTTACCTGGATGATCTGCCATCGATTCCCGATTTGGAATTGCGGGAACCGGATCAGAAAACCTTGTTTAAGCGTCAAAAAACCTTTGGTTTCACCCACGAAGAATTGGAAGTGTTGTTGAAACCAATGGCCGAAACCGGAAAAGAAGCGATTGGCTCAATGGGCGCCGATAACCCCTTGGCTGTCTTGTCTGACCGCCCGGTCTTGTTGTCGCACTACTTCAAGCAATTGTTTGCCCAGGTAACCAACCCGCCAATCGACCCGATTCGCGAACGAATCGTTATGGACTTGCGGACCTATGTTGGTGGGTTCAAAAATATTTTGACAGAGTCTCCCGAGCACTGCCGCCGTATCGCTATTCCGCAACCGGTACTGACCAACGAGCAGCTGGTGAAGTTGAGCTATGTTGACCATGCGCACTTCCAAACCAAGAAAATCAGCATCGTATTTCATGCCGATGGTAACGAAGGTACGCTGGAGAAAAAGCTGGAGCGTTTATGTACTTACGTTGAAGATGCGATCGACGAAGGATATTCAATCATCCTGTTATCCGACTTCTCGGTGAGCACCGATCATGCACCAATTCCGTCGGTATTGGTTGCTTCTGCGGTGCACCATCACCTCATTCGTATTGGTAAGCGTGGTAAGGCCGACATTATTATGGAAGTGGGTGATGTTCGCGAAACACATCACCTGGCCGTCTTGTTGGGTTACGGTGTTTCGGCGGTGAATCCTTATATGGCCATCGATACCATTAAGCAAATGGCTAACGAAGGCGTTTTGGGCGATTTAACTCCGGAGAAAGCAGTTAAAAATTACATTAAAGCTGTGAATGGCGGCTTGTTGAAGATCTTCTCAAAAATGGGAATCTCAACTTTGGCCTCCTATCAGGGAGCACAAATTTTCGAAATCCTGGGTATTAATTCCGAGGTGGTCGATAAATACTTCACGGGTACGGTAAGCCGTATCGAAGGGCTGTCGCTGGACGATATTGCCCGCGAAGCATTAGCCCGTCACCGTCAGGGATTCCCAACACGTTCGGGAGGAGCGAAAGTGCTCGAACCCGGTGGCGATTACCACTGGCGTGTTGGTGGCGAACGTCACTTGCTGTCGCCCAAGGCTGTGAACCTGCTGCAGCAGGCTACACGCGAAAACGATTTTAAAGCGTACAAAAAATATTGTCAGGTGGTTGATGATCAAACCCGCGCAGCCTATACTTTGCGTGGTTTGATGGACTTCAACTCCGACCGGGAACCTATTTCTATTGACGAGGTTGAACCGGCCGAAAACATTCTGAAACGCTTTGCAACCGGTGCCATGTCATTTGGTTCCATTTCATGGGAAGCACATACCACCCTGGCGATTGCCATGAACCGGATTGGCTCCAAGTCAAACTCGGGTGAAGGTGGTGAAGACCCGATCCGTTACACCAAGTTGCCAAACGGCGACGATATGTGTTCGGCAACCAAGCAAATTGCTTCGGGACGTTTCGGTGTAAACAGTTACTACCTGAGCATGGCCAAAGAGCTTCAGATTAAAATGGCTCAGGGGGCAAAACCGGGTGAAGGTGGTCAGCTTCCGGGACACAAAGTAAACGGATGGATTGGACGCGTACGGGGCTCAACCCCGGGTGTAGGCCTTATCTCGCCTCCACCACACCACGATATCTATTCAATCGAGGACCTGGCACAGCTGATCTTCGACCTGAAGAACAGTAACCGCGATGCCCGCATCAACGTGAAACTGGTTTCCGAAACTGGTGTTGGTACGGTTGCTGCCGGTGTTTGTAAAGCAAAAGCCGATGCGGTATTGATTTCCGGCTTCGATGGCGGTACCGGTGCTTCGCCACTGAGCTCCATCAAGCATGCTGGTTTACCATGGGAGCTAGGCTTGTCGGAAACTCACCAAACCTTGGTGCGCAACCGTCTGCGTAACCGCATCACTGTTCAGTCTGATGGTCAGATGAAAACTTCACGCGACCTGGCAATCGCAACACTGTTGGGTGCCGAAGAGTGGGGTGTGGCTACCGCAGCACTGGTGGTTGAAGGTTGTATCATGATGCGCAAATGTCACAGCAATACTTGTCCGGTAGGAGTTGCTACGCAGGATGAGCGCTTACGTGGCTTGTTCAAAGGAAATCCGGATCATGTTGTGAACTTCTTCGAGTTCCTGGTTGAAGGACTGCGTGAGATTATGGCAGAGCTCGGCTTCCGTACCATCAACGAAATGGTTGGCCAGTCGCAATGTCTGAAATTTAAAGAAGATGTAGATCACTGGAAATATAAAAACCTGGATCTGAGCCCGATCTTATACAAAGAAAAGGTTGGTGAAGATCAAGGCCTGTACAAGACAAAAGCTCAGGATCACCAGATGGAAGACATCCTGGACTGGAAGTTTGTTGAAGCAGCACAGAAAGCCATCAAAACAGGTGAGAAGGTGTACGCTGAATTCCCGATTATTAATATTAACCGTAGTGTCGGTACCGTTCTTTCGCACGAGGTAACTAAAGTACACAAAGGCGAAGGTCTACCTGATGGTACGATTCACTTTAAAATGAATGGTTCTGCCGGACAATCGTTCGGGGCATTTATGTGTAAAGGTATCGAGCTGGAAGTTGAAGGAGATGCAAACGATTACTTCGGAAAAGGTTTGTCGGGCGGTCATCTGGCCATCTACCCAAACAAAGATGCGCAGTTTGTTGCCGAGAAAAATATCATTGTTGGTAACGTTTGTTTCTACGGTGCAACAGGCGGCGAGGCCTATATCCGTGGCGTGGCCGGCGAACGTTTCTGTGTTCGTAACTCCGGAGCGAAGGTTGTTGTTGAAGGAATCGGTGACCACGGTTGTGAATACATGACCGGCGGAAAAGCAGTGATCCTGGGTAAAACAGGCCGCAACTTCGGTGCAGGTATGTCGGGTGGTGTTGCCTATGTGTTGGATGCCGATGGTACTTTCCCTTCGCAATGTAATATGGAGATGATCGGACTTGAAAAAGTTGAAACTCCGGAAGAACAGGCTGAACTGAAAGCAATGATTGAAAAACATCTGGAAAAAACAGGATCGGCCGTAGCTGAATATATCTTATCGGACTGGGAATACAGCTTGTCGAAATTCGTGAAGGTGCTTCCAACGGACTACAAACGCATGCTCGGATTTATCGAAAAAGCCCGTAACTCAGGCAAATATGAAAAAGAAAGCGATATTATCGATGCTGCATTCGATATGTCACTGGAAAGTAAGTAATTCAACTTTGGAAAAGAAAAAATGGGAAAACCTACTGGATTTTTAGAATATACACGAGTTGCGAATCCAACTCGACCAATTCCGGAACGTTTGAAGGACTGGAACGAAGTCTACGTTCTGAGAGATAAAGAAACCTGCGAAACGCAAGGTGCCCGTTGTATGGATTGCGGAATTCCGTTTTGCCATCGGGGCGAACTAATGCACAATGGTGCTTCCGGTTGTCCGGTTTACAATTTGATTCCGGAATGGAATGACTTGATTTACCGCGGTCGCTGGCGCCAGGCGCTGGATCGTTTGCACCACACCAATAACTTCCCCGAGTTCACCGGACGCGTGTGTCCGGCTCCCTGCGAAGCTGGTTGTGTGCTCGGAATTAACGAACCAGCCGTAACCATTCACGATAACGAGCGGACAATCATCGATTGGGGCTTTAAAAACGGATGGGTGGTGCCTGAACCGCCGGAGCATCGTACCGGAAAAACGGTTGCTGTTGTTGGTTCCGGTCCTGCCGGACTGGCGGCTGCTGCACAGCTGAACAAAGCGGGGCACCTGGTGACTGTTTTTGAGCGCGACGACCGTGTGGGCGGATTGCTGATGTACGGAATTCCGAACATGAAGCTGGATAAAGCCGTGGTTCAACGTCGTGTGGATATTCTGGCCGAAGAAGGCGTTGTTTTCAAAACCGGCGTTGAAGTTGGTAAAGATATTAGCGCGAAGAAACTGCACAAGGAGTTCGATGCTGTGGTATTGACGACCGGTGCAACTAACCCGCGCGACTTGAAAGTAGAAGGCCGCGAATTGAAGGGTGTTCACTATGCCATGGAATTTTTACGGGCCAATACCAAAAGTTTGCTGGACAGCGAGCTGAAAGACGGAAACTTTATCTCGGCTGAGGGTAAGAAAGTTATTGTGATTGGTGGTGGTGATACCGGTACCGACTGTGTGGCCACTTCGTTGCGTCACGGCTGCGAGAATGTGCGCCAGTTCGAGATTATGCCGAAGCCTCCGGTTGAACGGAACCGCGAAGTAAACCCCTGGCCCGAGTGGCCGGCATCGCTGAAGATCGATTACGGTCAGCACGAAGCAATCTTCAAACAAGGCGAAGATCCTCGTGAATACTTGGTGATGACCAAGAAATTCGAAGGTGACAAAGACGGTAATTTAGTTGCTATTCATACGGTAAATATTGCCTGGATGCGCGACGACGAAGGTCGTATGTTCCCGAAAGAGATTGAAGGAACGGAACGTCGTCTGGAAGCTGACCTGGTATTGTTGGCAATGGGATTCCTCGGACCGGAAGACAAAATTGCTGAAGAATTGGCCTTCGACCGCGATGGCTGCTCAAACTATAAGGCTGAGTACGGCGAGTTTAAAACAAGCACTAAAAAGGTGTTTGCTGCCGGCGATGCCCGTCGCGGACAGTCGTTGGTGGTTTGGGCCATTAACGAAGGTCGTGCCGTTGCACGCGAAGTTGACCGCTACCTGATGGGCGATACAGTTCTTCCGTAGTTATTGGAAAAGTGTGAAGTACACGAAATAAAATAAGAAAATCCCGGCAGCTGTCGGGATTTTCTGTTTTTGGGAAGCTCCTTCAAGCTGAGCAGGTTGGCGCGCAGGCGTCCAGGAGGCTCTTTAGTGGGGGATCAATGCTGCTTATCGCGTTGCATCAGCAGCATTTCAATCTTTAGTCGTTTTTTCGAGTAAAATAGTCGAGGACGGATTGCTCATGGTCAATTGGTTTTCTTGCAGACGGAGTTTCCAGCTGCTGTTGGTGAGCAGGCGCAGCATGGTGTTCTCCAGGGTATTATCCGGGCAATACATTTTGGTTGCAAGCATCATCCCGATTTTTAGCGAATCGTCGTCGAAAGTAATCGACCCGTTGAAACTGTTACAACCCGCATTGCCGTACAGATGTTGTTTGGCTGCTTCGAAGCCGATAAAGGCATCTTGAACATCGACTGGTTCATGATCGACCATTTTGATTGTCCAGCGCCCATCGATTTGTGGCGCTTGTTGTGCCGTAATTTGTTTGGTGCTGTTGCAGGCTGTTGCTATGAGCATACAAGCCAGTGCGGGTATTGCAAATCGTTTCATCATTTGTTGTTTTTTGTGTTTGTTCAATTGTATGAGCTGTTCTCCTCTGAAAAAGGATGCTTGTTCTTACGGAAGGTTGCGTGAAATTCTTTTGCAGAATCTGTCGTTGCATATTTTTCCGATGCCTTTCCTTCTTTAATTGGCGAATGTGTGAAATGAATCAAAAAGAATACCAAGTTTGCTTGCCGGCTGGCAGGGGAGGCGACACTCCAGCCCGATGGCCGTTATGATGGCTGTTATTTCCGGGTGTTGCCTTGTCGTATGAGTGTTTTATGGCTTCGTTGTAGCTTTTGAAGTTGCTCGGAGCACTGGTTGACAGCCTGGATTACATCGAACAGTTTCTGGTTAATCACGGTCGGCTGGCTTTCGTCTAAAAGGCTTCGCAATAGATGTTGGATCCGCGAATTGCTTTTTTGAGCCTGTTGAAGCTGTAGGGTAAGGGCTTCAAGCTGCGCCGCTTGGCCGGAGGAGTTGTCCTTTGGCAAAAGATAGCCCATGTCGTCGGCCTTAAACAGTGCTTGCTGTAGCCTGAACTCGACACTGTCGATTGCAGGCAGCGACTCGAAGCAATAGTAATGAATATCTTCAACCGAACTTGCGCCATCGCACAGCTGAATCTGATCGGCAGCTTGGCTCAAAAACCAGGATGCCTGGTCAATCAGCTCAGCACTTTGTTGAACTGCCTTCGTGCTTTTACTTTGCCCATAGGACTGGCCATAGCCGGTGAACAGACCGATTAGCATCAGCAATAAATAAAGGTGTGTATTTCCGGCTTTCTTCATCTCAGAGCGATTTTAGTTGGTTAAGCTCGTTCAGCATCTCATCGATTTGCTTTTCAAAGCGGGGCTTTGTATTCCTGGCAATCAACTGCTGTTCTTTTTTGCGCTGGTGTTTCCATCGCCGATGCGACCAAAGCCAGTATTCGGGTTGTTTGCGGATGATCTGTTCCACAATATCGACATAGTCCAGCAGAACGGCGTGTTCCTCGTCTTTGCCCGGATTGGAATTAATTTCCACAAATTCAACTAAATATTGCCCGCGTTTTACCTTGTGGATATGGTGGTAGAATACCGGGCTATTGGTTTTTAGGGCAATCTTTTGGGGACCGCTGAAAAATGGCGTTTCCTGGTTTAAAAATGTCGTCCAGTATTGAGCTCCCGATGGGGGTGTTTGGTCGGCCGCCAGCCATAGCAGATTATAGTCAGGGCCTTTGTTGATGCTCAAACCTGCGCGTGGAGCCTGGTTCATCGGTACGCCTTTGGCGCCGTATTGCTCGCGCATAGCTACCATATATTTTTCCATGGGCGGATTGCTGTACATCGGGCTGTAAACCATCAACAGCGAATGATCGAGTATGTGTTGCACGCTCGAGTTCCACTCCCAGTTGTTGTAATGCGCGCACAATACAATAATGCCTCTGTTCTCGTGAAAATAGCGGTTCAGTAATTCCGGGTTTTTAAACACGATGTGCTTTTTCATTTTCTCGATGGGCAAGCGATTCATCTTGAGGGTTTCAACAGTAATGTCGCAAAAATGATGGTAGTATTTCCGGGCGATTTCGTTAATTTCCTTTGGCGATTTTTCCGGGAAAGCATTCTCCAGATTCTTGAAAACGACTTTTTTACGGTAGCCGATCAGGTGAAACACCAGCAGATAAAAGATATCAGAAAATAGGTACAGAACCGGGAAGGGTAGGTAGGATAGTGCTTTTAAGAATACAATTGTCAGTTTTTGTCCCAATGTTTTCATGCCTTTTCGTTTCAGTCCCCAAAAGTAGAATTTTTTGGTGAAAAGTTCGGAACCCGTATTGCCTGCGCAATTAGTTTGGCCGGGCAATCATAATTCCGGTGAATGATTTTTTTCCGGGCAGGTAGTCGGCAAGCGGCCGATCTGATATCACGACTTTCTCCAAAGCCGATGAGGCATGCAGCAGGTGCACTCGTCCATCAACCCAAATTACAAAGCCGACATGGGCAATGTCGAGTCCTGCAATGCTGGTGGTGATGGCCACCAGATCACCGTCTTTTAACTGCTTTTCGTTCGCTTGTATGTCGGCCTTCGGCAGAAAATAGCTTGTACGCTGACTGATCAGTCTTTCCTGGTTGGCGATTTTTGTGATTAATTCCGGATGTTCTTTTAACACCGGGTAACTTTCGGCATGGGTCGACATGAAATTGATCGTTTTTTCGAAAGCTGTTTGAAAGTCGGGCGACAGGGAAGCAATGAGTCCTTTTTGCTCATTGTCGTACAGCCAATCCGTGAAATAATGAAGCCGCGACAGATAGCCCTCGCGCAGCCCATGGCGATAACGGATTTTTTCAAGCTGCCGCGCATAGGATTCGAAATCCGTTTTCCCGGCTTTAATGGTTGTTGCCAAAGCCAGACAAGTCTCGTCGAAGGTGGTGCAGTCCAGCTCGCGCAGGTTCACCACCAGCTTTTCATCCATTCCGGTTTCCAGCGTTTGGGCAACATAAGGAGTTCCCAGCATGGCTTTCCCGATTTCAACGATCAGCTTTCCGGTAGGCTGTTGGCGCTCTTGGGCAAATTCGTTCAAAAACCTCGACACAAGCAGACTATCATCCTTGCAAGCGATCGGTTTTTCCGGCTGAACAGTCGTTGTTTGACTGTTGCAGGCTTGCGCAAAGGCAATCAAAATCAGGATTACAGCGAGGATCTTCATGGTGCTTTAAATTTGTTTTCGAATGCGGAATTTACAAAAATTATCATCCCCGGGTAGGGTATTCCCGAATTGAAACGGTATGAGCGTGAAAAGATCGCAGAATTCCTTAATTTAATTGATCTTTTTGGGATTGATAAATTTGGGGAGGTGACACACGAATACAAAACGTTTTGAACTTTGACAGCGCAAGAATTTAAACGGTTGTTTGATCAGTATTTCGATGCCATACGGCGGTATATTTACTACCGTTCGGGCAATCGCGAATTGGCCACCGATGTGGCACAGGAGGCTTTTATGAAGCTTTGGGAAAAGCAGTTGCCTTACCGGGAAAAGGAAAATGTGGGGCTGCTCTACAAAATGGCCTCCGATTTATTTGTGAGCCGCTACCGGCATCAGCAAGTTGAATGGGAGTATCAGAAAAAACTGACGCTGGATGTTGAAACGCAATCGCCTGAAGACGAACTGGAATACGGAGAACTAAAAAGCCGCTACGAAGAAGCCTTGGGCGCGCTGTCGGAAAAGCAAAGGACCGTCTTTCTGCTGAGCCGCCTGGATGGCCTGAAATATTCCGAAATTGCCGAACGACTGGAAGTCAGCGTGAAAGCGGTGGAAAAACGGATGAGTGCAGCCTTGAGCCAATTGAGACAGAAACTGAGTTGACATGAAAACACAAAATGAACATACAAATCCGGATTGGGAAAAAGTGGAAAAGCTGAACTCCAAGCTGTCCGTTGCCTGGGGCGAGTCCAAGGAGGATATCTGGGCGAAAATGGAAGCTCAAATGCAGCGTCCGAAACCAAAGGGAAGAGTGATTCCTTTAAATCGCAGTGTCTGGCAGTGGGCTGTAGCTGCGGTTATCCTGGTTTTGCTGGGCTCTACAGCATTCATGCGATTCTACACCGAGAGGGCAGTGGTGCCCGCTGGAGAACACCGGCTTGTTGAGCTGCCCGATGGCTCGTTCGTGCAGCTGAATGCCGGTTCCGAAGTTCGCTATCATCCGTACTGGTGGGCATTTTCGCGCGAAGTACAGTTTGCCGGTGAAGCTTATTTCGAGGTTGAAAAAGGAAGTCGTTTTCAGGTTGAATCAGAGAACGGGATCACAACTGTTTTGGGCACCAGTTTCAACATTTATGCCCGCGATGCCAATTACCGCGTAACTTGCCTTACCGGAAAAGTGCAGGTTGAGAATGCCGGTCAAACGTGCAGGGTTTTGCTGTTGCCAAACGAAAAGGCCGAACTGGTCAGTAATGAGCTGAGAAAGCAGTCGGTTGAAGCTGCGCAGGATATCAGCTGGATCAGTAACCGTTTCACCTTTACAAATCGGCCTTTGCCTGAAGTGTTCGACGAAATTGAACGGCAGTATGACGTTTCGATCGAGCTGCCCGCTGACTTGCGCTTCTCGTACAGCGGTAACTTCGATAAAGGTTCCGATGTAAAGCAAGTACTAAGGTATGTTTGCCGCCCGTTTAATCTTAACTTTAAGGAAGAAAAAAACGGTGTGTTCCGGATTGAAAAAAACAACTAACCAGCTTGAAAACTTTTGCATTGCTCTGTTGTCTTTTGCTTTCGGGCTTGCTTGGTCGCAGCCAGCAACTCGAATTGCACTATCGGGAAAAATCCCTGAGTGAAATACTATTGGACCTGCGCGATCGCTACGATTTGCAGTTTTCTTTCGACAACGAGCAGCTTTCAAACTATAAAATTACCATTGACCATTCGTTCCAGGGCCTTCCGCAAACCTTGGATTTCCTGCTGAAAGACCTTCCGCTGACTTATGAAAAAGCAGGAAAGGTATTTTTGATTTATAGTATCCCTCATGTAAAGCCGGTGATCTACTTCCGGATTTCAGGCGTAGTTGAGGATGAATTTTCAGGGGAAAGTTTGCCGTACGCCCATTTATATTTGAACGAAAGTGGTATGCTGACAGATCGAAATGGCGCATTTTCCTGGCAAACAGTTGCCGATAGTTTGGTTCGTGTTCAGATTTCCTACCTTGGCTATTTCCCGTTGGATACTTTCGTTGCCGGCGGAACAGTGGCTCGATTTAAGTTGAAACCAGCTCTAATTCGGCTAAAAGAAATCAAGGTTGAAGGGCTTTCAGTGGTTCGATCGGAGCAAATCGGGCAGCAGGCCGGCGAAATTCGGTTGAATCAGAAAGTGGCCGGCAGTTTGCCCGGCTATGGCGACAACTCGGTTTTCAACCTGTTGCGGCTGCAACCAGGAATACTGGCTGCCGGCGAGCAGTCGAACGATCTGATGATCCGCGGAAGTTACGAAGGCCAGAGCCAGGTGCTGTTTGATGGTTTCACCTTGTTTGGGATGAAGAACTTCAACGACAACATCAGTGCGGTGAATCCGTTTATGGCGAAGGATATCCGCGTGATGAAAGGAGGCTTTCCCGCTGAGTTGGGCGGCCGGGTTGGTGGTGTCGTTGAAATTACCGGTGTGAACGGCAGCACCGACGATTTGCAAATGCAACTGAGCGTAAATAACATGACCATGAATGGCTGGCTGAACCTTCCGCTGGGGGACAACAACGCGCTGGTGGTGGCCATGCGGCAGACGTATTACGAACTGTACGATAAAAACCAACTGACTTTGGGAACCAGCGGACGAACCGGCCGCGGAAGTTCAATCGACCGCTACGTGTACCCCGATTACAATTTCCGCGATTTAAATGTAAAGTTCTCCGGGAAGACCGATAGCGGTGATTTTTACAGTTTCAGTTTTTTCCGTGGCGACGACAGCTATGTTTACGGACTGGAATACGAAACCCGCAGCCAGCAGAACCAGCTTTCGTACGAGGACGAAGAGGATAATCTTCAATACGGTGCATCGGCGCGGTACAGCAAGGCCTGGCATAATGGCCTGCGTTCGGAACTAACGGTTGCCTATTCATCGCTCGAAACACAGGTGACCAATTTGCGCGAGTCGGCCGGCCAGCAAGGGGGCAGTGGCACCGGAGGTAGCGGAAACGGACAGGGGGGTAGCGCAACTTCAGGAACCAGCTGGATTACCGATACCGACGATTACAATCAGAATAAAATTGGAGAGCTTCGGCTGGTGCTGCAAAATCATTTGGCAATAGGGGAGTCGCAACGCCTGGGCTTTGGTCTTGGGCTGACTCAAAACAGGGTGCACTACCGCGAAGACTCGTTCGATGTGAACCTGGCGCACGATGAAAATACACTGACGCGCGTGAATGGTTATTTCGAGGATCATTGGGCTGTTAGCCGACAGCTGCAGGTAACAGGAGGCCTGCGGGCTGATTTGCCCTTCGACCTGGATCGGCTTGATCTGCAGCCCCGTTTTTCGGCAGCCTGGGCCATCACCGATAGCTGGAAAGCGACGGCAGCCGTTGGTACTTACCGGCAATACATCTCGCATAGCTCTGTTGTCGACCCGTTGGGCAACTTCCGCTACTTGTGGACGCTTTGCAATAATGACGATATTCCGGTGCTGGAGTCGCAACAGGCAATCCTGGGCATTAGCTGGCACAAAAACGGTTATCTGCTGAGTGTTGAAGGCTACCGCAAACACACCACCGGACTGAGTCGCTATGTGGATATGCCCGACGGTACCGGCCTTTACAAAGGCGAAGCCCAAACGAAAGGGCTGGATTTGCTGATCAAAAAAGATTGGAAAGGCCATTCGTTGTGGGTGGCTTACACCTTGAGCGAAACCAAAGAACACTTCTCGTATTTCGACACGGCCGACTATTTGCGGGCACTGCACGATCAGCGGCACGAGCTGAAAACAGCCCTATTGCTGAATTTCAAACCTGTTTATATTTCGGCGAACTATGTTTATGGTTCGGGCTTTCCCGGCCTGCCCGACGACCCCGCTGTTGGCAACCGTGCTTATCAGCGGATGGATGCAGCCGTGAGTTATCGGCTCAATAAGCCGAAGTACAGCCTCGAAGTCGGTGTGTCGATCCTCAATGTTTTCAATTACGAAAACATCAAGTACGACAACTTTGTCCGCATTCCCGACGACCAGGATGCTACTTTAAATGTATCGGCCGAAGCCGTTCCGTTTACCCCAGCCATGTTTGTGAAGGTGGCCTTTTAAGATGTTTCGATTCCCGTCATGCTGACCCTGTTTCAGCATCTGGTCCTGTTTATTAAAGGATCCGGAAACAAGTCCGGGATGACGTAATGAGCAAATCTTTTGGATGCGTTTTTTAGCAAGTTTATTCGGTGGATATAATCTGCCGCATCCGAATATCCACCTTTCATCTTCCCCCCATTCTCTTCCTCTCAAAAGAAAAAATCAGAAAAAACCTTTATGATTCCGGGGAATCGCCAAGAGGGATGAAAGTGGTGGAAGACAGCAGAAGGCATTTAAGAGAAGACGGAAGCTCGCTCGGAGCGGGACCGGCCTACTTTTTATCGATGGTGAGAGGCGAACCGGAAGCTTAGTGAATCCGGGAAGCTCCGCTCCGGCAGCTGCCGGATTGGAGATCACCCGGCTGAACTTAGCTTTCGGGAGCTGACACCTGAAGATAAAAATAAGCCTTGCGTTTTCTGTTTCGTCTTTGGGGCAAGCCAAAGATGAAAACCCGTCCGGTAGGACAAAAGTTCCGAATTAATCAAAAGTAGGAGTGAAAAACAGCCAGTTTTGGGGCAAC
>NZ_QAAD01000009.1 GCF_003046625.1 Mangrovibacterium marinum
AAACAGAAAGTCAATATTTAATCAATAAATTTTTCACCCTAAACTGGCACTTTATCGTTGCGAAAAAATGGTACTTTTTTATTTGCTATTTACATTTGTGCAATTCGTGTAATTTGTGGACGGCCATTCTCTTCTTCTTCTTCTCCTTTTGCCTTTCAACTTTTGACTTCTTCACTCCTTCAATCCATCAATCCTTCAATCCTTCAACGAACACTCCCGAAAAACAGAAAGCCTCCCCGGTTTCCCGAGCAGGCTTTTGTATATTTCTTATGCGTCACTGGCTGCGAAACCGCCAGGGCTTGCTTACCCAGGGTTCGCCGGCATAAGCAATCCCAATTCGGGGAGTTGCTTCCAGCTGTCGCGGTGCCGGGCCTTCTTCAAGCCACAAACGTGTCGACTGTTCCAGATCCTCACCGTAGAAACTCTTGTCGAGCTGTAGCTCGCGACCCACTTTGCCGGGGCCATCGAAGCCTTCTAGCCCACGGATGAGGACCGCTGTGCCTTCACCGGCATGGCCTGTTACAAAGTTAAGCATCCAGTACATGCCGTAGATCAGGTAGACATACACGCTACCGCCCGGCTGAAACATTACTTCGGTGCGGGCAGTGCGCCCTTTGCTGGTATGACAGGCTTTATCCTCCATGCCGCAATAAGCCTCTGTTTCGGTAATCCTGTAGCGCTTTATGCAGCCATCATCAAACTGGCGTACCAGAAACTGACCCGGTAAATCCTGAGCCACGATAAGGGTATCGCGTTGGAAGAAGTCAGCTGTTATTCGTTTCGAAACCATATCCATCTGTTGCTGTATCTGTTGAACTGCAAAGGTAGATAATTGCAGATGATCGTGATTTGTATCATCGATGATTTGGAATATGGCAAATCATTAGGTGGTTATATTAGGTGCTGGCAGGCTTATTATGATGTAATCTCTGCTGTTATGCCCCTTGCAGAAACTAAAATCGGAGCGTTAATGCGCGGTATAATTTCCCGGGCTTTTTAGTACTTTGCTTGTTTTTCCATAGTAGACCTGATTGTTTGGACTTTTGGGCAGGTTCTGAGATGGACAGGTGTTGATAGATCTCTCCCCACGATGGAAGTCCCCCAAGGTTACGGTCGTCAATGTACCAGTCGGCAACAATCTTGCGTCCGGCATTATGGTTATAATCTTCTTCCGGGTAGTTTTTGTTTACGGCGTAAAACTCCAGTCCGCGTGCTCGACAGTATTCCACCGCCTCGTCCAGTAATTTTCCATGTCGAACGGTCCAAAGAATCAATCGAAAGCCTTCTTTCCGCAACTGGATGAGTGTCTCAATGGCGAAGGGAATGTCTTTGCCAATCTTTGGATATTCGTGCGTGACGATTGTGCCATCAAAATCTACGGCAATTACTTTTTTACTCTTTATCATGATTGTAGAGTTGGTATTATTCTACTTTTCGCTGAAATAGCCACTTTTATTACTGTAGTATCCGCCATAAGTATATGCATACTGGGAGGACCGTTTGGGGTTTACGTCGTTAATTACAATGCCGACCTTCTTCATGTTGTGTTTGGATGCTAATGTTTGTAAAAGAGAGAGCAATTTTGCAGGGCTGTAATTTTGACGCACAACAAACAGGTTGGTGTCTGTAACTTTGTTAGTCACAGCACCGTCAGTAACCAACGACATCGGAGAGTTGTCGATGATGATGATATCGTATCTCTCTTTGAGTTCGTCGATCAATGAAGAGAAACGTTCGCTGTTGAGTAATTCTACCGGGTTCGGTGGAATTTCTCCGGCAGGAATAAAGTGCAGGTTGTTGAACTGGCTTTGTTTTATGATGTCTTCCAACTTGTGCGCTCCAATAAGATAGGTGCTCAGGCCGGGAGTTGCTGAAGCTCCAAAATAGTTGTGTAGGGTTGGTTTGCGCATATCGGCTCCCACAACAATCACCTTTTTTTGGTTCATCGCCAGAATGGCTGCCAAGTTTGATGATACGAATGTTTTTCCTTCCCCAGGTATCATTGAATGCACCCCAATAACTTTTTTCTTACTTTCGAAATTGAGATAATCCAGGCTGGTGCGCAGCTCCCGGAATGATTCGGTAAGGATCGATCTTGGGTATTCATTGACCGGCAAAGCTTCTTTGTAGTTGTTATGTATGATTGAAGCCAGCACAGGAATCGAGCTAATTCGTTCTATTTGCTCCTGATCCTGAATGCTTGTATTTAGAAAATCTTTAACAAGAATAAAGCAGACAGGCAAGAACAGACCTGCAAAGAGACCGATTAAAAGGTTTATCTTTTTCCGGGGACCAGTTTGAGTGACTGTAACTTCTCTTGCGGGATCGAGTATGTCAACATCCGGTACGTTAGATGCTTTTGTTATTTGAGCTTCAGCTCTCTTTTGCAGTAAGAAATTGTAAAGCTCATTATTCAAATCAACCATCCGTTTGATATTGATTAAATCTTGTTCTGTTTTGGGGTATGCACTCAGTTGTTTATTTACCTGTTCAATATCGTTGTTGATTGACTCGAGTTCTTTTTGAGTGTTGAAAACAAGGTTATTTAGGTTTTCCTCTAAGCTCTTTTTGATATATTCCAGTTCTCTTTCAATGATTTGAACACTTGGGTTTTTGTCGTGCAGGCTGTAGGAGAGTGCCTCTTTCTTACTGTTAAGCTCGCTAAGCCGGACGATCATGCTGTTTAAGCCTTGATCGGTAATCCCGACCACACTCGGAAAAATCATATTTTTCATATCCGAGTCTTTACTAATGTAGGAAAGCAAATTGGAATAATATTCTAATTGCATTCGTGCAACCGATCGTTTTGAGTCTAAGTCTGACAGTTTTTCGGCTACCAAAGAGGCTTCTGTTCCCAGATCAAAAACTTTTTTGTTGGATCGGTACTCGGTAAATTGACTACTGGTTGATTTGAGGGTGTCAACAATGTTCTTTAGTTGATAATCAATGAATTTAATTGTGTTGTCGGAGATTTGATTTTTTTGTTTTAAACCATATTGTATCAGAACATTAGAGAGCTCATTGACATATCTGAGTTGTTGTAGCGAATTGTCTCCTGTAAATTCAATTTTTATCAGATCTGCATTTTGGTTAACTCTGCTAACTACTAGTTTATCAATGTTCTTTAATGTTTGTTTGTCGAAATCGTTGAATACAAAGTAGAAATCTCCCTCTTCGGGAGGAGCAGTTTTTTGGATTGTGAAGCTGAAGTATTGATTTTCAAATGGTTCGTTAAATTTCGCTTTTGCCTCAAAATCCACCTCTGTTTCTATCCCTAAGATTTTGGTGCTTGCATCAACTGTGATCCGGTATTGTTCGTTGTCGATAGGATCGATATAAACCGGGACATCCTTCAGGTTAAATGCTGTTTTATCGAAGGCTACGCGATAAGGTTCGCGGCCATACACATTGAAATCGCCTATGGGCATTGCTTTGTACCAGGATATATCGCTTGCCAAGTTTTCTAATGCCTGGTGGTTGAGGCTGAAAGATCGAAGAATTTCAATTTGATTGTCAATGCTTACGTCGCCTTTTAAAGGGTTGTCACTAAATACATTGGCGATGTTGAGTCCGTCTGATTTGTTGTCCTTTACAATTAATGTACTGTTTACCTGAAAGCTCGGTGGGGCGAAATGGTTGAATGTGAAAGCCAGGGCTACTCCAATGAAAGCTGTTGCGGTGATCCATTTCCAATGAGCCAGTATTTTAAATAGCAATTCGACCAAATCAATCTGGTCTTCGTCATGTGCGGATGCTCCGGGTGTTAAAATTTCCTTGTTGTTCATAGCTTTTCTAATTACGTACAGCAGAATGGAATGTGTTTATTCGCTCATGAATTTGAGCACAACTATTAATGTTGAGATCGATGAAAGAATTAACGAATACAGAGACGCATTAAGTCGCGTATTTTTGTATTTGTCGGGCCACACATAAACAATGTCATTGGGCTGTAAATAATAGGCCGTTGAGTTGAGAAATGCCTTGTCTGTCAGATCGATTTCGATGTTAGTGGTTCCCGATAAGCTTTCACGTATCACGACCACTTTTTTCAATCGGCTGTAATCAGTTGTTCCACCGGCCTGACTGATTGCTTCTAGTAGCGTGCAAGTGTTGTTGTAATTGTATATTACACCGGGCTTTGAAACTTCACCCATAACGACGATTTTGAAGTTCAACAGTTTCACCGTAACAGTTGCTTCTTTGAAGTACTCGTTTACTTTTTGTTCGACCGTTTTCTTTACTTGGGCGAGTGTTTTGTTGCTTGCACCAACAGCCCCAATGATCGGAAGTTCGATGTTTCCATTCTGATCAATCAAATAGCCGTTGAGGTATTGTGAGCTTACCGAACCAAACTGTTGTGCCATCCCTCCCGAGTAGCCTGATCCCATGGCCGGGTTGAACAATTGATTGACCTCGGGATTGATTGACGAGACCTGGATAAATAGGTTGTCTCCGGGTTTAAGCTGGTAGCTGTCAGTTGAAAACGGTTTTGCTTGAATCGTTTCTCCTTCAGGTAGGTTTTGTAGGTAAATCAGTTCTTTATTTGATTTACATGAACTGAAAAATAACAATGCCAGCATACCGTAGAGAGCTGTCCTGATCAAATTTTTGGTCATAGTCTATCAAGAAATAATTTTGTTATTTGTTGTATATCAGCCTCCTGTTTGGCTGCTAAGTCTGCTTGTTATTCAAAAATCGCTTTGGCGACCGAAAATAGTAAAGTTTCCGTGTACATCGAAACCATACGCTAAATTCAAGTCTTTTTTAACGGTTTGTTGTTCATCGCATTGCTACTGGTTAATACTGATGGCAATTGAGGCGCCAGGCCCCCTGTAAATCCCCGGAAAGAGCAGGGCTGCTTCACAAAATGTAGAATATCGAATAATCAATAAGAAATGTCGAAGGATGAAAACGGACGAAGTCGTGAGTAATGAGTTTTCAGTCCCTAAGTTCCAAGTTTTCTACTTCCACTCGTTTCCGAACGAGTGGTTTACGGTTAGGCGTTTTTAACGCTTTATCTAATCGTCAAAAACCGCTGGTCCCGATACAATCGGGAAGAACGACTTACCCCTCGTCTCCGCTTCACTCAGACGAGGGGTAGCGGAGCAAAGGATTACTGTGAAACCTGCAACGGCCAATTAATAATTAATCAATCATTAGTCATCAATTGTCACATCCCCGTTCCCTTCAGCATCACGGTAAAGGTCTTCAAAATCAGCAGCAGATCCAGCTTCAGCGACCAGTTGTCGATGTATTCCATATCCTGTTTCACCCAGCCGTCGAAGTCCGTATTGTTGCGGCCGCTCACCTGCCAGATGCAGGTAATCCCCGGCTTCATACTTAGCCGCCGGTTTTGCGATTTTTGATATTGGTTCACCTCGGCAGGCAGCGGTGGGCGTGGGCCAACCACCGACATATCACCATTCAGCACATTCAAAAACTGCGGAAACTCATCCAGCGAATACTTCCGCAGGAAACGGCCTACACGCGTAATGCGGGGGTCGCAGCGCATCTTGAACACCGGGCCGTCCTGTTCGTTCTGTTCCATCAGGCTCGCTTTCAGGGCTTCGGCATTCACCACCATGGTGCGAAACTTCAGACAGGCAAAGCGCCGCCCGAACAAACCCACGCGTTGCTGGTTGAAAAAGATCGGGCCGCCGTCGTCCAGCTTAATCGCAATAGCAATGGCCAGCAATACCGGCGAGGCCATGATCAGTGCCCCCAGGGCCACCACCATGTCCAGCCCCCGCTTCACTTTCAGGGCCAGGTAGTTGTTCGGAATATTGCGGAAGACAAACAGCGGGTTATCATTAAATATCGTGTAGCCCGCCTTCAGTCCGTAGCGCTCCAGTACAATCGGGCGCAGGCGAAACACAATGCCCCGTTCGGCACAGGTCGCCATCAGCGGGTTAATCTCTTCGTAGTTAATCTTACCCCGGGCATACACCAGTTCATCCACCACCAGCTCGTTCATCAGTTGGGGCAGCGGTGTTTGGCTGTCGTAAACGTCCAGCTGATCCTGGTAACGCCCGCGCACTTCACGGCTGTCGGTTACCAGCGCCTGGATGCGGTAGCCCCAGTCTTTAGTTTGCATCAGCTCTTCCACAAAGTCGGCCGAGCTGTTGTCGGCCACCACCAGCAGCTGCCGCGTGTTGTAACCCCGGCGACGCATTAGCTGCATAAAACGGTAGAAGAAAGCTTTAAAGCTGTATAGCAACACCAGGTTGATGGTGGCAAACAGCGTCAGACTGCCCAGGTCAATCCAGCGGGTATCCAGGTAATAGTGGGCCGTGAAAATCAGCCCCGAGCTAATGGCCGTCACCTTCAGGTAGCGGAAGAAAATCTCGTGGTAGCGGTCTTCGCGGCTCATCTGGTGCAACCCGCTGTATTCAATGGCGATCCAGGCTGATAAACTTACCAGCAACAGGTAAAAGTTAAACTCTTTGCTGGCGAACAGCGCCTGGTAATGGGGATAGTGGTACAAGCCACTGGCTGCCGAAAAAGCAGCGACCGACAACATGGTCTGCATAACCTGGTTGATGCGGGCCAATACTTGTTCACGTTCTCTAAGCATGGTTTCGTCTTCTGTTTCGTCCTTGACAAACAAGGTGTTAGTTTACTGATCCGAATGAGTGGGGTGGGTGTGTTAATTGGTTGTTTCGGAAAGCTTCAGCAAGGTACAGCTTAATTGCCGACCTGCAAGCCAGATATTCAACTTATTTGTTTAGCATTTGGGTCTGTTGATCTTCTGCTTTTTTATTTCATATATTTCGCTGTAGCAAGTCGATACCTTAGCTCCACTTCCTAGAGTGGAATTTCGGTCCAAAATAGAACTCGAAATAGATAAAAAGTTACAACACTGCTGCTTTGTCATTCAACACTCGCTTGTTCCGAGTCTGATTTATTCGCACTCCGTAATTGCGGCGTTGATCTTCAGCAATGAATTACTTTCCAAATCTTTCTATTTCGACTGCCTCTATCAGTTCTACTTGATTGCTTCCCAAGTCGGCATGGATGATACAGCCCAGTTGATCAATACGAATTAATAGTCTTTTGCGGCCTCGTAGTTCTGATATCTCCCCGATGAAATTAGCGAAAGCGCCTGTGCGGATTTTTACTAATTGTCCTTTCTTAATGCGTTCATTGGTAACCTCCAGTCCAGGGATATCGTTTTTTAGAAACAATTTTAGATCGTTGATTTGGTGTTCCGGTATTATTGCAGGTCGATTATCAAAACGAACAAAATTAATAATGCCGGGAACGCTTATTGTTTCGTAATAGCGTCGGATGTCGATGCGCACAAATAAATAGCCTCGGATAAGTGGTTCTTCGACCGTCTTTTTGCGGTCGCTCCACTGGCGGACGACTTTACGCAGGGGGAGGTACGCTTCAATATCGCGGCGCTGAAGCATCTCGAATACCTTGCGCTCGTGTTTTGCCTTTACATATACCGCGTACCATTTCATAACATTGCTCCCTATTCGTGTATTTTGTTTGGTTCTTTCAATTTTCAAGCTTTCCGGACAGCCTGCCGATGATGAAGCTCTCTTTTGTCGGCAAATGATTGATAATCAACTCTTCGGTCATGCTTGTTTTTGTTGCGAACAGGGGTGCGTGTTCCCGACAAGACAAGGCTACGCCAACACAGTCACAATTCGTTGTTTCCTGAAAAGGGATTTTTATTGTTTAAGCCCTGCTAGCGTTAAAACGATTGAACCGCAATGATGCGACAAAAATAAGGCATTAACACTTATTTAGGCTTACCACAAGGTTAAGCAAAATATGAGTGGTACGAATTTTGGGACGAACACCCACTTTCGCTATACGAACGGATTTTCGCCATCCCGCATTATCAGCCCGAATTGCTGCCTGGAAGGCCGGGGACTGTCGTTGGGTTTTGGATTTATGATGGCTGGAAAAAATAATTAAGATCAATTGGTCTTTAGTTTCATCTTTCTATCCGATTGGCCACATAAGCTGCTTAAAGTCTTAAGTTGATGGTCGGTTTCAAAAGGCCGCAGAGGTGCTTTTTGCACAGAAAATACAACATAAAATGTGAGACTCGATCTGCGTCTGATCCCGGCCTCCCGCCCCCTTTTAAACGACCTATATTAAATGTGTGTTAAGAATGAGACGTTTCGTTTTGCCCATAGCAGGTGGGTTGCGTCTAGTCGGTAGTCGGTACTCGGGAGATATGGACCTGGGACTGAACCCTGGGACTGCGACTGCAGTTCGTGGGCAACCGTTCGTTTGATCTCTCCGCGTCTTCTCCCGAAGCGAGTTCGGGACAGGTTTGCGGTTAAAAAGTTCTAGGTTCCAAGTTTCACCAAACTTCATCGAAGCGTTAAGCCCCTTTAGGGGTTTGGGGTAGAGTTGTTTCGCGGTTCCTCATTCGATATTGAATATTGGTTATTGGAAATTCGAAATTAGCAGCCTTTGTGCATTTCCCAACATCGCGGGGATGGGAGGGAAAGCCTCCTTCTAACTCCCCAAAGGGGGAGGACTGAACACTGTGACTGCGACTGCGACTATAATTTGTGGTCAATCTGACAATTCGTGTCATTTTGGGGCAGCCTTTTAATTCGTGTCATTCGAGTAATTCGTGGAACATCGTTCTCCGCGTCTTCAGCGGTTAAGCTTCCCGGTCGTTTTGTGGAGAATGGAGACACTGATTTTTATAAGAATGGCGACGCTGATTTTTATGATGTTTATGATGGGTTATGATTTCAACCTGTCAGCGTCCGCAGTACCTGACAGCGTTAATCCAGTTTTCCCGACGCGGTTACAAACCGCATCACCCGTTTCCCCCGTCTTATTCCCCCGGAGGGGGAAACACTGAACACTGTGACTGAACACTGCGACTGAATTTCGTGGCCAATCTTCCTCTGCGTTCTCCGCGTCTTCTCCCGAAGCCAGTTCGGGACAGGTTTGCGGTTTCATCGCATTTTCCTAACATTGCAAGGGGATCAGGAATTGAGGTCTTTCTTTATTTTTTCCAGTACTGATAGTAATGGTGGAATATCTTCACGCAGCGTGTTGAAAATTTGCTCAGCATCGACATCGAAATAATGATGCACAATAATATCACGCATTCCCATCGCCTGTTTCCATTGTATTTGGGGATATTGGGATAACAACTCTTTGTGGGTTACTTTGTCGAGGTTTTTAATGCTTTCGCCGACTGCTACCAGTTTCATGCAGATACTGTCCAAGAGTATCATTCCTGTTTCTGAAGCGGTAAATTCATCGGCTGATTTTAGGTGTCTGGTTCTCTGTAAAACTGTTTCCAGGTTTTCATCGATTAATGAGATGATATCGAATGCCAGGATCCGGTCAAACATAGATGCCCTCCTGTTGAATCCTTTTTTTCAAAATCCGGTTCATTTTTTCGCGAAGACGCACAACATCAACAGTACAATGCAGCAGCTTTTCAAGCTCATTTTTAAGTTCCACTATCTTGAAAAGGCTCAAAGGCTCGCCTTCATAATAAATATCGATATCGCTTTTCTCTGTTTGTTCGCCACGGGCAACCGAACCAAATATCCCCATACGGTTTATTCCGTATAAGAAACCTCTTTGGGTTTTAAAATTGGATAACAGATTGATGTATTCCTGCTTTGAGTTCATTTTAGACTACTTTAAATGTTCGCGCGTGGGTATCCTAGCTGAAATTCAGTCTTCAAAGACTAAAACAAATATATTCTTTTTCTCCGTTAAATCATGAGGATGTCTGGAGTATTTATCGTCTAAGCCATAGGGGAGTTGGGGATGAAGTCTTCAAAAAACAAATTCCAAAAAGCAGAATCCAAAGTCCAAAAACCAAATTTCAAGATTCGGCGCTTCCCCGTTTTGCGGTTCCTTGTTTCTTATTCGATATTGAACATTGGTTATTGGAAATTCGCCGTTAAAAGCCCTCTTCTTATTCCCCCGGAGGGGGAGGACTGAACACTGTGACTGCGACTGCGACTGCGACTATAATTCGTGGTCAACCAATTCGTGTCATTCGGGTAATTCGTGGACCATCGTTCTTTGCGTCTTCTTTGCGTTCTTTGCGGTTAAATCCATCACTGGTTGATGCGGAATTCGTCGACGAAGGATGTTTTTACACAGCGGAAGCCGATGTAGGATTTGGCGGTATCCTGGTATTCGAAGCTGCGGGTACCGTTTCGCAGGAAGTAGCCGATATCTTTCCACGATCCGCCGCGGATCACTTTCCGTTTCAGCACGGGCGGGTCGTCGGGGCGGGCATTGTATTCAACCGAGGGGTTGAAGTCGCTCATAAACTCATAGCCCGATTCGTGGAAGGCTGAGCTGGTCCATTCGGCCACATTGCCGGCCATATCGTACAGTCGCTTGTTGTTGGGGGCGTAGGATCCAACAGGCATGGTGGTGGTCGACTGTTTGCTGTCGGCCACATAGTTACCGCGGCGTGGCTTGAAGTTGGCGATGAAGCAGCCCATCTGGTTGCGGATATAATAGTTCCCCCAGGGATAGAGGTTGCGTTCCTCACCAGCCCGGGCGGCATATTCCCATTCCACCTCGGTGGGTAGCCGGTAGTCGAACACATCGACACTGTTCAGCCGATGCTGGTACTGGTTGTACTCGTTGGTGCGCCACTGGCAGAAGGCTTTGGCTTGTTTCCAGCTGACGCCCACCAGCGGATAATCGTCGAAGGCTACATGCGAGAAATATTTTTGCGTCATCGGATCGTTATACGAGTAGGTGAAATCGCGCACCCAGCACAAGGTGTCGGGGTAGATCGGTGTTGATTCGCGAAATACAAAGGACGAGCGGCTGGTGATGGGCTTCACCTGCCCGTCGATATCAGTTACCGTTCCGTTGTACGACTGGGTTTCGTAGTTATAGCTGTTGGCCCGTTTGGCTGCCTGCTGATAGTCGACCCACTGATATTCGTAAATGAGTTTGCGCGCGTCGATGCCCCGTTCCCACAACACGCGGTTGTCGGCATCGAGGTAGAGGGGCTGCAGGGCCTCCTCAAAGTCGGGATTATCCCATTCCAGGGGTTCATCCCAGTTCAGGCGCGGGTAGTCCAGCGGTTCACCGCGGTCGGTTTCGGTAAGCATAAACTCCGGAAACTGATCGGCCAGCAAGCTGCGGGCGATCGAATCGCGCACCCAATACACAAACTGTCGGTACTCGTTGTTGGTGATCTCGGTTTCATCCATCCAAAAAGCTTCAACCGACACCCGTTTGGCTTGGCCGTGTTCCTGGTAGATCTCATCGTCGGGCCCCACCACAATCGTTCCCCGCTGAATATAGGACATGCCGAAGGGAACCGGCTCAAAATAAGGCTTATTCTTATTGGATGCCGTGTATTGTACCAGTTCATTCTTTTCGCAAGCCGAAAAGAGAAGCAGGCAACAAACGAGTAAGCATGAATAATTTAGTCGCATAAAATAGGGTGCACGTGCAAGTTTAAAAACGCAGACCTGCAAGTTATATTGTTATTATGAACTAAAAAAGTGTGACCGCCGATTTTGAATAAGTGGATTGCCGGATTATTGGATTACTGGATCGCTGGATGTTTGGATTGCTGGATGTCCGGATCGCTGGATTACTGGATGTCTAAGAATCCGAAAATCCAATAATCTGACGATCTGATGCTGCGACTCCTTCAATCCCTCAATCCTTCAATAAGTCCAGAAGTCCAATAATCCGAGCATCCGAATATCCGATCATCCTGAGACTGCGACTCTTTTCTACCGTCGTTCTTCTCAATTGTCAATAGTAAATCGCTGAATGGTAAATTCTCACGGATTGTGACTGCGACTGCGACTTCTTCAATCCTTCAATCCCTCAATCCTTCAATCCTTCCGACGATCCAGCCATCCGAAAAAAAAGCCTCCGAATTTCTCCGAAAGGCTTTTCTATAGTAATGATTTGGTGATTTGTTAGTACTCCCAAAGATCCTGTTCCCAGTTAAAGATTTGCTGTTCGATCCGTTTCGACTCGTGCATGGCATCCAGTCCGGTCAGGTATTGGCTGATGGCCCGGTTGTTATACACGTTGCTTTCTTTGACCACATAGCTGTTGAAGCGGCGTTTGATAAACAGATCGTCGAAGGACATGTTGTAGGCCGTGTTGTGGGTGTTCATCACGGCATTGCCGGCCAGCAACTCGCGGGCTTCGGGGTAGTAAACCCAGAATACCTGGCGGCGCTGAACGTTTTCGCGGTTAATATCTTCGTCGCGGTAATATTCCTGAATGGGGCAGAGGCCGATGATGCGTACGTTCATGGTTGATGTTTGCTTGTCGAAGAACCACTCTTCCTTAATCATGATCTGCATGATCTCCTCACCACGAATCTCTCCTTCAATGGTTTTGTCCTCAAACTCGCCGGTTGTCAGGTTGCGCACACGACGGGTACGGGTTGTGGCACCAAAAGCTTCTTTCACCTGTTGGTAGGTCATCGGAATTTTAAATTCATCGTCGTAGCGTGCATCGTAAGCAGTTAGCAAACCATCTTCAATGTTCTTGAGCAGAAGATTGATCAGGTTGTTGCGTCCTTCGGTTTCGATGGTTGGGAAATAAAGCACCTGGTTCATCTTTTCGCGCAGGTCGATGATCCGCCAGATTTTTTTGGACCACATCACATCGGCTTCCCGCAGGTGGGGGAAGGCCATTGGCTTTTTTCGGCTAATATCGGTGCGCTGAAAGGCGCCGTCGACAATTTGCGCCTGTGCTGTTTGTTCGCCGAAGCAGCAAGCAGCAAGCAGGAATCCCAGGGCTATGATAAGCTTTTTCATTTCGTTTATTTTTAAAATATCCCTCACCCGTTGTTGGCGGGCAAAGTGGTCGTTGTATGCAAACGCGTTCTGACTATAATTCACAGGCCTTGCGGCTCTTTTTATGAGTCCTTGTTAAAAGTTGAGTTGTCGTTTTTGCCTTTTAACAATGCTCGGTGTTTTTATCGTATTTTAAAACTGATCGGTGCCAGTGCCCGGTCGGTTTTGTCGTCACCATGCGCCATGATGTTATCGAAATAAATGATGCTTCCCGCTTGCAGGTTGGCAAACTGCTTGCGCATGTCGGCCGAGAACATATTCGATTTGGACGACCAGGTGTTGTTAAAACCACCGGCTCCGGTAATGGTCACATCAAATTGGGTAACTTTAAATTTCAGGTCGAAGTCGAAGTCGATCAGGGCTGCAAAAATACCTTGTTCGGCCATCAGGTCTTCCTTGCGCAGAACACCGCCGTTCTTCTCGGCAATTTGGGCTACCGGGTCGGGTACTCGTTTTACGCGGAAGGTCATTGCTCCCATGCGCCGGGTGCTGCCATCGATGGTGGCGTTAACAATGACCTGGGTGTTTTTGCCGGCAATATCTTCTTTGGAGGGGAAGACATACATCCCGTCGGCACGACGTTCTATTTTTCCGTTGGTGATGCTCACATTCAGGTTTTGCGAGGGTACGCCCGGAACCGACACACTGATAGGGTTGGCAATATTCAGGTAGAAAACGTTCATCTTTGTTGGTGAAATGGTAACGCTTGGTTTTCCAACCTGGTATTCCTGCTCAAAGGTGTAAATATTGGTTCCGCCGTCGGGATTCTGAAAATGAATCTCACCATTGTAGGTGAATGTTCCCGATTTGCCGGCTTTCACTTCGTAAATTCCCTTGCCTCCCTCGATGGGCAATTCCTGATTGCCAACAATGACGGTTGGTGTTTGTGTTGTATCTTCAGCTGCTAAAAAAACGCTGGCACGATAGACGTCGCCTTCCAAAACGTAGGACGATTTGGGGATGACCACCGCATTCAGTTTATTGAACTTGAACGAGCTCGCATCAATCTGGCTGTACAGGTAGTTCAGCAGGTTGGCTTCGGTATTTTTTACGTCGATCTGCATTTTACTCAACAGAGTAATGACTGCAATCATCGGTTTGTGTTCGAAGTTTTGTTCTTCCCAGCTTAGGTTTTCACCGCCTTCTTTCATGTTTCGTCCCGGGTCGGCTGTTGCCAATTCCTGCTCGATGCTCGAACGGATTGGTGCATTGTCGGGCACCATGGCTGTCAGGTCATTACGCAAGCTGCTGATAGCGTTGCGCAGTTCCTGGCCTCTTCCCAGGCGGATCATCAGCTCCGACGGAACATTCAGCTCGTCATCCTTGGAAATCAGCAGCGAGTCGCCCGCATAGTTCTGAATGTAGGAGCGTTCGGGGTTGAACTCGAAGCCATCGATGTCGGCAATCTTCACACCGCCGCCGCGGACCACCAGGTCTTCCTTGATGTCGAAAATTAATTTTTGTACCGAGTCAACCTTGGCCTTCACCAGATTGGCTTTTTCAAGCCAGGGGCCGACTTTACTTTGGTTCATCTGGTAGGCTGCTTCGAAAGCAGCATACTGCTGTCCGCTCTTTTTCTGGAGCGTACTGTAAGTTTGCACAAGACTCGAATCAACCACACGAAAGGCATCTAACACTTCGGCCGCGACATTCATCGCCATCATCGCCAGAAGAACCAGATACATCATGTTGATCATTTTTTGCCTCGCTGTTTCCGGGCAATTCTTTGTTCCCATATCCTGGCGTTTTTATTTTTTATAATTCATGGCTCCTAACATATTGCCATAAATTGAATTCAATGCTTCTAAGTGTTTGTTTAGCTCGGCAGCGTTTGATTGATATTTTTTCACTTCTTCAACCGAGTTTTGAATCACCTGGTTCATCTGTCCCATTTCTGCGAAGAATTTTTGCGAGGCCGCCAGCTGTTCGCTTGTTCCTTTCAGTTGCGATACGTACGAGCTGTTCAGCGCCTCCAGGTTTTCATTCAGCTTGGTCAGCTTTTCGTTGTAGCTGCTCGATTTTTCGCCTAAATCGCCAAAACCCCGTTCAATGGTTTCGGCAACCTTATCGTAGGAGTTCACCAGCTTTTTACCCGACATGGACAATACGTTGGTAAACTCTTCGCTGGACATGGCCATTTTGTTGAGCATCTCGTCGCCACGGGAGCTTAACCGTTGAGCGGTGTTGGTATACGATTCCACCAGTACATTGACCGACTGGTTGATGTCGCTATTGGCTTTGGAATTAATTTCGGCAAAGGTGTTCATCGACTCTGAGGCTGAGTTGAGGTTCTTCACATAAACGTCGGTAGCCAGCGTGGCCGAGCTGATGTCGCTGATGGAAGAAGCGGTATTGCTTAGGTCGGTTAAACCTTTGGACACCTTGGTTAGCAAATCGGGTGAAATATCGGCCTGACCAAACAGCTTGCTCAGCTGGTCGTCGCGCGATGTGTCGTCATCGTCATCGGGCACAAAGTCTTCCCGAAGCTCGGGGTACACTTTCGACCATTCCGGAAGCTCCATAGGGGGTTCGAAGGCCGAGATGAAGAAGATAAATGCTTCGGTACATAGACCGACAACCAAAATTGGTCCGGAGAAAGCCCAGTGCTGAAGTTTAAATAAGGCACCGATCAAAACGACGGAAGCACCAAAGTTATACACATAGCCGGTAAAGACTTTCCAACGCTTGCTATGTAACATTTCACCAAAACTCATAATGATCACAATTTAGGGTTAAAATTCGTTTCCAAAAGATGAACGGACGCAGCGGAATCCAATGTAAGATTTAACGGTGTCCTGATATTCGTAGCTTCTTGTTGAGGTTTGCACATATCCGGCAATGTCTTTCCACGAGCCACCACGAATTACCTTGCGTTTCATGGCCGGTGGGTCGTCGGGTTTAGCATTGTATTCGAAATTCGGGTTGAAATCGTGCATGTACATGTAAGCCGATTCGTCGTAAGCAGTGATGGTCCACTCGGCTACGTTCCCGGCCATGTCGTACAGCCCGAATTTGTTGGCATCGTACGAGCCTACCTTCATAGTGGCCATGCCGCCGTCTTCGATATAGTTACCCCGTAAGGGTTTAAAGTTAGCCAGAAATTTACCCTTTTCGTTGCGGGTGTAGTAGCCCCCCCAAGGGTACATTGATACTTCCTTGTCCGCACGTGAAGCATACTCCCATTCTACCTCGGTGGGCAGTCGATAGTCTTGCAGCGGTTGCTCGCGGTGACCCAGCAGGTATTCGTTATGCAGGCGTGTGCGCCAGTGACAGAAAGCCTTGGCCTGTGTCCAGGTTACGCCAACAACCGGATACTCGTCGAAGCCGGGATGCCAGAAATAACGGGTTGCCCAGGGTTCGTTGTAGGAGTAGGTGAAATCGCGGATCCAGCACAGCGTGTCGGGATATACATTCACCAGGTCGCTGAATACAAAGGACGAGCGATTCTCAATGGGCTTGGCAGCACCTGTTTTATCGTAGACCACGCCATGGTAACTTTGCGTTTCGTAGTCGTACATATTGGCGCGTTTGGCCGCCTGTTGGTAATCGATCCAGTAGTAGGTGTAGAACAGTTTGCGGGCATCGATTTCCTTTTTGTTGAAGATGCGGTCGTTTTCGGCATAGAACATGGGCTCCAGTGCATCGGCATAGTCGGGATTATCCCACTCCAACCGTTCATCCCAGTTTAAACGCGGCGGATCGATGGGATTGCCATCGCGATCCTCGGTAATCAGAAACTCGGGAAACTGCTCGCCAAGCATGGTGCGGGCAATGGAGTCGCGCACAAAATTGACGAACTGGCGGTATTCGTTGTTGGTAATTTCTGTGTCATCCATCCAAAAGGCATCAACAGAAACAGTCTTGGTTGGTGTTGACGACCAACTGGCGTCCTGATCACTCGGGCCTACATTAAAGCTTCCGCGATGAACGAAGGTCATTCCGTAAGGTGCGGGTTCAAACCATTTGCCTCGCCCTTTCACACCAGTAAGTTCACCGTTGCTGCCCGAACGATTACAACTAATCATCGACAGGATCAACAGAGTCATCGAACAGAGAGAGAGTATTTTTTTCATAACGATGATATATGTTGCTAACTTTTAGAATTTCTATAAATAACGTACACTCTTATATTTTTTATTTTTCCCTTTCCGGATTGCAAATACATAGCTTAAAAACAGCTCGTGCGATCCGGAACTGTCGGCTCCCAGGGCCGATGTGGTTAAGTCGTAAGCATAACCTGCTTTCAAACCGCTCTGTAATTCAACGCTTAACCCGATGATTAGACCTTCGTTTAACCGATAGCCGATACCGCCGGTAAAGCGTTCGTTGTAAGTGACATCAACATTTAAATCCGTTTGCGATGCGGCCAGATCTGTTCGGTACAAAACAGATGGCTGCACTGTGAATAACGGATTTGACATCTGAATAGTATATCCGCCGGTAAAATAATAATGGCGGGTATAAAATGTATAGGCGTCATCGGAGAACGATATTTCGGCCTGGTTGAGGTGAGTGACTGAAATTCCCGCAAAGTAGTCGGGGGATTTCAGGTACAAACCAAAGCCCAGATCGAAGGCCACCTGACTGACATTTTCGTCGGGAAGGTACGGATCACTAACCACATAATCCCCGCGGGAGGGCGCATCCCATGTTCCGTCGATGGCTTTGTTGAAGATTCCCAGCGATGTTCCTATTCCCAGGTTTCCCCAGCCGGTTTCAACCAGGTATGCGTAGTTCAGGTTAACCAGCGTGGTTTTTTCAAAACCCAGCTCATCGCGGATAACATTCAGCCCAATACCACTTTTTATGCCCCATAGTTCAGTTGACGATTCTGCACTGAACAGTTTGGTTTTCGGAGCTCCCTCGAGTCCGCTCCACTGTGTTCGGTTCAGAATCAGGCCTGATATTGCCCTGCTGGTACCGGCATAACCGGGATTGTTCGTCAGCTGTGCAAGCTTGTAGAAGCTAAACTGAGGATCCTGCTGGGCAATAGCGGCTAAATTAAATATTATTAGCAGAAATGAAAAGCAAAATAATTTTTTCATAAATGGGGCTAATAGCCGGTTTTTAGTATGGTTGGACAGGCTGGATGAACCTCCCGCCCGGGCTGTTGGTCAATAACTGATTTCCCACGGTAAAGTCTTGAACGAACAGCCGGAGGCGTTTATTTTGCCAATTGGTTTAATTTTCTGATGTTTCTCCACCAACGGTCGGGAATTTCGTAGCGTGCTGCTTGTTCGTAATCCTCCTGCGAGCAGGGTACAATATGATCGGTATCGTCGTTCTGGTTGTAAATTTTCATCCACCAGCGGCCGGTCTTGCGGCTTTGGTAAAAGGTCAGGGGCAGGTCTATTTCGTCCATCTCGATGATGTACTCGCTAAATTCCTTGGGGTGCTTTTCCGGGTCTTCCAGCACTTTAAAGTGAAAACCTTCCAGAAAGTGCCAGATGATTTGTGCCATCAGTTTGGCACTCAGCTCCTGCTTGTCGAGCATCGGGCAGAGGTTATAAAAGCCGGCGATCTTCATCTGATCGGCCATGCCTGCATAGTGGGCAATCTGGCAGGCTTCTTCGGCATAAAAGCCGTTGGGAGAACCAAAATACTGCCCGGGGGCTTCAATCTGGCGCACTGCATTCAGGTCGAAGCTTAGCAGATCGGCACCGCGCATATAGGGTTCAATCTCGCTCATGGCGTAACGCACCTGTCCCAGGCGTTTGCTGTCGCAGTTAAAGTCGGCCACCTGGTTCAGCTCTACCGCATCGGTAAAGTAGTTCTGGTAGCCCAGCAGGGTGTGTGAAAAAAGATTGGGCTGCTTGTCGTAAAGCAGGGTTAGGTAATTTTCCGAGTCGATCGACTTGGCTCCTTTGTGGTAGTCGAGCCGGGGGTCGATGGTAACCAGGTTGTAGGGCTGATCCTCAAAGGCTTTGGCGGTGCCAATGGTCAGATCCTGCGAGCCACCCATGACGACCACTGTCACGCCTTCTTCCAGGAAATACTGGCAGACATCCTTCAGGGCAAAGTAGCTGTCGCCGGGGGTTTTGCCAATCTTCAGGTTGCCCAGGTCCCGGATTTTGAAGCGCGGGGCAATGCGGTTCAGCTGGTAAAGCTGCTCGCGAATGCGGTCGGGAGCCAGCGCACTGCCCGGACAAAGAGCATTGCGGTCTTCCTCGACGCCAATCAATACAATGTTGGCTTTCTCGGGAGCCAGCTTATCGTGGTTTTTCTCCAGCAGGCTGCCCAGGGCAAATTTCTTTTGACCCCACCGCGGAAGGGCAAAAGCGGCAAAATCGACCGGTGTGAGGTAATATTCGAGCTTCATGGACTTTCGTGTTTTGGCTGTTCAACAGGTAACAATGAATTTTTCTATCCATGAAATTACGCTTTTCAACAAAAAAGGCAAATACTTCTGTATTTGCCTTTTCGAATTTATTTTTTTCGGCCTCGTTTTTTCGGTGCCGGTCCGGCTTCGATGATCTTCATACAATCCTCGAGACTCAGTGCGGCGGCATCGGTGCCTTTGGCAATTTTGTAGTTTTTCTTTTTGTACGAGATGTAGGGTCCCCAGCGTCCTTCCAGGATGCGCAGTTCCGGTTCTTCGTCGAAGGTTTTGATCAAGGCTTTGCGGTCTTTCTCGCGCTTGGCTTCAATCAGTTCAATGGCCCGGGGCAGCTCTACCGAGTAGGGGTCGTCGACATTCTTCTCGAGCGAGACAAATTTGCCGTCGTGCTGCACGTATGGACCAAAGCGGCCAATGTTAACCCGAACCTTTTTGTCTTCGTACTCGCCCAGGTCGCGCGGAAGCTTAAACAGCTCCAGGGCTTCCTCCAGGGTGATGGTCTCCAGTATTTGTCCCGAGCGGAGGCTGGCAAAGCGTGGTTTATCGCCTTCCTCGGTTGTTTCGCCCAGCTGCGCCAGGGGGCCGTAGCGGCCAATCTTCACCGACACCGGAAGTCCGGTGGCCGGGTCGTCGCCCAGGTAGCGCTCGCCGTTGGTGCGTTCCGAGTTTTCCAAAGCATCTTCAACATGGTGATGGAAGGGCTTGTAAAAAGCGTCGATCACCTCGGTCCAGATGCGTTTGCCATCGGCAATTTCGTCAAAATCAACTTCTACATTGGCTGTAAAGCTGTAGTCCATGATTTTTTCGAAGTATTTCACTAAAAAGTCGTTGACCACCATGCCAATGTCGGTGGGGAACAGTTTCGATTTTTCGGCACCGGTAATCTCGGTTTTTTCCTTTTCGCTGAGCTTGCCGTTTTTCAGGCTGAGGGTGGCATACTGACGTTCCACACCCGGGCGGTCTTCTTTGACCACATAGCCGCGGTTTTGGATGGTTGTGATGGTTGGCGCATAAGTTGATGGCCGGCCAATACCTTGTTCTTCGAGTTTTTTCACCAGGCTGGCTTCGGTGTAGCGCGCCGGTTTTTGGCTGAAACGCTCGGTGGCATCAATTTGCTCGGCGCGCAGCAGCTGGTCAACTTTGACCGGGGGAAGCAGCGTTTTGGATTCACTGCCTTCGTCTTCGTTGTCAGTCGATTCGAGATAAACCCGCAGAAAACCGTCGAACTTGATGATCTCGCCGGTTGCCTGGAAAACTTCCGGTGCATTGGAAACTTTAATCGAGATGGTTGTTCGTTCCAGCTCGGCATCGGCCATTTGCGAGGCGATGGTGCGTTTCCAGATGAGCTCGTACAGGCGTTTTTCCTGCGCTGTTCCCGAAACTTCTTCCTGATCCAGATAGGTTGGCCGGATGGCTTCGTGAGCCTCTTGTGCGCCTTTCGACTTGGTGGTGTACTGGCGGAACTTATGGTATTTCTCGCCGTGCATATCCAGAATTTTGCTTTTGGCGGTCGTGATGGCCAAATCCGACAGGTTCACCGAGTCGGTACGCATATAGGTGATTTTCCCCGATTCGTACAGACGCTGGGCAACCGACATGGTTTGCGATACCGAGAATCCTAACTTGCGGCTGGCCTCCTGTTGCAAGGTCGAGGTTGTAAAAGGAGCTGCCGGTGTACGTTTGGATGGTTTTTTCTGAATGTCGGCAATGCTGAACTCGGCCGATTGACATTTCTCGAGAAAGGCGCGGGCTTCCGCTTTGGTGTTAAACCGTTTATTGAGCTCGGCTTTCAGCTCAACGACATTTCCGTTTTCGTCGGGAACGAGGAAAACAGCCGTTAAGCGAAAGGCTGATGTTGCTGTAAAATGAATGATTTCGCGCTCGCGTTCAACAATCAGGCGTACGGCAACAGACTGCACACGTCCGGCTGAGAGCGATGGTTTTACTTTCTTCCATAAAACCGGCGACACTTCAAAGCCCACCAGCCGGTCGAGCACACGCCGGGCCTGTTGGGCATTCACTAAATTAATATCGATGGGGCGTGGGTTATCCACAGCCTTCAGGATGGCTTCTTTGGTAATTTCGTGAAAAACAATTCGCTTTGTTTTTTCCGGTTTCAGCTTCAGTACCTCTTGCAAGTGCCAGGCAATGGCTTCTCCCTCGCGGTCCTCATCGGATGCGATCCACACCAGCTTGGCGTCCTTGGCGAGTTTTTTCAGTTCGCTAACAATCTTCTTTTTGTCGGGTGAGACGACGTATTTGGGAAGGTAATTGTTTTCCAGGTCTATTCCCGCGTCCTTTTTTTCGAGGTCGCGAATGTGCCCCATGCTGGATGTAACCAGGAAGTCTTTTCCAAGAAACTTCTCAATGGTTTTGGCTTTGGCGGGAGACTCGACGATGACCAGATTCTCTTGCATATATATCCTCCAAACGATAAAAATTTCTGCAAATAAAATAAATGTCGGGCGATCATCAAATTTTAATTCAACAAAAATTGTGGCTTTATATCTTTGAAAATGATTATTTTATTCGTTTTACACCCCTTTCGGTAGGGTAGTTTGAGGGTGATTTAGACGGCAGTATTTCAGTAGATTGAAGGGCCAATTCGGGGGTGCCGGTACCGACGGTTTTACCGGTGCGACGGAGCGCGTTGCTTTTTAGTACAACCGGGCCGCCGGGCCGCGAAATAATAGTTTTATTCCTTTCGTTATATTTGTCGCTCAATCTACAATTGATTATTCATGAAAAACGTGAAGAAAGCTTACCGAAAATACAGCATTATTTTCTGGACTGTTTTTGCGCTCGGACTGCTTGCCGTTAGCAGCATGTTTTATCTGATCGCGGAAGGCAAACTGGGGGAGATGCCCTCGTTTAAGCAGTTGGAAAACCCCGAAAGCCTGCTGGCCTCGGAGGTAATTTCGCGCGATCAGGTGTCTATTGGCCGGTATTTTCGGGAAAACCGCTCTTTTGTTACTTACGAGCAGCTGCCCGACAATCTGGTGAAAGCCTTGCTGGCCACCGAGGATGTGCGTTTTTACGATCACTCGGGCATCGACCTGCGCGGTTTGCTGCGCGTGCTAAAAGGGGTGATCACCGGCGACAGCAGCAGCGGTGGCGGTAGTACGCTCAGTCAGCAGCTGGCCAAAATGCTCTTTCCCCGTAATGGCATGGATAGCAAGCTGGATCTGGTGCTTCGCAAATTTAAAGAATGGGTGATTGCCGTGAAGCTCGAAAAGAGCTACACCAAGGAAGAAATCATCGCCATGTATTTAAATAAGTATGATTTTCTGAACCTGGCTGTCGGTGTGAAGTCGGCTGCCCGGATTTATTTCAATACCGTGCCCGACTCGCTGCGTACCGAGCAGTCGGCCATGCTGGTGGGGATGGCTAAAAACTCGGCGCTGTTTAACCCGGTTCGTCGGCCCGAGCTCACCAAGGAGCGCCGCAATGTGGTGTTGGCGCAGATGTATCGTTACGGCTACCTGACCAAAGCCGCGAAGGACTCGCTGTCGGCCTTGCCGATGGAGCTGGAGTTTACCCGTGAAGACTTTAAAGAGGGCCTGGCGCCGTACTTCCGCGAATATTTGCGCATAACCATGGGTGCCGGCAAACCCGACCGCTCGAAATATGCCTCGTGGCAAACCACCAAATACCGCGAAGATTCGGTAGCCTGGGAAACCAACCCGCTGTATGGCTGGTGTAAAAAGAATTTTAAACCCGACGGCAGCAACTACGACTTGTACGAAGATGGCCTGCGGATTTTTACCACCATCGATTCGCGGATGCAGCAGTATGCCGAAGAAGCGGTAACCGAACATCTGAGCCTGGACTTGCAGCCCTCGTTTAACCGCCACCTGAAAAGTCTGAAACATCCGCCTTTTTCGGACGATATGAGTGACGAAGGGGTGGAGCATCTGCTTAACCTGTCGATGCGGCAGAGCGAGCGCTACCGCGTGTTGCGCGTGCAGGGCAAGAAAGCCAAAGAGATTGACGAGATCTTCAATAAGAAGGTGGAAATGTCGGTCTTCTCGTGGAAGGGCGATATCGATACCATCATGAGTCCCATGGACTCCATTCAGTATTACCTGAGCTACCTGCGCTCGTCGATGATGGCGATGGATATTCAGAGCGGGCAGGTGCGTGCCTACGTGGGCGGCCCCGACTACCGCCACTTCATGTACGATATGGTGCTGGGCGGAAAGCGGCAGGTGGGATCTACGGTGAAGCCCTTCCTCTATACCCTGGCCATGCAAAACGGCCTGTCGCCCTGTACCAAGGTGCCCAATGTGAGGCAACAGTTTATTCTGGGCGACGGCACGGTTTGGGAGGCTAAAAACTCGGGCAAATCGGACTACGACGGTAAGATGGTGACCCTGAAGTGGGGCTTGGCCAATTCGGTGAACCAGATTTCGGCCTGGGTGATGAAACAGTTTAACCCGCAGTCGGTGGTCGATGTGATGAAAAAGATGGGCATTTACAGTTATATCGATCCGGTGCCCTCCATGTTTTTGGGAACATCCGACATTTCGCTCTACGAGATGGTGGGCGCTTACGGCACTTTTGGTAATAAAGGGGTTTATACACAGCCCTATTTTGTGACCCGCATTGAAGATAAGTATGGCAACGTGATTGCCACTTTCCGACCCGAGCGGCACGACGCAATCGACGATAAAACAGCTTATCTGATGATTAACCTGCTGCAAGGGGTGGTGAATAACGGTACCGCAACGCGCCTGCGCTGGCACAAGGTGTATGGCGGCATTGAAGGACCTATTGCCGGAAAAACAGGAACCACGCAGAACCATTCCGATGGCTGGTTTATGGGGGTAACACCCCAGCTTGTTGCCGGCGTATGGACCGGTGGCGATTTGCGAAGCATCCGCTTCGATAATATCCGCTACGGACAGGGAGCCAACATGGCACTACCCATCTGGGGGCGTTTTATGAAGAAGGTGTATGCCGATGAGTCGTTGGAGTATACGCCCGATTCGGAGTTCGAGAAACCGATGAACTTCATTATGAATCTGGATTGCGACGAACAGGAAGATGCCGGCGAGAAACCCGCTTCGTTCGAAGACTTCTTTTAGATCAATCATTAAGCACGATAAATTGAAAGGCTGTTCCGCGAGGGATGGCCTTTTTGCTGCAAAAAATTGTAGCTATCGGCCGCCGGACATGCTTTGGGCAATCTACAATTGGTAGAAGCTTGCCGACAGGTGCCGTGGACAATCTACCGTTGGTAGAAGCTTGCCGACAGGTGCCGTGGACAATCTACCGTTGGTAGATCGTTCTCCGCAGGTGCTGTGGCGTTTCTACCATTCGTAGAAGCTCTCCGCTCGTGCCGGGAACAATCTACCGTTGGTAGAAGCTTGCCGGCAGGTGCCGTGGGCATTCTACCGTTGGTAGATTAAAAAAAGCAAGGCCCGCCGCAGCCGTGCGAACCGCTTTTTTCTGAAAGTCTTTTTTTCGACGCTTAAGCGAGTGTTCCGTCAATTCTAATTTGTATAAAAGAGGATCTTTTGTCCTACCGGACGGGTTTTCATTTTTGTAGTGACACAAAAACGAAACAAAAAGGTCATGGCTGATTTTTATCTTCAACCGCCATCTGCCGAAAAGCTAAGTTCAACCGGGTGATCTCCAATCCGGCAGCTGCCGGAGCGGAGCTTCCCGGGTTCACTAAGTTTTCCGTCTGATTTCGATCTCGATAAAAATAGGCCAACCGGTTTCCAACGTTTTCTCATTGATCGAACGTTATTCATACTCGTTGATGGTGTTTTTTGTAATCTACCTGTAGCTTCTGGATTCCCCCGCTCTGCCCGCAGAGAGGGGACAGAACTGAATCGATCCGTCAGGATTGGGTCATTTCAGGCGAGAGTGAAAAGGGACCTTTTTTCTGAAAGTCCCTTCGGCTTTTACCTTCGATCGAATGTACCCACCCTGGTCCTCCCTCGCGAGGGAGGGAAATTCCGACTTTGTCGGAATGGGAGGGTCAATCTAATTTAAAAGAATCCACTTTCCTCCCTTGTTGGTGATTCCCCCGGAATCAGGTATGTTTTTTCTGAATCTGCCGGAGCTTTGCCCAAACATACTCAATTGAGGCATTACAGATGTTGGGTCGTCCGAAAATCTAACGATCTATTCAAAAATAGTCTAGTCGATCAGGAAGCGCTTGGTGATAGCGCCGTAGTTCTCGATGCGGCGGTCGCGCAGGAAGGGCCAAATGCGGCGCACATCTTCCGAGCGGCTCAGGTCGATGTTCACCAGCAGGTTTTCTTCCCTCTCGCTGCTGGTATGGGCCAGCAGTTCGCCTTGCGGGCCAGCCACAAAGCTGTTGCCCCAAAACTGAATGCCAGCCGAGCTGCCCGAGGGATCGTCTTCCAGTCCGACACGGTTGACGCTGATCACGGGAAGGCCGTTGGCCACCGCGTGCGAGCGCTGAATGGTGATCCAGGCATTTTGTTGGCGGCTTTGTTCGTCGGCCGTGTCGCGCGGATCCCAGCCAATGGCGGTGGGGTAAATCAGCATCTCGGCACCGGCCATGGCCATCAGGCGCGCTGCTTCGGGGTACCACTGATCCCAGCATACCAACACGCCCAGCTTGCCAACCGATGTTTGGATGGGTTGAAAGCCCAGATCGCCCGGCGTGAAATAGAACTTCTCGTAAAAGCCCGGATCGTCGGGAATGTGCATCTTGCGGTACTTGCCCGCCATCGATCCGTCGGTGTCGAACACCACCGCGGTGTTGTGGTACAGTCCCGGCGCACGTTTCTCGAACAGGGAAGTCACCAACACGATTTTGTGCTTCCGGGCCAGCTGCCCGTAAAATTCGGTCGACGGGCCGGGGATGGGCTCCGCGAGGTCGAACAAGTCAACATCTTCGGTTTGACAGAAGTAGAGGCTGTTGTGCAGCTCTTGCAGCACCACCAGTTGGGCGCCCTGGGCAGCGCAGTCGGCAATGTTGGCAGCCAGTTTGGCTTTATTGTCGTCAACCGCTGCGGTATTGCTTTGTTGGATCAGCCCAACCCGGATTTCTTTTTTCTTCATTATTCGCCTGGTTTAAATGAATGCTTCGCGATCGTCTTAAAATTAATCATTTCGAAACGGAACTTTCAGGTATTTGTTCATTCGTGCATCGCGAGCGTCTGAATAGCTTAAGTCTAACAATCGATTATTAAATAACCCCTTCGGGAAATTGCATGCTGATACAGTGAATGGAGCCGTGCTGTTTAATCAGCGGCACACTGTTGATGGGCACAATCTCGCGATCGGGGAACAGGGTCTGCATGATGCGCACCGCCTCGTTGTCCTGCGGCACCCCGTAAACCGGCAGCAACACCGCGCCGTTCACGATCAGAAAGTTGGCGTAGGTTGCCGGTAGTCGTTGGCCATCCTCGTCGTAAATGGCCTCGGGAAAGGGCAGCGGCACGAGTTGAAAAGGCTTGTCGTGCTGATCAGTCAGCGTTTGCAGCTGCTCCTCCATTTTTTGCAAGGCTTGGTAGTGGCTGTCTGTTTTATCGTCGCACTTCACATAGGCAATGGTCTTTTCCGAGCAGAAGCGGGCCAGTGTGTCGATGTGGCTGTCGGTATCGTCGCCTTCCAGAAAGCCATGGTCGAGCCACAGCACTTTCTGCGCATCGAAAACTTTCTTCAGGAAAAACTCAACGTCGGTCTTGCTCAGGTGTTCGTTGCGGTTTTTCGAAAGCAGACACTCGCTGGTGGTTAGCAGCACGCCTTCGTTATTGCTTTCAATGGCGCCGCCTTCGAAGGTGAAATACGAAAAATCGAGCATGGGCACACCTTTGCGAAATGCACCGTTTGCGAACAAGGTCGGTGTAATTTGATTGTCGTGGCAGGCGGCAAACTTCATTCCCCAACCATTGAAGCGGAAATTAAGCAGAGTTGGCTGGCCTTTTTCAATAACAGTGAGGGCGCCGTGATCGCGGGCCCAGGTATCGTTCAGCGGCATCTGGTGAATCAGCAAACGCTCGTTTTCTGCTTGCAGGAACTGGGGGAGCAGCGATCGGTCGCGGCATACCAGCAGCAATTTTTCCCGTTTCAGAATTTCACGCGCCATCTGCTCGTACACCGGCACAACCTCGTCGATGATGTCGCACCAATCGGTTTCACAGTCGGGCCAGGTGAGTTGAACGCCACTTTGGCGAACCCATTCGGCCGGTAAAAAATTCCCTTCAGTTTTCATGGTTCAAAAATAGGCAAAAAGCAAATAGTTGCTATTGCTTTAAACAATAATAGCGGTTTTATTCGTTATATATCAAATCGAAAAGGGATGAAGAGCGAATTTGAAATTTCATCCGGAAGTTTAACCCAAAAAACGGATTACTATGAAATCATGGAAAAAAACAATTGCACTGCTGCTGGTCACTGTCGTACTGACAGGTTGCTATGGTAGTTTTACTTTAACGCGCTCGCTGTGGGACTGGAATGGCACTGTTGGCGATAAGTTTGTTAACGAGCTGGTGTTCCTGGCCTTCGTTATAGTTCCGGTTTACGAGGTTGCCACAGTAGTCGACGGACTGGTGTTGAATACCATCGAGTTTTGGAGCGGCAGCAACCCAATGGGCATGAAAGAAGGAGAGCACGATCAAAAGATTGTTGAGATTGACGGTAAAAAATATCGCCTGACCGCTGAACGAAACAAAATGACTGTTCAGGAGCTGAACGACGCGAAGAAAAAAACGGAGATGATCTTCAATGAAGACGACAACAGCTGGTACCTGGTGAAAGGTAAAAAGCTGCAAAAGCTGGTGAATGTCGATATTCAGGATGGAAAAGTGATTTCGTATCACCTGTTTTACCCTGATGGCAGCGTTCAGGAACTGATGCCCGGCTTCGACCCGGTGGCTGTTCAGCAGGATGTTGAAACCAATTGCACTTACGCCTTGCAATAAGCGCTTAACGATCGAATAGGGAAGAGCTGTTTCGCTCTTCCAAATGAAAAAGGCTCCGAATCACCGGAGCCTTTTTTGCTTATGCAGCATTATGGGTAAAAACTTCATTTAGAATTTCGGGATGTACTTCCGCGAAATTTCGGAAACACCATTGGGTTAAGTCATCCAGTTCTTCGGGCTTTTCGGCCCATCTGATACACTTCGCCAATTCTTTGCGGAATAATTCCTTACTAAAACTAACTTTTGGCAGGATCACTTTTGCATATTCATTCATGGTTCGAATGTTTAATTTAGTTGTTGTTGCTTAAAGGTACAGCAGGAAAACGAATATCCAAAACGGGTTTTTGCTGCTTAACAAAGTTTAACGGGCATTAAGAATTTGTTTGCTTATTAAAACTTTGGTCCACAGGCTCCTCTTTGAAAGGGGCGTTTTTCCTTGTTTAAAAACATCTTGTTTGATTCGTTAGGTCAAAGAAAAAGCACTCCAGTTACACTCCCTTTACAAGTTGATTAACAAATTTTGAAATCTTTTCATCCAGCGATCCGTTGTCGCCAAGCGCTTTAACAAAGGCACTTCCGATGATTGCTCCCTGAGCATATTGGCAGGCATTGTCGAAGGTTTCTTTATTCGAAATGCCGAAGCCGATCAGTCGGGGGTTTTGCAGTTTTAGCTGATTAATTCGCTCAAAATAATCGAGGTGGAAATCGGCGACACTGCTTTTGACTCCGGTGGTCGACGAGCTGGACACCATGTAGATGAAGCCGTGCGAGGCTTCGTCGATTTCATGCAAACGCTTTTCGCTTGTTTGTGGGGTGATCAGCAGAATATTGTGCAGGTTGTGGCGGGCAAAAATCTCGCGGTAGCTGTCGTGGTATTCCTCCAGCGGCAGGTCCGGAAGGATTAAGCCATCGATGCCCACCTCGGCACATTTCTGACAAAAGGCTTCAACGCCGTATTGCAAAACGGGGTTCAGGTAGCCCATCAGGATGAGGGGGATATTCACCTTCTCGCGGATTCCTTTGAGTTGTTCAAATAGCCTGGCAATGCACATTCCGTTTTTTAGAGCAACAAGGCTGCTTTGCTGGATCACCGGGCCGTCGGCTACCGGATCGGAAAAAGGCATGCCAATCTCGATCAAATCGACGCCGTTGGCAACCAGTTGCTCGATAATGGTCACCGTATCGTCCAGTTGCGGATAGCCGGCAGTGAAATATACAGAAAGGATGTTCTCCTTTTTATCGTGAAATAGTTGATTGATTCTGTTTTTCATGATTGAAAATGTTTTTTTTTGAATGAGGGCTTGACTTCAAGTCAAGCCCTCAATATCCGGTTTTAGTAGCCAAAATGATTTAAATAAGTCTCCATATCCTTGTCGCCGCGGCCCGAGAGGCTGATCACGTTGACATCTTCCGGCTTCAGACTTAGTTTTTTCAGCGCGGCCAGGGCGTGAGCCGACTCCAGGGCGGGAATGATGCCTTCCAGTTGTGTCAGTTCCAGGGCTGCCTCCAGCACTTCGTCGTCGGTGGCCCACAGGTATTTGGCGCGTTTTGTAGCATGCAGGTTGGCGTGCATGGGGCCAATGCCGGGGTAGTCCAGACCGGCCGAAATGGAGTAAGGCTCAATAATTTGTCCGTCGTTGGTTTGCATCACAAACGAACGGGAGCTGTGCAGCACACCGGGTTTTCCAAGTGTTAAGGTTGCTGCGGTCTCTTTGGTTTCAATTCCTTTTCCGGCAGCCTCAACGCCAATTAGCTCAACAGCTTCACTGTCCAGAAAATGATAGAAGGCACCGGCAGCATTACTGCCGCCACCAACACAGGCAATTACACGGGTGGGCAGTTCGCGTCCCAGCTGCTCGTCCAGCTGCCATTTTATTTCTTCGCTGATCACCGACTGAAAACGGGCTACCATGTCGGGGTAAGGGTGTGGCCCCACAACCGACCCGATGATGTAGTGGGTATCTTCGGGATTGTTGATCCAGTCGCGCATGGCTTCGTTGGTGGCGTCTTTCAGCGTTTTATTGCCCGACTCGGCAGCAATCACTTCGGCACCCAGCATCCGCATTTTTTTCACGTTCGGCGCCTGGCGTTGCACATCGAGCGCACCCATATACACAATGCATTTCATATCCATCAGCGCGCAAACGGTAGCGGTGGCAACGCCATGCTGTCCGGCACCTGTTTCGGCAATGATCCGTGTTTTGCCCAGGGCTTTGGCCAGCAGGATCTGCCCGATGGTGTTGTTAATCTTGTGCGATCCGGTGTGGTTCAGATCTTCCCGTTTCAGGAAAATGTGACTTTGGTATTTCTCCGACATCCGTCGTGCGTAATACAGTGGCGAAGGACGTCCCACATAATGTTTCAGCAGGGCGATAAAATCCTGCCGGAAATTGTAGGAGTTGATCACTTCCATGTATTTTTCCTGTAATTCTTCGATGTTCGGATGCATCATCTCGGGGATAAATGCGCCCCCGAACTCGCCGTAGTATCCTTTTCGGTTAACTTGATAGCTCATATTCTGTGTTTTTTAATTTCGAATTTGTTGAATGAATGTTGCAACTTGATTTGCATCTTTTAAAGCGGGTTCGATCTCGAAACCGCTGTTGATATCGGCAGCATACAGTTGTCGCAGGTTCAGTGCTTTAATGTCGGTGCTGTCGTGCAGGCGGATTCCGCCACTCAGAAAAAAGGGCGTGTTTAGCTCGTATTGATGGAGCACGCTCCAATCGAATTTTTGGCCGGTGCCACCGGGCAGTTTTCCTTTGGTGTCGAACAAAAAGAAATCGACTGCTCCTTCATAGTCGCTGATCGTGGTGAAATTGAAATCCTCAGCGACGGAGAATGCCTTGATGACTGTGAAGCCGGCTCGTTTAATTTGCAGGCAGTACGCAGGCGATTCGTGACCGTGAAGCTGTGCTCCCTGAAGCCGGTATCGCAGGCAAGTGGCAAGGACCGTCTCGGCTGTTTCGTTAACAAATACGCCAACCTTTTGCGTTGATTTCGGCACGCGGGCGAAAATAGTTTCATCGGGGGCTTTTCCGACAAAACGGCTCGACTTTGGGTAAAATATGAAGCCGATGTAGTCCGGCATCGATGCGCAAACAGCATCGATATTATTCGGATCGCGCATGCCACAAACTTTTATCTTCAATGAGTTCATTTTCGCTGTTCTAAGCGTTCAACTGTGCAATAAAGTCGATGCAGGCTTGTGCCGGGTCGTCTGTTTTCATGAAATTTTCGCCCATCAGGAAGCCTTCAAAGCCATGTTTACGCAGGTAATGAATATTCTCCACCGATGAAAGACCGCTTTCCGAGATGCGGATCAAATCATCGGGTAGCAATTTTCCCAGCCGAACCGATGTTTCCACATCCACTTCGAAGGTCTTCAGGTTTCGGTTATTTACGCCGACCAGGTCAACCAGGGGATTTAGTTTCTCGATTTCCTCTTCCGTATGTACTTCAACTAAAACCTCCAGTTGCAGCTCCTTGGCCAGCTCTGTCATTTTCAGCATCTCCTCTTTCGACAAGCTTGCTGCGATCAGCAAGATCAGGTCGGCACCATGAGCTTTGGCTTCGTACACCTGGTACGGATCCAGCATAAAGTCTTTACGCAGGATCGGTGTTCTTGGGTTCGTGAAACGGGCTTTGGCCAGGTTGTCGAACGAACCGCCAAAATAGTTCAGGTCGGTTAATACCGAAAGACCACTTACTCCGGCTTCAACATAGCCTGCTGTTACCTCAGCAACCTCGGCTTCCTCGTTGATCATCCCTTTCGAGGGCGATTTGGTTTTGAACTCGGCAATAATACCGCTTGCTCCGGGGAGGCGAAGGGCCGCTTTCAGGGAGTTGGGTGTCCGGTTGAAGAAGGGAGACTTTTTCAAGTCTTCCACACTTATTTTCTCTTTCGCCTCGGCAATTTCGCGGCGCTTATTGTTATTGATTTGGTCTAAAATTGTCATCTGTAAAGTTCAAAATTTTAAGTTTCAAGTTTGCGAAGTGGAAGCTTTAATTTGAGTTCATCAGTTTCGTGAATACGGCGAGTGCTTTTTTGCCTTTCAGGGCGTCGGTTGCCTCGCCAACACAATCGCTCAGCGATTTTTCGGGGCACATACATTGAATGCCAAGTGCCGCATTGGCAATGACCACATTTTGCTGTGCCTGGGTGGCTTCAGTATTCATAATATTTTTAAAGATCGCGGCTGCATCTTCCACGGAGTTGCCGCCCGAAAGCTCTTCCGGCTTCAGTGGCGAAAAGCCAAAGTCGGCCGGCGACAGGTTGTCTTCCACATTTCGGGTCATATAGCGTGTGTCACCGGTTAGCGAAACCTCGTCGTAACCATCCAGGGCATGTACGAGCATATAGTTTTGATCGCCGGCCTCGAAAACCTGGTTGTACAAATCCATAATCTCCAGATCGGAGGTGCCGACCAGTTGGTTTTTCGGAGAACAAGGGTTGATAATCGGCCCCATCATATTGAAAAGCGTCCGAACCTTCAGCGCGCGGCGAACCGGTCCAACGTTTTTCATCGCCGGGTGGAAAAGTGGCGCATGGAAAAAGCAGATGCCAATTTCGTCCAGTTCTTTTCTTAATTTGTCGATATCGTTGCTGAAGCTGTAGCCGAAATACTCGAACATGTTGGATGCCCCGCTAACGGATGATAAACCGTAGTTGCCGTGTTTGGTGACTTTGTATCCGGCGCCGGCCAAAACAAAGCAGCTGGCCGTTGAAATATTGAAGGTATTTTTACCGTCGCCACCAGTGCCTACCACGTCGATGGTGTTGAATTCCGAGAAGTCAACCTTCACACAAAGGTTTAACAGGGCTTCGCGAAAACCGGAGAGCTCTTCGGCTTTCACCGGGCGCATGCGGAAAACGGTCAAAAAGGAAGCAATCTCGGCATCTGTAAACTGGCCTTCAGCGATCTTCGTTAGCAGCTCACAGGCTTGGTTTTTATCTAAGCTATTTCCTGAAAACAGGTAATTCAGTGTGTCTTTCATGTCAAAAATTCCAAGTTTAAAATTCCAAAATCCAAAGGTCTGTTGTTGGGTGTCTTTTAGCTGAAATCTAGTTTTTCAGCCAGTTTGCAATCAGTTTTTCACCCAGGGGTGTAAGAACCGATTCGGGGTGAAACTGAACCCCTCGCACATCGTACTCTTTATGCCTGAGCGACATGATCTGTCCGTTTTCGTCGCGACTGGTTACTTCCAGACAGTCGGGCAGTCCTTCCTGGTCGACGATCCAGGAGTGGTAACGTCCAACTTCGAATTGCTCGGGCAGTCCGTCGAAAAGAACCGGGTCGGACGAAGTTACACAAATTGGCGTTGCGATACCATGTAAAACATGACTCATGTTGGTTAATCGGGCACCAAAGGATTCGCCAATGGCTTGATGGCCCAGGCACACGCCCAACATACTTTTACGAGGTGCAAACTCCCGAATGATAGCCATTAGTAAGCCTGCCTCGGTGGGAATTCCCGGCCCCGGTGAAAGGACAATCTTGTCGTATTGCTCCAGGTCGCCCAGTTCGAGCTCGTCGTTGCGAATGACGTCGACAGGCTGACCGGATATCTTTTTGATGGCATGCACCAGGTTGTAGGTGAATGAGTCGTAATTATCGATGATGACTATTTTCATTGTAGTAAATTCTAAGGATTAAGGCAATTAAATCTCTTTGGCAATTTCGATGGCCCGTTTCAAGGCGGCCAGCTTATTATTAACCTCCTGTAGCTCGTTTTCTTCCACCGAGCGGGCAACGATGCCGGCACCAGCCTGGTAGAAAAGGGTGTTGTCCTTGCTGAGGAACGAGCGGATCATGATGGCATGGTTCAGGCTGTTGTCGAAGCCCAGGAAGCCGATTGTTCCTCCGTAGTAGCTGCGGTGTTGGTTCTCGTAGCGATCAATCAATTGCATGGCCCGGTGTTTGGGGGCTCCGGAGAGTGTGCCGGCGGGGAAGGAATCGCCCAGTACCGAAATCATATTAGCCTCTTCCGGAAGTTTCCCCGAAACCTCGGATACCAGGTGAATAACGTGCGAGAAATATTGCACTTCGCGGTAGTTGTCAACACGTACATCGGCGGCATTGCGGCTAAGGTCGTTTCTTGCCAGATCGACCAGCATGACATGCTCGGCATTTTCCTTGGGATCGGCACAGAGCTTTTCGGCCAGCAGGCGATCCTGTTCGTCGTTTCCGGTGCGGCGGAAGGTTCCCGCAATGGGGTTAATGATCGCCCGGCCTTTCTTGATGCGTAGTTCTGCTTCGGGGCTCGATCCAAAAATCCGGTAGTCGCCGTAGTCGAAGAAGAACAAGTAAGGCGATGGATTGACCGACCGAAGTGCACGGTAGAGGATAAAGTCATCGCCTTTGAATTTTTGGGAGAATTGCCGCGACAAGACAATCTGGAAAACATCGCCGCGGAAGCAGTGTTCTTTGCCTTTGGTGACCATCTGCCGGTACTGTTCGTCGGTGATGTTCGACACTTCTTCGCCAACGGTATCGAAGGTGGTCGTGGGGAAGCTGAGGTTGCGCAGCAAGGATTCAATATTATGCATTTCTGCTTGCTCGCCCTCCGGCAGGTTTTCGATCAGCGAGATCATGTCTTTCGAATGATCGATGGCCAGGATATATTTATAAAAGTGATAGCGAACTTCCGGCACGGCGTACGCTTCTTTCTTCTCGGTGTTAATGTCGATTTTCTCGAAATATTTTACCGAGTCGTAGCTTAGGTAGCCAAACAGGCCATTGGCAGGGGCTTCTTTCAGATCTCCGGTAAGCTGAAAAGCTTTGTAGAAGTTGTTCAGCTCGCGTTCAACGGTGAAGTGGTCTTCAACCGGAATGGTTGTTTTGGCCTGCCCGGGGTAGTCAATACTGATTAACCCTTCGTCGGCAATGAAGCCGGCCAGCGGTTTGATACAGATAAAAGAGTAGGCATTTTCGTTGCCATGGTAGTCGGAACTTTCCAGTAATACCGAATGGGGAAATAAATCCCGAAACTTGAGATAAACGCTAACCGGGGTAAGCGTATCTCCCAGGATTTTTTTGACGTTAACTTGAATTTGAATAGGTTTCATATTTAGTGCATTAAAATTTTGCTGAAAATGGTTAAAACAAAAAAGCGGCTTACCGTGTCCGATAAGCCGCTTTTTCATACAAAATTGACATGATAGCTACGCCTCTCCACGGTATTGTGAAAAGTAGTTGCGCCACCACCAAATTGTTGTCATTCTTGTATGCATCGTAATATTTTTAAAAATACCAATATGGCTATAAACTTCTAAAAGAAAGAAGACCCCACCACGGAAGCCATATTGTATTTATTCATTAAGTCGTAAAACGTGTTTCAAAACAATGAAATATTTTATTGAAAAGCAAATTTTTTGAGGATTATTGTCGGCTAAGCGCTTGGAACTGACTTGTGCGGTGGGGTGGGGCTGAAGTTTGTAGGCGGGAAGGGCGTTGCTTTGCCTGATATCGTGGTTGTCGTTTTCTCAGATCGGAAGGGCTTCACAGCTTTTATGTCCGATCATAGCAATTCTTTACTAAAATATTCGAGAATAGAAATAGCGTTTTGGGAAAAGTTCATTCTAAAAAGGTGTTTTAGAGTATGTTTTGAGGCTGAAACAAAAAAAAGAAGCTCCCCGTATTATTCAGTAAAGCTTTGCAGTTCTTTTTATTCTTTTTATCATTATTTATTGGGGTTGATTGGTTGAGCACTGCAAAGTATGAAAGGTAATTTTAGTTGTTTGTTTGGAGGTAAGCGGTGGAAAAAGTTCCACCGCTTTTTTTATGTCCTTTTTTGAAAGCCTAAGTCCCATACTTACAGTGAAAATCGATAAATGCCAGGCTGCAAGGTCAGCCGGATCTTCAAGTTGCTTTGATCTTGTATTGAACGGACACGCGACAACTCATGACAACAACGGCAACCGAAAATGTTTGTCTTTCATCTCTGTTGGAGGCTCCCGCGGAATCATGCGGGTTTTGTTTCCCCCTGAAAATTGCTGAAAATTGCGACTTCTACGAGCTAATGCTGCTGTTATGCGGGCTTATTTATTGGGAACATCGATGTTCACCGGTAGCTTTTCGCCGCGCTTGGTGAGCAGGTTGGTTGCTTCGTAAAACATTTTTAGGGTTGTCATTTGTTCTACTTCCTCCGAAATACCTGTTAGTTCAATGGAAACGGTTCGGTTTGCCGGCAGGATAATTTCCTCGGGGCACGAAAAGCCGATCGAGGGCTGTCGTTGGTGCAGCCGGAAGGGGATGTCGCTGTTGTTGTAGATTTGCAGGTATTTAATATCCTGATCTTTCAAATTCAATTTGGTATTTTTTATTTCGATGGCACTTATAAAAATAGGTGTCAGAAAACGGCGTTCGCCAATGAGTGTGTCGTTGAAGAGCACCGCTGTTCGGTTGTCGGCCAGTGCTGCCTTAATGGCGCTTTCGGACTTGTCGAGCGCGAAAACCAGGCTGATCGGGCGTTTGGCAGCCGGGGATGGATAGGCTTGTGAACTTGGCGCGTGGATGTTGGAGTTGGCCAGGATGGTTAAGTTTTTTTCCTGAGCCCAGCGCAGGGCTTCGGGGTAAAACTCGTCGCCGGAGAATAGCTCGATACCTTTCAGTATTCCGGCATTCATCAGTCGGCTATGTTCGGGCCACCAACGAGTGGTGTCGGGTTGTTGTTGTTTCCAGCCGGGATGGTTCCAAAACACGAAAGCACCTTGTTCGCGAGCTTCCACGCAAGCTTCCCACCAGTCTTCGCGTTCCAGCAAGTTGGCGTTTTTTATGAAGATCGCAGTCAGATGCCCAGGAGGCATGTTGCGGGTTATTTCGGCTCCGCGCACCAGAATAATTCCCATTTGGTCGGCCAGGGGTTTGGCAACTTCATAGGGGCGGTTGAGGTCGGCTTCCATATCGACTGAGTGGGGTCGGTACTCAATATGGTCGGTAATGGCGATCACGTCCAGGCCTTCGGCCCAGGCTTCCTGTACACGCACTGTTGGCCATACATCGCCGTCGGAGAATACGGTGTGAATATGAAAATCACATTTCAGGGTTTGGTAGCCGAGGATGTTCGGGATGTGAATCTCCTTTCGGTATTGCGCGTTGCTCGTAGTGAGCAGCAGTATGAGCAGTAGTGTTGTCAGGATCCCTCGTGGAATAAGCATTTTCATGAAATAGATTTTGGCTGCAATTTAGTTAAAAGCTTTGGATTGATTTTGTTAGCTCTGTTAAGGAATTGTTTTTTGTTGAGGGCGACAGGGCTGTGATCTGTTTCTACGAGCTGGCTCTCGCTATTGTCGGTCGGAACGGGACGACGCGCGTTTCTGTTGCAGGATTTATTTCTGGTTTAGGGACGAAAATCACTGATTTTGGGATGTCTTGTTGGCGTGGTTGTCATCGGTTGTCGGGTTTCCGCGTCAACTATCATTCCTGGTTTTCTGCTGGATTGGCGCTTTGTAAAGCGACTTTGATCCTGAAAAAAAACCGGACTTTAGCGCACGGCTAAAGTCCGGTTTTCATTTTGGATCCGTTGGTGCGATCGGGTTTTTACCAATCGATATGTTCGTCCATAAAACCAATCAGGCTTTGGGCCATTGCCTGTTGTTCGGCGATGTTGGGGTGTCCGCCTGTGTTTTTAAAGGGGACGAAGTGGGTGAAAATCCGCGGATCGTCGAGTTGAGCAACGGCTTGCTCCACATAGCCCGGCCAGGGCGACCCTTCGCGGGTGGCATCCATACTGCCGAGCATACACACGATTTGTGCTTCGGGGTAGCGGGTGCGGATGGAGCGCACAAAGTTGGCATAAGCCCCGGTGATGAATTCGGGTGTTGGCGCCTGGCTGCCGAAACGGGCTTTAAACTGTTCGTGTTGCGGCATATTCACCAGCCACGAGTCGTTCTGAAACAGGTTGATGACGACCACGTCGGGCGTATAGCGCGAAAAATCCCAGGGGCTGTTGGGGTCGGTGGGGTCGAGGCGGTCGTAAATTTCGGGCATGATGGTGGGAAACCAGCTCACGGTAATGCCAATGCCGCTTTTACAAATGCAGCTGTACTGCGCGTTGTAATGGTCGGCTGTCAGGCGGGCATAGCTCCGGTAATTATTGGTGAAGATGCTGTCGGAACGGTCTTTCCCCGAAAAGTCGTCAACGGCATAGCCGGCGGTAATGGAGTTGCCGTAAAATTCAATTTTGCGTTTTTTCGCCGGGTCGCGCTGAAGTAGTTTGGCCTTGCCGCTGATGCGGAAGCCGTAGAACGAGGTGGTACCGCGATCCCACTCGGTACGCTTGAAAATCTCAAGGCGGTGTTTTCCCGCGCCAAGGTCCGAGGCCAGCAGGTACTCGCGTTGGGTGGTGTCGGGGCGAAGGATGGTCAGGCTGTCCCCATCGACAAATACATTGTAATAATTATCGCCCCGTTGGTCGGCCAGGGTGGCGGCAATGGCTTCACCCTCAAAGTTAATCCGGATGGTGGTTCCCGACCAAAACAGCCGGGCGGCGGTACTGTTGCTGGTATCAATCCGGCCTTCGTAGGCAATTTGCGGGTTCGAGTAGGCAACAACAAGATCGCCTTGCTTGGTGCAGGCTGCTAAAAGCAGCAGCATACTCAGAAAAAGGGGGCTTCTTTTTAAAAGTTTCATTGTTTGGTTTTTTGGGGTTGAATGAAATGCGGCGCTAAGCGCATCAACAAAGTAAAAGTTTTTGAACGGCTGACGAAACAGAATCGACCAAAATTGATACTCGATGGCCGGAGCAAGGAGCTATTTTCTTTTGGGCGCTGTGAAATTTTCACAAGGCCCGCAGCGCTTGCCGAGAACGCTGTGAAATTTTCAGAAGGCTCGCGACGGTTGCCGAGAAGGCTGTGAAAATTTCAGAAGGCCCACAGCGGTTGCCGAGAAGGCTGTGAAATTTTCAGAAGTTTCCCGGCAGTTGTTTTGCCTGCTGTGAAAAATTCACAGCCGCAAAGGAGCTTCTTTTCAGCCTAAAAGAGGCTTAGGAGCTTTTGCGCGAAGGTTTTTTCAGGGGTTTTACCACAATTTCGCGGCGGCAGTTGGGGCAGATGTAGATTTCGCAACCGGTGCAGGCAAAGCAGTTTCCGCAGTCGCGTTGCAGGTCGTCCCTGGCGTACTGCTTGTGGCAATGGGGGCAGCTAAGCAGCGTTTGTTTGGGCATCGATTCGTTTTTTTCGTTTTTGCAGCAGCGACACGGCTTTCATGATTCCAAAAAGCAACACCAGGGTGAAAATGATGGAAGCGCCCGAGGGAATATCAGCATAAAATGAAAACAGCAGCCCGGTAAACGAGCCCAGAAAGGCGAAGCCAATGGCATAAAGCATCATCTTTCGAAAGTCGTGGGTGAACAGGTTGGCTGTTGCCTGGGGCAGGGTGAGCAGCGACATAATCAGGATGATGCCCACCACGCGGATGTTCATCACAATGGTGACGGCAATCAGGCTGATGAGCAGGTAATTGATCAGGTTGACGGGCAGCCCGGTGGTGCGGGCAAATTCTTCGTTGAAGGCCACATACAGAATTGCCCGGTACATGAGCGTGAAAAAGGCAATCAGCACCAACGACAGGGCGGCCATGATCCATATTTCGGTGGTCGACACGGTGAGGATGCTCCCGAAAAGGTAGCTCATCAGGTTGGGGGCATAACCCGGCGACAGGTAGATGAAGATGATGCCGATGGCCATGCCCAGCGACCACCAGATGGCGATGGAGGAGTCCTCGCGCAGTCGTCCCTTACGGGTGAAATACTGAATCCCCAGCCCGGATAAGATCGAAAAGATGGCAGCGCCCAACAGCGGGTTCATGCCGATAAAATAGCCAATGCCAATGCCGCCGAACGAGGCGTGGGTGATGCCGCCGCTGATGAAAACAATGCGGCGCGAAACAATGTACGTGCCCACAATGCCACAGGTGATGGCCGCAAAAAGCGATGCCCAAAAGGCATTCATGAAAAAGTCGTATCGAAAAAGATCAATGATCGTGCTCATGGTCGTGTTTGTGGTCGTGCTGGTGTTTGTCGTGAAGGCCCAAAACGGTATGGGGCACATCGCCGTGGGTAATAATTTGCAGCGGGCAGTTGTACGAGGCCAGCTGCGTGGTGCTGATAATATTGCTGGGGTGATAGTGCAGCTCGCGGGCCACGCAGGCAATGGTTTTCACATAGTACGAAATGGTGCCTACATCGTGCGAAACCAGGACGATGGCCATGCGCTGGTTCAGTTCTTTAAGCTTTTCGTACAGTTCGCTTTCAAACTGGTTGTCCACAAAGGTGTCGGGTTCATCCAGGATGAGCAGCTCGGGGCGGTTCATCAGCGATCGGCACAGAAATACCCGTTGCATTTGCCCGCCCGACAGCTCGCCGATTGCTTTGTGGCGCAGCTGCCATACACCCATTTCGTTCAACAAGCTCTCTGCATGGGCAATTTCTTCTGTTTGTTTGGCAAACAGGCTGAAGCTGCGGCGGTCGGTTTTTCCCGAGCGCACCACATCGAGCACCGTAATGGGAAAGCGCTTGTCAATCTGGTTAATCTGTGGCAGATAGCCAATGCGGGTTTGCGGAATGTGAAACAGAATCTGTCCTTTGGACGGCTTCACCAATCCCAGTATCGCTTTTATTAAGCTTGTTTTTCCACCGCCGTTGGGTCCAATCACGCCCAGGAAGTCGCCCTTGTGAACGGTCAGGTTGACATCGTTCAGCACCACTTCGTGATCGTAGCTGACGGTAAGTTCTTTTATTTCGAGCAGTTTTTGCATACTGGTTGCTGGTTACTGGTTGCTTGTTACTTGCAGCTTGCAGCTTGTTACTTGTTGCTGGTTACTTGTTACTTGCAGCTTGTTACTTGCAGCTTGCAGCTTATCACTTGCAGCTTATTCCTGAATCGCTTCAGCCTGGCTAATTTTTTGAGCAATGGAGCGCAGTTCGTCGGCCCAGTTTTCATTCAGGGGGTCAATCTGGATCACCTGGCCACCTATTTCGTTGGCCATCTGCCGGGCATTTTCCATGTTGAATTCCTTTTGCACAAAAATGGCTTTTATATTTTCATTTTTGGCCATTTCAGCCAACTCTTTCAGGTGGCGGGGCGATGGTTCCTTGCCATCCACCTCCATGGCTACCTGCTCCAGGCCGTAGTCGCGAGCCAGGTAGGTTAGCGCCGGATGAAAGATGAGGAACTTTTTGGTTGGCAGCTGGGCGAAGGTTTGGCTCAGCTCGGTGTCCAGCTGGTCAATCTCCTGTTCAAAACGGGCTAAATTCTTAGCAAACTCCGCTTGGTGTTCGGGGAGCACTTCGGTTAATGCGTTGGAGGTTTCGCGGGCAATTTTCCGCACTTCAGCCGGCGACGACCAAATATGCGGATCGATGCCATGCAGGTGAACGTGGTCGCCATGCACCTCTTCTTCGCCGGCAATCCAGTCGGCTTGCAGCGAGCTGTCGAAGTATTTCAACTTGGGGTTACTTTCCCTTATTTTGTCCACCCAACCCTCCTCGAAGCCCACCTTGCCAATGCCAATCCAGGCCAGGGTCGCCGACAGGCTGGTCATTTGCGAGGGCATCAGTGCATACAGCTCGGGGCTGGCACCCGGCGGAACCAGCACCTGAATGTCGACCAAATTGCCAGCCAGTTTCTCAACGAACTGTTTTTGCGGTAAAATGGTTACGGCAATGCTGGGTTTATCGCTTTTTTGCGGCCCGCTACACGCCAGGCTGATCATAAAAATGAATGTCAATAGTTTTTTCATGCTTGTTTGCTGTGTGCTGTTTTCGAAATCAAAGATAATAAGTCGCGCGGAATTACGGGAATGCAAAGAATAGGGCGGGGTGCTACCGTGGCCTTTGTTCGGTGTTCTGTTTTCCGGCAAGCTGTTGTCGGTAAGTTAACCGACAATGCCTTGATTTGTTGACACTGTGCGCAGTTTTTTCTGAAAGTCCCTTCGGGTGATGCGGTTTTCAACCGCGTCGGGGATGACTTGAATTGCGATTGAGCTCGAACCTGGAGCCACGACTCACTTTTTAGCAACCCGGTATTGATGGGCATTGCCCCAAAACTGGCTGTTTTTCACTCCTACTTTCACTCAACTCAGATCTTTTGTCCTACCGTACGGGACGGAATTTTACCCACTGAAATGTCCAAGCTACCCAAATGTCATCCCTCCGGGATTGCAGGAAGCTTTTCATTTGATTCCGGCTTTGATAAAACCAGGCCAGCCGGTTCCCAACTTTTTGGCATTGTTCTATAAGGACTCCTTACTGGTTAACGCTTTTTAAATGACAACCCGACAACAGACAACCACGACAACCCGACAACTAGGATAACCCGGACAACAGGATAACCGATAACCCTCGACTTTCATCCCTGTTGGATATCCCCCGGAATCAGGAAGGTGCTATGTGTGCAGCAGGATGCGCGCCACAATAAACAAGCCCAATACCATATTCAGGTAAAGGATCATCTTCTTGAACTGCGCCTGATTGACCTTGTTCGAGAGCAGATCGCCCAGCCGCGAACCAAGGAGCATGACCGGAAAAAGAAAGGCTGCAAATTTCAGCGAGAAGGCTACAAATATACCTTTGGCCACATACAGCACGGTGGCGATTACCGCGTTGATGACGCTAACCAGCGCGAACATCTTCCGGAAACGCTCTTTGGTGTAACCCTTGCGGTTCATGGCCAGGGCAATCGGTGGTCCGCCAATCGACATACTCGACGCCATGAAGCCACTCAGGAAACCGGCAAATACGATCGGTTTCTTTTTGCGGGACTCGGGAATCTCTTTACTTCCGCTTAAAAGAAAGACCATCGACAGGCTGAAAATGCTGATTCCGGTGGTCAGTTCCATGGTGCGTTCCGGTAAATATTGAAGGATTTGTACGCCCGCCGGAATGCCGATGAAACTGGCGAGCAGCATGGGCACCAAATATTTATAGTCAACTTTTAGTTTGATGTTGGCCAAAATATAGAGCGACGTAAATAGGTTGAAGAGTGTCATGGCCGGCACGAGTGCCTGCATCGGGAAGAAAATGGTCAGGATGGGCAGGGCAAGCAGGGCAAAGCCAAAACCGGTCATTCCTTTTAAAAGTGAGGCCATTAAGATTACCAGGGTGCTAATTAACCATTCCATGAATTGACTGTTTTGAAACTTCGACTAGGTATAAGTACTTAGCAAAGGTAGCCAAAGTACGCATTTATACGTAGTGTAGATCAAAATTTTCTGGTTAATGGAATGTTAATTTTAGGATTGTGGAGGCAGGGGCATTGTCACGGGGGAGAAACAAGCGAGTCGGTTAAGCAGGAGTCCTGAAACCGGCTTATTTTTCTAAATCCATCTTTTTCACCTTTATTTTTCCGGCAGGCGGAACGGGGTCGTAGCCGTGCGTACCCCAGGGGTGGCAGCGAAGTATTCGCTTGGTAGCCAGGTAAAATCCTTTGAAAGGGCCGTGAATTTTGATGGCTTCGATGGCGTACTGCGAGCAGGTAGGTGTGTGGCGGCACGAGTTGGGCAAAATAGGGGAGATGGCTGCCCGGTAAAAGTAAATTGGCAACAACAGGATCCATCCCAAAATTTTCAATATAAATTTGATCAATCGCCGCATCTGTTTTGTTTGCCACAAAGTTAGTAAAAGATAATTGGATGTCAGGAACCTTTTACGTCGCTGGGGAGGGAGGGGCGCCGTTTGGGGCCTTTGTAAGATTCGTGCATTGGTCTGAAAAAAGGAAGAAAAATAAAACCAAAAGCCTGTCGCGGTGTTTTACAGGCAGATAAAATCGAAAATATGGCTAAAGCCGAAGAATATAGTAAGAAAGATCGGGAGCTGTTTGAAGAAACAGTGGTGAGTAATGAGGAGATTTCGCCGGGGGTGTTTTTGCTGTCGGTGAACCGGCGTTGGGATTTTCAACCCGGGCAGGTGGTCAAGCTGGCCGTCGATCGGGTGCAGCCACCGCGTATTTATAGTATCTGCAGCGGGAATAACGAGCAGGAGTTGCGCGTGCTTTTCAATATTAAGGAAGATGGATACCTGACCCCGAAGCTGGCAGCCCTGGTGCCCGGCGATCGGGTTTTGCTCAGCGAGCCTTACGGTGGTTTTATCGGCAACAGCAAACCTGCCTGCTGGATTGCCACCGGAACCGGAATTGCGCCTTTCTACGCCATGTTTCAATCGGGCTTGTTTGCCAATAAGCGGTTGATTCACGGAGCGAGCTATCAGAACCAGTTTTATTTTGAAGATGAGCTGGACAGGGCACTGGGGACGAATTACCAGCGTTGTTGCTCCCGCGAGCAGTCGTGCGACCTGTTTCCGGGGCGCGTAACCGATTACCTGAACAGCCTGGACGAGCTGCCCGCCGACGTACCATATTATTTGTGCGGGAAAGCCATCATGGTTGTCGATGTCCGCGATTTGTTGATTGCGAAGGGCGTGCCCTACGAGAATATCATTGCCGAGATTTATTTCTAACTTTGCCGAAAAATTTTCAGGATGCAGAAAGAAGCTTTATTTGGAAAGACCTTAGACGAATTGCAACGGATATGCGTTGAGCTGGCTTTGCCAAAATTTACCGCTAAACAAATCGCCGACTGGTTGTATAAGAAAAAGGTGTCGTCGATTGATGAGATGAGCAACCTTTCGAAAAAAGCACGCGAGTTGCTGAATGAAAAATACCTCTTTGGCTTAACCGATCCGACCAAGGTGCAGGAAAGTGTCGATGGCACCAAGAAGTATCTGTTTCCTACCGCGCACGGAAAGTATGTTGAAACAGCCATGATTCCGGATAAGGATCGCAAGACCGTATGTGTGTCCTCGCAGGTGGGCTGTAAAATGGGCTGCCTGTTCTGCATGACCGGGAAACAGGGTTTTCAGGGACAGCTGACGGCTGGCGAAATTGTGAACCAAATTCGTAACATCCCCGAATGGGAAGAGGTGACCAACATTGTGTACATGGGTATGGGCGAGCCTTTCGATAATTTGGATGAAGTGCTCAAGAGTACACAAATCCTCACCTCGGAATGGGGCTTTGCCATGAGTCCGCGGCGGATCACGGTTTCCTCCATTGGCATTGTTCCCGGCCTGGTGCGTTTCCTGAATGAGAGCGAGTGCCATCTGGCCATCAGCTTGCATACCCCTTTTCACGAAGAACGTCAGAAACTGATGCCTGTGGAGATTGCTTATCCGCTGGATGATGTGCTTTCGGAAATCCGCAATTGGGACTTTGGCCGCCAACGCCGCGTGTCGTTCGAGTACATTGTCTTTCACGGCTTAAATGATACCCCGGCACACGTTCGTGAAATGGCCCGCATTCTGGATGGCATCAAATGCCGGATCAATTTGATTCGTTTTCACCCCATCCCGAATACCCCGCTGAAAGGAACCGACGAAACACGCTTGCAGGAGTTTAAAGAAGGGCTGGAGAAAAAAGGCATCACCACAACCATCCGTGCTTCGCGCGGTCAGGATATTTATGCGGCCTGCGGTTTGCTGTCCACTAAAGCTTTGGGAGCCAACTGATGTATGTCGCTGTCTTTGCTCTATTTGTTTATCTTAATGGAGTGTTGGCGCTATCACTAAACCGACGATTTAAGCGGGGCTTTGGGACGAAATCACCTTGATTTTTTAACATTTTTAAGCATTTGGATCCGAGAAAGCTCTTGTCCTCTTTCATTCAAAATAGTTAACTTGCAAATCCTTTGATGTGAATGCGGCTACTATGGATAAATTACATTGGACAAAAGGATTATTCAGAAACCGATTAACGGTTCGGCGAGGTAATGAGCAAGTTGGGGTTATCGACTGGAATAACTTTTTTAGTTCCGACGCACTGGCCACCATCAATGGCCATCGGTTTTTACTGAACCGCGATTTTTTTCTTTCCAAGCTCGAAATTTCTGATGCGACCACTCAGGCACTTCTGGCCACCATCATGATTAATCTTTTCAACCCGAAAGGGGACTTGGTATTGAACGGAAAGCGTTTTGAACTCGAAATCAAAAACTTTTGGCAATCGCGCTGGTCGTGGAAATACAACGGGCAGGAGATCATTGTTTTTCAAAGTCAGGAATTTCTTACCAAAGACAGCGGGACCATTGAAATTTACACCGCCGATACCGAAGAGCTGGAGGTGTTGATCCTGCTGGGGCTCTTTGTCCGTAACCAATTGGTTCTGTTTATGGTCTTCCTGTTGTTTGTGGTTTTGTTTATGCTGATGTGATTTCCCGGACACGAACCTTGTTGATCCATTTTGCCCTGGCCAAAGGATGGTTTTGTGCACGAAATGTGCTTTTTTTGTTCATTCAAAATCAAAAACACTATCATCATGATCGATATTATCCGCCAACGACGCAGTATCCGTAAGTTTACCGAACAACCGGTTGAGGACGCAAAAATCAAGTTATTGCAGGAAGCTGCTTTGCGCTCGCCGGCATCGAAGAGTGCCAACGCCTGGGAGTTCATCTTTGTGCAGGACAAAAAGTTGATTCAGTCGCTTGCAGCTGCAAAACCTCATGGAAGCAAACTGTTGGAGTCGGCACCGTTGGCTGTGGTGGTGATGGCCGACGATTCGAAAACCGAAGCCTGGGTTGAAGATTGCTCGGTGGCCACGATTTTCCTTCAGCTTACCGCGCAGTCGTTGGGACTAGGCAATTGCTGGGTGCAAATTCGCGGGCGTCATCACGATGATGAAAAAACAGCCGGAGACTTTGTGCGTGAGCAGCTCGCAATACCCGCGAACCAAAAGGTGCTCAGTATTGTGGCCATTGGTTATCCGGCTCAAGAGCGAAAAACAGTCGCCACAGAGGATTTGCAGTGGCAAAAAATTCATCAAAATCGGTTTTGATTGTTTGGCGAAGTGCGCCGGGACGAAGCTTTTGGGGCTGTATACGCCTTAGCAGGCAACAATAACATCGAATATTTTTCTTTTTTGATTAAAGGATTTTAGCATTAAATTTACCCGATGCAAGAGCGGGAAGCTGTTTTTGCCGAAAGGTTGAGCTAATTAACAACATAAGAACGATGAGTAAAGACAAAATAAAAATAGGCATCTCTCAGGGAGATATTAATGGTATTGGTTACGAAGTGATCATGAAGACCTTAAGCGATCAGCGCGTGCTGGAAATGTGTACGCCGATTGTTTACGGTTCGCCCAAGGTGGCCGCTTATCACCGCAAGGCACTGAATATGGAGCATTTTAACTTCAACACAATCCGTAATGCCGAAGAGGCTGATCCCCGAAAAGCAAACATCATCAATTGCATCGACGATAATGTACGGGTGGAACTGGGTAAAATTTCGGATGTGGCCGGCGAGGCTTCCTACATGGCGCTGGATGCGGCTGTGAGCGACCTGAAAGCCGGACGGATTGATGCCTTGGTGACTGCACCCATCAGTAAAGATAATATTCAGAGCGAGAAGTTCAATTTCCCGGGACATACCGAGTTTTTAGCCGAGCAGTTTAATACCAATAATTATATTATGCTGATGGTTAGCGAGATGATGAAGATTGGGGTGGTCACGACTCACGTTCCTTTAGAGAAGGTACCTTCCTTAATCACCAAGGAGGCCATTGTGCGTAAGCTGCGCATCATCTCGGCTTCGATGGAGCAGGATTTCAGCATTAAAAAGCCGCGTATTGCCGTGTTGGGGCTGAACCCGCATGCCGGCGACGGAGGTTTGCTGGGCTCCGAAGAAAAAGAAATTATCATTCCGGCGATCGAAAAGGCCAAAGAAGAAGGAATTCTCGCCATCGGCCCTTATCCCTGCGACGGATTCTTCGGCTCGGGCGACTATGCCAAGTTCGACGCTATCCTGGCCATGTATCACGATCAGGGCTTAACACCTTTCAAGGTGATTTCATTCGAGCGCGGAGTGAACTATACTGCTGGTTTGCCCATGATTCGTACATCGCCATCGCACGGTACTGCTTTCGATATTGCCGGCGAGGGAAAAGCTTCGCCCGAATCGTTCCGCGAAGCGCTTTACCTGGCCATCGACGTGCATAAAAGCCGCCAGCTGTATAAGGAAATCAGTAAAAACCCGCTGAAGACTTACGAGATCAATCCCAACCAGGTTGACGAGAGTGTGGGCTTTGCCGATGATGAGGCTAATTTGTAAATCCGCACTGTCGGAAAAACAACGAATGAAGGCAGGCTAAGGCAGGCTATGCGCGGCTAGATTAGCTTTCGTTATCTCTCACGACAGTTCGTTAAGCTTTTTAGTTGCCTGATCGGAAGTGTTTTGTGAACGTGCTGTTTGATTTTATCAAAACACGCTGAATTTAAGCATTACAAATGTCTGATAGTCTGAAAATCTAACGATCTATTGTTCTCAAACTATGTATGAATATATTAACGGGAAAATAGCTGGTTTAACACCGGCCAATGCAATCATTGAAGCGGGGTCAATCGGTTATTTTCTCCATATCTCTCTTAATACTTATTCTGCCATCAACGGGCAGCAGGCTGTTAAATTGTTTCTGCATCAGGTGGTTCGCGAGGATGCCCACCTGTTGTATGGCTTTGCCGAAAATAGCGAGCGCGAGTTGTTCCGTCTGCTGATTTCGGTAACCGGCATCGGCTCCAGCACGGCCTTGATGATGCTTTCGTCGCTGACTCCCGATGAAATCAAAAAAGCCATTCTGGAGGAGAATGTGAACTTGCTGAAGAGCATCAAAGGAATCGGTGCGAAAACGGCTCAACGGGTCATTATCGACCTGAAGGATAAAATCGGGAAACAGCCCGCTTCCGACCAAATTTTAATCACCAATCAAGACAATACTATCCGCGATGAAGCGTTATCTGCTTTAGTTATGCTCGGTTTTGCACGCAAAAGTGTGGAGAAGGAATTAGACAAGATTTTCAAGTCAAATCCGGGGATAACTGTCGAGCAAACGATAAAGATGGCTTTGAAAAGCCTTTAACAATTGAATAGCGCGGTATTGAAAACTTTTCTGAGAAATTCGCTGATTACGGTTATTTTTTCAGGGGTTCTGGCTATGGGCTGGACTTCTGTCCCTGATATTGGCCTGGCCCAACGATATCCGGAATTGCTTCAGCCTGCTGATTCAATGCAGGTTGACACGCTCGAAATTGATACCACCGGCGTGTTGATCTATCCCTTCGATGATCGCGGCGAATTTGACTATTCAGACGATGATCAGCGCTCGGGCTTATTCCTGAAAACTCCCTCAAACATCAAGCGCGAGGTGGTTTACGATCCGGTTACGGGGCAGTATGTGGTGACCGAGAAGATCGGGAATATGAATTATCGCCTGCCTAAGGCCATGTCGCTCGAAGAGTTTGTTCGCTACGATTTTCAAAATTCAATTCGGAATTATTGGCGCCAGAAGTCGAGCGAGAGCTATCTGGAAAGCCGCGGAGGGCTTATTCCGCGCCTTTCGGTCGGCGGGGAGGCCTTCAATCGCATATTTGGCGGCAATAATATCGACATACGCACGCAAGGTTTTGTGGAAGTCAATTTTGGCTACCAGATGAATGAAACCCAAAATCCGTCCATTGCCGAGCGTTTGCGGAAGGTTCCTACCTTCGATTTCGACCAGAAGATCCAGATGAGTGTCAACGGTAGCATCGGCGATAAGATGAAGATGCGCGTGAACTACAACACCGAAGCAACGTTCGACTACGAGAATAAAATGAACCTGGAGTACTCGGGCGATGAAGATGAGATTATCAAGAAAGTGGAAGCCGGGAATGTGTCGCTGCCACTCAACGGGACACTCATCACCGGCGCGACAAACCTGTTTGGGGTAAAAACCGATATGCAGTTCGGGAAACTTTACCTGTCAACCGTTTTTTCGCAAAGCAAAGGCGAAACCAAGGTTGTAAACATTGAAGATGGAGCCCAGACGACCAATTTCGAGCTAAGGGCTTCCGATTACGACGCCAACCGTCACTTTTTCCTGTCTCAGTATTTTCGCGATCATTACGATGAAGCACTGGCCAACCTGCCGGTCATCAATTCGTCGATTACCATCAATAAAATTGAAGTTTGGGTGACCAACAAATCGGGCGATTACGATGAGTCGCGTAATATTCTGGCTCTGATGGACCTGGGCGAGCATGCCGGGAATATTTATAACACGGTACCTTCATTCGGCGAAAGCAGCGGGCAGGTATTTCCCGATAACCTGTATCCCTACAACGGAGCCAACCGGATGTATCTGGAGTTAACTGAAAACTACGCAGCCATCCGCGACGTTTCGCAGATCACGAAAACGCTTGCCGTGTTGAATGATTTTGAGGGCGGGCAGGATTTTGAGAAAATTGAGCAGGCTCGATTGTTAAGTTCATCGGAATATACGGTGAACACGAAACTGGGCTACATCTCGCTGAACTCGGCGCTGAACTCGGACGAGGTGCTGGCGGTAGCCTTCAACTATACCGCGAAAGGTAAGACTTACCAGGTGGGTGAATTTTCGACCGACGGGGTAAATGCGCCGAGCACCCTGTTGGTGAAGTTGCTGAAAGGAACCAACCAAACACCGAAGCTGCCTACTTGGAAATTGATGATGAAAAATATTTACAGCCTGAATGCCTACTCGCTGACCAACGAGGATTTCAAGCTGAATGTGTTGTATGAAAATGAAAAAACCGGAACCCTGATTAATTACCTGCCCGAGTCGAACCTGCAAGGTAAAATATTATTGGGGTTGGTCAATCTGGATAACCTGAATTCGCAGCTCGACCTGGGCAGCGATGGTGCATTCGACTATGTTGATGGCGTGACGGTGCAGTCGTCGTCGGGACGTGTGATCTTCCCGGCGGTGGAGCCTTTCGGCTCGTATTTGGCCAACCAGATTAGCTCCGAAACTTTTAAAGATAAATATGCCTACCAAAGCTTGTACGACACCTTGCGCACCTATGCCGAGCAGGACGCCGAGCATAATAAATATGTGCTGCGGGGGAGTTACAGCGGCTCGTCGAACTCCGAAATTTCGCTGGGAACCATCAACCTCACACAAGGTTCGGTGACGGTAACTGCCGGGGGGATTACCCTGACCGAGGGGCTCGACTATACGGTTGATTACACGCTGGGGCGGGTGAAAATCATCAACCCGACTTATTTGGAGTCAGGGACATCATTGCAAATCTCAACCGAAAGCGAGGACCTGTTCTCGGTGCAGCAGAAAACCTTACTCGGAACACATGCCAACTATGCCTTTTCGGATAACTTCAACCTGGGGGGAACGATCCTTCACCTCAAAGAACGACCACTGACGCAAAAGGTGATTTATGGTGAAGAGCCCGTGTCGAACACCATGCTGGGCTTGGATTTGAGCTATAACACCGAATCGCAGTTTTTGACCAACCTGGTGGATAAGCTGCCTTTTATCGATACCAAGGAAAAATCGACCGTTGCGGTTGAGGCCGAGGTCGCCAAATTGGTAGTCGGAAATTCCAATATTACCGACGGAACGGTTTATATTGATGATTTTGAATCGACCAAAACATCGCTCGATCTGAAAACCCGTTCGGCATGGATGCTGGCCAGTACGCCGCAGAACCAACCGGGCATGTTCCCCGAGGGCGACTTGAACGATGATTTAGCCTATGGTTATAACCGCGCCAAACTGGCCTGGTACAATATCGATCCCTTATTTCTGCGCAATACATCGCAAACACCGGCACACATTAAGCAAAATCGCGACGAACAGTCGAACCACCTGGTGCGCGAAGTTTATCAACAGGAAATATACCCCGAACGGGATACTGAGGTTGGTACGCCAACCAATATATCGGTGCTTAACCTGGCCTTCTATCCGGAAGAACGTGGTCCCTACAATTTCGATGTAGCACCCTCGTCTTATTCGGCCGGATTGAATGCCGACGGGACATTGGCCGACCCGGAGAGTCGCTGGGGCGGGATTATGCGTAAGATTACAACAACCGATTTCGAGTCGGCCAATATCGAGTATATCGAGTTTTGGATGATGGATCCCTTTGTGAATGACACCGTGGGGGCGATGGATGGCGGCGATCTGTATTTCAATCTGGGAGAGGTGTCGGAGGATGTGTTGAAGGACTCCCGCAAGGGCTTTGAAAATGGCTTGCCCGAGTCGGCTCTGGTATCCGAAGTAGACACAACCGTGTGGGGACGCGTGGCGACAACGACCCAGCTAACCAAAAGCTTTGTGTCGGACGACAACATCATCCACAATCAGGATATTGGCTTCGATGGCTTGTCGAGCAGCGATGAGGAAAGCTTCTTTGAGACTTACCTGACCGATTTGCGCAATGTGGTGAATGCAGAGACCTATCAGGAGTTTTTTGCCGACCCCGCAGGCGATGATTATCATTATTTCAGGGGGAGTGACTACGACAATGAGCAGTTGGGAATTTTGGAGCGCTACAAGAAGTATAACGGGCCCGAGGGGAACTCCGTACCCGCAGCTTTGTCGCCCGAGTCATACACGACTTCAGCGTCAACCTTGCCCGATGTTGAGGATGTGAACAGCGACAATACCCTGAACGAGTACGAACGTTACTACCAATACCGGGTAAGTTTGCGCCCGGAAAATATGCAGGTGGGGCAGAACTTTATTTCCGATGTACGTACGGCTTCGGTGACCATGGCCAACGGAACAACCAGTGCGGTAAAATGGTACCAGTTTAAGGTGCCGGTAAAACAGCCCGAAGCTGTGGTGGGCTCGATCTCCGACTTCAGCTCCATCCGTTTTATGCGGATGTTCCTGAAACACTTTAACCAGCCTGTTGTCCTTCGTTTTGCAACCCTGGATTTGGTTCGTGCCGACTGGCGGGTTTATACCAACGATCTGGAAGAAAACAGCAATAATTTGGGCACCAACACCAATTTTGCGGTGTCGGCTGTCAACATCGAGGAAAACAGCGACCGCACACCGGTCAACTATGTGCTTCCGCCAAAAATCGACCGGGTGATTGACCCGTCGAATGCGCAGTTGCTGGAGCTGAACGAACAGGCTATGACACTGAATGTGCAAAACCTGGAACAAGGTGATGCCCGTGCTGCCTACAAAAGTATTAACCTCGACTTCAGGCCTTACAAGCGGATTAAGCTGGAGGTACATGCCGAGGCTATTCCGGGACAGGAGCTACGCGATGATGATCTTTATTTCTTTGTGCGCCTGGGATCGGACTACAACGACAACTACTACGAGTATGAACTGCCACTGAAGCTGACCGAGCCGGGCGTTTATAACACAAATATTGAAACCGACCGGTATCTGGTATGGCCCGACGAGAACCGCATCGATATCCCCCTGTCGGTGTTTACCAACACGAAACTTTTGCGAAACGAACAAATGCGGGCTGCCGGCTCCGTGATTTCGTTATCCGACTTGTTTGAACAGGTGCACACAGGCTATAATGACGATCAAAACCTGGTGAAAATCAAGGGTAGTCCCAACCTGGGGAATGTGGCCGTTATGATGATGGGGGTTCGCAATAAGTCGGGCACATTAACCACTCCTCCGCGTTCGATTGAGGTGTGGGTGAACGAGCTGCGCCTGACAAATCTCACTAACTCGGGTGGTTGGGCTGCCAACACCCGTGTTTCAACCAAACTGGCCGACTTGGGAACCGTGGTGTTTGCCGGAAGCTACCGGTCAACAGGTTTTGGGAGCCTCGACAAAAGTGCCTCGGAGCGTTCCAACGAAGATTTACTGCAATACGATATTTCATCCAATTTCGATTTGGGACGTTTCTTCCCCGAAAAAGCGCGGGTGAAAATCCCGTTGTACGTGGGGATTTCAAAATCTATCAGCAATCCCGAATACAACCCGCTCGATCCGGATATTACGATGAAGGAAACCTATTCGACCCTGAACAGCAAGTCGGAGCGGGATTCGATAAAAAAGCTGGTGCAGGACTATTCAAAACGAACAAGCATCGTGTTGAATAATGTAAAGGTTGATAAGACCAATAAATCGGGTAAACCCCGCTTGTACGACCCGACGAACTTCTCGGCATCCTTTGCCTTCAACAAGCAAAAAGACCGCGATGTAAACACCCAATACAGCATTGAGAAAAGTTACAGGTTGGCCTTGAATTACAATTTCAATACCCGCCCAAAATTGTATGAGCCTTTTAAAAAGGTGAAATTTCTGCGTAGTAGTGCTTTCCGTTTGATTCGCGATTTCAATTTTTACCTGATGCCAACGCAGATCTCGTATCGCAACGAACTTTACCGGTACTACTATGAATTGCAGTCGCGCAATATTTCCGATCCGGGGATTGTTATTCCGCTGACGGTTGAAAAAGATTTCCTGTGGCGCCGGAATTTCGACCTCAAGTACAACCTCACACGTTCGCTGAAAATCGACTTTTCGTCGCAGGGAACAGCACGCATCGACGAGCCGGAAGGACGAATCAACCGGGCCGATGATGACTATCAGCTAAAGAAAGATTCTATCCTGCGCAACCTGTTCGATTTGGGACGTCCGATCCTGTACCATCATTCGTTGAATGTAAGTTATCAGGTGCCACTGAATAAAATACCTGCTTTTAACTGGGTAACAGCAACCGGGCGCTATCAGGCTTTGTACGATTGGACTGCCGGATCGATTACCGATCAGTCAGTCGAGTTGGGGAATGTCATCGAGAACTCGCGCATCATCCAGGGGAATGGACAGATGACGCTGACAAACCTGTACAATAAGGTCGATTTCCTGAAAGAGGTGAACCGGAAGTTTGGTGCCAGCACGCGTTCGGCCCGCAGTTCGCGGAGCCGTGTGGCTGCCGCATCAGCCCGCAAGAAAGAGACGGAAGAATTTCGGATTAAAGAAGTGTCGTATAAAAAAGGAAAGGTCGATGTGCCGGCCGGTGAGGCCCTGGTGATTGAGCATAACCTGAAAACAACCGATGTTCGGCTGAAAGTATACAACCAGGACGGGCAGCAAATTCGCGGTATCACCAAAGTGTTGGACGAAAATCGCATGAGCTTCCAAAGCCGTAACGCCATCGAGAAGGCCCGTGTTGAGGTTAGCGGCAAGCGGAAAATTGAAAATACCATCTTTTATACGGCCAGCCAGTACGCTGCCCGTACCGCCATGATGGTGAAGAATCTGTCGTTGACTTACACTTCTTCGGATGGTACTTATTTGCCGGGTTTCATGCCTGAACCCACCATTTTTGGTGCCGGCCGGTATACGCCCGATGAGGCTACATTTGGCAATATCGCCTCGTCGATGGCCCCGGGGATTCCCTTCCTGCTGGGCTGGCAGAATGACGACTTTGCCAAAGAAGCTGCCCAAAAAGGATGGATCACCAAAGATACAACGCTGAACAGTGCGTACCTGATGACTACTAACAAGTCGTGGACTTTCCGCACGAATATTGAGCCCCTGCCATTCCTGACCATCGATTTAACGGGTTCTCATTCCATCTCGGAGAATGCCAGCGAGTACTATTTGTATGATCAGGTGGATGATGTGTTTAACCCGACCAGCCGAACTGTTAGCGGAAGTTTTTCCATGTCGATCAATACCCTGGGGACAGCCTTTAGTAAAATGGGAGAGGCCGATGTGGAACCGCCAAAAGCTTATCAGGATCTGCTGGACAATCGTTACATTATTGCGCAACGGCTGGCAGCACGGCGCGTTCCCAACGCAGCCGAAGGCTATAATAACATTGGCGACAACCCCGAAACGGGTTACCCTTATGGCTATGGCCCTACTTCGCAGGAGGTGTTGATTCCCGCATTTATTGCGGCCTATACCGGGCAGTCGGCCGAGAAGGTCTCTCTGGAGCCCTTCCCTTCGTTGAAATATATGCGGCCCAACTGGCGGATTACTTATAATGGCGTTGTTTCCCGGATTGGTGGCTTGAAGAAGGTGATGAAATCGATGAGCTTAAGTCAGACCTACCGTTCAACCTATAACGTTGGCTCGTATGCTACAAACCTGAATTTTAACGATCAGCTGTACGACGATGGCTGGAGCTATGTCACCAACAGTTCGGGTAATTTTGTTCCGCAATACGATATTGCTTCGGTGAATATTACCGAATTGTTTAACCCGCTGATCAATGTGGATATCACTTGGCTGAACGATGTCTCCACGACTTTCCAGATTAACCGGTCGCGAAATCTGTCGCTCAACTTTGCCAATGTGCAGCTTACCGAAGTGCGCAGCAACGAAGTGTCGATGGGGCTTGGTTATCGCTTCCCGCGGATGGACTTAATCATCAAGTCGAAGAACGGGCAGAAAGCCTATTCCAACGATCTGAATATTAATATTGCCCTGGCATTTGCCAAAAACAAAACCGTGCTTCGTAAATTAACCGAAGCGGAAAATCAGTTGACAGCCGGTCAGAAGAAAGTGACAATCAAGTCCACCGCCGACTATATGCTCAGCGACCGCTTTCAACTGCGGGTGTACTACGATAAGGTGGTGAACAACCCGTTTACCTCGTCGGCCTATCCAACGCGAACCACCAGCTTTGGTATGAGTTTCCGCTTTACCCTGGCGCAGTAGATGGATTGTCGGATGGCCGGATGATCGGATTGCTGGATTGTCAGATTGTTAGATTTTTTGGACAGCCGGATTTATAGACTTATTGATGGATTGAAGGATTGAGGGACTGACAACCAATGACCATTAATGACGACTCAAGACTCACTACTCGTTACTCCCGACTCTCGAGAGAAAAACCACAATTTATAAATCCAACTATTCGCCTGGCAGCAGGCTTTGGCTTGTCGTCAAATTAAATGTAATTTTGTGGCCGATTTAGTTGAAAATATGGAGAGAAGAGATATCGAAATTATGGCTCCGGTTGGCTCGTACGAGTCGCTGGCAGCAGCTATTCAGGCCGGCGCGGGCTCGGTTTACTTCGGCGTTGAAGGGCTGAATATGCGTTCACGTTCATCCAATAATTTTAGCTTGGATGACCTGCGTACCATTGCCGACAAGGCGCATAGCCATGGGGTGAAAAGCTACCTGACGGTGAATACCATCATTTTTGATCATGAGCTGGAAAAATTGCACGAGGTGATTAATGCGGCCAAGGAAGCCGGAATCTCTGCCATTATTGCCAGCGATATTGCAGCGATCAGCTATGCCCGTTCAATTGGAGTTGAAGTGCATATTTCGACCCAGGTGAACATTACCAATATTGAGGCAGTGAAGTTTTATGCTCAATTTGCCGATGTGGTGGTGTTAGCGCGCGAAATGGACATGGAGAAGGTAAAAGCCATCAGTGATCAGATTCGCGAACAAAATATTCGTGGTCCCAAAGGTGAGCTGGTGCAGATTGAGATGTTTGTACATGGCGCGCTGTGTATGGCCGTGTCGGGCAAATGTTACCTCAGCCTGCACGAGATGAACAGCTCGGCAAACCGGGGCAGCTGCATGCAAACATGCCGGCGTTCGTACACCGTAACCGACAACGACACCGGCGCAGAGCTGGAGATTGACAATGAATACATCATGTCGCCGAAGGATTTGAAGACCATTCATTTTCTGAATAAGCTTTTGGATGCCGGGGTTTCGGTGTTAAAGGTTGAAGGTCGTGCCCGGGCCCCGGAATATGTAAAAACAGTGGTGGAGTGCTACCACGAAGCTGTGGATGCTTATTTCGATGATGACTTCACCGACGAGCGGATTGCCGATTGGGATACCCGTTTAAAGACGGTATTCAATCGTGGTTTCTGGGATGGTTATTACCAGGGGCAACGCCTGGGCGAGTGGAGCAAGAACTACGGCTCGTTGGCTACCGAACGCAAGATTTACATTGGTCGTGGAATGAATTATTTCCCCAATATTGGTGTGGCCGAATTTAAGTTGGAAGCCGGGAGCCTGAAGGTGGGCGATAAGATTCTGGTAACCGGCCCCAGTACCGGCGTTATTGAGTCGGTGGTTGAGGAAATCCGTGTTGATTTGAAACCGGTTGAGGAAACCCACAAGGGCGAACTTTTCTCGGTGAAGCTACCCCAAAAGGTGCGGCGTTCCGACAAGTTATACAAGATTGTGCCGGCCAGCGAGGTCAAACAAAGGCGGTAGTTGGCGACGCTTAAATACCGCTGCTCCCAAAGAGCTTCTTTCACTTTAATTCTGCGTAATTTTTAAGTTAAGGAAGCTCTTTCGTTTTATAATCTTTTTAAACTTCCTATTTTTGAATAAAAGCCTTTCGATATGCGTAAGTTTCTTATTCCCTTGCTTCTTGTCTTATTTGTTATTTTGGGGTTCGCCTGGTATTTTATGGCGCGGCAATCAACCGCTTACAACGAAAATTCGGCCTACCAGGCAATCCCTGTTCGTACACCGCTGATTGTTGAGGTTCCCGAGTTGCGTTCGTTGCTCGAGGAAATACGGAGCAATGATCCGGTGATTGAAGCCTTGCGCACAGCCACCTTCTTAAAGTCGTTTTGGAAGGATGTTGATGCCATTGAGAATTTGATGGCCGAAGATGAAAATTTGCGTCAGGCCATCCAGTCAAAATCGGTTGTGGTGGCTTTCAATCCCGAAGGGAAGGACGAAATTGAGGCCTTGTTTGCCCTGAGCTTAAACAACCGGGGCGAGCGCGAAAAGCTGATTGCCTATCTTAAGCAATTGCAACAGGAGGGCAAGCTGAAGTTGAGTCAGCGCGAATATGATGGGAACGAGGTTTTTCAACTGAAAAGCGGTAGTCAGAGCTTTGCCTTTGCCGAGGTGAAGGGGATTTTCCTGTTTAGCCGGAATGTCATTTTTGTCGAAGAAGGCATTCGTCAGGTGCGCACCGACAATCTGTATAACCAAGCCCAGTTTAAGCAGCTTTATAGCACCGTTAATCGTGGTTCGTCCTGCAATGTATTTGTCAACCATAAGAAACTGTCCATCTTGCTTGAGAAGCTTGTCGCGTCCGATTTTCGAAAGCTTATCCGGCAGTTTGCCAACTTTTCCGATTGGAGTGAGCTGGACGTCGATATGAAAGATTCGAAATTTTGGTTTAATGGCTTCAGTGCGGCGGGCAAAACCTTCGATAATTACCTGAATGTGTTGAAAAATCAAACAGGGCAGCGTTTTCGGATGGATCGCGTGTTGTCAGGCAATACCAGCATGTTCGTTAACTTCAACCTGGACGACTTCAACCAGTTTCAGGACGACTATGTGGCATTTTTGAAGAAGCAGGGAGGAAGTGATTTCTACAACCGCGAAACAGCGTTGACTCATGCCGAAAAAGGAGGGCGAAAGGCACTTATTCCGCTTTTTGAAGAAATAGCGGATAACGATTTTGCCATGGCCTACGGATCGGTTTTGCAAAACGACCCAACGTTGAATCGCTTCTTTATTGCCAAGGTGAAAAGCCAGTCGGCTGCCAAGGAGTTGTTGCTTCCGGTTCTGGAGAACTTTGCCAAGTCGGCGAAAAAGACCTTAGCCGATACGGAGAGTAAATACCAACTGCAGAAAGATGTTGTTTATTCAATTTACCAGTTTCCCGTTCCGGAGCTGGCACGTTTGCTCTTTGGGAACGTATTTTCGGGTGTGGCCTGTAATTACCTTTGTTTTTACGACAACTACCTTGTTTTTGCCGATAGCGAGCCTGCGCTGAAGAATTATATCCACGACCTGGTGTTGTCGGCAACGCTTGAGAAGGATATCCATTTTCAAAAATTTCAGGAAGAGATGGCCTCACGTTCCAGTGTCTACTTCTACCTAAACTGCTCGAAAGCTTTCAACCTGGGCACTTACTATTTGAATGAGGAGGCCTTTGCATCGGTGAAAGCCCACGAAGATCTGTTCCGGAAATTTTATGCCTTGGGATGGCAAATTTCAACCAACTCGGGGTCCTTGCTCAATAACCTGTACTTGCGTTTCGATCCGGTGATGAAGGTTGATCCGCAAACCGTTTGGCAAAGCAAGCTGGATACCACCATCTGGATTAAACCGCAGATTGTGACCAATCACTACGATCGCCAAAACAAAGAAGTGATGGTGCAGGATAATGCCAACAACCTTTATCTGATAAACAAAGAGGGTGTGCGTCTGTGGAAGGTGAAGCTCTCGGATAAGATTTTGGGCGATGTCTATCAGGTGGATTATTACCGAAACGGGAAGCTTCAATACCTGTTCAATACGAAAGACAAGCTGTATTTACTCGATCGTAACGGAAATCATCTGGCTCGCTTTCCGGTGAATTTCCGCTCGCCCGCAACCAATGGCGTGGCCTTGTTCGACTACGATAGCAATCGCGATTATCGCTTTTTTGTGGCTTGCGAGAACAAAGAAATTTATTGCTACGACCGCGATGGTCGTATCGTTAACGGCTGGAAGTCGGGAAAAACAGATGGATTGGTTACCAACCAGATTCAACATTTCCGGATCGATGGTAAAGACTATATCGCTTGTGCCGACCAGTATAAAACCTATATTTTCGATCGTCAGGGAAACATCCGGGTGAAAACAACCGATCATTTCGAGCACTCGGGCAATCAGCTTTACCTGGTTAAAGCAGGATCGTTTGCACTGGCAACAACCGATGTGAAAGGGCTGGTGCATTTGCAATATTTCAATGGTCAGGCTAAAACCCTTGATCTGGGCAGTTTCAACAAAAGTCACTTCTTTGTGGCCGACGACCTGAATAATGACGGTCAATCGGATTTCGTGATTGCAGACGGAAAGGAACTGACCTGTTACAGTGATAAAGGCAAGGAGTTGATGGAGTACGAGTTCTCCAGTACAATCAGTAATCGCCCGAACATTTACACATTTGCCAATGCCGATAAGAAAGTTGGTGTGGTGTGCTCGAACGAAAACCGGGTTTACCTGGTCAATATGAACGGGAAACTCTACAACGGCTTTCCGCTTCAGGGAAATACCGATTTCAGCATTGGTTACATGAGTCGGGCGAACGATTATTTCAACCTGCTGGTCGGAAACGAAGACAATAGCTTCTTCAACTATAAGGTGGAGTAAGGAAAAGCGAAGGATCAATCGATGGTGCTCCGTTGAAGAATACAAAAGGTTTCACTCGAAAAGTGAGACCTTTTCTGTGAAAGTTCCTTCTGCTTTTACCTTTGACCTAATGTACCCACCCTGGACCTCCCTCACGAGGGCTGGAAATTCCGACTTTGTCGGAATGGGAGGGTCAATCTAATTCAAAAGAATTCACTGTAATTCCAGTTGGCGATTCCCCGGAATTAGGAAGTTTTTTTCTGAAAGTCATACCACCCAAAGGAGCTAAGCCAAAATGTCGATCAAGGTTTTGAATAGATGTGGTACGACAACCCGACAACTTTTGAAAACAACGACAACAGCATCTCCGGAATCAGGAAGTTTTTTTTGATACATAATTCCTATCAGTAGCGATAGGAGCGATCAGGAAAAGAAAAAGAGATAAAAGTATCTTATTTGGATTTATCGCGTAGACCCAAAAGTCTGACGTGCGGAACCGGCAGGTACCAAAACCCGGAATCATCAAAATTGAGGAGGATTTATTATGGGAAGGATGAAGGTTGTACGTCGTAGTGATGCGGGTTTTGATAGCACTTTTGTTGCCCGCTCTGAATCAGAAGAAGACCTGATGAACCAGGTCGCGAAGCATGCACAAGCAGTGCATGGTATGGAAATTAATGAAGAACTTGTGCCGAAAGTTAAGTCACTCATCCATGAAGAAGTGAATTAATTGTCTGTTTTATTCCCGCCCCGAAAAATAGCTAAAGGCTTTGGATTGCTCGAAGCAACAACACCTCGGGAGCAATCTTGACGCCTGTAATTTGTAATTTATTTCACCTCATGAACTCATCGTCCGGAAGTGCCGGATGGTGCTGATGTAGTTGTTATGCCAATTTTTCAACCTAAAATGAACGCAGAATGATAACCACTTTTATCAAGCATTCAGTTAAAGACTTTGCAAGTTGGAAAGCTGTTTACGATGATTTCACGCCTGTGGCCAAAGGCAAAGGAGTCGTCGAAGAACATGTCTTTCGCGATCCCGGCTCACCCGATCAGGTGATTGTGACGCACGCATTTAATACGATGAAAGATGCAACTGATTTTTTTAATTCCGGGGAGTTGAAGGAAGCGATGGAAAACGCAGGTGTTAGCAGTGCGCCTGAAATTTGGTTTGGTGAAGAGCTCAAACCAACAGGATATTAACCGATTGAAACCGTAAGTATGAAAGAAGCAAAATCAGAAACCGTTGCCGGTTTGAAGCAAAAAGTTCAAGGGCGGGTTGTAATGCCCGATGATCGCGAATATAACGAAGTACGTCAGATTTGGAATGCCATGATCGACAAGAAACCCGCAGTGATTGTACAATGTGCAAACGCAAAAGATGCGCAAATGGCGCTGCGTTATGCGAAAGAAAATGAATTGGACTTGTCGATTCGGGGGGCGGGACATAATATTGCCGGCAACTCGCTGTGTGATGGTGGTTTGGTCGTCGATTTTATTCGGATGAATAAAGTGCGTGTTGATGCCGGCAAGAAAAAGGCATACGTTGAACCCGGTGCGACTTTGGGCGATGTTGATAAAGCTTGCCAGGCTTCGGGATTGGCTCTTCCGGTTGGGATTAACTCCACCACCGGAATTGCCGGATTAACACTCGGTGGTGGATTTGGTTGGCTGTCGCGCAAGTACGGAATGACCATCGATAGCCTGACATCGGTAGATATGATTACGGCTGAGGGAGAGGCTGTACATGCCAGTTCGTCGGAGAACAGCGATTTATTTTGGGCGGTCCGCGGTGGCGGAGGAAACTTCGGGATTGTCACCCAGTTTGAATTTGATTTACACAATATTGGCACCGAGGTGTTTGCCGGGTTGTTGGTATTCCCTTATGCTCAGGCCAAACAGGTCTTAGCGCATTATCGCGATTATATTCTCTCCACACCGGTTGAGTTTAATGCGTGGGTAGTTATGCGTAAAGCACCGCCATTGCCTTTCCTTGCAGAGGATGTTCACGGGCAGGATGTTTTGGTCGCAGCGATTTGCTATTTCGGCGGAGCCGAAGAAGGCGAGAAGCTGGTGGCTCCGATGCGGACTTTTGGCGATCCGATGGGCGAACATATCGGGATGGCTCCCTACACGGCCTGGCAGCAGGCTTTTGATCCGCTCTTGACTCCCGGCTTCCGGAACTATTGGAAGTCGCATAACTTCACCGAGCTGCATGATGGTTTGTTTTCAGCGATGATCGATTACGCGGGCAAAATGCCTTCGCCGCATTGTGAAATATTTATTGGCGTGGTTGCGGGTAAAACGAATGAGGTTCCCGCAGATGCAACGGCCTTCAGTAGCCGCGATATGAAGTTTGTGATGAATGTACACGGACGCTGGGAAGCCGCAGCAGACGATGACAAATGTATTGGCTGGTCACGCGAGTTTTTCAAAGCTTCGGCTCCTTATGCCTCCGGAGGCGCCTATGTCAACTTTATGACCGAAGAAGAGGCAAGCCGGGTGAAAGCCGCTTACGGAGTGAACTACGAGCGGTTGGCCCAATTGAAGGCCAAATACGACCCGCTGAATACCTTCCGGATGAATCAGAATATTAAGCCCTGATGGGCATGGTTAAGTGAAGAGGGAACCAGGTGCCGGAACGTTCGTGATGTTCCGGCATTGTTTTGGTGTGTTGGGTGGTCTCCTGTGTTCTTTGGGGCAATTCAGGGACATTTTGTACGCTCCAGTGTTAATTTGCTGCTTCCTGTGCGAGTTTAGCTAATCCTGTGAGCAAAATGTCAGTCCTGTGCTCTTTTTCAGACTCCTGTGCGAAATAATTCGCTCCAGTGTAACTAAGAGTCAATAAGATCGCAAAGGAACGCCAAAAATCGCAAAGGGCGGGGAAATATTACACAGGACGGCGAAAAAGTGCACAGGGTGACCGAAAACAGCACAGGGAACAGTAGAATCGCATAGGGCTAAGGAAAACCAGACAGGGGCATTGGGCACCGCCAAAAAAGAAAATCCGCGTACTTCCCCGGTGCAGCGGATTCTATCCGCTGATTAGAATGCGGTTAGAAACCGCATCACCCAACAAAAAAAGCCACCCTCCGGCTATAAGCGGAAGATGGCTTTCTGTATTTTAACTCCCTCCCCTTGGGGAGGGCTGGGGAGGGGCTGTTACGCTTCGTGCGCAGCAATCAAAACCTCAAGGATTTTCTTACCGGCAGCAGCAACGCTGGTACCAGGTCCGAAGATGGCTACAACGCCTGCATCGTACAGGTATTTGTAGTCCTGAGCAGGAATTACACCACCGGCAATCACCATGATGTCTTCACGACCCAGTTTCTTCAGTTCTTCGATAACGGCAGGAACCAATGTTTTGTGACCTGCAGCCAACGAAGAAACACCCATGACGTGAACGTCGTTTTCAACCGCTTGTTTGGCAGCTTCTTCCGGAGTTTGGAACAAGGGTCCCATATCTACGTCGAAACCAAGGTCGGCATAACCGGTTGCTACTACTTTAGCACCGCGGTCGTGTCCGTCCTGACCCATTTTAGCGATCATGATACGAGGTTGACGGCCTTCCAATTCAGCGAATTTCTTCGCCAAATCCTGAGCTTCCTGGAAGGTAGCATCGTTTTTGCTTTCTGATGAATACACGCCTGAAATAGTTCTAATTACAGCTTTATAACGTCCGCAGACTTTTTCGCAGGCGTCAGAAATTTCACCTAATGAAGCACGTTTTTGTGCAGCTTTCACAGAGAGGTCAAGCAGGTTGCCTTCGCCGGTTTCGGCACATTTTGTAATGGCAGCCAATGCTTGTTGTACTTCTTCTTCGTTACGCTCAGCACGCAATTTTTTCAAGCGCTCGATCTGAGACAAACGAACAGCTGTGTTGTCGATTTCCAGGATGTCGATCGGATCTTCTTTTTCCAAACGGTATTTGTTAACACCCACAATGGTTTGAGCTCCACTATCGATACGTCCCTGAGTACGTGCAGCAGCTTCTTCAATACGCATTTTAGGTACACCTGTTTCGATCGCTTTAGCCATACCGCCAAGTTTTTCAACTTCTTCGATCAAGGCCCATGCTTTCGTGTAAAGATCTTTCGTCAACGCCTCAACATAGTATGAACCGGCCCATGGGTCTACGCCACGGCAGATTTCAGTTTCTTGTTGAATATATAGCTGTGTGTTACGTGCAATACGAGCAGAGAAGTCGGTTGGCAATGCAATCGCTTCATCCAACGCATTGGTGTGCAATGATTGGGTGTGACCCAAAGCCGCAGCCATCGCTTCAATTGCAGTACGACCAACATTGTTGAACGGATCTTGCTCTGTCAACGACCAACCTGACGTTTGCGAGTGCGTACGCAAAGCCATTGATTTTGGGTTTTTCGGGTTGAACTGTTTCACCAATTTCGCCCAGATCATGCGTGCAGCACGCATTTTGGCGATTTCCATGAAGTGGTTCATACCGATGGCCCAGAAGAATGACAAACGAGGCGCGAAAGCGTCGATGTCAATTCCGGCGTTGATACCTGTACGGATGTAATCCAAACCGTCGGCCAGGGTGTAAGCCATTTCAATGTCGGCTGTTGCACCGGCTTCCTGCATGTGGTAACCCGAGATTGAGATTGAGTTGAACTTCGGCATGTGCTGAGAAGTGAACTCGAAGATATCAGCGATAATTTTCATCGAGAATTCCGGTGGGTAGATGTAGGTGTTACGCACCATGAATTCTTTCAAAATATCGTTTTGGATGGTACCGGCCAACTGATCCAAGGTAGCGCCTTGCTCCAATGCAGTAACGATGTAGAACGCCATTACCGGCAATACACCACCGTTCATTGTCATCGAAACTGACATTTTATCCAATGGAATTTGGTCGAACAGGATTTTCATATCCAGGATTGAGTCGATTGCCACACCGGCTTTACCAACATCACCCACTACACGAGGGTGGTCTGAGTCGTAACCACGGTGAGTTGCCAAGTCGAAAGCTACAGAAAGACCTTTCTGACCGGCTGCCAGGTTACGGCGGTAGAATGCGTTTGACTCTTCAGCAGTTGAGAACCCGGCGTACTGACGGATTGTCCAGGGACGCAAAGGATACATGGCTGAATAAGGTCCGCGAAGGAATGGTGGCAAACCTGAAGCATAATTCAAATGCTCCATGCCTTCCAAATCTTCTTTGGTGTAAACCGGTTTCACAGGGATTTGCTCCGGTGTGATCCAGTCTTTTGAAATTTTGTGTTCAGCAGCCCACTCGCTCGCTTTTTTCTGCGCAGTGGCTGTTTTTATATTGATACTTTTAAAATCTGGTTTCATTGTTTTGTTTTTAAGATTATTAGACAATCAGATGTCAGATTTTCAGACTTAAAGAATGCTCTTAAACTTGACAATCATCTTAATCAATGATTTAATCATCAAACTAACTCTTTCGAAATCTTCAGTTTTCAAATATTCCAAATCGTTCGCCAAAATCGTTTGTGTTTCAAGTTCAAAAAGCGATCCGAGTGCGAAATCCAGGAACCGTTGAAATTCAACATCACTGGCTCTTCCTGTTTCTTCGGCAATATTCGAAGGGACGGAAACCGCAGCTCTTCTAATTTGTGATGTCAATCCATACATCTCTTCTTTCGGGAAACCAGCTGAAATCAGATAAATCTCTTTTACGAGTTTTCTCCCTTCCTGCCATATTTTTAATTCCTGATAGTTGTGCATGGTTTGAACGTCTGAAAATCCGAAAATCTAAATATCCGGCAATCTAGCCGATTCCTAACTTTGCATTGTATGCTTTCAAGTCTTCAAGCACATTGCTCTTCACGTGAATGAAGTTTTCAATGCCTTTAGCTTTTAAATCATCCATGCAAGCAGGAGCACCAGCTACAACGAAAATTCCTTCGCCTTTCATCGCGTCGAAAGCAGCAGGAGCCAACTCAGCATATTCATCATCAGAACTACAGATTACAACAATCTCGGCGCCTGCTTCTTTAGCAGCAGCCAAACCTTCTTCAACAGTTGCGAAACCGTTATTGTCTTTCACTTCATAACCGGCAACAGCAAAGAAGTTACAGGCGAATTGAGCACGAGCTTTACGGAAAGCCAGGTTGCCAATGGTTAACATGAAGGCCAACGGACGTTTGTTTGCTTTTGCAAATTTGTCGGTAGCAATACGCAGTTTTTCGAAAGCCTGAGCGCCACGGTAAGGTTTCAGGGTTTCAATTTCTGCATCTTCAGCAGTCAGATCAGTTGCTTCGAAAACGGAAGCATCCACATCTTCTTTTTCCAATTGCTCGGTGAAGTTCGGGAATTGGTTTGTTCCCAGGATGTTTTCGCGACGAGTAGCAACTTTCATATCGCGTTTCTGAGCCATCTCCTTAATTTCGGCTTGGATGAAACCTTCCTTAGCCGCAGCTACGAAACCGCCTTTATCCTGAATGGTCAGGAACAGTTTCCAGGCTTCGTCGGCGATTGAAGCAGTCAGCTCTTCAATATAGTATGAACCGGCACCCGGGTCAACGATCTTATCCAAGTGAGATTCTTCTTTCAACAACAACTGTTGGTTGCGGGCAATACGATCAGAGAACACGGTGGTGTCTTCGTAAATGGCGTTGAACGGAAGAACTGAAATTGAATCCACACCAGCTAAGGCAGCACTCATGGTTTCGGTTTGCGTACGCAGCATGTTTACGTAAGGATCGTAGAATGTTTTGTTCCAGGTTCCTGTTTCAGCATAAGCATTCATTTTGCAACTTGCATCGTCTTGCGGACCGTAAGCTTTTACGATTTGAGCCCACAACATACGACCTGCACGGAATTTTGCAATTTCCATGAAGTAGTTGGCGCTAACGCTGAAGTTGAATTTCATTTTCGTGGAAGCTTCGTTCACTGCAACTCCTGCTTCAGTTAATGCTGAAAGGTATTCAGCACCTTGAGCCAGGGCGAAAGCCAACTCTTGCACAGCTGATGCACCGGCAGCAGCAAAGTTTTTAGCATTAACAGCAACAACCCGGTATTGAGGTAATTGGGCTGTTTTTTCAATCAGGCCTTTGGCTTGTTCTACCGAACCGTCGAAGCCGTTTTTCATGCGGCCGTAAACCAGGTAGTTTCCAAAGGGGTCGCAAGCCGCTGAAGCCACAACATTGGCCGGGTTCCACTTGCCAGCCAGCACATAGTCGGCAAAAGCTTCAGCAATTTTTGCGGTGTAGCACTTGGCAACAAAGTTTACTTCTACCGACTCTAAACAGATGTCATTCAACAACACTGCCATGTCGTCTTTGGTAACATTGATGCACTCATTAAACACAAAGCCCAACGAAGTCACACCTTTCATTAATACATCCAGTGCTTTCTTGTTGGCCTCTGCAAAGTCTTTTACAACGATGTTCTGACGAACATACCAGTCGTTGTCATTGGTCTTGTTTCCCCGAACAAACGGAAACTCACCGGGAAGCGTGTCCAGGTAGTTCAGATTTGTCAAGTCGTCCTGACGGTAATACGGTTGTACGGAAAAACCTTCGTTTGTCCTCCAGACCAGTTTGCGGTCGAAGTCAGCGCCTTTCAGGTCAGCAACAATTTTTGCTTTCCAATCTTCGCTACTGACAGGAGGAAATTCTTCAAAAAGTTTGTTATATTTTTCTGCCATAATGTAACTGTTAAGAAAATCAGTGGGCAAAATTAGTGGTTTTTAGGCATAGAATCCCATAGTCTGTCAAGTTTTTAACCACCTGCTAACAAAAGTCAGTGTTTGTTTTTCACGCATTTACATATCAACCTTCCTGTATGTTTTTGTTTGGGCCTGTTTATTTGCGATTGGGTTGCCAATCGATTGTAATTTAATTTGTTATATCGGTCAAAATAAGACAAAAAAGCCTTTTATTGTGACTCTTTAGATCGATTCTTAATATTAACCATTTGTTAAAATTGGCATTCGGAATCGCATTTTCAGGGGCAAACAGGGCATTTTGATGGGGCTTCGGAAGGCGTGTGTGTTCGGTTGTTGTCTGATTAATTGGTGGTTGCCTGCCGTTTGACTCTTGCGTAAGTTAATTGTTTGATAATCGGTTTGGGTTCGCTAATTTTATAAGCGCTTCAAAAAAAGACGGAACTTATGCCTCAGTTAGCACATTCTGTAATCTTTATGGTACTCTGCCTGGCGATCGTGGCCTGTGAGAAAATTGACGGGCCGGCTGCGGATGTCTATAAAACATGGGAGGTAACACGATTTGTTGCCATCGATGAAACGATGGACAATGATGACGCTAAGCCAATCTACTTTGCCTTATACGATGACGGACATTATATGGTGCAGCTCGGTGTAAATAGCTGTGGTGGCTCAATCCTGAATATTACCGATAATTACTTAATTCTGGCCATGCCTGCCTGTACGGAGATGTGTTGCGACAGTGAATTTGCTGTTCGGTTTGCCGAACTCATTCCGGCAATATCCATGTATCGGATGACCGGCGATCTGTTGCGTTTATACGTGAAAGACTGGGGTTTTATTGAATGTGTGAGGAGTGATGTTGAATGAACGGTGGGGGAGATCGGGCTGTTTTACAGGCGGCGGCTCGTAGGAAGTCAACTAATGTTTATCTTTGGTCATTCTGAAAACAAACACTATGCGTATTCATTTTATAGCGATTGGCGGTAGTGCCATGCACAATCTGGCAATTGCACTGCACAAAAAAGGTTTTGAAGTTAGCGGGAGCGATGATGAGATTTTTGAGCCTTCCAAAGGGCGTCTGGAGCAGTATGGTTTGCTGCCCGAGGACTATGGCTGGCATCCGGAGAAACTAAGTACGACCATCGATGCCGTTATTCTGGGCATGCACGCCCGGCCCGACAACCCCGAATTGTTGAAAGCGCAGCAGTTGGGTTTGAAGATCTATTCTTATCCGGAATATCTGTACGAACAGACCAAAGATAAACTGCGTGTGGTCGTTGGTGGCTCGCACGGCAAAACGTCGATAACCTCAATGATTATGCACGTGCTGAAATGTAATGGGGTGCAATTTGATTATATGGTTGGCGCTAAGCTGGACGGCTTCGATACGATGGTTTCGTTGAGTCACGAAAGCCGAATCGCAGTGTTCGAGGGCGACGAATATCTGTCATCGCCAATTGACCGGCGACCTAAATTTCATCTTTACCATCCCCATATTGCCTTATTGAGCGGCATTGCCTGGGATCACATCAATGTATTTCCGACTTTTGAAAACTATGTGGAACAGTTTCGCTTGTTTGCCGACTTAATTGAAAAAGATGGGAAACTGTTTTATTATGGCGGCGATCGCCATCTTTGTGATATCGCCGGTGATCTTCGCGCGGATATCCGTCCCCAGGCCTATCGGGAGCAGCCCTCCTGTGTTGAAGACGGCATTACTTATTTGACCTCGGGCAACGATAAATACCGGTTGCAGGTGTTTGGCGATCACAATCTGCAAAACATCGCCGGTGCCAAATTGGTTTGTAACGAGTTGGGAATCGGTGATGAAGCCTTTTTTTCGGCTATGGCCTTTTTTAAGGGGGCTGCGCGCCGCCTGGAAGTGTTGGCTGAAAATGGCGACAGTACCGTCTTCTACGATTTCGCCCACTCACCCTCCAAGCTGAAAGCAACCACCGAGGCGGTGAAGAAGCAATTTGGCGACAGAAAGCTGATCGCTGTAATGGAGCTGCATACCTTCAGTTCGTTGAAAAAAGAGTTTTTGCCGCAGTATGAAGGGTGTATGGCTGCGGCAGATGAGGCCTATGTTTACTTCAATCCACAGACCATTGTGCATAAGCAGTTGGAGCCGATCACTAAAGAACAGGTTGCCGAGGCTTTTGCATCCGGCGGGCTTCAGGTTTTTACCGATTCGGATGAACTGTTTGCCCGGCTTCAGTCCAAAGATTGGAGCGGTAAGAATTTACTGATCATGACCTCCGGTAATTTCTCCGGAAAGGATGTGAAAGAGCTTGCGGAATCGCTGTGCTCAAAATCTTAATTGATCGTGTTTGGGGAGGCGAGGGGGCGATGCGTCTCCAAATGTGTATGGTGCTGTTCAGTGATCCAAGCGGCTTGACTTGATTTGTTGCTGGGTAGATGCGAAAGCAAAAAATGAACGAAAAGAACGTTCCTGTTCCTGCAGAATCTTCAGTCATCGCTGTCTTACGAATAAGCATTTTCGCCAAACGAACGGATACGCCCTGTTGACTTGCCTTTATCGGTTCTTCAATAAAAAGGACGCCTTATATTATTGTGTTAACAGAAACACAAAAAAGAAAACGCTGCTCGAGGAGAATTCTACGGACAGCGTTTTTTGTTTCCTGATTTGCTTTATGAATAAGCATGTTGACTCGCGGAAACTTGTTCGGTTTTTTTCCTTACCTCCCATGGTACAACGTATTCAAAGCGGTTGCCGGTGCAGTGGATCCCCTGTTTCATTTTGCTGGGATGATAGCAATCTCCTATGGTGCGTGTATATTGCTGAAGTTGTATCTTATGGTGAGAAACCGGCTCAAATAATTTTTGTTTTTCTGTTCTCATGTCGTTCCTGCTTTTAGTGTTCGTTATCGCATGTTGTTGTAATGCCTCACTCCCTGTCACCTTGACGCATTCGTCTGAATTACTGAAAAGTTCCTTTTTTGCGCACCTAAGTTGATTGACGGCTCTCCATTAAAACATACGATTTTTCGGTTTTGAAGGTTTAGTGGAGCCAACGTGATTTTGTGCAGGCGAAACAGAAAATAACGCAGGTTGAGTAGGGGAAAAAAGAAAGAGCTACAATCGCCGATTGTAGCTCTTTAAAAATTCAGTGGAGAATGCCGGAACTGAACCGGCGACCTTTTGACTGCCAGTGGATCTTATATAATCTGGGTGGTCGGAATATCAGTTGATTATAGGCTGTATGAAGCGCGAATTCATGCATTCTATTGCATTTCTTCACTCCAGAAGGGCACTCCGGTAGTTTTTATTTTGGATGGGATTAAATGATGCCAACTATTGACATCATTTTCTCAATAATCAGTAATTTAGCTTAAGTAGTCGTGCATTTTAGGGATCCACCGCAATGTCAAAAATCAAACGTACATTCGAACTTTATTTGTACTATAAGGCTTACGATTTACTTAATTGTGATTTATTAAAGGGCTACACTGGAAAGATATGTGTTGTTTTTACATCTAAATAATAATTGAATGTTTTTAGTGATTTTGTTAGTGGTCATTTTATTGACCTTTTCAATGGTGTTTGTTAGTTGGCATCTGAAAGTACTGTGTGTATACTTACTTTTCTTGGTCTTAAAGAGGTTCTTGCCTACCCCTAATCGAAAAAATTACGGTTGGGTTGCTTTTGCTTTGTTCGTGGTGGCTTTTGCATATACGTATCCGCGTCGCATCTGCCATGCCGGTGATTATATTCAAAGTGTATATTTTAATACAGAATCCAGAAAAGTTGTCGTAACTCCGTTGATTCCGTATTTGTCGAACATTGTTGGCGAAGGAGAAGTGATGACAGTGGTTAGTTTGATTAGTAAAGTGTCGCAGAAAAATTCTTTTATTCAGAGTAACGCGTTTGAAGACGTTGTTAACTATTGCAATAAAACACCATTCCTTCAGAATGGTTTTCATCTGCCATATAGAAAGTTGGCCTGGAAGCGAACGCCTCCTCATAACGTACTATTTCAGCTTTTAAAGGGGAGCGGTTGGTATAAAAATATTGACCATTATTTTTTGCACATTCCGGAAGGCGCAAAAGACGACGCCGAGGTTGTCGTTTTTTGTCATGGCTATGCCGGTAGTTGGGTTTTGTACACCGAGCTGTTGGCGAAATATACGAATGCAATTGTTGTTGCGGTAGAAACCCCCGATTTCAATGGGGTTTTCAATAGGGTAGTAATGCAGAAAATCCTTAAAACGACGTTGCCACATGCATTCGAGAGAATGGGGCTAAAAAACAAGAAGACGCATTTGATTGGTCTTTCCAATGGAGGCTCCGCAGTCAATACCTCGGTGCAATATTTCCCGGATTCGTTTAAGACATTTACAATACTCTCAGCTAGTTTAAACAATACGCCGGCAACTGTAAAAAAAGTTAATGTAATTTACGGCGCAAAAGACAGAAGTGGAGGAGTAAATGGTTCGATACCTGCCAGCAAATATCGAAAGTACGTTATTCCTAATGAAAATCATTGTCTTTTAGTGAGTAACCCAGATTCACTCTTTAGCATTGTCAACGATATAGTTAAGAGAAACAAATAGCTGTATTAGCTAATAAATTGTACCTAACTGACAGATAAATTCGTTGTCAATTCAGATAAATTGAAGGATGATTACTTTCGTTAGTTTCCGCCCTTTTTCTCCTGGCTAATAACGTTTTCCAGGACGAAAACCAATCAGTCTCGGAAGTTCAGTCCAGCAGCTTTGCAGCAAGCCATCATGGAATAGATCACAGCCGTATTTTCGGCAGCGCTGTCGTTACCACAGAACAACCGGTTCTTCCGTCCCAAGGCAATGGGGCGTATGGCATTTTCTTGTCCATCCTGTATGCATCTGGTATGTATAAAATAAAAAAGCAGTCAGAAGTGAATTCTAACTGCCTTATTACCAGTGGAGAATGCCGGAATCGAACCGGCGACCTTTTGACTGCCAGTCAAACGCTCTAGCCAACTGAGCTAATCCCCCATTGCTTTGGTTGGGCAAATATAGTAATATTTTCAAAACCGCAAGAAAATGTTTGCTTTTTGGATTGATTTTTGTTTTCTGCCTTTCTGCCACCCCTCACAACCTAATTATTATAAAGCTATGAGAACAAAAAAATCCCCAAAAGTTGATTTGGAAAAGGGGCGATCCCTGTTTTTCTCAATCGGACTGGTTCTGGCACTTGGACTGGTTTTGGCCGCTTTTAATTACAAAACAGCCGTTGTAGCGATTCCTGAAAGAGGAACCGTAAATTGGGAGCCACCGGAGGAAATTATCATTCCCGTTACCCGCCCTGAAGATAAGAAGCCCGAAATCAAGCCAATTACGATCCACGAAATTGTTTTAAATCTGGAGGCCGGAGAACAAGAGCTCGACTTTTCGGATTATACCGATGAGATTGATCAGGGAGTTGGCATTGCGCTGAATCCGATATTGAGCGAGCGTTCGCCGGAGCCCGATGAGGTTGCGGTTGTTGATTTCGCCGAGCAGATGCCGCAGTTTCCCGGCGGCATGTCTTCCTTGCTTAGTTTTATTTCGAAAAGTGTCCGCTATCCGGCTCAAGCACGCGAGCTGGGAACTCAGGGGCGCGTTTTTGTACGTTTTGTTGTGAATACCGACGGTACCATAGCCGATGCTCATGTTGTCCGGTCGGTTGATTCGTTGTTGGATGCCGAGGCTCTTCGTGTTGTACGGCTGATGCCCCGCTGGAAACCAGGCTCTCAAAACGGGAGACCCGTAAGGGTGAATTTTACCATCCCCATTAACTTTGTATTGCAGTAAATTGAAACGAATTTGAAATAAACGACGGACGATTTTTTTTAGTTGGGGTGAATTTGCTTTTGTGGATAATTTTATATCTTTAACCCCTCAAAGAAAAAAAAGTTTCTGTCACAGAATAAACTTCTAAAACTGAATTATGGAATTGAAGAAATCACCGAAAGCTGATCTCGAGAACAAGAGAAATATCTTTGTTCAGATCGGTCTTGTGATCTCTCTTGGACTTACACTTCTTGCGTTTGAGTGGACGACTCGTGTTGAGCAAGCCTCTTCATTGGGTACTGTGGTGCAGCAAGAGGTCGAAGATGAGATCATACCGATCACGCGTCAAGAAGAAGTAAAACCACCGCCACCACCACCGCCACCAAAGGTTGTTGAGATGTTGAATATTGTGGATAACGATGTGGAGATCGAAGATGAACTGGAGATCGAAGACACAGAAGCGGACGATAACACCGTAATTGATGTTGCTCCTGTTATTCAACAAGAAGCGGAGGAAGAAGAAGAAAGTGAAGTGTTCTTTATTGTAGAGAACATGCCTGAGTTCCCCGGTGGCGAGTTGGCATTGCGTAAATTCATTGCCAATGCAATTAAATATCCTGTCATTGCTCAGGAAAACGGTATCCAGGGAAAAGTGTACGTGAACTTCGTAGTTGATAAAGATGGTTCGGTAACACAAGCGCGTATTGCACGTGGTGTTGACTCATCTTTGGATAAAGAAGCTCTTCGCGTTGTTAACAGTCTTCCCAAATGGAAGCCGGGAATGCAAAGGGGTAAGCCAGTAAGAGTTTCTTACACGGTGCCTATCAGTTTTGTATTACAGTAAGACGCATTATATTACAAAAATCCTGGTTTCGTGTTCGAGACCAGGTTTTTTTATGCCATAAATTGAAGTTGAATGATTGAAACCGCTCCGCAACAGGAAACAGCAGTTTTGGTTGGTTTGATCAACCAAAATCAGGACGAAAAACAAGCTCAAGAGTATTTGGATGAGCTTGAATTTCTGGCTGATACAGCAGGTGCTGTGGTGAAAAAGAAATTTTTTCAAAGGCTGGATGTTCCGCATCCCGCAACATTTGTTGGTTCCGGCAAATTAGAAGAAATCCAGAACTACATTAAAATACATGAAATAGATACAATCATCTTTGATGATGAATTGAGTCCGACTCAGTTGCGTAACATTGAACGAGAGCTAACTTGTAAGGTTTTAGACCGAACCAATCTGATCTTGGATATTTTCGCGAAACGGGCTCAAACAGCCCATGCCAAAACGCAGGTTGAGCTGGCGCAGTATCAATATATGTTGCCACGTCTGACACGAATGTGGACTCACCTGGAGCGTCAGCGAGGTGGTATTGGTATGCGTGGTCCGGGTGAAACACAGATTGAGACTGACCGCCGGATTATTTTAGATAAAATTGCCCGCCTGAAAGAGCAGCTCGTTAAAATTGATAAGCAAAAAGCAACGCAGCGCAAAAACCGGGGGAAAATGGTGCGGGTAGCCTTGGTCGGTTATACCAATGTCGGGAAATCAACCATTATGAACATGATGGCCAAATCCGAGGTGTTCGCCGAAAATAAATTATTCGCCACATTGGATACAACCGTACGGAAAGTGGTCATTGGAAATATCCCTTTTCTGCTTTCGGATACCGTTGGGTTCATTCGAAAATTACCTCATGGCCTGGTTGAGTCGTTTAAATCGACGCTCGACGAGGTGCGCGAAGCAGATCTGTTGGTGCATGTGGTCGATATTTCGCATCCGGGTTTTGAGGAACAAATCGACACGGTTAATGAAACCTTGAGTGAAATCGATACCCGCGAGAAGCCGACGATTTACGTGTTCAATAAAATTGACGCTTATAATTACGTGGCCAAGGATGAAGCCGACCTGAGCCCGAAGACCAACCAGAACTATTCGTTGGAAGACTGGAAAAACAGTTGGATGGGGAAGAAGAATACGCCTTCGTTATTTATCTCGGCGGTTAAGAAGCAGAATGTCGACGATTTTAAGAAGAAACTCTACGAGGAAGTTCATAAAATCCATATTACGCGTTTTCCTTATAACGACTTTTTGTATGACCCGGAATGGATTGTTGATCCACAGAATAAGGACGAAGAAGAATAGATCACGATTGGACGCAAATTAGCAGATATGAAAAAAGCGATGGAAAACTCCATCGCTTTTTTTATGTCGTTCTGTATTAAGTTCGAAGCTTAAAAACAGTGCCGACCCGGAATTACTGGGCTGTTTCTTCGCCTTCGGCAGAAGCTTCAGCTTCCGGAGCTTCTTCTGTTGTTTCTTCAGCAGCGGCAACAGCGGCTTCTGCTTCAGCAGCCAACTCAGCGTTTTTCTTAGCAATAGCTTCGGCTCTGTCGGCGTTAACTTTTGCTTCAGCTTCTAAGCGAGCTGTTTTCGAATCGCTGGCTTCTTGAGACAAGCGGTCTTTTTTAGACTGGACTTTTGCTTCTTTTTCAGCAGCCCATGCTTGGAAGCGTTTTTCAGCTTCTTCTTCAGAGAAAGCACCTTTGGCAACTCCACCTTGCAAGTGTTTCATGTATAAAACACCTTTGTAAGAAAGAATAGCTCTTACAGTGTCAGTTGGTTGAGCACCTTTGTTAAGCCAGTTTAAAGCTTTATCAAAATCAAGATCGATCGTAGCAGGATTAGTATTCGGATTATAAGATCCAATCCTTTCAATGAAACGACCATCTCGTGGTGCCCTGCTATCAGCTATCACAATGTGATAGTAAGCTAAACGTTTGCGACCATGTCGCTGCAATCTGATTTTTGCTGGCATTGAATTTAAATTTAATTGATAAACAATTCGTTAAAATGTGGCGCAAAGATAATCTTTTATTTTAGATCGGGAAAAGTCTTTCTGTTTTTTATGCAACTCGATAAAAATGACGTAATTTGAAATTTCTTCTTCTCACCGGGAGGGTTTTGTGGTTCCTGGTTGGATTAGAAAAAACAGGTGTGAAATTTGCAGGCAAGGCGGGACCCGGGACGCAACGATATGGCCTGGCGCAGATCTGTAAAATGAGTTAGATAAAATTAAATAGAAAGAGATGAATAAAGTATCGATCGTATGTGGAATTTTGGCCATGATTCCGGCTTTGTTTTCATGCCAGAGTGAAGAGGTGTTGCCAATTGTGAATAGCGATGCCTTGATCTTGAGTCAGAAAATTGATGGGGTCACAAAATATGGCTTGGCATTTCATACTTATGCCAATGTAGCAATGGCCGGTGTTAATGCCAGGAGCGAGTCGGGAGAGGTCTATAAATTATATTCCTACAACGATTACGTGCTGGAGTTTTACACCGAAATGGATGAAGCCGATTTTACAACCAGTTTGCCCGAAACTGGAGTTTATACCTTTTCCGTTACGCGCACGAATGGCGAAGAACTAACCGTTGCCGATGAGCTGACAGGCATAACCATCGAGCCGGTGGAGTTGACAACTTGTGAGTACGAAGCCGATAATAACCGAATTCATTTGGTTTGGGATTCGAGCGACCAGGAAGATTATTCGGTTGTGGTTTTGCGCAATTCGGAAGGAACAAGGGTTTATTATTCCAGCTCGCTTGGATCATCGGTTGTATCTGCGAACATTAGCTCGAGTGGCTGGATTGGCGATTACGAACCAGTTTTTGGCGAAAGCTATACCGTTGAGTTGGGTTTGTATGCCAAGGAGGACGGAGAGGATCAATTTCTGGAAGCTAAAGCCATCACCCGGCAAACGGTTGTTTGGGGCGAATAAGCAATTCAATAACACTGATATCGTAAGGCAGGTTGCGGTCGCAGCTTGCTTTTCTTCTTTCGAGGCAGAAGAAAAGACCGCGAAAATGCCCCGATGCTCTCTGTTTTCGAGCAGGATCTGAAAAGAGAAGCCGCAATATTCAGCCCCAATGGTTTCGCGCAGCTCTCCGAATTTTAGGCCTCCCCCGGTTTCGCGAATTGCCCCAGATCACCCCTGCTTTTGGCCAACTGCGCGAATCGCTCGGGCAATGTTGAATTATCTGCTTGTATTTCCTATTTTTGCAAACCATAAAAAACGAAAAGATATGATTTTAAAGGAGCAGCTAAAAGAGCTTGCTGAGCGCCGGGATGCGCTGAGGAGGCATCTTTGACTACGATGCAAAATTAATACAACTGCAGGAAGAAGAACTGAAGACGCAAGATCCTGATTTCTGGACCGACTCGAAAAAGGCCGAAGAGCAAATGAAAGCTATTCGCGGAATTAAAGTCTGGACCGAGGGATTTGAAGCTGTTGATAAGTCGTTGGAAGACTTAATGGTTCTGTATGAGTTTTTTGAAGCTGAGGAGGCTTCGGAAGACGAGGTCAATGATCAGTTTAACGAAACCTTGGAGCTTATTGAACAGCTGGAAGCCAAAAATATGCTTCGCAAAGAGGAAGATAAGCTTGGTGCGGTGTTGCGGATTAATGCCGGGGCCGGAGGTACTGAAGCCAATGACTGGGCCGATATGCTGATGCGTATGTATTTGCGCTATGGTGAAAAAGAAGGCTTTAAGGTGAAAGTGTCTGAATTTAATGCCGGCGACGAAGTAGGTGTGAAAAACTGCACCATCGAGTTTGAAGGTGATTATGCCTACGGCTATCTGAAAAGTGAAAACGGCGTCCATCGTCTGGTTCGTTTGTCGCCTTTTAATGCACAAAACAAGCGGATGACCTCGTTCACTTCCGTATTTGTTGCACCCTTGGTTGACGACTCGATCGAAATTGAGATTAATCCGGCGGATATTAGCTGGGATACGTTCCGCTCGGGAGGCGCTGGTGGTCAGAATGTGAATAAGGTTGAGACCGGCGTTCGGCTGCGTCACGCCCCCACCGGCATTATCATTGAAAACACCGAAAGTCGTTCGCAGCTTGGAAACAAGGAAAACGCCTTGCGATTGCTGAAATCTCAGTTGTACGAACTGGAGCTGCGTAAGCGACGCGAAACAGTCGACGCAATTGAGGCGGGGAAGAAGAAAATCGAATGGGGATCCCAAATCCGCTCTTACGTCCTTCAACCCTATAAATTGGTGAAAGATGTGAGAACCGGTCACGAAACAGGAAATGTTCAGTCGGTTCTCGATGGTGAAATCGATGGTTTTATCAAAGCATATCTAATGCAGTATGGCGATGCATAATCGAGCTGAAATTCGTTTGGCAACACTTGCCGATGCCGAGGCAATACTCGAGATTTACAAGCCATTTATAACGGATACTGTTGTTACTTTTGAAGAAATAGTGCCATCTGTTAGCGAGTTTCGCCAGCGGATGGCATTCGTTTTAAAGGAGTGCCCGTACTTGGTGTGTGTAGTCGATGGCCGCATTGTTGGCTATGCTTATGCGGCCGCTTATCGGTCGCGGGCTTCCTACCGATGGAATCGGGAAGTGACCGTTTATATTCATCCGGAAGGGCAGCGGAAAAATATCGGCACGGCCCTTTACTATGCGTTAATTGAAATTCTTAAAAAGCAAAACTTTGCGACCCTGCTGGCCGTGGTGACTTTGCCCAATGAGGGAAGCGCCCGATTGCACGAAAGGGTCGGGTTTAAACCATGTGCCGTGTTTAACCAGGTTGGTTATAAGAAGAAGCAATGGCATCGGGTAGGCTGGTGGGAGCTGGCTTTAATTCCGCCGGAACAGGCACCTGTTGAGCCAATTCTTTTTGAGAATTTTGATGAACCTTCCTTTTTGGCTGAACTTTTTCGAAAAGCGGCGGAGTTTGTAAAGATTTAGCTGGTTTTTCTTGAACAACTCAAAAAAATCTGTTTACTTGTAAAATTCGGCAGAGCCTCACTACTATGGGAAAAACAGATTCATATATTAATCGGGAAATTAGCTGGTTGTCTTTTAATGCCAGAGTTTTGCAGGAGGCAGAGGATCCGACTGTGCCGCTGTTTGAACGTCTGCGCTTTTTGGGGATTTTCTCGAATAACCTCGACGAATTTTTCCGTGTTCGGGTCGCCTCGGTTCGGCGGATGGTCGATTTAGGCGACGATGGCAGCATTCTGGGAAATTTTACGCCGGAAGAGCTGCATGAGGAAATCCATCGCGTTGTAATCAGTCATCAGAAAAAGTCGCAGGAGATATATCGCAAAATCATGGCCGAGATGGCTGATGAAAATATCTTCATTATCGATGAAACAAAGTTGACCAGCGAGCAGGGTATTTTTGTGAAACGCTATTTCAACGAAAAAGTGTTGCCTAACCTGGTGCCGATCATGCTGGCTGAGGATCACAAATTTCCTTATTTGCGCGACCGTTCGGTATATCTCGCTATTAAGCTTTATCGGGCTCTGAAACCCGGTAAGTTTGCCTACGCGCTGGTGCGTGTTCCCAGTATTACGCTAACCCGCTTTCTGGTGCTGCCGGCTCGCAATAATAAAAAATACATCATTCTGCTCGATGATATTATTCGCTATTGCATGCCCGACATATTCCCGTTGTTTAAGTACGACAGGTATGAAGCTTACACCATTAAGGTGACCCGCGATGCCGAGTTGAATATTGACGACGACATCTCGAAAAGTTTCATCGAGAAGATGGAGCTCAGCTTAAAACGGAGAAAAGTCGGAACGCCTGTTCGCTTGCTGTATGATAGTAATATTCCGGAAGACTTTTTGAGCTTTATTCTCAAAAAAATGAACCTCGATCCGGACAATACCGTTGCCGGAGGGCGTTATCACAACCATAAAGATTTTATGAACTTCCCGGAGGTGGGCAGCGTTCATCATTATTATAAGCGCTTAACTCCGGTGCGTCATCGCAATTTACCGCCGCACGACAGTATCCTGAAAAAGCTTCGTCAGGCCGATGTGATGTTACACTATCCCTACCAAAGTTTTAGTCACTTTCTGGATTTGCTGCGCGAAGCATCAATCGATCCCAAGGTGCACGAGATTGGTATTACCATTTATCGGGTGGCCGACAACTCGCGGGTTGTGAATGCCTTGCTGAATGCCATCCGCAATGGTAAGCGCGTAACGGTGGTTATTGAGCTGCAAGCCCGGTTCGATGAAGAGGCCAACATTTATTGGTCGAACAAGCTGCAGGAGGAAGGTGCCCATGTTATTAATGGTGTGCCGGGTCTGAAAGTGCACTCCAAGCTGGCATGGATTCAGCGAAAAGAAGGTAATGGCTTGCGGAACTACGCTTACGTTGGTACAGGAAACTTCCACGAGGGCACTGCCCGGGTTTATGGCGACGATGGCTTGTTGACAGCCGACCCACGCATCGCCGACGAAGTGGCCCGCTTGTTTGGATTTTTTAAGCATAACTACCGGAACGATCAGTACAAACATTTGATCGTGAGCCCGTTTAGTATGCGGAATTTCTTTGTCAGTATGATTGACAAAGAGATTGAAATTGCCAAATCGGGCAAGAAGGCATATATGATCCTGAAGATGAATAGCTTGATTGACCCGGGGATGATCGATAAAATCGCTGAGGCAGCAAGGGCTGGCGTGAAGGTGCAGCTGATTGTGCGGGGAATCTTCGGACTGAAAACCGAGGAAGAGGGGGTGCGCGAAAACCTGGAAGCCATTAGCATTGTTGATAAGTACCTGGAACATTCCCGGATATTCTTGTTTGGGAACGATGGCGAAGAGAAGATGTTTATCTCTTCGGCCGACTGGATGCCCCGAAATCTGAACCGCCGCATTGAGGTGGCCTGTCCGATTTATGACCTGGATATTCAGGATGAGCTGAAGCAAATGCTGATCCTTCAGTTGAAGGATAATGCCAAGTCGCGCATTTTGGACAATGCTTTATCGAATCGGTACAACCACAAAACGATTGGTGGCAGGTATCGTTCCCAGGAAGATTTCTATCAATATATTAAAGATAAACATCAGGTAATTATGAAAATATATCACAACCCACGCTGCTCAAAAAGTCGTGCCGGACTTCAGTTTCTGGAGGAAAACGGTTATCCGGTGGACATTGTAAACTACCTGAAAGATGGTATCTCCGAAGAGGAAATACGAAACATCATCCAGCTAACCGGGATGTCTGCTTTCGATTTGGTGCGCACGCAGGAAGAACTGTACCGGACGGAGTTCCGCGACAAGCCCATGAGCGAAGATGACTGGGTGAAAGCACTTTCGGCGAATCCTAAACTGCTTAAACGTCCGATCGTGTTGAATGGGACCAAAGCTGTTCTGGCGCAACCCGCCGAGTTGATTGATAAAATTCTGTAACATTGATGCCCACGGGCAAGCGTTTAGCCAACCTTGGACTGCAGCGTTTTAATCTGTTGTTCGAGCTTGGCTTTTCGTTTTAATGCCTTCGACAGGGCCAACGCTTCAACAAAAGCTTCCTTGTCGTATTTCTCCAGAATAATGTAGTAATAACGCTTCCCTAAAAACACCGCCTTCAGGTTGCGGTCGGCATGTTCGGCTATAAACGCGATTACGCCATTTTCTTTTCCGTCGGTGTACGACACCTTTTCCCATTTCATATTCATGAAATCACTTTGGTGATTAAGTGGCGAGCCAACCGGTATTTGCTCGGTCTTGGCCTGAAGATCGCCATCATAAACCCGGATGCCGGTATGGTCGAGTGCTTGCTTGCCGTAATAGTTGCTCGAAATGTAAATCTCGCCCCGTTCATCCAGGTAAATCTGAATGAATGATTTGTTCCATCGGCGCTGAAACTGCTGACGCTTATGGATAAATTGTGTGTAGCGGTCAAATTCGGTTTTTTCGGTCACAAAGTTTTTTTGCAGTGCAGTTAGTTGCGTTTTTACCGAGTCCAATTCGTCCTGTGCCTTGTAGAGCAGTTCTCCGTATACTTTCTTCTTAAACTGACCGGCTGAAACAACCTGCTGAATGGCTCCCTTATAGTAGTTCTGAACCGAATCGGCCAGCTGCAAAGCCAGGGTAGTGTCGCCTTGCTGATAGTAGCTTTCGGCCAGCTGCAATTTTTCGGAGGCTAGTTGTTTTTCCGATTTTCCGCATGAAATAAGTTGAGCGGCAATGAAAAAAAGAAGAAAAAAACGTACTGCTTTCATGGACAAATGGGTTAAAATCTTTTCTTTCGTGCTTTCTGAATGGTCAAAGAAAAAGAATAATTTTTAGGATGGAAACAAATTCGGTGGCATTTTTTAATGCAGAAACAGCTCCGAGCCTGCCGGTTAAACCGATTGTTGCAGCGTGGAAAGTGAAGAATCCCCAGAATGTGGGAAGTTTGATGCGTTTGGTTGATAACCTGGGGGGCGAGAAGCTGATTTTGCTGGATGATGAAATCCCCAAACGGGAGGCATCCATTCGCAAGACTGCCGGGCTGAGTTTTAAAAACGTAAGCCTGTACTATCAATCGTCGGCCGATTTTTTCGATCAGATACCCGACGGCTATGCTGTTTGTGCCATCGAAACGGCCGAAGGGGCAAGCAATTTGTTTACCACCAAGCTGCCCGACAAAATTGTCTTTTTACTCGGAAGTGAAACACACGGATTAAATGATCAGCTGCTGGAACGTTGCTCGCACGCAATTTACATCCCCATGACCGGAAAGTGTAAATCGATGAATATATCCCATGCTCTGGCCGTTTGCTTGTTCGAATGGCAGCGCCAACAATTATTTTCGGCCGAATAGAGATAAGGATAGATTTTTTCTATATTTAAGCTCAACTTTATAAATAAACCATGATTACGCTAACCCAATTGGAATACATTGTTGCGGTCGACACTTTTCGTCATTTCGGGCGTGCTGCCGAGCATTGTTTTATTACCCAGCCAACCTTGAGTATGCAGATTAAGAAATTGGAGGAGGATCTGGAAGTTGTCATCTTCGACCGCAGCAAGCAGCCTCTGATTCCAACCGATGTGGGCAAGCGTATTATCGAACAGTCGCGCATCATCCTGCAAGAGACCGAAAAGGTGAATAATATCGTCAAGGATCACAAGAACCTCATCTCCGGAGAGCTCAAAATTGGCATTATACCTACTTTGGCGCCTTATTTATTGCCGCTGTTTATCGGAAACTACAAACGTAAGTATCCCAATATCACCTTGAAGGTTGAAGAACTGACAACCGAGAATATTGTCGATCGCTTAAACAAGGATCTGCTGGATGTAGGCATTCTGGTTACGCCCTTAAAGGAAGACCGCATCAGCGAAAGACCCATTTTTTACGAGGAGATGATGCTGTATGCGCATCACGATCATCCGTTGCACGATAAAGAGGAGGTCAGAGTGAAAGATATTTCCGGTCCTGACATCTGGTTGTTGAGCGACGGGCATTGCTTCCGTCACCAGGTGATCAACCTCTGTTCGTTTAAAGGAGCGGCCAACGATGAGCTTCCTTTCCATTTCGAGGCTGGTTCGCTGGAAACCTTGATGAATATCATCGATAAGGAAGGTGGGATCACGCTGATTCCGGAGCTGGCATCGGTCGGAATGAGTACCGAGCGTTCGCTTCATGTACGGGCATTCGACGATATGACTCCCTTGCGCGAGGTGAGTTTGGTGTATTCGCGGCATTTTGCCAAGAATAAACTCATCGACTTGTTGTGGAAGGAGATTGTTAACGCGATGCCACAGAGCTTGTTGAATAAAGATCGGGGAACGATCGTCGATTGGAAGTAATTTTTTTTCAGATTTTTGTTTGCAGATTCAAAAATCTTCCATTTCTTTGCATCGCTGAAATAAAAACGGCGGTGCTAAATGAAGCGACGCAAAATTTCAGAAAAATTTCTTGAAAAAATTTGGAGGCTGAAAAAAAGAAACTATTTTTGCAGTCCCAAAATCAAGGGAGCTAAATAATGATGGCCCGTTCGTCTAGCGGTTAGGACGCCAGGTTTTCATCCTGGTAGCAGGGGTTCGATTCCCCTACGGGCTACTTTACAAAGAAAAAAATTGAGGAAATTATAAAATGGCAAATCATCAATCTTCAAAAAAGAGAATCAGACAAGACGAGAAAAAACGTCTTGAGAACAAATACTACGCAAAAACAATGCGTAATGCACTGAGAAAGTTGCGCGCTGCAACTGAAAAAGAAGCTGCTGTTGCCGAGTTGCCGAAAGTAACTTCAATGATTGACAGATTAGCTAAGAAAAACATTATTCACAAGAATAAAGCTGCAAACTTAAAGGCAAGTATTGCTTCGCATGTGAACAAATTATAAGAAATTACTTATAGATGGGAAGCCTCTTCAGCAATGAAGAGGCTTTTTTTGCGTTCATAAAGTTGGTTTGACCGGATTTTTTTAACTTAGTTCAAAACCAACAAACCATGTATAAGAAGTTAAGCATCAAAGAATGGGCAGTTGAAGATCGTCCACGGGAAAAATTAATTACTAAAGGTACCCGCTCGCTGTCGGATGCAGAGCTAATGGCAATTTTAATCGGCTCCGGAAATGTTGGCGAATCTGCCGTTGAGCTGTCCCGGAGAATTTTGAACTCGGCGAATAACGATCTGAATGAACTGGGGAAAAAGCAGGTCTCCGACTTTATAAAATTCAAAGGTATTGGAGAAGCCAAAGCCGTGAATATTGTCGCAGCGCTGGAGCTGGGCCGTCGCCGAAAGGATCAGATGCCACTTGAAAAGCTTACCATCACGGCGAGCGCCGATGCCGCCAATTACTTTCGCCCGCTGTTGGAGGACCTTGCTGTTGAAGAATTCTGGATCTTATTGCTGAACCGCTCCAATACCGTCATCGATAAATTTATGGTGAGCCAGGGCGGACTAACCGGTACCGTCATCGATGTGAAGATCATTCTGAAGACGGCACTCGAAAAACTAGCCTCCGCGATGATCTTATGTCATAACCACCCTTCCGGAAATACCCGCCCCAGCGAGGCCGACCGGAATATTACCCGTAAAATAAAAAGTGCAGCCGAGTTGATGGAAATTGCGGTGCTCGATCATCTGATCATCGCCCACCATCAGTATTTTAGCTTTGCTGACGAAGGATTAATGTAGCCCGATCATGATTGCTGTTTACGCCAATAAAATAACAAATCGCTTGCGGTATATTTTTGAACTCTATTTTGAGGAGTTGCTGAAGTTGCCGGTGAGCTTCACCGACGACCAGCGTGTTTTTGAGCGCGAAGCGGGTGTTCGGATTAATTATTCCAACAAAGAGATGTCGGGGAAGATGTTGACCATGCGCCCCCATAGCTTGCTGTTTCAACATGGGCTGGAGTACCAGGATCTGTCGGCTGTTGAATGGCAGGGGCAGCGATGTCTGTTTAGAAGCTCCGGCGATTCTTTTTTGCCATTCGATCCGTTTGCTGCCGGCTTCTTTTTGGTGAGCCGGTACGAGGAATACCTGGAACGTCAGTTTGGCAAACATGGTCGCTATCCGGCCCGGCACAGCGTCTTGAGCCGGAACAACATGTTGGTTCAGCCGGTGGTGAATCAATGGTCGCGCCTGATTGCTGATCAGTTGAAAAAGCATCGGCCAGGGCTGTTGATTCCGGAAGTGCGGTTCAATTTTCTCACAACAATCGACATTGACAATGCCTGGGCTTACAAGCATAAAAGTCTGGGGCGGCTGATTGCTGCCAGTGTGAAGAGTGTGTTGCGGGGTAAATTGGACGAGTTTAGCGAGCGCTTGCGGATTTGGTCGGGAGACGATCCCGACCCCTACGATACGTACGGCTATATCCGGCAGGTTTATCGGGGGCAGGAAGAGCTTCTGCGTTTTTTCTTTTTGGTTGGTAGGGCTGGCCGTTACGATCGGAATGTGTCGCCCGCAAAGCCCGGTTTTAGAGCCTTGGTGCGCGATTTATCCCGCGATTTTGAGACCGGCCTGCACCCCTCTTATCGTTCAAACTGTAAGAAACGGGAGCTTTCTCGTGAGCGTGAGGTGTTGGAGGAAATTATCGGCAAGCCCGTGGTGGCTAGTCGTCAGCACTATCTGAAGCTTTTGTTCCCGGGCACCTACCGGCGATTGATCAAAGCCGGAATTCATGAGGATTATACCTTGGGCTACCCCGAGACCATCGGTTTTAGAGCCGGAATTGCCAGTCCTTTCTGGTTTTTCGACCTGAAAGAAGATCAGAAAACAAATTTGCGGGTTTATCCTTTTCAATGTATGGATATCACCTTGCGTGATTATATGCAGAAATCGCCCGCGGAGGCCATCGAATTACTGAAAAAAATGATGGATGAAATCAAAAAAAGCGGCGGAACTTTTATAAGTTTATGGCATAATGAAAGTTTAAGCGATGCCGGAAACTGGAAGGGCTGGCGAGTTGTTTTTGAAGAACTTACTGCCTACGCAATGGCTTTGAAAAATGACGGATATTCAAGTTAATTATTTAAAATATGATGAGATAGATACCGACAAGTGGGATACTTGCGTAGCCAAGGCGCCAAACTCACTGGTGTATGTGCAGTCGTGGTATCTCGATAAGCTTTGTCCGGTATGGGATGCTTTGGTGGTTGGCGATTATCAGTATGTGATGCCGCTGACGTATCGCAAAAAATACGGGATCCGCTATTTGTTTCAGCCCTTGTACTGCCAGCAGTTGGGCATCTTTCCTACACCAGGCAAGCAGATAACAGCGGCTTTTTATCAGGCCGCGCTGCAGCATTTTTCATTCGGACAAATTCACCTCAATGCGATGAACCGGCCCATCAACGAGATGGCGGTTGAAGTGCGCTACAACCTTCTGTTGAATCTGAAAGAGCCCTACCGCGAGCTGGCCGCTCATTTTTCGCAGCATACGGTGCGCAAGTTGAAAAAAGCCTCGCACAACCGGCTCAGTTTCATTAATGGGCTGGCGGTAAAGGATTATCTGGCGTTTAAGACGGAGCACTCAAAATATAGCCTGAAAAAGCAGGAAGTGGAAGGCTTGAAGCAGCTGCTAACCTTTTCGCTGTCGCGCAACAGGGGCGAGCTGTACGGAGTGTACGACCGAACCAACGAACTGTGTGCTGCTGCTTTCTTTGTGCGCCATCAAAAACGGGTTACCTTTATCAATGCGGCCAGCAGCCCGCTGGGGCGCGAACTGGGAGCCATGTTTTTTTTGCTCGATCATTTTATACATCTGCATGCCGGCAAAGATTATGTGCTCGACTTTGAAGGATCGATGATTGACGGTGTGGCCCGCATGTATAAGGGCTTTGGCGCTAGCCCCGAAACCTACTATTACCTGGCCTGGAATAATTTGCCCTTTTGGGCGAAATGGTTAAAACGATGAATGAATTTTCAGAACAACTTATAGCTGAATTGGCGGCCATTACGCCATTTCGCCTGCTCAAATCGGGAAGGACGCTGCCGGTTTTGTTGCCTTTTTATCATCTGGTGTCCGATCGGGATTTGCCTTATCGCAATAACTACGACTACCCGTCGGTGGCGCAGTTTGAGGCAGACCTGGATTTTTTGTTGCAGCATTTCAGACCCATTGGTTTGGAGCAGTTGCTCAAAGGCGACGATTTGTCGGGCTGCTTCCACCTGAGTTTCGACGATGGTTTGCGAGAGTGTTACGAGCTGATTGCTCCGCTGCTAAAAAGCAAGGGAATACCCGCGACCTTTTTCATCAACCCATCGTTTGTCGACAATAAGGATCTTTTTCATCGCTATAAGGCCTCGGTGATCACATCGATCTTTCAGTCGCGGAATATTCAGCTTAGCTTGCAGCGAACCTATGCCGACTTGGCCTCGCTCGATGAGATGGCTGAAGAGGTTGGGATTAACTGGGACGAGTGGTTGGCCGACAATCAGCCGTACATGACCATGGAGCAGGTGAAAAGCTTGCAGAACGATGGCTTTACCATTGGTTCGCATTCGATGGATCATCCCGAGTTTGAGCTGTTGGATGAGGAAAGCCAGTTGGAAGAGATTCGCGAAAGTATGGACTGGCTGAACCGCAAGCTGCAACCCACGATCAAAGCCTTTGCTTTTCCGTTTACCGATTTTGGGGTGAGCGATGCGGTTTTTGAAGCCTGCCAGCGCGAGCGATTGTTCGATCTGAGCTTCGGCACTGCCGGGATCAAAAAAGAGCGTTTCAATTGTCACTATCAGCGGCTGCCCATGGAGCAAAATACGGCGCTGAGCACCCAGAGGCGGCTCAAACAGGCTTTTGTGGCCTACCGCCTGAAGGCCTTGCTGGGGAAACATTATGCCCGGAGATCTTAATTATTTGACGCATACAAAGAAGAGTTCCCGTTCGCCATTGCCCAGCCGGTATTGATCCTGGAAGGCGGCAGGGAGGCTTTGCGCGTAGTCAACACATTCAACGGTCCAGTTGGCCTGGCCAAGGCGGTCGATAAAGTCTTTTCCATGCGCCCGGCACAAATCCGGTTCTCCGTAAAAATGAAGCTTCTCGGCGGCGGTCTCAAGTTCGGGCATCTCAAGGGTTTTCTCCCGGCCGGCTTGCAACAGGCTTAGGATTAAGGCTTGTCCTCCGGGCTTTAGCACCCGATGCAGCTCACTGATCGCACGCCTTTCGTTGGCTACATGCCCCAGAACATGGGAACATATAATCAGGTCGAAATAGTTTGGCGGGAAGGGAATCCGGGTGATATCAATCGGATGGCTGGCGTAAGCGGGGTTGATATCGGCATCGACGTATTCAAACGATTGGTTTTTGAATAATTGATCCAGACATTTCTCCGGCGCAAAATGCAAAATGCGTTGAGGCATGGCTTGTGAAAACACTTCCCGCTCCAGGTAAAACTTCATTCGTCGGCTGCGTTCCAGCGAGCCACAGTAAGGGCATTCGGCATTGGCTCTCGGTTGGTTTCCCTTGGCTAAAAATTTCCGGAACGTTCGGTTGCAACAGTTGCAGCGAACCGTTGTGCCCCGGTAGGCAAGGGCGTAAATCCGTTTGATGCCCCGGCGAATCGCGATTCGACGACGTTCCGAAACCAGTTTTTTATAAATCGCTTTGACCATAGTTGCGGGTTTGCAGGGGTAAAGATAGAATTATATCTGCCGCAAAACAGTCAGCAACAACTCGCTGAGGTGAATTTTATAGCCAGCTGATTCTCGGCTAACGGGAAAAAATGCGTATTTTCGCCCAAAATTTTTTTGGGACATGAAAATTTACAACCTCAGCGAATCAACGTCAATCTTCAATCAATACATTTCTGAGATTCGCGACGAAAGCATCCAGCGCGACCCGCTTCGTTTCCGCCGAAACCTGGAACGGTTGGGCGAATTGTTTGCTTATGAAATCAGCAAAACACTCGAATATAAAGTGGCCGATGTGAAAACCCCTCTGGGAATTGCACAGGTGCCTGTTTTGAAGCAACAACCGGTGCTGGCAACCATTCTGCGTGCCGGCTTACCCTTGCAGCAAGGCTTGCTGAATATTTTCGACAAAGCCGAGAATGCCTTTATTTCGGCCTACCGGAAGTACGACGACGAAGGCGAGTTTCATATCGAGTTTGAATACCTGGCAACGCCCGATATCAGCGATAAGGTGCTCATGCTTACCGACCCCATGCTGGCCTCGGGTGCCTCCATGGAGATTTCGTACAAAGCCATGATGCAAAAAGGCGAACCCGAACACGTGCATTTGGTGGCCATTATTGCCAGCCGCAAAGGGGTCGACTACGTGAAACAACACATTAAAGCCAAGAATGTAACCCTCTGGGTGGGCGCCATCGACGAGGAAATGACCATGAAATCGTACATCGTTCCCGGATTGGGCGATGCCGGCGATTTGGCCTTCGGTCCCAAGATTGATTCACACTAGAAATTCTTGATATAAGAGCTATTGAAGCCGGCATGTTCCGGCTTTTTTTATGAACGTCACTTTTTCCGGCGCTTTAGAGCCTATTCCTTTGCTTCAACTTTTGATCAACGCGGATCTTTTGTCCTACCGGACGGTTTTTCATTTTTGTAGTCCTGCCCGGCCGGTCTGACGGGGACACAAAAACGAAACAAAAAGGTCATGGCTGATTTTTATCTTCAACTGCCATCTGCCGAAAAGCTAAGTTCAACCGGGTGATCTCCGTCTCACGACGGAGCTTCCCGGGTTCACTAAGCTTTCCGTTTGATTCCGGTCTTGTTAAAAATAGGCCAACCGGTTCCCAACTTTTTGGCATTGATCGAACGTCATTCTTATACGCTGATGGTGCTTTTTGTAATCTACCTGTAGCTTCTGGATTTCCCCGCTCTGCTCGCAGAGAGGGGACAGAATTGAATCGATCCGCCAGGATTGGTTCATTTCAGGGGAGAGTTACAGAGGGCTACTGGTATGTGTTTTGAAAGTTCCTTCCACGGCGTTTCGGAGCCTGCTGTTTTTTTCGCCTACTCTTGCGCAATTCGGAGCTTTTGTCCTACCGGACAGGTTTTCATCTTTCAGCAATGGCTTTAGCCATTCAATTTGGGTAGTACAAACGATAACACGAAGATTGTCCCGTCCCGTCCGGGACGGAATTTTACCAGCGGAAATGCCAAAGCTACCCAAATGTCATCCCTCCGGGATTTTTCGGAGCTTTCCGTTTGATTCCGGCCTCTCTTAAGAAACATCACTCTGTTTTTTTTCTGTATAGCATTTTCGAATGTGAACACTCGATAAAAATAGGCCAACCGGTTTCCGACTCTTCCTCCTTGTTCAAAAGGACTCCTTACTGGTTAACGCTTTTTAAAATGACAATCCCGACAACTGTTGAAAACAACGATAACAGCATCGTCGAAAAATAGTAAACTTTCATTCCTGTTGGTGATTCCCCGGAATTAGGAAGGTTTTTTATGACTTTGATGCACTTACCGCAAACACCATCGGTATTTTATTTCCCAGATGCTCGATCCTGTATTTGTTTTCGCCACAGGCAACGGTTTTATTAAAGCAATTGTAGGGAGAATAGTCAAATTCATCAAAAGCAGTGATCGTTAAGCCTTCTTTGATCAGGCTGTTGAGTAGCTCGCTGGTCGGATGGTTCCAGCATACCGATTGCAGTTCAATCGGTGCTTGGCGGTCGGTATAGGTGCCGGTTTCAGTTTCAACGATGGTTTCACGGTTGAAATAATCGTATTGGATATGCGTGAAATCCGGATCAAAAGCCCAAACGAAAGGGTGAAACTCCACCAACAATAGTTGCCCTCGGGGTTTTAGGAAATGGGAGACGACTGCTGCCCAGCGATTCAAATCGGGCAACCAGCCAATTACGCCATAGCTGGTAAATACCAGGTCGAACGAGTCATACAGCTGATTGGGTAAATCGTATAAATCGCAACAGATAAACCGAACATCCTGTCCACAATCCTTGGCCAGTTGTTCGGCACGCTTGATCGCTTCGTCCGACAAATCGACCGCCGTAACCTTGGCACCCATCCGCGAAAGCGAAATGCTGTCCTGCCCGAAATGGCATTGCAGATGCAGTACTTTTTTCCCCTTAATGTTACCGAGCCGCTCCAGTTCGATGTTTTGTAATGAGCTGCCTCCTTCAATAAAATCTTTTACCCCGTAAAAATCCGAGTCAAAATGAATCAAGGTGCGGGCGTTCCACAGCTTACGGTTGATGTCAATGTAATTTCGATCCATATTCGTTGTTTTGAAAGGTGCATCAAGGTATTAACTTTGCGCAATAAGGGCAAATACGACAATGACAGAATTGAATAACGAACAAAAGCAAGCTTTCGCCAAAGCAGCAGCGCTGTGCAGCCGGGCCGAGAAAAGCCCCGGTGCTATTCAGAAGAAGCTCGGGCAGTGGGGGCTTGCGCCGGAGGAGGCCGAGGCGGTGATGCAACTGCTTTTTCAGCAAAAATTTTTGGACGAGGAACGTTTTGCAAGCAGCTATGTGCGCGATAAATTTCGCTTTAACCAGTGGGGGAGGGTGAAAATCGCCTTTCACCTGAAAGCCGAGGGCATTTCGGGCCCGATTATTTCGGGGGCTATGGACGAAATTAACGAGGACGACTACCGCGACAGCCTGAAACGCCTGCTGGCCGACAAAATTCGTAAAACCAAAGCCGCCAATCACTACGATTTGAAGGCGAAGGTGGTCCGTTTTGCGCAAAGCCGCGGTTTCGAGCCCGATCTCATCTTTTCAATCTTCGACCAACTCAGCACCACCGACTAAGCGTTTGTGCTTCGATTGGCACGCGCGCCCTCATGCCCGCAGCCTAAAACCGATCGGTTGCTGAAACGTGCTCACGGCGTGGGCATCGAATTCAGCGTTCTTTTTTTGGTGCTCACGGCGTGGGCATCCAATTCAGCGTTCTTTTTTTGGTGCTCACGGCATGGGCATCGAATTCAGCGTTCTTTTTTTCGTGCTCATGGCGTGGGCATCAAATTCGGAGTTCTTTTTTTGGTGCTCATGGCGTGGGCATCCAATTCAGACTTCTTTTTTGCGTGCTCACGGCGTGGGCATCAAATTCGGAGTTCTTTTTTTCGTGCTCATGGCGTGAGCATCCAATTGTTGTGCAACATTTTCGTGCTCACGACCTGTTCACGCAGAAATTCAGCCTGCTGTAAGCAACCAATGTCCGAAACAGGCAGTTCGCCGGTCAATATTCTCGGACCGGAGTTTTTAAAGCCTGATTGAAAAGCGTATTTTTAGCCGGCGGAAAAAAGCGGGGCGACCGATTTCCGCCAACGATTTAAACCATTTGAGAATGATTCCATTTACGCATTTACACGTTCACTCGCAATACTCCATCCTCGATGGTGCCGCCAGTATTAAAGGGCTGGTGGGCAAAGCCAAGAACGACGGCATGACCGCCCTGGCTCTGACCGACCACGGGATGATGTTCGGGATTAAAGAGTTTTGGGATACCTGTAAAAAGGAAGGCCTGAAGCCGATCCTGGGCTGCGAAACCTATGTGGCGTCGCGCAAAATATCGGATAAAAGCGATAAAGTTGACCGATCGGGCGACCACCTCATCCTGTTGGCCAAAAACCGCACGGGCTACGTGAACCTGATCAAGCTGATCTCGGTGGCGGCCACCGATGGCTTCTACTACAAACCGCGTATCGATAAGGAATTGCTCGAGCAGCACAAGGAAGGCCTGATTGTGTCGTCGTCCTGTTTGGGGGGCGAGGTGCCGCAGCATATTATGAACTCCACCTTCGAGGAGGCCGAGGAAACCGTGAAATGGTACAAATCGGTGTTTGGCGCCGATTACTACCTGGAGCTGCAACGCCACAACTCGGAACTGCCCGAGATGAACGAGCAGGTGTACAAGTACCAGGTGATGGTGAACGAGCGCGTGCTGGAGCTCTCGAAAAAATACGACGTTAAGGTAATTTGTACCAACGACGTTCACTTTATTAATAAGGAAGATGCCGATGCGCACGACCTGCTGATCTGCCTGAATACCGGTAAAGACTACGACGATCCGAACCGGATGCGCTATACCAAACAAGAATGGTTTAAAACGCAGGCCGAGATGAACGAGCTGTTTGCCGATGTGCCCGAAGCGCTGCAAAATACCCAGGAAATTGTCGATAAGGTTGAAGTGTACGAGCTGAACTCGTCGCCCATCATGCCGCCATTCCCCATTCCCGAGGAGTTCGGCACCATGGAACACTACCTGGAAACCTTTAACGAAGCGGCCATTCTCGAGGAATTTGGCGAGAAGAGCGTGGAACGAAACGGCGGATACGAGAAAACCCTCCGCGTGAAGCTCGAGTCCGATTACTTGCAGCATCTCACCTACGAAGGGGCTTATGTGCGCTACGGAAATCCGCTGCCCAAGGATGTGAAAGATCGTATCGACTTCGAGCTCGACACCATCAAAACCATGGGTTTCCCGGGGTACTTCCTCATTGTGCAGGACTTTATCGGTGCTGCACGCGACATGGGCGTGCTGGTTGGCCCCGGCCGTGGATCGGCTGCCGGTGCTGCGGTGTCGTACTGCGTGGGTATTACCAACATCGACCCCATTAAGTACGACCTGCTGTTCGAACGTTTCCTGAACCCCGACCGGATCTCCATGCCTGATGTCGATATCGACTTCGACGACGATGGCCGTCAGATGGTGCTCGACTGGGTAACCGATAAATATGGACAGGACAAGGTGGCGCACATCTGTACCTTCGGAACCATGGCCACCAAACTGGCTATTCGCGATGTGGCGCGGGTGCTCAAGCTGCCGCTGCCCGATGCCGACCGTCTGGCCAAGCTGGTGCCCGAAGCACCCAAAATGAGTTTTGCCAAGGCCTATAAGGAAAGCCCCGAGCTGGCTGCCGAGCGCGATTCGGACGATCCGCTGGTGCGCGACACCCTCAAATACGCGGGCACCCTCGAAGGATCGGTGCGCCAAACCGGTGTGCATGCCTGTGGGATCCTCATCAGCCGCGACCCGCTGACCGATCATATTCCCATTATGCCCACCAAGGAGGAGCACCTGTTCACCACCCAGTACGACGGCCGCTTTGTGGAGGCTATCGGCTTGCTGAAGATGGACTTCCTGGGACTGAAAACCCTGTCGATCATTAAAGAGTGTTTGGAGAATATCCGGCTTTCCAAAGGAATTGTCATCGACATCGACAAAATTCCGATGGACGATGCCAAGACCTTCGAGCTGTTCAGTCATGGCGACACCACGGCAATCTTTCAGTTTGAATCGCCGGGGATGAAAAAGCACCTGCGCAACCTGAAACCCAACCGTTTCGAGGACCTGGTTGCCATGAATGCCCTGTATCGTCCCGGTCCAATGGAATACATCCCCGACTACATCGAGCGGAAACATGGCCGCAAAAAGGTAGAGTACGACCACCCCATGATGGAAAAGTACCTGAGCGACACCTACGGAATTACCGTGTTCCAGGAACAGGTGATGCTCCTGTCGCGCCACTTGGGTGGATTCACCCGGGGCGACTCCGACTCGCTGCGTAAGGCCATGGGGAAAAAGATTATTGCCATGATGGATAAGCTGAAAGTGAAGTTCGTGGAAGGCTGTAAGGCCAACCCCGATTTTGTGGAAGGCTGCAAGCAGATTGGCAAGGAAAACGAAATTGAAAAGCTGATTAATAAGATTTGGAAGGACTGGGAAGCCTTTGCCAGCTATGCCTTCAACAAATCGCACTCGGTTTGTTATGCCTACATTGCCTATCAAACCGGTTACCTGAAGGCCCACTATCCGGCCGAATTTATGGCCGCCAACATGAGCCGTAACCTCAGCAATATTGTCGATATTACCAAGCTCATGGAAGAGTCGAAGCGGATGGGCATCAACGTATTTGGCCCCGATGTGAACGAATCGTTCCAGAAGTTTACTGTAAACAAAAACGGCGACGTTCGCTTTGGTATGGCCGCCATCAAGGGGGTTGGCGCCGGCGCCGTTGCCGAGATTGTGAAAGCGCGCGACAAAGGGCCTTTCAACAATATCTTCGATTTTGTGGAGCGCGTGAACCTGCAGTCGGTCAATAAAAAGAATATCGAAGGGTTGGCCAGTGCCGGTGCTTTCGATAGCTTCGGCATGAAACGAAGCCAGTTCTTTGCCAGCGCCGAGGAAAACGATGCCCCTTTCATCGAGAAGTTGATTAAGTACGGGCACCAGATCCAGTCGGAAAGCAATAATGCCATGCAGTCGCTCTTTGGCGAGGTGATGTCGGCGCAGGCCGTAAAAACCCCCGATATTCCCAAAGTGCCCGAGTTCGCCAACCTGGTGCTGCTCGAAAAGGAAAAGTCGCTGATCGGCATCTATCTGTCGGCCCACCCGCTGGACGACTATCGACTGGAGTTCGAAAATTTTGTAAGCCGCGAGTTTACCCTCAAGGATTTGAATAATAACATCGACGCGTTAAAAGGCCGCGAGATTACTTTTGCCGGCATGGTCACCGAAGCCTTCGAAACCGTGGGTAAAACCGGTAAACCCTACAGCAAGCTCACCCTGGCCGATTACCAGGATTCCTACACCATGTTCTTCTTCGGAAAGGACTATGTGGAGTTTGGGAAGTTCTGTAAGCCCAACATCTTTATTATGGTGAAAGGGGTGGTGCAGGAAAGTTTCCGCGGGGGGCTGGAATACCGCGTGCGCCACATCGAAATGCTCGAGGAAGTGCGCAAAAGCCAGGTGAAGGCCGTTACCGTTGAGGTGGCCGTGCAGTCGGTCACCGAGGAGTTTATCCGCGAGGTTGACCAGCGATGCCGCGAAAATAAAGGTGGTGCGCTGCTGAAGTTTAATTTGTGGGACACCGAAACAAAATCCGTGGTCAATCTGTTTTCAAGAAACACTCGAATCGAGTTGAATCAGGAATTTGAGACATTTTTACGAAGACACGAAAATATCTCCTTCAAAATTAATTAGTTTTGTGCTGCATTTTCTGAAAAACGGAGAACGGTGAGCACAAGTAGCAAGAACGAATTTTAAAATCAAAAAAAATATTGAATTATGGCAATCGAAGTAACTGACGCAAATTTCGAAGAATTAGTATTGAAATCAGAAATCCCTGTATTGGTCGATTTCTGGGCCGAATGGTGTGGTCCTTGCCGCATGGTGGCTCCCGTCGTTGAAGAATTATCGAACGACTACGAAGGAAAAGTATTGGTAACCAAAGTTGATGTAGACAGCAACCCCAATACAGCTATGCAGTTTGGCATTCGCAACATCCCCACCATCCTTTTCATTAAAGGTGGCGAAGTGGTTGACAAGCATGTAGGTGCTGCGCCAAAATCGAGCCTGGCCGCTAAAATCGATGCTATTCTGTAAGACTAACGATAAAAGCAATCGGGAAAAGGCGTGAAGAAATTCATGCCTTTTTTAGTTGTCCCGGGCTTGTGTATCGGCCTCAGTATCCTAAATTTGTAGGTATGAACAACCTGTTTGACATTCAGCAATTTCAGCAGTTCGATAATTTGGAACTGATTGCCCGCGAGGTGGTCGAAGGGTTTATAACGGGCCTTCACCGCAGCCCCTTCCACGGCTTTTCGGTCGAGTTTGCCGAGCACCGCCAGTATAACCAGGGCGAATCGACCAAGCATATCGACTGGAAGCTTTTCGCGCGGTCGGACCGTTTGTATGTCAAACAATACGAAGAAGAAACCAACCTGCGTTGTCAGCTGGTCATCGACACCTCTTCGTCGATGCTGTTTCCCTTTAACAGTGGCAAAGAAAAGCGGATGAATAAGCTGGCCTTCTCGGTTTACTGCTCGGCAGCCTTGATTTATCTAATGCGCAAACAGCGCGATGCGGTAGGCTTGTCGCTCTTTTCCGATTTCATTGAGTTTCACTCCGAAAACCGCTTATCATCCGTGCATGCCGAATTGCTTTACGGCAAGCTGGCAGGCTTACTTTCGGCCGGAAAGGACGACTTAAACAAAACAACCAATACGGTGTCGGCCCTGCATCAGATTGCCGAGCAGGTGCATAAACGTTCGTTTGTGGTTATCTTCAGCGATATGCTCGACGAGCATGCCGACGATGAGCTGTTCTCAGCTTTGCAGCATCTGCGCTATAATAAGCACGAAGTGATTTTGTTTCATGTCACCGATCACAAGCAGGAGCGGGAACTCGACTTTGTCAATCGTCCCTATCGCTTTGTCGACCTGGAAACCGGCCAGCATCTGCGTTTCTCGCCCGGCGAGTTGAAAAAACGCTATCGCGAAGCAGTAAAAGCTTATTTCGAAGAGCTCAAAATAAAGTGCGGCCAGTACCAGATTGACTTGGTTGAAGCCGATATTCACCAAAATTTTTCCGAGGTGCTGATGCAGTTTCTGCTCAAACGAAAACGCCTGTTTTAATCTTTCTTGTTCGGGATCAAGGTGCAGCTCACCGGGTAATGATCCGAAAAATCAACATGATCAATCTGAAAGTTATAGGCCTCAAAGTCGGGGCTGTGCAGAATATAGTCGATCCGGAACGAGGGAAGGCGCCCGAGGTAGGTGTTTCCGATTCCGGCTCCCGACTCAACAAAGGCATCTTTCAGTTCGCCGCGCACGGTATGGTAGGTGTACGACACCGGCGTATCGTTAAAGTCGCCGCACACTAAAACGGGGTAGGGCGAGGCATCAATCTGGCGCCGCAATTCTTCGGCTTGCTCGGCTCGTTTAATGAACGCCTTTTTCAACTTCGAACCAAACAACCGGAATTCTTTCATATTGTTATCCTGCTTGTTAATTGAAATGGAATCCAGTGAGCTGATGTCTTCCTGCGTAAAGCGGTAACTCTCCAGATGGCAGTTAAAAACGCGCAGCGTATCGCTCGGTGTCACCACATCGGTGATGATGATCATGTTGCCGGTATGCTCAAAATGCACTTCGTCCTTGTGGATGATTGGGAATTTAGTCAGGGTTACCGGCCCGTGAACGCGCCCCGCATCGGCTTTGGTTGGTAAGCCTTTCAGATCGAACTGCTTGTTAAAGCCGGCATAGCCCTTCTTATTTAAAAAGCTCATCTCCTGAAAACAAAGAATGTCGGGCTTTTTCGTTTTCAGATGATCCAGAATGGTTTGGGCATTCTGTGTAGCATCTTTGTATTTGTATCCTTTTGCGGCAAACGCTTTTACGTTGTAGCTGCAAACCACAATGCCTTTGTCGGTGCTTTCCTTTGGGGCAAACTGAAAGTAGTTTTGAAGGTGAGTGTAGCCGAGGCCAACACAAACGATGGAGACCAAGGCCCATTTGGGAGCAGCGAAAAGCCAGTATAGAATGAAAAGAATATTGAGCAGCAAAATGTACGGATAGGCCAGCCCAACCAAGGCCGGAACCCAGAAAACAACCGGGCTAACCCATACCGACAGGTAAATGAAAAGCAGTGTTAAAGCTGCTATGATGTTGAAAAAAAGGAGTATGTTTCTGAAAAATCGTTTCAATACAGAACGGTTTAATTGTGTTTCGTTGCTAAAGATAGAAAACCCAAAGCATCCGCCAATCATGGCCGGCTTTAAGCTGTCAAAATTCTTGTAATTTAATTCCCTGTCGACATTTTGGACTCAATCAGGCGTCCTTTCACCATGCGGTCTTTGCCGTTTAAATCCTTCCGCAGAATAATGTCGGTAAAGCCAAATTGGTGCAGGAGCTCGCAGCATTCCTTTCCAAACGCTTCGTTAATCTCCCAATAAATCAAACCGCCAGGAACCAGGTTCGTTTGGGCGAAGCGAGCCAATGCTTCGTAAAACAGCAATGGTTGTTCGTTCTCGACAAACAGCGCATGGTGGGGCTCAAAGTCGAGCACATTGGCGTGCATTAGTTCTTTTTCCGAAAGACGGATGTAAGGCGGGTTGCTGACTAAAATGTCGATCTGGTGATCTAAACTTGTTTGCGTCGAGCTCAGGATGTCCATTTCGAAAAAATACACCTCAGCCTGGTTTTGCTCGGCATTTTTGTGTGCTATCGCAAGCGCATGGGCAGAGATGTCGCAGGCGGAAACGATGGCCTCGGGAAGGTTTTTTTTGAGGGCAACAGGAATGCAGCCGCTGCCGGTGCCGGCATCCATGATGCGTGTCCCTGCATGGGGCCGATCCTTAATGATCCAGTCGACCAGTTCTTCGGTCTCGGGCCGCGGAATCAGCACATGCTCCGAAACCTGAAATGTCAGATCATAGAAATCGGCTTCTCCGAAAATGTATTGGATTGGCTCGTGTCTTTTAAGACGTGCTACAATGTCGATAATCTTCTCTCGGTCGTCGTTGCTGAGCTGATCGTCTTTTTTTAAGATCAGATCGCTTAGCGAATAGCTTTTGAGCCAGGAAAAGATCAGGCGGATAAAACTTTCGACTTCTTCGGGGGGGTAGTTATCCCGTAATTCCTGACGAATATATTGTAGGCTTGCTTGCATTATTTGTATTTTTGGCAAATTTAAGTTTTTCTGCATTGTGACTCAAGCTGAAATCTATATGAATCGTTGCATCGAACTTGCCCGGCTGGGCAGGGGCGAGGTTGCTCCCAACCCCATGGTGGGGGCTGTTGTTGTTCATGAGGGGAAAATCATTGGCGAAGGTTACCATCGTCAGTGTGGTGGTCCGCATGCCGAAGTACATGCCATCAATGCGGTGAAAAACAAGGAACTGCTCAGGGAATCGACGATTTATGTCAGTCTGGAGCCCTGTGCTCACTACGGCAAAACACCCCCCTGTTCCGATTTAATTATTGCCAGCGGTATCCCGCATGTGGTGGTGGGCTCGGTTGATCCCTTTGCCAAAGTTGCCGGTAAGGGCATTGAAAAAATGTTGAAGGCAGGGATCAAGGTCGATGTTGGCGTGTTAAATGAAGCTTGCCTGGAGCTGAATAAGCGTTTTTTTACCTTTCATCAAAAAAAGCGTCCCTTCATCTATCTGAAGTGGGCCCAAACCCTGGATGGCTACCTGGATATCGACCGCTCTCATCCTGAGTTTGGCCAGCCTACCTGGATTAGCAATGAGCTGTCGCGGCGCATGGTGCACAAACAACGCACCGAGGTGGATGCCATTTTAATCGGAACCAACACGGCCTGGAAAGATAACCCATCCCTAACCGTTCGCGAGTGGAGTGGTCGCCAGCCCGTGCGCCTGGTGCTGGATCGCATGAATCGGCTGCCCGCTGCTATTCACCTGAAAGACCAAACCTGCCGCACTGTTGTATTTACCGGGAAGCCTGTCGAGTCGTCGGAGCTAACGGAGTATGTGGTGCTGGATTACGCCAGAAATATTGTCCCTCAAATTCTGAATTGGCTTTATGAACAGAATTTGCAGTCGCTGGTGGTGGAAGGCGGTCGTCAGCTACTGCAAGCATTTATCGACCAGGGAATGTGGGACGAGGCGCACCTATACATTGGCCACAGTTGGTTCGGAAGCGGTGTTGCCGCTCCAAAGCTCAACGCCCTGCCGGTAAAAAGCGAACTGCTGCACGATACACAGTTGCAGGTATTTGTGCAATCAAATCAACCTTAGTAGGTTTTTGGCCCGTCCGGAATGAGTTGAATATCCAACTCGTTTTCAACATACATAAAGTAGTAAAATAGCTTGTGATTCAGCTCAAACCCGTAGTCAATGCCGGGTTGGTAGTCAATATTCCCTTCAATTACCTGTGCATACCGATGTCCGATATGCTGATAGTTCCAGGCATCGACATAGCGCTGGTTCCAGCCTTCGTAGTAACTCTGGCTGTGGTATTTCGAGGGAGAATCGTGCAGAAGATACCAACTGTCGAAGCCGGGGTCTAAAACAACCAGTTCGTAGGTTACGGTATCTTCCATATTCTCGCCCTGACGTGCTTCAATCACCATTTCGCGTTTGTTGGAACAGGCAAAAATGATCAGGAATACGAATCCGATAATTGTTAAATGTTTCATGGTGTCTGCTTTTTTATCTTCTACGAAATATTAATTCGTTTGTTAATCAATAATAATTTATCGAATTTAGTACAGGAACCAAAAATACCGGATGAACAGTTTGCTTTCATATTTAAATGAGAACCTCACAACAGTGCTGAATGCCCTGTATTTACTGACGGTTATTTTTATTGCGATTTTAATTGTGTTGGAAAACCGAAGCCCGCTGAAGACGATCAGCTGGGTGTTGGTATTGGTGTTGTTGCCCTTTGCCGGCATCGTTTTCTATTTATTTTTCGGGCAGGAATACCGGAAAAAGAAAATGTTCTCGCGCAAGGGGCTGAAAGGTCTCGAGCGGCTGCGCAAGATGATTCAGGATCAGTTGGTTAGTATGCCGCAGGCCTTAGGTAGTTTTCCGCCGGAAGTGTTGGCCAAAAAACACCTGATGAGCTTAATGTTGTCCAATTCCAATGCCTTGTTGACGAGCGATAATGAGCTAACTGTTCTGAAGAACGGAGCGCAAACTTTTCCGGCTATATTTCAGGCCCTCGAAACAGCCCGGCATCATATTCATATCGAGTTTTACATTATTGAAAACGACATTTTAGGCAACCAGCTGCGCGATCTGTTAATTCGGAAAGCCAAAGAAGGCGTGGAGGTGCGCCTGATTTACGACGATGTGGGCAGCTGGGCATTGCCGCGCAAGTACATCGGCTCGCTGAAACAAGCCGGCGTGAAGATTGACTGTTTCATGAAAGTGCGTTTCCCGCATCTTACCTCCCGGGTGAACTATCGCAATCACCGAAAGATTGTGGTGGTCGATGGGCATACGGCCTTCGTTGGGGGGCTGAATGTGGCCGACCGATACCTGAACGGAACTCCCCAAATGGGCATTTGGCGCGATACGCATTTAATGGTTCGCGGAGGTGGTGCGAGCATGCTGCAAGTGATTTTTATGGCCGACTGGTATTTTGTGTCGAAGGAAATATTACAAGGCGAACAATATTTCAGGCCGGTGGTACAAGGCTCTGGTAAATTGGTGCAGATGGTGGCCAGTGGTCCCGACTCGGACTGGGAGAGCATTGGCCAGGCTTATTTCGCGGCGATTGCCTCGGCTCAGAAACGGGTCTATATTAACACGCCCTACCTGATTCCGACCCCCGAGATTATGAATGCGCTTAAAGTGGCGGCCATGGGAGGAATTGATGTGCGTATTTTAGTTCCTCGCCAGTCGGATGCGTTGACTCCCAAATGGAGCACCCGTTCGTTTATTGCCGAGCTGCTTGAAACCGGGGTACGGATCTATTTTTACGAAGCAGGATTTTTGCATAGCAAGTTGATTCTGGTCGACGGGGTTTTTGCTTCAGTCGGAACGGCCAACTTCGACTTCCGGAGTCTGGAAACCAATTTCGAGGTCAACGCGATGATTTACGACCCGGAAACTACCGCTGAGTTGGAAGCACAATTTATGGACGACCTAAAGCAGAGCCGCGAGGTTATTGCCGGGGAATGGGAACAACGTCCGCGCCTGGAAAAAGCCAAAGAATCGTTCGCCCGTTTGTTGAGCCCAATGCTTTAGGGCTGAGCTTTATGCAGACCATCATTTTCTTCGTTAAAAAAAAGAGGGAGCCCGGATAACAAGTCAAGATTTTGCGTACAATTGTAGGCCCGGTTTAAAGTGGCGATTTGTCGTGTAAAGGCTTGATAAATAAAACTGTAATTTGTGTTTCTGAGCTTCGGTGTTTCCTGCTTTTCCGGTTTAAACGATTGTTTTCTTTAACTTGTTTTTCTTTTTTGAAATTATAAAATGCAATCAACACTTATTTTGGTCGACGCCCTGGAGCAGTGGAAACCCTACTACGAGACCGAAAGCCTGATTACAGGAGCCGACTATTTGCAAAACGACGAATTGAGCAAGCAACCGCTGCTGGTTATTAATCTTTGCAGTTCGCACCAATATCATTCCGAAGGATACTATTGTTCGTTGTTGGCTCAGGCCCGCGGGCACAAGGTGTTACCCGATGTGGATGTGTTAAACCGGATCGATAACGGGGCCCTCACCCGCATGGACGATTTGTTGCAGAAGCTTTGCTACAAATGGATGCAGGCAACAAATCCGGCAGCCGAATCCTTCGACATCGACATCTACTTTGGCTTAACTCACGAGCCGGAACTGGAAAAGATTGCCCGCTACATTTTCGAACAGCTGCCCTGTCCGCTGATCCGCGTGACACTGGCTAATCGTGCTAAAAACCAAATCGATTCAGTTAAAATACTTGGGTTGCACGAGTTGACTGATGTGCAGGAAGATTTGTTTGCCACGGCTCTCGATAATTTCAACAAAAAGGTCTGGCGGCAACCCCGGCATCACAAAGCCTCGCGCTTCGACCTGGCCATTTTGTACGATCCCGACGAACAATTGCCTCCCAGCAATAAGGGCGCTCTGAACAAGTTTTTGAGCCAGGCCCGTAAGATGAATATCAACGCCGAGCTGATTACCGAGGACGATACGGCTCGTTTGTTGGAGTTTGATGGCTTGTTTATCCGCCAGACAACGGCGCTGAACCACCTTACCTACCGTTTGGCACAGAAGGCTCATCAGGCGGATATGGTGGTGATCGACGACCCGTTGTCGATTATCCGCTGCACCAATAAAGTGTATCTGAAAGAATTGCTCGACCGGGAAGGCATTCCCACGCCCAAGTCGAAATTAATCTTCAAAAACAACCGCGCCAGCTTTGCGGAGGTAACCGCCTGCCTGGGCCAGCCGATCGTGCTGAAGATCCCTGATGGCTCCTTCTCGGTTGGCATGTATAAGGTCAATAATGAACAGGAATATGAGGAAGCCCTGAACGAGCTGTCGCAACAAACTTCCGTATTTCTGGCACAAGAGTTTGTGCCGACTCCTTTCGACTGGCGCATCGGCATTATCAATGGCGAAGCACTGTATGCCTGTAAGTATTTCATGGCGCGCGGGCATTGGCAGATCTATAATCACGAGGGTAAGAAAACCCGGTCGGGAGCCTGGGAGTCGGTGCCTATTGGCAAAGCTCCCAAGCAGGTGGTACGCAGCGCCGTAAAGGCCGCATCGTTGATCGGTAAGGGCTTGTATGGTGTTGATGTGAAAGAGATTGAAGGGAAGTCGTTGGTGATTGAGGTGAATGATAATCCCTCGATCGATCACGGCGTTGAGGACGATATTTTGGGTGACGAGCTGTACCGGCGTATTTTGCGCGAGTTTGTCAGCCGGATGGAACTTAAAGGTCGCCGATAATGGAAGAAAATCAGCTGGTGCCGGCGCAAAAGTCGGATTTGAAAGAGATCTTCGAACTGGAGCAGTTGTGTTTCGATGCCGAAGCATTTACACGCCGGCAGCTGCGTTACCTGCTTTCGCAAGCCAAGGGCTATTTTCTGCTGCGCCGGCAGGAAAGCCGGATAAGTGCGTTCATGATTTTGCTGAAAAAGAAGAATAGCTCGGGGATGCGCCTGTACTCCATTGCTGTCAATCCCCGGTTTCGGGGGCAGGGGCTGGGGCGCATCATGCTGGCCGAAGCCCTGAAAAGAGCCGCGGCCGATGGTTTCAAATACCTGACACTGGAGGTTAGCGAGGAAAATAAACCCGCAGTGACGCTGTATTTGCAGCAGGGATTTGAAGTTTTTGGCGAACGCCGTGCCTACTATAAAAACGGCAGCACCGCCTTGCTGATGCGCAAGGCGGTTGGTAAAAGCCCGGAGCCCCTTCCGAACGGGCTTTAGCCCCTTTGTCATGGGGTGATAGGCTGCGCCGAAGGGGGCAGAGCGGCAGGCTTACATAAATTCGTGAAAAGGAAGTTTCTCCAGGTCGACATTCCCGCCGCTGAGGATTATGCCGATCTTTTTACCGCGAACATCGAGCTTATTCTCCAGAATGGCGGCCAGAGGCACGGCTGCCGAAGGCTCGATAATAATTTTCATACGTTCCCAAATCATGCGCATGGCCCGGACAATGGCTCGCTCCGAGACGGTGACAATCTCATCGGTCTTGCGTTGTATAATGCGGAAGTTCATTTCGCCCACCGAGGTCAGCAAGCCGTCGGCAATGGTTTTGGGGTTCACCGAGGGGATGAGCCGGTGTTCGTGAAACGAGCGGTAGGCATCGTCGGCTCCCTCGGGTTCGGCTGCAATAACCAAGGCTTTGGGGTTGAGCGTACGCGTGGCAATGGCGGTTCCGCTAAGCAGCCCACCACCCCCAATGGGGCACATCACAATGTCGAATAGTCCTTGATCTTCAATCAGCTCTTTGGCTGCTGTTCCCTGTCCGCAAATCACCTCGAAGTTATTGTACGGGTGAATTTCTACGGCTCCGGTTTGGGCGGCAAGCTTGGCCAGGCTTGTTTCGCGGGCTTCCAGTGTTGGTTTGCAAAAGGTGATCTGGCCTCCGTAGCTCTCAACGGCTTGCTTTTTAATCGCGGGTGCAGTCTCGGGCATCACAATGTAGGCCGGGATTCCCCGCATCCGGGCCGCCAGGGCCAGGGCTGCGGCATGGTTGCCCGACGAGTGTGTGCAAACGCCTCGGGCTGCCTGCTGCTCGCTAAGTGCAAAAACGGCATTGCAGGCTCCCCGAAATTTGAAGGCGCCGACTTTCTGCAGGTTTTCACACTTAAAATAGAGCGAACAGTTTAAGATGCTGTTCATGGTTGATGAACTTAAAACCGGCGTGCGATGCACCAACGAGCGGATGCGTTGGTGAGCCTCGGCGATATCGGCAAATTCGGGAAGTTTCATAATCAACGGGTTTACGATTGGGGGAACAGGAGATCTTTCCAAGCATTGTTGAAGCGAAAAGCGGACTTGTTGGCAAGCGCTTTCATTTTTCGCAGTCCCCTGTGCCAGCTTAAAGTTCTTCAATCAGTTGTTTCAGAATTTGGGTCATGTAGGGTTCCGATTTCATGGCCACTTCCTGTACTTCCTCGTGCGAGATTTCCACAATCTCGCCCGGCACACCACTGTCGGTCACAATGGAGATACCGAACACTTTCATGTTCATCTGGCGGGCAACAATCACCTCTGGAACGGTTGACATACCTACTACGTCGCCTCCCAGGATGCGGAACATCTTATATTCGTGTGGTGTTTCGAAGGTTGGTCCCTGCACGCCCACATACACGCCTTCCTTGATTTCAATTTTATTTTTCAGGGCGATGAATTTAGCTTTCTGGCGCAGCTCCTTGCAATAAGCCTGGCTCATGTCGGGGAAGCGGGGGCCCAGTTCATCAATATTCGGGCCGCGTAGCGGGTGCTCCGGAAACATGTTGATGTGGTCGTTGATAATCATCAGGTCGCCAATTTTGAAATCCGGGTTTAGCCCGCCGGTGGCATTGGATACAAATAAGTACTCGATGCCCAGTTTCTTCATCACCCGCACCGGAAAGGTAACTTCCTTCATGTTGTAGCCTTCGTAAAAATGAAAACGACCTTGCATGGCCAGCACCTTTTTACCCCCTAGTTTGCCCGAAATAAGATGTCCGTTATGGCCATCAACTGTTGAAACGGGAAAGTTCGGAATCTGCCCGTAAGGAATTTCCTTCTCAATTTCAATTTCTTTGGCCAGACCGCCCAGACCCGAACCCAGAATGATGCCGATTTCGGGTTGATCACCAATGATTTTGCTGATGTAGTCTGCGGTTGCTTCTATTGTCTTTAACATAGCCCACTATTTTTTTATTAAAACTTTTTCCTTCGCTATCCAGAAAGTGAATTTTTACCGGTATGTAGAAAAGCTTTGCTTTTAGTTCATCGCTCAGTTCCGACGAAAAGCGCAGGCGAACAGCATCTTTCTCGGTTGTCAGCAGATAGCTGTTTTCGGCCTGGTATTTTGCAAAGATATCCTCAATTTGTTTGTAATCGCGTTTTGTAAAGTTATGGTGATCACTAAACACGATTTCGTCCAGAAGGTTTGAGTGTGCCGCCAAATACTTCCGAAATTGTGAGGGGTTGGCGATGCCCGAGAGCATGACTGTTCGCGTTTGGTTTCCATCCATCTCCGGACGCTCGGTAGCCAACTCGGGGAACACCGGCTCGGCCTCGCCATACACCATGGTTGTAAAATACAAGGACTGGTAGGGGCGAAGGTTCACATTTTTCATGATGATGCGCCGGGTGATGGGAGTGATCTCATCGGGACACTTGGTGTAGATAATGATGTTGGCCCGGCGGCGGTGATGAGCCCGCTCGCGCAAACGTCCCATGGGCAGCAGGTGATCTTCTTCAATCGGGCGGTTGTAGTCGATCAGCAGGATGTTGATTCCAGCGGTTACCTTGCGGTGCTGGAAGGCATCGTCGAGCAGGATGACATCGGGATTTTCGTCTTTCATAAGCTGCTGAATGCCGTGTACGCGGTTTTCATCCACCGCCACCGTTACTTCGGGGTATTTGCGTTTTATCTGAAGCGGTTCGTCTCCAACATTTTGCACATCGGAGGTTTCCTGTACTGCAACGAAGCCCTTCGATTTTCGCTTATAGCCACGGCTGAGTGTGGCCACTTTTACATGCTTTTTCAGTAATTCTACCAGGTATTCGGTATGAGGTGTTTTACCGGTTCCGCCAACGGTAATGTTCCCGATGGAAATAACAGGGATTTCAAACTCGGTCGATTTGAAGATTTTCGTATCGTACAGCATATTACGGATGTAAACAATCAAACCGTAGATTAACGATAGCGGATATAAGAGAATTTTTATCATAGCGCACATTTGTTTGGCGAATTTACCAAAATCGAAAGCAATAAAAAGAAGCTAGCTCAATGAGCTAACTTCTTTAGAGGTGTTTTTATTGTTTAAGCACTTGTATCCGTAGTGATTAAAGCTCTGTTTGAGCTCGGCGGATTTTACTCAAATGTAATATCGTAGGGCATACGGGCAAGTATTCCTTTGGTGTTTGCCGTAGCTTTTAGCTGTTGGTAAATTTTATACTGATCGCCCAGTTCTTTCTGCATGAAAAAGCTTTTGGCTTCGCCGGTGAGCTCTTTCACCAGCTCTTCCAGCGGATCGGGCAGTTTGGGCAGCTTGGTAATGCGGTAGTTTTCGAGCTTGGCCATTTGTGCGGCCAGCTTGATGGCGTCATTCACTCCGCCGTAAAGGTCAACCAGACTGCGTTCTTTGGCATCGGTTGAGGCCCACACGCGGCCCTGTCCAACTTCATCAACCTGTTCCTTGGTGATGGAGCGCCCCTCGGCCACCCGGCCGATGAAGGTGTCGTAGCCCCGTTCGATGTAGCTTTGCAGCTTCATCCGTTCGAAGCGGGTCATCGGGCGCGATGTAGCCAATAAATCTGAATTGGCATTGGTGCCCACTGCATCGGTGGTAATCCCCAGTTTGTCGTTGAGCAATTCACCATAGTTGGGGATAACACCAAAGATACCTATGGAGCCGGTGATGGTGGTGCGGTCGGCCATGATGGTGTCGGCAGCGGCGGCAATGTAGTAGCCTCCCGAGGCCGCCACATCGCCCATCGATACGATTAAGGGCTTGGTTTCGCTGGCCAGTTTCACTTCGCGCCAGATAACCTCTGATCCGTAGGCGCTTCCCCCCGGCGAGTTTACGCGCAGCACAATGGCTTTGATCGAGGAGTCGCGGCGTGCTTCGCGGATGGTTCTCGACAACTTGTCGGACTTGATGCCGTCGGTATCTGTTCCGTCAATTTCTCCTTCTGCATAGATCACCGCAATTTTTTCGCGCACAAATTTTCCGGCTTTGGCAGCGGGCACCTTGGCGTATTTCTCAACCCCAATGGCCGGCACATCGTCTTTTTCGGCAATACCGGTCAGTTGTTTCAGCTCGTTAATCAGTTCATCTTTGTAAATCAAGGTGTCAATCAAGCCTTTTGCCGTCAACTCTTCAGCAGGCATAAACAGGGCCACCGAGTCGGCAATCTGGTTAATTTGTTCGGGCGACAGCTTTCGCGATTCGGCAATGGCCTCCACCATTTGCGACCAGATGCTGTTTAAGTAAGTTTTTGTTTGCAGTTTGTTGGCCTCACTCATTTTATCGAGCATATAGGGCTCAACGGCTGCTTTAAACTGCCCGTGACGCACAACCTGCATTTCCACACCGATTTTTTCGAGGGCATGCTTAAAGAACATCCGGTTGGCGCTAAGCCCTTGCAGTTCGAGCATTCCCTGCGGGTTGAGGGCAACCTTGTCGGCCACCGATACCAGGTAATAGGCTTTCTGCGAAAAGGCATCGCCGTAGGCGTAGATAAATTTGCCCGACTCTTTAAAATCAAGCAGAGCGTGGCGGATTTCTTCGAGGGATGCCATTCCCGCACGAATCATTCCCGGGTTTAGATAAATACCCCGGATGTTGTCATCGGTTTTGGCCTTTTCGATGCACTCCAGAATGTCGTCAAGACCCATTTGCCCGGTGCTGCCCATGTAGGGAACGGCGAAACTATCGAACGGATTATCGACGGCTCGTTCAACAATGGCTTTTTTAAAGTCGAGCAGTAAAACGGAGTTTTCTTCGACAACGACCGGTTTATCCGAGAGCGAAATAATGGCCGAGAAGAGACCAATCAGCAGAAAGAATCCGATGATCCCGGCAATCAGAACACCGACAATTGTAGCCAGTGTGTACTTTAAAAAGTTTCTCATAATGATGAAATCTAATTTTGTGTTTGTAGCTTTGCGGCTTCGTATACTATTGGACACGAATTTACTAATTTCATTACATTTTGTTTATAAGATGGCGAAGCTTTTTTTATTGTTAGGTGGAAATTTAGGCGACAAAGAGCAAATTTTTAGCAAAGCTCGGCATCGTTTGCAGGAAGAGTTGGGAGCCATCATTGAAGTTTCGTCGATTTACGAAACCGAACCCTGGGGATTCGACTGTGAAGATTTGTTCTGGAATCAGGTCCTGGTTATCGAGACCAAGCTGTTGCCGGTTGAGGTGTTGAAGTTCACCAAAGCTATTGAGCTGGAGCTGGGGCGCATTCGCAAAGCTGCCCGCTACAGCTCGCGCTTAATCGATATCGATCTGCTCTTTTACGATGACTTGGTGTTTCACGAACCGGATCTGGAACTGCCGCACCCGCGCATGATCGACCGCCGTTTTGTGCTGGAGCCCCTGGCCGAAGTAGCCGCCGACTTTGTCCATCCTGTTTTCAAGCAAAGTATTATCGGTTTGCTGGAAGATTGTTCGGACAGCCTGGCCGTTAAACGCTTGATTGATTAATATTTCTCTCCGTTATTTTAGCGGTCATCTTTTGCATTTTGCCCGCGTTTTGTAACTTTGTGCGCGTTTACACGAAAAACAGAAATTCATTTAAATAATCGAAATACATGGCATTAATTAACGAGAACTATTTGAAGCTGAAAGCCGGATATCTTTTCCCGGAGATTGGCCGTCGCGTGAAAGAATTTACCGATGCAAATCCCGATAAGAAGGTTATCCGGATGGGGATTGGTGACGTAACCCAACCATTAACTCCAACTGTGTTGAAAGCCTTTCACGAAGGGGTTGAAGAAATGGGTAATGCAGCTACCTTCAGAGGTTACGGCCCCGAGCAAGGGTACGATTTCCTGCGCGAGGTTATTGCTACAAAAGCTTACCAGGCCAACGGAATCGATATTAAAGCTGACGACATCATTGTTTCGGACGGTTCGAAATGCGACACCGGAAACATTCAGGAAGTATTTGGCAACGACAATAAAATTGCGATTTGCGACCCGGTTTATCCGGTTTACGCCGATACAACCGTGATGAGCGGTAAAACAGGCGAATGTGCAACAAACGGATACTACTCGGGCATTGTTTATATGCCTTGTACGGAGGCTAACGGATTTATTCCCGAGCTGCCGGCCGAGCGTCCTGATCTGATTTTCCTGTGCTACCCCAATAACCCGACCGGTACGGTAGCCTCGAAAGAAGAGCTGACCAAATGGGTGAACTATGCCCGCGAAAACAAGTGTGTGATCCTGTTCGATGCTGCTTACGAAGCGTTCATCACCGAGCCGGGCATCCCGCGTTCGATCTACGAAATTGAAGGTGCTAAAGAAGTGGCTATCGAGTTCCGCAGTTTCTCAAAAACAGCTGGTTTCACCGGTACCCGTTGTGCCTTTACCGTAATTCCGGAAGAATTGAAAGCCTACGATAAAGACGGAAATGCACATTCAATTAAAAAATTGTGGTTGCGCCGTCACACAACTAAATTTAATGGTGTTTCGTACCCGGTTCAAAAAGCCGCTGCTGCCGTTTATTCCGAAGCAGGTCAAAAAGAAGTGAAAGAAGTGGTTGAGTACTACATGGAAAACGCCCGCATCATGCGCGAAAGCCTGTCGGCTGCCGGTTACACCGTGTTTGGTGGTGTTAACGCACCATACATCTGGGTGAAAACCAAAAGCAACATGAGCTCATGGGATTTCTTCGACAAGGTATTGACGGAAGCCAATGTTGTGGGCACCCCGGGGTCTGGATTTGGTCCTGCCGGTGAAGGTTACTTCCGCTTTTCGGCCTTTGCCGATCGCGAAAATGTGATCGAAGCCATGGAACGCATCAAGAAACTGAGTTAAGCTGCTAAGCGATTAAAGATAGATGAACCCCTTCCGTTTGGTTGGGGTTTTTTGTTTTTGGGGGATCGCCGAGCTGCGAATGACAACAAGATCCCTTAAATGTTGTTAAATCTTGTAAGGAATCGTTTTCGTCTTATCTTAAGCCCTGTGGAAAACTGTATTTTTGTTGTCCTATGCGAATCGTTTTTAGTTTGATCATACTTTGTTGCATTATCCTCCCGGGGCGTGTTTGGGCGCAGGACGATGATGAGCTGATCGATCCGGTGCTGATTTACCTGAAAGCCCGGTTGGTGGATGCCGATGATGGTTCGCCGGTTAGTTATGCTCACATTGTGAATATGCGCACCCGAGGTGGAACAACGACCGATGTGAATGGCTATTTCTCGCTCGAGATGCTCAATGTCGATAGCCTGGGCTTATCGGCCATGGGCTACATGCGCGACTTTGTTCATATTCCGTACAGCTACAATCCGGATAGCGTTCTTCGGGTTTATGCCCGTCCGTTGCGGGTTGCCATTGGCGAGGTAAAAGTAACCGGCGAAGGTAAAAAGGTGAATATGGATGGCGTGGGAACCGGCAAACCCTCTGACTTGGATCCGACCTTGCGCGGCGATGCCTTTAACAAAAAGCCATCGGTGTTGGCAGCCATTTTTTCACCGGCCTCGTTTTTGCAATATCACCTGAGCAAACGCGAAAAGGAAAAACGCAATGTGCGCGCGGCCATGATCAGCGATGCGCAATGGCAGCGACTTTCGAAATATTACAATAAGGATGTGGTGATGGCCATTACCGGCTTAACTTACGCCGAGGCCGACACCTTCATGATCTACTTCAACCAAAAGAATGTGCTGACGGCTCATTCCAACGAATATGACGTGCGCGATGCCATCCTCAAACAATATCTATTGTACCAGCAGGAACAGTTTGACGGTGCGGCAGAGTTGAAGCCGGAGTAGGTAAAAGCTTTTTAACTGAGGGTTTCACTTAAAGTGAAGCCCTCAGTAAACAAGAGAGTGAAGCCCTCAGTAAGCTCAATGCAGCCCTCCGTAAATTAGGCCCAATTCAGTTGCGCGCTTTTTGTTGATCAATTTCCCATCTCGAAGTTCGGCGTAATCGCGGGCAGAGGAAATCTCCCAAAATGTTTCCTGTTCAACCAGACCATCTTTCGTTGGGTTGCCGTGAATGTAGTTAAAGCAAATTTGAGGATACTCTTTTTCAGGAAACGTCAGGTTGAATTGCGTTCCGGTGGCTGTGTTGTACCAATTTCTTGAAAATTCATTGATTTGAGAGATACACATAGCTTTTGTTTGTTTTTGAAAGAGAGAGCCCGTCATTCCTTCTTGAATTTGAATTGCTCTTGTGTACGAGCGTAGCATAATTCCAATAGACTGATTAAGGGTGCGTGTTGTTGGAAAGTTTTCACTTCGAGCCATTCTATCCATACTGGCTTGTGTCATCTCAGATGTATTTACATATACCATCAGATGGAAATGTGTTGGCATAAGGCACCAGGCCAACACATCTGTATAAGGTTGCAGGTAGTCATGTATTTTCTTCAAAAAGAAAAGGTAGTTTCCTCTGGAAAAGAAAATAGGTTGAGAATTATTACCTCTGTTATAAATGTGGTAGATGTGGTTTCGTTCGAAATTCATTGAGTGAGTTTTAGAATGCAAGCAGCTTAAACTACTTCAATTTCTTTCTGAGGGTTTCAGTTTACTGAGGGTTTTTACTCCACTGAGGGTTTCACTTAAAGTTACTGAGGGTTTCACTCAAAGTGAAGCCCTCAGTGGAAACCGTGAAGCCCTCAGTGGAAACCGTGAAGCCCTCAGTAAAGTAAACTCCGCGATGCTCTCCATTAAGGATACCTTTTTTATTCGCATAATTTTCCGACCTTTGTGGCAATTTGACAGCTAGATATGAGAAACATGAAAAACCGGGGACAAGGACGCAACTTCCGCCCGAAATCGCAGCAGGACGAAAAGGCTTTTCAACCTGAAAAAAAGAAATTGAACCTGGTGAAAAAGGGAGACGAAGAAATTCGTTTGAATAAGTATATCGCCAACTCGGGGGTGTGTTCGCGTCGTGAGGCCGACAAGCTGATTGCCGATGGCGAGATTACCGTGAACGGGCAAGTTGTGACCGAGCTGGGTGCCAAGGTGTGCAAGCGCGACGAGGTGCTGTACAAAGGCAAGCCCCTGATGGTGGAAAAGAAGGTGTATCTGTTGTTGAATAAGCCGCGTGGGTTTGTAACAACCCTGGACGATCCGCACGCCGAACATACCGTAATGGAACTGGTGGACAGTGCCTGCGACGAACGGATTTATCCGGTTGGCCGTTTGGATAAAGAAACTTCGGGCGTGCTACTGTTTACCAACGACGGCGAGCTGGCTAAAAAACTGACCCACCCCAGCTACGAAAAGAAAAAAATTTACCACGTTTTTTTGAATGTGGATTTCGATGAAGCACATCTGAGCCAGATTCAACAAGGATTCGAGCTGGAAGATGGTTTCATCAAGGCCGATTCGATCAGCTTTGTCGATTCGGCCGATAAAAAGCAGGTGGGCATCGAAATTCACTCGGGCCGCAACCGCATCGTCCGCCGTATTTTTGCCCACTTTGGCTACAAAGTTGCCCGCCTCGATCGCGTTTACTTTGCGGGTTTAACCAAGAAAAACCTGCCGCGTGGCAACTGGCGATTTCTGACGCCTAAAGAGATTAACTTTTTTAAAATGAGTTAATGTAATCCTACTGCTGTTTTTCGCCCCTAATTAAAAGACCTTGGAGAAAGAATTTGTCAAAATAATCACCGAAAATCAGGGAATCATACACAAGGTGTGCTCTGTTTATTGTGATTCGGAGGAAGATCGCCGCGATCTTTTTCAGGAAATTCTGACTCAATTGTGGAAGTCGTACCCCTCGTTTCGGCAGGAGTCGAAGTTTACCACCTGGATGTACCGGGTGGCCTTAAACACGGCCATTACCAGTTTTAAAAAGACCAAGCGCCAGCCCGATCAAAATGGACTGACCATTGATGGTATGCAGCTGGTGCACGAAGAATACGACCCCACCACCGACGAACAAATGCGCATGCTGCATCAGGCGATAAGCCACCTGAGTGGCATCGAAAAGTCGATTATCCTGCTATATTTGGAGAATAAGAGTTACGAGGAAATTGCCGACATTACCGGAATTACGCAGAATTACGTTCGTGTGAAGATGAACCGCATCAAGCACAAGTTGAAGAAACAGATGAATATTGAGGATTAAGCATGGAACTGGATCAACTAAAAAATGCCTGGAATAAATTTTCCGACAAGCAGGCCAGTCGCCACCGGCTTGATGAGACGGAACTGCGCCGCATGCTGAAACGTCGTACCAACGGGCTGATTGACCGCATTGACCGAAACGTGCGCATTGGCTTTGCCGTGATTGTTGCCTTGGTGCTGTTTTTTCTGATCGATGATTTTTACCTCACACCAACCTTTGCCGACGGAGCCACTGTGCCGGCCTGGATTTACCTGATCGATAGCATAAATACCATCATTTTGGTGGGCACCTTTGGCTTTTTCTGGAACCAATACAAGGAAGCCAAAAAGCACTACTCGCAAAGCAACGACATGCGCCAGGTGCTGAGCGATTCAATTCAGGCGTTAATGAAGTTCCGCCGGCTGTTTTATGGGGCTTTAAGCGTGTTTCTGCTTGTCATTGTGATTTCGGCCCTTGCCGGCTTCTTTGGCAATCCCGATGTGCAGCTTGAAACCATCTGGGCCGAAAGAAATCATGCCGTCCTGTTCACGGGTTTGGCCCTGTTGGTGGCCATTGTTGCGCTTATTTTCCTGGTTTTTCACTGGGGCTTCCGCCGCCTCTACGGTCGCTACATTAAGCAGCTTAAAAATACCCTGGCCGAGTTGGACGAGATTGGCTAAGCTTTACACTTCTTTTCGTTGGAAATAGCCTCGTGTCGTGAGGCGCTTTTGCTGAACAATTGTGGGGCAATTTTGCCAGAACGGATTTGGACTTCCGTTTCGTAGGTCGTTTATGCAGATTCTGAATCGGCGGTTAAAGGTGTCAGGATTACGGATGCTGATGAGCGGGGGTTAATTGAGCGAAATTTCGTTTTCGATCAACTGTAAAATTGAATTAATATCATCCATGAGTGGGCGGTAGTGTGCATTTTCGGTTGCCGAACTGGTGATGATAAACATCAGCAGGTTGTTTTCAAATTCCACTGCGTTTAACAGGCTTAGGTTGCTACGCTGGTTTGTCGATTTGGAAAGCCCAAATTCGCAGTTGGCTCCTGTTTGGTCCAGGATGGTTCTTAAACTGTATTGGTCCGTTCTGAACAGATCCAGAATTTTCTCCCGCTGGGTGCTAAGTTCGCTTTCCTGTCGCGAAACATCTTCGAGCGTCGATATCCAGTTTGTCAATTGAATTCTGAGGCTGGTGTTCGAGATGCCTTTCAAACTTCCGGAACTGATCATTTCGGTTAGCAGCGAATTGTTTGGGTTGAAAGCAATGTCGAACGAAAAGCTATTGTACAGTAGCTCCGAGAAGCGCCGCTCCGTGAGCGTTTGATTCGTATTGGAAATGTGTTCCAATAGCTCAATGGCGCCGTCGTAACTCATTTTGTTCACAGCAATCAGCTCGCCGAGTTTTTCCTTACTGGTCTGAAATTCTTCTTTCAAGCCAAGCAAGTAAATTTGTTCGTTGTTCTTTTGAATCCGTTTTTGATTCAGATTATTAATGGCAAGGGCAATTAGGATTCCTACCACGACAAGAATAATTTCGCCTAATGCGTAGGTCAGATATCTACTAAGTTTTTTGTCGGCAAGTAGTTGTAGCCTGATTTTTTTGAAGAATTTTAACATGGTCTAAGGGTTTGGTTTTGCTTTGCCGCCTTTGGCGAGTAGCCATACGCTCAGGCTCATTTCGCCTAAAATACTGGGGACGGCAACGAATGTTAAAAATGCAATCCGGAACTTGTCGTAGTCGTCCATGGTGAAATGTGCGGTTGTATCAATCATATACATTGCGCCTGCAATTGCCAGGAAGACTGTGATAAACCTGGGTTTGCTTAATATCTTTGCCAGGAGGATCAAGTGGATTCCAAAAAAGAAAAGGCCAATTAGCCAGATGGTGTTGAAGATGTTGATTTGCTTGAGAATCGCTTCGGTGGTTGTCAGGTTTAATACCATTGGAAGCGCAAATGTAGCAACTCCCATAATTACAGCATGCATCATTCGGAACAAGGAACTCAGTGCACCTAATGGGTGTGTTTCGTAAAGTTTATAGAGGGCCCAGGCAACTACAACGTCGAAAGCAACGGTCAGCAGAAAAGCCATTATTCCTAATCGGATAATGAGCTGTTCGTGTTGAACCGCATTTAAGGGATTCTGAATGATGGATTCGAGTGCAAAAAAGTTAGCAAAGACAGCTGCTGCAAAAATCACAATATAGCTTGTGCCTGCGAGTTTAGAAAGCGTTCGTAAGCTCATTTTATGGGTTGTTTTGTTATTGCATATTAACGCTTTTGAGGTGGCGGAGGTTTAGCTTGGCATCCGGTTCGTATCGACTGCTTGGCTTTGTTTAACAGACGCCGGAGTCGGGAGAGGCGATTTCGTGTTAAAAAAAAATGGTGAAAACGTCATTTTTCAGCTGCCGGTCCCGGAAAACTCAGCACCAGAACAATTCCGAACACAGCAACAAGGCCGGTAAAGATGAAGGCTGTTGTTGCTGAGAAATTCCACAACATACCGGTGACCGCAGCGCCTAAAAACGAGCCCATATATTGCAGGCTAACCAGAATGCCGTTTCCTTTTCCGCGTTGGCGGTTGTCGATGCCGCGGTTGGCCAGCATCGGAACAATGGTTGAGATGGCAAAGGTGCCAACGGTAATTAAAATTGTTCCGGCAATAATGGTTGGCAAATTTTCGAACCACAGCAGCCCAAAGCCGACTCCTTCGGTCAGGAACAGCAGGCTGATGGTTGCCCGTGCTTTGCCCTTTTGGCTCAGTTTCGAGAAAACCGGTAACAGAAGCACCGAGCAAAGAATGGCCGGTGTCAGGATGATCCACATCTGTTGGGTTTCGAGCACATCCATCAGCAGCAGAGGAAGCATAAAGAAAAAAGCCATACTCATCAGGTTGTTCGTGGTCAGCATCAAGCCCATGGTTAGGTTCCGGCGGTTAAAAACCGACTTCTGCTTTGCCTTCTCGGCGCTTTTCAATTTGCGCACTTCCGGGTCAACCTGCTTGGTAAACAGCAGCACCCACACAAAGCATACGGCAATTAAGCCCGCTGAAAAGACAAACATCTGGCTTACGCTTAACACAATGTGCACCAACGGACCAATCAGGTACGACAGCATGGTAAAGGTTCCCAACACCGCCCCCAGCCGGGTTAGTTGTTTGTCGCGTTCGTCATCCCCCGCCGCCGACGAAATCCACGAGTAGCCTACCGTAACAATAGCGCCGCTGCCTTGCAGGGCCCGGGCAAAAATCAACCAGTAAATATTGGCGGCATAAGCAGCGGTGAGCAAGCCCGCAATCAGCATCAATAGGCCGGCCAGCATCATCTTTTTGTAACCAATGCGGTCGCTCAGCATACCGAACGGAATTTGTAAAACGGCTTGTGTGAGCCCGAAAATACCCAGCGCATAACCGATTAGCCAGGGAGCTCCTCCTTCCAGATTTAAGGCATAAACCGACAGAAAGGGGATGATGATTAACATTGAAAAAAGACGCATGCCAAGCGTAACGGAAATAATGTTGTCTAAATATTGGGTTGCTTTGCTCATGTTTTTCGTTTAAACACATTGCGGTTTGTGTTTATTGGCAAGTGGCGCAAAGTTAGTAAACATTACACGCTGCCTAAAGTTTCCCGGTTTTTCTTTTCACCAGCGCTACGCGGATGCTCTCCGTGGTTGCCCCTGGTACCAATCGGGATGAAAGAGCTTGAGGCGGAAGGACTGGTTGGCCGGGCAAGGAATCAGTGCAATCAGAAGTGCTCATCAAAATCAGCGTCCCGATGGTTATGGTCTGTATATTTCCTTAAAAATATTAACTTTGTGCCCCGAATTCAGAATCTAATTTTATGAGCGACAGCAGGTATATGGCACGGGGCGTATCGGCCTCGAAAGAGGATGTGCACAACGCCATCAAAAATATTGATAAAGGATTGTTCCCGAAAGCATTCTGCAAAATTATCCCCGATGTGTTGGGGGGCGATGCCGAGTGGTGTAACATTATGCACGCCGATGGTGCCGGTACAAAATCGTCGTTGGCCTACATGTACTGGAAGGAAACCGGCGATGTGTCGGTGTGGAAAGGCATCGCTCAGGATGCACTGATCATGAATATCGACGACCTGTTGTGCGTTGGTGCGGTGGATAACATTCTGTTGTCGTCAACCATTGGTCGTAACAAAAATAAAATTCCGGGTGAGGTGATTGCTGCAATCATCAACGGAACCGACGAGCTGTGCCGCGAGCTGCAGGAAATGGGCGTTGGCGTTTTCCCCACCGGAGGCGAAACCGCCGATGTGGGCGACCTGGTGCGCACCATCATTGTCGATTCAACCGTTACTTGCCGCATGAAGCGCTCCGATGTTATTTCGGCCGACAATATTCAGGCCGGCGATGTCATTGTTGGTTTGGCTTCTTACGGACAAGCTTCGTACGAGAAAGAATACAACGGCGGCATGGGTAGCAACGGACTGACCTCGGCCCGTCACGATGTATTTGCCAATTACCTGTCTGCAAAATATCCCGAAAGCTACGATGCCGAAGTGCCGGCCGAGCTGGTTTACTCGGGAACCAAAAAGCTGACCGAAGCCATCGAAGGTTTAGGCATTGATGCCGGTAAACTGGTGCTTTCGCCAACACGGACCTATGCGCCGGTTATTAAAAAGATCTTGGACGCTCATCGTTCCGAAATTCATGGTATGGTACACTGCTCGGGTGGTGCTCAAACCAAAGTGTTGCACTTTGTTGATGGGGTACACGTTATTAAAGATAACCTGTTCCCGGTTCCTCCGTTATTTAAATTGATTCAGGAAGAGTCGAAAACCGAATGGGCCGAAATGTATAAAGTCTTCAATATGGGACACCGTATGGAGATTTATGTGAAGCCTGAATTGGCGGATGCAATTATCGAAATTTCAAAGTCATTCAATATCGATGCACAAGTGGTTGGTCGGGTTGAGGCGCACGAAGGCAAAAAACTCACCATCAAATCCGAATTCGGAACATTTGAGTATTGAGACGTGAGTCTTGAGTCTTGAGTAACGAGACATGAAACTTGGAACATTAAAACTGAAAATTTGGAACTGATTATATGGCAGATTATTCATTATTAGAAAAATTCGAAAGCATTCAGCATCGCTTCGACGAGGTGGGTCAGCAGATTACCGACCCGGCTACGATGAGCGATATGAAGCGCTATGTGAAGCTGAACCAGGAGTATCGTCGCCTGGAGTCGCTGGTGCAGGCTTTCAAAGAATATAAAAACCTGATCGAAAATATTGAGTCGGGTAAACAAATGTTGGCCGAGGAGAGCGATCCGGATATTCGCGAAATGGCCAAAGAAGAAATTGAACAAAGCGAAGAAGCCATTCCCGCAAAGGAACAGGAAATTAAACTCTTGCTGGTTCCTGCCGATCCGGAAGACTCGAAGAATGCGATCCTTGAAATCCGTGCCGGTACTGGTGGCGACGAAGCTTCAATTTTTGCCGGAGACCTGTTCCGCATGTATTCCAAATACTGCGAAAAGAAGGGCTGGCGCATGGAAGTAACAACCATGAACGAAGGAACATCGGGTGGTTACAAGGAGATTGTGGCAACTGTTACGGGCGAGAATGTTTACGGAATCCTGAAATACGAATCGGGCGTGCACCGGGTACAGCGTGTGCCGCAAACCGAGACGCAGGGACGTGTGCATACATCAGCAGCTTCGGTTGCCGTGTTGCCCGAAGCCGAAGAATTCGATATTGAATTGCGCAACGAGGATATTCGTCGCGACGAGTTCTGTTCGTCAGGCCCCGGTGGACAGTCGGTGAACACCACCTATTCGGCAATTCGTTTGACGCACATTCCTACAGGTATTGTGGTGCAATGCCAGGATCAAAAGTCGAAGCTGAAAAACCTGGATAAGGCAATGATCGAGCTGCGTACCCGTATTTATAATATGGAGCACCAAAAGTATTTGGATGAAATTGCTTCGAAACGGAAAACCATGGTTTCAACCGGCGACCGTTCAGCAAAAATCCGTACCTACAACTGGCCGCAGGGGCGTGTAACGGATCACCGCATCAACCTGACCTTATACAATTTGCAGGCAATTATCAACGGCGATATTGACGAAATTATCGAAAAGCTGCAGTTGGAAGAAAATGCAGAACGTTTGAAAGAAGCTGAAATTTAAATTTATCGGGTGAGGGCCTGACTCCACAAGTCAGACCCTCACTTTGTAACGACCATATTACAATGAACAAAGAACAATTATTCGAGCAAATTAAAGCCAAACGCAGTTTCCTGTGTATTGGTCTGGACACCGATATTCTGAAAATCCCGGCTCACCTGAAAGACACTTCAGACCCGATTTTCGCCTTCAATAAAGAGATTGTCGATGCAACACACGATTTGTGTGTGGCTTATAAACCAAACCTGGCTTTTTACGAAAGCCAGGGAGTTGCCGGCTGGGTGGCTTTGGAAAAAACGGTGAACTACATCCGCGAAAAATATCCCGAGCAGTTCATCATTGCCGATGCCAAGCGTGGCGATATTGGCAATACTTCAAATTTGTATGCCCGTGCATTTTTCGATCACATGGACTTTGATGCGGTCACTGTTGCTCCGTATATGGGTGAAGACTCAGTGAAGCCTTTCATGACTTACCTGGATCGTTGGGTGATTTTGTTGGCTTTAACCTCAAACAAAGGTGCTTTCGACTTTCAATTCCTGAAAGATGAAAAAAGCGGCGATCAGTTGTTTGAGTCTGTGTTGAAAACCTCGCAGAACTGGGGAACAACCGATAATCTGATGTACGTGGTTGGTGCTACCAAGGCTGAAAACCTGGAAGGCATCCGCGAAATTGCGCCGGATCACTTCTTGCTGGTTCCGGGAGTTGGTGCTCAGGGCGGTAGTTTGCAGGAGGTCGCCAAGTACGGTATGAACGAGCATTGTGGTTTGTTGGTAAATTCATCGCGCGCGATTATTTATGCTTCGGCTGAAGAAAACTTTGCTGCAAAAGCTCGCGAAGCAGCTATGGATGTACAAGTTGACATGGAAGAGTTGCTGCTGGAAGCCGACTTGCTTTAAAATGAGTGGCCAAAAGGAGTAAACTCCCTTACAATAAAATATTAGCCCGGGGCTCGTCAGAGTTCCGGGTTTTTTTATTGTTCAGGGAAAGATGATCCGCTTTTAAAGGAAGAAAATCGTAATAAACAGGTATTTTATGGTTAGGCCTAGGGCACTGTAGATAAGTGCCTGGCGTAGCGGATGGCGCAACATGCCGGCGGCACACAGCATAAGCGGTGACGACAGTGGCAATAGGTTGAACAGGAAGATGGCGATGTTGCCGTATTTCTGTATTTCCTCTTCGGCTTTCTGGTAGCGGTGGCGACCAATTAGTTTATTAATAATACGAGCACTCAGCGAGTGGCCGATGTAATAGTCGACCATTTGGGATCCAAGGGCGGTTGTTACAGCAACCACGTTGAGCAGAATAAAACTTAAATCGGAGTGCAGATAATAAATAAATGCCAGCTCCACCGGCATGATCAGGAAAAACAAATAGCCCGAGAAGTTGACGATGCCAAAAGATAGCAGGCTCTCCTTGGTCGCGCCATAAATTTCCCGGCCTATCGTTGCCGAGGCAATGGCGATGGCTACCGCTGCAAAAAATACAACAACAGCCGCTCGGGTGATATGTTGCCTGCTGATATTCACGGGAAAACATTTGCTTTGTATTAAAGTTAGTCGGTTTCATTCAATCGATCATTCGGAACAGACTATTTTTTTATACGCAGCTCCTGCAATTTGGGTGAGGCAGGCAGACTGGAATCAGGGCTTGACTTTTATTCTTAATATTCATAATTTGCATAGCATTAGTTGTTTGCTGATTATGGATGAGTTTTTTCTGCAATTTTTATGGCGGCATCGCTTGTTTGATGCTACAGAGCTGAAAACTACAGCTGGCATTCCGGTGGAAGTTATCTCGCCGGGTTTTCAGAATACCGATGCTGGTCCCGACTTTTTTAATGCCCGGTTAAAAATAGGCGACACAATTTGGGCCGGCAATGTTGAGGTCCATTGGCGGTCGGGCGACTGGAACAAACATCGGCATCATCAGGATTCCGCTTACGACAATGTGATCCTGCATCTGGTTAAAGAAGATACCGGAGCCGTGCAAAATTCAAAAGGCGTGTTCATCGAGAATGTGTGTCTGCCATATTCGTCGGTGTTGGAGGATAATTACCGGAAGTTGCAACAAGCAACCAGCTGGATTCCCTGTGCCGACGCCATTCATCAGGTTCCTCAAATAACCTTGCAGTTGTGGTATCATGCCCTGGTGGTTGAGCGGCTTCAGCATAAAACCAGCGAAATTGTCTTCCGCCTGGAACAAAATAAGAACGATTGGAACGAAACTTTTTATCAGTTTTTGGCTCGCAATTTTGGTTTTAAGGTGAATGCTCTTCCGTTTGAAATGCTGGCAAAAGCGGTTCCGCTGGCGGTGTTGGGCAAACACAAAAATGATTTGTTTCAGCTGGAAGCACTGCTTTTTGGCTCGGCCGGCTTGCTGAATCAAGAATTGGTGGGCGACGACTATTTCCTGGCTTTGCGCCGCGAGTTTTCGTTCTTATATAAGAAATATGCGTTGAAGCCGGTGGAAGGGCATTTGTGGAAGTTTCTACGTCTGCGTCCTTTCAATTTTCCGACCGTTCGAATTGCTCAGTTTGCCCAATTAATCCATCAGTCAAATGCCCTGTTCTCGCAATTGATTGAGATGGAAAGCTTAAATGAAGTAAAAAAGCTGTTTCAGATCGAACCTTCCGATTATTGGAATACGCATTATAAATTCAACAAGCAGAGTCGGGAGCTGTCCAAGAATTTTGGAACGTCATCGTTTCATAATTTAGTAATCAATACCATTGTTCCTTTTTTGTTTGTATACGGCGATTATTACAAGCAGCAACATTTGAAAGATCTGGCCTTCGATTTTCTGGAACGCATCCCTGCCGAGGCTAACTCAATTGTTGCTAATTGGCGTCAACTGGGCATTTCGGCCGCCACCGCCTACGATAGTCAGGCGCTCATTGAGTTAAAGAATTCTTACTGTAATGCCAAAAAATGCTTAAATTGCCCGGTAGGAATGAAATTGATCAAGCGGATAATTCCCGAAAATGATGAGCCAGTCGATAAATAAATTTCAGGATGTTTCAAACAGAACACTTCGGGTTGGGGTGCTTTTATTGTTTTCCATGTTGTCGGCCGGAACACTTGGCTATATGTACCTGGAGGATTATTCGTTTATCGATGCCTTCTTTATGACCATTATTACCATTTCAACGGTTGGTTTTAGCGAAGTGCATCCGCTGAATGATAGCGGAAAGATATTTACCTCGGGCTTAATTATTGCCAGCCTGGGGAGTTTGGCTTATGTGGGATCCAATTTAGCACGTTTTGTCTTCGACGGAGAACTGGTAAACTATTTAAAAACATATCGGGTGGATAAGAAAATTCAAAAACTCAGAGACCACGTGATCATCATTGGCTATGGTCGCAATGGTGAACAGGTGGCCATGGAACTGCGCGACTACGGGCTCGACTTTGTGGTGATTGACAAACGCGAAAATGTGGTGTCTCGAATACGGGAAGACGAAGAGCTGCTTTACATCCGCGGAGATGCCACCCACGAAGATGTTCTCAAACAAGCCGGTGTTGATTATGCCCGGGCACTAATTGCCACAACGCCCAACGATGCCGATAATGTTTTTGTGGCACTCACAGCCCGCAGCATGAATCCCAGCTTAAAAATTGTAAGCCGTGCTTCGGAAATGGAGTCGGTATCGAAGTTGAAACGTGCCGGGGTAACCAATGTAATCATGCCCGAGCGTATTGGCGGTCAGCGCATGGCCAAGCTGATCACACAGCCCGATGTCGTGGAGTTTCTGGAGTATATTCTCCTGCAGCAGAGTAAAGATGTGAGCCTCGAGGAAATTAGTTGCACCAATATGGCCGATTGTTTCGTGAATCACTCCATCGAAGAGCTCAACGCTCAGGATATCTCGGGGGGCAATATTGTTGGGATTAAGATCAGCGGCGCCAAGTATATTTTTAATCCGTCGTCGGAGCTGACCTTAAGCCGAGGAGACCAGCTTTTTGTGCTGGGGTCGCCCGAGCAAATCAGGCGCTTCCGGAATTTACTCGAAAAGGGATAGCCGGACGCACCTACCTAAAAGTGAATCAGTCAAATAAAAAGCCGGCGAAGCTGGTATTTCAAATTAAATGATTACTTTTGCGCAGCTTTTAAGGCGAACTAATTTTAAGCTGTTGTTATTGAATGCGATGCTGCAGCTTAAACATTGTATCACAATTTTAAAAAAGAAATTATGTATTTGACTTCTGAAAAGAAAGCAGAGATTTTTGGAAAACACGGTAAAAGCGCAACCGACACGGGTTCAGCTGAAGGACAAATCGCTTTGTTTTCATACCGTATCGCTCACCTGACTGAGCACCTGAAGAAAAACAAAAAAGACTACAGTACACAGCGTGCTTTGGTTAGCATGGTAGGTAAGCGCCGTAGCTTGTTAGATTACTTAGCCAAAAAAGATATCGAAAGATATCGTAGCATCATCAAAGAGCTTGGCTTACGTCGATAAAAATTTTCAATAAAAGGCAATAATTCTTATTGCCTTTTATTATTTTTGATAACCCCACCACCACAAGAAACAGTTAGAAAATTAAAATTTAGTTCAAATTTTTATGAGTCAAGCAATTATTAAAACAATTGACCTTGGTGACGGTCGTCAAATTACGATCGAAACCGGACGATTAGCCCGTCAGGCTGATGGTGCAGTTGTTGTAAAAATGGGAGATACCATGTTGTTAGCAACAGTGGTGTCGGCCAAAGAAGCCAAAGAAGATGTTGATTTTATGCCTGTGTCGGTTGACTACCGCGAGAAATTCTCGGCAGCAGGTCGTTTCCCCGGTGGGTTCTTGAAACGTGAAGCGCGTCCTTCCGACGACGAAATTCTGGTCGCTCGTTTAGTTGACCGTGCTCTGCGTCCGCTGTTCCCGGCTGATTACCACGCCGAAACAGCAGTGATGATTTCATTGATTTCTGTTGATGAAAATGTAATGCCTGATGCCTTGGCTGGTTTAGCAGCCTCCGCTGCTATTCAGGTTTCCGATATTCCTTTCGAATGTCCGATTTCAGAAGTACGTGTTGGTCGCATCAACGGCGAGTTCGTGGTGAATCCAAGCGCTGCTCAGCTGAAAGAATCAGACATCGACATCATGGTGGGTGCCTCTTACGAGAACATTATGATGGTTGAAGGTGAAATGGATGAAGTGACTGAAGAAGAAATGTTGGAAGCAATTAAAGTTGCTCACGACGCCATCCGTGTTCACTGTAAAGTACAAGAAGAATTGGCCGCCGAAGTAGGTAAAGCCAAACGCGAATATTGTCATGAAGTGAATGACGAAGAATTGCGCGAAAAGGTACACGCCGACCTTTACGAAAAATGCTATGCTATTGCAACGCAGCGTATTGCCGACAAGCAATTGCGGATGTCTTCATTCAAAGAATTGGTTGACGAGTACATCGTTGCCTACGAAGAGGCGAATGCTGAAAACGAAGAAATCGACCTGGTACAAAATATCAAGTTGATTAAAAAATATTACCACGATGTGGAAAAAGAAGCCATGCGTCGCATGATTCTGGACGAAGGTATCCGTTTGGATGGTCGTACAACCACGCAAATTCGTCCGATCTGGGGCGAAACCAACTACTTGCCCGGATCACACGGCTCTTCAATCTTCACCCGTGGCGAAACCCAGTCATTGTCATCAGTGACTTTGGGAACCAAAATGGATGAGAAAATCATTGACGGTGTAACCGTTCAGGGAACTGAAAAATTCCTGTTGCACTACAATTTCCCGCCATTCTGTGTGGGTGAAGCCAAAACACCACGTGGCTTGAGCCGTCGTGAAATTGGTCACGGTAACCTGGCTTACCGCGCCCTGAAACGCATGATCCCGCAAGATTTCCCTTATGTTGTTCGTGTGGTTTCCGATATCCTTGAGTCAAACGGTTCATCGTCAATGGCAACAGTTTGTGCCGGTACCATGGCTATGATGGATGCCGGTATCCAAATGAAGCGTCCGGTTTCAGGTATCGCCATGGGATTGATCACCGATAAAGGAAATACCAAATTTGCCATTCTTTCCGATATCCTGGGCGACGAAGACCACCTGGGTGATATGGACTTCAAAGTAACCGGTACCGATAAAGGTATTACGGCTACACAGATGGACATCAAAGTTGACGGATTGTCGTACGAAATATTGTCGCAAGCTTTGCAACAAGCCAAGCAAGGTCGTGAGCACATCATGGGTAAGATTATTGAAGTAATCAGCGAACCTCGCAGCGAATATAAACCCAATGTACCTCGTGTTGAAACGGTAATCATTCCGAAAGACATGATTGGACCAATCATTGGCCCTGGCGGTAAAAACATTCAAAAGCTGCAGGAAGAAACTAAAACAACCATCGTCATCGAAGAAAAAGATGATAAAGGATATGTTGAAGTTTCAGGCCTGAACAAAGATGCTCTGGATGCAGCCAAAGAACGGATCAAAAAAATTATCGCATTGCCTGAAAAAGGAGAAATCTATAAAGGTAAAGTGAAATCGATCACAACTTTCGGTGCTTTCATCGAGATTCTTCCCGGAAAAGAAGGTCTGTTACACGTTTCTGAAATTGCTTGGGAACGCGTACAAAATACCGAAGATGTATTGAAAGTTGGCGACGAAGTGGAAGTGAAATTGTTGGATATCGATCGCGACAATAAACTGAAGCTTTCCCGCAAAGCATTGCTTCCCAAACCGGAAGGTTATGTAGAACGTCCGCCACGTGAGCGTGCTCCGCGTCGTGATAACGGCGATCGTCGTGATCGTGGTGACCGTCGCGACAACCGCGGACCTCGTCGCGAAGGCGGTGAGCGTCGTCCATCGAGAAATGATGACTAATACAAATCGCATAGATCGGAAATGCCTGCTTTTGCAGGCATTTTTTTTGCCTTATTTTTGCATGAAAACATTTAACAGCCAAGCGATATGGAAAACTGGTATCCGGGATTTGAAAAGAAAATAGTCGATCAGTTAAAAGGATCAAATGTGAAAGATTTGCGCTTCTTTCGCATCGAGGAATACCTGCGCAATGCCGAGCGAACCGATGCGCAGGCCTCCTCGTGCCGGGCTTGTTATGCCTTGCGGAACGAAATAGAACAAACTGCCGATCAGGTTGCCAAGGCCGTTCAGCAACCGGGAGCCGAGCGCCGCCGGATCGATTCGCTGCAATCGCGACTGAGCGACCATCTGCGGAAGGAGCACGGCTTCTACCCGCCATCGTACCACACCTATTTGCAGTCGGTGTACTGGACGGTAGGATTCATGGCCCTGGCATTTCTGCTGACTGTGCTTTTCCCCGAAGTTGAAAAGGCCGTGTTCTATTCACCGGCTTTTGCCATTGGGGTAATTACCGGGCAGGTTATTGGAGGTAAAAAAGACCGGAAAGTGAGGGATTCCAACAAAATCCTGTAATAAATGCGGATCGGTTGTTACTGATTGTGCATACAACTTTCACCGATCAATTTTATGCAAATGAAAAAATTAGTCTATTTATCTACCATCTTGCTTATGGCCTCGTGCACACAAAAATTGAGTTACCCCGAAACAAAAAAGGAAGCGGTAACTGACGATTACTTCGGAACAAGTGTCGACGATCCTTATCGTTGGCTGGAAAACGACACCTCAGCTGAAACCGAAGCCTGGGTGGAAGCCCAGAATAAGGTGACCTTCGATTATCTGAAAAAGCTGCCCAACCGCGATAAGATTAGCAGCCAACTGACCGATTTATTGAACTACGAACGGCTGGGGACACCTTTTAAGAAAAGTGGCAAGTATTTCTTCTTCAAAAATGATGGTCTTCAGAATCAGAATGTCTTGTTCATGGCTGATTCGTTACAGGGCGATGCCGTTGTCTTGCTGGATCCCAATGTGCTCTCCGACGATGGAACGGTAGCCCTCGCGGGAGTCGAAATATCCGACGATGCCAAATACCTGGTTTACTCCATTGCCCGCAGCGGGTCGGATTGGAATGAGGTATTTGTGAAGGATATCGAAACCGGAGCCATGTTGGACGACCACCTGATGTGGGTGAAATTTTCAGGCCTTTCGTGGTACGACGGAGGTGTTTTTTATAGTCGCTACGACGAGCCGGAAGCCGGAAGTGAGTTGTCCAAATCAAACGAATACCAAAAGGTTTACTACCACAAAATAGGAACAAGTCAGCACGACGATGTTTTGGTGAAGGAAGATCAGGAGCATCCGAAGCGGATGTTTGGAGCCGGCGTTACCGACGATAAACGCTTCTTGCTGCTCTCGTCGAGCGAAGGAACAAGCGGCAACGCCCTGTTTGTGAAAGATCTGCTCCGGCCTCAGAGCGACTTTGTACCCGTGATGATCAGCTATGAGTACGACTTCAACGTGGTGGATAATCTGGGTAACCAGCTATATGTGCTGACCAATTATAAAGCTCCCCGCTATCGGCTGATTAAAGTGGACTTTACCAAGCCGGCGGAGGAAAACTGGGTGGACATCTTGCCCGAAGGGGAGAATGTGCTCGAGTCGGTGTCGTTTAACGGCGGCGAGATTGTTGCCCAATACATGAAGGATGCGCATAATGTGGTTGAAGTATATGCCATTGACGGGAAGTTAGACTATGAACTGCCATTGCCCGGAATTGGTTCCGTTGGGGGTTTTTCGGGTAAAAAGGAAGAGGCCGAAGCTTTCTTCAGTTACACCTCTTTCAATACGCCGGGCGAGATTTATCACTACGACTTTCAAACCCGGGAGCTGAGTTTGTATTTCCGCCCCGAAGTGGCCTTCAACCCGGACGACTTTGTGGTGGAACAGCAATTCTGCGAGTCGAAAGACGGTACACGGGTGCCAATGTTTTTGGTACACAAAAAAGATTTGGTACTCGATGGAAACAACCCGACTTTATTATATGGCTATGGTGGTTTTAACATCAGCCTGACGCCATCATATTCTTCTACCCGTATGGCATTTCTCGAAAACGGAGGTGTGCTGGCGGTGGCCAACCTGCGTGGTGGTGGCGAGTACGGCGAAGACTGGCACAAGGCCGGAACTAAATTGAACAAGCAAAATGTGTTTGACGACTGCATTGCCGCTGCCGAATATTTGATTGAATCGAATTACACCAAGCCGGCAAAATTAGCCCTGATGGGCGGGTCGAATGGAGGTTTACTGGTTGGCGCCGTGGTCAATCAGCGTCCCGATCTGTTTCAGGTTGCCTTGCCGGCGGTGGGCGTAATGGATATGCTGCGTTATCAATATTTTACCATTGGCTGGGCCTGGGCCGGCGACTACGGACGCAGCGACGACAGCAAGGAGATGTTTGAATACCTCTACGGTTATTCCCCTTATCACAACATTGCCAAGGGCGGAAAATATCCGGCGGTGCTGGTAACTACAGCCGATCACGACGACCGCGTGGTTCCGGCGCACTCGTTTAAATATGCAGCCCGTTTGCAGGAATACAACGTCGGAGACCTGCCCACGCTCATACGTATCGATACCAAGGCCGGCCACGGTGCAGGCAAACCAACTACAAAAATTATTGAAGAATATACCGATGTGTGGGCTTTTACATTTTATCATCTGGGCATGAATTTGTAAGCCACGACCTTCGGGAAACCGTTTTTTAAATTGTATTTTTGAATCCCGGGACGACAAACTCCCGGGATTTTTTGTGTCTATGGATATTAATTATTTAGTCATTGAGGGAAATATCGGGAGCGGAAAAACGAGCCTGACAAAGCTGATTGCCAGCGATTACGGGGCGAGGGTTTTGCTCGAAGGCTTCGAGGATAACCCCTTTCTGCCTAAATTTTATCAGCAGCAGGATAAATATGCCTTTCCGCTGGAAATGTCTTTCCTGGCCGATCGCTATAACCAGTTGAGCCGAAATATTCGCGACTTTGAGTTGTTCAGTTCCTTTTGGGTGTCGGACTACTACTTTGCAAAGAGTCTGATTTTTGCACAGACCACCCTGAACAATGACGAGTATAACCTGTATCATCGCTTCTTTCAGATCATTTACGATAAACTTCCGAAGCCCGATCTATATGTTTATCTGCACTTAAGTCCCGAAAACCTTTTGAAGAATATTCGTAAAAGAGGGCGGAACTACGAGCAGTCGATCAAGTTGGAATATCTTTCTCAAATTGAGAATGGCTACTTCAGCTATCTGCGGCAGCAACACGATTTTCCTATCCTGTTGATTGATACCAACAAGGTAGATTTTGTGGGCAATGAACAAGACTACAAAAAAATTCGTGGTATCATCTTTGATAAAAAGCATGCGCCCGGCATTAATCGGGTAATTTTAAACGAATAGCACGCAAAATTTGTATATTCGTGCGAGGTTGGAAAACTAATCAATTTAATAGTTCTACAAATGAAACATTTTAACTTTAAATCACTTGCATCTGTTGCGGTTGCGTCGGTCGTGTTATCGAGCTGTGCAAGTTTGCAAAAAATGAAAAAGAATGCTGATCAGATCAGCTTCAAAGTTACTCCTGAAGTATTGGAAACTCATGGCGGCGATGTTGATGTTGCCATTGACGGCGTTTTCCCGTCGAAATATTTTGTGAAAAAAGCGACTGTTGTTGCTACTCCTGTATTGAAATATGAAGGTGGCGAAACTGCTTTCGAACCTGTAACGGTACAGGGTGAAAAAGTGATGGCTAACAACAAAGTAATCAGCTACACAAACGGTGGAAACTTTAACTATAAAGATGCCGTTCCGTTTGCTGACGACATGAGAAAGTCGGAATTGGAAATCCGCATCACGGCTACTAAAGGTGCAAAAAGTGTTGACTTTGAGCCCATCAAAGTGGCCGATGGTGTATTGGCAACGCCAACATTGGTTGTGAACTACCCGGCAGCAATTCTGGGCGTTCAACGCGAGAAAAACACAACAGGCGTTTACGATCCCAACATCGATCCGTTCCAACGCATTGTTCCCGATGCTTACACTACCGACATCAAATATTTGATCAACAGCGCTGTGTTGAGAAATACGGAGTTGAAAAAAGAAGATATCGAAAAGTTGAAAGAATATGCTAAAGATGCTTTCGATGCGGAACGCAAAGAATTGAAGTCGGTTGAAGTTTCGGCTTATGCTTCGCCTGATGGTGAGCTGGACTGGAACACAAAACTGTCTGAAAAACGGGAAGGTTCGTCAACTAAATACATGGAAAAACAGCTGAAAAGACAAAAAATTGAAGCTGAGCTGAAATCGAAATTTACTCCCGAAGACTGGGATGGTTTCAAAGAGTTGATGGAGAAATCAAACATTCAGGATAAAGAATTGATCCTGCGTGTACTTTCAATGTACTCCGATCCTGAAGTTCGCGAACGCGAAATCCGCAACTTGTCGCAAGCGTTCACCAGCGTTGCCGATGAAATTTTGCCGCAATTGCGTCGTGCAAAAATTACAGCCAATGTTGAGTTGATTGGTAAAACTGATGCCGAAATCATGGAATTGGCCATGAACAACCCAAGTGCGTTGAACCCCGCTGAATTGCTGTATGCCGGAACTTTGACAGAAGACAAAGACAAACAACTGATGATTTACGGCGCCATGTCGGATGTATATCCGAACGACTGGAGAGGTTACAACAACCAGGGAATGGTGTTGGCACAACAAGGTCGTTTTGCCGATGCAAAACCTTTGTTCGAAAAAGCAGAGACTTTGGCTCCTGCTGAACCCATCATCAAAAACAACTTAGGCGCTTGCGTTTTGGTTGAAGGCGATGTGGCCAAAGCTGAAGAATTGTTCGGTGCTGCTTCGGGTGCCGGTGCTGAAGTAAACAACAACCTGGGTATTGTAGCCATCAAAAAAGGCGAGTACGAAAAAGCCGTTAAACTGTTGAACGGAACAAACACACCGAACGAAGGTCTGGCTAAAATCATGGATGGCGACAATGCCGGTGCTTTGAAAGCATTGGAAGCTTGCCCTTGGGAAGGTTGCTACATGACTGAATATTTTAAAGCCGTAGTAGGTGCCCGTACAGCAAAAGAAAACCTGATGTACGAAAGCCTTGAAAAAGCGGTTGCGATGAACGCTGAACTGAAAGCGAAAATCGCTACTGACCTGGAATTTGCCAAGTATTTCAACGAAGCGCGCTTCCAGGAAATCGTGAAGTAATTCCCTTAGCGGAAATAAACAATAAAGCGAAGGCTGTCCGATTTAGTTTCGGACAGCCTTTATTTTTTGTTCCTTCTCGATAATCCTGAAACGCCCGGTTGACGCGTCCCCGAGGCATGGTGAACCCTCCCCGGGGGGCCGGCACCAGCCCATCGGCCAGATTTCTGATCCCATTGGATAGGGAACCCAGTCCATCGGCCGGATTTTTGACTTAATTGGCAGGGGGAAGCCTCCCATTGGCTGGATTTCTGACTTAATTGGCAGGGGAAAGCCTCCCATTGGCCAGTTTCCGGCTCCAACCGGGCAGGTGAGCCATCCACAGAGCAGTCTGACCTGTTCGGGAAGGAACTTACCCCGACTCCGGATAAAAAAGAGAGACTTAGGACTTAGCCCACTTCATCTTTTTAAAGATATCCCAAAGAACAATACCGGCGCTCACCGACACATTGAACGAGTGCTTGGTGCCAAATTGCGGAATTTCGATCGCTCCATCGCAAATATCCACTATTTTTTGCTGTACACCTTTCACCTCGTTGCCAAACACCAGGGCAACTTTTTCGTCGGTGGCGGGCGTAAAGTCGGGTAACAGGACGCTCCGATCGATTTGCTCGATGGCGTAAACGGTAAAACCCGCTTCTTTGAGCTTTGCAATGGCTTCTTCGGTATGTTCGAAGTACTGCCAGTTCACCGTTTTCTCGGCATCCAGCGCTGTTTTGTGAATTTCTTTATTGGGTGGGGTGGCGGTAATGCCGCACAAATAAATCGAATCAACCAGCAGGGCATCCGATGTTCGGAAAAACGAGCCGATGTTGTTACAGCTTCGCACATTGTCCAGAACGACAACAAGCGGCATCTTCCCGGTTTGTTCGTATTCTTCCGCGTTCAATCGGTTTAGTTCGTGTGTTCGGAGTTTTCGCATCGTTTTATATTTATACTGAAGAATGTTTATTGAGTGTTTACCAGTCGATGTTTTTTCGGCGGAAGGGCATGGTCATGCATCGGGCACCGCCACCACCGCGCGCCAATTCGGATCCGGCAATGGTTACCACGCATTTTTTGTTTGGCGGAATGATGGCCTTGCCGTCAATCAGATCCTGTGCTTTAAGCACTTCAAAGCCGTTTTTGTGCAGCTCGTTCACCGTGTTTACATTGCGCTCGTAGCCGATGACCTGTCCCGGGGCAATGGCAAAAAAGTTAGCGCCGCTGTGCCACTGTTCGCGTTCCATGGTCCAAATATCGTTTTTGCCGCCACAGCGAATTGGTTTCATGTCCATGCCAAGTAGTTGCAGGGCCTCCACCAGGTTCTTGCGTTCCGAAATTCGGGTCACTTCCCCATTTTCAACCTGAATGTGGATGGTGTGGAAGCGGTTTGTGCCCATAATCAGTGGTTCGTAAATCATGCAGGCATCGCGATCCAGAAAGGTGAAAACCATGTCCAGATGAATGAAGGACTCGGGTAAGTCGGGCAGCTCCTGAACGATGATATGGCGAATGGGCTCCTGACGTGCTTTGATGCTTTCGAGGATGAAGTCGATGCCCTGCGTAGATGTGCGCACGCCCGTCCCGATCACCAGAACATCCTGGCGGGCAACCTGAAAGTCGCCGCCTTCAATTTTTATTTTCGTGTCGGCCTTCATCATCTCCGAACGCTCGGCATTGATTGTTTTACTTTCAATCAAGGGATGATGGTTGAAAATGGCTTCCATGATGAGCGACTCGCGGTCGCGCACAGCATTGGCCATTTTGCCGATCACCACCTCGTCGCGAAAAGCCATGGACGCATCGCGGGTGAATAAAAAGTTGTGCAACGGCCACAGGCTGAAGCGCTCCTGGCTCAGGTAGCGCGTCAGGTTGTTCCGCTTAATGGGAACTCCCTGTATGAGCTGACGAGCCAGCTCCGGACTTGTTAACCCCAGTAAGTCGGGTTGAATGTCGACTGCATTTTCGCGCAGGCAAATCTCGTTGATCAGGCTTCGCTTCACCGGCTCATCTTTCAGGATCTCGGCCAGCAGATCGGTCACCTCAAAGCAACGGCTCACCTTCGACAAAACGCCTTTCAGCTGTTGGTATTCCTGGCTGGCCACCGATAGGTTTAAGATGTCGCTGTACAGCGCTCGCTTGGCTGTTTCGGGGGTCATCTCCTCAACTTCGAGCCCCGGTGTATGAACAATTACGCCCTCGAGTTCCCCAAACTCGGAGGTAACGTTCACCTTCATTTTTTGATTCATAAATAACCCTTTCTAATTTTTCATACAAAGATAATAACTCGTTCCAAAGCAGAATCTTTGGTCCGCTGTTCGTTTTCGGCAAATAAGGCATTATCTTCGTTCAATGTCATGAAGAGTTTAAGTTGTATGATCATTCTGTTGATGGCCTTTGTTGCGGGCGGGTTCGCGCAGCAGGCCGACACGGTTCACTACCTGAGCGGTGTAAAGGAAGGTGGCGATACAATACCTCATGTCAGTCTGGAGCCCATTCCGGTTTTCCCCAGGCGGCATTTCAAAACCAAACGACTGGAACGAAAATACTGGCGGCTGGCCATGAAGGTGAAAAAGGTGTACCCCTACGCGCTGAAAGCGGCCGAGCTGATGGCCGAGTACGATGCCCGCTATCGCGCGTCCGACAGCCGGAAAACCCGCAAAGAATACCTTAAGGCAGCCGAAAAAGAGCTGTTTGATCAATATGGCGATCAGCTGAAAAAATTGTCGATATCGGAAGGGCGAATCCTGATAAAGCTGATTGACCGCGAGACCCGACATACTTCCTACGAACTGATCAAGGATTTGAAAGGAGGCGTGTCGGCTTTCTTTTGGCAAGGCATTGCCCGGCTGTTTGGTAACGACCTGAAAGCCGAGTACGATCCGGTTGAAGAAGACCGGATGATTGAGGAGATCATTTTGTTTATTGAAGCGGGGGTGATCTGATGAAACGCATTTTCCTGGCCATCGATGCCGCCTTGTCCGAGGCTTGTCAGTGTCGCATTCAGCAATTGAAGACCGAACTGCGTGATGAACGGATCCGTTGGGTGAAGCCCCGGAATTATCACCTGACGCTTCATTTTTTCGGAATGATGGCGCCCGATGATGAAGCCAGGCTTGTTGGGCTGCTCGGCGATTTTGCGGCTACCAGGCATGCCTTGACGGTGGAGCTGGGGCATTTATCGTTCTTCAAAAAAGCGAAGCAACCGCAGGTGCTTTTTGTGGATGTGGAACAGGTCGGTGAGCTAAAAGCACTGGTGGCCGACATGCAGCATCGCTTGGTGGAGGCGGGGTTCATCGAGGCTCCGAAATCTTTTCGGCCGCATTTGACCATTGCCCGCATGAAGAAGATTGAAAACATGGCGCAGCTTTTAAGTGCCGTGAGCGAAATGGGCGATTTGCCCCGCCAACAGCTGCACGTCGACCGGATGGTGTTGTACGAGAGTATCCAGACAGCCCAAGGAGCCGAATACCGGGCCATTCAATCTTTTCCGCTATCCTGAGCCTGCCCGGCAGGCTTTTATTTCCCTTTGGCACTGAACAATTCAAGGGTGCTGTAAATCATTATTTTGAAATCGAGATACAACGATGCGTTTTTCAGGTATACCAGGTCGTAGGGGAGGCGTTCAAGCATCTGATCGATATTTGAAGCATAACCGTACTTAATTTGTCCCCAGCTGGTGATGCCCGGGCGCACCTTGTGCAGGAGTCCGTATTGGGGCGCTTTGGCTACCAGTTGCTCAATAAAATACCGGCGTTCGGGGCGCGGGCCAACAAGCGACATCTGCCCCATGATCACGTTGATGAACTGAGGAATTTCATCCAGATGGGTTTTGCGTAAAAACCGACCAACGGTCGTTATTCGGGGGTCGTTGGTCGACGATAGCTGAGGCCCTTTGACTTCAGCATCGCATACCATCGTCCGAAATTTGAAAATCCGGAACTCTTTTCCGAAGCGTCCCACCCGGTTCTGTGCATAAATAACCGGACCGTGCGAATCTATTTTTATAGCGATGGCAATTGCCAGCGACAAGGGAGCGAACAGCAGGAGGCCGAACGCAGAGAAAATCACATCGCATAATCGCTTTACATTCATGGCCCAGGCAGGCATAATGCCATTGGATATCTTAAAAAGTGGCAGCCCGTAAAGGTTGTTGGTTTTTTGTGCCCCCGAGAGCAGGTCGTACAGGTCGGGGATTCCCCAAACCGTTAGCTTGAAGCGCTGCAGAAGAATAAGTAGTCTGCTGAGTAAATTATGCTCCGAGGAGGCGATGGTGACAATCACCTCTTCAATCTTGTATTTCTCAATGACGGAAGGTATTTCGGCCATTCCTCCTAAATAGGGCAGGTGTTGTTTCAAGGGCGATTGCTGCTGCGGATCGAGTTCAACATAGCCCACCAGTAGGTTGCCCGAGGGGTTCTCCTGATTGTTCAGATGATGGAAAAGCTCGACAGCCTTTTCGTCGCCCCCGACGATCAATGTGTTGAACCCGAATTGTCGCTGATGGATTTTGCGCGTGATCCGGCTGGTTTGCATGATCCTGAAAAAATAAGTGATGCCAAATTGCAGGGAAAACAGCACCAGGAAAAGTTTCAGAAAATTCAGGTGGCCGGGAAATTTGTCGTTCAAAACCAGCAGGAAAAATAAAATAACCGAACCCCAAAGTGTGGTGAAGAAGGTTTGCGAAAGCTCGATCAGCCGCGATTTTCGGAAAATGTTGTCGTAGTAGCCGGTGATAAAGTAAACCAAGATCCAGCAGAAAGGAAGAATAACCATCGGAAGGTAGCAATCCGGCTGGCTTGTTAGTTCAGCAGTGGGTAGCGGTGTTTCGCCCGCACGATTGTTATACAAATAAAAAAGAATCCAGCTGGAGCAGGCGGCTAAGGCATCAAAGGTCAGGTAGCTTAATACGGTTTTCGTCTTGTTCATTCCGGAGGTGAAGATAGGTAACTTTTCAGATCAAATTAAGAACGATGATCTACAGCATAAAGTATTCGGTAAATCGTTTTATCTCTTTTTAGAGCTGAATTTGTACGCTGAAATATGCCGGTAAAATGTCGTTCCGCTTCAGCGGGATTGCCGTCCGATAAAAATAACGTGAATTTCCCTTCGTGAGGGAGGGCCAGGGTGGGTACATTAGATAGAAGGTAAATGCAGAAGGGACTTTCACAGAAACAAGGGGTATAATTTCAACTATAAATCGGAATTACGAGAACTGTTTGCCAGCGAAGTTGGTCTTTTGCTGAAAGCTGCGGAAAATTTGTTGCGCCTGTTGCAGCTGTGTCAGGTTGAGGACGACTGCCGGTTTCTTGCGAATGTTGTTGATCAAGTTGCTGATGGCATTGTACTCAGTTTCCCTGCAAGCGTTGAAGTAGTTGGAATCTGTTTTGACCCGGAGGGGCTTCATGTCCGGACTAAAGAGTTCAATGCCGGTATCCTTCTCCCTGAAGTGCTTCGAGAGTAAGATTCGGGCAATCGACCCGGAATGAAAGGCGAGCCTTGCTTCCAGAATGCTCAGCCCTTCGGCGTCAGCGAAGGTCATTGAATCGGTTTTTCGACAATCGCCTTGATCCAGCCAAACAAGCATCAACAGAAGCTGGAAGAAGGCGTCGGCAGTTAGCTGATCATCTGCTGCCGAAAGCCGGATGTTTGCTAAAAACGGAGCCTTTACCAAAGGGATTGCTTTCAAAATTTGCTTGTTGAAAAGCAAGGGTACTGCCAGTTGGATGCTTGTATCCGCCTCCTGCGATAAACGGATTAATTCGTTGAATTGCTGTTCGTTGAGTTTCGGAAGTTGGCTGAAATACAAATTGTTGCGGTTGCGTAATGCTAATTTGATCAAATCGAAGGAGGGACTTAGCTGGTCGAAGTAAGTCAGCTCGGAGGCCCGGATGATTGACTCGGCCTGTGCGTGCAGCATGTGTTCCGACAGCTGGTTGTAACCCGACAGAAAGTCTTTTACTTGCAGTTCTTTAAGTTGTCCGAGTCGATTGCTCAGCTCGGGGTTGAAGGCATCGGCCGATATAATCGCGGTTTTGATCATGCTCCAAATTAGAAATAAAAAGCTACTTTAAAGCGCTGGAGAAGGGGCAACTTTTCAACCGGGCGCCGTTGATAATGTTCGCCTTTTAGGAGGGGCTACTACACAATTTATTTATTTTTATACCCAAAAAATTGACGAAATGAACCCGCTGGATACGCTGAGACATCAGGGATTGAGAAAAAGACTTGTTGAAGGATTAAAAATCAAAGGGATAAAGGATGAAAAGGTTTTGAATGCTATCTCGAGAGTGCCCCGGCACTTGTTCATGGATAGCGGTTTTATTCAGTTTGCCTATAAAGATCAGGCATTTCCGATCGGTGCCGGACAAACCATTTCGCAGCCTTATACCGTCGCTTTTCAAACCTGCTTGTTGCAGCTTAAGCCGCACGATAAGGTGCTCGAGGTGGGCACCGGCTCGGGCTACCAGGCTGCTGTGCTGCTCGAAATGGGCGTAAATGTGTTTACCATCGAACGGCAGCGCGAGTTGTACCTGAAGGTGCAGCAGTTGCTGCCACAGCTGGGCTATTTCCCAAAATTTTTTTACGGCGATGGCTACAAAGGGCTGCCAACCTATGGCCCCTTTGACAAGATTATTGTGACAGCAGGAGCACCGTTTATCCCCGAAGATTTGTTGCAGCAATTGGTCATCGGCGGGCGTTTGGTCATTCCGCTGGGCCCAACCGACCAGCAAATAATGACGGTGGTTACCCGTGTTTCGGAGATCGAGTATAAAAAGGAAACCCATGGAACATTTGTGTTTGTTCCGCTGTTGAAAGGGACAGAACAGTAGGGCTGGAAGATACCTGAGAAAGTCTGATGCTATGACATGTAGAGGTCGAGGCTAACGGCTGTTTGCTGGTGTTTTTTCAAGCAGAACCTGGTCATTGGGAAGCCGGCAGTTTGTTGCTCGTAAGCGGGGCTTTGTTTTTTGGGGCGATGCAGGTTTCTGTATGCCGATTTTTTGATTAATATTTAAGCATGATACAAGTTAAGAAGTTTACATTCAACCCGATTCAGGAAAATACATACCTGTTGTACGACGAAACGGGTGAGTGCATCATTGTGGATGCAGGTTGTTATTTCGACTACGAACAAAAGGAATTGACCGACTTTGTGGAGCAAAATCAATTAACGCCGGTTAAGCTGGTGAATACGCATTGCCACCTGGACCATATTTTCGGGGTTAGCTTTTGCCGCAGTAAGTACAATATTCCATTTTTGGCTCATCAGGACGATGCCTTTTTGGTGGACGAGATTGTGGCCCACGGCGAACGTTTTGGCATTCCAACAGAGCCGGTGGACGGTCCCGATGGCTTTATCGATGAGCAGGATGAAATTCAGTTCGGCAATTCAAGCCTAAAAGTAATTCATGTTCCCGGGCATGCTCCCGGACATCTGGTGTTGCACAGTCCCGAGCAAAATTTTTTGTTGGCTGGCGATGTGCTGTTTTACGGAAGCATAGGACGGACTGATTTGCCCAAAGGAAACTATGAGCAGCTGATTTCCAATATTCAGCAGAAGCTCCTGGTGTTGCCCGACGAAACGGTGGTGTACAGCGGACATGGGCCGGAAACCAGCATTGGTTTCGAGAAAAAGTCGAACCCGTTTTTAAGTTAAAACGGCAACGATGAAGTTTCGATTCCCCCGGGTCTTCCCGGTATGAGGGGCTGGAAGGGATTAAGTACGGTAAAAAATCATTTTTTCCGCTGTTTCTTCGAGCTAATATTGGAGCACTCTTATTATCGATTAAAAAATTAGCAAGCATGGCAAACGACAAATTTGTGGCCCGGCATATTGGGCCTCGTGAATCAGATATAACCGCAATGTTGACACAACTTGGTGTCTCGTCGGTACAGGAACTGATCGATCAAACAGTTCCGGCCAATATACGGCTCGAAAAGCCCCTTCGACTGGAAGACGGCTTGACCGAGCGGCAGTATTACCGTAAAGTTCTGGCTTTAGCCAAGAAGAATAAGGTTTTTAATACCTATATCGGAATGGGATACTACGACACGATTACCCCGGCGGTAATCCTCCGGAATGTGTTGGAGAACCCGGTTTGGTACACTTCCTACACGCCCTATCAGGCCGAAATTTCCCAAGGGCGTTTAGAGGCTTTGCTGAACTTCCAAACCATGATCTGCGAGATGACAGCCATGGACTTAGCCAATGCTTCGTTGTTGGATGAGGCCACTGCTGCCGCCGAAGCCATGATTATGATTCTGAATTCGCGAAGCCGTGCACAGGTTAAAGCAGGTGCCAATGTTGTTTTGGTCGACCGGAATATGTGGCCGCAGACCCTCGATGTTTTGCATACCCGCGCTGTGCCGCTGGGCATCGAACTTACAATTGGCGAACTTCAGGATTTTAGCTTCAACGAACAGGTGATTGGTTTGATGGTGCAGTACCCGAATGCAAACGGCGAGGTGGTTTCGTATGCCGAAATTACCGAGCAGGCCCATCAACAGGGTGCCAAGGTGGCTGTTGCGACCGACCTGATGAGCCTGGCTTTATTGACAGCTCCGGGAGAGTGGGGCGCCGACATCGTCTTTGGAAACTCCCAGCGTTTTGGCGTGCCAATGGGCTATGGTGGCCCGCATGCTGCATTTTTTGCCGCTCGCGATGCATTTAAACGGAGCTTGCCGGGTCGTATTATCGGTGTATCCAAGGATGTCCATGGCAATCGTGCGCTGCGCATGGCCCTGCAAACCCGCGAACAGCATATCAAGCGCGAACGCGCAACGTCCAATATTTGTACTGCCCAGGCATTGTTGGCTACCATGGCCGGCTTTTATGCGGTGTATCACGGATCGACCGGGATACGCCAGATTGCAGAGCGTATCCATCGTATTGCGGTGTTGCTCGATAAGGAAATAACAGCACTGGGCTATACTCAAAAGAATGAATATTACTTCGACACCATCCGTTTTGCGCTTCCAAAGCATGTTAAAGTAGAGGATATTGAATGGTTGTCGCTGGAGTTGGAGATGAACTTCCGCTATTTCGATAATGGTGAAGTGGGACTGAGTATCGATGAAACAACCAACCTCGATGATATCAACTGGATTATTGAAGTGTTTGCGAAAGCGGCCAATAAGCGCTATCCCACAATTCGGGAGTATCCGCAAGAGGATAAGCTGGTTGAGTCGTTGACCCGTAGTTCGGCCTTCTTGACCCAGGAGGTTTTTGAAAAGTATCGCTCCGAGACCGAAATGGTGCGCTATATTAAGAAGCTGGAACATCGCGATATCTCGCTGACTCATTCCATGATTCCGCTGGGTTCCTGTACCATGAAACTGAATGCTGCAACTGAAATGCTGCCTTTAAGCTGGATAGAATTTGGAGGTATTCACCCTTTCGTACCGAAAAATCAGGCCCGTGGTTACCAGGAGATGATGGAGGAGCTGCGTCGTGATTTATCGGAAATTACCGGTTTCGCCGATGTAAGCTTGCAGCCCAATTCGGGGGCCGCAGGTGAATACGCGGGCTTGATGGTGATTCGTGAATATCATCTGAGCCGTGGTGATCAGCAGCGTAATGTAGTGCTAATCCCGGCGTCGGCACACGGTACCAACCCGGCAAGTGCTGTAATGGCGGGTATGCAGGTGGTGGTTGTGCCTTGCGACGAGCTTGGTAACGTGGATGTTGAGGCTCTGCGTCAAAAGGCTGAAGAATATCAGGATAGTTTGTCGGCTTTCATGGTTACCTACCCTTCGACGCACGGTGTGTTTGAGGCCTCTATTGTAGAGATGTGTGCCATTATTCATCAATATGGAGGACAGGTTTATATGGATGGTGCCAATATGAATGCGCAGGTTGGACTGACCAATCCCAAGCGGATTGGTGCTGACGTTTGCCACCTGAACCTGCACAAGACCTTTGCTATTCCGCATGGTGGCGGTGGCCCCGGTGTTGGGCCCATTGCCGTTGCCGAGCACCTGGTCGACTTTTTGCCTTCGCATCCGGTTATGAACAACGGCCATGTTGGTATATCGGCGGTTTCGGCAGCCCCCTGGGGAAGTGCCTCAGTGTTGCCTATTACCTATGGCTACATCAAAATGTTGGGTGCCGATGGCCTGACCAAAGCCACCGAAATGGCAATTCTGAATGCCAATTATATTGCTTCGGCTCTGGCCGACACTTATGGAATTTTATATACCGGCGAAAATGGTCGTGTGGCACACGAGATGATTCTCGAGTGTCGTCATTTTAAAGGGACAAGCGGAATTACGGAGGCTGATATTGCCAAGCGCCTAATGGATTACGGGTTCCATGCGCCAACATTATCATTTCCTGTGCACGGTACCTTGATGGTGGAACCAACCGAAAGCGAATCGAAGCAAGAGCTGGATCGCTTTATCGAGGCGCTGTTGGCCATTTACCAGGAGATTCAGGCAATTGTTGACGGCGAATCGGATCAGTTGAATAATCCGCTGAAAAATGCTCCGCATACAGCCGATTCGGTTACTTCCGATGAGTGGGCACATCCTTACAGCCGGCAGACGGCAGCTTTTCCCTTGGCCTGGCTAAAAGAAAATAAATATTGGCCACCGGTAGGACGTATTGACGACGCTTACGGTGATCGTAACCTGGTGTGTACCTGTGCACCAATTGAAACATATCAATAAAATGTCAACTAAATCAATTGTATTTCGTAAATTGAGGTAAGGAAATTAGAAAGACATGATTACTTATCCAATTGCAAAAGTTAATTTGGGCTTGCTGGTAACTGAAAAGCGGCCCGATGGTTTTCATAATCTGGAAACAATTTTTTATCCGATTCAGATGCAGGATACGCTGGAAGTGGTGGAATCCGATCAGTTTCAGTTTAGTAGTTCCGGCATTGCCATCGACGGAAAACCGGACGATAATCTGGTTGTGAAGGCTTTCCGCCTGATCAAGGATGATTACGGGATTCCGGATGTGAAAATTCATCTTCATAAAACAATTCCCTCGGGAGCCGGACTAGGCGGTGGTTCGTCGGATGCAGCCTATACGTTGCGTAGCTTAAACGAGCTCTTCAAGCTGGAAATAGAAGGCGAAAAGCTCATGGAATATGCCTTGCAGCTTGGTAGCGACTGCCCGTTCTTTTTGCAGGACAAGCCTGTTTTTGCGACCGGGCGAGGTGAAAAGATGGTGGAAATACCACTTACCCTGAAGGAGTATTATTTGATCTTGGTTAAACCTCCGGTGCACGTTTCAACGGCCTTGGCTTACCAGAATATTGTGCCGCAAAAGCCTCGTTTATCGCTGAGGGGATTGGTTGGGTTCCCGGTTAATAAATGGAAGGGCAATGTGTTGAACCATTTCGAGAAATACGTTTTTCAGGCTTATCCCGAGGTTGAACAGATTAAGCAAACGCTTTACGAGCAAGGGGCCACATTTGCCTTGATGTCGGGAAGCGGATCGGCTGTTTACGGATTATTCCGCTCCGAGAAGCGGGGAATTGAAAAATTGTTTCCTGAAGATTACCAGGTGTTCAGGCAACGCTTGTAAAAAACACAAATTCAATAAAAGAAAAAGGGGCTCGATGAAAGCCCCTTTTTTATACTTATTTTTTCGCTGCGATTTCAATCATCAGAGATCCTTTCGGAATTTTATCTCCTGTTTTTACATTCACGGTAGCAATTTTACCATCGAAAGGCATTTGCACAACATTGTGCATTTTCATTGCTTCCAGAATTAACAAGGGGTCTCCTTCTTTTAAAACATCGCCCGGTTTCACAAATACATCGATAATCGTTCCCGGGATGAATGAAAATAGTTGGTTTTCATCCGGTTTTTCCCATTTAACACGATTACGGTATTTGGTTGTATACTCGGTCTTGTACACGGCGCTGTGCACAATAATCGTTTCGTATTTTTCTTCTTCTTGCATAACTCTGCAGTTTGTTGATTAAAACGGAGGAATACCGTGTTTTTTTCTTGGTCCGGAGATCGACTTGTTGGCTGAAACTTTTAAGGCGTGCAGCAACATTTTGCGGGTATCTTCGGGTTCAATAACCTCGTCGATATAGCCTTTTGATGCAGCAACATAAGGGTTGGCAAACTTGTCTTTGTATTCCTGGATTTTCAGTTGACGCATAGCTTCCGGATCTTCAGCTTCAGCGATTTCTTTGCGGAATACGATGTTTGCAGCACCTTCAGGTCCCATAACGGCAATCTCGGCAGTTGGCCATGCAAATACGAAATCGGCACGCAGGTGACGGGAGTTCATCGCAATGTAACCACCACCGTAAGCTTTACGGATAATAACGGTGATTTTAGCAACGGTAGCTTCACTGTATGCATACAGAATTTTTGCTCCGTGGCGGATAACCCCGGCGTGTTCCTGGTCGGCTCCCGGCAAGTAGCCCGGAAGGTCTTCCAGGGTGATGATCGGGATGTTGAAAGCATCGCAGTAGCGGATGAAGCGAGCTGCTTTATCCGAGCTGTCGCAATCCAGCACACCAGCCAGTACTTTGGGTTGGTTGGCAACAAAACCAACAGTTTCTCCTTCCATACGACCGAAACCAATCACCACGTTAGGGGCGAACATCTCCATGATCTCGAAGAAGTCTGAGTTATCCGTAATTGACTTGATAATGTCGCGGATGTCGTAAGGCATTTTCGGATCGGCAGGAACGATGTTTTCGATTTTCTTTTTCGATTTTGGCTCGGCAGGAGCGATGCGTTCTGCTTTTTGTTCGTTGTTCCAGGGAATGTATGAAACCAGTTTTTTGATTTGGTCGAAACATTCCTGCTCGCTTTCGGCATAGAAGTGGGCGTTTCCGGTAACTTCGGCGTGTACTTTTGCACCACCCAGATCTTCCATCGAAATCTCTTCACCCAAAACGGTTTTAATAACACCGGGGCCGGTGATAAACATTTTGGAGATGTTGTTTACAACAAATACAAAGTCAGTAAGAGCAGGAGAGTAAACAGCTCCACCGGCGCAAGGTCCCAAAATCACCGAGATTTGAGGAATAACACCAGATGCCAGCGTGTTACGGAAGAAAATTTCACCATAACCGGCCAGCGAGTTTACACCTTCCTGTATACGGGCACCACCTGAGTCGTTAATTCCGATCAGAGGAACGCGCATTTTTAATGAGTGGTCCATAATTTTGGTGATCTTGCGGGCGTGCATTAAGCCCAGCGAACCACCAGCAACGGTGAAGTCTTGTGCGAAGATACAAACCGGTGAACCGTTGATTGTTCCGGTACCGATAATTACCCCGTCACCATGTAACTTCATTTTGTCCATATCGAAGTCGCGGGCTACATGTTCAACGAACATATCATATTCGTGGAATGAGCCCTCATCCAAGATGTAAAGGATCCTTTCGCGGGCAGTAAGTTTACCCATAGCCACTTGTTTTTCAATGGCTTTCTCACCACCACCCTTGAGAACCTCGCTTTTGCGTTTTCTGAGGTCCAGGATATTCCGTTTCAACGACATAATTTGTTATTTTTAATTAAAATTAGCTCCGTAGAATGCGGAGGCTTTTACTTCATAATGGCCTTTCGTCTGAAAGTTTTACGGTTCAAAATTAAAATTTTTTCACTGAGCAAACTGTTTTTAAAAACATTCTAAACTTTCCGTGAACTTTTCCGTGTCTTCTTGGTTTTGAACAATTTTATGCTGAGTTTGAAATTTTTGCTAGCGCATTGCCCGTTTGTAAAGGTAGGCTGCCAGGGCACCGAATATCAGGTTTGGAATCCAGACTGCGATAGAAGGGGGCACCGATCCGGAGATTGCGAAGACCGTGGCAATCTGCATAAACATGATATAACTGAATGCAATCAGGATGCCCAGCCCCAAGTGCAGTCCCAGTCCGCCTTTTACCTTGCGTGAGGCCAGCGACACGCCGATGAGTGTTAAAATGAAGGCTGAAAAAGGGTTAGCCCGGCGTTTGTGTTTTTCAACCAGAAAGTCGATGGCATTGATGCCGCGCAACTTCAACGATTCTATTTCTTTGTTTAACTCAGGCAACGACAGGGTCTCGGCCATATTTTTCAGGGCCACATAGTCTTCGGGAACCATGTTGAGCGTTGTATCCTTCTTGGTTCCGGTGGTTATTTTTTCCCTGTTTCCGTCGATATCGCGGATGAAATAGTTGTTGATTTCCCAAACTTTCCGTTCGCGATCCCATTTAATGAAATCGGCCGATAGCTTGGAGGTCAGTTTGCCCTCGTCGAATTTCTCGATCGTAAATTTATAGCCCACATCGTTCGATGTGTTGTAGCTGCGCATATAGATGTAGGTGCCCGGGGTAATTTGTCGGTGGATGTTTGTTTCCAGACTGTTCCGTTTCTTTTTAATATAGGTGGTCTTAAAATTGACCATTTCCTTATTGGCCGGCGGGATTATATAATTGCCCAGAATATAGGTAAATAGGGCGATGATAGCCGCACCTACCATATAGGGGCGCACCAGCCTGTGGAACGACACACCGCTGCTCAGAATGGCAATAATTTCGGAGTTGTAGGCCATCTTCGAGGTAAAGAAGATTACCGCAATAAAGTTGAACAGTGCACTGAACAGGTTGGCAAAATAGGGAATGAAGTTCAGGTAGTAGCTGACCACAATTTCGCGTACAGGAACGTCTTTCGATAGAAAATCGTCCAGGTTTTCCGAAATGTCGAAAACCGTAGCAATGCTGATAATTAAAGCGATCGATACAAAGAAAGTTGCCATGAACTTTCCCAGTATGTATCTGTCCAATATGCCGATAGCGGGTGTTTTCAGTTTCATAAACGTTGAGCCAGTTTAACAACCATTTCTTCTTTCCAGCTTTTAAAGTTGTCGGCCAAAATTTGTCGGCGCGCTTCTTTGACCAGCCATAAGTAGAACGCTAAATTGTGGTGGCTGGCAATTTGTGCACCCAGCATTTCGTTGGCAACGATCAGGTGTCGCAGAAAGGCTTTGGTGTAATTTTGATCTACGAAGGATGTTCCATCCGGATCGACCGGCGAGAAATCATCCGCCCACTTTTTATTTCTAATGTTGATGACTCCGTTGCGGGTGAAAAGCATCCCGTTGCGGCCGTTGCGGGTGGGCATTACACAATCGAACATATCCACCCCGCGGTCAATTGCCTCCAGAATGTTGACCGGCGTGCCAACACCCATCAGGTAGCGCGGTTTGTCGATAGGCAAGATGGGGTTTACAACCTCAATCATGGCATACATGTCCGCCTCCGACTCACCAACCGACAGACCGCCAATAGCATAGCCATCGGCGGGGATGGTTGTTACGTGGCGTGCTGCCTGTTCCCTTAATTCGGGATATACAGCTCCCTGAACAATGGGGAAGAGCGATTGTGAATGGCCGTACAGCGGCTTTGTTTTTTGCATCTGGTTGACGCAGCGCTCCAGCCAACGCTGCGTGAGTTGCAGCGATTTTTTGGCATAGTCGAAGTCTGCATCGCCCGGAGTACATTCGTCGAAGGCCATCATGATGTCGGCACCGATTATCCGTTGAATGTCAATCACGCTTTCCGGGGTGAATAAATGCCGCGATCCGTCGATGTGTGACTGAAATTTGGCTCCTTCCTCGCTTAACTTGCGCATGGCTCCCAGCGAAAAAACCTGGTAGCCGCCACTGTCGGTCAGAATGGGGCCGTCCCAGCCGTTGAATTTGTGCAGGCCGCCGGCACGCTCAATGATATCCATTCCCGGGCGCAGATATAAATGATAGGTGTTGCCCAGGATAATCTGGGCTCCAATATCTTCTTTTAAGTCTTTTTTGTGGATTCCTTTGACTGATCCGGCCGTGCCAACAGGCATGAAAATGGGTGTTTCAATGCGTCCGTGATCCGTGTTAAGAGTTCCGGCCCGCGCTTTGGAGCCAGTTGCAGTATGTTTGAGCGTAAAATCCATGCAATGCTTTTTGAGCCAGCAAAGATAGCATAATAAGTTTAATGCCGAAGGAGCACGATTTGCCGGAAATTTGTTAATTAAATTTAAAAAATTGAAGAGGCGGATTCAAGCTGATGATTAAATTTGTCGTTAAAATTGGATCATGATACACGCCTTTGTCAGTCGGCCTTATTACGAATGGAGCGGATACGCGATTTTGTTGTTTGGCTTCATTTTATGTCTGATTGTTCAACTCCGGTTCTACCGCCGGATCCTGGTAAAGATGAGTGCAGAAAAAGCCGATCAGCAGGAGCGGCCAATCAGTATTCTGCTGAATGTACGAAATGAAGCGGAGCGGATTGAGACTTTCCTGATGAAATTACTGGCGCAAAACTATTCCAATTTCGAGGTTGTTGTGGTTGACGACTTCTCGGCCGACTCGACCTTAATAATACTGGGAGTGCTGGCTAAAAAATACCCGCAAATCAAATTCAGTACGCTAAGTCAGGAGAACCGCTATTCGGAGAAAATGGCCATGAACCTGGCCCTGAAGGCGGCTAAATACGACTGGGTGCTTTTTCTCTCGCCCGAAGTGCAGGTGGAGGACCCCAATTATTTGAAAAAACTGAATCAGGAGCTCAATTCCGACTCGCAAATGTTGGTGAGCTATTTGAATTACCAAGCCGTGGAACTTCGTTTTAACCGCTTGTGTCGGGTAGAGCGGCTGGAGGCATTCTGGCGCGCCTCGTTGAGCGAAATAGGCTCGGCTCCATTTGTGTTTCAGCAGATGAATGTGCTGTTTAACAAACAAATTTACTTCGAAAACAGCGGTTTTAAGGGGCGTATGAACGCGCACTATGCCGGTCTGGAGCTGGTGTTTAACGCGGTTCCAAAACTTCCGGTTCAGTTTTCGATCCATCCGCAGACCATTCTTCGTGAAAACCGGCTGACCGACAAAGCCGAATTTAGCGAGTTAATACAAAAGCATATTCGCTTATTTAGTAGTTTGCGCCTTTCCCAAACCTGGCCTGTGCGGCTGGGGCTCTTTGCTCATCTTGTGCTGTGGGCAAGTGTTGCAGCCTTGTTGCTTACCGATCCGGCTTATTGGTTTGTCTTTTTACCTGTACCCATGATTCTGTTCGGCGTGCATGTTGTGTTGATTAAAAGTATGTTGAAGCGCTTGGACGAAAAGAAAATCTTTTTATCTTCGTTACTGTACGTATTTGTTCGGCCTTTTTTGTATCTTTTTCATCGAGCAACAATCTATTTACAAGTTCAACGCAATAAATGGAACTAAACCCGAATTTATCAGACAAAGCACAGCAGGATTACGCGCTGGTTGAAGCAGCACTGCGTGGCGAGGAAAAAGCGTTTGCCCGATTGCTTAGTAAATACAAGGACGCAATTTATTATATGCTTCTGAAAATGGTGAATAATAAAAGCGATGCTGAGGATTTGACCATTGAAGCTTTTGGCAAAGCGTTTAAAAACCTGCATCAGTACTCTCCGAATTATGCTTTCAGCACTTGGTTGTTTAAAATTGCCTCCAATAATTGTATCGATTTTCTGCGAAAAAAGAGGGGCGTAACCGTATCGATTGAAAATAGCCAGGATAACAGTGATAGCGACAGTCCCATAAAACTGAAGTCTGTCGACCCGGATCCGGAGCAAAAGCTGATTCGTATTCAAAAAGCGGTTTTGTTACGCCGTATTGTTCACCGGCTGAAGCCTCGCTACCGCACCCTGGTCGAATTACGATATTTCCGCGAATATTCGTACGAAGAAATTGCAAATGAACTAAATTTGCCGCTCGGAACGGTGAAAGCACAGTTGTTCAGAGCGCGCGAAATGTTGTTCAAGATGATCGAGTCCACCGAAATGGACGATCATCAAGGATAAACACGACTGAGCTCGTTGCTGTCGTTCCGCCTTAAGGAGCTTAAAAAATGACCATGGACATTATTACGAAATACTTTCCCGATTTGGACGAAAGCCAAAAACGGCGTTTTAAACTATTGGGCGAACTTTATCCCGAATGGAACGAAAAAATCAATGTGGTTTCCCGGAAGGATATCGAGCAGTTGTACGAACGGCATATCCTGCATTCGCTGGGAATTGCCAAGGTGACAGGTTTTGTGCCCGGAACACGCATCATGGATGTGGGCACCGGAGGAGGCTTCCCGGGAATTCCGCTGGCCATCATGTTTCCCGAAACCGAATTTCTGCTGGTTGATTCTATCGCGAAAAAGATCACTGTTGTCGATGCCATCGCGAAAGAACTGGGATTGACCAATGTGCGGGCCGAACAACATCGCGCCGAGAAAGTGAAAGGGCAATTCGACTTTGTGGTTAGCCGTGCTGTAACGGCTTTCCCCCGATTTGTGTCGCTGGTGCGCTCCAAAGTGAGCCCTGTTCAGCGGAACGAATTTGCCAACGGAATTTTATATTTGAAGGGCGGAGATTTTGCCGATGAACTGGAACCCTTTAAAAAACAGGTTCGTACTTTTGAATTGAAAGATTTTTTTGAAGAAGAATTCTTCGAAACCAAGAAGGTCATTCATTTGGTGCTGAAAAATAGTCGAAAATAATGCCGGATATTTTGGAGGAAATCAAAAAAGATCTATTTTTGCAGTCCGAAATTGAACGGAGTAAGAATAAATAAATAAAATATACCCATGAAAAGGACATTTCAACCATCTAACAGAAAGCGTAAAAACAAACATGGTTTTCGCGAAAGAATGTCTACTCCGGGCGGCCGCTTAGTATTGAAAAGTCGTCGTGCCAAAGGTAGAAAGAAATTAACCGTTTCGGACGAACCAAGACACAAGCGTTAAGAAATCCGATACGTATTACTGCATAGAAAGGTAAAGAATCATGATTCTTTACCTTTTTGTGTGTTGTAGCGATTGGTTTTTGAGCATTCCGGTGGGAGAAGCATAGCCCTTGGGGCTTTTGATCTCTGTTTTTTAAGCTATTTTTGTCAGGTACTAATAATTCAACCCGATTTTGTTATGAGTTTGAGATCTTTCCTGGTCAGCAAAACCTTTTTTATGCAACTGCTTCTGGCTGTTGCCTTAATCATAGGGCTTCTTTTAGTGACAATGCTTGGAATACGCCTGTACACGAATCATGGCGAGTCGGCGCCGGTGCCCGATTTGACCGGAATGCCCATTGATCAGGCTGAAGCGCTCCTGAGTGCTCATAAGCTGGCTTTCGAGATTGCCGACTCCACCTACCTGGATACCGCAGAACCGGGAGCCGTAATTGGTCAGATGCCCGCAGCCGGCCATCAGGTCAAGGAAGGACGGACCATCTTTTTGACTATCTGTGCTTTGTCGCCCGAGCAAATAGCGATGCCCAAGCTGACGGACATTTCCTTTCGGCAGGCCGTCAATATCATGCAGTCGGTCGGGTTGAATGTGGGGCGGATTGAATACGTACCCTCCGAGTTTTCGAACCTGGTGTTGGAGCAAAAAATCAACGAACAGGTCATTGAGCCCAATGTGTTGGTTAATAAAGGCTCGCGGGTCGATTTGACCATCGGCAAAACCAGCAACGGCGAGAAAACGGTTGTTCCCAACCTGATTGGTTCGACCCTGGTGCAGGCCAAAGGCGAAATAGCCAGCCTCTTTTTAAATGTTGGTGCGGTTATTTACGACGAGGCGATCGAAACACCGGACGATAGCCTGGCAGCCAAAGTGTGGCAGCAGCGGCCTACCACCAACAGCTACGATGAGATTGAACAAGGCGCTTCAATCGATTTGTGGTTGACTACCGATGAAGCGAAATTCGTATCCGATACGGATTTGCAAATGCAAAACGATACCATAGAAGAATAAGCATGCAGGAAGATTTCGACGAATTGTTTGACGATCAGCAAGAGGAAGAGCAGGAGTCAGCTCTTTACGAACATTATAATTTTCAGATCGATGCCGGACAAAAGCAGGTTCGCGTCGATAAATTTATAGCTAACCGGATCGACAATGCTTCGCGCAGCAAAATTCAGGCTGCCGCCGATGCCGGGAATATTTTGGCTAACGGAAAGCCGGTGAAGTCGAATTACAAGGTGAAACCGGGTGATGAAATCAGCGTGGTGATGGATTTTCCGCGCCGGGAGCTGAAAATTATTGCCGAAGACATTCCGCTGGACATTGTCTACGAAGACGATCAACTGATCGTGATCAACAAGCCGGCCGGTCTGGTGGTACATCCGGGGCATGGCAACTACTCCGGAACCCTGGTTAATGCGCTGGCCTGGCGTTACAAAGATTTGCCGTTGTTTAGTTCGGTGAACGATCCCCGTCCCGGGCTTGTGCATCGTATCGACAAAAATACATCGGGGCTGATGGTTGTTGCCAAAACTGAATTGGCCAAAACCAAGCTGGCCAAACAATTTTTCGATAAAACAACCAAGCGGCAGTATGTAGCACTGGTGTGGGGCCGCCTGAAAGAACCGGAAGGAACAATAGAGGGTAATATTGGCCGTAGCCTGAAGGATCGGCAGGTTTTTACCGTGTTTCAAGATGGTGACTACGGCAAACATGCGGTAACGCACTATAAATTGATCGAGGAAATTGGTTATGTGAGTCTGGTGCAGTGTCAGCTGGAAACCGGGCGTACCCATCAGATTCGGGTGCACATGAAATATATAGGTCATCCGCTGTTTAACGACGATACCTATGGCGGCGATAAGGTGCTTTGGGGAACAACATTCAATAAATACCGGCAGTTTGTCAATAATTGTTTCAAGCTGTTGCCGCGGCAGGCTTTACATGCCAAAACGTTGGGATTCACGCATCCTACTACCGGCGAGGAGATGCTTTTCGACTCGGAGATAGCACAGGATATGCAGGACGCCATCCAAAAGTGGCGCGACTATATTGCGAATCGCGAGATTGGCGAATAGCTGTTTGATTTACGATTTCACGATTTACTATTTACAGTTTGACCATGCGCCTTTGCGTCTTTGCGTGGTCAAAATTATTAAGGTAAATAGTCAAATTTTTCAATATTGACGGGCTGACAATGCCAATTATTGCTGATATTTGACTTTTCAAAATTGAACTGAAATGAAAAAAAATATAGCAGTTGTTTATGGCGGCGATTCGTCGGAATACGTGGTGTCGGTTCAAAGTGGTAAAAATGTGTACCAGTCGATCGATACCAATTTGTTTAAGCCCTGGATGGTGGAAATGAAAGGGCAGGAGTGGGCTGTGAAAGTCGACGGGCAAAAAATTGCCGATGTCGATAAGTCGAATTTTGGCTTCACCTTCGGCGGACAAACCGTAAAATTCGATTTTGCCTACATCATCATCCACGGAACGCCCGGCGAAGATGGTATCCTGCAGGGCTACTTCGACCTGCTGAACGTGCCCTATTCAACCTGTGGCGTGCATTCTTCAGCCTTAACATTCAATAAGTTTTTTTGCAGCAACTACCTGCGCAACTTCGGGATTCCGATGGCCAAATCGCGGCGTATGCTGAAAGGAAACTCGATTGACGCAGAGCAGCTGTTGGCCGAATTGAACCTGCCGGTTTTTGTAAAACCCAACGCCGGAGGATCGAGCTTCGGTGTAACCAAAGTGAAAAAAGCCGACGAGCTGGCTCCGGCAATTGAGAAAGCCTGGATTGAAAGCGACGAAGCACTGGTGGAAGAGTTCATCGAAGGCAAGGAGTTCACCTGCGGCCTGGTGAAGTTGAAAAATGAAACCATCATTTTCCCGGTGACCGAGGTGGTTCCTAAAAATGAGTTCTTCGACTTTGAAGCCAAATACACCGCCGGGATGACCGATGAGATTACGCCGGCGCGCATATCGGAGACGTTAACTGCCGACATTCAGCAGCTGGCCTCCAAGGTTTACGACCTGTGCAACTGCCGCGGAATTGTTCGTGTCGATTTTATCCTGAAGGACGGAATCTTCTACTTTCTGGAAGTGAACACCACTCCCGGGATGACAGCGACAAGTTTTATCCCTCAGCAAATTGCAGCCATGGGGCGCGAGCTGAAAGAAATGCTGACACTCATTATCTTAGACCAGATCGGGTAGCGACTTTTTCGAGGAGGCGAGCGTGTAACAGATCTCAATATCTTTGAGTAACTCTGTGATTCATTGTGTAACTTTGTGTGATAGCTATTCCGCAAAGAAGCTCGAAGAAGCACAAAGTTACACGAAGAAAATTTTGGTCATGAATGTAGACGACATTTCAAGAATTATTATTGGGTGTGCAATTGAGGTACACAAGCGGTTGGGCCCCGGATTATTAGAATCAGCCTAATCTTAGATCGTATCGGGTAGCGACTTTTCCGAGGAGGCGAGCGTGTAACAGATCTCAATATCTTTGAGTAACTCTGTGATTCATTGTGTAACTTTGTGTGATAGCTATTCCGCAAAGAAGCTCGAAGAAGCACAAAGTTACACGAAGAAAATTTTGGTCATGAATGTAGACGACATTTCAAAAATTATTATTGGGTGTGCAATTGAGGTACACAAGCGGTTGGGCTCCGGATTATTAGAATCAGCCTAATCTTAGATCGTATCGGGTAGCGACTTTTTCGAGGAGGCGAGCGTGTAACAGATCTCAATATCTTTGAGTAACTCTGTGATTCATTGTGTAACTTTGTGTAATAGCTATTCCGCAAAGAAGCTCGAAGAAGCACAAAGTTACACGAAGAAAATTTTGGTCATGAATGTAGACGACATTTCAAAAACTATTATTGGGTGTGCAATTGAGGTACACAAGCGATTGGGCCCCGGATTATTAGAATCAGCCTATCAGGAATGTTTATTTTATGAGCTGAGACAGGCCGGATTAGAAGTGCAGAAAGAGAAGCCGATGCCAATTGTTTATAAGGAAGTAAAGCTCGACCATGGATACCGGATAGACCTGTTGGTTGAGGATAAGGTGGTTGTTGAACTGAAAACCGTTGATGCGCTAAACGAAATTCATACAGCGCAAGTGCTAACGTATTTAAAATTGGGAAACTACAAACTTGGACTGCTTTTGAACTTTCAGGTTGCAATGTTAAAAGATGGCATTAAAAGACTCATCAACTAACTTGCAGTACTTCAAACTAATATTTGCTGTTTGTAAAAAAAAATGAAGCTGAAAACAGTAGAATTAGCCTAAATAGGGGCTGATGCGGCTCCTTTTTTATACCTTTGAAGCTCTTTTTCGCTCGTTTTTTGAAGGGCGCAACAGAACTTGATTATCAATTCGTTTACACAAAATTTCGATGGCAGTACAGCGTAAAAATAATAGAGGAACAAACCAAGCAAGCGCGACTATTGAGCAGATTAATGCGCAATACGGAAAGCTACCACCCCAGGCAGTTGATGTTGAAGAAGCCGTGTTGGGAGCTTTAATGCTGGAGCGCGACGCTTATGTTAGCGTGGCCGATATTATTGATACGGATAGTTTTTACAAGGACGAACATAAAAAGATCTTTGAAGCCATCAAATACCTGTCGACGCACGAAAAACCGGTCGATCTGTTGATGGTCACCCAGGAGCTGAAGAACCGCAATGAGCTCGATGTGGTGGGCGGACCACTGTACATCACCCAGTTAACCAGCCGGGTGGCATCGGCAGCGCATATCGAATTTCATGCCCGCATTATTGCGCAGAAGTTTATCCAGCGCGAACTGATCCGCGTGTCGTCCGAGATTCAGACCAAAGCCTACGATGCCAATATGGACGTGGATGACCTGATTGACTTCTCGGAAACGGCCTTGTTTAAAGTGGCCGAAGGGAACATCAAGAAGGAAACACTGCCTATTAAGCCGGTTTTGAAAGAAGCTGCCGCCTTGATCGAACAGGCTTCCAAGCGCGAAGATGGATTGAGTGGTACGCCAACCGGTTTTACTGCTCTGGACCGCATGACCTCGGGCTGGCAAAAAACCGACCTGGTGATTATTGCTGCCCGTCCGGCGATGGGTAAAACAGCCTTTGTATTGTCGATGGCCCGGAATATGGCCGTTGACCACCGGGCACCGGTAGCGGTGTTCTCGCTCGAGATGTCGTCGGTGCAGTTGGTGAATCGTTTGCTGGCTGCCGAGACCGAACTGGGATCTGAGAAGATTAAAAACGGACGCCTGGCACAGTGGGAGTGGGAGAATTTTAACCGCAAGCTGAAAGTGCTCGAAGATGCTCCGATCTTTATTGATGATACACCAGCCTTATCTATCTTCGAGTTTCGCGCCAAATGCCGCCGCTTGAAGATGCAACACAATATTGGCGTGGTCATTGTCGACTACCTGCAGCTGATGACCGCCGGCGATGCCGGACGTGGCAGCCGTGAACAGGAGGTGAGTATGATCTCGCGCTCGCTGAAGGCCATCGCGAAGGAGTTGGATATTCCAATCCTGGCTCTCTCGCAGTTGAGCCGTGCTGTTGAAAACCGCGAAGGACGCCGGCCGCAGCTTTCCGACCTGCGTGAATCGGGAGCCATTGAGCAGGATGCCGACCTGGTGTGCTTTATTCACCGCCCCGAATATTACGGCATCACCGAGGACGAAAGCGGAAACTCGCTGTTGGGCATTGCCGAAATCATTATCGCCAAACACCGTAACGGTTCGGTAGGCGATGTGCAGCTGGCCTTCAAGAAACAACAGGTTAAATTCTGTGATCTGGAAAGCGCCATTCCCGAGGAAATTGGCGGCGGTAATTTCGGGCAAACCTTCAGCTCGAAAATGAACGCCGATTCGGCCAATGTTGGAATGCCCGTGAATACCAGCTTTGAAACCGAAAACAACCTGGACTATGGAAAACCCGATCCGAACGAAGCACCTTTTTAAGCACACAAAACTCGTTTTTATCGTCATCCTTTTGGCGATGCTTGCCGGTCGGCAGGCACAGGCCATGTACCTGCTCATCCCCATGGACAGCCAGCAGCGCAATCACCTGAAAGCTTACGGTATTGCTTACTGGACCCTCGAAAAAGCAGTCGAGGTGAAATGGTTGCTCAACTACCGGGGCGGCAGTTTTCTGATTCAGTACATCCCCGATGTAGAGTCCGAATGTGTGATTCGCGGTGTGAGCGTCGAGAAAATTGCCGATACTAAGGCCAAGCTCATCCTTTCCGAAATAGCCAGCCCATCGATGAACCAGGATGCCGTGAGCATGCAAAAAGCTCCCAAAATTGCAGTCTACTCCCCAAAAAATAAACAGCCCTGGGACGATGCTGTGACCCTGGTGCTGACTTATGCCGAAATAAAATACGACTTAATTTACGACGACGAAATTATTGCAGGTAAGCTGAAGGATTACGATTGGCTGCACCTGCACCACGAAGACTTTACCGGCCAGTTCGGAAAGTTTTATGCCAATTACCGCAACATGCCCTGGTACCAGGAGGAAGTACGCTCGAACAAAGCCGCAGCCGAGCGCAATGGCTTTGCCAAAGTGTCGGAGATGAAACACTATGTCTCCGAACAAATACGAAGCTATGTGGAGCGCGGCGGCTTTCTGTTTGCCATGTGTGCCGCGACCGACACCTATGACATTGCAATGGCTGCTCACGATGTCGATATTTGTGCCGCCATGTTCGACGGCGATCCGGCCGATCCCGAGGCCAACCAAAAACTGGATTATTCGCAAACTTTCGCCTTCAAAGACTTTACCCTCGAGATGAATCCCTACGTCTATCGCTTTTCGGATATCGACGTTACAACGGACCGAAAAGTGCCTCAAACGCAGGATTTCTTTACCCTGTTCGACTTCTCAGCCAAGTGGGATCCTATACCAACCATGCTGACTCAAAACCACCAGCGGGTTATCCGCGGCTTTATGGGCCAGACCACCGCCTTTAACAGCAAACTGGTTAAAGCCAATGTGTTGGTGATGGGCGAAAATAAAGCCGCCGGCGAAGCCCGCTATATTCACGGCGAACAAGGCAAAGGCTTCTGGACCTTCTACGGCGGCCACGACCCCGAAGACTACCGCCACCTGGTGGGCGACCCCCCAACCGACCTGAATCTTTACCCCAACTCGCCCGGCTACCGCCTGATCCTGAATAATGTGCTGTTCCCGGCCGCCAAAAAGAAAAAACAGAAGACCTGATGTCGTTTCGTTAGCAGAAAGATAATACGTTTTACGAGTTGAACCTTCTTTGTGATTGTTTCGAAGAAAAGAACTATTGTATCACAGAAAATGGAACAGCAAGAAGATGATCCGAAGGTTGACCGGAGTTAGGTGTAAGAATCTTTACGACAATCAGATATCGGAAACACGTTGTTTGTTTGGTCTTGCGTTTTTCTTTCTTTTTAATGGTGTGATTGAATTGTTAAAAAATGTAAACAATAGTAAAAAATACGAAAAACAGAATGGGAGGGTTTCGGTTGTCCTCGGCGGCCAGGGCAGTCATATCTCCAATTTAAGGCTGTTTTTCAGCATCTTTGACTGCATGCCGGTTCGTGGCATACGATCATTTACCAGTCGGTGTCGCCTGTTAACAACAACGGAGAGTTCATTTGGAGCACCTGGCGGGCAGCCGTCTGAAGCCCGCGGTTGGCGGTGTTTTTTAACTTTAACTTGTTCATGCTTTTCCGTTACTTTTAACAATTATAGCGTTTACTATATCGGTTATAATAGTAAACATGCGGTGAATTGTTTCCTTGTTGTTGTATCTAGTTATGAACATTTCTTTGTTTTAAAATACTGATAAAAAGATGTTCATGTGATAGTAATGGTCGTGGGTTCAGTCAAAATATTGTTGAGAAAAATAAGTATATTGCTGAATCTAATTGTAAAATAAACCAATAAATTATGGCAGTAACTTATGTAGTCATCCCCAAATTGAATCCGCAGGATCGGGAAGCAGCTCCTAAATTTTATGCAACATCGAAGAGTAGGGGCGAGTTAACATTTCGAAATTTGAGCAAGGAAATTGCTGAAGGCTCAACAACGGTCAGCGATACCGATGTATTGGCTGTTTTAAATGATTTGACCAAAATATTGAGGCGACATTTAGAGAACGGCGAGATTGTTCGTTTTGGCGATTTTGGATCGTTTCAGGTAAGCGTCAAGAGTGAAGGAGCCGAGAGCGAGCAAAAATTCCACAGCTCACTCATTAAGAGCGCTAAAGTCACTTTCCGTCCCGGTATCGATCTGAGAGAAATGTTGAATAACCTGAAATACGAGAAATTGCCTTAGCCCGATGTGATGGTTTTCTCGCGTCACAGACTCTTTTCGGTTGGTAAAACCATGAACCGATGCTTGAGCTCGAAAAGACTATAGAGCAATTTTAAAAAGACACTGAGCTTTTTAAAAAAGACTATAGACGAAATTTTAAAAGGCCCGTATCTTTTTCCCAAAAGATACGGGCCTTTTGGGTAAACCATACGTATCGTTTGAGAAAACGGTCGGGGGAGTTGGGCGGGTGACTTGCAGGTAGAGGGGGATAGGGCGTGGGGGAAGGGGATACGTATCGCTTTCGTCAAGGCAATAAAAAAAGGTTGCCCGCTTGGGACAACCTTTTGTATTGCTGTTTTATTCGCGTCAATTATTTGTCAGCATCAAAGCCTGTATAGCGGTAACCTGCCATTTTCATGTAGGTAAAGCCATAAGAGTAATCACTGAATTTTACATAGGCTACAATGCTGTCAGCTGCGGCTCCGCGAGGAGTTGTTGCTGCACCTTCCATAATTTTACCACCAAGGATCGTAATGTCGCATCCTTCGTAAGAGGTATTGGGTGTAGTTTCACAGCTAAAAGTGCCTGCTTCGTAATCCACATCCACCTTTAATTTATACTGCCAGAATGTATAATCATCCGCACTTGCTGCATAGTCGCTAAACCACATTTCATCAGCAGTATTGGCAGCCGTATTGTATGTGAATACCGATAATTTGCCATTCTCAAAAAGATCTTCCCACTCCAAAGCCTCCAGTTGGTCAACAGTCATGGATGATAGATCTGGGTCTGTATCGCTATAGCCAAACAGATAATAGTACTCATCGATGCTTTGTTCGAAAGTAACAGTCCACTGGCCTGCCATTTTCACAACATTAGTGGCACCCGGTTCCTCGTCGGTTTCAACATCACAAGCAACAAATGTTGCCGACATCAGGAGTGCCGAGAATAAGATTAAAATATATTTTTTCATAATCATCTTAATTTTTGGTTAATGTGATATAAAATGTCATTATTCCAGCATACGATACTTCGTAGTAGATTTCTCCGGTTGCCGGATTGTAGCTGCCACTTGTGAACTCATCGATGGAGTCACCCCAGCCTTCGAGCGATGCACTTGTTGCGTCGATTGTATTATCAGCAGCTAAGCTAAAGCTACCAACCATGGCATAGTCTTCACCGTAACCGGCACGCTGGTCGTAGAAGCCGGCAAAGAAGTCGGAGATGTAGAACTCGCCTGGTGCTGTTTGAAGTATTGCGATAGGAAAGCCCGAAAACCGGGTGATTGTTCCGTCGTAATCGCGGTAAGTTGCTGATGTAGCCACCCATTCGCCTGAAGCAATCGCTGACTCCGTTCCATCTGCAACATATACCGTGCGGGATTTTGTTACAGAATAGCCATCTACATTTGTAATGATGTAATTCAAGGTATAAATACCAGGTGTGTTGACATCAACACTACCTTCAATTACGACTTGGTCGGTAACGTCTTCGCCATTCATTTCAGCAGCATACCCAGCTTCTTCGTAGGTTTCACCTAAATCCCAAAATACAGTGCTCTCACCATTCAGTTCCAATGTCGCATAATAGGTGATGCTAGAGGTGTCTTGTGAAGTCTCATCCTCGCAAGAGTAGAGTCCAATCACGCTAAGACACACAATTAAACTATAAATTATCTTTTTCATAATTGTATCCTTCTTAAAAGTAAAACTTAATTAACATCCCACCATACAGGAGTACCACCATAGTAACCTGAAGCATCGGGGGTGTTCTGATTTAGTTGACGTGCTTTCAGCGGATAATACATACGCTTCATCAAGCTGTTCTGGTTGTCAAGACTACTTCTGTAATTTAAAACTAAATCACCAGGAGTGTAGAGGGTTGGGTCATCGTAGATTTGTTTGGCCGTATAGCTGCTTAATTCAGGGTATCCGGTTCTTCTGATTTCAGACCAAGCTTCCATATTGTCCATATAAAATAAAGCAACCCATTTTTGCATTCCGATAAGCTTTTGCTTGTCGGTGTTTTTATCCCAATTGACAATGTCTTGCGCAAGGAAATCGTCGGCACCGCTAATTCCTCTAGCCGAGAAGTCTGCGGCGATTGCTGCTTCGTAAGCTGCTTTCGCGGCTACATTATCATTATTAAATCGAGACTCAACCTCTGCAATGAAAAATTGAAGTTCAGCTTGAGTAAATAAGAATCCGGGTCTTGAAACGCCACTGTCGTCGAACAGGCTGTAATTAATTGCACTTACGTCAACATTTTTCCAGTCGCTGCCTGCACTTTTTCTCCAACTTGCCAGATCAACTTTAGCGCCACAGAATTGGCCGACATACGAATTGGTTGCAGCTGCTTTGCTAATCGCATACTCAATACGCGGGTCAGCTGTTTCGTTCATATATGATACTAAGGGGTGTGCTGCAACATGGTTTCCGGTTCCGAGCTCGTAGTAGCTTGCATAGAAAGGACTTCTGTTTCCTGATTCATCGGCATAGATATCAAGTTTGACATCACCGGTAAAAAAGTTATTGTCAGCTACCAGTTCTGTAATCTTGGATTGAACGGAGTTGTCCGCGTCATACATTCTCAAGTACATGCGAAGGCGCAGTGCATTGGCATAACCTTTCCATTGTTCGATGTCTTGGCTGAAAATCATATCAGTCATCGTCATCTGATCAGAACTGTTCGCAAGAGCTTCCTCTGCGGCATCTAACTCTGCCAGAACGCCTTTGTAAATGGTTTCTCCATCGTCCCAGGTCGGTTGTGCATTTCCGTTTAACGCATCGGTATATGGGGCGTCACTCATGTTATCAACCAAGAGTTGGAAACAGAATGCGCGCATTACTGTTGCCGCAAATAAATCAGCTGTATTATCAGTTTTGCTCTTGATATCCTCAATATCCTGCAACGCACCGGCATATAAGTTGCGATATGCGCGGTCGATGGTTTGGTTAGACTCAGAAATCGAGAGTTCGGCCAGCACGTTGAACTGGTTTGCTTCAGGCATTTGCTCAAAGTATTGAGCAAAGAAGCCCGCATAGTTGAACATGATATCACAGGATGTTGCGGCAATGTAATTTTGAACTGCCGGAAACTCCAGGTCTGTCGTAATAGAACTGTTACCGGGGTAGTTGGGATCATCGTTAATGTTCAGGTCACATGACGCAAACATTAAGCCAACAAGCCATATATATATTAAACTTCTCTTCATGTCTTTTTCAATTAAAATTTAAACTTAGCATTGAAACCAAAATTGCGAGAACTTGGGTTTGCTGAATATTCTCCAAAGTTTCCTTGTAAATCGTTACCGAACGAAGATGTTTCCGGATCAACGAATGTGTTACTCGCTGGAGTCCATAGGAACAGGTTGTTTCCGTAGGCTGACAAGTCGATTCCTTGGACTGGAGTTTTGGCAAGCCATTTTTTAGGAAGGCTCCATGATAATACAACCGAACGTAGTTTCACGTAGGATTTATCGATCAGGAAACTGCTTCCGAGTTCTGGGCCTCCGTCAAAGTAATTATAGATGTTGGTTGCATCCAGGGGAGTGGTATTCTCCACATAGGAAACGCTTCCAGAAGCATCAGTTACAGCATTAACCGAATTGGGGACAATGAAAGGGTTCCGATCGTTATAGGCTGTTTGAATTGCATTTCCTGTAAAATAGGAGATGGACTTCGTTCTGGAATACATTAAGCCGCCTTGACGAATGTCCAGGTCTGCTGACAGGCTAACGCCTTTGTAGCGGAATGTGGTTGTAAATCCTGTTTGATACTTGTAGTTCATACTACCAACAATCTGCATGTCAGACTCGGCAACGGGTAATCCAGTAGCAGCATTCACAACAACCTGACCATCGGCGGTGTATTGAGGAACTTCTGCTTTGTATACACCGATTGGTTCTCCAACGATAGCATACATTCCGGTACCTCCGGTGAAACCGTAAATCAACGCTTCGCCGCCTAGTCCTTCAGGTAAGCTAAGTACTTTGTTCCAGTTTTTGCTATATCTCCAACTTAAATCCCAGCTAAAATCTCTTGTTTTCACTGGAGTTACATTAACGTTTAACTCAATACCTCTGTTGCGAACTTCACCCAAGTTTGTGTTTTGCGCGGTGAACCCGGAAGCATAGTCCATATCCAGAGAATAGATTTGTTTATCGGTAAGACGGTTGTAAAAAGCAGCATCGATATTGATGCGATTTTTTAAGAAAGCCAGATTCAAGCCAACCTCAAATTCGGTTGTCATTTCCGGGCTAAGGCTACTACTTCCTAAAACGTTTCCGACAGTATAAGCATTGTATCCGGCACTGTTGAATGGGAACGAAAAAGTTCCTGTACCCCAATAGCCATAAGCGCCAGATTGCGCGTATACTGGATTAACCATGTAAGGATCTGCGTCGTTACCTGTTTTACCCCATGCTAATCGAATTTTTCCGAAATCAATAGTGTTTTTAGAGTTGTCGCCTAATAGCTCGGAAAAGATGAAGCTACCAGTTGCTCCATAATAGAAGAATGATCTGTTGCCTTCGGGTAAGGTTGATGACCAGTCGTTACGGGCAGTCAAGGTCACGAATAAAAGATCTTTCCATCCGCCTTCAAATTGACCGTAAGCACCCATCAAGCGGCGAAGCGATTCGTCAGTTGATGTTGTCGGACTTTTCGAAGTATTGCTCAAATTGTACCATGTAGGGATAGTCAAGTCTGTAATGGCGCTGTACAACGAGCTATATTTACGTTCGTTACCGTTAAAACCAACGATCGCATTCAGACTGAAGTCTTCAAGCTGCTTGTTGAAAGTTACCATGATGTCTTGGTTGATCTCACGACGACGAATAGTTTGCTCCGAAACACTTCCTGTTTCACCGGTAAAAGGGCTATTGGTTCCAAGTGGCGAACCATTTGCCGTTCCTTCGTAGTACAGTGCATAGAGGTTTGGCTCTCCGGTATTACGTTGTCCGGTAGAGGTGTCAAGACCAAAACGGTAGGTGAATTTGAAATATTTCAGGAAGTCATAGTCTAACTGGAACTTACCATATAAACGTTCTGAGTTGTAAACATTCTCATAGTTTTCCAAGATGTAATATGGGTTGGTAACGCCATAAGGAGTATAATAGTAACCTGGCATGTTAAACGGATCATCTAAATTAGCCAGCCCAATTATACTAATATCACGAGGAGTTTGCATGATACTATTATAAACAGACAATCCCTGGCCTGTCGTCGCGAAACTGTTTTCCTGGTATGCATAGTTTAATGCAGTTGTGAAGGTTAAGGCACCTGAAGTATGGCTGCCGTTCACAGAGAACGTATATTTTTTGTATGAGTCAGCGTCCGTTGGGATAATTCCGTTATCGTCGATATAGGAGCCACTCACAAAATAAGTACTGTTATCTGATGCTCCATTGAAAGAGAGACTATGGTTCTGGCGGAAGCCAACATCAAAAAAGTCCTTAATATTGTCCTCTAAAGCTACATAAGGCTTGAGTTTCTGTGAGTTGTTGTATACGTTACCCCAGAGTTCTGTTGATCCATCAAACTTAGGTCCCCAAGAACCGTTTTCAAGTTGAGTATGTTCGCCATACCAACCCATTCCGAATTCGTTCTGCATTTGAGGTAATCGTAATACAGAACTCCATTGCAAGCCACCATTGTATTCAATTCCAATGCCTTTGCCTTTCTTTCCTTGCTTCGTGGTGATCATTACAACACCATTGGCAGCACGGCTACCATATAATGCAGTTGCAGCAGCTCCTTTTAATATTGTCATATTTTCAACATCATCAGGGTTTACAGCACTTGCTCCGTTACCGAAGTCATAACCACTATTTAAACCATCACTGGAAGAAACAGAACTGTTATTCATTGGCACCCCATCGATTACATACAATGGTTGGTTACTGCCGCCTAATGAACTAATACCACGGATGATTACAGATTTAGAAGAGCCTGGGTCAGAAGAAGTCGATGCGATTTGAACCCCTGCGACTTTACCTGCGAGACTACTCATAATATCAGCCGTACGTTTCTCTGCTAACTCCTCACCTCCAACTGATGTCGCGGCATATCCCAGGGTTTTTTCAGAGCGTTTAATCCCCATGGCGGTAACCACCACTTCGTTGATGCCGACAACATCAGACTCTAGTTGTGCGTCGATCACATTGCCTGAGATTGCTTTCTCGGTTGTTTGCATACCAACAAACGAGAAAACCAGTGTTTTGGCATCTTGAGATACTTTAATAACATATTTACCGTCTAAATCGGTAATCGTTCCAAGGGTAGTCCCCTTTACGGATACTGAAACACCAGGTATCGTACTTCCATCATCCGCGGAAGTAACTGTACCTGTAATTTCGCGGGTTTGAGCCCATAACGACTGCAAACCAATTGCAAAAATTGCAAGCAATAGTGCGATTTTTTTCATAGAAATAATTTTAATAATTAAACAGCATCAATTCTTCTAAAAAGATCAGTATATATAGAATTGTTTTTCCCCGTTTTTGAAAGCGATACTCCATCTATTCCCCCAAATAGTTAAAGTTGCATTTTGGTTTGTATTTTCAGCACAAACTTAAAAAGTGTTAAAACAAACCAACAAATACAAAAATATAATTTTACTGATACGTTGCTTAATGCTTGGGCTGTTTTTATCAACTACTAACATGATAAATGTCATGAAATAGGTTCTGAAAGCGAAGAGCTTGGGGTTTTGTAGTTTATATTGTATTAATATTTAAATGATTATCGAGTGTGTCAGAATTACGGAAGGCGCTATAAAAGGCGTAAAATATTTGTTAAGTTTTCGATGCGGTATGTGTTCGGATGGGGGGTGTAGGCTGGAAAAGTGTCGTTTTTTGGGGGCGTAGGCGTGTTGTTTGGGTGGTTATCGGGCATTTTGCTGTCTTTTGAGAAAAAGATCTGGTCGATTCCGAAGTTGCGTGCACCCAGAATATCGGTCTCCCAATTGTCGCCAATCATCACCGATTTTGCTTTTTTGGCATTGCAGCTGCGGATGGCATGTTGGAAAACACGTATGTCGGGTTTGGGGTATTTCAGGTCTTCCGAGATGAAAACATGATCGAAAAAATGGGCAATGCCGCTGTTCTCTAACTTGCGGAGTTGTACCTGGCGAAACCCGTTGGTGATGATCTGAAGTTTGTAGTTGTTGCTTTTCAGATCGTTTAGTACATCCATTGCGCCTTCCACCAGGCTTGTTTGTTGAGCCATGAAGTCGAGATAAAGCTCGTTCATGGCCACCGGGTCAACATTTTTTATTTCGAAATGATTCAGCGTCTCTGCAAAACGACGGGTAATTAGTTCTTTTTTGTGCACTTCTTGTTTACGGTAGGCATCCCACAGTTGCTTGTTGACAGCCTCGTAAAAGTCGTAGAATAAGTTGAAGTCCGGCACCTGTCCGTTCAGTTTAAGTTGGTCGACGGTATCGCGCATGGCGAGTTTGGCGTTGCGGTCGAAATCCCACAGCGTGTTGTCCAAGTCGAAGAACAGATGGGTGTATTTTTGCTTGTAGTACATACGTGTTGTTTTAAGTGCAATGCGTTCTTGGGCTTCGTTATCGTGTTTTGTCGGATTGAGAGCATCGTGTGGCACGGGTAGGTTCAGTACGCTGTCGCAGTATCTCGGTTTACGCCAGGGTGCTTACGCGTTGGTCTTCCCTTCCAGAACGATGACGATTTCGCCTTTTACGGTTTTGGCTTTAAAGTGCTCCACGGCTTCTTGCAGGCTTCCCCGGAAATTTTCTTCGTACAGTTTCGAGAGTTCGCGCGATACACAAACCCGGCGTTCTTCGCCAAAGTGCTCTGCGAACTGTTCCAGCGCTTTTACCAGGCGGTAGGGCGACTCGTAGAAAATCATGGTGCGTTCTTCGTCAACCAACGACTGCATTTTCTTTTGGCGTCCTTTTTTCTGCGGCAGGAAGCCTTCGAAGCAAAAGCGGTCGGAGGGTAAGCCCGAGTTTACCAGTGCCGGAATCAGGGCCGTTGCTCCGGGGAGGCATTCCACTTCAACGCCCAGTTCTACGCACTGGCGAACCAGCAAAAATCCGGGGTCGCTGATGCCCGGTGTGCCGGCGTCGGAGATCAGCGCAATGCTCTCGCCGGCTTCAATGCGTTTGGCTATTCCCTCGGCAGTTTTGTGTTCGTTAAATTTATGATGCGAACTCAGCTTATTCTGAATTTCGAAATGATGCAACAGTTTCGAGGACGTCCGGGTGTCTTCCGCCAGAATTAAGTCTACTTCTTTTAATACTTTAATTGCACGGAAGGTCATGTCGTCCAGGTTGCCGATGGGCGTAGGAACTAAATAAAGTTTGGCCATAAAATAGAATATACAGTGTCGAAAAATTGAACAATTATACCAATGTTTTTCAGCGTAAGCCTCAATTTAACGGTTAATCGGTATTAGTTGGAAAAACGGCGTTTCACCAAGTGCAAAAACTGCAGGCTGGTATCGTCTTTCTCCCATTTAAAATGGGTGTCTAAATGCTGTGCTGCTTCGTCGAGGCTGTGCATCCGGTCGAGTTTTCCGATGGTGTCGCGAAAAAGTTCGGCATCGTTGCTAAAAAGCTCGCGAATATACTGAAAGCGGTCGTTTATGCCGATTGCATTTTCCAGTTTCGAAATGGGACTACTCGCAAAATGCTGATCGAGCTTTTTGGTGGCCGTCAATAAATCGTTCAGCGACCGGGACTGAAACTGATCGGTCAGCGTTTTTCCGGCAGCTTTTGTTCGTTCCGGCTCCGGGGCTGTGTTGTGTGCTTCATCTTCATTTACCGGTTCCGGATGAGGAATTGAGACAGTCACGGGCTCGTCTTCCTCTTCTTCATAAACCTCCGACAGCGTGTCTTCATGCGAAATGACCGGCTTTTCCGGCGGCGATTTTTTAATGTCTCCGGTGTTCGCGACTTCGGATAGTGGCGTTGTGGTTTCGCTTGCTTCAAGCTCGGGAGCTTTTGTAGCAGTCGGTTCCTGCTGCACGGCTTCTTCGATAAGTTGTCCTTGCTGCTCGTTGATCTCGTGCAGGATTTCGTATTCCTGCAAAATAAGTTTGGCTTTGCTCAGTGCCAAGTCAACCTCGTGCCTCGAAAGTGCGGCGCCGCTGCTCATTTCTGAGTTAATATCGCTCAGTTCAGCCAGGTTTTTCTGGATGATCCGAAGTAATTTGTGTTGATCCATAGTTTCAAAAAGATGTTGGAAATTAGACCATAGGCCCGAACTTAAAATCGAAAATTTATTATCTGTTGTGTGCTGTCTAAAGTCTAAGATCTAAAATATTACATTTGTGTAAAAGTACGAAAAACTCCATTGAAACGCGTGTTATGTTTTTGGAAAGAGATTTGAGTCATCGTAAACCGGGCGGAACGATCGAGGTGATTGCCGGTTCCATGTTTTCGGGCAAGACTGAAGAGTTGATTCGACGAATGCGTCGGGCGCAGTTTGCCCGTCAGAAAGTCGAAATTTTTAAACCGAAGATTGATGTTCGCTACTCGGAGTTGGAAGTGGTTTCGCACGACGATAACTCCATTCCCAGCACACCGGTCGATAATTCGGCAGCCATCTTGCTGCTCTCGGGCGGTTACGAAGTGGTGGGCATCGACGAGGCTCAGTTTTTCGACAAAGGTTTGGTGGAGGTGTGCATCAAACTGGCCGAGCAGGGTGTGCGGGTTATTGTGGCAGGGCTGGATATGGATTTTCAGGGAAAACCCTTTGGTCCCATGCCCCAGCTGATGGCGGTTGCCGAATATGTCACTAAGGTACACGCGATTTGCGTGCGCTGTGGCAATATTGCCCAGTTTTCGCATCGTTTGTCGGCCAACGACAAACAAGTCATGTTGGGCGAAAAAAACGAGTATGAACCACTTTGTCGGTCATGCTACACTAAAAAATAGAATATATGTCCGGTTTTGGCTTACAGGAAATTGCCGGAATTGTTGGCGGAACCATCCGATCGGGAGCGACTTCTTTGCTCAATCCAACAATTCAAACAATAGCCATCGACAGTCGTACGATTGCCGACGTGCATTCGTGTTTATTTTTTGCCTTGCGTGGTGTACGCCACGACGGGCACGCCTATGTCGAGGAGCTTTACCTGCGGGGAGTGCGCAGTTTTGTGGTCTGTGAACCGGTGGATACGGCGATTTTTCAGGATGCCGTTTTTATTCAGGTGGATGATTCGTTGCACGCATTGCAACAATTGTCGGCAGCGGTTCGCGCGCAGTACCATTATCCGGTGTTGGCTATTACCGGCAGCAATGGGAAAACTATAGTTAAGGAATGGCTGTACGATTTGCTGCATCAGTCGGTGAAGATTGTCCGGAGTCCCAAAAGTTATAACTCGCAGGTTGGTGTTCCCCTTTCGGTGTGGAATATGAGCGATCAGTTCGATTTGGCCATCTTCGAGGCGGGCATCTCGCTGCCGGGAGAGATGGAAAAGCTGGCGGCCGTTATTCAACCCACCATCGGGATTTTTACCAATATTGGCGAAGCACATCAGGAAAATTTTTCGACTCTGGCCCAAAAGCTGGAAGAAAAACTGAAGCTTTTCGAGCACTGCAACACGATCATCTACCGAAAGGATCAGCTTGAAGTTGATCGGCTGATGCATGCACTTTACGGAAATTCAGACAAGAAATTGCTGGCCTGGTCGGCGTCGGAACTCCCCGCGGATTTTGAGCTACAGATGACGGTTGGCGCCGCATCGACCCGGATTGAATACCGATGGAAAGAGCAAGCGTTTGCGGTGCAGGTACCTTTTACCGATTCGGCCTCGCTGGAAAATATCGGCCATTGCCTGGCCTTTATCCTGGCGTCGGACTATGACTGCGATGCGGTAAGACGAGCATTTGCGCGCTTGCAGGCGGTGGCTATGCGGCTCGAGCTGAAGCAGGGAATTAACAACTGTTTGCTCATTAACGACTATTACAATTCCGATATTAACTCGCTCACCATTGCTTTGCAGTTTTTGAGAAGTCAGGCACTAAACGAACGCCGCCCCCGGGTGCTGATCCTTTCCGACATCGAGCAATCGGGATTTTCGGACGAGCAGCTGGCCGAGGCGGTTAATCGTTTGATAGTGGCCTACGGTGTTGGTCGGCTAATTGCTATTGGCAGCGGTTTTTACAAATGTCGGCATCTTTTCGGGCCGAATGCTCACTTTTATCAGACCACCGAGGCGTTTCTGGCGGCCTTTCAACCAGCCGATTTTAAGAATGAACATATCCTGCTGAAAGGGGCGCGCGACTTTCGTTTCGAGCGTATTGCAGCCTTGCTTCAAAAGAAATACCATCAAACACAACTGGAGGTTGACCTGAATAATCTGGTGGAAAACCTGAACCGCTATAGGGCACAGTTAAATCCGGAAACGAAAATTACCATCATGGTGAAGGCCTTTTCGTATGGTAGCGGAACCGTGGAGATTGCCCGCGCCCTGGAGTTTCAGCAGGTCGATTACCTGGCGGTGGCGGTGGCCGACGAAGGTTTAGAGCTTCGGCAAGCAGGAATCAGTACGCCAATAATTGTGATGAACCCCGAAGAGCATAGCTTCGAGATGATGCTCGAATACCAGCTGGAACCCAATATTTATTCCATCGATTTATTCGAGAAGTTCGATCAGGCAGCTCGTCGCATGGCAGTTACCAACTTCCCAATTCACCTGAAATTGGAAACCGGTATGCACCGGCTGGGCTTTTCCTCGCCCGATGAGCTAAACGAAATTGCCGAGCGGGTGCCTCGTGCCGGGCGATTGCGTATTCAATCGGTTTTTTCGCACCTGGCAGCCAGCGACAGTCCCGAGCACGATGAGTTTACCCGCGAGCAGTTCGGGGTTTTCAACAGGCTGAGTGCTCCGGTTGTCGCTAATCAGCCCAATAAGGTGATTCGTCATATCCTGAACTCGGCCGGTATCGAGCGTTTCCCTGAATTTCAGATGGAAATGGTACGCCTGGGAATCGGCTTGTATGGTGTGTCGCAGTCGGATGCCCTGCAAGCCGAAACGGTAGCTCGCTGGTCAACGGTTGTTTCGCAGGTGAAAAAGGTGAAAGAGGGCAATACCGTCGGCTACGGGCGAAAAGGACAGGTTGAATATCCCAAGCGTATTGCCATTATCCCGGTTGGTTATGCCGATGGCTACGACCGGCGGCTGAGCAACGGTGCCGGGCGCGTGTGGATTGCCGGACGACAGTATCCGGTGATTGGCAATATTTGTATGGACATGACTATGATTGATGTGAGTGGTGCCGACGTTCAGCCCGGTGACCCGGTGGAGCTGATGGGCGAACATATTCGCCTGACCGACCTGGCCCAGTGGATGGGAACCATTCCTTACGAGGTGCTCACCGGTATTTCGCAACGCGTGCGCCGCGTGTATGTGCAAGAGTAGTTGTGAGTCGTGAGTCGTGAGACATGAGTATTGAGTATTCAGTATTGAGTATTGAGTCGTGAGTCGTGAGACAAGAAAGCTACCAGAGACAATTTACTATTTAACTATTTACCATCTACGCTTGACTGAAAGGAGGACTCGCCCGGAATCTCTTATGAATATTCGATATTGGGAATTGGTTATTGGAAATTAAACGTCAGGAAAGAGGTTTAAGTCATCGGCTTGAGGCGTGAGACATGAGTATTGAGTATTGAGACAAGAAAGCTACCAGAGACAATTTACTATTTAACTATTTACCATCTACGCTTGACTGAAAGGAGGACTCGCCCGGAATCTCTTATGAATATTTGATATTGGGAATTGGTTATTGGAAATTAAACGTCAGGAAAGAGGTTTAAGTCATCGGCTTGAGTCGTGAGACATGAGTATTGAGTATTCAGTATTGAGTATTGAGTCGTGAGTCGTGAGACAAGAAAGCTACCAGAGACAATTTACTATTTAACTATTTACCATCTACGCTTGACTGAAAGGAGGACTCGCCCGGAATCTCTTATGAATATTCGATATTGGGAATTGGTTATTGGAAATTAAACGTCAGGAAAGAGGTTTAAGTCATTGGCTTGAGTCGTGAGACGTGAGTTGGAGCCTGACTTTCTGGAGCTTTAATTCGATTTTTTTGGTCTCAACTTTTTCCCAGTCGTAAATCGTAATTTGTTAAATTGGAAATAAGCTAGTCTTGTCCCAGCTGTTGTTTGATTTTTTGCTCAATCTCGGCCGTTAACTCTGCAATGTCACGGCCAGCCGGCTCAATGGGATCCAGCACGGTGTAGTTTAACTTCACCCCAAGCTGAAGTGGAAAATAGCCTTTAGCCATCAGCCGGCTGTTGCCATCGATGACGAAAGGAACGATACAAGCCGATGGTGCTGATTTTAGCAACATGGCAATTCCCGGCGATTGAAAGCGTTTCACCTTTCCGTTTTTGCTTCGGGTGCCTTCGGGGAAAATGCTGGCACTGTAGTTTTCTTTTTCAATGTGCTTGCCCAGTTTACTGATCTCCACCAGCGACTGACGCCCGTTTTTGCGGTCAATAAGGGCCGAGCCGCCGTGGCGCAGGTTGTACGAAATACTGGGGATGCCTTTGCCCAATTCTTTTTTCGAAACAAACTTGGGGTGATGTTTGCGGAATCCCCACACAATTGCCGGAATATCGAAGGTGCTTTGGTGATTCGATACGATAATCAGCGGGCGTCCTTGCGGCAGTTTGTCGAAACCGCGAAACCGGATGCGCGCACCTAAAATCGTCAAACAGTACAATAAAAAAAAGTTCAGAATATCGACCGATTTTTTCCGGAGGGGGTAGCCTCCCAGATAGCGGCATACAACCTGAATGGGGTGAAATATACCCAGTAACAAGCCAAAAATTAGTAAATAAATGGGTGTAAGCAAGTAGCTTAATATCGTCTTCATAATTGTCATTTTCGTTTTCGAGCCCACAAAGAAACAAAAATAATGGGAATTGGCTCAGACAAGTTTAGCGGGGTATTTCATCGAATTGCTTGAAAATATGTAGTTTTAAAACAGCAAAAACAAGGATCGACCATGGACTATCGCGATGAAGTTTTTATGGCTGTTGCCGAGAAGCTCAGCTTTTCGAAGGCTGCCGAGGAGTTGTTTATCAGTCAGCCCGCTGTTACCAAACATGTGAAAGAGCTGGAGAATAAATTGAATACGGCTCTGTTCGACCGCAAAGGAAATAAAATTTACCTCACCCAGGCGGGAAAGCTGGCTTATCAGCATTTCAAGCGCATTCGTGAGCTGTATGGCGAAATGGAATTTGAGCTGGGACGGTTGAATGATGCCCATCGCGGATTGTTGCAAATTGGGGCGAGCTCAACAATTTCGCAATATGTGCTCCCGGCGGTGTTGGCGGCTTTTCACCAGCGTTACCCGCAAATTAAGCTCGATTTGTTCAACGGCAACTCCTTCGAGATGGAGCGCAAGCTGTTGAATCATGAGATTGATTTGGCCCTGGTGGAGAATGACAGCTCGCAAGCTAATATCCGCTATCTCGATTATGTGGACGATGAAATTGTGGTGGTGGCGGCAGCCAATCAGTTGATTGCCCGGCAAAAGTCGTTGACAGTTGCCGACTTGCAGGAAATTCCGATCGTGGTGCGCGAAAAAGGTTCCGGAACGCTCGAAGTAATTCAGCATCGGCTGGCTCGTCAGCAAATCGATCTGGAGCGGCTGAACATCCTGATTCATCTGGGAAGTACCGAGGCGATCAAAAACTTCCTGCTTAATTTCGATGGGCTTGCTTTGGTGTCGGAAAAGGCGATTGAAAAGGAATTGCAACTGAAACAGCTGGTGCGCATTAAGGTAAAGGATTTGTCGATTCAACGTAAATTTCGCTTTGCGATGCGGCAAGGCCCCGAAAAAAACATTCCCGAATTGTTTCGCAATTTTCTCACTTCGTATAACGTGTAGTTATAGATAATAAAAATATACAATTTGACTGGGTTATCTCATTGGCGTAGTTTTGTAAGCAAAAAGAACACGTCATGAAGCTTACTCACAATCAAATTCAACTCGTCTACTTCGTTTTGCTGGCGGCTTGCTTTTTACCTTTCATGTCACCGGCTTTAGCCCTTTTAATCGGAATCGGCTTATCATTACTTGGTATCAAACATCAGAAGATGTCGGGTCTGACTGCCCTTGTTTTGCAGGCATCCATCGTTTTAATGGGCTTTGGCATGAACCTGACTCAGGTTGTGGCTGCCTCCAAGAGTGGTTTCGAAATTACAGCCATTTCTGTTGTTGCAACCATCTCGCTGGGCTTATTGCTGGGCAAATTGTTTAAAGTCGATCATAAGATCAGCGTGCTGATTGCTGCCGGAACAGCTATTTGCGGAGGGAGTGCCATCGCGGCTTTGGCTCCGGTAATTAAGGCGCGTAACTTTCAGATTTCCTTTTCGCTGATTGTTATCTTTATCCTGAATGCGCTGGCGTTGTTGGTGTTTCCTCTGCTCGGACACTTTTTTCACCTTAGCCAGGAATCTTTCGGATATTGGGCGGCCATAGCCATTCACGACACCAGCTCGGTGGTTGGTGCCGGCGCCTCTTACGGAGCAAAAGCCCTGGAGATTGCCACAACGGTGAAGTTAACCCGGGCACTGTGGATCATCCCCGTCTCGATTGTTTTTGCAATGGCCGACCGAAATGGCGATAAGGGGAAAATTAAAATTCCCTGGTTCATTGGCTTGTTTGTTCTGGCCATCGTTTTCGCGCATTTTGTGCCGACCATGCACGATACTTTTGGGCACCTGAATTGGTTGGGAAAACGCGGAATGGTGGTTGCCTTGTTGCTGATTGGGTCTAACATTTCGATTGCCGAATCGAAGCAAGCCGGAGCCCGGAGTTTTATCCTGGGCATTGTACTTTGGTTTGCCATAGCAACTCTTTCATTTTTAGCCATCCGGAATCATCTGATTGGTTAATGATAAACCGAAAGAGCTTTGGAGCGAAGATGCAGAAGTTCGTTAACAGCGGATTTCTGCATCTTCTTTTATGAAAATCGATTGTTAAATCTTCTAAATACGGACCGAAAAATTTACGGCAGATAGCTCTTCTTAATTTAATATGTAGATATTTGCATATCTATTCATCAAGATGAACTGTTAAAAGAATATTTTAGTGATGGCAAAGTATGTTATTATAGGTGGTGTTGCCGGAGGTGCAACGGCTGCCGCCCGTTTAAGAAGATTGGATGAACACGCAGAGATTATCATGTTCGAGCGCGGACAATATATCTCGTATGCAAACTGTGGGTTGCCTTATTATATTGGCGACACCATTAAGGAGCGTGAGAAACTGTTGGTGCAAACGCCCGAAAGCTTCAAGGCGCGTTTGAATGTTGACGTGCGTGTGTTGCAGGAGGTGATGAAAATTAATCGTGCGGAGAAAACGGTTGAAATTAAAAATCATGCAACAGGCGAAAGCTATGTTGAAAGCTACGATAAGTTGATTGTTTCTCCGGGGGCTGAGCCTGTGCGCCCGCCGATCGAGGGAATTAATCATGCTTCAATTTTCACCTTGCGCAACGTTCACGACACCGATAAGATTAAGGCATTTTGTAATGAGAAGAAGCCTCGTCGTGCTGTTGTAATTGGTGCCGGTTTTATTGGTTTGGAAATGGCCGAGAACTTGCACGAGCTTGGTATGGATGTAACCATCGTGGAAATGGCCAACCAGGTAATGGCTCCGTTGGACTACGAAATGGCCGCTGAGGTGCACCAGCACTTGAAAACCAAAAACGTAGAGTTTTATTTGAAGGATGGCGTGAATGCTTTCCAACCGGTTGCTGATCATCTGAAAGTGGTCTTGCAGAGTGGCCGAGAAATTGAAACCGAGTTGGTGATCCTGTCAATCGGTGTTCGTCCGGAAACAAAACTGGTGAAGGACGCTGGTTTGGAGCTGGCTGAAAACGGTGGTATTAAGGTGAATGAGTACCTGCAAACCAACGACGAAAATATTTATGCTTTAGGTGATGCCATTGCCTTTCCGCACCCGATTACCGGGAAATATGTGAATACGTATCTGGCCGGTCCGGCGAACAAGCAAGGGCGTATTGTTGCCGACAACGTGGTTACGGGAAATACCCGCACTTATAAAGGAGCCATTGCTACGGCAATCGCCAAGGTGTTTGATATTACGGTTGCCTCGACAGGTATGGCTGCCAAGACCTTGAAGAAGGAGGGCATCGATTATATCTCAAGCATCATTCACGGTTCATCGCACGCCGGTTATTATCCGGGCGCAATGCCTTATACCCTGAAAATTCTTTTTCAACCCAAAACAGGTAAATTGTTTGGGGCGCAGATGATCGGTTACGAAGGTGTTGACAAGCGCATCGATTTGGTTGCAACCGTGTTGATGAAAAACGGAACGATTTACGATTTACAGGAAATTGAACATGCTTATGCTCCTCCTTATTCTTCGGCAAAAGATCCGGTAAATCAGGCCGGTTTTGTTGCTGAAAATATTTTGATGGGTCGCTTGAAGGTGATTACCTGGCGCGAAGCAAGCAAGCTGGACTCCCGCAACATCTGCTTGCTGGACGTTCGTACGCCGGAGGAACACGAACTTGGTCACATCGAAGGATCCATCAATATTGAAGTGGATAAAATCCGTGAGCGTTTGGCTGAAGTGCCACGCGACAAGAAGATTATTGTGTACTGTGGTGTTGGTCTTCGCGGATATATTGCTGCTCGCGTGTTGATGCAAAACGGAATCACTGAAGTTTATAACCTGAGTGGTGGCTACAAAACGTACGAACACACAACCGGAAAACAAAGTAACGAGGATATTTTCGAGTCAAGCTACATTGCTCACGATAGCAACATCTACCGTGGTAAGCCGGTTGAAAAAATAGCAGCTGCAAACTTCAAAACCATTGAGGTTGATGCTTGTGGCTTGCAGTGCCCCGGTCCAATTTTGAAATTGAAAAGCGAAGTGGCTAACCTGAAGCCGGGAGAGCGTTTGTTGCAAAAAGCCAGCGATCCTGGTTTTATGAAAGATGTGCAGTCGTGGTGTAACATGACCGGCAACAAACTGATTTCGTTGGATAGCAAGGCCGGAATTATTTCTGCGGTTATTGAAAAAGGCGAAGAGAAAAAAGCTGCTTCCGGTGGTGCGACGATCGCTAATTTGCCTCAAAATAAAACGATGGTGGTATTCAGCGACGATCTGGATCGCGCACTGGCGTCGATGGTTATTGCCAACGGTGCCGCTTCAACCGGGAAAGACGTAACCATGTTCTTTACCTTCTGGGGATTGAATGTGATTAAGAAACAAGAGAAACCGAAAGTTGAGAAGGACTTTATGGGCAACATGTTTGGCAAGATGATGCCGGACAATGCCGGAAGCCTGAAGCTTTCGAAAATGAACATGTTCGGCATGGGATCGATGATGATGAAAAAGCGCATGCTTTCGAAGAAAGTTGATTCGGTTGAGGATATGATCAAAACCGCTTTGGACAACGGTGTTCGCATGATTGCTTGTCAAATGTCGATGGACGTGATGGGCGTTAGCAAAGAAGAGTTGATCGACGGTGTTGAGATTGGTGGTGTAGCCACTTATCTGGAAGAAACCGAGAAATCAAATTTGAACTTATTTATCTAATGGAATCTATTTATTGAGGGTTTCACTTCAAGTGAAGCCCTCAATACAGCCCTCAATCTGAAGATATAGTATCGCCACTGTGTTTCGCGCAGTGGCATTTTTTTATCTTCTTTCTTCTCTATAGGTAGAAAAACAGAAGCTGAAAGAGAACTTATTTTTGCAGTTCTGGTAAACTAAAGATAGCCGAATGAGGCTATTTTGAATAAAAAACCAGAAATAATGAATCGGTCTGCCATGGTGTGCTGTTTAGTTATTAACCTGTTGTCTATCCCTTTTATCTCCTCGGGGCAAAATGATGAAGATTCCGTTCTGGATATGCAACAAAAAACTGTACGGCTAGTTAAGCGCTACGCTGCTATTCTTTGATTATTATTTAGTTGTTCAAATTCGATTATTGTTTTGTAC
>NZ_QAAD01000010.1 GCF_003046625.1 Mangrovibacterium marinum
GTACAAAACAATAATCGAATTTGAACAACTAAATAATAATCAAAGAATAGCAGCGTAGCGCTTAACTAGCCGTACAGTTTTTTGTTGCATATCCAGATCAACGGATTATTGGATATTCAAACTACTGGATTGATGGATTGATGACTCACGTCTCACGTCTCACGACTCACGTCTCACGACTCACGACTCATGACTCACGTCTCACGTCTCACGACTCATGACTCACGTCTCACGACTGCTCACCGATCACTCAAAGGGCAGCTTCTTGTTGGTTTCTTCGGGCAGTGTCCAATGAAATTCTTTAGATGTTTCTGTTATCTTTGCACTTCAAATTTTGGGGAATCCCGATTCATCGGAATTAACCGAGGGAACGAACTTGCAAGATGGTGACTTCTTCTAATTCAACCCCTCCAAACCGTTCCGTTAATTAGCGGATGGCTAATGGTTTCCTTCCGGGGATTTCGGGGGGGGAAATTGAGATTGACTTAAAATTTGATTGTTTAGGAAAAGTACTTTGGAAATACGCTACGCGGCGGAGATGATCCATAGGAGGAAGAACAAAAGAGACTCAATATTTAGAAAAGGGCTTATGATTTCAGTAGATCAATTAGTGGTAAGTTTTGGTGGCTTCGATCTGTTTAAGGGGGTGTCGTTTCTGGTGGCACCGAAAGATCGGATTGGCTTGACGGGAAAGAACGGCGCCGGCAAATCGACCTTGTTGAAGATTTTGGCCGGCAAACAATTGCCCTCGGAGGGAACGGTTTCGTCGCCTAAGGATACGCGTGTCGGTTATTTGCCCCAGCACATGGTGGTTGATAATACGAAAACGGTATTTGATGAAACCAAAACTGCTTTCGATGAAATTTTGAGCCTGAAAGCCGAAATTGACCATCTGAACCACGAAATAGCAACCCGCGAGGACTACGAGTCGGACAGCTACATGCAGCTGATTAACCGGGTGACGGATCTGAACGACCGCTACCTGATGGTTGGCGGAACAAATATGGAGGGCGAAATTGAGCAGACCCTGAAGGGATTGGGTTTCGAGCGGAAGGACTTCACGCGGCAAACCTCGGAGTTTAGCGGCGGATGGCGGATGCGCATCGAGCTGGCCAAAATACTGCTCCGCAAACCCGACGTGTTTTTATTGGATGAGCCAACCAACCACCTCGATATTGAATCGATTCAGTGGCTGGAAGATTTTTTGGCCAACTACAACGGGGCGGTGGTTTTGGTATCGCACGACCGGGCTTTCCTGGATAATGTCACCAACCGTACCATCGAGATTTCGCTGGGCAAAATTTACGACTATAAAGCAAACTATACCCGCTATCTGGAGCTTCGTAAGGAGCATCGCGAGACGCAGCTGGCGGCTTACCGCAATCAGCAAAAACTGATTGAGGAGACCGAGCAGTTTATCGAGCGCTTTCGGTATAAAGCCACCAAAGCGGTGCAGGTGCAGTCGCGCACCAAGATGTTGGAAAAGCTCGACCGTATTGAGGTGGACGATGAGGATAACTCGCGCTTAAATATTAAGTTTCCGCCGGCGATCCGCTCGGGCACCATCGTTGCCGAATGTAAGCACCTGTCGAAAAGTTACGGCGATTTAGAGGTGTTGAACGATATTGACCTGATTATTGAACGGGGCGAAAAAGTGGCTTTTGTGGGTAAAAACGGCGAAGGTAAAACAACGCTGGCCCGCGTTATCCTGGGCGAACTGGAACATACCGGCGAGCTGAAGATTGGGCACAATGTGAAGGTGGGCTACTTTGCCCAGAATCAGGCGCAAAAGCTGGATGAAAACTTAACCGTGCTCGAAACAATCGACCAGATCGCGGTGGGCGATATCCGAACCAGGATCCGCGATATTCTGGGGGCATTTATGTTTTCGGGCGAGGATGTGGATAAGAAGGTGAAGGTGCTCTCGGGCGGAGAGCGTATGCGCCTGGCCATGATTAAGTTGATGCTGGAACCGGTGAACTTTCTGGTGCTCGATGAGCCGACCAACCACCTGGATATTCGCTCGAAGGAAATGCTGAAAAACGCCCTGGCCGACTATGATGGTACCGTGTTGGTTGTGTCGCACGACCGCGAATTCCTCGACGGCCTGGTGAACTGTGTGTACGAGTTTAAGCACAAAAAGGTGAAGCAGCACCTGGGGGGCATCTACGACTTTCTGCAAAAGAAAAAGTTGGAGTCGCTGAAAGAACTGGAGCAGAAAACCAAGCCGGGAGCCAATAACGCCGCAAAGACTGTTGTGGCCGCACCGGCCGCCGACGATAATAAGCTGAGTTACGAAGAACGAAAGGAAATTAATAAGCAAATCTCGCGACTGGAGAAATCGGTTGAGCAAAGCGAGAACGATATCGCTCGAATTGAGGACGAGATTGCAACGATGGATCAGCAGATGGCCAATCCGGAAATGCTGAACGATGCTTCAATCTTCGAGAAATACGATCAGCTGAAACAGGAATTGGAAAAGGTAATGGAACAGTGGACCGAATATACTGAAGAGTACGAAGGCTTGCTGAAACAGAAAACCTGGTAGCAGGTGAGTCTCAGTCTCAGTCACAGTCTCAGTCTCAGTCACAGTCTCAGTCTCAGTCACAGTCACAGTCACAGTCACAGTCACAGTCACAGTCACAGTCACAGTCACAGTCACAGTCGCGAACTTTGAATTTGGGATTGTATATTTGAAACCTGAAAGCTGAATTTCGGTATATCAAAACGCATAAATATTAGTAAAAAACATACATGAGAGAGCAACGACAACAGAAATCGGACGATATGATTTTCGGCATCCGTGCCGTTATTGAAGCCATCAACTCGGGTAAGGAAGTTGATAAAGTGTTATTGCAAAAAGGCGAACGGGGCGACCTGTTTAAAGAAGCTTTTGATCTGATTCGCCAGCATCAAATTCCATTTCAATATGTGCCGGTTGAAAAGCTGAACCGCATTACGCGAAAGAATCACCAGGGGGTGATCGCCTTTATTTCGCCGGTTAGCTTTTACGATATCGAAAACCTGTTGCCTGGTTTGTTCGAGGAAGGTAAGAATCCGGTGATTCTGGTGCTCGATCAGGTGACTGATGTGCGCAACTTTGGCGCCATTGTTCGTACGGCTGAATGTGCCGGTGTGCATGCCGTGCTGGTTCCCGATAAAGGGGCCGCGCGGATTAATGCCGATGCAGTGAAAACATCGGCCGGTGCCCTGCATCTGATGCCGGTGTGCCGCACCCGCGACCTGAAGAAGTCGGTTTTGTTTTTGCAACAATCCGGACTAAAGGTGATTGCTGCAACCGAAAAATCATCCGAAAACTATATTAAATCCGATTATACAGGGCCGGTGGCCATTGTGATGGGCTCGGAAGAATTTGGAATCGATCGCCAGATCCTGGATTTGGCTGACGATCGTGTTCAAATTCCTATTCTGGGGAATATCCAATCGCTGAATGTGTCGGTAGCTGCCGGCTTGCTGGTATACGAAGTGGTGCGGCAGCGTGCCGAGCTTAATGATTGATCGGCACCTGGCGTTTGAAGGATTCCTCGAGTGAGATGAAGGTTTCGGTACTTGATATACCGGATATTTTCTGAACCTTGTCACTCAGGATTTCTTTCAAATGCTCGTTGTCGCGTGCGTACACTTTTAGCCATATTGCGTATGCTCCGGTGGTGTAGTGGCACTCAACAATTTCGGGGATGGCCTGAAGCATTTTGGCTACATCATCATAAAATCCTCCTTTTTCGAGGTAGATACCAACATAGGTGCATGTTTTGTAATCCACTTTTTTCGGATCGATATGATAACCCGAACCGGTAATAACATTCATCTCGATCATCCTGTTTACACGCTGATGAACGGCTGCTCTTGAAACACCCACCTCGGCGGCTACATCTTTAAAGGGGATACGGGCATTCTTGGTGATAATATCAAGAATGTGTAAGTCTATCTGATCCAGATTATTTCTTAAGGTCATAATGTGAAAATGTAATTGATATAATACGGCAAAAGTAAGCATTATTTAGCAAATCGAAATTATCCTTGGTAGTATTCTTTCAAAATGATTTATTTTTTCGATTCCGCACTCGTTTGGTATAACTTTCAGACTATCAGTTTTATACTGTGCTTAATCGGGGCTGATGGTCTTTAGGTACTGATAAAAGTCAGCAAAAAACGGCACAATAAGTTCGCAAAATTTTGCATGTAGTTTTAAAATGCTATTTTTGCCGATGTAAAAGTATCAAATTGATATATGGCTGAAGATGTATGATTTGAACTTCTCTCACTAAATTGTAGGATTCTTAACTAACTGACATTATGAAAAATGCTAATCTAAGTTGGCTTTTCATTCTTTTGCTATTGATCGTCGTCAGTATTGTCGGCGTTTTTGTACCTAGCGGATTTGGAGGGCTTGATGATCCCAATATCGTTACCGGCGATGTTGCGTGGATGTTGACTGCGACAGCATTGGTGTTGTTAATGACACCGGGGCTGGCGTTTTTTTATGGCGGAATGGTAAATCCCAAGAACATTCTGTCGACCATGTTGCAGAGTTTTATTGCCATGGGATTAATCAGTGTTGTATGGGTAATCGTTGGCTTCAGTTTAGCCTTTGGCGATAGTATTGGTCCCGAGGGCTTCGGGCTGTTTGGTAACCCGGCGACTTTTTTCATGTTCCATAATGTATGCGGGAATACCGACCCGAATTTAAGCCCGACCATCCCCTTGGCGCTATTTGCCATGTTTCAGTTGAAATTTGCGATTATCACCCCGGCGTTAATCACCGGGTCGTTTGCCGGACGTGTTCGCTTCCGGGCCTATATGCTGTTTATGGTTTTGTTTATCATCTTCATTTATGCGCCGCTGTGTCACTGGACCTGGCACCCGAATGGTTTTCTTCGCAACTGGGGGGTGCTCGATTTTGCGGGCGGTACCGTCGTTCACATGTCGGCTGGTTTTGCCGCGCTGGCAGGAGCAATTTTTCTGGGTAAACGCAAAGATTTCGGCACCGAACTGAAGCCTGCCAACATTCCTTTTGTGTTGTTGGGAGCCGGTATGCTTTGGTTTGGCTGGTTTGGTTTTAACGCCGGTTCGGCTTTGGGTGCCAACTCAACAGCTGCTTTAGCTTTAATGAATACCAACACCGCATCGGCCGCGGCCATGTTAGCTTACTTGTTTTACGATATGGCTAAAGGGAAAAAACCATCGAGCATGGGGGCTGCCATTGGCCTGGTTGTCGGCTTGGTGGCTATTACGCCGGCTGCCGGTTTTGTGAATGTTGGCTCTAGTTTAATTATTGGCGTTATTGCGGCTATTGTGAGTAATATTGCCATTGAGTTGCGGTCGAAAACCCGCCTGGATGATACGCTCGATGTATTTCCGGCACACGGGATGGGCGGTATCGTCGGTATGCTGTTAACCTCTGTTTTTGCCGAAGATGTTGGTCTTATTCATGGCGAAACAACCACCTTTTTGTATCACTTATTAGCCTTGGTTGTGGTTGCGTTGTTTACCTTTGGCGGAGCCATGTTGATGTATAAAATTACCGACATGATTCTGGCTATGCGTGTATCGGCCCAGTCCGAGAAAATCGGTCTGGACTTAAGTCAGCACAACGAATCGTACGACTTTGAATATAAAAGCGACACGAAGCTTTAACGAGTCGCTCTTTTATATGCTCGAAACTCCCCACTGTCTCCGGGGAGTTTTTTTATGCCTGAAAGTTAGCCCATGCACAGAGTTGAAGCCGCCGGATCATCAAGAGGCTTTAATGATGTTTTTTAGATGACAAGCCGGCAACTTGTGATAACCCAAGGTGCCCGACTTTCATTTCTGCTCAACCGGGCAATAAAAAAACCGTTCATTGCTGAACGGTTTCCTTATATGTTTTAGTGGTATTACTTGATGGCTACCTGCCGTTTAAAATCCATCTCCAGTGAAATGAATGTTTCGGTACGGGCAATACCTTCAATTTCCTGAAGTTCCTCGTCGATCAGCTTCTTGAGGTGCTTGTTGGTTTTTGTTTGAATTTTCACAAAAATTGCATACTGCCCCGTTGTGTAGTGGCATTCAACAATTTCCGGAATCTTGCGTAAAGCTTCGGCAACCTGTGTGTGGAATTTGGCTTTTTCGAGATAAACGCCCATATAAGCACAAGTATTGTAACCCAGTTTTGCCGGATTGACAACAAACTCGCTGCCCGAAATAACCCCCAGGTTTAACAACCGCTGAACACGCTGGTGTATTGCAGCTCCTGATACGCCGCATTCGCGGGCTACTTCAAGGAACGGAATACGTGCGTTTTTGGTAATTAGGCGCAGGATTTTTTCATCCAGCTCATCGATTTGTGGTAGGGGTTCTATATAATCTTGATTCATCATTTATTTTGATATGAAATTCGAATATTTCCTCTTAAAAATACGATAATTAATAAATAATCATTCTCTTGTTACCGTAATTTGTAATTGAATCTGTTGAAAAACTGAAAATTTGAAATTTGCTTCTTTTTAAAACGGGGCAAATGTAGAACAATTTTATGGATTTCTAAATGATAAAATATGGACAGTTGAAAAAATTGTCCGCTATTAGGACCGAATTAATTGGTTGCCTTGAAACAATTGGCCAGCTGGGTAATATCGTAGCCGCTGGGGCTTTGATATACCCGCAGGTCGAATTCGGGCAAAATAGCCAGTACATGATCAAAAATATCAGCCTGTATACCTTCGTAGTTTGCCCATCGCTGATCTTTGCTGAAGACATATATTTCGATGGGCAGCCCCGAGTCGGTGGGCTGTAAATGACGAACCAAAAAGGTCATCTCCCGGTGGATGTTGGGGTTTTGCTTCAGATAAGCATTCAGGTAGTAACGGAAAATTCCCAGGTTGGTCTGCCGCCGGCCATTGTAAACATCACCGTCCTGAACATTCAGCTTGGCATTAAACTGTTTGATGTCTTCCTGTTTGTCCGCAATATAATCTTTCAATAAGTAGAAACGGCTTAGTTTTTCCAGCAGCTTTTCATCGGCAAAACGGACACTTTTCATATCCAGGTTGATGGAGCGTTTTATGCGTCGGCCACCCGACTCTTCCATGCCGGCCCAGTTGTTAAACGACTCTGAGACCAGAGCATAAGTTGGAATTGTGGTGATGGTTTTATCCCAGTTTTGCACTTTAACAGTTGTGAGGGAGATGTCGATTACGGTTCCGTCGGCTTTATGGCTGGGCATTTCAATCCAGTCGCCGGGCTTAAGCATTTTGTTTGCTGAGAGTTGAATACTGGCCACGAAGCCTAAAATTGAATCTTTAAAGATTAACAACAGTACGGCAGCCATGGCTCCAAGTCCGGCAAAAAGGCCGAGAGGTGATTTATTGATAAGAATGGCGATTCCGAAAATAACGGCAACAAAAATGGTAAAGATCTGCAATAGCTGTACGTAGCCTTTAATCGGTCGGGTGGCAGCGTAGGGTGTGGTCTGGTAGATGTCGTTCACTGCGTTGGCAAAGCGAACAGCGACCATGGTGAAAATGAAAACAAAATAGATTCGAGAGATCACCGATAAGCTGTAATCAACGACAATAAGCTCCGAGAAGCCGCTGACGGCATAAATCATAAAGGCCGACGGCAAGTGAGCCAGCGCACTGAGTACCTTGCGTTTGATCAGGAAATCGTCCCATTCGGTTTTTGTTTTCTGGAAAATTTTGTTGATGAATGACAACAGAATTGCTCTTACCAAAAGTTGGGCTAGTAAAGCGGATATAATCAGGATGATAACCGATATTGTTGTTCCAAACGCAGTGGCCCACTGAGTTGATATGTTTAGGTTCTCGAAAAGGGCAATAAGCCAATTATTCAATTGTTTCATGCGTTGTGTTTTTGCTAAAGTCGAATTTTTATGAGTATTTTATCATTCGAAAATAGATAAAAACCTGGTATTATGACACGTTTTGTATGGATATTGCTGATGCTGGTATGTCCCTTCGGGCTGAAGGCCCAAATTTCTTTTGACAAGTATTTCGAAGCACGTACGCTGCGGATCGATTTCACCCTGGCCGGAAATGATGAGCAAACGGAGCTCTTTCTGGAACAAATGAAGAGGCAAGGCGAATGGGCGGGATCGCACACTCATCTGGTTGACGAGGAGAACTACGGCAATTTTCGGTATCAGCTGAGGGATCCCCAGAGTGGAGAGGTTTTATTTTCACGAGGCTTTTGTTCCTTGTTTCAGGAGTGGCAAACGACCCCGGAGGCTGCCACACTCAGTCGAAGTTACTATCATGTGGCGTTGATGCCGTTCCCGAAAAAGAAAGTTAAGTTTGTTGTGGAGATGCGGACCTGGGAAGGCGTATTTAAGGAATTGTTGAATCTGGAGGTGAAGCCGAACGACTATTTTATTGTCGACGAAAAAGGCGCTGGATATCCCGTTATTCCGGTTATGGAAAATGGCCCCCATGCGGAAAAAGTCGATCTTGTATTTTTAGCAGAGGGCTATCAGGCTGATGAGATGGATAAGTTTCAGCAGGACATTAAACGTTTAACCGACTATCTTTTCGCGATGAAGCCCTACGATAAGCATAAACAGGATTTTAACCTGTACGCGGTGTTGGTGCCGTCGGCCGAGTCGGGTACCGATGTTCCCGGGAAAGGGGTGTATAAGAACACGGCCTTCAATTCGAATTTTTACACCTTCGATGAAGCGCGCTACCTGACATCGAAAGATTTAAAAGCGATACATGACGCCGCTTCGGGTGCTGTTTATGATCAGCTTTATGTGCTGGTGAACTCGGATACCTATGGTGGAGGTGGTTTTTATAATTATCTGAATTTGACAACAGTTGACAACGAACGCTCACCGCAGGTGTTTGTGCATGAGTTCGGACATGGCTTTGCGGGCCTGGCTGATGAGTATTACAGTTCGTCGGTGGCTTACGATGAATTTTATAACCGGAAGGTGGAGCCTTGGGAACCGAATATTACGACTTTGGTTGACTTTGACCGCAAATGGAAATCGATGATTGAGGCTGACATACCGCAGCCGACACCCCGCGTAGCCAGGTACGATGGCGTTGTGGGGTTGTTTGAAGGTGGTGGTTATGCCGAGAAAGGAATTTACAGCCCCGTGATGGACTGCCGGATGAAAACCAATGAGGCGCCCGGCTTTTGCCCGGTCTGCAGTCGGGCGATTGAAAAAGCCATCCAATCGTACAGTGAGTAGTCCGGAAAATAAGACCTGTCATTGTTCGGTGTGAGCCTTGGGCGAAAGGCTGAAAGTGGCAGGATAAATGCCGATAGACAACTGAAGCCTTACTTCAATGCTAATCGGTGTAAAAAAAGAAAGCCCTGAATTAATCTGATTCAGGGCTTTCTTTTGCAGGATGTTATTATTTGCCGTTGGTGGGCACTTTGTACCACTTATTGATTGGGGTGGGAGGGGTATAGTCTTGTAAATACGCCATCGCTTCGTCGCTGGTGTTGGCAATAAAATACAAACTGCGGTACGATGCCTTTGCGAAGTTTTCGTCGAACGAGCGATCAAATTGCCGGAACAGATCATCGTAGAACCCATTAGTATTCAGGAATACAATTGCTTTGTTGTGGTAGTCCAGCTGTTTCAGGGTGATCACTTCCAGAATTTCCTCCAGTGTGCCGAATCCTCCGGGGAGGGCAATGAAAGCGTCGGACAGGTCGCGCATCAAGGCTTTGCGTTCCATCATATCTTTGGTAACGTGCAGTTCGGCGGCATGCTCTGAAACAAGCTGATGGCCTTTCAGTTTTTCCGGGATGATACCGATGGTGTGTGCACCGCTTTCGGCGGCTTTCTCGAGCATCTCGTGCATGAGCCCTACGTTGGCACCTCCGTTAATCAGCGTTTGTTTATTTTGGCCGATCAGTTTTGCCAGCTTGATGGCTTCGCTGAAATACGCTTGGTCGAGCGCATTGCTGGACGAAGCAAAGACACAAATCTTCATTTTCTTTATCGTCTTGAGTTGTGAAACAAGGGGCTTGAGTAAAAAGAAGAGAGTCATGAGTCCGGAGAGTTTGGTCCCGTTACTCATGACTCTCAGCTCGCAACTATTCGTTAGGCATCGATGTTTGCATAAACAGCGTGATCTTCGATGAACTGGCGGCGAGGTGGAACCTCATCGCCCATCAGCATACTGAAAACATGATCGGCTTCGGCAGCATTTTCAATCGTCACCTGTCGTAAGGTGCGGCGCTCGGGGTCCATAGTGGTTTCCCAAAGCTGCTCGGCGTTCATCTCACCAAGACCTTTGTATCGTTGAACGTGTACGCTCGATTCTTTTCCTTCGGCCCATTCGTTAATCAGTTTGAGTCGTTGTTGTTCTGTCCAGGCGTACTCTTCTTTTTTACCTTTTTTCACCAAATAGAGTGGTGGTGTGGCAATGTACAGGTAACCACTCTTGATCAGGTCTTTCATGTAGCGGAAGAAGAAGGTCATAATCAGAGTGGCAATGTGGCTTCCGTCCACATCGGCATCGGTCATGATCACAATCTTGTGGTAACGTAATTTCTCGAGGTTAACGGCTTTCGAGTCTTCCTCGGTACCGAATGTTACGCCCAGGGCGGTGAAAATATTCCGGATTTCTTCACTCTCGAGAACTTTGTGCTGCATGGCTTTCTCCACGTTCAGGATTTTACCGCGCAGTGGCAGGATGGCCTGGAAGCGGCGGTTACGGCCTTGTTTGGCTGTACCACCTGCTGAGTCTCCCTCGACCAGGAAGATTTCGCAGTTTTCAGCATCGCGATCCGAGCAGTCGGCCAGTTTTCCGGGCAAGCCACCGCCGGTCATCACGGTCTTACGTTGAACCAGCTCGCGGGCTTTACGGGCGGCGTGGCGTGCTGTGGCAGCCAAAATCACCTTGTTGACAATCGCTTTTGCCGACTTGGGGTTTTCTTCCAGATAGTTGCTCAGCATTTCGCTTACGGCCTGGTCAACCGGCAAGCTTATTTCCGAGTTCCCCAGCTTAGTTTTTGTTTGTCCCTCAAATTGAGGCTCCGCAACTTTCACCGAAATAACGGCGGTCAATCCCTCGCGGAAGTCATCACCGCTAATGTCGAATTTCAACTTGGCAAGCATGCCGGTTTGCTCGGCGTAGTTTTTCAGCGTACGTGTCAGTCCGCGGCGGAAACCGGTCAGGTGAGTACCCCCTTCGATGGTGTTGATGTTATTAACGTACGAGTGAATGTTTTCGTTGAACGAGGTATTGTAGTGCAGGGCAATTTCTACCGGCACTTCTCCTTTTTCGGATGAAATATGGATGGTCTCGTCAATCAGTTTTTCGCGGGCAGCGTCCAGATATTCCACGAACTCTTTCAGACCGGCTTCCGAGTAAAAAACTTCGCTTTTATACTCTCCGTTTTCATCTTGTTCGCGGAGGTCGGTCAGGATTAACCGAACGCCGGCATTCAGGAAGGCCAGCTCCCGTAAACGGGCCGAAAGAACATCGTATTTGTAAACAGTCGTCAGGAAGATGCTGCTGTCGGGCTTAAAAGTTACGGTTGTTCCGGTGTCTTCCGCTTCACCAATCACGCGTGCGGCATACAGCGGCTTTCCAATGCTGAACTCCTGCTCCCATATTTTCCCCTCGCGGTGCACTTCGGCTCTAAGCAGGGTCGACAGTGCATTCACACAGGATACACCCACCCCGTGCAAACCTCCGGAAACTTTGTAGGTGTCCTTGTCGAACTTTCCACCGGCATGCAGTACGGTCATTACCACCTCAAGTGCCGATTTGTTTTCTTTGGAGTGCATCTCCGTAGGGATACCACGACCATCATCTTTGACCGTGATTGAGTTATCTTCGTTGATTAAAACTTCAATATTTTTACAATAACCGGCCAGTGCTTCGTCAATGGAGTTGTCAACCACCTCGTATACCAGGTGGTGTAAGCCTTTTTCATTCACATCGCCGATGTACATGGCAGGACGTTTCCGCACTGCCTCCAAACCTTCCAGTACCTGAATACTGTCAGCTGAATAATTGCCATTTCCGTTACCGTTTGCTGGCTTATTTTCTAATTCGCTCATTTATTAAATGTTTGGTTTTCCATTAAATAATAAGTCCGGCAAGCCTTGGCTTTTGGGACTGCTTTTGGGGAGGATGTTTGACTGTTGTTTTTATCCTCCGTGTTTTTGGGGAAGTGTCTGATTGATCGTGGATTACCTTGGTATTTCCAGTCGTTTGTTTCCGCTCCCGCATTAACACGCAAATATAGCAAAAAATGTCCTTTTTTATCCAGTTTTTTTCAGTTGAAAGACTAAAGTTTTCAACAAGAAATGGAAAATTAAAAAACAGAAAATCAGTTGATTAATATTCCGGTAGCTGAAAGGGTGACATTCCTTTCTATTTGTCTGGTTTTATGGGGTTGTCAGAACGAAAAGCTAATTCCGGCCATGATGCTGAAATTCTGATTGGTGTAGCCCGGGTAGAACTCATATTTTTGGAAAGCGAAATTGTTGATCCGCCCCCAAAAGCTCAGGTTCGGCTTGAACTGGTATTCTGCGCCGACGTTTAGGTCGATGATGGCATCCATATTTTTAAGTTCGGTGCTTGTTGTCGGCGTCGGGAGGCTCGGGTCGTCCATATCGGTATGGGTTGTTTCGGTCAGGGCTTTGCGCGCACCGATGTAGTACAGGTCGACTGTGAATTTGAGTGGCCCCTCGGGCTTGAAGAACAGCGAGGCTGATGATTCGAAGTTCGGTTTGAGCCAGGCCTCCTGCAGGTGGTCTAAGGTGTAGGAGTGATATTTTGCCTGAATGCGGAAATCGAACTCCTGGCCGAAGTTGTAAAAGAGCTCTCCGCCGATGGTCAGCTGTTTGAGCTTGTCGTACAGAACAGCAAAAGTGTTGTCCCGATAACGGGCTGTGTTTGCATCTTCGGTAATTTCGCTATTGCGGAGGTAATAAAAATGTTCGTCCTTGATGCTGGCATAGCTGGCATTGAAATTATAGCTGAACTGCGGTAAGAATTTCCCTTTGAGGCCACCGGTCAGAATGTATTGATGCTTGGTGTTACGGATGTTCTGATCCGGTCGGATAAATGGATTTTCCGCAGCGATGGCCGAATAATTGTTTGGCTTTAAATAACCATTGAGGCCAGCATACAGCGTTAAAATATCGGCTGTGTAGGCAATATTTATATTGGGAGCAAGCATATAATCGGCATCCTCATTTTTTTCGAAGACGGTGTAGCTATTTATCCCCAAGGTAAATTTCAGCACTTGGGAGTCGAACCTGGCCGCCGGATTAACCTTCACAATGGTCATGTTTCGCTTAAAGCTTGTTGTTGCATTAGGTTGAAGAACACTGTCGGCCGAGCTGTAGCTAATTCCTGCATCCAATACGCCTTCCATGAGGTCGATAGGAGCCGTAAAATGTCCATCCCATTTTACAAGTTGTTCATTTTGGCCGGTTTTCGTGTCCATATACTGGTAGGTTAATCCGGTGTTGAAATTTAGCGGGGCTCTGGGATCGTATTTTTTAGCGTACGAAATAGACAGTCCGCCTTTTGGGAAGGCTTGTTTCTCATTCCATCGCGAAAGATAGGCCGCTTTGTTTTCGTCGCTCATTTTTTCGCCGGTGTAGCCATAGTAGCGGAAGGATTTGTGCTCGAAAAAGAGTTTTGTTTTCAAGCTACCTTTCCGAAACTGGTTGTTGATAAAAAGTTCTGCCAGGCTTTCGTTGTCGGGGGCTTTCACTTTGTCGCCATTGTCCAGTTTTACTTTGCCGTTCGAGAGATCAGCTTTCAGGTGCACGCCCAGTTCAGTTGACCGACTGGCTTGCGCATTATAGAAAAACTCTCCGTACTGGCTGAAATAGTTGCCTACTCCCAGCTTTAGCAGTCCTTGATTTAGCGGCTCTGCCGGCTCCGGTTTCATGCGTGCTGCTTCAACGGGGTGAATGCTAAACGTGGTTAGCATGGGCTGGGTTTTTATCTGGTAGTCAAAGGCCGGCTTGTCGGTTGTTGGTTGACTAATGACCGGCCGTTCATTAATCTTGTAGGCGTCAGAAATCGTCGGCTTGTAGGCTTTTACAACTTCTACTTCCTTGTGTAGTTTCGTGCTATCTTGTTGTGCCGATACCGGTAGTAGAGCCAGGCCAAGCAGTCCGGTCAGTATGATGTGTTTGTAATATGTTGGTCTCATGTCTGTTTAATTTGTTTGCGGTGAACTGTTTACATTAATTCCGGCCTGGGTCTATTTCCATCGGCTCGGGTTTTTGGCTTTGCTGCTGTTTTTCCAGGCTTTCCAGATGTTGCAGCTTGCTTTTTGCCAGATCGATGATGCCATCGTTCGGTTCCGGATAATTTTCAACCATGCTCATTAAAGTGTGCTTGGCCTGGAATTGGTCGCCGTTGGCCAGGTAAATGTCGGCCAGCAGAATAAAACTCTTGGCCAACCAGTACTGGTGGGGCGTATTTTGTTCGATGAAGTTCATGATCACATTTTCAGCTCGTTTGGTTTTGTTCTGGTTGAACAGAATTTCGGCAGTCTGGTATTTTGATTCCGCACCTTCGGGGGTTTGTGTGTCTTCGGCAATACTGGTAAACAGCGGAAGGGCGTCCTTGGCGTTGTTGGTTTGCAGGAACGACTTGGCTAGTTTGAAGTTTGCTTCCTGTTTTTGGCGTTCCGAAAGATTTTCCAATGCCAGCACCTGTTGGGCGGCATTTTTACATTCTTCAAAATTACCGGTTTGGTACAAGCAGCGCATGATGCCGATTTTTGCTTTCTGCATATTCCATTTGTTGCCCGAGTTTACTTCCAGACGTTTGTAGTGCATGAGTGCCTGTTCGTAGTTGGCCGCATTGTATTGCAACTCTGCGGCACGTCCAAGGGCCGGTTCGGTAAATATGTTGTCCGTTCGGTCCAGTACCAGTTCATAATCGTGTAAGGCAGCCGAATATTGGCCTTCGTTGTATTTGGTTTCTGCCAGATAAAAACGGGCATTCAAGCTAAAGCTGCCGGTGGGGTAGTTTTGCAGATAATACTCCAGTTGTTGGCGCGCTTTCTGATCCTTGCTCATCACCAGTCGCTCGGCGGCCATATAAGTCAACGAGTCCTGCTCGCTTACCGTAACCTGCACGTTCGACCCTTTTCGGTTGGCATAATCAACGTAGGCATCAACATTATTCATTTCTACATAGTTGTTTTTTATCCCCAGCATGGCCGCCTGAGCTTCCTCGCTGTCCGGATAATTTTCAGCAATCTGCTTGTAGTAGTTCATCGATTGCTTATAGTCCGACTGGTTGTAACTGATTAGTCCCAGTTGTAAAAGCGCTTTGGGTCGATAGCCGCTCTGCGGGTAATTGTTCAGCAGCTGGTCATAGTACGAAACTGCGGTCGGAAGTTGATTCTCGCGCTCGTAGGTCCTGCCCAGTTCATACAGGGCATCATCGGTATAGGCCGAGCCAGGATACTGGCTCAGCAAGCTTTTCAGACTGCTAATTTTTTGTTGTGGTTGCCGCTGAACACCTTCACTCATGGCCTTCTGGAAAAGCGCATAATCCGCGTCGTAATTATCGAGCTCCAGTGCGTTGGCGTAGTTTGCCTGCGAGCTTGCAAAGTCGCGGTTGATATAGTTACAGTCGCCCAGCCGGTTGTGAGCGTCTGCCAGTTTTTCATCGTTGGCCGGAGCTGTATGTATAAATTGGTTGAAGGCGGCGGCTGCCTGGCTGTAGTTTTTCAGTTTGAAATAGGCGTAGCCCAGGTTGTAGTTGTAGCTGCGGTATTCGGGAGTCGACTGGGCTGCCGGCATCTGGCTGAAACGCTCGTAGCCGGCAATTGCAGCTTCGTAGTTTCCTAAACGATAGTTGCTCTCAGCTCGCCAGTAGGTCGCCTGAGCTTTCAGACTTGGGTTGAACTCACCGTTTTCGAGTGATTTGTCGAAGCAGGTAATCGCATCGGTATACGCCTGGTTGTTGATGAGTTCCAGTCCGCGGTAGTAGCTAACCCGCTGGTACGCTTCCCGTATGGCCGGATTTTTCACCTTAATTTTTTCAATGCTCGTCATGGCATCTTTAAAATTGCTGGTGCTCATATAAACCTGAACCAGGTAATTGTAGGCGGCATCGTTGCGCGTCGAGCTGGGGTATCGGCTGATGTACTTATCGAAGGCGTTGATGGTCTCGTTGAAGGGCGAATAAGACAGTTCGTAGGTGATTTTTGCGTAGTTGAAAAGTGCATCTTCCTGAATGTTGGCATCAAAATTCATGTCCGAAGCTGCTTCAAAAGCAATGCGTGCTTTGTTTTTGTTATCCGTGTGGATGTAGCAGTCGGCCAGATGGTAATAGGCATTTTGAGCCATCTCATCTTTTCCGGCTGAGGCATACTCAAAAGGAGTTATGGCCTTGTTGTATTGTCCGGTTTGATAGTAGCAATACGCAAAAAGATAGTTTTCGTCGCGCTGGCGGCTGTTTGTATTTTCGAAATAATATTCCAGGTGGGGGATTGCTTTGCTGAACTGTTGCAGGTGAAAATAAGAGCTACCGATAATTTTTTCCAGCTCCGGTCTTTGCTTTTTATCTGCTTCGGCAAGCAGTGGCTCGGCAAAGGCGATCACTTGGCTGTATTCGCCCCGCATATAGTAGATTTGAGCCATGTAAAACGGGATGACAGGAGCAAAAGCCGGGTTTTTGCTTAAACGCTTGAAGGCTTCCAGAGCGCTGTCGAAATCTTCGTTTATGTATTTGATGTGTCCCCAGTAGTAACAGGCTTGATCGGCATAAATTGAATTGCCATTGCGCAGCCGGTTGAACTCCTGTTCCGCCTCATCATATCGGTTTGTTTGAAACAAGGAATAGCCATTTTGATAGCTTATTCGATTCCGGTCGGTGGGTGCAAAACTGTAACGGGGTAGCTTTTGGTAAACACGGATCACCCTGGCATAGCGGCCGTCGCGAAACCAGGCATTGGCCAGCTCAAAGTTTGCGGTGTTGGTATAGGTGCTTTGCGGATAATTATTCAGGAAATCTTCCATCGCGCTTTCACCTGCTTTTCGGTTGGTCATTAAAGAGCAGTAGGCCTGGTAGTAGGCCGCTTCGGCCTGGGTGGCTGAGCCGGCCTGGCTTTCTTTTTCTATTTTTGCAAAATAGCTGCCGGCCGAGATAAACTGATTTTTCGAAAGCAGGTCTTTCGCTGTTTGTAAATCGGCTGAAATGGCTTGATTGTGAATTGGTTTTTGAGCAAGAGAAGTGGAGGTCGCAAGGTATATGGCTAGTGTTAATAAACCCAGTCTTGTTTTCATCGGCGGTTAATTTTATGAGTTGTAAAATTAGCATTTAAGTCAAGCACGGTACAAATATCCTGCCTGAGTTCTCAACAAATAACTGTTTATTTTTAAGCTTTATTACGGTGTTCCTGAAAAAAACTTAGTTTTGTGAAAAGCAGCTGAAAATACCATTATGCAAACCAATTCAATTATTCGTTTAACAGGAGTCGATGTTTATCAGCAAGAGAATTTAGTGCTGGCTGATGTGCAGCTGACTGTTCGTCCGGGCGAGTGGATTTACCTGATTGGGAAAGTGGGAAGCGGCAAGTCGAGCCTGATAAAAGTGTTGCACGCCGAATTGGATATTTTTAATGGCGAAGCCTGGGTTGCCGGTTTTAATTTGCGAAGGATAAAACGGAAAGAGATCCCGCTTTTGCGCCGCAAGGTCGGTGTGGTTTTTCAGGACTTCCGTTTGTTGACCGACCGGACTGTGCGCGACAATTTGGCTTTTGTGTTGAAAGCAACCGGATGGAAAAATACAAAAGCCATCGCCGATCGCATTCGCGAAGTTGCCGATTGGGTAGGCATGGCCCGCAGCTTGCAGCGCATGCCGCACGAACTGTCGGGAGGCGAGCAGCAGCGGGTGGTGATTGCCCGGGCAATATTGAATGATCCGGAAATTATTCTGGCCGATGAACCAACCGGAAATCTCGATCCGGAGACCACCGCTGAGATCATGAAGATATTTGTGGATCTGAATCGCCGGGGAAAGACAATTGTGATGGCAACGCATGATTATCCGGTGGTTGAAAAGTATAAAGCAAAAACGTTGCTTTGTGCCGATTTAAAGCTTAGTAACCCGGATAAAGAACAGCTGATATTGGATTTTTCGGACTTGACAGACGAAAAAAAATGATGTTTCAAAGGACTTTGAGCGCCTTCGAAACACCATTTTAGACGAGAAGTCCGTTGAAATTATTCCGCAGTTACCGTGTCAGGAACAGCTACTTCAACTGAATCAACAACGGCTTCTACAGAGTCAACAACAGCTTCTACGGCTTCTGCTACGGCAGGAGCTTCAACCTCTTCGGCGGGCTTGGCTTGTTTTGTGCCACAAGATGCCATTAAGGCTACAATTCCTAAAAGAAAAATAATTTTCTTCATAACAAATAGGGTTTAACTTGTGAATAATTCAGGGTAAATAAACACTTTTAACTAATAGCGAAATTATTAAAAAGAATTACATGACAAACAAATGGTTCATTTAATTCGCGAAAAACACGCAAATGTTTGCCTTGTGTAAAGATGGTCTGATAAAATGCTTATTTAATTTGCTTGAAAAGGTGTTCCAGAACATGAATTTCATTCTCCCAACATAATTCGGATGATGCTATTTTGAGCTTTTTTCGGTATGTTTTTCGTTGTGGTTCGTCCGCTAACATCTGCTGGATTTGTTCTGCCATTTCCTGCGGGGCGGTTGAGTTCAGGATCTGTCCGATTTCGTATTTTCGAACGATTTTGCTCATCTCGGGCAGGGGGCTCACCAGAACCGGGATTTGGTGTTGGATGTAGTCGAACAGCTTATTGGGCAAGGCAAAGCGGTAGTTTAGGCCCAAATCTTCTTCAATGGATAGGCCCAGATCGGCTTGAGCGGTGATGGCTGCGAGCTCCTGAAAGGGCACTTGACCCCAAAAACGAACCTTGAACTGCAAGCCTAGTTGGCGGGTTAGCAGCTGTAGTTGCTCATCCAGATCTCCCGATCCGACCAGCCACAACTGTGCTCCGTTGACATAGCGCATTGCCTGGATGGCATATTCAAGTCCTCTTCCCATATTCAGTGCTCCCTGGTATAGAATTATTTTTTCGTCGTGGGGGAGTATGCTGTGATCGATCGGGCTGTCGGTTTGCCGGCTTCGTAAAGGCAGGTTGCGAACCACTTTGAAATCGGTTCCATACATTTGGCGATAGGCATCGGCTATTGATTGCGAAACGGTGAAGGCATTTTTGAGCCTGGGAAGAATAAATCGCTCCAGTCGCAGCCAAAGCTTTTGTTTAAAGGGGCGTTCGATTAGTTCCGGAACTTGCGTGAAGTACTCGTGACTGTCGTACACCAGTTTTTTTCCGGCAATGGCGGCGGCCAAATAACAGGCTCCAAGCGTATCCAAATCGTTTGACAGAATAATCGACGCAGGTGAAAAAAGCAATTTGAAGAAGATGCGGATATTAAATTCGGAGTAGAATAGCGGTCCGCGATCAAAGAATAAACGTAGTCTCCGGGTCGGATAGCTGCGCTCCTCCAGGGGAAGGCTGTTCCGGCGAAGGCGCCCGATTAAGCGCGGAGAATAGCCCAGCGCAAGTAAGCTTTCGGCAACTTTATGAACCCGGTTGTCGGTAACCAGGTCGTTGGTGACAACAATATCGACTTTTTTAGGCATACTTGTTTTTTAGGTTTTGGCCGGGAGGGCTGTCGACCTAATGGGTTAATTCGTTCTACGATTGTAAACGTAATGAAATTGCTTCTATTATCTTTGGCAAAAAATTAAACAATGATCCGTTTTTCCGAGAATTTTCCGCTTAAAAGTTATAATACATTCGGACTGGAAGCAAAAGCCCGTTATTTTTTTGAATTTACCGAAGCTGAAGACCTGCCTTATTTTCTGGCTAATTTCCCCGATTGGGAGAAGTTGCCTTTGTTATTACTGGGCGGAGGTAGCAACCTGCTGTTTGTTGATGATTTTGACGGACTGGTTTTGCATGCCAATATTCCCGGCATTCAACAAATTCGGGAAGATCGGAACCATGTTTGGCTCGAAGTGGGCGCCGGCGAGGAATGGGATCGTTTTGTTGCCTACTGCGTGCATCATTGGCTGGGTGGGCTCGAGAATCTGTCGCTGATTCCCGGTAATGTGGGCGCTGCTCCGGTACAGAACATTGGCGCTTATGGTGTTGAGGTTGGTAATTATATTGACCTGGTGAAAGGCTTCGACTTGAAAACCTTTGAAGAATATGAAATTCCGGGAGCGGAATGTCAGTTTGCTTATCGCGACAGTATTTTCAAAAATCAATTGAAGGGGCGCTTCGTGGTGACTTCTGTTGTTTTTCGTCTCGATAAATTTATGGAGTATAAACTCGATTACGGCGATCTGAGGGCTGAAGTGGAAAAAAGGGGAGGCGAAAATATTCACGCCGTGCGCGAGGCTGTTATTGCAATCCGAGAGTCGAAACTGCCCGATCCTCAAAAGGTGGGCAATGGCGGGAGCTTTTTCAAAAACCCGATTGTTGGCGCCGATGTTGCTGATAGTTTGAAGAACGAATTTCCGGCAATTCCGGTTTATCCGACCGGCGATGGGAAGTGTAAACTGGCCGCGGGCTGGATGATTGATCAGTGTGGGTGGAAAGGCTATCGCGAAGGCGATGCCGGAGTACATCCTCAGCAAGCGCTGGTGTTGGTGAACTACGGTAAGGCTACAGGAAAACAAATAGCCGCATTGGCAATGCAAATCGAACAATCGGTTGCCGATCGTTTTGGGGTGCTGCTCGAGCCGGAAGTTAATTTTATCGGTCGTTAGGATCGCGTTTTTCCAGCTTGTCTTTCTTACTGACAGTGGGGGTAACGCGGATGATGGTTGCTCCCGGATTGGCTACATTGTCGTTGTAGGTATTGTCGTTGCCTGTTCGTTTGGTGGGGTCAACGAGGATTTGTTTCTGAATGTCTTCATTTAGCTGATCCATACTTTGATCCAGGTTCGAACGTTGCTTTTCTTCATCGTAAGTCGTAATCGGGTTGACCATATAGGTGCGATACTCCACGAAAATTTTGGCTTTATCGATATAGGTTGGATGCACCTGAACAACTTGGGGCGACATGGAAACGTGATTCACCATTACCGAGTCTCCAGACTCAACGGTCATCTTAAAATAACCGGAATGGTCGGTGGCTACAATTTTGGAGTTGCGGTAGTTGATCAGAAATGCGCCTTCAACGGGCATCGAGTCCGGGGTCATGACATAACCGTCGAAAATGTATGACTTAATCGGCAGTGTTTGTGCCTGGCAAAACTCATTGAAAGTGAATAGAATCAGTATTATAATGAAAAGCTTGCTCATTTTGTTGCGATGATTTGTTGTACACCCTCTAAAGTACATTAACGGGAGCTGAAATCAAAGGTTTTTTTATGAACAGCAAAAATTGATTTTTCGGCTTATTTTTTTCGTTTAAACAGTCGGATCAAGTCTCCAGGGCGTATCGTGAGGCCGGGGTTAAATTCATCCGGGTTATAGGGGTTTAGACGTGTCGACTTGTAGACATGGGAGGTAAAGCCCAGTTCGTGTAATTCAGCGTACATCTTCTTCATGTTTTTCTCGAAGTTTTTCATCTGATATTGGTATGAATTTGTGACTACCGGTGCAATTCGATAAATCCGGTAGTTGACCGGGATTATTGGCTTTCGGGCAGGCGACTCCGGCACATGTATAATCTGCGGTTCCAGGGTTAAGTGGTTTACCATGAGCGAGTCGCCGGGCTGAGCTAATGTTTTGAAGTAGCCGGTACTATCGGTGGCTACAATCTTCATACTTCGGTAGTTAATCAGGTAGGCATTTTCCACCGGGATGCTGTCTTCCAACATCAGGTAGCCATCAAAATTCACCAACTTCGCTTTATCGTCAGTTTGTGCAAAAAGTCGAACTGTAACAATGCAGAAAACAAAAATTGATAGGGGGCGCATGTTTTTTTGTGCAAACATACGGCTGCAAGCTGTTAAGTTTAGCTAAGCTTAATTAACGAAAATGAATAGGTGTTAACGGATGTTATTCCGATTAACCATCGATTGGAGCTGTCAATCCGATAAACGCTGGCATTATTTCTGAATTTTTCAAGTTGTAAATGGAACCCCCAAAAGGTCCAATTTCAGCGTTGCGCTTAAGGCTCGGTTTGAAAAAACCTTCATGATTCCGGGCAATCTCCAACGGGAATGAAAGGTTACCATTTTTCGACTATGCTGTTGTCGTTGTTCTCAGAAGTTGTCGGGTTGTCGTTTCACATCTAATCAAAAACCAGATATTGGCATTGCGCCTTAGTGTCTTAGCGTGATAAGACTTTTACAGAAAAAACGGGCATTATTTGTAAATCTTATTCGCGTTGAGGGCATTACGGTAGCGTGTGGCATTGGCATTGTGCTGGCTTAAGGTACGGGCAAAATTGTGGTAGCCCGAAAAATCTTCTTTTGCACACATATACAGGTATTTGTTGTTGTCGGCATTCAACACGGCATCGATACTCGATATCTCCGGGAAATTAATCGGGCCGGGAGGTAAGCCTGCAAATTTATAGGTGTTGTAGGGCGAATCGATCTCAAGCTGTTTGGTTAATATACGCTGAATGCTGAAGTCGCCCAAAGCATATTTTACGGTTGGGTCGGCTTGCAGAAGCATTCCTTTTCGGATTCGGTTCAGATACAGGCCGGCAACAACGGGTTTTTCATCAGCTTTAATGGTTTCTTCCTGCACGATGGAAGCCAGCGTTATGGCCTGAGCCGGTGTGAGGCCCAGCGAATCGGCTTTGGCTAAGCGCTGAGGGTTCCAAAAGCGCCGGTATTCAGCGTTCATCCGATCTACGAACTGTTCCGGTGTTGTGGTCCAGTACATTTCGTACGTATTCGGGATGAACATGGCGTGAAATGAATGCTGGTCAAAACCATATTGCGCGATCACCTCCGGAGAGCGTAAATAGTTGATCAACGCAGCTGAATCGGGGGCAATATATTTGGCAACCTTACCGGCCAGATCTTCCATGAACCGAACATTGTTAAAGGTTACGGTCACCGGTTTTTGATTTCCCGCTTTCAACATGTTGACGATCGCATTGGTGTTCATGCCTTTGGTGAAAACATATTTTCCGGCTTTAATAAACGACGGGTAGTTTTTCTTTTTCGCCACCCATTTAAACGCTTTTTCATTAATCAGTATGTCCTGTTTGCTGATGGAATCCAGTACTTGTTCAAAGCTCGCATTCTCGGGAATGGTGATGCTCCCGGCATTTTTCACATTTTCGTCAAAGGTATAGCCGAATAGCCGGTAGCCATACAAGGCTGCTAAAACAAAGGCGACTGCAAAAATAAGGATGATAATTTTGTTCAGCTTGGGGAAAAGCATGATTCTGTTTCGCGTATTCAAATCCATTTTGTCAATTTTGTTCTGCAAAAATAGCGTTTTATTTCAAACCCGATTCGTGTAAGATTTTCATTAAGGAATGCCGAATAATGAAGATTCGAAATGCTTGAATTGGCTCAAATTAGCTATTTTCGTGTACTCGATAAAAATCATTTTTAAAATTTTCGATATGCATCAGGTAAAATTAGCCGACAACATTTATTATTTAGGGTATAACGACCGCAGGACCCACCTGTTTGAAAATATCTGGCCGATACCAAACGGAGTATCGTATAATTCGTATTTGATTGATGATGAAAAAGTTGCTTTGGTAGATACCGTAGAGCGTGCTTTTATTGACGACTACCTGGAGGACATTGACGCGATACTGGAAGGCAGACCGGTTGATTATCTTGTGATCAACCACATGGAGCCGGATCACTCCGGAGCATTGCGTGCTATTGTCATGAAATATCCAAACATTACGCTGGTTGGAAATAAGAAAACATTCGGTTTTGTTGAAGCTTTCTACATGAAACCGGTGAATACACTGGAGGTGAATGATAACTCAGTTTTGGAGTTGGGGAAAACTAAATTGCAGTTCCAGACCATACCGATGGTTCACTGGCCCGAAACCATGGTAAGCTACGAGGAAACCAACAAGATTTTGTTCTCCGGCGATGCCTTCGGAAGCTTTGGTACGCTCGATGGTGGGGTGTTTGACGATGAAATAAACCTGGAGTTCTACGAGAACGATATTATGCGTTATTTTACCAATATTGTTGGTAAATATTGTCCGCATACACAACGAGCCATCAAAAAGTTAGCACCACTTGACATCAAAATGATCGGCGCAACCCACGGCCCGATTTGGAGAACAAATTTAGACTGGGTGTTGAGTCGCTATAATAAATGGAGTACCTACACCACCGATCCCGGCGTTGTTGTTGTGTACGGATCGATGTATGGAAATACGCAGAAAATGGCCGAAGTTATTGCCCGTCAGTTGTCGGTACGAGGCATTAAAGATATTCGTGTTTACGACGCTTCAAAAACACATAAATCATACATTATCAACGACATTTTCCGTTATAAAGGGTTTATCGTTGGTAGTTGCGCCTATAATAATGCCATGTTCCCGAATGTTGAAAACCTGATTACGACGGTGCAACACATGGGAGTTCGCGATCATCTGCTGGGCGTTTTCGGAAGCTTTGCCTGGAACGGCGGCGGTGTTAAAAACCTGATGAAGTTTGCCGATAGCTGCGGCTGGGAGATGGTGGCCGATCCGGTTGAGGAAAAAGGTGCACTGAAAGCCGAAAAGTATCAAAAATGTATTGAGCTGGCCAATGCTATGGCCGATAAGATTTTGGCCGAATAGATTTTTCGACACAATGAATAGAAAGCCGTTGGAACATGTTCCTGCGGTTTTTTTTTGCGCCAATATTCGGGTCGGCAAGCTATTGGGGGGCGACAGCAGCCTAAAAACAAAAGCCATCGAGGAAACTCGATGGCTTTTTTACTACTACTACTCAATTACTACTAAAAAAACCCCTACCCGAGGGGTATATCTTCATGTTATAATGTTATTCCGGTCTTAAAGATAGCAATTTCTTTAAAACCACTCAATTCATGTTTCAATTTTTTTCCTTCGGCAACATTTTTCAATTCCGCGATAAAGTGGGCGAGGGTTTCTTCAATCGTTTGATCTTCAACGATTCGGCCGGCATTGAAATCGATCCAATTCGACTTTTTTATTGACAATGGTGTGTTGGTAGAAATTTTCATGGTTGGCACAAAACTACCAAACGGAGTGCCTCGTCCGGTTGTGAAAAGTACAATTTGACAACCACTAAAGCCGAGTGCCGAGGCGGCAACCAAATCGTTTCCCGGAGCACAAAGCAGGTTCAGACCATTCTTTTTAATGGGCTCGGCGTAGGCCAATACGTCGGTAACCGTGGCAACCCCTCCTTTTTGTGTACATCCCAGCGACTTATCTTCCAGGGTTGTGATACCGCCTTTTTTATTTCCTGGCGATGGGTTTTCGTACACCGGAAGATCGTGTTTGAGGTAGTATTCTTTGAAGCCGTTAATCATGTCGACGGTTTTGTTGAATACCTTCCGGCTTTCCGAACGCTCCATTAGCAGATGTTCGGCACCAAACATTTCCGGAACCTCGGTCAGGATGGTGCTGCCGCCCTGGGCCACCAGAAAGTCGGAAAACATGCCGACCAGCGGGTTGGCCGTAATTCCGGACAAACCATCCGAACCACCACATTTTAAGCCTACTTTCAAGCTGGAGAAAGGCACTTCCTCGCGCTTGTCATGGCGCATTTGCTCATAAATTTCCTGGAACAGCTTCAGGCCTTCTTCCACTTCATCTTCCACATCCTGTGCAACCAGAAATTTAATACGTGCTGAATCGTATTGGCCGATAAATTTTTTCAGATGATCTATCTGGTTGTTTTCGCAACCAAGACCCAGTACCAAAACACCGCCGGCATTCGGGTGTTTAATCAGTTGAGCCAACGCTTTTTGCGTATTTGTATGGTCGTCGCCTAATTGAGAACATCCGTAAGCGTGCTTAAACACATGGATGCTATCGATATCGCGGGTGTCGTTTTGTTCTTTGAACAAGTTGATGATTTGCTCGGCCTGACCATTTACGCAGCCTACCGTGGGGACAATCCACAATTCGTTGCGGATTCCTACCTCGCCACTACTCCGTTTGTAGCCTTTGAAGGTCAGGGATTGATTTGCGAAAGCCAGTTGATTCAGCTTTTGGCTGAACTCGTAACTTATGGTGCCCGAAAGATTGGTCTTGGTGTTGTGAACGTGTACGTATTCACCCGGTAAAATGGCTGCAGTGGCATGACCGATGGGGGCACCATATTTAATGATGTCCTGTCCTTCAGCAATGTTTGTTACAGCAATTTTATGCCCGCGGGGCACATCGTTTAAAACTTTTAGCTGAGAGCCTTCCAAGTCAATAAGTTCACCGTTGCTAAAATCTTTTAGAGCGATGATGACATTGTCGAGCGGGTTAATTTTGATGTAATTCGCCATATTCCGGGTATTTACGTTTTCGTCAGATTATTATTCGTTTATACTTCTTCTTCATTTTTCTTTTTGGCGATGGTAATCTCCATCAGCGGGTTGTTTTCGTCCAAAACAGCTTTTACGGCTTTTTTCATACCAACTTGTTGAATCAGGAATAAATAGTGGCTTACCGTTAAGGTCAGGTTCGGGATTTGGTTTAGATCCTGTTTCCACACTTTTTCCAGTTTCAGTACTTTTTCAACCAATTGGTAAATCGAGGCCGGACGTCCGTCGCAGGCACCCCAGGCTTCTGCATAGAAGTCAAGGATCCATTGGTCGTCTTGCAACGTATACGTGTTTCCTTCAACTTCACCTTTAAAATACGAAATCATGGCGGCCAAAGAGAATACTAATTTTTGAGGCAGCATACCATGTTTTTCAGCAAAGCCCAAGAGCGAGGGGAGGTTGCGGGTTTCCCATTTCGACATGGCATTTAGGGCGATACTTTGCCATAGGTGACGGATATAGGGGTTGGAGAAACGCTCCAGAATTTTGTCGGCAAATTTGGTCAATTCTTGTTTTGTTCCGTCCAGAACCGGGAGTACTTCTTCGTAAACCATTTCTTTCATGAAGTTACCGACTTCAAGGCTTTCGTAAGCTTCGCGCACGGTTTCAATTCCGTAAAGGTACGAAACAGCATAGCTACCGGTATGGCAGCCGTTGAGTACGGCAACTTTTTGCTCGCGGAAACGGGTCATGTCTTTTACGAATTTTACTTCCAAGCCGGCTTTGTCGGCAGGGAATTCTTTGGCAACCCATTCGGGGCCTTCAATGACCCACAGGTGGAAATATTCGCCTACCACAACCAGGTTATCTTCGTAACCCAGTTCCGCCTGAATTTGTTTGATATCGTCTTTGGGGAATCCCGGAACGATGCGGTCAACCAGTGTGTTACAGAACGCACAGGCCGTGTTTACCCAGTTGATGAAGTCAGCACCAAGCTTCCAGTTTTCAGCGTGTTTCAGTACGTATTTTTTTAAAATGTCGCCGTTGCGGTCAATCAACTCGCAGGTAAAGAAGATAAGTCCTTTATCGTTAGCCCCGTCGAAAGCCTTGAAACGTTCGTACAGCAGTGCGGTTACTTTCCCTGGAAACGAATTTTGCGGCTGCATATCAAGCTTGTCGTTTTCGTCCCAGCTAATTCCGGCTTCGGTGGTGTTTGAAACCACAAAGCGCAATTCCGGATTGAGGATGGCTGCCTTGTAAGCCGCAAATTCGGTATAAGGGTTGATGCCTTTATTAATACAATCGATGAACTCGAATTCTTTAACCGGCTTGCCATCTTTGATTCCTTTGAGGTAGACATGGTATAAGCTATCTTGCTTGTTCAGCAGGTCAACCATACCCATTGGAAGTGGTTGTACAACATCGATTCCGGCATTGAAATCAATCTCATTGTTCATTTTTTGAACGATCCAATCGACAAATGCCCGTAAAAAGTTACCTTCTCCGAATTGTAAGATTCGACTCGGATATTGCTTGGCAGTTTCAACGTTTTTTCTATTCAGCTCCATAATTTTTGGTTTATTGTTTTTTGCTACCGTTTTCGTACACGGAAAATGTTTTTAAAAAAATCGTGTGCGAACACGATCTTGGATGCGAATTTAGAAAAAATATTTATTTCTCGTTCATTTTTTGAATGTTAAAAATCTCAAATAGCTGGAAATCAATAATTAATATTCTATTCTAAGTCGAATTGTTGGGGGGCTTCGGGCTGGTTTAATGTGCTAAAAGTAAAACGGTTATAAGAATGTGCTTTTGCGGCGCTTTGCCAAATCGAAGTCCATTTAGAATTGCTATAAATTAGCCGGAGCTGCATTCAATTTCAATTAACTTTACACGACATTTTACCGCTTACTTTATGCCTAAGAATATTATTGTGATTTCAGGAGGACCGGGATTTGGTAAAACCAGCTTAATAAACGCGTTAGCGAACCTGGGACTGACAACCGGAGCCGAGGTAGCACGGGAAATTATAACAGACCAGCTTCGGACTGCTGGTGCTATTTTACCATGGGTAGATGTTGTTGCTTTTCAGGAAGCTGTATTGGAAAGGCGCGTTGCATTCTGGGAGTCTGTTGGAAGCGAAGAACTGGCTTTTTGTGATCGGGCAATTCCGGACCAGTTGGCTTTTGCACGTTTTCGGGGCTTTCAGCCGTCAAAACAGTTAAGGGAAAAGGCTGAAGCATATCGGTACTATCCGGAGGTGTTGATTTGTCGGCCGTGGCAAGCAATATACTCACGGGATGAGATACGAAAAGAAAGTTTTTCGGAGGCCTGTCGCTTGCATGATTTGGTTTGTGAGCAGTATCTAGAGCTTGGCTACAAACTACATGAGCTGCCGGCAGTATCGGTGGAGGACAGACTGGCTTATATTATGGATCGTTTCGCGCTGTTGGTGAAAAAATCAGGCAGATGACGCTTAACGTATTGCAAATTCAGATTAAATAACGAAACGTAAAAGAAAAGGCCGGAAATTCCGGCCTTTTCAAATTCGTATGTTTGGGGAGCTATTAGGCAAAAACCAATAATTCCTTAACTTGCTTGTAAACGTTTTGTGCGTTGAATCCTAATTTTTCATCCAACACTTTGTAAGGGGCTGAATAGCCAAATGAATCCAGTCCGAACACTTTTCCGTCGGCGCCAACCAGACCTTCCAGGTTAACAGGCAAGCCGGCAGTCATACCGAATTTCTTAACCCCGGCAGGAAGAATTGCTGCCTGGTATTCGGCACTTTGTGAGCGGAATAACCCTTCAGACGGAACCGAAACGATGCGGCATTTTACGCCATCTTTTTCCAGCAGTTCGGCACCGGCAACCAGTGTACTCACTTCGGAACCACTAGCTAGCAGGATGACATCAGGCGTGCCTTCGCAGTCGGTAACGATGTAAGCTCCTTTTTCGGCCTGCAGTGCTTCGCTGTAGCGATCGGCTTTGGCCGGCAGGTTGGTAATATTTTGACGCGACAAAATCAAGGCTGTTGGTGTTGATGTATTTTCCAACGCCAGTTTCCATGAAGCTGTTGTTTCGTCTCCGTCAGCGGGACGTAATACCAACATGGAGTTTTGTCCGTGGTGATTTTTCATCTTTTCCATCAGGCGGATTTGCGCTTCTTGCTCAACCGGCTGGTGAGTAGGGCCGTCTTCGCCCACACGGAATGCATCGTGAGTCCATACATATTTTACCGGCAATTGCATTAATGCGGCCAAACGAACGGCGGGCTTCATATAGTCAGAGAATACGAAGAATGTACCGCAAACCGGGATCACACCGCCGTGTAATGCCATACCGTTCATGATGGAGGCCATGGTTAACTCGGCAACACCTGCTTGCAGGAATGAACCCGAAAAATCGCCTTTTTTGAAAGCGGTTGTTTTCTTCAGGAAACCGTCAGTCTTGTCTGAGTTTGACAAGTCGGCAGACGAAACAATGAGGTTTTCAACTTCGCCGGCGAAAGCAGCCAATACGGCAGATGACGCAGCACGCGTTGCAGAATCTGCTTTTTGTGTAATCTTGCTGAAGTCAAATTCAGGTGTTTCTTTTGAGAAGAATTTCTCCAGTTTGGCAGCTAATTCGGGATTTGCTTTGGCCCATTCGGCCTGCTCTGCTTTCTTGGCAGCCGCTGCTTTTGTTAATTCTGCTTTACGGGCATCGAACAATGCCTGAACATCGTCGAAAATAACGAATGGGTTTTTGGGGTCGCCACCCAGGTTTTCGATTGTTTTATCGAATGAAGCACCGGCTTCGCCCAGAGGCATACCGTGTGTTGCACATTTGCGTTCGTAGCTTGCTCCTTCGGCCGTAACAGCTCCTTTACCCATGATGGTTTTACCAATAATCAGGGTTGGTTTTTCGGTTTCGGCGTGTGCAACATGTAAGGCTCCACGGATCGCTTCAATATCATTTCCTTCGATGGTTAACACGTTCCATCCCCAGGCTTCATATTTTTTTGCTGTGTCTTCGATTGTAACTTCGCTTGTTTCGGTCGACAGCTGGATATCGTTCGAATCATAGAACATGATCAGGTTGTTCAATCCCAATGTTCCGGCAATACGTCCTGCTCCTTGCGAGATTTCCTCCTGAACACCACCATCCGAGATGAATGCGTAGGTTTTGTGAGCCATCCATTCGCCAAAGCGGGCAACCAGGAAACGTTCGGCAATAGCAGCACCAACAGCCATTGTGTGTCCTTGTCCCAGAGGGCCGGATGTGTTTTCAACACCGCGGGCGAAGTCTACTTCAGGGTGTCCCGGTGTTACACTTTCCCATTGACGGAAGTTGGCCAGATCGTCCATCTTATAGTTTCCGGCCATGGCCAGAATGGAATACAACATGGGGGACATGTGTCCCGGATCCAGGAAGAACCGGTCGCGGTTTGCCCAGTTCATGTCGCTGGGGTCGTAGTTTAGGAATTCAGAATACAATACACTTACAAAATCAGCACCGCCCATGGCACCTCCCGGGTGGCCGGATTTTGCTTTTTCAACCATTGCTGCCGCCAGAATACGGACATTGTCAGCAGCTTTTTCAATTAACTTGTTACTCATGATTTTCATTAAATTTTTGTCAGATTTTGACTATAGTCTTATGATTTTCGACCTTATGCAAATTTAAAATAAATCCGCGATAAAGAAACCGCAAAAAAAAGATACCGGCACTTTTTGCACGATTGCTTAAAGTTGCCGGTATCTTCAGAAATTTATTGTCATCGGAACATTAGGGCAGTACGCGAACCATAATGACCCCTTCAATGCTTTTTAGCTTTTCAGCGACATCGGCCGAAGGTGCAGCGCCGTCAATATCGATAATGTTATAGGCAATGTCGGCTCTGTTTTTATTCAGCATATTGGCAATGTTGAGTCCTTCAGCGGCCAGCAGGCTCGAGATTTGGCTCACCATGTTGGGAACATTTTTATTGGCCACAATCAGGCGAGGTCCGCCATGACGTTCCATTTCTGCTTCCGGGAAGTTTACCGAGTTAACGATGTTACCATTTTCAAGGTAATCGCGAACCTGATTAACAGCCATGATGGCACAGTTTTGTTCCGATTCTTCAGTTGATGCTCCCAAGTGAGGGATAGCAATCACATTTTTCATTTTCAAAACTTCTTCATCCGGGAAGTCTGTTACATAGCAAGCTACTTTACCCGATTCCAAAGCCTGGTTCATGTCGGCATTGTTGATCAGACCACCGCGCGCAAAGTTCAGGATGCGTACGCCGTCTTTCATCATTTTCAGCTTGTCTTTGTTAATGTAGCCTTTGGTTTCCGCCGTTTGCGGAATGTTGATGGTTACATAGTCTGCATCCGACAGCAAAACTTCAATGCCTTCGGCACGTTTGATGTTACGGCTCAGTTTCCAAGCTTGCTTTACTGAAATATAAGGGTCGTAACCAATTACTTCCATGCCTAAAGCTTGTGCTGCATTGGCAATTAACACACCAATTGCACCCAAGCCGATAACCGCTAACTTTTTGCCACGGATCTCATTACCGCCGTAGTTTTTCTTCCCGGCTTCAACCAGTGCAGGAACTTCGTCACCTTTACCAATGAGGGTTTTAGCCCATTCGATTGATTGTGCAATTCCACGCGACGACAATAACATACCGGCAATAACCAGTTCTTTTACGGCATGGGCGTTTGCTCCCGGCGTGTTGAATACGACGATACCCTGGTCGGTACATTTTTCGAGTGGAATGTTGTTAACACCGGCACCGGCACGGGCAATTGCTTTCAGACTCGAAGGAAGCTCCATATCGTGCATCTTCTGGCTGCGAACAACAATGCCATCAGGGGTTGCAAACTCACTGGCAATTTCGTATTGATCCAGTGGGAAATTTTTTAACCCGATCGGGTCAATTTTATTTAAGGTTTGAATCTTAAACATGAGTTTATAAATTTTTGAAAAGTGCCTAAATAATGTTTTTTTAAAGTATGACAAAGATCACAATAATAATGAAGAATCGATCATTTTTACCCCATTTTTTGAGTAAATTGAAAGGATGCTAACAATTTTTTTAAATTTATATCAGTAGGTGGCTGGACTGTTTTGGGCCGGGAACGGCAACTGAAAATCCAATGCACAGCGTCTGTTGAAGTTCGTTAAACCATTCTCCCGAAGGAGTGGACGCAAACAGTGCACCAAAGCGCTTGTGAGATGAATGACAGCTTGCGGTTTACTTGCCTTTTCGGAACCGCTCCACTGATCGTACCGATGGTTGCACTCCCTTGTTGGCGAACTTGACATCTTCGATGGAGTAAAATGCATTAGGGTTGTAGGTGCGGATAATTTCAATGACCTCCGGAATATCGACTCTTTTAATAATGGTATAAATGACCGCTACTTTTTCGTTGGCATTGGCCCCGTAAGCATCGTGGTAGGTAATGCCGTAGCCTTTGGCTTTTAGCTTGGCAATCAGGTTGTCCGCATTGGTTCGTGTGATAATCTGTAGTTGAACAATGCCAACGGCCAGCTTTTCTTCCAGAATAAGGCCGATGTAGTTACCAGCCGCAAAACCGGCTCCGTAGGCCACATACGCCACCCAGTTGTCGATGTTTTGGATAATCTTACTCATGGCCAATAGCCAGATGATAACCTCGAAGAATCCGAGTAGGGGAGCAATCTTTTTTTGTCCTTTCGACACCATGACGATCCGGAGCGTTCCTACGGTAACATCGCTTATACGCGCCAGAACAATGAGCACCGGTAGTACCAGGTACGAGAATAGCTCGCTGTGATAAAAGTCTGTCATTGGTTAAATGCTGCGTTTTTGCGAATATACAGCAATTCTCTTCAATTAAACAAAAAGCGGATGCTATATTTGGAAGTAAAAGGCGATTTGATGTTGGTTGCTGTACTAAAGAAATTGAGGGCTTCACTCTAAAGTGAAACCCTCAATATTGTATCGTTTTTGTCGACTTAAAATTCGCTGGTGAAGTGGAATTTGATGTCTTTAAATTCGTCTTGCGCCATTTGCAGGATAAAGCCCGAGTCGGCCATAAACACGTCGCGGCCACGTTTGTCGGTTGCCATTTTTTGGTGTTTGCGTTTTTTGAATTCGGTCAGCAATTTGGGGTCGTCGCATTCAATCCAACAGGCTTTGTGCATGGGCAGCGTTTCGAAACGACACTTGGCGTTGTACTCGTGTTCCAAACGGTATTGGATGACCTCAAACTGAAGCTGGCCAACCGTTCCGATAATTTTACGACCATTAAACTGGCTGGTAAATAGCTGGGCAACCCCTTCTTCCATCAGTTGGTCGATCCCTTTGTTGAGCTGTTTCGATTTCATCGGGTCGGCATTTTCAATGTAGCGGAACATCTCGGGGCTAAAGCTTGGTAAGCCTTTGAAATGAATTTCCTCGCCCGAGGTGATGGTGTCGCCAATAATGAGGTTTCCGTTGTCGGGCACCCCGATGATGTCGCCCGGGAATGCCTCGTCGATCACCTCTTTTTGCGCGGCCATGAAGGCTGTTGGGCTCGAGATGCGCATATTTTTGCCGGTACGGATGTGCTTGTATACTGCGTTGCGCTCGAAACGGCCCGAGCAAATCTTTACAAAAGCAATGCGGCTGCGGTGGTTCGGGTCGATGTTGGCGTGAATTTTAAATACAAAGCCTGTAAAACCTTCCTCGGCGGGTTTAATTTCTCGCTCCTCGGTGACGCTGGGCTTCGGACTTGGTGCAATTTCAACAAATGCATCCAGCAACTCCTGAACCCCGAAATTGTATAAAGCCGATCCAAAGAACACGGGAGCCAGGTCGCCCGCCAAATAAGCTTCGCGGTCAAATTCCGGGTAAACGCCCTCAACCAGTTCCAGCTCTTCGCGCAACTCATCGGCATCGTTTCCGATATGTGTTTCCAGTTGCGGGTCGTTCACATCGGCGAACTTAATGGCTGGCTGAATCTCCTGCACATCGGCATCGAAGAGATTCAGGCTTTTCTTATAGATATTATACACGCCTTTAAAGTCGGCACCACTGTTGATCGGCCAGCTTAACGGACGGGTTTTTATTTTTAGCTGTTCTTCAATTTCATCGAGCAGGCTGAAGGTGTCGCGCGAGGGGCGGTCGAGTTTGTTGATGAACACCATAACCGGGGTTTTGCGCATGCGGCAAACGTTCATCAGTTTTTCGGTTTGCGGCTCAACCCCCTTGGCGGCATCAATAACAATAATTACACTGTCAACAGCTGTCAGTGTGCGGAAGGTGTCTTCCTGGAAATCCTGGTGACCAGGCGTATCGAGAATGTTGACTTTATAGTCGCGGTATTCGAAACCCATCACCGAGGTGGCAACAGAGATCCCACGCTGCCGTTCAATCTCCATAAAGTCGGAGGTGGCACCTTTCTTAATTTTATTGCTTTTCACAGCTCCGGCGACGCGGATTGCTCCCCCGAAAAGGAGTAGTTTTTCCGTTAAGGTTGTTTTACCGGCATCGGGGTGACTGACAATTCCAAATGTTCTGCGACGGTTTATTTCTTCTTTAAAGCCCATAAGAGATAAATATTTTTTCAAGCCCGAAAGCCCGGAAACAGCCATTGGGGCTGTCCTGATTTTCGAGCTGCAAAAATAGAACTTTTTCAAGAATTTAGCGCAGCTGGCTGATCGCTTTAATTGGAATGTTAGCTTCCGGTGGAACGAAATCGCGCGATTTAGGCCTAAGTGATTGTTACCTGGCTGTTATTGCTCCGCGTTGGGAGAGCCGGTATATTGCCGGTCACCGTTTAGTTAATCGACCGGGAAACACGTTTCCAGAACATCTTGTGGAATTTCAGCCCGTCGCGACCAATTATTTGGTGGTAAGTTTGGGGTACATCGCGTGGGGAAAATTTATAGGCCTCGCGGTCTTCATATAAGGCCGGTACTTCCGGATGAAACTGAATGCCAAATACATTGGGGTATTTTTTATGGTGGATGGCTTCAATCACCTTGCCGTCCATCGAGCGGGCGGTTACTTCCCAGCAGCTGTTCAAATTTTCAACGGCCTGGTGGTGGGCACTCAGCACTTTGGGTGAAACGTTACTTTTTTTCCAACGCACCTGGGTCTGGAAGAAGCTGCCGATTTCGAGTCGTAGCGGATGAAAATTAACCGGCATGAGCTGCGGATTGTTGAAAATGTCGGGCCAATAGTTGCGGTGTATATTGTCGCGATCCAGTTGGACAATCTCCTGTGGTGTGCGGGCATCGTACAGCTCGGCGGGGATGTCTTGCACCATGGTGCCACCGGTGGCAACATTCATGGTTTGCATGCCCAGGCAAATTCCGAGGATGAAGTATTTGGGATTGCGCTCCAGAAAAGGCGTGTAGTTGGGGTTTTTATTACTTCCCAGCAGTTGAAAAACAAAGGATAACTCCATCAGATGGCGCTGCGGGTCGGTTACTTCCGACAGCGTTTTCTCCTCGCCGTAAACTTCCGGTTGAATGTCTGGTCCTCCAAACAAGATCAATCCCCGGGATTGGCTAAACATGATGTCGAAATTGTTGGTAAAGTCGTTTGGTTCAAAAATATTATCCTTGTTTAGCGTTCCGGTAAGGCGCTGTAAATGAAACTTTTCGAGGTTGTTATCTCGGATGAATCGGATTGTTTGCGAGTAGTCATAGCTCTCGGCATAAAAATAAATTCCAACAAATTCCGTTTCCCCTACATAAAGTATGCGGTTATCAATGAGGTAGCGAATGCGTTCAATATTTTCAACAGTGGGGTGTGTGAGCAAGATATATGATTTTGCAGGATCGTAATCCGTGTTGAAAAAGTTCTGGGCAAAAACCGGGCTTGAAACGAAAAGGCTAAAGATCAATAAGAATTGGAGTAAGATTCTTTTGATTCTCATGGTGGATATGCTTTTTAAAATTTGTCGATGAAAATAAACTTTTTCGTGGAGAACTAAAAAATCTCGTACTGTATATTTTTATTCTTATTTTTAACAGAACAAAAACGAATCAAAATTCACATAAGATGTCATTTAAACTCTTTTTCCTAAGTACTTTCAAAGGGCTCCGAAATACGCCTAAGGTCGAAAATAAAAGAGATACTCTGTTTTCTGACTATCAGGAGTATAGTGAGCTTGTCGGTTCAGCCGATCTGAAACTATACCTGGAATTACAGCAATACGTCAACTCGGAAGCTTTTAAGAAGGAAAAGACACAGGCTCAGACCGAGAAGTTTGCAGGCAGCCCCGAAGCCAAGATGATAGCTGAGTATGAAAAGTTGGCAGCCGATCCGAAAATAAAGGACTTTTATGTGATTAAAGGATCGCCGGATTTTCAAAAGTATGAGCTCTTGGGGAAAAGCGACTTAATTCGGGAATTTGTTGAGCTGCGCGACTATGTGCAAAGCAAAAAGTACGACGCCGATAAGAAGGCTTTCAAACCCAAGGGGAACGAAAGTTTTGAAAATTCGGCGGCTCATAAAAAGTACGAACGCTATCAGGAGTTGGCCAAATCGGCTGACGTGTTGTTTTGGACTGAATTTCCGTCGCAGAAGATCTATCAGAATTACAAAGAGATGGTTAATTCGCCCCGGCGAGTGCGTTACGAAGAGTTGAAAAAGGAACTCGAGTCGGAAGCTTTCGTCGCACGTAAGGCGTTTTTGGAAGATCCCAATCGCTGGGAGAAAACCGAAGCCTGCCAAAAGGAAAAAATGTATAACGAGCTGAAAGAGCAAGCGCGTTTTAAAGCCTACGAGAAATACAGAAATTCGACCGATGAGTTTCGTTTTTTCGAAAATCACGAGCTATTGTTGGAGGACCATTTCGATGAAGGCAAGCTGGACGACACCAAGTGGAAGCCCATCAGCCAGCTGGCCGAGAAAACCATCGGTAAAAACTTTTCCAAGCCGGGCGATTTGCATGCTTATACCGAAGGGGCCAATATTCAACATTCGGGAAGTTCCGTCATGTTGACGGTGAAAAAGGAACAAACTGATTCGCTTGTCTGGAATTTTCCGCTGGGCTTCACGCCGGTGAGTTTCGACTACTCGGCGGGCATGCTGTGCAGCAAGCAAAGTTTTGTGGTTAAAAGTGGCGTTCTGGAGGCCAAAATAAAATACCAGCCCAATAAGCAGCTGGTTGACCTGTTTTGTTTGGCCGACGATCAGAATAAGTTTCGTTTAAACCTGCTGGAAGCCGGATCGGTTTGCCGCTTGGGGCTTAACCAGGCCGATCGGGCAACCTTCGAAAAGCTTGGTGGTTTGGCCGCCGGACAGTTTTATATTTTTAGTGTAGCGTGGGGACAGGGCCAAATTAGCTGGAAAATCAACAACCATCTGATTTATACCGTGCAGCAATCGGTGCCCGACCTGCCTTTGCGCATCAATATCAGTTCCATTGTGGTTGATCCTCCCAAGCAGCTTCCTCATCAGTTCGAGCTCGACTGGATCCGTCTCTATAAAACGAAGTAGGATGAGGAACGATTTTAGTAAGCGCTCTTGTTAAATAACACATAGCCAAAACTGAACACCAGGAACCACCTGGTGTTTTTGTTTTCCAGGTAGTTGGCCGTGAGGCTTACCGGACCAAAGTTGGTTTGATACACCAAGCCCCCTAAGCCCATTATGGCCAGGTTGCTGCTGTCAAATTTCTGAATCCCGACCTGCATGCCATCTTCTGTTGTCATTTTTCGAAAAGGCATGAACGCATAGCCTTCGAGCCGGAATTGAAATTGATCATTGAAGTTGACGATTGTTTTTAAACCACCGGCAGTAAACTTGTTTGCTCGAAAGTTGGGTGAAATGAGAGTTTTGCTAAAGGGCGTCGGGCTGAATGCCCGCGCTGATAGGATTGTTGACTGGTAGTTTGTGAATAGCTTCTTGTTATTATAAGTAGCTTCGCCGTACAGACCGATGCTTAGTTGTTGGCTTAGTTTAAAGTAATTATCGTACAGACCGCGAAACTGCCAGTAGCGGTGGTTGTGTGTCTGGTCGTTTAGCATTTCGGCCTCGCGGGTTGCTGTTCCGGGGCTGTAGTTTTCCTCGCCGGCAATGAAGCTTAGTCCGGCGTAGGCGCACACCCCTTCGGTTGGAAATTGTTTGTAATTGAAGGTGTTTTCGTCCAGGGAGATGGTCGAGGAGAACGTGCGAAAGGCAGTCTGGTCCTGGCTGTCGTCTTCCTGAATGTCGGTTAGCAGGTAGTAGCTGTTTTTTCTGTTAGTTAAGGCGCTGTTGAATGTTAGTTTGGCACGCGTTCCGACTGGTACGCCCAGTTCAAAGCGTAAGTTGTTGTCTTCGGTAATGCAGGTAGCCGGCATGGCATCCTGGAAAAAAAACTTGGCGTTGTTGCTGTAGTAGTTCCATCGGTTAAAGGTCAGAAATGTTGATAGGTAGACCGGCAGGTTGGACGGAAAGTCGACCCGACCACCAATTTTTACCGAGTTGTAGAAGCGTCCGAGATAGATGTTGGAGCTCAGGGTGTAAGCCCTGTTTTTGAAGTAGCGGTAGTTCATGCCCAGGTAGCCCTGGTTATTGGCTTTGGTGGAGATGTTTCCCCCGAAATTAATCTCCAGGGGTGTTTGTTGTTTAACTTTCAGATGCAGGTCGAAATAACCGTTTTTCCTGTTGTAAATTGCAATGGGACGGATGGATTTAATCTGCGGGTCGGACACTAGCTTAAAATAATTCTCGCGCAGCTGGTCGGAGCTGAAGGTTCTGTCGCGGTGTTTAATGCTTTGGATGATGTATTTTCGTTGCAGCCCGTCGTCGATCCCTTCGGCCTGTACGTTTTGAAACTCAAGAACAGGTTTATGTCGGTTGAAAGTTTCGCGTTTTTCTTGAATCTCACCCAGCGGCACGCGCCGGTGAATCCGGCTTTTGATACTGTCCATCAGCTGCCGGGTGTTTTTGTAGCCAATCGCCTCAATGGTGTCTATTTGATCAAAGTCAAGAAGGCCGACATTCGAGAAGCTTGATTCGATCAGAATTCCCTTTCCCGGAGGGATTTGGTAATCGGTTTTCTGCATCATCAGGTTTTCAAGCTGAGCCATCAGATCGTCCTCGTCAGGCTTGCTGGCATTATTGGCAACTTTGTGGCCAATTATGATGTCGGGCTTAAAGGTGTTCATGGCATTCTGAGCCGGAAAATTATTCACCAATCCGCCGTCGAAAACCAAGGCTCCGTCAATTTCAATTGGCTTAAAATAGAAGGGAAAGGTCATTGATGCGCGGATGGCTTCGCCCAGGTCGCCCGAGCTTAGCTGCACCTCTTTATTGTTGTATACATCGGTAGCAATGCAAAAAAACGGTACAAACAGCTGGTTGAAGTCGTAGTTGCACAGTGCATTGGTTGACGAAAACATCTCCATAAATGCAAAGTCCATTTGTTCTTCGGGGATGATGTTGGTGGGCAGCTGTAGTTTAAATTTATCGTCTTTCTTTTGCAGGTCGAAGCTGAGCCATTCGGAGCTTTCTTCGGGCTTGTTGAAGTAGTAGCGGTATTCTTCCTGTATTTTTCCGGTCGACCAAAATTTAAATTTTTCCGACTTGAATAGTTCCTCCATTTGGTCGGGCGAGTAGCCGGCGGCATACAAGCCGGCTACAATTGCTCCCATAGATGTTCCGCAAACGTAGTCGATGGGAATGTTGTTTTCTTCCAAGGCGCGGATAAGACCAATATGCGCAAGGCCTTTAGCCCCTCCGCCGCTTAGTACGAGGGCAACTTTTTGGGCCGATAATACGTGACTTAGTAGTACCGAAAGGCAGACGAATAGAAGTTGTTTCATGTGCTGTTGACTGAATCATTGTTTGGCAACCAAATATAAAAAAATGAAATGAGTCAGCCGATAGCGATGAATCAGTCTTCAACTTTTGTTTTTAACGATTGGAAGCCTTCACCCAGGATTTCTTTGGCATCCATGACCGTTATGAAGGCATCGGGATCCACTTCGCTGATAAATTTTTCGAGAATAGCCACTTCGCGCCGGCTGACCACGGTATAGATGATTTGTTTTTCCTCATTGGTGTACATGCCGGTTCCGCTGAAATAGGTTCCTCCACGTTCCAGGTCGTCCAGAATTTTTCGTTTTATTTCGTCGTGTTTATGCGAAATGATGAATAACGCTTTGTGATAGCTGAAACCTTCGAGCGTGATGTCGATGGCTTTGCCGGTAATATAAATCACCAACCACGAGTAAAGCGGGATCTGCCAATCTTTAAAGGCGGCTAAGCCGAGTAGCACGATGGCCGAGTCGACGTAAATCATGAGCTGCCCTAATTGCATGCCCGAATATTTGGCAATAATCATGGCAATAATATCGGATCCGCCGGAGGTAGCCCGCGACTTGAAGATCATTCCGGTGCCTACGCCAATCAGCACACCACCGAAAATGCAGGATAACAGCACATCGTTTACCAGCGGAGCTTCACCATCCACGCGCATAAAGGTGATCCAGTCGATGAAAGCTGAGCTGAGCACAAAGCCGGCAACGGTTTTGATACCAAAGCGCGGTCCCAAAATTTTAATGCCGGCAATGGTTAAGGGGATGTTGACCAACAGGCTGAATAAACCAATGGGAAAGCCATCGGGCCACAGCTCGGACATCCCTTTGGTGAGGTAGTGTACAACAATGGCGATACCAAACAGGCCGCCGGGAACCACTTTGTGGGGCGAGATGAAATAGACGAAGCCTACGGCCAGAATAAACGAACCAATGGTAATGTAGCTATAGTCGCGAAACCAGGCGAGGCTGAAGATTTTATCTTTTGAAACAAATGGCATGGGTTTGAAATTTTGAGCTAAAATAAGCGATGCAGATTCAACAACTCTTGATTTTTATCAGTTTTACGAACACCCCCAAAAGATCCTGATTTCGGGAGATCTCCAACAGGAACGTAAGTCGATGGTTTTTGGATATCGTGTTGTCGTGCTTGTCGTGTTGTTGTCCCCAATGGTATCGAAGCCACTTGATGATCCGGCGTCGTGGGGTCCATCGACTTTTGCAAAAAAAAGGCCTCCGAACGGGAGACCTTTTTAATATTTTCAAAGTAAAAATTAACCTCTTTTTTCTTTGATACGGGCTTTTTTACCAGTCAGGCCACGTAAATAGTAGATACGTTTACGACGAACGCTACCTCTTTTGTTTACGTCGATACCTTCGATGAATGGAGATGATAAAGGTAAGATACGCTCTACACCGACATTTCCAGACATTTTGCGAACGGTGAATGTTTTTGTAACACCAGTTCCTTTAATTTGGATCACTACACCGCGGAAATCCTGAATACGCTCTTTGTTTCCTTCTTTAATTTTGTAGTGAACAGTGATTGTATCACCTGCGCCGAATGCCGGCAACTCTTTTGCTTGCTCAGCTGCAAATGCGCCTTCTGCTACTTTGATTAAGTCCATCATTATAAGTTTTAAGTGGCAATGTTACACCGTTTTCCGGTCTAAGAGATTGCATGAATTTTGCGCAAAAATAGTGAAAAATAAATTGCTTCAAAATGCCAGGGCAACTTTATTTCCGAAAAATCAGCAGTTTTGGCTGTTTTCGAATCCGACAGGGGCGAATTAGTGGCCTGCTCCACCAACGACTTTAAAGTGATCACCCGTACTTTTTACAATGGCATCGTACCACCACTGCGGATAGCCCGGTTGCTCGGGCGATACCGGAACGCCCCATTCATTGCGTTCAAACTCACCGTCTTTCTCTTTTTTGATGTTGCCGTCGATGTATTTGATCAGCAAATATTCGAAAAGTTGTTCCCATTCTGCCGTCATCTGGTTGGCTTCGTTGGCCGAGTAAGTGGTCAGAAACTCGCGGGCTTTCTGTTCACCCACTGTTTCGTACAACATTTTGGCTGCTGCATCAATGGCAGGCGTGCGTTCAATAAATTTTCCTTCTATAGCTGCCTGGGTAGCCCGAATATGCTCAATCATGGCATCGTAGCGCAGGTAGGCGAAGTTGGTTACTTTGTTGAAGGTCCAGAAGGCCGAAGTAGGCGAGTAGCTCAGCAGGTCGCCGTTGCCCACGCGAAAACATTCCGGAACTTCAGTAATGCCGCAATACATGGGGGCATAGCAGGTGCTGTAAGTATCGTCGACACCAAACCACAACAGCCCGCCAATGGCGTTGGGCAACCAGGCGCGCGACTGAGCAACAAAGGAGAATCCGGTTTGTTGGGTCGAGATGGCGCGTTCGTTGCAATATTCCACCGAGTCAACTTTCCAGGTTAATCCTCTCCAGCGGTAGGGCAATTTGTAAGGGCCGGCACCCAGATCCTGGGTCATGTCCAGTTGGGTTCCTTCAAAGTGGTCGCGCATCATTTCCATCACGTCTTTCACGGTCAGCTTTTGGTCGGGTTTAATCCACAAAGGCATCCGGTTCGATGCGTAATTATTTTCACCTCCATGTTCCACTTTACCGGCGGCATAATCGGCATACTGATCCATGTCGGATGCCACTTTTTTGAATCCGGCCCAAACCCGGGCTTCACAAAAGCGGGCAGCGCCAAAGTCAACCGGCGCGTAAACGTCGGAGAAGCTAAAATCTTTATTTTTTCCGTCGAACCAGCCTTTTTCGCGTGCAAAGGCAATCACATCCTTGGCATACAGGCAGTTTTCGGAGTCGTTCAGCGGGAAGGTGGTGATGCGCGCCTGGTTGGCATGTCCCGAAATGTAACCGTCGGGGATGCGCTGTGCTACCCATACGGCTCCCTTTTCGCCTTCACCTTTGCCAATCATTTCCAGGATCCAGGCTTCGTTCGGATCGGAAACAGAAAAGGACTCACCGGAGCTGGCATAGCCGTATTGTTCCACTAAGTCAGTCATCACCTGAATGGCCTCGCGAGCTGTTTTGGCGCGTTGCAGGGTGACATAAATCAAGCTGCCATAGTCCATAATAGCTCCCTGCTGACTGCCCAGCTCCGATCGGCCGCCAAAGGTTGTTTCGCCAATAGCCAGCTGAAACTCGTTCATATTTCCCACTACGCTGTATGTATGGGCTGCCTGTGCAATTTGTCCCAGGTATTTTCCGGTGTCCCACTCGTGAATATCGCGCATGGCACCCTCGGGGTAGTCGGCTGCCGGTTGGTAATATAATTCACCATAAAGCACGTGCGAGTCGGCGGCATAGGTAATCATGGTTGAACCATCAACCGATGCTCCTTTGGTAATTAAGAAGTTGGTACAGGCCCAAACCTGTGCTGATAGCATGCTGATAGCAAGACATGCGAGACTGATTTTCTTGATCATTCTAAATACAGTTTTTGAGGGACAATGCGTCCTGTTGTTGTTAATTTGCGGGGATAGCGTGTTTGTTAGCGATATGGTGTTCTTGATTCTTCGTTTTTTTTCCGGTTGCCTGCAAATATAATTATTGCCGCAATGAAGTTAAAATGATATCGCTCAAATGGAGGCCTGAAAAATTGAGTGAGGCCTGTTTCATATTCAAAGTGTACCCGATTATGGAGGGGATTGTTGAATTGTTGAACTGCGCCTGCGACTGACCACTTCCTCTGGATAAAGTAATAAGGTTTTATAGTTCTTCTGTTCCTTTTTTCTACTAAGGTTGACTATAGAAATAAGGGTCTGCAATATTTCTTAAAACCTTATTTTATTAATTCACCTTAGTAGAAATTCTGACCTATAAACCCCCACCTTATTCGCTTATTCCTGCAAGTAACCATGAGACAAGAACTCGACTCAAGACTCAAGACTCAAGACTCACGACTGTTTGCTGATCCCGAAGGATCGGGAGTTGAATTGTTGAACAGGCCGACGCAGGAGGCCGTCTTTCCCCATACCGATTGTCATCGCGAGGAGGGACGACGAAGCGATCTGTCGTAGTTGAAGGCGACTGAGACTGCGACTGCGACTCATGTCTCCCGACTGTTTGTTGAATCCTTGAACTGCTTGATCTTCCGGCAAACGGACAAATCGCGAATATTGCAGGTCGATGATTTTTTGCCATCTTTAGGGACAGTAACATAAAACAGATGACTATGAAACTGCGAGCTTTCCATAAACTCTCCTACGGACTCTATTTAATCGCTTCGGAACACGAGGGCAAAAAGGCGGGCTACATCGCCAACACAGTCTTCCAGGTAACGTCAAAACCGCCGCTGATTGCCATTTCGTGCCACAAGGATAACATGAGCACGGCAGTCATTCGAAATTCAGGTAAGTTTTCGGTTTCGGTGTTGAAGAAAGAGCTGGATGTGAAACTAATCGGTGATTTTGGCTTTATGTCGGGCGACGAGATTGACAAGTTTAACCAACGGGAGATAATAACGGCGGCTACCGGTGCGCCGGTTGTGCTGGATGAAGCTGTTGCCTGGTTCGACTGCAAGGTGCAGCAGGAAATTGATTTGGGGAGCCATTGGCTGGTGATTGGCGAAGTGCAGGACAGCGACCTGCTGTCGGACGACGACCCGCTGACTTACGCCTGGTATCGCGAAAAATACAAAATGTTCTCGCCCAAAAATTCGCCCACTTACCTGGAAAAGGACAAGCTGGATGAAGAGCAGAAAGAGGACGAAGCGAACGCCCCGCAGGAAGAACCCAAGCCGGAAGGAGCGGAGCCACACGTCTGCCTGATTTGTGGTTTTGTGTACGATCCGGAAAAGGGCGATCCGACCATGGGAATCCCGCCGGGCACAGCTTTCGAAGACCTGCCTGATGACTACAAATGCCCGATTTGTAACGCCGGGAAAGATTATTTCCGAAAACTATAGGCATCGCGTGCTTTGACCCCCGTTGAATCCGGTTCATTGTCCAAGGGAAAGGCATTTTCCCCAAGGGGCAAACGAAAAGTACATGGGGGGAAACGGTTTCCCCCAAGGGGATCGTCATAATCCCCCCTGTACTTGAGGCGATCCCCTGTGTACCGACGATAAGTACAGGGGGGATTGTTATTTGCCCCACGGGGCAACTGGCCGGTATTTCAGCCCGAATCAGCCGTCGGCCGGCCGGAATCCCCCAAAATAGTAGAGGCCGACTCATCGAGCCAGCCTCTTTTCGTGTAGTGATTCCTCCCCCAAGGAATCACTTGCTCTGTTTCCCTTATAGAGCGTCTTCAGTAATCATACTAATGTTTTTTAATCCCCTTTAATGCTTTGGGATCGTTTGCTTTCATTAAGCTGATCGCATAACCACCTCCCGGAGCACAAAACAACTCAAACTTACTTTTGTTCGTTACCACGAATTTTTCAATTTCGTAAGCCTTCGGATTGTTTTTGTAGTGCGCATCTTTCGCGTCGTGGTAAACTGTTGCCAGGTACTTTTGTCCTTCCGGTAAAAAGTCGAGGCTGATTTTTGATGTCCGCGGTTCCTCGTCGTTGGTGCGTCCCACAAACCAGTTGTCGGTCCCTTTTTCTTTGCGGGCGTAGGTAATGTAGTCGCCGGGTTCGGCTTCCAGCACTTTGCTGTCGTCCCAGTCTACCGGTACGTCAACAATAAACTGAAAAGCATCGAGGTACTTTTTGTAGGTTTCCGGCAGGTCGGCAGCCATTTGCAGCGGGCTGTACATGGTTACGTAGAGGGCCAGCTGGCGGGCAATGGTGGTGTTCACCCACGAGTGGTTGTCGGGGTTGTACTGGCTCACATCCTGCTCAAAAATACCGGGTGTGTAGTCCATCGGGCCGCCAATCAAACGGGTAAAGGGCAGGATGGTGGTGTGGTCGGGCGTGTTGCCTCCGAACGATTCGTACTCGGTTCCGCGCGCCGACTCGTTTCCGATCAGGTTCGGGTAAGTTCGGCAAATACCGGTAGGGCGAACGGCTTCGTGCGCATTCACCATGATTTTATAGTCGGCGGCTTTTTCAATGGCGTATTGGTAGTGGTTCACAATGAACTGGCTGTAATGCGTTTCGCCGCGCGGAATGATGTCGCCTACATAACCGCTTTTTACAGCATGGTAACCGTGGTCCACCATAAACTGGTAGGCCTCGTCCAGGTGACGTTCGTAATTGCGCACCGAACCCGATGTTTCGTGGTGCATAATGATTTGTACCCCTTTGTCTGCCGCATATTGTTGCAGCTCATCCACATCGAAGTCAGGATAGGGCGTTACAAAATCAAAAACATAGTCCTTCGATTTGCCAAACCAGTCTTCCCAGCCAACATTCCAGCCTTCAACCAAAACACCATCAAAGCCATATTGGGCGGCAAAGTCGATGTATTCTTTCACATGTGCCGTGTTGGCAGCGTGACGTCCGTTTGTCGTCAGTTTCGAAAAATCAGTCACACCAAGTTGAACGCTGGGAACATCGGCATAGGCCCACGAGCTTTTGCCGGTAATCATTTCCCACCAAACACCAACGTACTTTACGGGTTTAATCCACGAAGTATCTTCAATTTTACACGGCTCGTTCAGGTTGAGGGTGATGTGCGAAAGCAGGATGTCGCCGGCTTTATCGGAGACAATCACCGTACGCCACGGACTGGTACAAGGCGCTTGCATATAGCCTTTGTCGCCCACGGCATCGGGGGTAAGCTGTGAGGTGAAAATCATCTTCTGATCATCCAGGTTCAGGTGCATACAGGCATAGTTAATCAAGGCTGCTTCGTGCAGGTTGATGTAAAGGCCGTCGTCGCTTTTGAGCATCAGTGCCGTTTGCACACAGGTTGGGCCGGCCGCTTTTTGCGATTCATTGGGCGTAATAGCCTTCTCCATTAAGCCCCTGATTTCCGAAAGCTTGGTTTTGTGGTAGCTGTATTCCTGGGTGTCGTAGTCGCCCGGAATCCACCAGGCGGTGATGTCGCCGGGCATGGCAAATTGTGTTTTTTCTTCTTTGATGACGAAATAGGTCAGGTTGGCTTGCTCCGGAAATTCGTAACGAAAGCCCAGTCCGTCGTCGAATAAACGAAAGCGAACAACCATTTTGCGGTCGGTTTCGGTTTGTTTCAGGGTGACAGCCATTTCGTTGTAATGGTTACGAATGCTTTTTTCTTCGCCCCAAACAGGCTCCCAGCTTTGGTCGAAAGTCGAACGTTCCACGCCGTCAACAGCAAAACCGCTCAACAGGTCGGCTTCATTTTTCAGGTCGAAGCCCAACCGGCTTTCCCGAATCACCGGTTTGTTGTTGAAGAACAGCTGATAAGTGGGATAGCCGTCTTTCAGTTCAAACTCGAGCTTTTGCAACCCGTTGGGGGATTTTAATTCCTCAGCACGCCCGTAAAGGCTCAGCAACACTAAAATAACGAGTACTAAATTCTTCATGTCTTAATTTTATTAATGATCTTTTATGGTGTTTTGATTAGTTTCTTTTGAACGCTTTGCGCGCCATTGTTCATCCGCAACAGATAGATGCCGGCCGGTAATCCGCGAACATCCAATTCCAGGCTGTTGGTTTGCGGCAGGCTTTGTTGCAGTAACTTCCCTTGCAGGTTGAAAAGCTGCACGCTTTCGATGTTGGTATCACTCGTAATATGTACCCGCTCGTTGGTGGGGTTGGGGAACAGGTTAATGCCCGTTGCCGCCTGCTGGGGCGTTTCAACGTCGGTTGCTAAATCCTTGAAGGCCGGTAATTGCTGATCGGAGTACAGCCGGTATTCGCCTGCTGCCAGGGTGATGGGTTGGCTGGTTGCGTTGACGGTGTACTCCGCTCCGGTGAAAAACTCGTACCAGGTGCCGGTATGTTGAAAGGGCGCATCGATGGTTTGCGACTCTACATCGAAATTGCCAATTAGGCTGATGTGGTGCTCGTCGGTGGCCAGCTGAATAGATTTTACCGCACCGCTTAAATTCAGGCTTTCGGTACCAGTGGTGAACACCGGAAACTGATTGCGCAGCCGCAGCATGGCCGAATACACATCAAACAGGTTCAGGCGGTCCGGATCGTCCAGGTAATCCCAGCGCAGGGGCTTTTCGCCCACACGCCCGTTTTCGTCAATGGAGTAGTCGTAGCCCAGCTCGCCAAACTGCCAGATCATTTTCGGCCCGGCCAGGCTGAAAAAGAAAGCAGCAGCCAGTTCGTTTCGATCCAAAGCTGTTGCAAGTTGGGTAATGTCGTAGTCGCCGGATGAATTCCCGTATTGCAGGTTTTTATACATCAAGCGTTCCTCGTCGTGGCTTTCCATATAGGCAACCAGGCCGGGCTGTGTGAAAGCACGGTTTTGATACGAGGCCCACGAAAAGTCTGATTTCCCGTTTTCATTCCATCCCATGGTCGCTTCGCTGAAATTGCTGTTGGCATTGCCCCACACCATCAACCCGTTGCTGTAACCGGTCAGTTCCTGTTCTTCGGTGTTGGCGGCAAAGTGCTCCAGAATAACGTAAGCATCCGATTGCACCGACCAGATATGATCGGCCATGCGTTCGAGGATGGTGATGCGCGAGGCATCGTATCCCGAGCCGTCGCCGGCGGTGTTGGTAAAGCCTTTGGTAAAGTCGAAGCGAAAACCATCCACTTGATATTCACTCATCCAATAACTGGTCACGCTGTCCACAAAAGCCTTCGTGTAGCTACTCTCGTGATTGAAGTCGGAACCCCACGAGTAGGCGGTATTTGGCGATGTTACATTGAACCAGGGGTTATCAGCAGCAGGGCGGTTGTTGGTATCGTCCCAATACATTTTCACCATCGGAGAGCTGTTGTAGGCATGGTTCAGTACCATGTCCTGAATGACGATCATCCCCCGGTTATGGATGGAGTCGATCAGTTCTTTCAAATCATCTTTGGTCCCGTACGCTTTGTCGGGTGCAAAATAGTAGTTCGGGTTGTATCCCCAGCTGCTGTTGCCTTCGAACTCGCTGAAAGGCATCAGCTCGATGGCATTCACGCCCAGGCGCTCCAGGTACCCGAGTTTGTCGATCACGGCCTGGTAGGTTCCTTCCTCGGTAAAGTCGCGGATCAGCAGCTCGTAAATCATCAGGTTTTCTTTGGCTGGCAAGGTCCACAAGCTGGTTTTCCATTCGTAGGCCGTTTGGCCAGTTTGTAAAACGGATGCACGGCCCGAGGTTTTGTCGGCCGGATAGGCAATCAAGTTGGGATAAACTGCATCTGTAATGTAGCTGTCGTCGTAGGGATCGCTGATTTTGTCGCAATAGGGATCGCCAATACGGATGTCTCCGTCAATCCAGTACTGGTAAATGTATTCTTGTTGAGGCGTTAAATTTGAAAGGGTGATCCAAAAGTATTCGCCATCTTTTTTCATTTGGTATTCCGTAGAAGCGGTCCAGTTGTTGAAATCGCCCAAAACGTAGATGTCGGTTTTGTTGGGGGCTAAAAGGACTAGTCCAACCTCGGTATCGCTCATGTAGTTGATTCCTTGTTTGTACCCGTCGGGCATGGTGGCTTCGGTTGCAGAAGGACTGATAAAAACATGAACTGAATCGTAAGCTGTTGCGCCATTGGATGAGGCAGATGCGATTAGCCATTTCCAGCCGGTTTCGGATACGCTTGTTGTGGTCGAAATACTGCTTCCGGTAGTGGAGATGAGCAGCGTTTCATCCAGTTTGAGGCTCAGGTTAGCATCAGCAGAGCTGACTGCGGAAACCGTAATGCTTTCATTTTGGTGAAATAGTTCGCCGGAAGGGGAGGTGAGCGATACGACCAAAGCCGCTTGGTACACATCAGCATATATATTTTGTCCGCCTGTGGCTTTGCCTTCTTTGGTTCCGTCGGCATTTCGAAACACGAAGGCCATTTGTTCGATTTGCTCACCGTCGGGAACTCCGTAAAATGACCGGATATCGGGTGTAATTTCCAACTGGTAGATGTTAGTCGAGATTCGGGTCATTTTAGCTTTGTCAATGTTGACATCCCAGTCGGCAATGACATATTTCCAATCGGAACCCGAAGTACTTTGATCGGTAATGACACCGGTGTGGGCATAAACGTCTCCCGTGTAGTTGGCCAGCCCGCCGGTGCCTTGCGTGGCGTCGAAGGTAATGGTGACAGCAGCGCCGGCTATTGGAAATGCCGGGTTGGTTGTAACCTGAGCAAAAAGCCGGCTTGCAAAGAATAGGAGCAGGATTGGCAATCCAATTTTTTTGAAAATTACAGGAATGTGGTATTTCTGTCGCATAGCTTAGTTTTTAAAAAAGCCGCCACTTTCGAAAGGGCGGCTTTTTTTTATAGACATGTTATTGCACGATAGAACCGGTATCGTTCATAAAGTTCAGGTTGATTGTCGCATTGCCGCTAGTCAGCTGAACCCGTTCCTGGTCATCACCCGTACCGCGGTATACAATTTGACCGTTGAGGATGATAAATTCTGCCTGCCACCAGTCGCAAACTAAGGTGTTGGCTGCAACATGCATTCTCAATTCATCGCCATTAACGGTACCTTCAAATTTCACAAGCTTGTTGGTTTTGTCGATGGTGAATAGGTTTTGCGGATTTGCCGAATCCCAGCTGCCAAATACATTTCCAATTCCGTACACGCGCGTTGGGTTTGCTTCGACTGTTCCGGCAATATAGTTGACAACAACCGTATAGTAGCCAGCCTCGGGAACAATCAGGTTGCTGGTTCCTTTTTCCCAAACACCGTCGGTTGGATCGCCTTGTACGGCAAAGTCTCCCACCCATGCTCGTTGTGGTGCAATTTTAACGCCTGCATCCTGCACTGTAGGATCTAACCATACAATAGTCCAGAATAATTCGGGATGCGAATGCACGGGTTTAAATTCAGAATAGTTGGTATCCCAGTTCCATCCTCCGTCGCCGACAGCATTCAGGGAAGCACCAGTCATGTAGAGGTTTTCCGGTAAAACCGATGGGTCGAAGTAAGGAATTCCGGTAAGCGCAACGGCTTCACTGATTGTTTCCGGGATCTGGTAATTGACAGAGGTTCGGATTCGCAGTTCAAACTGTCCTTCAGCATTCGGACTGAATCCGAGGGTCAGCAATTTGTTGTTCAGTTCAACATTGGTTATTGAGAACGAATTCGTCACAGATACGCCCAATTCGACCGGGTTTGCAAAATTGCTCCCGGCGGTGGCTATTTCCACGGTATAGTCTACGCTTAAGTTGGTGCCGTAGTCTATTTTCTTCCATTGCACGGTCATAGCCGTTTCGTCGGGTGCATTCAGGTCCAGTGTTAAAACCGTTTCAGGCTCAGGGCTCAGAATCTCGGGAGGGGTGACATTGCTGATGTCACCGAGCTGTACTTGTTCCAGATCCTCGGAGCATGATGTAACTGCCAGCAAGGCGGCAAATACGATCAGTATGTGATATGTTAACTTTCTCATTTTTGTTCGGTTTAATAGTTATCATCGTTTTGACTTGCATTGGGGTTGGAGGCAAGTTCTGCTGATGGGATGGGGTACACGACCCGGTAGGCATCAATGGCACGGCCGTTTTGTGTGCCACCTTTCCAAGGCCACAGGTAGGTGTTGGTGGTAAATTTCCCGAAACGGATCAAGTCCTGACGGCGATAACCTTCCCAGTAAAACTCGCGTCCGCGTTCTTCCAGCAGGAAGTCCAGCGTTAGCTGACTTTGAGAGATGTCGTTGGCATGGCTTCCGTCGTACGCACGGGCAATGACCTCATTGACATAGCCCAAGGCAGTGCTCATGGAACCATTGCCGCCACGAAGAACTGCTTCAGCATACATTAAGTAAGAGTCGGCAAGGCGGAACATCGGGTAGTCGGTATCTACAAAATACGGATCGGAGCCGGAGGTTGTGCCATCGCTGCTTTTGTTTTTGAACTTGGTGACGTTGAGCCCCTGGGTGTAATCCAGCGGGTTGGCCATATCCAAACCAGCATTGATAACCAGCATCGTTCTGTAATCCAGCGTTTCGTCGATGGATTGCGTTTTCCCTCTGCTATCGCCGGCGGGGCGGGCTTGAAATTTATCGTAGATTGACCTTGTGGCATGGTTTCCGCCCCAGGTACTTGATGGAATACCGACGAAGTTTCCTAAAGCCCCGTTGGTTCCGGCTGACATGACGTACTGCGAAGCCGAGAAACCTCTTGTTCTGGATGCATCAACCGCCAAAGCGAAAATGATTCCGGTGCATTCATCATTGTCTATCGAGAACAGTTTCCGGTAGTTGCTGTCCAGGGTGTAGGCTGCGTTAACCAGTTCGGTGTATTTAATGACTTCGTCGTAGCTCACTTTGCCATCGACCGGGTTTTCGACGCCGGAGAAATTGACCGCGTTGATGTACATTTTTGCCAATACCATGTAGGCTGTGCCGGCATCCATGTGCCCGTATTCGGCAGTACCTGCCGCCGGTAGGTCGGGAATGATTTCATCTTCCAGTTGAGAGATAATCCAGTTGAACAGCGTTTTCCGGTCGACCGGAGTCGGGTATTGTTCGGTTGAATTTTCGTCGATGATACTCAATTTCCCATAGAGGTCGATGCCATGGTAGTACGCGATGGCGCGGATTAAACGGGCCTCGGCACGCATCCCGGCAATGGCTTCCTGATTTTGTTCGACCACTGAGCCGCTGGCCGATTTGGAGAGAAACTCATTGGTCAGGGCAATCATGTAATACAACCGGTAGAACATACCAGCGACATATTGGTTGTCGGCCGACCAGTTGGCGTTTTGTAAGGGAACCAGTCCGTTGTCGTTCCAGGCATTCATGGCCTCGCCTGTTGGTAATGTTTGCATGTTCCAGTAGTTGCGCAGGTAGGCCGACATCCCACCGTCGGAGATGGTGCTCAGGTCACTTTCATTGTTGTCGCCTTTTTGCCCGGCAACGTTGTAGCTGCTGTATATTTTGGCCAATACCTGCTGGTAACCATCCAGCGAGGAGTAAACCTCGTCGCCAAATACCAGGTTCGGATCAATCGGCGTAACATTCAGGTCGTCTTCGCAAGCGGTAAAAATGCTTGCCAGAACGAATAGATATATAAGAATCTTTTTCATCTTTTTCATTTTTTAAAATCCAAAATTAACTCCTAACAAAAAGGTCGTCGGGCGGGGGAAGATGTTTTTGTCAATTCCGTTAAACACTTCCGGATCTAGGCCTGAGTAATCCGATATGACAAAAAGGTTCTGACCGGTTAGTGACAGTCTTAAGGTAGACCCCTTGAGTCCAAATGCCGAATCGAAGTTGTAGCCGACTGAAAGGTTGTCAAGACGGAAGAAGTCTGCATTTTCAATCCAGAGTGAAGAGAATACTCTTTGTTCTTCGGTATACAGGAATCCTGTGCCTGAAGCAGAGCTTAACTTATTGGAAAGTGATTGGGTTGTTGGATTGTAAATGTTGACGTAATTGGCTCCGCCGGCTGCAACATCGTTATAGATTTGGGCACCAAGCTGGAAGCGTCCGCTGAGGTTGAGGTCCCAGTTTTTGTAATGCAGGGTCGAGTTAATGCCGATCAGATAGTCGGGCGTAGAGCTGCCGCAGAAAATCCGGTCGTCGGAATTAATTGATCCGTCACCATTTTGGTCAACGTAAACACCTTCAAGCGGTTTCCCGTTTTGGTCGTACACCTGTTCGTACACATAGAATGAGTTCACCGAGTGCCCCACAGCGTTCATCTGGATGTAGTTGCCCGAACCTAAGTCGCCCGAAGGAACACCAACATAGCTGGGGTCTTCAACAGCTGTCAGCTTCGTAATTTCATTTTTATTGTAGGTTAGGTTGCCGCCAACTTCCCACGAAAGATCGTCGCGGGAGATAATCCGCCCGACTAAGCTAAGTTCAATCCCTTTGTTGGTCAGGCTACCGACGTTGGACACAATCCGGTCCGACAACGAGGTTCCGGCAGCAACCGTAATCTGGTTGAGCAAATCGGTTGTTTCACGATAGTAATAGTCAACCGATCCACTTAAACGCCCGTCGAACAGCGCGTAATCAACACCAATGTTGGTACTTGTGGTTTCTTCCCATTTGAGGTTTGGATTGTAAGCATTCGGGCGATAGGTGTTGATCCATTGATTTCCCAGAACGTACATCGCGCCGTTATCCGATAGGGTATAGGTTCCGTAGCCCACGTAATCGTTTCCGGTCACATCTTGTTGACCTGTGATCCCCCAACCTAACCGAAGTTTGAGGTCCGACAAGGCTTTTACATCCTGCAAAAAGCTTTCTTCTTTTAGTTTCCAGGCAAAAGCCACGGCCGGAAATGTTCCCCAGCGGTTACCGTCTGCAAAACGGGAGGTTCCGTCCCGACGAACGGTTCCGGTAAGCAGGTATCTGTTTTTGAACGCATAATTAAAACGCCCGTAGTAGGAGATCAGGTAGTTTTCACCTCCGTAAGGAAGATCTTCGGTCGGGTTCTCACGCGTGTCGTAGTAGTCGTTTTGGTATTTGTCACCTTCATTTTTAAAGTGCTGCCAAGAGTAACCGGCCATCACATCGAATGTGTGATCGGCAATTGATTTGCCGTATTTTAAATAGGTGTCTAATACCTTGTTGGTTTTATCCTGGTTTTCGTGAAATAATTCACCCCGAATCGTTTCATTTTCATAAACCCAGGAGGCATCGGGCGAAATTGTCCGGTTTTGTTTGCCATCTGAATAGTCGATCCCCATGTTGACAACAGCGCTCATTTCAGGGAGAAAATGAAATTTATAGTCCAGGTTTAAGTTCACAATTGCGCGGTACACTTCCGACTCATCATGACGTTGTTTTAGCAGGGCAACCGGGTTGTCGGGTGTAAACTGAAGTGGTGTTCCTGTGCTGGGGTCAATCCATTGCCAGTAGCCTCCCCATTGCTCTCCGTTCGGGTAGCTGTAAGTATTGTGAACCGGATGGGTCGGATCCATACCGACGGCTGCGCCAACAGCTGATTCGTCGGCAAACCGGTTTTTGACGTACGATCCTTTGGCATTCATGGCTGTTTTTAAATGACCATCGAAGAAGCTGGGCGTTAAGTTTAAACTCAGTGAATTGCGCTCCAGTTTTGAGGTTTTCAGGACACCTTCCTGATTGTTGTATCCGTACGATAGCCGGTAAGGCAGGAAGTCCAAACCTCCCTGGATGGCGATGTTGTGATCGTTGCCAACCGCTGCCTGGTAGATTTCATCTTGCCAGTCGGTATCAGCATCGCCCATTGCATTGATGGCATCGGCGTTTGGATTGTCGGATTCAGGGCCGTACAATTGGTTAATAATATTGCGGTATTCGTCGGCGCTGTATACATTGACTTTGTCGGAGACTACACCAACCGAGAATTTACCAGAATACTGCAACGAAAATGGTTGTCCTCTTTTCCCTGTTTTTGTGGTGACGATAATCACCCCGTTCGATGCTCTTGAACCGTAAATTGCGGTTGCCGAAGCATCCTTAAGAACAGTCATGGTTTCGATGTCGTCGGGGTTTATGGAGGACAGTGGGTTTGCCAAGCCCATGACACCGTCAGACGAAACAGGTACCCCATCGATAACAAACAACGGATCGTTGCTGGCGCTCAGTGAGGCCCCTCCACGAATCCGTATGGTTGCGCCGGAGCCCGGTTTACCGCCGTCGGTAGTAATCTGCATCCCTGAGGTCTTACCAACAAGCAGATCCTGTGGTGAAGTGGTTGCTCCCTTATTAAAATCATCGGAGCTGATGGCTGTTACCGATCCGGTTGCATCGTCTTTTTTCACCGTACCATAACCAATAACCACCACTTCGTCCAAATCTTCGGTATTAACAGCTAGCTGGATGTTGACCTTTGTTTGGTCGCCAACAACTATTTCGCTGGTTTTGTAACCGATGTACGAGAACAGGATGGTAGCTCCTTTTTCGGTCTGGAGGACATAATCTCCGTCGAAGTTGGTAATCGTACCTACTGTTGTTCCTTGTACAAGAACGGTAACACCAGGAAGTGGTTCGCCACTTGCCGCATCGGTTACCTTGCCCGAAATACTCACGACCTGAGCCCAGCTGCTATTGGTTAGCAAGACTGCCAGAGCCATGAGTACGACATTTAAATGTTTACGAATAATCTTCATGTTTTTGCAATTAGTTTAATTCAATTAGGTCATCTTCTAATTTAAAGCATTAGTGCAGTCGATTTTATTCCGTTTTTTTTATCCGATGGTACAAGTATATGATTTTGTTTTTGAGCCGTGTACCAACTTCGAAGCCGAATTTTACTGCAAACGTCACCGCAAACGTTTGCAGTAAATGTGTTAAAAAACAGGTGGTTACTGGTGGGGGGCGTGTAGGCATGGCTGAAAATTGTTGCTAATTCTTTAAAATAATATATTCTTCTCATTTATGTTGATGTTTTTGAGCAGCTTCAGAAAATAATTTCAAGAGGGTGTAACACAGCGAAAGCCTCTGGTTGTAAAAGACTAATCGAATAGCAGTATTTTTAAAACATACGCTCAAGGTCTTCAATGCTCCGTTCTGTTTGTGTTTTATTTTTATCTTGCAGGAACATCCAAACTGACCAATGAAAAGTAGTTCAATAACCATCAAGGATATAGCCCGTATCTTGGGCATATCGCCCTCTACCGTATCACGAGCACTGAAAGATCATCCGGATATTAGTGCCGAGACCAAAAAGGCCGTGAATGAGCTGGCCGTGCAGTTAAAATACCAGCCCAATGCCATTGCTTTAAGTTTGAAACAAAACCGAAGTAATACCATCGGGGTGATTATCCCCGAAATTGTGCATCATTTTTTCTCGTCGGTCATCAGTGGTATCGAAGATGTGGCCTACGATGCCGGTTTTACGGTGATGATATGCCAGTCGAACGAAAAGCATGACCGGGAAGTGGCCAATGCCAATATGTTGCTTTCGCATCGGGTGGATGGGGTTTTGGTTTCGGTTGCCAAGGAGTCGACGAATTTCGATCACTTAAAACTGTTGAAAGAGAAGGGATTGCCCCTGGTCTTTTTCGACCGGGTAGTGCCTGTTGTTGAGGCCGATTGTGTGGTGATTGATGATGAAGAGGCGGCATATAAGGCTACCCGCCATTTAATTGAAAACGGGCGTAAGCGAATTGCTCATTTTTCAGGGCCGCGACATTTGCAGATTAGTACAAACCGGAAAAACGGCTATTTGCGTGCCATCCGCGAAGCTGGGCTGAAAGAGGATGCCGACTTAATTATGGAAGCTGACAATTTTGAAAAAGCCAATAATGCTGTACGGATGCTGGCTGACCACAATAAGTTGCCCGATGGTATTTTTGCAACCAACGATTTAACGGCCATTGGGGCGATGCAGGCGGCGCAAAAGTTGGGAATAAAAATACCCGAGCAGATTGCCATTATTGGTTTTAGCGATGGTCGTTTGTCGGGCATTACAAATCCGACCTTATCGTCGGTCGATCAGCATGGCTACGAAATGGGCAGCACTGCTACCCGGATTTTGCTGAACCGCATCATGAATCCCGAAGAAGATTTTAAGCCAATTAAGCGGGTTTTACAGGGAGATTTAGTCATTCGCGAGTCTTCGATTTAAGAAAAATCATCATTGTTTAATTTTTTTACGCAAACGTTTGAAATGATCCTGGCGAGCTGATTTTTGCTTTTTTTTACCTTGAATGTTGATTAACAGCATCCTTGAAGATTTGTTTTATTTCGGATTTCCACCTTATATTTGTTGCAGATCATCCGATAATTTACTTCGATTTTTATTCCGTTTTTCGACTGTTTACTCAGAATCCGACGCATGCATCTTTCCTTCTTGATTGATGCGTGGGTATTTCAGTTATTCATTAAAAAAGGTTGATAGCCTTTATTCTTAATTAGCGAATATGAAGATTAAACCTGCTCTTCGTTTTTGGCAAATCTGGAATGTCAGTTTTGGTTTCCTGGGAATTCAAATCGGTTTCGCATTACAGAGTGCCAATGTCAGTCGGATACTTTCAAACCTGGGTGCTGATTTGCACTCGCTTTCCTTTTTTTGGTTAGCAGCTCCGGTGATGGGCTTAATTGTCCAGCCGATTGTTGGTGCGGCAAGCGACCGGACCTGGAACCGCTTTGGCCGTCGTGGCTCCTACATCTTGGGAGGCGCATTTATTGCCGCTGTTGCCATGTGGCTGATGCCCAACTCGGCTGCCCTGGTGTCGGTTATTCCGCCGCTGGTTTTCGGGGCTTTGATGTTTGCCCTGATGGACGGTTCGTTCAACATTACCATGCAACCTTTTCGGGCATTGGTGGCCGATATGGTTCCCGAGGATCAGCGTACGTTGGGCTATTCCGTTCAGAGTTTTCTCATCAATACAGGGGCTGTTGTTGGCTCGGTGTTGCCCTATTTCCTGACCAATATTTTGCAGGTCAGCAATACGGCAGCCGAAGGCGAAGTACCTCCGTCAGTAATTTGGTCATTCTACATTGGTGGCGCTATTTTACTGCTGTCGGTTATCTGGACGGTTTTTAAAACCAAGGAATATCCGCCGGAAGTGTATTGCGCACAAAACGGTATCGATTTCGACGAATGGACCGCGTACGGCAAGCAAAAAAAGTCGCTGGGCGAAAAGCTGACCAACTTCTGGCATCTGTTTACACAAATGCCTAAAGTAATGGCGCAGTTGGCGGTTGTCCAGTTTTTTTCGTGGTTTGCGCTCTACATCATGTGGGTGTACACCACGCCGGCAGTTGCGCAACATGCCTTCGGAACACCCATTGGCGATGCCAGCTCGGAGTTGTATCAGGAAGCCGGTAACTGGGTTGGTGTGCTGTTTGGCGCGTACAGCTTGTTTGCTGCCTTGTTTTCGATTGTGATGACACGTGTTGCCAAGGCGCTGGGACGGAAAACGACTTATGGAACAGCTCTTCTGCTGGGAGGACTAGGTTATATTTCGATGTACTTTTTCAATACCCCCAATTTATTGATCCTCTCGATGGTTGGCGTAGGGATTGCCTGGGCAGCCATTCTGGCTATGCCGTATTCAATTCTCTCCGAATCGTTGCCGGCTGATAAAATGGGCGTATACATGGGAATCTTCAATTTCACCATTGCCGGTCCGCAAATCATCTCGGGCTTTATCGGTGGTTTCATTTTGCGAAGTCTCTTCGGCAACGAGGCGATTTACATGATGATTGTCTGCGGTATTGCGATGCTATTAGGAGCTTTGGCTGTCAGCACGATTAAAACATCTCGGGAAAAACAACCATGAAAAAAATAGCTGCCTGTTTGTTCGACCTGGACGGAGTCCTGGTCGATACGGCTCGTTATCACTTTTTAGCCTGGAAAAAACTGGCTGATGAGCTGGGAATTGACTTTACCCTGGAACATAACGAGCTGCTGAAGGGCGTGAGCCGCATGGATTCACTCGATATTATTCTAAATATCGGAAACCTTCAACTCTCGCAAGAAAAGAAAAATGCACTAGCCGACCAGAAAAACCAGGTCTATCTGGAGTATATCCTCCAGATGAATGAAGAGGAAATACTACCCGGAGTGAAGGACTTCCTGACTGCCTTGCGGAAACTTGGTGTTGGCGTTGCCTTGGGATCAGCCAGCAAAAACGCGCCCTTAATTCTGGAGCGACTGAAAATCGGAAATCTGTTCGACGCGGTAATCGACGGGACAAAAGTAAGCAAAGCCAAGCCGGATCCCGAAGTTTTCCTGAAAGGGGCTGAAGCCTTGGCTGCCAAACCCGCAGCGTGCATCGTTTTTGAAGATGCCATAGCCGGTATCGAGGCTGCCCGCAATGCCGGTATGATGGCTGTGGGGGTGGGCGATCCGCAAACCCTAAGTCGTGCCAATCTCGTAATTAGCGGATTCCGGGGACTGACTCCTGAACATTTATTTCAACAAATTAATGAGCACACAACAAAGAAGCGTTTATGAAAAACTATATCACACATTCGGAATGGCAGGTTGTTGAAGAAGGATTTGTGCCGAATTATAATCGAATCTCGGAGAGCTTGTTCAGCATTGCCAACGGACATACAGGCCAGCGCGCCAACTTTGAAGAAAACTACTCGGGCGATTCGCTGCAGGGAAACTATATGGCCGGTGTGTACTACCCGGATAAAACCCGGGTGGGATGGTGGAAAAACGGCTATCCCGAATATTTCGCCAAAATATTGAATGCCGCCAACTGGATTGGGCTGCGCATCCGCCTGGATGGGGAAGAACTGGATTTGGCAAAAGCCGACGTGGCCGACTTTGTGCGTGTGCTCGATATGCGTACAGCCTTGTTAACCCGCAAGTTTACAGCAACCATGCCTTCCGGTAAAAAGATTGAAGTTGTTGCCGAGCGCTTTTTAAGTATCGCTGATAAGGAAATTGGTGCCATCCGTTATCGCCTCAAAAGTATCAACTTTACAGGCGCTCTCGGACTTTGTTCTTATATCGATGGCGATATCAGGAATGAAGACTCCAATTACGACGAAAAGTTTTGGACTGAGACTGATAAATTCACGACTGAAAATCAGGCTTTCTTGTGTATGGAAACCAAGAAAACTTCATTTTTTGTGTGTCACGGTGTTCAAACGCATCTGTATGTAAATGGTGCCATGGTGAACGCTGCCCGACACCCTTATCAGGACGAAAAATTCGTAGCCAACACTTTTGAGTTGCCCTTGGTTGCCGGCGACGAAATTTGCATTGAGAAATACATGGCGGTCAACTCGTCGCTTTACCAGCCTCAGGATGAGCTAATGGATCATGTGAAAGCGAAGCTGGCCGAGGCGGTTGCCTCCGGCTTCGATAAACTCTTCGAAGCGCATAGCCAAAAGTGGGCGAAGCGTTGGCAAACGGCCGACATTATGGTGCAGGGCGACGTTGCCGCGCAACAGGGAATACGCTTCAATATTTTCCAGCTTATGCAAACTTATTCGGGCGACGATGAACGCCTGAATATTGGCCCCAAAGGTTTTACCGGCGAGAAATACGGCGGCGTAACCTATTGGGATACCGAAGCTTATTGTCTGCCGTTTTTTATGGCGACAGCCCCTCAGCTTATCGCTAAAAATTTATTGCTCTATCGGCATAAGCACCTGCTGAAAGCCATTGAAAATGCCGCTAAACTGGGTTTTACCGGTGGTGCTGCTTTGTACCCTATGGTAACGATCAATGGTGAAGAATGCCACAACGAATGGGAGATCACCTTTGAGGAAATCCACCGCAACGGAGCCATTGCTTATGCCATATATAACTATGTCAATTATACCGGCGACCGGGACTATCTGGCGCCTTATGGTTTTGAAGTGTTACTCGGCATCTCCCGCTTCTGGGCGCAGCGCGTAAACTGGTCGGACGATAAAAATGCGTATGTGATGCTTGGGGTTACCGGTCCCAATGAGTATGAAAACAATGTCAATAATAACTTCCACACCAACCGAATGGCGGTATGGACCCTGAAATACACGATGGAAGTGATTGATTTTGTGAAAAAGGAACATCCCTACTTGTTTAGTGAGTTAACTCGTAAATGGGCTTTCAACGAGCAGGGGGAAACCGAGCAATGGCGCGATATTGTTGAAAATATGCACTTCCCCTACGATTCGAAGCGTGAAATCTTCCTGCAGCAAGACGGCTTTCTCGACAAAGAAATTATCCCGGCTGCCGACCTTGATCCGGCTGAACGCCCGATTCACCAAAATTGGTCGTGGGACCGCATTTTGCGCTCTTGTTACATCAAACAGGCGGATACCCTGCAAAGTTTCTACTGGTTTCGCCACGACTTTGATCAGGAGACTTTGCGTCGCCACTTCGATTTTTATGAACCGATCACCGTTCACGAATCGTCCTTGTCATCCTGTATTCACGCAATATTGGCGGCCCGCATTGGGCGCGAGGAAAAGGCCTACGAAATGTATCTGCGCACGGCCCGCCTCGATTTGGATGACTACAACAACGATACGGAAGACGGGCTGCACGTTACCAGTATGGGCGGAACCTGGCTGGCTTTTGTGGAGACTTTCGGTGGACTGGATGTGAAAGACGGGCAACTGTTGTTGAATCCCTTCCTTCCCAAATCGTGGGAGGCTTTTGCGTTCCGCATTAATTTCCGGGGAGCCCATTTGGAGATTCGCATGGGGAGTGAATTCAAAATTACCAATCACAGTGAGCTTGCTGTAGATGTTGTTGTATGGGGTGAACAGCACCAACTGAAGGAAAACGGTGAATTGGTGCTGGCGAAAAAATCTGTTGTCCAATAAATAGTTAAATTGTAGAAAAAAACGAAAAACCAATGAAACGATATTTAATACTTCTGGTGCTGTTCGTTGCGCAGCTCAATTTCCTGATGGCTGCCGGAATCGATCGGGTAGAGCCGATGTTCTGGTGGGTTGGCATGAAAAATCCGAACGTGCAGCTGATGGTTCACGGCGATAATATCGGGGCTAGTTTCCCCGAAATTAATTATCCCGGAGTGACGATTGAAAGTGTAAGCCGGGTTGAAAATCCGAACTACCTGTTTGTTGATCTTCAGATCGCGAAAGAGGCACAGCCCGGAAGTTTTGCCATTGTGTTTAAATCCGGTAAAAAGCAGACAGGTGAATTTCAATACCAATTGAAAGCCCGCGAACCGCAATCGTCGGAACGCATCGGCTTTAACAGTTCGGATGTGATTTACCTGATAACGCCCGATCGCTTTGCCAACGGTGATCCCGAAAACGACGCCGTGGAAGGGATGAAGGAACAGCCGAACCGGGCCGATAAAGACGGCCGTCACGGTGGCGATTTGAAGGGGATTGTTGATCACCTCGATTACATTCAGGATTTGGGCTTTACAGCCGTTTGGCTGAACCCGGTCCTGGAGAATAACATGAGCAGCACTTCTTATCACGGTTACTCAACCACCGATTTCTACAAAGTTGACCCGCGTTACGGGAGCAACGAGGAATACCTGGAACTTTCGAAAAAACTGAAGGCAAGAGGTATGAAATTGATTATGGATATGATTTTCAATCACTGCGGCTCGGAACACTGGTGGATGGACGATATGCCTATGCACGACTGGATTAACAACTATCCGGGATGGAAGCAAACAACGCATCGTCGCACGGTCAACCAGGATCCACATGCTTCGGATGCCGACAAAAAGGCCATGTCGGATGGCTGGTTTGTTGAAAGCATGCCCGACTTGAATCAGCGCAACCCGTTCATGGCAAACTACCTGATCCAAAATTCAATTTGGTGGATCGAGTACGTTGGTTTGGACGGCATCCGCCAGGATACCTGGCCCTACCCGGACAAAACCATGATGGCCGACTGGACAAAGCGTGTGCTCGAAGAATACCCGAACTTCAATATTGTTGGAGAAGAGTGGAGCGTGAATCCGGCGACCGTGTCGTATTGGCAAAAAGGAAAAGTAAACAGCGACGGCTACGAATGTTATCTGCCCAGCCTGATGGACTTTCCCTTGCAAAATGCTGCTGCTCGTGCCATGAATGATGATGAGAATTTTGATCATGGCCTGATTGAACTTTATGATGCCTTGTCTAATGACTTTCAATATCCGGATGCCGGCAACCTGGTTGTCTTTCCCGATAATCACGATATGTCGCGCTTTTACACGCAGGTTGGTGAGGATGTGAATAAGCTCAAGCTCGGCGTGGCGTACTTCCTGACGACCCGCGGAATTCCACAGATTTACTACGGAACTGAGGTGTTGATGAGCAACAAAGGAACCGAAGATCATGGCGTGATCCGCAGCGATTATCCCGGCGGATGGGCCGGAGACTCCGTGAATGCCTTTACCGGCGAAGGATTGACTGACGCGCAAAAGGACATGCAAAATTATGTTCGAACCATTCAGCAATGGCGGAAAGATAAGGATGTGATTCACAACGGGCGCTTGGTTCACTTCGTTCCGGAAGATGGCATTTATGTCTATTTCAGAATGAATGAGGACGAAACCGTCATGGTGATTCTGAATAAAAATACGAAGGAAAAGCAGCTCGAAACGGATCGTTTTGCTGAAGTGACAGGCCGTTTTACGAAAGGGAAAGATATCATTTCAGGCAAGAATTTGAACGATCTTTCAACGCTGGCCGTACCCGCAGAATCGGCCATGATTATTGAGTTGCAGTAGCGGAGCTTTAAGGTGTCATCCCGAATTCACTTCAGGATGACATCTTGGGGACAAGTTCCGGATGACTGTTTCGAAATTTAACAGCATTTCAAAATTCCATTAATCCAATGAAAAGAAAGTTAGCCATCCTTCTTTGTGGTCTCTCGTTGGTTGCTTGCCAACCCAAAACAAATGTCGGACAGGCCAAGGAATCTGAGCGCGGAAAACTGGTTGTCTACCAGGTTTTTACCCGTTTGTTTGGCAACACGAACCCAACCAACAAACCATGGGGAACGATTGAAGAGAACGGGGTAGGAAAGTTCGCCGATTTTACGGATCGGGCGCTGGACTCTATAAAAGCGCTGGGGGTGACGCACATTTGGTACACCGGTGTGCCGCATCATGCGGTTATTCGCGATTACACGGCTTTTGGCATCGATAATGATGATCCAGATGTGGTGAAAGGGCGTGCCGGTTCACCGTATGCGGTGAAGGATTATTATAATGTTGATCCCGATTTGGCAGTTGATCCGGCGAAGCGGATGGAGGAGTTTGAGGCGTTGGTAGAACGCACGCACCAACACGGTATGAAGGTGATTATTGATATTGTGCCGAACCATGTTGCCCGGAATTACCATTCGATTTCGAAACCCGATGGTGTGGCTGATTTCGGCGAAAATGATGATACCTCAGTTGAATACAAACGAGATAACAACTTCTATTATATTCCAGGCGAATCGTTTCAGGTGCCGGTCGCCCAGAATGGATATAAACCATTGGGGGGCGAAGAGAATCCGCTGTCGGACGGTAAATTTGAAGAAAATCCGGCTAAATGGACGGGCAACGGATCTCGCAAAGCACAACCCGACATTAACGATTGGTATGAAACGGTAAAAGTGAACTACGGCGTTCGCCCGGACGGGACCCATGATTTTGACAGTTTGCCGGAAGGCTTTGATTCAGCTGGTTATCAGGCACACTTCAACTTTTGGAAAGACAAGGATGTTCCCGATTCGTGGAAAAAGTTCCGGGATATTGCGCAGTTCTGGTTGGAAAAAGGCGTTGACGGCTTTCGGTACGACATGGCTGAAATGGTGCCGGTTGAGTTCTGGAGTTATCTAAACTCGTCTATCAAAATGAAAAATCCGGATGCTTTTCTGTTGGCGGAGGTGTACAATCCAAGTTTATACCGCGATTACATCCGCTTGGGCAAAATGGACTACTTGTACGACAAAGTAGAATTGTACGACACCCTGAAACACATTATGCAAGGGCTTGGAAGCACTGATCACATTGCGCCGATCCAGGACGGTTTGGCAGATATTGAGCACCACATGTTGCACTTTTTGGAAAACCATGATGAGCAGCGCATTGCCAGCCCCGAATTTGCGGTAAGTGCCGAGCACGGAAAGCCGGCAATGGTGGTTTCAACTTGTATCAGTACCTCGCCAACCATGCTTTATTTTGGGCAGGATGTTGGCGAGCCGGCAGCTGGGAATGCGGGTTTTGGATCAGCAAGCCGCACAACTATTTTTGATTATTGGGGAGTGCCGGCTCATCAGCGCTGGATGAATGGTGGAGCGTTCGACGGAGGACAATCCACCCCGGAAGAAAAAGAATTGCACCAGTTTTACCGAACCTTGCTCCGTTTTTCGTCAAAATCTTCGGCGTTGATCGGAAACTATCGAGAGATTCATTCCTACAACCGCGAAAATTCTTCCGGTTACAATGACAGATTGTTCTCATTTGTTCGCTGGAATGACGACGAGCGACTTGTTGTCGTTTGTAATTTTAGTGACAGTGAAACATATTCATTCAACCTGAAATTAGATCCCCAAACGATTGACGATTGGCATTTGTCGGATGGTGACTACACTTTGACGGATGCGCTTACCAACGATCGTCAATACCGATTAAGCGTAATGAATAATAAGGCTCATATTGATGTTGTTTTGACGCCTTTGCAATCCTTTATCTTTCAACTGGATTAGCGAAAAATTTACATGTCAGATAACATCAAAAATAGTGTGTTGAAAGGCAAACTTCTGGATCAGAAAACGGTAGAATAACTTTATAAACGCAAATTGATACAGCCAATTTTATAATTGGGATTTAGTTAGTTAATTGATCAGATTCATTTAGAAGGCCGCGATAATGCGGCCTTTGGTTTTGGCCGATTTTGTTAATACAGGTTAAACAAAAAAATAATCGCTCAATAAATTTTATATTTGAGGACTCTACGACTATGAGCGAGACTACTCAACAATCTGATCAATTTCTTCTTGATGCATTACGGGAAGGGCAGGAGAAGGCTTTCGATTATATTTTTCGAAAGTACTTTAAAGCTTTGTGCGCTCAGGCGAATCTTTATGTTCACGATTTGGATCACGCGCAGAGTATTGTGCAGGAGTGTTTTGTGAAAATGTGGGAGAATCGGAAAGATGCGGCTAAAATCTCAAATCTCTCGGGATATCTATCCTTTATGGTGCGGAACCGCGCGATTGACCATGTTCGGAAATTTAAACGGGAATTGGTTATGGATTCCGTGGGGGAAGATGTCGGAACGACTGATTCTTCCGATTCGGTTTTGTTGTCACACGAATTTGAAGAGAAACTAGTTGAAGCACTATCGATGCTTCCGGATCGTTGCCGTGTAGCCTTCGAATACAGTCGTTTTGAAGGCCTAACCTACAGTGAAATTGCGCAGAAAATGGATATCTCCGTTAAAGGGGTTGAGGCACTGATGAGCCGTTCTCTGAAAATTCTTCGAAGAGAATTGAAAGACTATCTTCCTCTTTTACTGTTCTTTCTGTCCCGATAGTTCCAGTCGATAAGAAATTTTAGAAAAAAATAACAAATCATGTAGGGTGCACCGCTATTTATTTCGTCTATTGGTAAAATTAAGACAAAGTGAGAATCGACGAAATTGAACCGATCCTAATTAAATCGTTTGCCGGTCAGGCTTCTTCCGAGGACGAAAAGCGTATTGCAGATTGGATTGCTGCTTCAGATGATAACTTTGCCGAATGGAAACGATACAAGGCATTATGGAATAAATCAAAAGCACTTCAGTATTCCGATAAAATTGATTTGGAGAAAGCGCTTATCGCAACAAAAAGAAGAATTCCCCAATTTCACAAAACTAAATCGTTCAAACTTCAGTGGTGGATGCAGGCAGCTGCCGTTATATTACTGTCTTTACTTTTTTCTGTTACAATTAATTATTTCCGCGAGGAGTCAAAAAAACTGGTAGCGACTAATGTCGTTTACCAAGAGGTGAAAGCCGCCTATGGCACACAAACAAAAGTTTTGCTGGAAGACGGTACTCTGGTTTGGCTGAATTCAGGAAGTAAACTGAGATTTCCGAATACATTTGCCAGTCAGGATACGCGTAATGTCGAGCTGGTCGGCGAGGGCTATTTCGAAGTTTATCACAATCCGCAGCACCCGTTTATTGTACACACGCGCGACATTGGCGTGAAGGTCTTGGGTACAACTTTCAATGTAAATGCTTACGAAAATACCAAGCGAGTTACGGTGGCTTTGGTTGAAGGGAAAGTCAGTGTGATTAACGAAAGAGCTGACCAGAAAAAAGAGCTATTGCAGCTACATCCTTCCGAGATTGCAGATTACAGTATTGACGAAAATAAAATCTACTATTCGGAAACCGAAAATATTGGGCGTTATACCGCTTGGAAGGACGGAAAAATTGTTTTCCTCGAAGATTCGATGGCCGAAATGGTGGGATTGCTGGAAAACTGGTACAATGTGGATATCGAGGTTCAAGACAAAAGTTTACTCCGAAATCACTTTACCGCAACATTTCACGACGAATCGCTGGATCAGATCCTAAAATACCTCAGCATTTCAACTTCGTTTAAATACCGTTTTGTTGATTCGAAAGAGTTTGGCGGCTCCGGCGATCAGCGACAGAAAATAGTGATTTACAGATAACCAGGAGAACTAATCAGAAACTAAAAAAAACTAAAGCTTATGTAAAGCAAATGGAATTAAAAAGAAACAGGAAAGTGTTAGCGCACTTCCCTGCTCATTTTTTCACCTGAACGGCTAATTCAGGCAATTTTAATTTGTATTAACGAATACTATTCAAATCTATGAAAAAAAATCAAATGATGATGGGCTCCGGTTTCAGGAATGCCTTTCTAAAAGTATTAATTATGATGAAACTAACCGTTTTTTTGGTTTGTCTTTCGGTACTTACCACCATTGCAAGCGGAAGTTATTCGCAAAGCAATAGAATTTCTCTAATTTTAAAGAGAACAACGATACAAGATGCTTTAAAAGAAATTGAAAACAACTCAAATTTTCTTTTCCTCTACAACAACGATTTGATTAATGTTAATAAAGTTGTTGATGTCAATGCTGATAAAGAAAGCATTGAGGTTGTCCTGAATGAAATCTTTAAAGGCGAAGCAATCAAATACACGGTGATTGATCGTCAAATCATTATTACGCCAGAAGTAGAAGGTAAAATCGGCGGTAGCGAACAAGCTCGGATAAGCGGGGTTGTTACCGACACAAACGGTAGTCCGCTTCCCGGTGTTACTGTTTTGATTAAAGGAACGACCACCGGTACAATCACCGACTTTGACGGTAAGTACACCATTAGTGCAAAGGGTACCGATATTTTGGTGTTCTCGTTTGTGGGTATGCAAACGCTCGAAGTCCCTGCCAATAAATCAGTAATCGATGTAGCTTTGGAAGAAGAAACGATTGGTCTGGAAGAAGTTGTTGCTGTTGGTTACGGGGTACAAAAGAAAAGCGACGTAACGGGAGCTTCAGCTCGGGTCGGAGCCGAAGAACTTCAATCAATGCCGGTTAAAGATGCTTTGCAAGGTATGCAGGGTAAAGCGGCAGGTGTGGATATCACCAACAGTCAACGTCCTGGTGAAGTTGGTTCAATTAAAATTCGTGGTGTACGTTCAATCACCGCAGATCAGAACCCACTCTACGTCGTAGACGGGATGGTGATTCAGAGTGGTGGCATTGAAAATATCAACCCGAGTGATATTGAATCAATCGACGTATTGAAAGATGCCTCGGCGACTGCGGTATATGGTTCGCGTGGTGCTAACGGGGTTATTTTAGTCACGACCAAACAAGGTAAAGAAGGTAAAATTTCTGTCAACTACAATGGTTCTGTGAAAATCAGCAAAATGTATGATGTGATGGAGATGATGAATGCTGCTGAATGGCTGGACTATTCCCGTATTGCAAAGATGAATAATGGTATTTATAAGTCAGAAACAGCTACTTACGCAGCTGACTTAGCTACTTATGGATCAGTTGGAGCTTCTTTCGCGAATATTGCACAAGCATGGGATGGTACGTCTTACGATTCGAATAAAGTAGGTAGTTACGATTGGGCTTCATTAGGGAAACAAACCGGAGTAGCTCATGAACATACGGTGAGCGTTTCTGGTGGTAATAAGAGAATGAAAGGCTACGGTTCTTTCGGATATCTGAATGAAGAAGGAACGATTGTAGACCAATCTTATGAGCGTTATACCAGTAAACTTTCTTTTGAAGCAACTCCTGTTGATTGGTTTACAATGGGAATGCATGCGAACATCGCTTGGTCGAACCAGAACTATGGTTACAAATATTCAAAATCAGTGACTGGTGCCGGTGACTATTATTCTGCATTGAGATCCATGTTACCATGGACTGTGCCTTTTGACGAGAATGGTGATTATATTTATGCACCAAACGGTGACACCAATATTATTAACCCGATCAACGAAACAAAATACAACAAGAACCAACGTCAGAACTTACGCTTGAACGGAAGTCTTTATGCGCAACTTGACTTTGGTGAAATGAGTCCTGTTTTAAAAGGACTGAAATACCGTTTGCAATTCGGGCCTGAATTCAACGATCAGAAGAATGGCGAATTCAACGATGCCCGCGGTATTAACGGTGATGGAAACAATGTCGGTTATAAATACACTCGTCAACGGATTGCCTGGACTTTGGATAACCTGATTTATTATGATTTCACCTTGAATGACATCCATAAAGTTGGTTTAACAGTGATGCAGTCTGCATCTAAATACCATTCGGATGACATGTCGCTGAAAGCAAACGTTGCAAGTTCTGATGAGTTATGGAATAATTTGAGTTCTCAGGCTGACATCCAGTCTTATGGAACTAGTTTAACCGAGACTCAAATGGCTTCTTATATGGCTCGTGGAAACTATAGCTATAACGATAAGTATCTGTTGACAGCTTCAATTCGTTGGGATGGTGCATCTCAATTAGCGGAAGGTAACAAATGGGCAACCTTCCCATCGTTGGCTTTGGGATGGAGAATGGAACAAGAAGATTTCTTGAAAGATGTTGATTGGATTAGTGCATTGAAACTTCGTTTGGGATATGGTGTAACCGGTAACTCAGCTATTTCAGCTTATGCAACTAAGGGGGGCCTGATGACAACTTACTACAACTGGAGCGCTGACAACTCATCGTTAGGTTATTTAGCTTCAGACCCATCAGCTAAGAATCCTCCTAAAATGGCGAACCTTGATTTAGGTTGGGAGCGCACTGCTCAGTATAACTTAGGTTTAGACTATTCATTTTTAAAAGGACGCATTAGTGGTGCGGCTGATGTTTATTCTACAAAAACAACTGATTTGTTATTAGCCATGACAATCCCATCATTGACCGGTTATACTTCAACTTACGATAACGTTGGTGAAACAAAAGGTTGGGGTATTGATTTGCAGGTGAATACAGTAAATATTCAAAAGTCAAATTTTGAATGGTCAACAAACCTGACTTGGTCAAAAGATGACAACAAGATTGTGAAACTGGCTAACGGTAACAAGGAAGATATTAACAACGCTTGGTTTGTTGGTGAAAACATCGGCGTTTACTACGACTATGTATACGACGGTGTATGGAAAACTGATGAAGCTGATGAAGCGGCAAAATATGGTCGTAAACCAGGACAAATCCGAGTAAAGGACTTAAATGAAGATGACGCAATTGATGGCAATAATGACCGTCAGATTGTTGGTACAACCCGTCCTGACTGGACTGCCGGTATGACGAATACATTCAGCTATAAAAACTGGGAATTTTCATTCTTTATTTACTCTCGTTGGGGAGGAATCTTTAAAGCAGGTGCTGAAACTTTGGACGGACGTTACGCAAAACGTAAGTTAGATTACTGGGTAGCTGGCACAAACGAAGATGCTGAATATTATTCTCCGGGTTCAAACGGAGAAGCGGCTGATACTTATGCTTCATCACAAGGTTACCAGAATGGAACGTTCATCAAACTGCGTAATGTTAACTTGGCATATAAATTCCAAAAGGATCAGTTAAAACGCCTGGGGATCTCAACATTGAAAATGTATGTGCAATGTATGAACCCTGTAACGATTTACAGCAAGTGTGATTATTTGGATACAGACATGATCAATTACGATAATAATACAACAACGATTGGTTCACCTGTGACTACAAAAAGTTTGGTGTTTGGTGTAAATGTTGGATTTTAATGTAAAAAATTAAGAAGATGAGATTAAAAAATATATTCAAAACATTATTGATAACTTCAGCCATTGGTTCGTCGTTGGCTTCATGTACTAATGACTTCTTGAAGGAAGATTATACAACGAATTATAGTACAGATCGTTTTCAGACTCAAGAAGGTTTGGATGAGTTGACGACCGGTACCTATACCAAGCTTAAATTCCAGTTTAACTATGTTTGGGCAATCAATATTTATAACCTCGGGGTTGACGAATTTACTGATGCGAATAACTCAGGGCCGGCTTATAACTGTTATAGTGCTGACTTAAGTTCAACCGAAACAGGCTCTAACCAACCGGTTTGGGATAACATGTATGCAGCGATTGAGTCTGCCAATACTTTGATTCAGAATATTCCTTTGTATTACGATGAAAATAGCGACACTTACGAAACTCGTTTAGGTGAAGCTTATTTTTTTCGTGGATATTTCTATTTCCAATTGGTACAGGAATATGGTGGTGTGCCTTTAAAACTGAACCCTTCGACAACGGTTGAAACGTATTTTACGCGTGAAACTTCCGAAGACTGTTATGGACAAATCATCTCCGATTTGGAAGAAGCTTATCAATACCTACCAGCATCTGTTTCTCAGACTGGTCGTTTAACTCAGTCAGCTGCAGCTCACTTCCTGGCTAAAGCTCACTTAACTCGTGCCAGTGAAATTAATGATGACTGGAACTCTTCGTATGTTGATGCCGACTTAACAGCAGTTATTAAGTATGCGAAGGAGGTTGTTGCAGCACACCCTCTGGCTACTGATTATGCTGATTTGTGGGACTATCAGTATGCAAATAGTGATAATGAGACAAATTCGGAAATTGTACTTGCAGCTCAGTTCTCGGATGATGCAACAACCTGGGGACGTTACGGAAACCAAATGCATTTGTATTATCCTTCGGTATATATGGATCTGCCCGGATGTACCCGCGATATTTCCGGTGATCGTGAATTCTCTTTTGCCCGTTCAACAAATTATGCAATGGATGTATTTGACCGTGTGAATGACTCTCGTTTCTGGAAATCGTTCATCACTTGTTATGGTTCAAACAACACAAGTGCAGCTCCTTCCTGGAATTCAAGTAACTATATGTTGGCACCAGCTGGTGTTAATCCAATTATCGAAATTGCAGCTGATGGTGACACCGTTTTCGCTAAACGTTTCAATGGCGGTGAATTGGGAATCAAATACATTGTTAACAACGCTGGTGATGAGCGTTATACTGATGTTGATGATGATGCCACAGGAGTAATGAAGAACGGAGAAATGCAACCCACGCATACTTTTGTTCGCTATTTCGAAGGAGAAGATCAGGCATGGGTAGGCCAGCACGGTAATAATGGTTACTACGGCGTACAAAAGCGTTCGGTAGCTTTATCAAAATATCGTGATGGATATCGTACTGCAATTTCTTCTCAGTTTGGAACACGTGATGGTATTATCGCTCGTTCTGCAGAAGATGTGTTGATGGTTGCTGAAGCCTATATCCGACAAGGAAACTATGATGATGCAATCCCGTATTTTAATCAGTTGCGTACTCGGGGTGCTTACAAAGCTGGTGAAGATCGTTCTGCTCATATAGACGGAGGACAGGCTTATGCAAACAATGCATACTGTGAAGGCAAAGGTGGCGGTTATTCAGCGGAAGGTGCCATTTTCTGGAATCAGAATACCTATTACGAGTCGAATAATGACATGGCTGTAACAACAGCAGCAACGACCTCCGCAATGACATTAAATTCGCAATCAGATATCTTAGATTCTGACGTTGATAGTCCGATTTACGAAAAATTAGGATGTACCAGCGATGCAGATAAAATGATGTGTTTCTTAATGAACGAACGTACTCGTGAGCTATGTGGTGAACAATTACGTTGGAAAGATTTAGCTCGTACGAAAACATTGGAATCACGATGGAAAGCATTCAACGACGGATATGTTCGTGGTAATACTGTATTCAATGCGAATACGCACTACCTGAGACCTATTCCGCAGAGCTTCTTGGATGGTATTACCAACGAAAGTGGTAGTGCTTTGACTGCTGAAGAAAAATCAGCGATGCAAAACCCGGGATATTAGTTCCTCTTAAGATAAGCTACCTAATTGAGTGTAGTAGCTAGTTTAGTTAGAATATTAGAAGCTGTCTTTTGGGACAGCTTCTTTTTCAGTATGCCGTGCATGGGAAATAAGTAAGCGTCATCGCGGAGACGCTTACCATCAACCGGCTCCCGATAGAAATAAAAACGAGAGGTTTCATTAAAATTAAAAATCATAGTACATCCTTTCTTTAGCAAAACTCAAGGATGTGAAAATCGAAAGAATAATCCCGAAAGCCTATACGTTATCGTGGAGACGGATACGTGATAACTAATCGGGCTATTGCTATCAATTTATTTATATAAACAAAGCGCCACTCCCTTATTGGAAGTGACGCTTTTCTATATTGTAATCTAAACAACTCTTCTATTAGAATTAATTTATTCTGTTACCATTTTCGTCATATTTGCCATTAGCAGGACTGTCATCATCTGTTTCAATATAATACACAGTTTCTTTAGTTTTGTGAGTATAAACTCTTTCTGATTCACAATTGTCATCATTTAAATTAGCATCTTGTGCCAATACCACTTGTCTTAAGGCTTCCGGTAATTGCGAAAGTTTTAAAGTAGCAAATTCCTTAAATTCATCCTGATTTTCTCTATACTCTACAGATACAATGTAGTCGTCATTTACTAAACAATCACAAATATGGTAAGAATCATCCACATACATCTGTAATCTTAATTCATCCGGATATCTGGCATCCAAATATTCTTTCAATTTAGCATTGGGAGCAATTTCTTCATAACCACTAAAATTAGCATCTACATCCATATCAAGAGTTTGCCCTATCATTTTCTCTTCTGAGCAAAAAATGGTTATAACATCTTTATACGATTCACTACCATAATCCGCTACAAACAAAAGTTTATAACAAGTACCTTGAGGTCTTTCGCAATAACTTGCATGTACCAACTCCTGACTTTCATCATAAAGGGTTGCTGTTTTTGCAATCGTAAGAATATTCTGAGGTACTTGATCAAACTTAACATTGGTCAATTCACAATCTCCATTTGGTTCATACCATACTATAATCGAATCTTTCGCTGTTGATTTTGTCTTTTGATTGGCAAAGAATTTGCCTACATGATAACCATCTTGTTCTTCCCAGCTTACAATTTCAATATCGGTATATCTTTTAGCAAGATCAGTTGCAATAGCATCATTTGGCGCATCAATATCAGTGATGTCAATTTCTACATCATCAGAATCACTACATGCGTATGCAAATAAGCTTACAAAGCTTAATAGGTAAATTAATTTTTTCATCTGTTTAAATTTATTTGTTATAAGTTGATACAAAACCGAATATTAATCGGTAAGAGCCATTTATATTTCACTTCATTGACTCAGATTTATGGTTCAATTTGAATGTTTAAACGTTTCGTTTATCGGTAATCAGGTGTTCTTTTAGTCAAGCACATCGTTTTATTAATTTTCTTCGTTAAGCGTATTTAGAATCGCATTACCAATGCTAATACCTTGGATGGCATTGGCCGGTTTCATGCTGATGTCGACCCTGTTAACACTGTCTCGCGGGATTTCCATATAAACTTTCTTATACAAGGGCGTTGAAAATTCAATCACATCGTATTGCTGCTTGAGTAGAATCGCATATTGGCCATTCTCATCGGTAAATCCAATAGATTTTTCGCCAACATATTTATTTTTCTTCGCTCCCGGAACAGCTCCTTTTATTTCAACCTTGGCCAGTGGTTCGTGGTCACGGTTAACAACCACCCCGTAAACCTTGCGGCTGATATTGGCAAAAGCTTCCTCACAATCAGCTACTCTGGTGGTACAATATTCATCGTTGGCGTTGATCGATAACACTTCCTTGTAATATTCTTCCGCCTCTTCGTAATTTGTTGCACTGAAAGCATTATCGGCTTTACGACGCAGAAAGGTACACATATCGGCGTCTTCAATGCGTTTTGCAACATCGTTTTCTTCAGGTTTGTCGGTGCACTCCAGCGCCAGTTTGTATTTCTCCTTGGCTTCAACATACATAGCTTTTTCGAAAAAGTCGTTTCCTTCATTTCGGTTCTGGAAATAGCAACCCACACCGACCATTCCGTCGGGGTCGTAGACATAGAAACTTAAAACTTCCTTGGCTTTCAAGGGAATAGGGATCACGGTTTTGTCGTAGCCATCGACCTTGATTTCCAGCTTTCGACCCCGATACAGGTCGCCTGCTGTAAATTTCAGGAAGTAGTAATTATAGCTACTTTCATTGACGGTGTTGTAATGATTAACTGCTTTGTCCATAGTTGATTCAAAGCTGAGCTCATACAAGTCGGGCGACGAAATGATCACTACGGCTTCGTCATTGTTCACACGCGGAACTGCCAGTCCGCTGTCCTTTGCTTCATAGGTCATTGTTTTTTGTCCGGCTACATGCAGTGTTAATAATAGAAGCATGATTAGCCCACTTAGGTTTTTTTTCATCATTTTTTTTGAGGTTTTTTAGTTAATTATATCAAAAGAGCCCAGGTCGAATCGTTCTTCCGCTGGAAGGGCTCTCCCGTTATATTTTTCAGGTTGCCATGTTCGCACATGAATGATCGGATTATTCTCATCTTTAAAGTCGATCATCAGAAACACATAACCGGTATCGCTGTAATTACTCGTATTCCAGTCCTGTTTGAATGAGGTGCCGTAAATTTCGTCCCATTTCGGATGTTGGGTAATTTCTATTTCTTCAAAATTCAGATTGATGTATTGGTTATTGTTAAAAACACGGGCAAGGTTCGTGAGGTATTGTTTTTTTGTTTGGGTTTGATAAATGACTTTTTCTTCCCCAAGACTTTTGAACACCTGGTCAGATCCGGTTTGTTGTTTGACGACTTTCCCTGTGATAATCAGAGCATCGTCGCTGTAAATCTGTTGTAAAAAGGGCAGGTCTTTCCGGTTGTACGCAGTTCGGAAATTCTCGACAAAGTCAAGGATAACCTGACGGCGGTGCAAATCGGTCACGGATTTGTTGGACTCGATAACGGTCATGTATTGTTGCATGGCAATAGCAATATGTACATCGTCGATAATCCCCGAGCTGTTCACTCCGATAACAAGATCCATCTGGTCGTTTGCTTCTTTCATGAACATCGGAATATTCCGAACCTGGAATCCGGTAGCCGTATTCAGGCATTTTTCCATCATCCACGATTCGACACAGTAAAAAGGGCTGGTCTCCCACATGGCCAATACCGACGATTTTGCCTCGCTGGTGATATACTTGGATGAGAGTTTGGGAGCTTTTGTTTCGGAATAAGCCAGGTTAATTTCACTGAGAAATTCAGAGATATTTTTTTGGATATTATTTTTTAATACCTCACTATCCAGTTGGTTTTCGATTTCCAGCGTGGTTGTGTGTTGGGCAAAAGACCATAGCGGCAGCAGTAAAAAAATAACCAAAAAGCGCTTTAAACAGAGTAGTTTCATAAGGATATACTTTTAGAAGATGCTAATTTTAGTTCATTAATTGAAACCAGATAAATGGTTCGTTTCCGTAATTATTCAGACTTTCCATCGTATCGGTTAACAGGTTTTTTCGACTTACGCGTCCTTTGTCAAGATAAGCTTTGACCACCCCGTTGCGGCTGTAAACCACCAGGTAGCATTTGTCGGGAAAGGATAAGGTGCTTTTCCCTCCGTAGATCATCATGCCCTTTCCTTTTTGTTCATCAAAAAGTTTTTGAAGGATTCTAGCATCCTCAATAGTCAGGATGTACTGCAGTAAGTCTTCGCCGGATGAAAAACTGCTTCTGATTTGCGGTTGCTCCGAGGTCTCATCAGTTGATGTTTGAGCGTGTTTTTCATCGGCTGTCGCCTCAGCCTGATTGCGTTTTTGTGTTTCTTGTTCAATTTCGGCTAGCGATTGGCGGTGAACGGCTGGTTCGCCCGATTGAGGATTTTGCTCTTGTGGAGGCGTTACGGCAGCAACAGGCACCGGGGCGGCTGCTTGTTCGGGTTCCGGGCTTGCCGCAGGTGAAGGCTTATCGGTTGTGGCCGACTCCTCCGCCGTGGCCATTGCTGCATCGTTAGCCAGTTCTTGGACCTCTGTTTTCAGCATAAAGGCGATGGTGCGAAATTTAATTCCGCGTGGCATGGAGATGTAATGCTCACTTTTGTCAATGGCTTGTTCGAGGCTCTCACTATTGTTGATCAGTCCCGGCTCAAAATCATAGATACGTGATGCCAGCATCTTTTTGGCCAGATTTGTTGCTTCGTCTTGTGTGTCGGCTGTTGCTTCGCCGTACAGATACAGATCGGTTGTTTTAATGTCTCGCTCCTTATTGCGTTTATTCTGGGATGATCCATACAGGCTAATAAAGCAGAATAGGAGTATGGTTAGTATTTGTTTCATTACGTTACAATTTTGCAGGGAAGAGTTTACCGGTATCCCGGTAGGTTCCAAACAGGTTTTTAATGTTATGTTCGGGGATATACGAATGTAACTCGCACTCCAGTATCCCTTGGTTAAAGAGGGCGCTGGCTTTTGTTTTCACCCGGAGCATATTCAGGTAATTTGTTTTTGTATTGTAAAAGAAGACAACGGCTGTCAAATCAGGCTGGCTGGTTTGCTCAAAGCCGATATAGGTATCAAATCCTTCATCAAAAAAGCAAGTTAGTTGCGCTAGTGAAATCAGGTATTCATCGGTTTTTTTTCCGTATTTACGATGAAGGATCTTCAGCCGGATGTTTTCGGCTTGAGGATCATCATGGTAAAACAGGTTGGCAAGCGTTTGGGCAGCAAACTGTTCATCATATAACCACTGGATCTCACCTGTTGGTGACTTTTTGAAATAAGTGTTGCTGTTCATATCCTCGATAAACAAGGAATTTCCTTTTTGTATCAGAAAGTTTTTTCCTTTTTCAAGAACATCCAGTTTCGGAAGTGGCTTGGGTGGGTTTTTCCTGGTACAAGCATGTTGTTTTAGTTTTATCCCCAGTTGGTCGTCCAGCTCTTTTTTATCTTTCCCTAGTATTAATTCATAATTAGCGGGGAAGCGAACAGTAAATGAGCTGTTGTCGTCATTTAACCAATTTGCACAATAGGTTAACGAATCGTGTGTTAATAAAAAACGGCTTTGGTCGTGTATGGTGTTTAATCCATCGGCCAGCGAATGAAATAATGGACTGCCGTAAGGAATCTGATTCCATTCGAGTTCCATATTGTACTCTTTCAGCTTTGGCTTCAGCTTACCGTTATTTTCTTCCAATACGGATTCCAGCATAGCACGCTCCAGAAAGTCCGCTATCTCTACACCGACTGCTGTCCTCATTTCATCAGGGAATAGACAAATGCCCAGCCTGCTGAATATTTGTTTGTTATCGTGGTTGTATGCCAGTTTTTTCCCACAAATTGTGAGTTCCGATAAATCGCCGATTGTTGAAAGCCCGTACTGACTTATTAACGTTTTGCTAATTGCTTCCAGCTTTCTGGAGCCAATATTACCGGGCTGGCTGCTATGTGCCGAAACACACAGCAGCCCTCCCAGTAAAAAAATTAGCAGATATTTATAGCAACTGTCCATTGCGTTTTAGTTTGGACGGCCAACAATGATGGTTTCTTTTTGTTTGTTGTCCTTGTCGTACAATTTACCCTGCACAATTTCTCCGTTATAGAATTCGCCGACCAGGTAATCACCTTGTGCGGCATATCTTTCCTGCCGGTCGCGTGTCGAGATCAGGTGATGCTGGGTATAATAAAGCGTTCCCATACCGTGGGCTTTACCATTTTTTGTTTCACCCTTATAGTTGCCAAAGCCAAGTGACAGACTGCTATTGGACTGAGCCGGTTCCTGAGCTTCAGCAGGGGCTTGTATTTCTTGTGGTACGGGGGCTTTTTCCGGAGTTTGTGTTTCGGTCGGGAGAACCGACTGAATCGGCTCGTCCAATAGGATTTCCTCATCCTGGTTTCCGGATAAGGCGAAAAAAGCTCCACCTCCGATAAGCGCCAAAATAGCGGCAGCACCAATAATAACCAGACCCTTTTTGCCGCCTGATTTTTTGGCGGGGATATCGATCAGTTCACTTTCACATTCCGGGCAAATAAAATCTTCGGTGACTCCGACTTCGATGATTTCTTTGCGGTCGGCTTTTGAACAGTTGCTAAAATTCAGGCAATTGCCCTTTCTTGTCATTTCCATAATGTTAGTTGTTTAGAATAGTTATAGCTTCGCGCATGGCATTTACAAAACGGGCATAAGTGGGGTCAGCAAGATTGTTGTTGCATTCCTTCAGTACGACTGTTTTGATTAATTCCGCCAAGTTGGGTTGGATTTCTTTTCGTTTGTCCTGATGCAGGTATTCACCGGAAAGTTGGCTCTTTACCTCGCAGCAGATTTTGTCGGCAATTTCCTCGTCCAGTGCAGCAGGTAACTGCGTAAGACGCTCGCCTAATACCACAGGAGGCAGGGGAGTGCCGAATTCATCTTGTTCCGAAATTAAGAAAGCTTTTTTCCCTGTACCGTCCATGCGATCGGCATGGTTGATATAGCCCAAAACATGAGCCAGTAGCAATTGGGGGAGGATATTCTCTTCCATTTTTTTTCGTTGTTCCTCCAATTCAGCCCGAGAAGGCATCAGTATTCGCGGATATTGTGTACCGTCTCCTTCCAGGTGGAGTACCAACCTGGCTACATCCGGGTTATTTCCGCGCAAAAGCAGGTCGTATTTTTCCTTGAGTTTTTTCACGTTGTTAACCATGCGCAGGGAGAAGCAGGAGGTGAGGTTGATGACGGTGATCTCGTTCATACGCTGGCTTGCAGTATCTACATAAATGTGCTTACTACCATCGGAATTGTTCTTAAAAGCATCGACGAGTTTTGCCACGAACTCCTTGTTTTCGGGCGACTGTGGAATACTGATTAGTGTGCTGTTCAGCATGGTGATCACGCCGGGGCGGGGGGCATCGTTGTTCTTGAGCTGACGGCTGATCTCTGTTTTGTCGAAGGACAGGAATACCCCGCTCGATTCCATGACATTGCGGGCAAATTCGTTGAGTTCCGTTTGCTTGTCGGATGTGCCGTACTGTTCTTTTAGCTTCTCAACGATGTTGATGCCAATTAACTTCTGTTTTTTATTGGTAATTAATTCGTTGTGTGCATGGACGGCGCTTTCGCGTGACTTTTGCGAGAAGATATCCATCAGCGCGTCTTCGGTGATGTGCTGGTTGATATTGGTAAAAGTCGGTTCAGAGCCAGCCAGCGCACCGATAGCGTTGCGGATAGTGGAACTTTGCTGTGACTGGATTTGCTGATCACGGGTCACCCGTCCGGTGAATGCCTGCACATCGCTGGCATCATAATACTTCACAACTGTTTTCTGGAATGATTCTTTTGAAAGGTGCTCTTCTTGGCAGCGAGAGTTAATTTCTTTCTCGGCATTGGTCAGGGCGCTGGTAATTACATCCGAAAACCGCTTGATCTCGGCATTGAGTAATTGCATTTCGTTGAGGATCTCGGCCAGTAGTTTCTTGGCAAAGTTGAGTCCTTCAAGCTCGGTCTTTTTGGTGTACAGCTGCTGGAGCAGGGTGGTCTGTGCCTGGAAAAGTTTTTTCTTCTTTCCCATGAGGTCTGTTAGCAGTCCGGATGATGACCAGGCTTGTTCGTTTTGGACTTTTGCACCATAAAATTTTTCGATTTCTTCATTTTTGGAGATGATCTTGGCGTCGAAACCTTTCAGGCGGTTTTCCGAATGGCTGATCAGCGTGTCCATCAGGCGTCCCAGCTCATAGACAGACTTCTGTCCGGTCTGCCATTGACTGAACAGATCGAGTTCAATGGTGTCGCAGATCTCGCGAGCTAGGTCGCGACGGGCTTTTTCTTTAATTTTGAAGAACTCGGGGACGCCGACCTTGCGGAAGTTTTTATCGAAACGTTCTTCGCAGAATTTGGCTAGCTCGTTGATGGCACGCGCTTCGTTTTTTGCCCAGGCTGCATTGGCCAGGTTCGGGATGGTGGCGTTCCATTCGTCGGGGAACGTTTTCCATTTCTGTTCCTTTTCGCTCTGAAGAATAGGCTCTGAAAGCATGATGTGGGCGTCAGAAAGCATCCATCGGTTCAGGGTAGCCCGGTCGTTGACAAAGCTGTTGTAGTCTTCGTTTTTTTGGACGTCTCGGTAGCCCAGATCATCCGACCAATTGTTGTATTTGAACTGCAAGAGAGCCTGTTTGGCAAAGCTGTAGGTGATATATTCGACGATTTCTTCTTCGGGGCTGACAATGCGTTTCACACCGAAGGCATTGAAGCGTCGGGTACGTACGGGCCGCTGGGTGTTGGCGATTTCCAGTGTCTTGGCCGTTTCATCGTTTTCTTTTTCCCCGTCGGCGATATTCTCCAGGGTATAGGCATCTTCAAAGGCGCGGGTTGTCTCATCCACGCTCAGGCTCATATAGTGAAAGATGAGATCGGAAACGATGTTGGGTAGATCTTTTTTGGTATCAACTGTGATTCCGTTTTCATTGGCATTGGTAAACAGAAAACAACTATTGAATACCTTATCTACCCCGTTAAGCGGCACATGGGGGTATTCCCCGCTGACATCGTGCGGAATTAAACGTTTTACTTCCAGAGCATTCAGTTCCTGAAGGGCGGCATAGCCGTTGGCATGGTAAAATCCCTTGTCCCATCCCGGTAGCGGGGATGCTTCGGGCACCAGACAGTAAACCATAATCTTATAACTCAGTCCCGAGCCTATATCCGACTGGAAATGTTTACGCGTTTGAGCGATAATATCAACGACCGAACCACTTCCTGTTCCTCCTGCCAGTCCGGCGATAATGTGAAAGGTAACATCGGTTTTACGGCTTTTTTCGACAACCGCTTTTACCTGGTTCTTCAGGATGCTTTCGTATTCGGAAGCGGCACACGAAAACAGGAACCGTCCCAAGCGCCGCCGTTGGGCAGCAGCTCCGTCGTCTCCCACCGAGCCAACCAGGTTATCCCATATTTTCCGGTCGCCGATCCAGCTACGTATGCCCGGATAGTTATCGACATTTTCCAGTTGACCGCCGAGTGAGGCTCCGCGGATAAACAGGAAACTATCTTTCCCCAACTGGGCACTTTCACCCATTATTTTCCACGTCGGATCGTTTGGCTTCATGTTTTCCATACTGGAATCAACATAAACAAATCCGACGGGAACATTTCGTCTGTCTTCTTCTTTTACCTCCTGGAAAAGTCTTTTCCGGATGGCTTTTAGGATATTACCTCCTGTTCCGCCAATCCCGATGATCATGTGGTTTTTTTGCAGATCCATAGTTGTAGATTTATTTGTTAGCTATTTTTAAGTTCTTATAGGCACAGTATCCAATTATCCCTAAAGGGATTAGTTGTATCAATAGAAAAAGTATAATAAGCATTGTACGTCCCAGGAATACCACCCGGGGTGTTTTCTTCAGCAGTTCATCCCTAATCTGGACGGAAGCCAGTTCTACAGCTCGCGGTATCGGATAAAACTCGCCTTTGCTGCGGAAATAGTTGTCCATATCATTTTTGATTATCTCCTTTGAAATTCGGGATTCGGAGGGCAGGATCATGTCCAGAAAAGAATGTTTTTTAGAAAAATCGAGGCAGGCTTTTTCTGCATACAGATTGGCCGTCAGTATCATACTGGACTCTTTCGAACAAGGAAGATAGGCATCAGCTTGATCGGGAGACGGAACTTCGCTGAAATCTTCCCATCCCGTATTTTTTAAGGCATCATAGGCGTCCTTAAAGGTCTGATCCTGCCACTGCCCATTTTCCCGGAGCGCGGAACTCCATTTTTCAACCGTGGCTTCAGCAACCGGTCTGAGATTGCGGATTCCTACAAAGGCCAACACGAAAAAGAAGGTTAGTAAAGCCGAAAGTGCGCAGAGCAGATGATGTTTCGTACTGACTTGAAAAGATTTGTTCCATAGTTTGGTATACCAGGAACAAATAAACCAGCATAGCACCGCAAGCAGCAAAGCTCCCAAAATAACTTTAAGAAGATGGAGCCGGTTCAGTAATTGTAAACCGTCTATAATGATATTCGTCAGATCAGTGAGCATAAGCTAATAGTCAAAAGATGAGTTATAAGAATCATCAAAAAAGGGAGCGGAGGAGCGATTCGCCCAGACTACTAAAACAACGGCTTGTACGAGCTGGACCACTGTCAATAAAATGATCAGTTTCAGACGTGTTCGAGCTAAGGGCTTGCGCAAACCGGCAATATACTGATCTGAGAAAGCCTCGATCAGGCCTTGTGCATTATCTCTCTCGGCATCGGCAAGTAAACGGGCGAGTCGACTTTTGAATTTCTTATTCTGTTCTAAATTGTCGAAATCCACAACTTTACTTATCCGGGGATATTTTTGTTTGATTGACAAATTGATATTGGAAATTAACGCTTCCGCCTGCTCTTGTGTATTTGATTCCTCGGTTTGGGGTGTTTGGGCGGCGATCGATCTGATTTGCTCCTGCAAGTAAGGGTTGTTGGCCAGTTCCGTTCTTACAGTTCTTGTAGTCTTGTCGATATAATGCAGCCCGGTGCCTGTTACAGCAATAAACTGATAAACGATGAACGTAAAAACAGCAATAAAAAAGCAGAGTACATGATGTCCTACTTTTAGCTGATCTGATTGATTGGCTGCTTTTGTTAGGAATACCGCAAGCAGCCAGCCGCCACCAGCCAACAAAAATCCCACCAACACTGACAGGATTATCTTCCCGAGGATTGTACAAAAAGCCATAATTACCATATTAAAATTTAATACGATGCTGCAGGTGGCTCGCCGTTTGCTTGTAAATCATAACTCCATGTCAGTATATTCACAGAGGTTGTCAAGAGGATTTACTGGGTGCAATTTGTTTCGGTCAAGAGTTATGTTTTAACTGCAAAAAATGATCATCGTATCGTTTTCTATTTAAATTAGATATTGGGCGTTGTTTTATGGTTTCAAAAAAGCAGAGATAAAATTGCGCATCGTTGTGCGGGAATGATTATCTCATTTATTTTCTTGTTTACAAGGATATATAAATTTATAAGGATAAACAAATGATCGTTATTTAATTTTTTGAGAATTATTTATTTTGTATTGTGTCGGACATGAAAGTGGTGTCCGTTTTACAAAAAAAGCCGGAGGTGTTGGTATCTTATGTGCTGGAGCGTTCATCGGGTTGGCGTGTTGTGTCGAGTTGTGGGCTCCAGTGTAAAATGCAACTGCTGTGCTACGAGGTGGGGCGTGGTTTTGCTGCCTTTGGCCAATACAATTGCGAATGTCGGTTGACGGTAGTTTATGTTTAGGGGGGATTAGCAAATTTTTTGTATGGTATGCCGATTCGTTTGGCATTTGGGGGCGTAATCAGAGGGGGGAGAAATTATTCGTTCGTGCCTCGGGATAACGCTTAAATTTGAAACGGGGCAAGGCTACCAGTTAACGCGACGAAACAAATTTTCGTGTATAATTCCGAATCCAGATGCGTGTTTGAACTGGCAGCACGAACGGATACCGGTATTCGAGCTTAAAGTAAAGCGTGTTTTTAAGTAAGCTCACCGCACGACAGATATCGTCTGTGTTCAGAAGGTTGGGCGGTTGTTGGAGGTCGGTTATTCCGAAAGGCAGGGTATTTATTTGAATCCGCTATGCTGATAATATCTGGGTTTTCGCAAGCGCACGAATCGATAATTACGTTCTCGGACGACTCTGGCTGGGTGTTTAACAGGTCTTTTTATAGTTGCCAGTCGCTAAGGCTTTTGCCTTGTTCAGTCACTTGCAGTTCTTCCAAATGCCGGGCAAAGTTGCGGGCAATTACCTTTACGGTTCCATCTTCGTGTAATTCGAAGCGGCTGATGCTGGTGTTTTTCGGCGCGTCCCACTGATAGTACGAGTCGTGGTCGAAACCATGCAGCACGGTCCAGAATGCACGGATCAGACCGCCATGGCTCATGGCAAACACTTGTTGTCCTTCATTTTGTTCTTTAATGCGTTTGATGAATGCTTCGGCACGGGAAATTAAATCCCCGGCAGTTTCGGCCCCCTCCGGCAAATCCATTTCTTTCCAGTTTTTAGGGAAGGGATTTCCTTGCCAGGCTGCCAAATAGCGTTCGCGTAACAGCGGTTCGGGAATGATTTCTTTTTCGGGGTGAAAGCTGGTGACCTCGGCTGTAGTTTTCATCGTGCGCAGCAAATCGCTGGAGTAATAGGCGTCAAAATTTTCATTTTTCAGAAATTCACCCAACATTTTGGCTTGTGCTATTCCGTCTTCGTTGAGGGTTCCCGGTGTTTGTCCCTGGCAAATTCCCTGCTTATTCTCAACCGTCTCTCCGTGTCTGACTAACCAAAAATCAATCATTGTATAGCTCTTGTTTTCGTGTTATTTTTTGCATTCGTTTTCTGATGCAAAGGTGCAAAAACTATCGCAACAAATGGCCTTTGCTCTTTGTTCTTAGGTATTCTTTGCATTCATTTAATGTGTTTTGAAGGTGTTTAACTGTAATTTTTAGTTGATTTACGCTACTTATGGTCGAAGTCTCTTTCGTAATTGATTTTCTATTAATCGCAAAATACATTCCTATGATTAAACCATGTTTTGGATTTTTAATGGCTTTGCTGATTGCTTGCAACATTGCACAGGCTGGCAGTCAGGAAGCACGACTGATGCGTTTCCCCGCCATTCAGGGAAATCAGATCGTCTTTTCGTATGCCGGTGATTTGTATTCGGTTCCCGCCGATGGGGGAACAGCCCGGAAGTTAACTTCGGATATTGGCTACGAGATGTTTTCAAAAATATCGCCCGATGGCCGTACCATCGCCTTTACCGGGCAGTACGACGGCAATACCGAAGTGTTTACCATGCCGTCAGAAGGTGGCTCGCCAAAGCGCCTGACCTACACGGCAACCCTGAACCGCGATTTGGTTTCGGACCGTATGGGACCCAACAACATTGTGATGGGCTGGTCGCCCGATGGTCAGGAAATCATTTATCGCTCGCGCAAGCAGAGCTTCAACTCGTTTAAAGGGCAGTTGTTTCAAGTTTCAACCGAGGGCGGACTTTCCGAGGAACTGCCCCTGGCCGAAGGAGGCTTTTGCAGCTATTCGCCCGATGGAACTAAGCTGGCCTTTAACCGGGTGTTTCGCGAGTTCCGCACCTGGAAATACTACAACGGCGGCATGGCCGACGATGTGTGGATTTTCGATTTCAACACAAAAGAAGTAAAGAATATTACCAACAACGATGCCCAGGATATTTTCCCGATGTGGGCCGGCGACGAGATTTTCTTTTGCTCGGATCGCGATCGGACGATGAACATTTTTGTGTACAACACTAAGACCGGAGCAACAGCGAAAGTAACCAATTTCGATACCTACGATGTGAAGTTTCCCTCGATTGGCGGCGACCAAATTGTGTTCGAAAATGGGGGCTACCTCTACAAAATGAACGTGAAAGACAAGACGCCGGTGAAAGTTCCGGTGTATATCGACAACGACTTCATTTATGCCCGCAATGAATGGAAAGACGCCTCGAAGCAAATTTTCGACGCCGATGCGTCGCCCGATGCTGAGCGGATGCTTTTTAGTGCCCGTGGCGATGTTTTTAGTGTGCCCGCAGAAAAGGGGATCACGCTCAACCTGACCCAAACACCGGGCGTGCACGAGCGCAACGCCGTATGGTCGCCCAACGGAAAGTATGTGGCTTACCTGTCGGACGAAAGCGGCGAGTTCGAGATTTACATGAAGGAAGCGAAAATCGGCGCAAAAGCAATTCAGCTGACAACGGGTGCCGATACCTACAAGTTCAGCATCGACTGGTCGCCCGACAGCAAAAAAATTCTATGGGCCGACCGGAAACTGCGCTTGCGCTATGTGGATGTTGAAACGAAAAAAGTGACCGATGTGATCGAGTCGGAGTGGGGACAGGTCCATGCTTACAACTGGTCGCCCGACAGCAAGTGGATTGTCTTCAGCAACCCGACCGATAACCAGTTCTCGAAGATCTCGGTGTACGGGCTCGAGTCGAAAGCAATTAACGATGTGACCGACAACTGGTACGACAGCGGTTCGCCGCGCTTCTCGGCCGACGGTAAATATATTGTCTTTGTGTCGGAGCGCGACTTCAACCCAACCTACAGTTCAACCGAGTGGAACCATGCCTATTCCAACATGGCCCGCGTGTACCTCGCTATTTTGTCGAAGGATACGCCTTCGCCTTTCGCCCTGGAGAACGACACCGTGAAAGTTGAAGAGGAGAAGACGGAGGCGAAAAAGGACGAAAGCAAAGACGAAAAGGCGGAAGATAAAACGGTGAAAATTGATTTCGACGGTATCCGGAATCGCATCCAGTCGTTGCCGATTAAAGCGTCGAATTATTACAATGTCAACCTGGTTGGCGACAAAGTTTATTATTCGCAATACGAACACGGCGTGACCACGAAAATGTACGATCTGAAAGCGAAGAAGGAAACTGATTTGGGCAAATTTACCTACGGCATCACCTCGAATGGCAAGAAGATGATTGTTCGCGAGAAAGGGAAATATGCGATTATCTCGTTGCCGGCGGGACCTGTTAAAATTGATCAAACAGTGGATACCTCGAACATGGATGTTTGGGTGGATTACCCCAAAGAATGGAAGCAGATTTACGACGAAAGCTGGCGCCAAATGCGCGACTTCTTTTACGTATCGAATATGCACGGACTGGACTGGAAAGCCATGCACGACAAATATGCCGCCTTGGTTCCTTATGTGCGCCATCGGGATGACCTGACTTACCTGATTGGTGAATTGATTGGTGAGCTGAACGTAGGTCATGCTTATGTGCTGAGTGGTGAACGTCCCGAGCCAAAACGCATCAAAACCGGTTTGCTGGGCGCTAAAATCAGTGCCGATAAGTCGGGCTATTTCAAAATTGACGAGATCCTGAAAGGGGCCAACTGGGATGAAAAACTGCGCTCGCCACTGACCGAAGTTGGGATCGACGCGACAGCGGGCGACTACATTGTGGCTGTAAACGGAATCAGCACCACAACGACCAACGATTTGTACGCGATGTTGGTTGGCCTGGCCGATAAAGAAGTGGAGCTGAGCCTGAACAGCAAAGCAAGTGCTGAAGGTGCCCGGCAGGTGCTGGTGAAACCAATTGCCGACGAGGCAGACTTGTACTACTACAACTGGATTCAAACCAACATTGAAAAAGTGAACAAAGCGACCAACGGCGAGGTGGGCTACATTCACATTCCCGATATGGGGCCCGATGGACTGAATATGTTTGCCCGCTTGTTCTACCCGCAGCTGAATAAAAAAGCGTTGATCATCGACGATCGCGGAAACGGTGGGGGTAATGTGTCGCCCATGATTTTGGAGCGCTTGCAACGCGAAGTACAGCGCCAGAACACCCGCCGCAACTACAAGCATGCCACTCCGGTGCCCAACAAGATGATGGTCGGCCCCAAGGTGTTGCTCATCGACAAATACTCGGCCTCGGATGGCGACCTGTTTCCTTACGGCTTCAAACACTACAAGCTGGGAACCGTGATCGGAACCCGTAGCTGGGGCGGAGTTGTGGGCATCAGCGGTTCGCTGCCGTTTATGGATGGTGCCGACTTGCGCAAGCCCGAGTTTGCCTCGTTCTCCTCGGAACAGTCCGAGTGGATTATTGAAGGCCATGGTGTTGAGCCCGACCTGGTGTTGGATAACGATCCCTACGAGGAATATATGGGCAACGATGCCCAGCTGAACAAGGCCATTGAGCTGATTAAAGAAAAAGTGAAAACGGAGTACAAGCCGCTACCGGCCATTCCGCCAGCACCGGATAAAACGAAATAATTCGAATAGCGAGAGGGTTTGACTTCAGGTCGAGCCCTCTTTTTTTGTTCCTGAATTGCCCTCTCAAAGCCGTGAAGTGTTCCTGTACGGCTTGCAGGGGCGTGGCAAAGGAGCAAAGACCCTGGATGCAAATCGGTATTTGATCGGTGTATTGAGAAAATTGCTATGAAATATTGAAAAAGCTTGAGGAAATATCAAAGAGCTTTAAATTGATATCGAATAAGTTGAATGATATATTGAATAAGTTGAAGTGAATGTCAAATAAGCGCAAGTCGATATTAAATAGGTTAAAGGATATATCAAGAAATTTGTATTTAATATCAAGTATGTTGAAGTCAGAATCAAATAAATTGAAAGATGTATTAAGCTGGTTTGAGTTCGTGTCAAGTAAGGTGGAGTCGGTATCAAACACTCTTGAGGTCTTCCGAAAACGAATATTTTTTTTCATTTTAGCAGTCGGATCAGCTACCGTCGGAGAGACAACTGAGCCCGGAGAAACACCAAAAGTACAACAACATTGAACGAGGAACCCGAAAAAGACGCGGCAAAACAGCCCAAGCAGAAAACAACCGAGAAAGGCATTGAGTCGATGTTTAGGCTGACGGCCAGCAATCAAATGCGCTTGAGCTCCATTGGCGACAAAAAAGCCAACATCCTGATATCGATTAACTCGATTTTGATTTCCGTGTCGGCAGCTGTTGCAACACGACAAGCCATGGATTATCAGCAGTTTTTGCCGGCTCTGCTGGTCCTGTTTTTGTCGAGTTTAGTATCGTTGATTTTTGCAATTCTTTCGTGCCGCCCCGAGTTGAAACCGATTAACGTAACCGACGAAGAACTCAAACAGCGGAAGGTTAACCTACTGTCGTTTGGCAACTTTAACCGCATACCTTATCCCAAATATCACCAGGCCATGCGCGAAATGATGGACGATTACGACTATCTGTACGGCAATCTGATTAAAGATCAATATGCCCTGGGTAAAGCCTTGTACCGTAAGTTCCGGCTGCTGCGCATAGCTTATAACATCTTTATGTACGGTTTCATTTTTGCAGCCGTGGTTTTTGTGCTCAATTACCTGATGATTCAATAAAAGCGGATAACACTTCCGAAATCACGGGGCAGGATGAAAGTCGCGGATTGTCGGCGGTCGTGGTTGTCTCAAGTTTTCGGGTTGTCGTTCTAAAACGCCATCAATAAGAAAGAAGGCCGTGCGATCAATGAGCAAGAGTCGGGAACCAGTTGGCCTATTTTTATCAAGACCGGGATCAAACGAAAAGCTTAGTGAACCCGGGAAGCTCCGCCGCCAGAAGGAGATCACCCGGTTGAACTTAGCTTTTCGGCAGATGGCGGTTGAAGATAAAAATCAGCCATGACCTTTTTGTTTCGTTTTTGTGTCACTACAAAAATGAAAACCCGTCCGGTAGGACAAGGTTCCTCTTTGAGCAAAAGTAGGAATGAAAAACAGCTCGGGTTGGGGCAAGTCCCACCAAGAAAAGTTTGCGACAGGATGAGCCTTTGCTTCAGGTTCGAGCTGGATCGCCATTCAAGGCATCCCCGATGCGGTTTGGAAATCCTGCCTACCGCAGGAGGCGCATCACCCGAAGGGATGTTTACAAAAAAATTGCGCGTAACCGCACCAAAGCTCGGAGCAGCGCGCCCGGAGGCTTAGTTGCTGTTGTTCAGAAACTGAAGTAAGCCCCGAAAGTCTTGTTCTGTTTTGAAGATATATTCCTCGCCCAGTTTCAGGGAGTGTACGTGGTGGTACAGGGTGGTCAGGGCTTGCGGTGAAGCCGTGGTTAGTTTCAGGCAAAGCGCCTTGTAAAGCTGTTGTCTTGTTGTTTTCATGTTGGCTGTGTTTTATACCCCGGACTGGCGAAGTGTTTGGGCTCCTTGCAGGGGGCTTTCTAGTTGAATAATTTTGACGTGAAGATGTCGGCTAAGCGTTCCAGTTTTTCCTGATCGTAATCATCATCCCGGTCGATCAAATATTTCAGACTCCCGTAAAAACCGGCTAACAGCAACTCGGCCATTAGCGGAAGGTCTTCCTGAGCGACACTGCGAAATTCTCCCGAGTCGTAGGCATCCTGAATAATTCGTAAAACATAGTTTTTTTCAAATTCCATCATGCGTGCAAAGCGCTCGCGCTGACACTTTTTATCGTAGTTCACATGCGCTACAATGCGGTAAACATTCAGCATGCTAAGGGTGCCTTTCTGGAACTCTATCATATAGGTTTTTAGCTTTTCCTGAATGGTTTTTTGTTCTTCAACCTGCTCTTTTACCATGCGCCGAAGCTTGGTCAGCTCCATTTCAATCACCGAGTCAAATACTTCTTCTTTACTGTTGAAATAATGATAAAGGGTGCTTTTGGCTTTGCCACAGGCCGTGGCAATCTCGTCCATGGTTGTCTTCTTCAGGCCGTATTGCTGAAAAAGTTTTTGAGCCTGACCAATGATCTCAAGTTTTACAAGTTCGTCTTTATTCATAGAAAACCGACTGGATTAGTTTTTCGGTCCAAAAATAAGGGCTACAACTTTAATCTGCAAAAATAGCAGTGAATTTGTTGTTTGAGCATCGCCGAAGAACCCTTTGCGGGGAGCCCGGCGTTGAAGGTCCAATCAACTGCAATTGGCCGTCGGCAGTGTGTTGGGCCGTGGGGATAAACGAAAAGCAACAGGCTTCATGAACCGTGGGCAGAAGCCTGTTGCTGCGGGCTGCTGCTTCATTGCCCGATAATCTGATCTTTCAGGGAATAGGCGATAGCGAGTACATCTTTTTGTGTTTGTTCGTCGATGTTGTGCTTGTTTAAAGCGCTCATAATATCGTCAATCACATCCAGATATTCTGCTTTGCTGATATTCATACCCCGGTGGGCAGGGATCATTTCTTTACCCTCATACACTTCGGGTCCTCCGGTTCCGGAGGCCAGAAAATTGATCAGATGTTGTCGTGTTTTGGCGAAGTGATCCTGGTCATCTTTTAAGGGTAAAAAACGGGCTTTAACGGCTGGGTTTGTCAGATGGTTTTCAACAATATCGTCGACCAGTTTGGTAATTCCGTCCGATCCTCCGAGTCTTTCGTAGAGCGATTGCATACTGTGATGAATTTGAAATTAGTGTTTTGCGGGGCGGTATCAACCATTAAAAATGGAGTTTGACAGGCTGTCGGAGCAGTTAATAGCTGCCCGGAATCTGAGAGCAAGAATGCCGGGTTTTGCTTAACGGTTAGTTCTGGTTGATCCGCAAAGAAGAACCGGGTTGTTGATGACCGGTGTGCTGCCGAAATGGATCTCCGATTTTTTTATAGGGCTACGGGAATGAGCCCGAAAGGTTCGTCGTCGGTCGGTGTGCCCAAACAAAATACGGCAGGTAACCCGCTGTTTTTTTTACGGTTGAACTTCTCCGTTTAACGGACTGGTTGTTTTTCGGTTTACGCTCGGCGCAGGGGCTTGGCAATATGATCACATTGATGTATTTTGGCATCAATTGTAAACACCACGGCCCGTTGAGCCGTTATAAGGTTGACCATTTTTTTTGAACCGAATGATAACCGAAGTGTTTTCATAAACCAATAATACGATGAATACAGTTTTTACCCAAGTCAAAAATGCATTAGGCAAGCCCTATGATGACCTTCATTTTCTGTTAATCTGTTTTAAAGAGGTGCTGGAGGAAAATAACCAGCAAAAGCTGGTTGAGTTGCTGCCCTGGCTAAACCCGACGGTGCCCTCCGATCCGGACTTAATCAGCAACGAGTACATTCATCTGATGTCGATGTGTTTTCAGTTGCTGAACCTGGTTGAGGTGAACGGAGCAGTACAGAGTCGTCGGCACAAGGAAGATGAAGATATGGCCCAGGTAAATGGTTTGTGGGCCAATCAGTTCAAATATCTGAAAAGCCGCGGTATCACCGAGAAGCAGATTCTGGAAGTGTTGCCGACTGTGCTTGTTGAGCCGGTGTTGACGGCTCACCCCACCGAGGCTAAGCGAGCCGTGGTGTTGCAGGAATACCGCAAGTTGTATTTGTTGCTGGTGAAACGTGAAAATCAGATGTATACGCGCATCGAACAAGCCGAAATCCGGCAGGAAATCAAGCAGATCCTGCATCGTTTGTGGCATGTGGGTGAAATCTACATCGAGAAGCCTCGGTTGGAGTCGGAACTGGATAATATTCTGCACTATCTCACGCAGGTCTTCCCCGGGGTGATCATGATCCTGGACAAGCGACTGCGGCAAGCCTGGAAAGAGTCGGGCTTCGATCCCAAGGTGCTGAACAATTCCGATTTGTTGCCTGTGTTGTCCTTTGGCAACTGGGTGGGCGGCGATCGCGACGGTCACCCGCTGGTTACGCCCGAAATAACCCGCCAAACGCTGGAGAAACTTCGCATTCACGCCTTCTATATTATTAAGACTGAACTGAAAGATTTAGCACAGAAGCTGAGTATTTACCACAACATATCGGATGTCAGCGAGGCGTTTGTGAACCGCTTGCAGCAGCTGCGCGAGGAGCTGGGAGCCAATGCCGAGCTGGAGCTGGAGGAACATGCCGAAGAAATTTTTAAGGCTTTTGTGCTGATTCTGATTCAGAAGATTCCCATCGACCTGACGCGCGAATTTAACCTCTCCCTCGAGGATAAAGCCAACAGCTACCGAAGCTCCATTGATTTGATTGCCGATTTGAACCTGCTTTACCAGGAGCTGGAACGATGCGGTATTGCCGAGGTGGCCCATGTCGATGTGGGGCGTGCCAAGCGGATCCTGAAAATCTTTGGTTTTCATCTGGCCAAGCTGGATATCCGCCAAAATAGTGCCTATCACGACAAAGCCCTCAATCAGCTGATAACAGCCTCGCTGGGAGCCGAAAAGGCCGCTCAGCTTGACGAGTCGTCCGAAGCCCGGCGGGCCTTCCTGGATCAGGAATTGCAGATAAACCGGCCCTTCCTGGTGAAGCATCAAAATTTGGACGCGGAAGGACAAAATGTTATCGGCTGTCTGCAAGTGGTGAGTAACCATGTGTACCGTTACAGCCCCAATGCCTTCGGGAAGATTATCGTCAGTATGACCCGCAATACGGAGGATTTACTGACCGTTTATTTGTTTTTGCGCGAGGTGGGGCTCATCGTTAAGCGCGATGATAGGCTGGGAGCCGTTTTGCCAGTTGTGCCCTTGTTTGAAACGATTGAAGACCTGAAGCAAAGTCCGCAGATCCTCGATGATTATCTAAGTCAGCCCATTGTTCAGCAAAGCTTGCGATTGCAGTCGTGGGAAAACCCCAGCGGCGAGCTTATTCAGGATGTGATGGTGGGCTACTCCGACAGCAATAAGGATGGGGGCATTTTGGCAAGCTCCTGGTTTTTGCACGAAGCGCAGAAAGAACTTACGGAGATCGGGCAGAAGCATGGTGTGAAAATTCGCTTCTTTCATGGAACCGGCGGTAGCATCAGCCGCGGAGCAGGGCCCAGCCATTGGTTCATAAAAACCTTGCCTTATGGCTCCATCAATGGCAAGTTCCGGGTAACGGAACAGGGCGAAACCATTGAACGCAAATATGCCAACCTGGTGAATGCGGCTTATAATCTCGAGCTGATGGTCTCGAGCGTAACCGCTCAAACAGTTTTGCACCAAAATACCAACGGGCAAAGCGAGGAAGTTGAAAGTCTGTTTCGCCGGCTGGGCGACCGGGGACGCCACCATTACCGGCAGCTGATCTCCGATCCGGACTTTATCAGCTTCTTTTCGCAGGCGACACCGATTGATGTGATCGAGTCGAGCAAAATAGGCTCGCGCCCGGCACGGCGTACCGGCAAACGCAGTATGGAAGACCTTCGGGCTATTCCCTGGGTGTTCAGTTGGTCGCAATCGCGTTTCAATATTACCAGTTGGTACGGCGTCGGTTCAACCCTTAGTGAGCTGAAAAATGAAAATCCGACGGAGTACAACCGTTTGCTTCAATTTGTGGAGTACGATCCTTTTGTGCGCTACGTGATGACCAATCTGGACAGCAGCCTGGCGGCAACCGATGAGCGTATCATGGCTAAATATGCCTCGCTGGTGGAGGATCAGCAGATTCGCGACCGGATTATGGAGGTCATTCAGAATGAATTAAAACTCACGCGCAGCATGGTGGCCGATGTGTTGAAGCGGCCAATTAACGAACGACGGATCAATCATTACTATTCAACCATACTTAGAGCCGAGGCTCTCGATAATTTGCACGATGCCCAGGTGGAGTTGCTGCAAAAATGGCGCGAGGCCAAAAAAACAAAGTCGAAAGATGAAGATCACTATTTGTTTGCCTTGCTGCAATGTGTAAATGCCATTGCCAACGCGCTGGGAGCCACCGGTTGATTGACAAGACCGATTTGAAAATAGATAAGGATGAACAAGACTATTGAGCGGATTCACTCGCTCTTTCCCGGAGCAGCTCCTTTTGAGGACGTTCTGGACGACTGTTACCGGCAACTAAAAGCAGACTATCAGCTGATGCCGAAAGAAACCATTGCCGCCTATTCGCTTTGCCCCGATGAGCTGAATAACCCGGTTGTTGAAAAGATCCGGGAGCTGTTCGGGCCTGCTTTTGCGCTGGGCGGCATCAGCGGTTATCCCTTCACGGGAGTAACAGGCTTCAATGCTTTTGGCGACCATATTCCCGATGGGGGCAATGCCTTTATTTTTTACGGGCCACATATTGGCATCGATGCTGCGCGAAATGGCTATGTGCACCGGGTGGGGCAGCAACGCGATACGCTGTCCTGTGGTGCCGCTTTAGGGGCTTATCAGCAGTTGGTGGAAAGCGGCGGTGCCAAGCCGGAGTTGAACCACGCCGACTACCAGCAGTGGCGCATCAAGCAGATGTTTCTGCCGCATCTGAACGAAATCCCGCAGCTGGCTCCCGAGCTGAAGTTGGTTGATCTGGTGTATGGCGAAAGTCATGCTTTTGTGCTGGAACAGGCCGCCCGAATTAAAGAACAATTTAATGCCCGGCGAATGTTTCTGCTGGGGGGAGTTGTGCTGAATACCCCTTTAACATTGGCTGACTACATTCAGCTTCGTTCCTTCGATGTTCTGGAGTAGCGACAATGGGAAGCACCCGTAAGCCCGAGTACTTCGGCGAAGCTAATTTTCAGCATTAAATAGGATGCTTCGATGCCGGTGGCTGTTTGAAACCCAATAAAAGACAAGGTGAATTTATTGGGTTTCAAATCCCAACCGGTATTATTCCATTTTTTTGGCTTCTTCCCAGTATTTATCCATTTCGGCCAGGGGCATTGTTTTCAGGTCGATGCCTTTTTTTAGGGTTTGGCTTTCCAGGTAGTTAAAGCGTTTCATAAATTTCAGGTTGGTGCGTTCCAGGGCTGCCTCGGGGTCAATTTTGTACAGGCGTGCAGCGTTGACCAGGGCAAAGAACAAATCTCCAAACTCAGCTTCAATTTTATCCTGATCGTTGCTGTTGATCTCGTGCTGCAGCTCCCCGATTTCCTCTTTCACCTTCTCCCAAACCTGTTCGGGATGTTCCCAGTCGAAACCTACGCCGCTGACCTTTTCCTGAATCCGGTTTGCTTTCACCAGGGCCGGTAAGGAGGCGGGAACCCCTTCCAGAACGGTTTTCTTCTTGCGGCCTTTTTCTTTTAGTTTCAGGGCTTCCCAGTTTTGTTCCACCTCGCGCGAGTTGTGCACATCCACCTGCCCGTAAATATGCGGGTGTCGGTAGATCAGCTTTTCGTTCAGGCTTTCAATCACGCTTTGAATGTCGAAGGCCTGTTTTTCCTCACCTATTTTGGCATAAAAAACAATGTGCAGCAGCAGGTCGCCCAGTTCTTTTTTAATTTCATCGGTGTCGGCCTGCAAAATGGCATCACCCAGTTCGTAGGTCTCTTCGATGGTTAATTTTCGCAACGACTCGAAAGTTTGCTCCCGGTCCCAGGGGCATTTTTGGCGCAGTTCATTCATAATCTCGAGGAGCTGGCCAAAAGCTTGCAGTTTATCGTTCATAGCTATTCTTTTTATTCAATAATTAACTTGTACTTCTGTAACAAGCCGCTTAAGCCGGCAGTGGCAAAACGGGCACCCTTTAGCTTGTTGCGCTCCGGGTCGATGATGAAATTGCCTGCCGAGCGGAAATCAGCCTGCTGCAAGTTGCAGTTTTCAAATTGCGATCCGGCCAAATCTGAAGCCTCGAAATTTGCTTTTTGCAGGTTAACCTCGAAAAAATCGGCCTCGCGGATCGAGCATTGTTTAAAGCTGGTTTGCTTCATGTTTTTACGGCTGAAGATGGCATAGTCGAGTAGGCAATTTTCAAAATCAACCTTGAACAGAAAATCGACGCAGGCACTGAAATCAAAGCCAACCAGCTTGCAGTTTTCAAAGTACACCTGTTTCAGACTTACCTGGTTGATTTTGCTCATGGTGAAATTGCAGCCGGAAAAACGGCAATCGATAAACTCGGTGTAGTCAAGCCGGCTGTTTTCAAACGTGCACGATTGAAAATGGCAGCCGTCGAATGTTTGGTCGGTAAGCTGCGCTGTTGTGAGTGTGAGGTTGCTGAAATCTTCGTCGTAATGGGCCATGGGGCTTGTTGTGATTTTTTAACGGAGTCAAATTTACCAAAATATTGGCGAGTAGTAGCGTTGCCGCTCAAATGATGCCAAATCCGTTGGCCGATGGCTATGGGCTGTTTAACAAGATCGGAGTCAACATGGTTTTCGTTTGATACTGCTTTGCGGGAATTAAGTTGTTGTGCTCCTGATTTGTCAATTTTTTCTTTTATCATTGTCTGCAAATGCTTGTGTACAGAACAAAATCCAAACGAATGAGAAAATTTTACGTCTTCATTTTAATCGCAATAAGTGTGGCTGCCTGTACCTCGGGGCGCAAAGCCCTGGATCAGGGAAATTTCCGCGAAGCAATTGCAAAAGCAACCAATCGCTTAAGTCAGCATCCCGATAACCGTAAAGCACAGGATGTTGTTGCCAAGGGTTATCCCATGGCAATGCAGTTTTATCAGGAGGAAATCGATCTTGCGCTATCAGGCAACGATCCGTTTAAATGGAACACCACCTTGTCGATTATGCAGGAGGTGAATCGCATATCGGATCAGATTCGCCAGATCCCGGCTTCGCGTAGGTTGATACCCTCGCCAAAGATGTACACCAGCGAGTTGGCCGATGTGACACAGCGGGCGGCCGAAGAACATTATGTTGCTGCGCTCAGTTTGCTCGACTTGCAGACTAAAGAAGATGCCAAGCAGGCTTATCGGCATTTGCAGCGTTGTACTACGCTGGTACCTGCATACAAAGATGCTGTTTCGTTGATGAATGAAGCCAAAGACCGCGCAACAACGCGGGTGGTGATTGAGCCGCTTCCGGCACCATCGATGCGTTACGAGCTGAATGCCGACTTCTTCTATTCGGAACTGATGAACAGAATGAACCAGTTGTACCCGGAGCAGAGTTTTGTTAATTTTTACTCGCCCGAAGAAGCCGAACAAACGCAGTTAAAATACCCGGATTTGGTGGTGAAACTGAATTTTATGGATTTCTATATCGAGCGGCCCAAGCACTACGAGCAAGAGCGAAGCCTGAAGCGCGAAATTGAAGAAGTATATGAAAAGCGGATCTCGCGTGACTCGGTGCGCACCGAAAAACGCCTTATAACCGTGCGTGGTAAAATGAAGGTGATGACCGACGAAGTTTACTCGGCGGGAGTGGTCAGGCTTGATATCACCGATTTCCAGGCGAAACGCAGCTTGCTGAATAATAACATCCCCGGCGAGTTTATGTGGCAAAATCAATACGGCATTTTTGTGGGCGACCAGCGGGTGCTGAACGAGCAGGAACTGGCAATTCTGGGGAATGAAGCGGTCTTGCCTCCCGGACCGCAAGATCTGTTTTACGAATTTACACGCCCCATCTACTCGAAGCTGGTACAGCAGATGAACAGCTTCTTCCGGCGGTATAATTAGGCAGAAAAATCCTTCATGATTCGGAGGGAATTACCAACAGGGATGAAAGTGGTGGAAGACAGCAGAAGGCATTTAAGAGAAGACGGAAGCTCGCTCGGAGCGGGACCGGCCTACTTTTTATCGATGGTGGGAGGCGAACCGGAAGCTTAGTGAATCCGGGAAGCTCCGATCCGGCAGCTGCCGGAAAGGAGATCACCCGGCTGAACTTAGCTTTCGGAAGCTGACACCTGAAGATAAAAATAAGCCTTGCGTTTTCTGTTTCGTCTTTGGGGCAAGCCAAAGATGAAAACCCGTCCGGTAGGACAAAAGATCCGAATTGCTCAAAAGTAGGAGTGAAAAACAGCCAGATTTGGGGCAACTCACATCAGCGCTGGTTTGCTACAAAAGAAGTCTGGCTACCGGTTGAAGCTGAACCCCTATTCAATACATCCCAGATGCGGTTTGGAAACCCTGCCTACCGCAGGCGGGTGCATCACCCGAAGAGACTTTCAGAAAAAACCTACATGATTCCCGGGAATCACCAACAGGAATGAAAGTTTAGGATTTTCGACCAGGCTGTTGTCGTTGTTTTCTCAAGTTGTCGGGGTGGCGTCCCAAAATGGGTCAAGGTCACACGATGATCCGGCGGCCTGGCCTTGTGGTGCTCCCCGTTTGGCAAGCCTGATTAACGCGTTGAATGATAGAAGCAAATACTGAAGGCAATGGCCGGCCGCTCCAGGTAATACCTCTGAGGGGTACTTCCATCGAAAAAAGTATGACCATTGGGATATTCCTCGTCGGGAGGAGGAGGTGCCCACTCCCAGTGCTTGGTTTTAAAGTAACTGTAGCCCAGTTTAAACATCAAAAAGTCGCGGCGGCTTCTCAACGGCAGACGATAACCCACACCAGCTTCGTACAGCGGCCCCTTGTGTTGTTTGTCGGCATCGGTCCGCATGGCATATCCTCCATCGACGTACACAAAGGCGGAACGGGCTTGTTTGGTAGCAAACAGTTTGATGTTGGCCGTCACCGGAAGTGTGCGCATCTGCGGACTGCGGTACTCACTGTAAGCCAGTCCGGCACCGACCGAGAAAAAATCGTTCAGGAAGATGTTTGCTGTGGCTTTGGCTCCAAAGTTAAAAGGTGAAAAGTCGTTTTTAATATCGACGGCCCAATAGTCGGTCTTCATTTTTAAGCCATAGCCGGCACCAGCCTCCAGCGTATAGTAAAAGCCACTGTTGCGAATAACCCGGCTTTGTGCCAGGCTGTTTGTTGCAAGCGCGGTGAGTAAGCTGAAGCAGATTGATTTGAAAAGTAAAGATCCTTTCATATTTTCAATTTAAAATAGACAAAATGAATGGCAGACTCCTCGGTCTCTTTGTTTATTGTATGAAACGAATAGTGGAGAACTTTAGTGTTTAAGGGCTTCCTGAATTTGCATATTTGCTGTTCACTGCCACGACAACTTCCTTCGGGCAAGTTCGTAAAACGAACGAAATCGGCTTGCTCCGAAGAATAGAAGATTTTTCCAGGTCGGTAAAAAGCTTATTTTTGCACCATGATGAAAATGCAGCGCTTTGTTTCTTACTTGTTGCTGACGATCTATCTGGTCGTTATGGGGCATGCTATGGTGCCACATCATCATCACGAAAAGTCGTTTAAAGACGAATGTTGTCAGGAGATTGTGCACGAGCATCAACTTGCCGAGCTTTGTGCCGACAGTTCTTCTGATCATCACAATGAACAACAAGCAGCCTGTCATTTCGATGTTCGGCCGGTTCCCGGCAAGTCAGTTGTGTTGGGCGCCTATACTCTGCAGGCCATCCTCCTGCGTCACTTGATTATTCCGAAGGACGAGTTGTCGGCCTGGCCCGAGTATCGCTTGCCGCATATTTCTGATCCCTATCTCAAAACCTTTGCCCTGCGCGGGCCCCCGGTATTCGTGTAAGATCGTTTTTTTTTGACCGTTTAAGCCACGGCTGAACGGTACCCGATATTGGCGCATCGACAGTTGTTCGCCACTGTTGGTTCGTTATCTATTCATTTTACACGAAATTTATGAAAGCATATTTTGTTAGTGTGATTGGGCTTGCCTTGCTGTTGGCGGCTTGTGCCGGTCATACCGAAAAGGAAAATCATCATGATGAAGAAGGGCATGAGCATGCCTCGGAGGAACATCACCATCATGCTGATATTCATCAGCAACTTATTCAATATACTGATCGTTATGAGCTTTTTGCAGAGACTGAACCGTTGGTCGCAGGCGAAGAGGTCGCGATATTGGCGCATTTAACAAAGCTTACCGACTTTAAGCCGCTACAGGATGACGGCTTGACTGCCGAGTTGAAGGTCGGTCACGAGACTGTTAAGGCTGAAGTTGAGCCTAAAATCCCCGGGATTTATCAGTTAAAGCTGAAAGCATCACAAGCAGGTGACGGGCGACTAACCATCTTTGTAAACGATAAGCAGCAGCGGATCGATGTGCCTGTTCGGGTTTACGCCGACGATCATGAGCCACACCACGATTTGGAGGACGAAGAGCCCGCGGCCAATGCGGTGAGCTTCACCAAAGAGCAATCCTGGAAGGTCGCTTTTGCAACCGACGTGGCGCGTTTGGCACCCATCGGACAGCTGATTCACACAACGGCCCGTGTTGAGTCCTTGCCCGCCAAATCGCATACGCTGACTGCACAAACGTCAGGAACGGTCAGCCTGGCCTCGAACAGCCTGGTTGCCGGCAGTCGGGTAAGGGCAGGGCAGGCTTTATTGACCATCAGCGGAGCGGGAATGGGAGACGATAATGCCGAGCTGGTCTATCAATCGGCCAGAGCAGATTACCAGCTTGCCCAAAGCGAATACGAGCGGATGAGCCAGTTGGCGGAAAAGGAAATTGTTTCACGTCGCGAGTTTCAGGAGGCGCAAAACCGATACGAGAAAGCAAAGGCAAAATTCGATAACCTGCAACAAAATTTTCGGGCCGGCGAGCAGGCTGTCTATGCCGCATTGGCCGGTGTACTGGAAAAGGTGCAGGTGCAAAACGGGCAGCATGTCGACAAGGGTCAGCCTCTGGTAACGCTGGCATCGTATGCCAATGTGCAGTTGGTTGCCCATGTTCCGAGTCGTTACAGCAGCGATTTGGCGGCCATAACAGCGCTAAGCTATAAAGGTGCTGCCGGGAGTTGGCAACAGATTCCGGCAAAACTGCTTTCGGTTGGCCAGCGGGTGGATGAAAGCAGCTTTCGTTTGCCGGTTTGTTTCGAAGCCAGCAATAACGGCGATTTACTGCCCGGCAGCCTGATCGAACTAAATATTACTTGTTCAGCCGATCAGTCGGTGGTGGTCGTGCCCAACGAGGCATTGCTCGAACAGCAAGGCAATTACTTCGTTTATGTGCAGTTGAATCCCGAGTTGTTCGAAAAACGCCAGGTGTTCCCCGGAGCATCCAATGGGGTAGAAACGGTGGTTCGTGAAGGCTTGGCTGAAGGAGAACGGATTGTGACCCGAGGTGCTGTGCTGGTGAAGCTGGCTTCGGTGTCGAATACACTCGATCCGCATGCGGGACATGTTCATTAAGCGAAAGGAGGAATGATGCTGGATAGAATAATCAGATTTTCGCTTCAAAATAAGCTGATCGTCTTACTGGGGGCAGCCATCCTGCTTTTTGCGGGCGTTTATGTTGCCCGCGATATGGATGTGGATGTGTTTCCCGACCTCACAGCACCAACTGTTGTGGTGATGACCGATGCCCACGGGATGGCCGCCGAAGAGGTGGAGCGCCTGGTCACGTTTCCTATTGAGACAGCGGTGAACGGAGCCAGCGATGTGCGCCGCGTGCGGTCCAAATCATCGCAGGGCTTTTCGTTTGTGTGGATTGAATTCGACTGGGGGACCGATGTCTTTCGGGCCCGGCAAATCGTGAGTGAAAAGCTGGTCGGACTGGCCGGGCAAATGCCGGTTGGTGTTGGGCAGCCGATTATGGCGCCACAGTCGAGCGTAATGGGCGAGGTGATGTTTATTGGCATGCAGGCCGATTCAACCTCGATGATGGATTTGCGCACCATGGCCGACTGGAATGTAAAGCCGGTGTTGCTGGCAACGGGAGGGGTGTCGCAGGTAACCATCATTGGCGGCGACTACAAGCAGTACCAGGTGCTGGCCAATCCGCGGCTGATGGACTATTATGGCCTAAGCCTCGATGAGCTGACTTCCGCCTGTGCCGGCATGAGCAATAATGCAACCGGCGGCGTGGTTCGTCAGTATGGCAACGAGTATGTGGTGCGTGGTATGGCACGTTCCGATGAGCTGGAGGAGCTGGGACGCAGCTTCATTAAGCAGCATAACGGGCAGCCCGTTTATGTCGACGATGTGGCGGAGCTGAAAATCGGGGCCGCTGTAAAAATGGGCTATGCCTCGCAAAATGCGAAACCCGCCGTGATCTTGTCGGTTTCCAAACAGCCCAATACCAATACCCTGGAGTTGACCCGCAAGATCTCGGAAAACCTGGCAGCTCTGCAAAATACCTTGCCCCTCGATGTGGTGTTGGATACGCATATCTTCCGGCAGGCCGACTTTATTGAAACTGCCGTACACAATGTGCAGGATGCCTTGCTCGAGGGCGCGCTGTTTGTGATCATCATCCTGTTTTTGTTCCTGGGTAGTTTTCGGACAACGGTTATTTCGCTGTTGGCCATTCCGCTGTCGTTGCTGGGAGCCGTGCTGGTGATGAAAGCCTGGGGGCTAAGCATCAATACGATGAGTCTGGGGGGCATGGCCATCGCTATCGGCTCGCTGGTTGACGATGCCATTATCGATGTGGAGAATGTCTTCAAACGCTTGCGGCAAAACCAACAGTTGCCCCAGGGCGAGCGGCAGCAGGCCTGGAAAGTTGTGTATGAAGCTTCCCGCGAGATCCGTTCATCGATCTTCAATGCCACGCTGATCATTATCGTAGCTTTCATTCCCCTGTTTTTTCTGTCGGGCATGGAAGGGCGTATGCTCAAGCCGCTGGGAATCGCCTATATCGTTTCGCTGTTTGTCTCGTTAATTGTGGCCATGACACTCACTCCCTTGTTGTGTCGCCTGTTACTGACCAGCGACAAGTATTTGAAGAAAAAGAGTCGCGAGAATTGGCTAAGCCGCAAGATGAACCTTTACTACGAACGTTCTCTATTACAGGCATTTCGCCATAAAAAGCTCGTGCTCGGCTCTGCCTTAGCGCTACTGGTGGCATCGGTGTGGTTGCTCAGCGGTATGGGGCGCAGCTTTCTTCCCGAATTTAACGAGGGGGCTTTAACCATTACAGCGGTTAGCGAACCGGGAATTTCGTTGGATGAAAGCAACCAATTGGGACGTTTGATTGAAGCGCAATTGCTGTCGGTGCCCGAAGTCATCAGTACGGCGCGCCGTACGGGCAGGGGCGAGCTGGACGAACATTCGCAGGCAACCAATAGTGCCGAGCTGGAGGTGCGCTTTAGCTTGAAAGATCGCCCGGCTGAAGCTTTTAAAGCCGAGGTGCGCGAAAAACTGAAACGGATTCCGGGTATTGCAGCAACCGTCGGGCAGCCTATTGGCCACCGCATCGACCATATTCTGTCGGGAACACGCGCCAATATTGCCATTAAGCTGTTTGGCCCCGAGTTAACCGACTTGTACCGTATCGGTCGTCAAATTCAGCACGAGATTGCTGACGTTGACGGTTTGGTGGATGTGAATGTGGAGCAGCAGGTGGAGGTGCCGCAAATTCAGATTCGTGCACGCCGCAGCATGCTGGCACATTACGGCATCAGTATCGAGGAGTTTAATCATTTTGTTGAGCAGGCTATTGGCGGCGAAAAACTGGGCGATATTTATGAAGGACAACGCCGCTTCGACCTGTTTCTGCGTTTCCAACCCGAATTTACCACGACCATCGATGGCATCAGAACTGCTTTGATTGACACCCGCCAGGGAGGGAAGGTGCCGTTAGAAGAAGTGGCCGATATTATCTCAGCAGCTGGCCCCAACGGTATCAGCCGCGAGAATGTGCAACGTAAGATTGTGGTGTCGGCCAATGTGAGCGGTCGCGACCTGCGTGGCGCTGTAAACGACATTCAGCAAATTATTAACGAGCATGTAACATTGCCTGAAGGCTACCGGGTGGAATATGGCGGGCAGTTTGAAAGTGAAGCTCGGGCCTCGAGAACACTTGCGCTGACAACAGCTCTGGCCATTCTGATCATCTTTTTATTGCTCTATCAGGAATTTAAGAACCTGAAACTGGCGGGCATCATTCTGCTGAACTTGCCCATGGCCATGATCGGGGGAGTGGTGGCCGTTTGGTTGACATCCGGCATTATCAGCATTCCGGCCATTATCGGTTTTATCACCTTGTTTGGCATTGCTACGCGCAACGGTATTTTGCTGGTGTCGCGCTTTCAGCAAATGGAAGAACAGGGCCTGAAGCTGGGCGACATCCTGATCCGCGGTTCGGTTGACCGGCTAAACCCGATCCTGATGACGGCTCTGACAGCTGCTTTGGCCTTGGTTCCACTGGCGATGAATGGCGATGCTCCGGGCAACGAAATTCAAAGTCCCATGGCCAAAGTGATTCTCGGCGGACTATTGTCGTCAACCTTATTAAACATTTACCTGGTGCCGGTAGCCTATCAGCTGCTGCACCGCTTCGGACTTTTAAAACAGCGGGAAAATGAAGAAACTACTATATAGTTTGCTATTTGTGCTGGGGGCAAGCGCTGCTCCGGCACAGCAAAGCCTGGATGAATGCTTGCAAACCATTGTTGCCAACAATATGGCCTACCGGGCACAGCAGGCCGGGGCCAAGGCGCAACAGGTCGAAAACCGACTGGGCAACACGCCCGATAATCCGCAGATAGAAGGCGGCTACCTATGGGGAAGTCCTTCGGCTATAGGACATCGTAAAGACTTTTCGGTGAGCCAGGAATTGGCTTTTCCAACGGTTTATCACCATCAACGGAAACTGGCCGATTTGCGCGATCAGCAGGCGGAGATGAGCAGCGATCAATTTCGTTTGGAGGTGATGCAGCAAGCTGCTCAGCTGTGGGTGGAGCTGGTGTCGCTGAACCAGCGCATTGCCATTCAAGAAGAACGAAGCCGGCAGGCTCAGGCGTTGGCCGATGCCTATGCGGAGCGTCTGGTGGCCGGCGATGCCAACCGGATTGATCGGAATAAAGCAGCCTTGAATCAGCTGCAAGCCCAAAAAACGCTGGATGCTTTGCAGCAGGAACGGGAGCTGCTTCAACTTAGCCTGGAAGCCCTTAACGGAAACCAGCCACTGCCGGTTGCTCGAACCAGCTACGAGGCGGTAGTCTTGCCACCCGATTTCGAGCGCTGGGCTAGCCAGCTGCTGGCGCAAAATCCGCAGGCCCGCTGGTATGTGCTGGAAGCCGATGCCGCCAAACGCGCCGTAAAGCTGAACCAAAGCCGGAGCTTGCCCAGCATCAGCGGTGGCTATATGATGGAGAAAACTGTTGGCGAGCAATTTCAGGGAGTTACCTTGGGGCTGTCGGTTCCGCTCTGGGAGAATAAACAGGCTGTAAAAGCTGCTCGCCTGCGACAGGAAGCGGCAGTGTTGGAGCAGCAAAGCGTTCAACTTCAGTTGAAAGCGGAGCTGTATCAACGCTATCGTGCTGTTGAGCTGGCCTCGGCTCGGGTGGATGATATGCGCCGGCAGCTCGCTTCGTTTCGGCAACAGGACTTGCTGGATGATGCACTCGAGGCCGGACAGATTTCGTTGATCGACTATCTGCTCGAACTGCAGTATGACTACCAGGCCGTGGATGAACTGTACGAAGCTGAAAAACAATTGCAGCTGGCCTGGGTGAGCATCAAGGTTTGGGAGATGTGAGGCTTGAGTCTTGAGTTTTGAGTAGTGAGTAGTGAGTAGTGAGTAGTGAGTAGTGAGTAGTGAGTAGTGAGTAGTGAGTGAAGAGACGGGAGTCATTCGTTGTCATTTGATGGTCATTGGGTCATTGAGCTGTCAGTCCCTCAATCCTTCAATAAGTCGCAGTGTTCAGCCGGGAGTCATTAGTCATGGGTTGTCATTTATCGTCATTTATTGTTAGTGCATAAGTCCAGAGCGCATGAGTCCGATAATCCGAATGTCGAGTAATCTGGAGATTAGTCATTTATTGTCATTCCATGGTTCTTGGGGCATTGAGCTGTCAGTCCTTCACTCCTTCACTCCTTCACTCCTTCATTCCTTCATTCCTTCAATCCCTCAACAAGTGCATAAGTCCGGCCATCGGTGAGCTTTACGTCTTCTTTGCGAATTTTGCTGTTAAAATCAGCAAACGCGAAGGAGGCGCAAAGTCACCGGATTAAGCCGAAGGTTATCAGGCTAAATCAACCGTTTATTGCCCGGGGACAGGTATCGACTTATTCATATCCACCTGTCCCATAACAAATGTTTTAGGGCCGAGTCTCAGTTCGCTGTTGAGTACTTCATCCCAGCTCACTGTTTGTCCGGTGTAGGCCGACATTCGACCCATTATTGCCGTTAAGGTTGACTCGGCGGTAATGACGGCATCATTCAGCTCGGTTCCTGTTCTGATGGCTTCTACCAAGTCGACCAGTTCTTGGGTGTACGATCTTCGGAAGAAATACAGCGGATCTTTTTCCTGCTCTTCACTTAAGGGGTATTTCCAGCTGATCTCGCCGGAATTGGAGAAAATCGTGTTTTCACAATTGGTATAGCCTTTGGTTCCCCGAATCAGGTCGCTCACCTGGTTGGTGCAGCCATTGATCTGTCGGCACATACTGTTAACATGAACATTGCCCGGATAGGTGAAATCAATACTGAAGTTATCATATTGATCTCCGGTAATGCGGCGCTGGCGGCTCCCAAAGCCAGTTGCTGATTCAGGGTGAGATCCGATAAACCAGTTCATCAGGTCGATATTGTGAATGTGTTGTTCCACAATGTGATCGCCCGATAGCCAGGTCCAGTTTACCCAATTGCGGATCATGGCTTCCATTTCGCTCCATTGAGCCTGCGGGTTAACATGCCACAGTTTTCCCTGCATATAATAGCAGTTTCCCGAAATGATTTCACCAATAGTGCCGTTTTTAACCCGGTTATGCGTATTGATATAATCCAGCTGGTGTCTTTTGATGGTGCCCGTAACAACTTTTAATCCGCTTTCTTGTGCCTGTATGCCGTCAAGCATGATTGATCGGGCGCCAACCGGATCAACAGCCACTGGCTTTTCCATAAAAACATGTTTGTTGTTGCGAATCGCAGCCTTAAAGTGTTCAGGCCTGAAGTAGGGTGGGGTGGCCAGAATAACAAGATCAACACCGGCATCCATAACCTTTTCATAAGCGTCCACTCCAACAAAACAGTTTTGATCGCTTATCTCAACCTTGCGCTTCTCCCGGATATTTTGGCGGCACTTGTTTAGTTTATCCTGAAAAATATCGCCTAAAGCCACTAACTCGAGGTTGGGCCCGGCGTCCAGGAAGTTAATGGCTGCTCCGGTTCCTCGGGAACCACATCCAATCAGCCCGGCTTTCAGTATTTTGCCGTCAGAAGCTTTTAGTGGCAAATCAATTTTTGTACTCGAGCGGTTACACGAATAGGTACTGTACGCCATTACAGCAGTGCTGCCGATGGCTATTTTGCTCAGGAAATTTCGTCTGGAGTAGTCTTTCATAAAATAAAATCTTTTATTCAGGTTGATAGGGAAGGACAACGCGAAATCCTACATCGTTACAGTCCGAGTACCACCAAATACTCTTCGGCATCTGCGGATCGGTTCGTAGCCAGCGCTCCGTTTGGGTTGATTCGCGTTGCGTTGGACGAAGTTCGTCCCGATCAGATTTAAAAGATCCTCCCTTGATGACATGTTCAGCACTCAAGCTGTCCAAAATAACAGGATCATTTTTAAACTTCGAATAGTAGGACATCCGGTCTTCGGTGTAACTGTCGGCGCAAAATTCCTTTACATTTCCAAACAGATTTCGGGCTCCGATAGCATCGCTGTTGACATCGGATGGCTCAATGGTGGATTGAGTATCGTAGTTGGCTGTCTCTTTCGTGATTAATCGGTCTTTTGTCGCCATTTGTGCTGCTCGTTCCCATTCAGCTTCAGTGGGCAAGCGGTAGCTTTTGCCGGTTTTTTGGCTTAGCCATTGGCAGAATACGGTTGCTGCATGGTGGGTCATGGTGATGGCCGGGCGCGAACCCATGCCCCAGCCCTGATCCGGGTTACCCCATGGAGGCGTGGCTCCGCTAATGCCATCCACCGATTTCTCGTTGCGCCCCTGGCCTTCGGTTTCGCTTAAAAAGAGCAGGTATAAATTCCAGCTTACTTCAATCTCGCCAATAAAAAAGGCTGAGATATTGATCTCGGTTTGTTGGTTGTTTTCGCGGAAAGTTGTTGCACCACCTGGAATGGCGATCATCGTAAACGAGAGTCTACTGTTGGGGATGGTTTCTGTGAAATTGGCTAATTTTTTTATTGTGTGTGAATGCTGATAGATGGTGTCTGTCGATGTTGTTTTTACCGGCCGGATCAACGATTTATAGTCGGGGGTGTGCCCCGTATGCAGATGACATTCGATACAATGCATCTTTGTTGGATTGAGGTGATATTTCAGGTGTCCCTTTTGGCCTTTTTCTGAAAGGCTTTGCGGAAATAAATCAGGGTGACATTGAATGCACGAGTTTTTAAAAACATGGCGTTGAGCCTGATCTGTTTGTGATTTGGCAAGCCAGTCAATGGAGTCGTGATCTTTAAAATGATAGGCATATAAATCGTTTAAGCCGGCTTTTATTTTGGCCTGGTAATAGCCCTGGCCCCTCGGTGGAAGATGGCAATCAACACAGCCTGCTTTAACAGAGTCATTGCGGTGATGAATTGATTTGTTCCAGGAACTGTAGTTGTGATTATGGACGTGACAACTGTTGCAATATTCATTTGTTGAGGTATATGCATCGCCTTTTCGGATTCCGGTGTAAAGCAAGTACAGTACCGCGATAAGTATGGCTGATAACGCTAATCCTTTGTATCGTCCGGGCATCTCTTTGGGCTTTTATTGTCGCAGGTTAAGGTGGTTTGTGAGACGTATTTTCAGAGCGCAAACCTAATTATTGAATGGTTTATATGCAAGCAAATAGCAACAAGTTATGCCATTTGTTTTTCCGCTTTGAGCCTTAATCGAGCTCCTGAAAAACACGGGTGAATGCCATAGACAACTCAGGAGGCTTGCAGCGTGTAACAAATTGAAGGAGCAATTCAATTGAAATCGGTCTAAATCGCGTAGCTATTTGCAACTAGCTTGGTTCATGCAAACTCCATACTTTAACCAATTTTGCTGCGAACTTTCTATTAGCTTTTTATATCTGAGCATACAGGAAGCATACAGAAACCTTACAGAAACCTTATAGAAAGCTCTGCTTTGCTCCGACGAAATTCCGGTTGTTTTCGGGTATAAACACTCGAAAACGACGCTATAACTGAAGGTTAACAAGTATAATCGTGGGCGATAATGCAGTTGTATGTCTGTTGAAATACCAGAATGTCATTGTTGGGCTTAATAATCAAAAAAAATGTCAGCATGGCTAGGGTCTCTCTACGGTTTGTCGTTTATATAGATAACATTGTAATGGTACAGAGAAATAATTTTACTTGATTTTTGGAGAAAGCCAGTTGCAGAAACAGTGAGAGAAGCGGAATAGGAAGAATTAACACACGCTAAATAATTAACAATTAATCGTATGAAGAGAAATTTACAAAGAGGAACTTTCCGATTTAAAGGAAATTATTATCGCTTCTATTTATCGGCAGTCTCACTTCTGCTATTCTTGAGTTATTCGGCTACGCTGTATGCCCAACCGGTAATTAGCACCGAAGATTCCCCTGTCTGGTTTAAAATAGAATCGGCTTGTACGGACCCGGTAACCTTAGGTGGTGCTTATACCGGTCCAACCGATTTAACAGGTTATGTATTGTACGATCCTGCCTCAAGCGATAACCGAATTTATGCCAGGGTTGAACAAGGTGGTGATGCCGAATTGTGGGCAATGATTGAAGCCGATGGTATTGTTAAGTTGAAAAATAAAGCGACTAACCGTTACATGACCGGTTCCCATTCGCTTAATGATGTTGGTGAGAATGTAAGTTATGGCACCTATGGTAGCGACCAATATTGGATAAAATCAGGAACACAGAATACTGTTGTTATTTGGAATAATCTAAAATGTGACCGGTTAAGCGGAGGACGGATTGATTCAAATACAGCATTTTATATAAGAGTGCAAAGCGACACGAAGAGTATTTTGGGAGCCCTTATAAATTCAGCAATTAGTCTCAAAAGCGAGATGACTGGAACAAATCCCGGCTACATTCTGCCTGATGGTGATGCCGTAATTACTTTTGATGAAGCGATTGCCGGCGCAGAAGCTGTTTATAACTCGGTAGATGAGTCACCCGATTATCAATCAGCAACCGATCAATTGGAGGCAGCTATTGTTACTTTTAAAAGCACTCCTGTAAATACTGTTGTTGTTAGCACTGAGACCAACGAAACATGGTACTTCTTTGAATCGGCAGCGATTAACGACTATTGTGCCGGAAAAGTTATTAACGATGTTGAGGGAACATTAGGTGTAGTGTATAACTTTGCCGACAAGCAATTGAACCCCAGGATGCTATGGAAGATTGTTGATGCCGGCAATAATCAATATGCTTTTGTAAATATGGCTTCCGGTTTATACTTTGGTAAAACCGGTGAGAGTTATACCGGTGTCCAGCCATCGGAAACACCGGTGGCTTATAATGTCGAATATCTTGGCGAAAGAGGCCAGTTTGTGATCAAAGAGGATGGGGCACTGCCGCTTCATTGTCAGCAAAATGGTTCAAAAATTGTTACTTGGGATGGAGGACTGGATTCACCGTCGGCATGGCGATTTGTTGAAGTTGACGACGCTAGCGCACCAATAAGTATTACGAGCCTTACCGTCAGAAATGGATTGGTTAGCACAGGAATTGGTAATGTTGACTTTGCTGCAACTTATTTTACAATGGAAGTGGAAGGGCTTACCGGTTCGTCGCTTTTGGATCAGGTAAATGTTGCTCTGGAAGGTACTACGAACCTTAGTGATATTGAGAATATTCGAATTTATTATCTGGGCAATGATATTCGTTTCGATCCGGAAGTACATCCGCAGGTTGCCTCGTCAAGTGAGCTTGATTATATGATGCAAATAAATCCGGATGCCGATTTTGAGGTGCCGGCGGGCAGTCAGAATTTTGCAGTTGTCGTCGATGTTACGGAAACGGCCAATGAGGGCGATAAAATAAAAATCAGCGTTGAATCTGTCGCACTTCAGGGGAGTGACGTTTGCATGGCTCAAAATCCGGATCCTGCTTACGAGGCTACTATTTTCTTAACCCAAAGTACTCTTTTTTCACCCGGAGATTATGGTTCACAGTACTATCGTATTCCAGCCATCGTTACGGCAAATGATGGAACTTTAGTGGCCGCAACCGATCGTCGGAAAAACAATATATCTGATCTTCCGGGAGATATAGATGTGTACATTAGTCGTTCTGCCGATAAGGGAAAGACATGGTCTGAACCTTTAATGATTGCCGGGGAAAACACGGATACAGGCTATGGAGATCCGGCACTGGTCGTCGAGAAAGAGAGTGGCAAGATATTCTGTTTCATGGCACATGATAAAGGGTTCTTTGCTTCCACGCCTGCTGATCCAATCCGGATTACGGTGTGCGAAAGTTCCGATAATGGCGCGAGTTGGACAGAGCCAAGAGATATAACTGATAACATTTATGGCGCAGGATGTAGTAATGCGACTTCAAAAAACTGGGATGGTGTGTTTGTTTCCTCGGGTAGGGGGCTTCAGCTGCGCAACGGACGACTGATTTTAGCTATGGCAGTGCGGGATGGTTCCGGAGGTATCAATAATTACGCATTATATTCGGATGATAAAGGGGAGAACTGGACGGTGAATACAAATTTGATCCATTCTGGCGGCGACGAGGCAAAATTTGTACAGCGAAATAATGGTGATGTTGTTATCTCAATCAGAAACGGAGGTCATCGCGAATGGAATGTTTCAACCGATAACGGAGATACCTGGGGAACAAGTACGATTCATCAGGATCTTGTAGATCCGGCCTGTAACGGTGAGATTTTAAATTATACATCTACTTTGGACGGATACGAAAAAAACAGGATGCTACATTCATTAGCTTACGCCTCCAGTCGCGTGAATGTATCGCTTTTGCTTAGTTACGACGAAGGTGAGACTTTCCCTATTGTTAAAACAATATGTCCGGCTTCATCGGCTTATTCGGTTATTACCAAACTCGATGATGGAACCATTGGTGTTTATTATGAAGATGGATCGGTTAGTCAATACGATTTGGTATATGTGCGTGTTTCACTGGACTGGCTTACCGACGGGCAGGATCAATATTCTTCGCCAATGTCTACTGCAGTAGATGACATCATTAATGATGCTGAAGATATTATAATTACGGTTAGTGATGGACAAGTATTTGTGAAAAATAAGAAGGGCGAAGTCGATTACCAAATATTTGATATTTCAGGTAAAAAGTTGCAGCCAAACCGCAGGTTAAAAACGGGTATATACATTGTCCGGACTGAAAATTTGTGCGAAAAAGTGATGATTCTATAAGTTTTAAGAGGTTCGAATAAGCGTGTTATCAGCGAGCATTGCCGTTGAGCTTATTCGTGATGCAAAGCCGATCCTTGGAGGCGGGCAACTTCTCCGCTGATATGGCGCTTTTAGTCTTGTTCTGCTCCCGGAAGGAAAACGTTTGGCAATGAGCTAATCCGGCAATGAGGCTAATGATTTGACCTCCTTTGCAACCTGGTTTTACAAGCCCTCTTATTGCGTCAGATTTGGGTTTAAAATTGACTGAGTCGATGAGTCTTCGCAGTCAATTTTAAACCCAAAAGATGCGATGAGAAGCGCATACCTTCCTGTTTTTGTTTTTTTTATGGCACATCCTTTCGCCGTTTTTTCTTTTTTTATTGTCTGCTACCGGCGCTGAATTGCAGAACTGCCTGAAAGGTTTTAGATTTGTATAAGCAGCATCGGGGGGGCCGCCCTAGGGAATCGCTCTGTGAGCCACACCTAAAATTAGCGATGATGACAAATGTATTCAAGCTTATGGAATCGATGATGACACCAACGGTTGTGATGTTGTTGGTGGTGGTATTGTTGATTTTAAATCGGTGGATTTTCAATCGGATGCGATCAGCCGCCTCGGAACGATCAATCACCCGGGGAGCAATATCTTTTGTGATTGTGCTGGCCGGGCTGTTGGCTTTCCTGCTTGTGTTGCCTGTCGAAAAGTCGCTGAAAGGGCAGTTGTTAGGCTTTCTGGGGATCGTCCTCAGTGCCGGAATTGCGTTAAGTTCAACTACTGTTTTAGGGAATCTGATTGCCGGGATCATGAACAACTCCATGAATCGCTTTCGGAACGGCGACCTGATCAGGATCGGCGATTTGCACGGGCGAGTCACCAAAAAAAGCATCTTCCATACCGAGATTCAGCTCGAGGACAGTAATTTTATCACCGTTCCCAACCTGTATATTGCCAACAACCCGGTAAAATTAATTCGCAAAACAAATAGTGTTTTGGCCACAACGGTGTCGCTGGGCTACGACCTGCCGCGCGCTCAGGTGGAAAAAGCGCTTAAAGAGGCTGCCCTTGCCGCCGGATTGTCAGATCCTTATGTGTATATCACCGGCTTGGGCGATTTTTCGGTCGTTTACAAGGTCCACGGGTTTTTGGACGATAGCGGCAAGTATTTTAGCGCTAGTTCGTTGCTCAACGCGATGGTGATGGATAAATTACACGAGGCGAAGATTGAGATTGTGTCGCCGGCGTTTATGTATCAGCGGCGAGCCGATGACAAGGTTTTTGTCCCGCGGCAGCTTGCAGCGGATCGGGGGGAGGCTGATCGCAGCTCACCGGAGGATCAGGTGTTTGACGAAGCGATAAAGTCTGAAAAAATTGAGGCGAAAAAGGACTACTTGCGCGAGATCGATCGGCAGCAGGAAGCCTTAAAAGAGCAGTTGAAGCAACTAAAAGACGAGCGGGAGATCGAAAAAATCAAATCGACGATATCGATGAATGAGGCCTTGAAAGAGCGTCTGGCGAAAAGTATCCGCGAGCAGATCGACCGCGATAAGGAGACGGATTGACAGTTGCGAAGGTTCAACAGCTCAGCTGGTGCCCCCCTTTGTCTGCTCGAGCAAGTGACCGTTAGCTGTCTTTTATGCCATACCCGAAAATTTTATCTGTAAACTATTCAAGGTGTTTATGTTGTGGATGATAACTGCTTGTGGTGTTAGGTTCAATTATAGTGGGAAATTGCAAATGCGTTACATTTGCTGTTTTTACCCAAAATTGGTAACTTTGAGTAAAATCATTTAAAATGAAAAATACATCGATATCACTTGGGAGTTATTTTGATCAATTTGTACAATCTCAAGTATCTTCTGGTCGATATAAAAATGTAAGCGAAGTCATTCGCGCAGGACTTCGGCTTTTAGAAAATGAAGAAAGTAAAGTAATTGCTTTAAAAAATGCTATTCAGGAAGGATTAAACAGTCCACGAGTAGAAGATTTTGATTTTGATGAAAATCTAAAAAAACTTAAAGCAGAGAAGAGAAAAAATGGCTAAAGTTATTTTAAGACAAGAAGCCATTGATGATTTAAATGATATTTGGGATTATACGTTTGAACAATGGGACGAAAAACAGGCCGATAAATATTATTCAATGTTGAAATTTGCGTGTAAGGAAATTGGAGGTAATCCTGAAATTGGTCGGGAATATCTTGCAATAAGTGCCAATTTATTCGGATTTAAATCTGGGAAACACATCATTTTCTACGATCTAATTTCAAAAGATGAGATAGAGATTGTTAGGATATTACACGAAAGAATGGATTTAAAGATCAGGCTGACAGAATAATCACTTAGTCTCAAATCAAGCATCGCTTGCATACGCATGTCTCCGGCTTACATAGGATCAACGGGTTTATCCGCTAGCAGATTGACCGCGATCAGGATCCGGATTGATCGTTGCGAAGGTTTAACCGCTCAACTTGTGCGCAAGCGTGGTTATTGGCTTGCAAACCCGAAATGACTGTTGCACAACAGGCGGCAACAAGGCCCTTTAGCTCCCGAACCTGTTTTATAAAAGTGCCGATTGTTGCATTCAGTTTGGATGGATGTCGTATTATTGAAAGAGTTGTTACCTCAAATCTAACAAAAAACGAAGCTATGAAACTGAGTGCACAAAATCGAATGAAAGGCATCGTTCTTGCCATCACGGAAGGACTGGTGATTTCGGAAATAAATATAGAGCTTGATAACGGAATTCTGGTTGACGCGCTGATTACCAATAGTGCGGTTGAAAGTTTAGAGCTGGAACGCGAAGGTGAAGTGCTGGTGTGTGTGAACGCGGCTAGTGTGATGCTTGCTGCGGGCGATGTTCAAATTAGTGCACGAAATATCTTTCCCGGAAAAATCGAATCGATTACTGATGGAATGGTCAGCACGCAGGTGGTGCTAAACCTGGGGCGCGGATCGGAGCTTACTGCACTGATCAGTAAGTCGTCGGCCGACGAGATGGAGCTGGCTGTGGGGCAGGAGCTCGTCGCGGTGGTGAATGCCTGGTCGGTAACGCTGGGGCTCACCTAAGCGCGGCAAACTACCGATGCAGATGCCGGTGGTTTTCGTTTGGTAGCTGTTGTTAACCCAATATCAATGTCTACAATCTTGTAGGCAACGAGTCCCGGAAGCCTACAAAAATGTTAGATTTGAAATCCGTCGAAGCCGAAAGGTGTTGATCTTCAATGCTGGCTTTCCTTCTTTTGTTTATGGCGCGTTATCTGTTGCGTGAATAACTGTTTTTGCATCATGAGACTGTGGCGCCAACGCAAAAAGGTCATTGTGCAGTGCTGCCCGGCCGGGGTCGATTGGTGAAGGCTGTAGTTTGGCTCTGCCGCATGATGCCAATGAAATAACTATCAAAAGATTCAGTATGAGTAGGATTAATCGTGAATTGCAATCGATCAGTTTTGAGCCAATTGGCGTGATCTACACGCCCCATGTCGATTTGGTGAATATGCCTGTTCAGCCGGTAGGGGCCAAAGGTGTCGAGGGCCATTTCGAGTTAAAACCCGAACTCGCCCAGGGTTTAACTGATCTGGACGGATTCTCGCATATCACCCTCATTTATTTTCTGCACGAAGTGGGGGGCTACGATCTGATGGTGAAACCGTTTATGGATGATCGGAAGCACGGAATTTTTGCCACGCGCTCGCCCAAGCGTCCTTGTGCCATTGGCCTGTCAACGGTTCGTTTGTTACGCATCGAAGAGAATAAGCTGTTCTTTGAAGGAGCCGATATGTTAACCGGTACTCCCTTGCTCGATATTAAACCTTTTTTCAGGCAGACCGATAACCGCCCCGAGGCCATCTCGGGCTGGTTGGATGAAAAGGACGAAACACTCGCGCATTCCCAGCGGTCAGACGATCGCTTTGTTCAATCGCGTTGAAAAGCAGAATCAATTAAGTTGATAAAAATAGGATTATGAAGGCCTAAGCTGTGGTGCCGGATGCTTTGCCGCTCTGAGGTCGGTTGATGAGGCCGCGACTCGGGAAGGCGTTCTATTATCTCGTCGATTTTTTTTGTGGATATTCAGCTTTTAAAGCTCGTCGCCGATGAACCAAATAAACAATAAACCGTTATTCCTCCTTAGTTCTCGTTTTTTAATTTTTTTATTTCTTAACATGAAATTGGGTAATTTTCACTAAACTTATCGACGTTTTTTTTGCGCCCGGGGAGCATTGTTCGCGCGATTACCGAACAGCTTTTCGTTGTTTTTGCGACTTTAAAATTCAGAACGACTGATATTTAGTTAGTCTAATTACCGATACATAAACTAATAGAACATGGAAAACAGACTTCAGGAATTAACTGAAAAAATCTACCGTGAAGGAGTGGAGAAAGGCAATGAGGAAGCAAACCGAATTATAGACCAGGCCACCGACGAGGCCAGGCAGCTTACTCAGCAGGCTGAGCAGGATGCCCGGGCGATTCTGGAAAAAGCCCGCAAGGAGGCATCCGACATGCGTCGCAGCATTCAGGCCGAATTAAAATTATCGTACGAGCAGGCTGTCTCTACCCTCAAGCAGGAAATAGCTCAATTGATCAGTGACTCGATTGTCGACAAAGCAAGCCAACAAACAATTAACGACAAGAATTTTTTCAACACATTTTTACTCAAACTTGCCGGTAGCTGGAGCGAAACGCAGGATTTACGGCTTTCGATTCCCGAAAACGACGAGCAGGGCATTGAAGCTTATCTGGCGAAAAACGCTTCCGAGATCTTAAAGAAGGGCCTGAGGGTTGAAAAAGTGGCCGGAATAAAGACGGGCTTCCAGCTCGGACCTGCCGATGGCAGCTACAAAGTGAGCTTTACCGATACCGAGTTTGAAAACTTTTTGAAAGAGTTGCTGCGCCCTCGCGTAGCCAAACTGCTTTTCGAAAACTAATCAGTTCGCAGATATGAGCCAATATTACTATCTGGTATCCGGACTGCCGGAATTGTCTCCGGATGACCACAGGGTTCCTGTAAGTATGACTGAGCTGAAGGAGCTGCTGATTGAAAACCTGAGCGCCGCGGATTTGGAGCTGATCAAGCTGTTTTTTCTGAAATACGATAATCAGAACCTGCTGGCTTACCTGGCTAGCTCCGAAAGCGAGTTGAATGCGCTGGGAAACCTCTCGGGTGTGCAACTGGGCGAGATTATTCGCGAGAATAAAGAGCTTGAACGCCCTGCGGTGCCCGCCATGCCTCCCTATTTTGTGCCCTTCCTGCAAGCTTACCTGGCCGATAAGCAGGTGGAGCAGTTCCCCGAGCTTTCGGCCGAGGATCAGCTGGCAAGCTTGTACTACGATTATGCCTGCCAGTGCGATAATCCCTTTATCGCCAACTTTTTTCGCTTCATGTTGAATGTGAAAAATATCCTGATTGCACACCAATGCCGCATCTCTGGTTACGACCTGTCGCAAACCATTGTTGGCGACAACGACATTGCCCGGCTGATACGGACCAGCAACGCTAAAGATTTTGGCTTGAGTGGTGAACTGGATTATCTGGACGATGTGCTTCAGATTGCAGAGGAGGAAAATCTGTTGGAACGCGAGATGAACCTGGATGAGCTGATCTGGAACTACCTGGACGAAAATTCATTCTTCCACTATTTCTCGGTTGAACGAGTCTTTACCTATCTGATCAAAATTGATATGCTCGGCCGTTGGGAAAATATGCGCCGGCAAGATGGCCAGACGGTATTCCGTCGTGTTATCGGTGGCTACAAAAAAGCTTACCGGTTTGCTGATGAGTTTAAAGTGTAATGAAATAAAATCAAAAAAAAGTATACAAAATATTGCGTATGGCAGCCAAAGGAAAAGTAAAAGGAGTCATTGCCAACCTGGTTATTGTTGAAGCAACCGAGGCAATCTCCCAAAACGAAATATGCTACATTGCTGTGGGCGACCGCAGACTGATGGCTGAAGTCATTAAAGTAATCGGGACAAATGTTTATGTGCAGGTGTTCGAAAGTACCCGGGGAATGCGTGTTGGCGACCAGGTAGAATTTGCCGGTCACCTGCTGGAGGTAACCCTGGGGCCCGGAATCCTGTCGAAAAACTACGATGGCCTGCAAAACGACCTGGACAAAATGCACGGCGTCTTTCTCAAACGGGGGGAGTATACCTTCCCGCTGGATGAGGATAAATTGTGGGACTTCAAACCCCTGGCCAAAGCAGGCGACCCGGTGGAGGCCGGAAGCTGGCTGGGCGAGGTAGACGAAAACTATCAGCCCCACAAAATTATGGTTCCCTTTGTGTTTGAAGGAAGCTACACGGTGAAAAAAGTAGCCGAAGCAGGACAGTACACCATCAGCGACCAGATAGCGGTGCTCACCGACAAGGATGGGCAGGAAATTCCGGTGACCATGATGCAGAAATGGCCGGTGAAAAGAGCCATTAAAGCGTATCGCGAAAAACCCCGCCCATTTAAGTTGCTCGAAACCGGCGTGCGCACCATCGATACGGTAAACCCCATTGCCGAAGGGGGAACAGGTTTTATCCCCGGCCCCTTTGGTACCGGAAAAACCGTGTTGCAGCACGCCATATCCAAGCAGGCTGAAGCCGACATCGTGATTATTGCGGCCTGTGGCGAACGGGCCAACGAGGTGGTTGAAATCTTCACCGAATTTCCGGAGCTGGACGACCCGCATACCGGTCGTAAGTTGATGGAACGGACAACGATTATTGCCAACACTTCGAACATGCCGGTTGCTGCCCGCGAAGCATCGGTGTACACAGCCATGACCCTGGCCGAATACTACCGGGCCATGGGCTTGCGTGTGTTGCTGATGGCCGATTCAACCTCGCGTTGGGCACAGGCTTTGCGCGAGATGTCCAATCGTCTGGAAGAGCTTCCCGGACCGGATGCCTTCCCGATGGACTTGTCGGCCGTAATTGCCAACTTCTATGCCCGTGCCGGCTACGTGTACCTGAACAATGGTGCAACCGGTTCCATAACCTTTATTGGTACGGTGTCGCCGGCCGGGGGGAACCTGAAAGAGCCGGTTACCGAATCGACCAAAAAAGCAGCACGTTGTTTCTTTGCTCTTCAGCAGTCGCGCGCCGACGGAAAACGTTACCCGGCGATTAACCCGATTGATAGTTATTCGAAATACCTGGAGTATCCCGAGTTTCAGGATTATATTGCCCAGCGGGTTGATGGCGAATGGGTTGGCAAGGTAAATGAGCTGAAACGAATGCTGCAACGCGGGCTCGAGGTGAGTGAGCAGATGAACATCCTGGGCGACGACGGTGTACCGTTGGATTATCACTTCACCTTCTGGAAAGCGGAAGTGATTGACTTTGTCATTCTGCAACAGGATGCCTTCGACAAAATCGATGCGGTAACCCCGCTTGAACGTCAGGAATATATGGTGAACAAGGTGTTGGAAATCTGTCACAGCGACTTTGCCTTCGACTCGTTTACTGAAGTGGGCCCCTATTTTAAGCGGGTCATTCACTTGCTTCGTCAAATGAACTACTCGGAATTTCAATCAGAGAAGTTCAATGATTATGAGCAGGAATTGCGTGAAATTGTTTTCGAAGCAGTCAATTAAAAAACAGGAGGAACAGATATGGCAAACAAAGCCTTTCAGAAAATATATACAAAAATTACCCAGATAACGAAAGCAACGGTAAGCCTGAAAGCCACTGATGTGGGCTACGACGAGCTGGCTACCATTAACGGAAAGCTGGGGCAGGTGGTAAAAATTATGAACGACGAGATTACCCTGCAAGTGTTTGGCGGAACCGAAGGGATTCCCAACGATGCGGAGGTGATCTTCATTGGAAAATCGCCTACATTGAAGGTGAGCGATCAGCTGGCCGGCCGCTTTTTCGATGCCTTTGGCTATCCTATTGACGGCGGTCCTGATGTGGAAGGTGTTGAAGTGGAGATCGGTGGCCCGTCGGTTAATCCGGTGCGCCGCAAGCAGCCCAGCGAGTTGATTGCTACGGGTATTGCCGGAATCGATTTGAACAACACGCTGGTGTCGGGGCAAAAAATACCGTTTTTTGCCGACCCCGATCAACCCTACAACCAGGTGATGGCTAACGTTGCCCTGCGCGCCAAGGCCGATAAGATTATCCTGGGTGGTATGGGATTAACCAACGACGACTACTTGTATTTCAAGCAGGTGTTCGACAATGCCGGTGCACTCGACCGCATCATCAGCTTTGTAAACACCACCGAGAACCCGCCCGTTGAGCGCTTGCTGGTACCCGATATGGCCCTGACGGCAGCTGAATATTTTGCAGTTGAGAAAAATGAGAGCGTCCTGGTGCTGCTTACCGACATGACCCTGTATGCCGATGCTTTGTCGATCGTGTCGAACCGGATGGACCAAATCCCGTCGAAGGATAGTATGCCCGGGTCTCTGTATTCCGACCTGGCGAAGATCTACGAAAAAGCCGTTCAGTTTCCCGATGGCGGATCAATCACCATCATTGCCGTAACGACCTTGTCGGGCGGCGATATTACCCACGCCATCCCTGATAACACCGGTTATATTACCGAAGGACAGCTGTTCCTTCGTCGCGACACAGAAATCGGTAAGGTCATTGTCGATCCTTTCCGAAGTTTGTCGCGCTTAAAACAGCTGGTAATCGGTAAGAAGACGCGCGAAGACCACCCGCAGGTGATGAACGCAGCCGTACGTTTGTTTGCCGATGCGGCCAATGCGCGTACCAAGCAGGAAAATGGTTTCGACCTGACGGACTATGATATGCGAAGCCTTACTTTTGCCCGCGACTATTCCAACGAAATATTGGCCATCGATGTCAATATTAGCACCGAAGAGATGCTGAATACGACCTGGAACCTGTTTGGGAAGCATTTTAAGAAGGAAGAGGTTGGGCTGCGCGAAGAATTTGTGACGAAGTATTGGTCTGAAAACTAGATCGGGAAACGAAACAAAATCTTATGGCAGTAAAATTTCAATATAACAAAACTTCGCTCCAGGGGCTCGAAAAGAATCTGAAGATTCGCGTCCGTGCGTTGCCAACCATCAAGAGTAAAGAGTCAGCTTTACGGGTGGAGGTGAAAAAGGCCAAAAGTGACGTGCAGCTTTTGGACGACAAGTTTGAGCAACTGATAAAAGCGAATGAAGAAATGATGGTGCTCTACGGTGAGTACGACCCGTCGTTACTCGAAGTGTCCGATGTGCTGGTTGAACAGCAAAAAATTGCCGGCGTTAAAATACCGGTGTTCAAGGGAGTCGATTTCGATCAGCAACCCTTCAGCCTGTTCAACAGTCCGAGCTGGTTGCCGGGGGGAATCGTCAAAATCCGTGAACTGGCAGCGGTGGCGCTCGAACGTGAATTTTATTTTCACAAGGTAGCACTGCTGGAATACGCCCGGAAGAAAACCACCCAGAAGGTAAACCTGTTCGAAAAGGTTCAAATTCCGGGATTTGAAGATGCAATCCGGAAGATTAAACGATTTTTGGAAGATGAGGAAAACCTGAGTAAGGCGGCTCAAAAAATTGTGAAATCGCGACAAGAAGAAACGGAGGAACCAGTATGATTGTAAAAATGCGAAAATACGCCTTCCTGGTTTATCATGGTGAATATGAGCTTTTCTTGAATAAGCTGCACGAGCACGGTGTGGTTCATGTGGTTAATTCAGGTCAGGATTTGTCGGATGCCGAAGAGCTGTTGGCGCACCGCGAACAACATAAGCGGGTGATGAAAGCCATCAAAGAATTGCGGAAGATCGAAACAGAGGATTCTCCATTCGATATTGGCCCGCAACAGGCTGTTGACCGGTATTACGAGCTGATCAAAGAACGTGAACACCTGCATTCCGAAATTGAACACCTGAAAAAAGAGCATGCGCATACCGAGCCGTGGGGAGAGTTTGATCCTCAGCTGCTGGAAAAGCTGAAGGCCCGGGGGCGCGAAGTCCTGCTATATACTTGTGCCCGGCGCTGTTGTAAGCCCGAGTGGGAGAAGGATTTTCCCCTGTTTATCGTTAACCGGGTGGGCACAACCGTTTATATGGCTCTGGTAACCAACGGCGATGGTGACACCATTGATGCAGACCCCGTACGCATGCCTACGCACAGTTTGAAACAGCTAGAGAAGATGCAGCAAGAGGCACAGCATCAGCTGGATGAAGTGGAAGGACAGCTAAACCGGCTGGCCGCCCATGTTGATCAGCTGGAAGCCTATCAGCTCGAGCTCATGGAACGTTATACTTTCGAAAAGGTATTCAAGGAAACCGAACAGCTTGCCGAATCAAAAGTGTCGGTTTTGTACGGATGGGTGCCCGAAACCAAAGCCGATGAGTTGGAGAAGTTCCTGCAGCAAGACTCGATCCTCTATCAGGTGAGCGACCCTACACGGAAGGATGATGTGCCTGTGTTGTTGAAAAACAGTCGTTTGAGCAGGCTCTTCGAGAGTATTGGCCAGCTGTACAGCTTACCCAATTATGGTGAGATGGATCTGACCGCTTTCTTTGCGCCCTTCTACTGGCTGTTTTTCGGTTTTTGCCTGGGTGATGCAGGCTACGGAATTCTGTTGGCTTTATCCGGATTTTTGCTGCGCAATCGTTTGGGCGAGAAAATGCGGAACACCATGACGCTGGTTGGCCTGCTGGGCCTGTCTACCATTTTGTTTGGTATTATCGGGGGAACCTTTTTCGGAATGAACCTCTACGAAATGAAGTTTGCCCTGTGGGGCGATGTTGCCCGGCATTTCGACCCGGCAAACAACGGCGACAAATTTAATATCAACGATCATCTGTTTAATCTGGCCCTTATTCTGGGAGCTGTGCAGATTATATTCGGCATGTTCATCAAGGTGATGAATGAGTCGCGGATGTATGGTTTTAAGAATGCCTTGGGCAGTCTTGGCTGGTTCGTCCTGGTTGTCGGCGGAATATTGGTCTATGCGTTGTCGCAGCTGGGGCTGCCATCGCTGGTGGTCGACATCGCAACCTGGACGGTTGTGGCAGCGGGTGGAGCGGGAGCTTTCCTGTTTAACAACCCCGAACGCAATATTTTTGCCAACATTGGTGCCGGCTTGTGGGATGCTTACAATATGGTTTCCGGCTTGCTGGGCGACTTGTTATCTTATATCCGTCTGTTTGCATTGGGGATCTCCAGTGCAATCCTGGGCTATGTTTTCAACAGCCTGGCCATGGCCTTGTCGCCCGATGTTCCGGTGTTGAAGTGGATCGTTATGGTGATCATCCTGCTCATTGGTCATGGTATTAATATGTTTATGAGTTCGCTCGGCTCGTTTGTACACCCGATGCGTCTTACATTTGTCGAATTTTATAAAAACTCCGGTTTTATTGGCGGTGGAAAAAAATATCAACCTTTTGCCAGAACAACCAAAAAGTAAAACAATTAAATCAACTTAAATTTTTAGTGATATGACTCCTATTTTATTAGCTTACATCGGAATTGCTATTATGATTCTCTTATCGGGCATTGGCTCGGCAATTGGTGTTTCCATCGGTGGTAATGCCACAATTGGTGCGTTGAAGAAGAACAGCGACGCTTTCGGTAACTATATGATTTTGTCGGCCTTGCCCGGAACCCAGGGGTTGTACGGATTCGCCGGATTCTTCATTTTGCAGTCGTACCTGGTGCCCGAAATAACCATGTTTCAGGCAGCTGCCATCTTTGGTGCCGGTTTAGCACTCGGATTGGTTGGCCTGATGTCGGCCATGCGCCAGGGACAGGTTTGTGCCAGCGGTATTGCCAGTATTGGTGCTGGTTACGATGTGTTCGGTAATACCCTGATTTTGGCGGTGTTCCCCGAGCTGTATGCAATTGTTGCCTTTGCAGCGACCTTTATGATTTCGGGGCTGATTGGTTAATCATCAACGGTAAATAAATAAAAAACGATGGCTGAGCTTTTGCAAGTTCAGCCATTTGTTTTTCTGAAAGTCTGACCACCCAAAGGAGCTAAGCCTGAATGTCGATCAAGGTTTTGAATAGATGTGGTACGACAACCCGACAACTTATGAAAACAACGACAACAGCATCGTCGAGAAATCCTAAACTTTCATCCCTGTTGGAGATTCCCCTGAATCATGTGTGTTTTTCTGAAAGTCTGACCACCCCAAGGAGCTAAGCCTGAATGTCGATCAAGGTTTTGAATAGAGGTGGCACGACAACCCGACAACTTTTGAAAACAACGACAACAGCTCCGAAACTTTCATTCCTTTTGGTGATTCCCCGGAATCAGGAAGGTTTTTTCAGAAAGTTGCTGAGCGTACAACCGCCGGGTTGCAAAAGGATGCGTTTTTTTTAGAATGATACCGGCCAAAAACAGGCGCAACGAAATCCTTTGGCTTAAGGGCTTAATTCGTTATCTTGCAACAAGCAAAATAACTAACTAACACAACGATGAAACGAAACTTATTCCGAGAACTTCGCGCCCTTGCTCCGTTGATTCCATAGCTTATTGTTGCTACCTGAACCGTCTGCCAATATCGACGGAGCAGACTTGTTGTGCGTCTCTGTTAAAACGGTGATTTTGCCGGCGAAATGAGCAGTCACAGCACGAATAGTCGTTTTAAACTACAAACTAAATAGCAATACTACATGAAAAATCAACTACGCTACTTTATGCTGCTTGCGGCAATTCTTTTCTTTTCGTGCACGGGTACAAAGCATAAATTGAAAATCCAAACGGTGACCGTAAAGGCACCTTTTGAGATGCCGCCGCTTTCAACGCCCGATTTCAGGGCCTGTCCAGAATTCCGGATCACCGACTTTGGTGCAGTTCCGGGAGATCAGCAAAAAACATCGGAGGCTATTGCCGCGGCCATTGCAGCAGCCAACGCCGCCGGTGGTGGTTCGGTGGTTGTTCCCCCTGGTGAATGGCCAACCGGTCAGATTCATCTTCAGAGTAGGGTGAATCTGCATTTGCAGAAAGGCGCTGTGCTACTGTTCTCTGATCATCCCGACGACTATTTGCCAGCGGTGCACACCAGTTGGGAAGGGCTGGAGTGTTACAATTACTCGCCGCTGGTTTATGCTTATGGCTGTAAGGATGTGGCCATCACCGGCGAAGGAGAGTTAAAGGCCAAAATGAACTTCTGGAAAAGCTGGTTTGACCGCCCGCCGGGACATCTGAACAGCCTGAAATATTTGTACGAAGCAGCGGTGCGGAATGTGCCGGTGGAGGATCGGGTGATGGTGAATGACAGCGCGAATATGCGTCCGCAGTTTATTCAGTTTAACCGGTGTGAAAATGTGTTGCTGGAGGGGGTGAAAATCACCAACAGCCCGTTTTGGACCATTCACCCGTATCTGTGTCAAAATGTGACGATCCGCGGTGTACAGGTTTATGCGCATGGTCATAATAACGATGGTGTGGATCCGGAGATGAGTCAGAATGTGTTGATTGAAGATTGTATCTTCGATCAGGGCGATGATGCGATTGCCGTGAAATCGGGACGTAACCAGGATGCCTGGCGGCTGCACACACCTACCCGCAACCTGGTTGTTCGCAACTGTCTGGTGAAAAACGGGCATCAGCTGTTGGCCGTCGGTAGTGAGCTTTCGGGCGGCGTGGAGAATGTGTTCATGGATCATTGTGCTGTTGCTGATGGTGCCAACATGTTTCATCTGGTGTTCATCAAAACAAACGAACGACGTGGTGGCTTTGTGCGAAATATTTATGTCGAAAATATTAAGGCTGATAAGATGCGCGAAGGCATTCTGGGAATTGAAACCGACGTGCTTTATCAGTGGCGCGACTTGGTGCCAACTTACGAAACACGGTTGACCCCGGTCTCGGACATCTACCTTGAAAATATTAAGGCCAACAATGTAAAGTTTACCTACCGGATTCTGGGACAGGAAGAGCTGCCTGTTGAGCGCGTTTTTCTGAAAAATATACAGGCTGACACGATTCGCGAACAGCGAAATATTGCAGCCAATGTTACCGGGCTGGTCGTGGAATAATCGAATAAGCAAATCAAACTAATGAAACAGATCAAAATGAATAAACGACTGATGCTGGCCATCGCTGCGCTGTGCTTTTGTGCCGGCACAATGGCTCAAAAAGTGAATGATGTAACAACGCCGCTACACCTGTTGCAGCCGGAATATCCAACGCCTTACGGGAAACCCGCGGTGGCTGATATCGAGGCTGTTCTGAGCAGGGTGTACGATTACCTGGCAGCAACAACGCCGCCGGCCCTGGTCGACAAAACTACTGGCGCCGAAATTACCGATTATACGCTGGTGAATGAGAACACGATTATGAAGCCCGGCGATTTTCGACTGACCAGTTATGAGTGGGGCGTAACTTATGCCGGTATGTTGCTGGCTGCCCAACAAACCGGCGATCCGAAATACGCCGATTACGTGAGCCTTCGACTGAACTTTCTGGCACAGGCACTAAAGGCATTTGCCGAATTTGAACAGGGAAGTCCGGACAGCAAGCATCAACTGTATTTTACCCTTCATCCGCATGCGCTCGATGATTGCGGAGCGCTTTGTGCAGCCATGATTAAGGCTCAGAAAGCGGGCGTTGCCCAGGGACAGGATGAAATGATCGAGACTTATATGGATTATATCAGCAACCAGGAGTTCCGGTTGGATGATGGAACGCTCGCACGTAATCGTCCGCAGCCAAACGCCATCTGGCTCGACGACTTGTTTATGGCAGTGCCTGCCCTGGCGCAGATGGGAAGTTATAGCGGCGATACCCAATATTTTGACGACGCTGTAGCACAGCTACTTCAAGTGTCCGGGCGTATGTTCAACCCCGACAAAGGCTTGTTTATGCATGGCTGGATACAGGGAATGGACGAGCACCCGCAATTTCACTGGGGCCGCGCCAACGGATGGGCTGTGATGACCATGGTTGAGCTATTGGAGGTTTTGCCGCCCGACTATGCCGGCCGCGATCAGGTGCTGGACTTGTTGCGTCGGCATATTCGCGGATTGGCCAACTGTCAGCACGGAACGGGCTTTTGGCACCAGCTGCTGGATCGCAATGACAGCTACCTGGAAACATCGGCAACAGCCATTTATACTTATGCCATTGCCCGTGCTATTAACAGGGGCTATGTCGATGCCAAAGTGTATGGCCCCATGGTTTGTCTGGCCTGGAATGCTGTGGCCTCGAAGGTGAACGACAAAGGCCAGGTTGAAGGAACCTGCGTGGGAACCGGCATGGGCTTCGATCCGGCTTTTTACTATTACCGGCCGGTGAATGTGTATGCCGCGCACGGCTATGGCCCTGTGCTGCTGGCGGGTGCCGAGATGATGGAGCTGGTAAAAACAACTGATAGCCGCATCAACGACAGCTCGGTGCAGTTTTACGACCAATAGGTGAAGGTTTAAAATGGCCGTGAGTCGGTTCGAAAAGCAGACCGGATTTCCGGGAATCTCCAGTCGGGATGAAAGTCCGGGATTTTCGGATATCCTGTTGTCCCGGTTGTCACTGGTTGTCGTCCAAAACATGATCAAAGCGATTTCGGTCTATTTTTATCAATGATGAAAGGCGAACGGGAAGCTTTGTACAATTTCGATGAAATAGCTGAACCTTCTGTTTTCATGCTGCGAAACGGTTCGTGAATGCGGATTCTACGTTTTCATTTTCCAGCTGAAAATTCACGGAACAAGCTGCTGATAAGTCAGGTAAAAAAGCTAATATTGTAACCTATACAATAACCTATCGAAACAAACCGAATGATGAAACGAAATCTCCTATTTTTATTTTTCGCAGTTTTGGCTTTCAGTGTGTCGGCACAACGAGTCGAAAGCTGGTTTCCTGCCGACCAACTAACAACCGTTGGCGCTTATTATTATCCCGAACACTGGGATGAGTCGCAATGGGAACGCGACTTGAAAAAGATGTCCGAAATGGGCTTCGAGTTTACGCATTTCGCCGAGTTTGCCTGGGCACAGCTTGAGCCCGAAGAGGGGAAGTTCGATTTTGCCTGGCTGGATCGCGCTGTGGCTTTGGCCGCCAAATACGATCTGAAGGTGATTATGTGTACCTCAACGGCAACACCGCCGGTTTGGCTGGTACGCAAGCACCCCGATGTGCTGAAAACACGCGAGGATGGTACGCAGTACGATCATGGATCGCGGCAACATGCTTCTTTTTCAAACGAATATTACCGGGAATATGCGTTGAAGATGATTGCTGAGTTGGCCAAACATTACGGCAACGATTCGCGCATTATTGGCTGGCAGCTGGACAATGAGCCGGCCGCGAATGTGGACTACGGTGAAGATGCTCAGAAGCGGTTCCGCCGTTTTTTGGAGCAAAAGTATCAGACTATTGATGCGCTGAATAAAGCCTGGGGAACTGACTTCTGGAGTGGTACTTACACTGATTTCGCACAGATCAACATTCCTCAGGGAACGCAATGGGGGATGAACCTGTATCAGCGGCTGGATTTCAGTCGGTTTTGCGACAAGGAAACGTCAACCTTTTTGGACGAACAGGCACTGACCATTCGCCAATATGCCGTGGCGGAGCAGTGGATCACCACGAACTACATTCCGTATTATGATGCCCGTTATGTGGGCGATAGCCGTGAGCTCGACTTTATCAGTTATACCCGTTATATGGTTTACGGCGAGGCTACCGGAATAGGCCGTAAAGGTTATCGCGTTGGGGAATATTCGCGCATTGCCATGGCCAACGACTATTTTCGTCCACTGGCTCCTGTCTATGGTTGTATGGAGTTGCAGCCGGGGCAGGTAAACTGGGGAAGCATTAACTCGCAGCCCTTGCCGGGTGCAGTGCGTCTTTGGTTGTGGCATGTTTTTGCCGGAGGCAGTAAGTTCACCTGTACCTATCGCTTTCGTGCACCGATTTATGGTTACGAGCAATATCACTACGGCATTGTTGGCACCGATGGTGTGACTCCCACACCGGGAGGCAGGGAGTATCAGCAGTTTATCGCAGAGATTAAGCAACTGCGTAGTGTGCCTCATTCGGACAAGCTTCCCGCTGACTACCTGAAGCGCAAAACGGCTATTTTGTACAATCCGGATAATACGGTGGCCATCAATCAGAGCAAGCAAACAACGCTTTGGAATACGGAGCAGCACGTGCTGAAATACTATAAAACATTGAAAGCTTTTGGTGCACCGGTTGATTTTATTCGCGATACGATGCGTTTTTCCGATTATCCGTTGATTGTCGCTCCGGCCTACCAGCAGATGAGCCGAGAGCTGATTGCGAAACTAACAGACTATGTGAAGCAGGGGGGCAACCTGCTGATGTCGTGCCGCAGTGGTCACCAGAACGAGTTTGGGCACTTGTGGCAAGCCCGCCATGCCGAACCGATTTACAAGCTGATTGGTGGGGAAATTCAATTTTACGACTTGCTGCGCCCCTATGCTCCCGATACCATTGCGATGGATGGACAGGCCTTTGCCTGGGCCAGCTGGGGCGATGTGCTGAAAGCCAACGAAGGCACCGAATGCTGGGCTACTTACCAAGGTGATTTTTATGCCGGTAATGCTGCGGTTACCTTCCGCAAGCTGGGGCAGGGAACGGTTACTTACCTGGGGGCTGACAGTAATTCGGGCGATCTGGAACGAGCTGTGCTGAGCCGCCTGTACGCCAAGCTGGGGATTGCTGTTGCCGATTACCCCGAAGGAATTATCGTTGAATACCGCGATGGATTTGGCATAGCGCTCAATTATTCGGACCACAGCTACGAGATGCAGCTCCCGCCGGATGCTCAAATCGTGGTGGGTGAGCAAAAAATACCGACAGCCGGTGTGCTGGTTTGGAGGATGAACGAATAGGGTCGACTCCGACTCAGTTGCTAAGCGATATTAAGCCTGAAAGCCCAAAGTTCGGACGACGGACTTTGGGCTTTTGTTCCCTGTGCGAGCTTTCAAAATTAGCTTCCAAGGGCTTGCAATCCGAAATAAACCGGCAACGAGCTCGCCTTTAAGTTAAACAGTTGTTACGATTGTTGTTTGGCTAAAAGTCTGGTATAAAGGCTGACTTTTAACCATATTTTTAGTACAACAGGTCCAAAAGCGGCTTTTTTCGCGGAAAATATCAAGATAAATGCGAAAGAATGTTGTTCAGAATGCTTGTATAATCAATAAAATTCTATTTTTGAAGGAACTTAAAATTAAGCAAATTACGTTATGAAAGAACTTTTAGAAAAAATCGGTGCTGAAATTGCGTCTTTTCAAGAAAACTCAAATGCTCAGTTAGCAAACGGAAACAAAGCTGCTGGTACTCGTGCCCGCAAATCAAGTTTAGAATTGACTAAGCTGTTGAAAGAATTCCGTCAGGTTTCTCTGGAAGAGTCAAAAAAGTAATTTCATTTTCTCCCTGCCTGTTGAAAAAACAGGTGGGGAGAAAGTCTTTTTTCTACCGGGCTAATCGGCTCAAGTCGTTTTCCGGTTTCGCTTTCCTTCTAAAATCTTTAGGGCCTTTTTTCATCCTGTAATCCTTCTGTATTCCTTATTGGGCCGAATCATTCGGTCGCTTGTTCACAAGCCAGGCTTTAAACTCCGACGCTTTATTCTTACTGATAAATATACGTTCCGGTGCATCCACGTCGAGAGTCACCAATAGCCGGTTGTCAAACCAAACCGTAATGTTGGTTACACTGTCGCGCGCAACAATAAATTGCTTGTTGGCCCGGATAAAATCCGACGGGTTCAGGGTACTGATGATTTGTTCCAGTGCTTTCGCATAGGGGTAGCTCTGCCCGCTCTTCAAGTGGATGGAGGTGTTTTTTTCGCTGGTATAGAAAAAGGCGATGTCGTGCACATTAACCGGTTTTAATTGGTCCTTCCACGGAACCAGTATTTTGTCGGTGAAGCCCGAGCGGGGCGACAAATCGGCGAGATTCGACAGGTGTGTGGCCAGCTCGCCCGAGGTCCATTTCCGAAATTTATGCAGTGCTCGTTCCAGTTCTTCCGGTTTTATAGGTTTCAGCAGATAGTCGATGCTATTGACTTTAAAAGCCTCAATGGCGTGCTCGTCGTAGGCCGTGGTGAAAATTACGGGAGTCTCAATCTCAATGGCATCGAATATGGCAAAGGCAGAACCGTCCGAGAGGTGAATGTCCATGAAGATCAGGTCGGGCTTTTGGTTATGCTGCATCCAATGCACAGTTTGGCGGATGCTTTCGGTATTGCCGATTACCTGAATTGTTGGATCGATCGCGGTGATGATTGCCGAGAGGTTTTCAAAAGCAACGGTTTCGTCTTCTACAATTAAAACTTTCATCTTATGGCTTTAACGGTAAAATTACGGTGAATAGTTTCTCCGATTGGAGAATGCGGATCTGTTTGTTCATTAACAGATGAAAACGGTTCTCCAGATTTTTAAGGCCTGTGCCGTTCGTTACCGGAGCTGTAATCTTTGGAAATATGGGGTTCGAGATCAGCAGTTCGTCATTTTCGTTTAGCTCGATTTCAATCTGCATTTTATTTTCACTATCAATCACGTTGTGAACCACAATGTTATCCACTAAGGGCAGCAACGACAAGGCCGGTAGTTTCAGATGTCGTTTGTCTTCGGGAACCCGAATGTTGAATAGCAGTTTGTTGGCGAACCGGATTTCAAGCATGTACCGGAAGGCTTCAACGAATTTTAGTTCCTCTCCGAGGCTCACCAGACTTTTCTTTTCACTTTGAAGAATGTATCGGAAAACATCGGATAATTTACTGACGAAGGCCAGGGTTATTTCATCATCCTTCTTGCGGATTAATGCGGTCAGACTATTCAGCGAGTTGAAGAAAAAATGCGGATTAATCTGGTTGGCCAGGGCATCGCAACGGCTTTGCAGATTTTCAATTTTCAACTGTTCAATTTCCTGTTCTTTTTTGCGTTGCACGGCATACAGCTGATAAACATGACCGAACAATGAAAATAAGATACAGGCCACAACAAACTGAAATAGCAAAATACTTCCGAAGCAATCGGCTTTTGTGCAGGTTGAAAGGGAGATCAAAGCATAAATTCCGTAGGCAATACCGCAAATTAAAGAATTGAACAGTAGGCGTTTGCTGAAATTTAGTGAGTCGACTTTTCGAAGATTCACCTTTAGAAGAATGAAAGCCAACAAGCTGAAAAACAGATAGCGGAAAACGAAAAAAATGATGTGTTTCAGTTTGGCCGCCTCATCCATATAGCTGAGTTCCCATGGCAGGAACGAAATGTTTGGGTAGCTAATGAAAACTGCACTAATGAAGCTTACCAAAATAATTTTGCCTGTATTAAATTGATGGAGAAATTTCATTGGTATACCGCTTGATATTAATTTTTTTGATCCGGAAAAATACGTTAAATATTCAAATCTTTCCGCTTTGGCACTGCCAAAGCGGAAAATAAGCTACTGATCACGAAAAGGCCAGCTTTAGTTGGTTTACTTAATCAGGTAGGCCATCAACGCAGTGCCGTGGCGAACATACAACACGCCATCGTTAATCACCGGATGAGCCCAATGGGGGCCTTGTCCTTTTTTGATGGCGAATTGACTAACCACGTCGAATGCTTCGGGACTAGCTTTTACCAGTCCGACGTAACCTCGTTTTTCATCGTAGCAATACAACATGTTGTCGGCTGCTATGATGGATCCTTTGCTTTTGCCGCTTCCCCAGTCGGTATTGTATTTTGTCTCGCCGGTCATCCAGTCAACGGCAACCCAATTTCCTTTGCTGTTGTTGAGCCAGTTGGAGCCGTAGATCGTTCCGTCGACTAAAACAAAGCCACCGAGATGGGTGTCCAGATCATCGTTTCTCCAAAGCAGCTCAACGCCCGCCAGATCGTCGTTTAGTTGAAGCATGAACGAGTTCATATCATATCCGTTGCAGACAAAGATTTTACCGTCTTTAAAAAGCGGCGTGTTGGGCGATATTTTCTCCCAGCCGTGTTCTTCTGCATTATGCCCGAAATCGTCAAAGCTCCACATCACTTTTCCGTCATCCGGATTTACCCCCATCACTCGCTTGCCGGTTAAAGCAACAATCTGTTTTTTGCCCTTATACTCGATTAGCAGCGGAGAAGCATAGTTGCATATTTCCCCGAAAGCTTCCGTTTTCCATACTGTTTCACCTGTTTGGGCATCGAGGGCCACCATGGCGGTTTGATCACCGCCCGGCGAGAAGATCACTTTATTGTCGAACACCAGCGGTGATTCCGAAATGCCCCAGATGCCGGTTTTTACGCCAAATTTTGCGGAGCCGTCAATCGCCCAGGCAATGTCTCCCGATTCGGTATCAATACAGACCACTTCGCCAGTTCCTGAAACGACATAAGCCATGGTGCCGACAATAGTTGGTGTTGTGCGCGTTTCGGGATACGACTTGAGCCATGGCGTTCCGTAAACAATTGTGTATTGCTTTTGTCCATCCATCGTATAGGCCGAGAAGATCTCCTTGTTCTCCTCCTCGTTCATACCCGTGATGTAGATGTGTCCGTTGGCGATAACCGGCGATGAATAGCCTTTCCCGGCATCGTCGGTTTCCCATAGTTGCTTGGGGCCTTCGGCTGGCCACTCTTTCAGCAGCCCGGTTTCGGGATAAATGCCATCTCGGTTTGGGCCGCGCCAGCCCTGTTGATCTTGCCCATTCAAATTCATCGCCATTGCCGCAAATGCCAGCAAGGTCCAATAACGGAGTTTTCTGTTGTTGTGTTTTTTCATTTTGGTGTTTTTTGTTGTGTTTTAGTTGTTTATACAGTTTTTATATACATCCAGAAGTTTGTCAACCATCACCGAGGCGTTGTACCTTTCTTTTCCAAGAAGGATGGCTTTGTTTCTCAATTCGTTGAAGGAGGAGGAATCGCTAAATGCCTGCTCGAGCGCTTTGGCTAAAGCATCGGCCGTGTTCGGTTGATAGAGAATGCCGGCATCGGCCACAATTTCGGGGATCGATCCGGTCGCCGGTTCAACAACGGGAACCCCGGCAGCAAATGCTTCACACAAATAGAGGCCGATGCCTTCATCGAAGGTTAACGGAACGGAAAGCACAGAAATTGATTGATAGAACTCCCGGTGCAGGTCGATATTGTAAGTCTCTTGAAAGTCCACGTCGTCATGGTAAGGCCGAAGCTTGCTTTTGAGTTCGTTCAAAAACTTCTTGTCCAGATCGTTGAAGCCTCCGCCGACTTTTAGTTTAAGATCGGGAATTGTATTTTGTTCTTTCAATTTCAGAAATGCGTCGACCAGGATGTGTAGGCCGCTTTTCTCGCACATTCGGTAGAAAAAACCAATAACCGGAACTTTCGGACTTGCCGGGTTGGGATATTTTTCTTCGTCAAATCCGGGGTACACAAGCTCGATCTTGCGGTTGCCGGAAAGCTTCTTTTGGGCAATAGCTCTGTAATAGTCGCTGGTTGTTATCAGCTTGTCGACAAACTGTGTTGCATTATCGATTTGCTGCCAGGCCCGGTTTGCATAACGTTCTTCCATCTTGTCAATCCACACTTCTTCATCCTGAAGTGAGCACACGATGGGAACCTGAAGCTGTGTGCGCAGAAACTTCGCAATGCCGATTAGCAACGAGCTGGACAGGTGGATGATATCGGGCTTCTCGCTTGTCCCGATCCATTCGATCATTTTGTTTATTTCAGTGATAAAGACGGGGTCTTCACCGGTTATCATGGATAGAGTCAACTCTTCCAATCCTTTCGGGGTGGTTGTTCCCGATTTGGAGGCTGCGTAATTCAGCATGAAGTCAGAGCCGGTGAGCTGTTCCATCCAAGCGGGCATCTTGCTTTTTCGAAAAAACTTATGCGCCAGATAGTAAGTTGTTGCCGGAAAGAACAGCGGACTGTCTGATTGAAAAGAGGCATGTTTTAGCGGCAGGTAAAGCGGCGTAATCACCACATCGTGTCCAGCTTTGCGCAAGGCCGAGGCATACAGGTTATCGCGGAAACAATTGCCGCAATAAAACTGATCGCCGGCACCGGGTATGATAAAAAGAACCTTCATCGTTCGTTTTCAGTTTTACGGGTTTTTATCAAGATGATCGGTTTGCCGTTCAATTGTGCTGACTTCGCGCAGCACGACTTTTTTAACAAACAGAACGATACAAATTAAAAAGAAGAGGCTTAGGATCAGCGCCATTAGCCATACTTCAAGGCTGACGACCGGTATGTTGGGAGCGACTGCTACCAATGAGCCAACGATGCCGGCCACCAGCGCATAAACCGGAACCAGCAAGTTCTCACGATAAAGCAGTTGACCGATTTTAGCAGAGTTGAAGCCGAGCGTGAAATACAACTTGATTTCAGACTCGCGAGTCGTTAGGTTTTTCCGAATGACAATGATAAAGGCCACGATTCCGAGCAGCAGTCCGAGCCCGCCTAAGGTCATGAAAATGCTCAGATAGGTGTCGGTTACCGAGTTGAACTGTCGCAAACGGTCGTTCGTGCTTGTTACAATCACGCCATATTCGTTCAGGGCTTGAGTGAGCAGTTTTTTGGTCGATTGCACTTGCTCGTCGCTTGTTTTGACGAGGAATACTTCGCTGCCCGAATTCGCTTTCCAAATTTCAGAGAACAGGTTGCGATCCATCAGAATATTTCCCTGGAAAACGGAATTGGCAATTGTGCCGACTATTTGAACGGCAATGTCCTTCCCGTTATCAGCTTGGTAGTGCAGCGTGTCGCCAATACTTTTTACCAGGCTCCATTGCAGCACCGTGGCGTCAACCAGAGCCGGATATACGGTGTCGGCTGCGGTTTTCATTCGGGCAAAAAGTTGTTCCCGGTTCCAATCATTCAAACTTTTTTGAATTTTAAAATGGCTGGCCTCGAGTTGAGCCATGTCCACAGCTAAAACAGTAGGCGTACTGACTTTATTCAGGTTCAGGCAGCTGGCTTCATCGGCCTGATGTCGTAAACATTGCAGAACTTCAGTGTTGGCAGGAAGGTCTGTCAACCGCAATTTTGCCTTTCCCTCAGGGCTGTTCATGTCGTAGTAAACAGGAACACTGCTTTCGCACCATAGTGAGTAACCGCCGGTTCCGTTTAATATTTTGGAGTGATCGGAAAAGTCTTGTCGGTTAAGGCCAACAGAGAAAACAATGAAGATACCCATGGCTAGCGAGAAAAAAGCCAGTACGGCTTGTTTCTTATTGGCCTGAATCGTTTTCCATTTAAGTTTATCCGTACTGAGTTTTGTGGAGCATGAATTTCCCATAGTGGCCAGTAAAAAATTGCCCCACAGTGCGAAAGTGCCAATCAAAATAACACCAATGACCATGAACACTGCAACAGATTGGAGTACGATGATGTTAATCAGTAGTAGGATGATTGACAGGATGCTTGCAGTGATAGCCCCGGTTTTCAATCTTTTGCGAGAAGTAACTGGCTTAAGCTGTTTTCGCTCCCGGAGGCTGCGGATAATTACCCGGTGGATGAGCCCAAATGACAGCAATAGACCGACGAACAGACCAATCAGGATGGTTTGCAGATTCAGGTAAACGCCAAAGCCTTCGGTGTGGGTGGCACCTTGCCAAACATTGCCGAGCAGCCACATCACCAGTGCGGTATACAGGAAGCCGGCAACAACGCCGCCAATAGCCGAAATGACAATCACGGGAGCTGACTCGGTCCACAGGATACGAACGATTCGCTTTCGCGGGTAGCCGATTGCTTTCAGCAGGGCAATTTCGTGGCGGCGCTGGTAAATCATTTCCGAGAACGGGATGATTAACAGGAGCATAGCTGAAAGGATAATGAAGAATCCCAGCGAAAGAAAAAGGCTTGAAAAGTCCACACCGTTTCTAGCAGCGTACAGACCGGCTTCACGCGGATAGATGAGTTGAATGCCAAATTCTTCTGCCGTTATTTTTGAGAGGTCTGGCTGGCCGTTTTCAATTCGAACAGCTGTTGCTGCACCGTAGGCGTTTTTCCATTTGTCGGCAATAGCCTGGTACGAGATAATTGCTTTTGGCGTGCTGCGGTAAGTTGCCCAGTAATCTTCATCTTCTTTGCTGATCAGATCCATGTTGATCGGAAGATCGGCGTCCCACTCGGTGCATCGATCAACATTCGACAATCCAGGAAAATCAGCGCTAAGTGTACTGTCAGCCTGTAATTCAGCGATGGGGACGATTTTACGCACACTCAGTTTTAAAGAGTCTTCCTTTAAATTTTTCAATGCTGTTGCGGTGTAGTAGCTGATCCATACTGAATCGCCCATCTGAGCATTCAGTCGTTTGGCAGAATAGTCGGAAAGAATAATTTCGTCGCTTTTTAAATGTTCTTCCGAATAGGAATCCATAGCTGTTACAAACGAGTAGGGGATGGACTCGTCCGTTTTTCGAATGGAATTGGCCAGGTAGGAGAAAAGGCGGTTTGTATGCACATTATTTTCGCAGATATCCTTCACCACATTTTCGGGCAGGAATACCCGATCCGAGCTGATTTCGGTAAATCCATCATGAGCGCTTACTTTCAATCCGGAAACCGAGGGATTCCAGCTTTCGTTTAATTCGTTTTCGGTCATTTTTTGATCCGTCAGGATAAGGTTGATTTTACCTTCAGTTTCCATCGCTTCGGCCAGGTCAGCGCGGTTGATAAAGAGGTTGAAAGGAATGATTTGTTCATTTTTCAGGCTGATATTACCGCCTTCTTCGGAACTGACAATTCCATCAAAAGAAAGTCTTAGGCTGGTTGTGTAGCTTTCGCTCACAAATAAAGAACCGCGGGGAATCAGTCCCGAAGCAGGCAGGCGAAGGACAAGGTCGCCGGGCAAATTGGCGCCGATTTCCTGACTCAATGCCGGGTTTATTTTTGCGCTTCCGGCGGCAATGTTCATATCGTCAACACCCCAAACCGTAACGGGAACCAGACGTCCGGAAACTGATAAAAAACCATTGGTGAGCAAAATGCCCCGGGCAGATGATCCAAATACCGGACTGGAGGCAAACTCTTCTGCCAGGAAGCTGCTCTGCGGGAAAATGACCGTTTCGGTGTTGCCCAGGCGCTCGTTTACCCGGTTGACAAGTGTACTGCGAACGGAGTTCCCGGTCAGCAAACTTCCCCCAATCACCATGACGGCTATCAGGATCGCGACCGCTGCCAGCTTATAGTAGCGGGCATAGTGCAGGATGTTTTTATGTGCCAGCGTACGATCGTTCACGATAGTCTCCCTTCTTTTAAAGTGAGAACCCGTTTGGCAGCCGCTGAAGTTTCATCGGAGTGAGTAACCATCAGAATGGTGGTGTTCAGCGTTTTGTTGACTTCAGACAGTAGTTTGGCAATATTCTGTGCGTTTTCCCGATCCAGCTGGCCGGTTGGCTCATCGGCCAGCAGCAGGAGCGGTTTCATAATCAGTGCGCGGCAAACAGCAACGCGGCTGGCTTCTCCGCCCGACAGGGTTTGTGGATATTGATTGGCGATTTCTTCTATCTGGGTGATTTGTAAGAGCTTTTTGGCATATTCTTCCTCGTCCGAGTTTGTGTGATTTTTATGGGCGAGTACCGGCAACAAAATATTCTCGAGGGCGGTGTATTGCGGCATCAGGCGGTGATCCTGAAAGACGAATCCAATTTGTTGATTTCGAAGCACCGCAAGGTCGACCGTTGAGGCTGTTACTTCCTTTTCAGCTAAACGATAGCTTCCTGAATCGGGAGGTAGCAAGGTTCCCAAAACAGACAGCAAGGTTGTTTTTCCGGAACCGGAGGCTCCTTTGATTGCCACAAAATCACCGGCTTCAACTTGAAGGTCGACGCCGCGAAGGACATGGTTGATCCTGTTTTCGCCGTCCCGGAAGTTTTTTTGTATGTTCGATAGTTCGAGTAATGCCATCTTGTTTTGCTTTTTGTTTGTTCGCTAATTTTTTTCACCAAAGCAAAAGAGCGTGCCTTTTGCTGTCAAAATCATAAAGTGTCCGTCGATAACTGCCGGCGATCCCACAATTTGTTCTCCGGTGTCGTATTCCCAAAGCTGGTTGCCGGTGGCAGACTCGTGGATGGAGATAATCCCTGATTTTGTGCACACAATTATTTTGTCGTTACACACAAGCGGAGAACTTTCGCCTGTGTTGCCTTTCAGTAAAAATTTCCAGTTTTGGGTTCCTTTTCTCCGGTCAACAGAGCATAGGTATTGTTCGTCGGCCAGGTAGTACAGGTTTTCCGGGTCGAGGGCCGGTACCGAAACCATGGAGCCGTTGTCGGAACTTGCGGTAACCATCTTTCTGCTGCGGCTGATTTTTCCGTTTTCCAATTCAATTTCGTAAATGTTGCCTGTGTAATCGCTGACATAGCAAAAATTGCCCATGACGGCTGGTGATGCGGGAATATAGGCATCCAGCATAAGTGAGTCGGTTGGCATTCCTGTTTGGCAATCAATCACCCGCAGCCAGGAGTCGCACCCACCAAAGAGGACACTGCTTTTCCACAAGACCGCTGCACCATTAATGTAATAGCCCGACTCAAATTGGTTAATTGCTTTGCCGCTGTGGCTGTCGATGCAGTAGAAGTTGTTGTCGTAGCTGCCAAAGACGATGACTTGTTGTTGCTGAAAATCGCCCAAATTAGGCGATGCCGAAATCTGGCCCATTGTTTCGTAGTTCCAGATTGTATCTTTGGAGGCGAGCGACAGAGCCGTCATTTTACCATCAATCCGGCCAATGTACAGGATTGAATCATGAATCATCGGCGTTGCTTCAACAGCGGTATTCAGCTTGTATTCGAAGGTCAACTTTCCGCTCAAATCAACCCCTTTGATAAGGCCGCGCTTGTCGCACCAGTAGGTTGTCCCATTGTCGATAACAGGCGATGACACGGTGCGGGCACCACCATTGTAGGACCATAGAAGGACCGGATTTTCGGGCAGCTGTTGAGATGAATATCCGCTAAGGCCTGCGTTCCCCCGAAACAGTTTCCAATCCATATTTCCTGATTTTTCGTGGTTTGAGGTTGAGCCCGTACAACTCGCCATCATCACTGTTAAAGCCATGAACGCGATGAGCGTGACCGGGATGGATTTCAATTTTTTCAATATGGCGAATATTCGGACAATCATTTTTCAACGGGTGTTTTTGTGCTGAAATAAAGCGCTCCGCTTGGACAAAGTTGGGCCAGTTTCTCGGACACGTTTCCTTTGTTTTCGGTCGGGATAACGACCTGCATTCCAAAACCGCGGTCTTTAAAGGTGAAGCCGTTGGTGCTGTTGTAAACACAAAGCCCGCATCGTACGCATTTGGCTTGTTCGAACCATAGATTTCCGGTCACGTGTTCTTTTTGCATAACCGGAAGTGTTGAGGAAAGCCCGTAGCGCGTGCGTTTTATCCCTGCTGCCGATGAATACTCGCGAAGTTTACAGTCTGATTTACCGGAACAGGCGCAGTGCAAACAGCTCGATTTGGTCGTCACTGTTTCTTTCAGGCGTTCTTTTTCGTCATCGGAGAACCGGCCGAGTTTGGATTGAAATAACTTCTTGTCGATGTTGAACTTATCTTTTCCACCAAGGTCGGTTTTGTCTGCGAACAGATCGACTACTTCGTGGATGATTTTACGGATGGCTACCGGTTCGTCAACGGTACCGCGGCGGCATGCTTTTTCGCAGGGAGCTTTGCAGCTGTCGCAGCCCACTTCGGGGAGCTGAAATGCGCCGGCGATAACGTCATAAGCTGCCTGGTAATCTTCAGCGTCGTAAAATGACAACATTCGTTCTACATCCAGGCCTTTGGGGCAAACCATGGAGCAAGGAGCTTCGCAGTCGGCCCGGTGGTCGCTTAGTAAGAGTTCCAGCGACATCAGGCGGATTTGTTGAATTTCATCGCTTTCGGTGTCAAGCTGCATCCCGTCGGTTGCAACAGTTGAGCAGGACGGAATAATTTGACCATTTTGTGTGTTTTTGACCGCGCAAACCATGCACGACGATTTGTGCTTTGCGCCATCGGCATAACAAAGCGTGGGAATGGAGTAGCCAATTCGCTCGGCGATTTTCAGAATCGTTTCGCCCTCCTGTGCGGTTACTGTTTTGCCATTTATAAGTATTTGCATCGTTCTATATTTCGTTTTCAATTTAAATTGAAGCTACCGTTGATGGCGCCTGTTATTCGCTGGCGACGGTATCCTTTATCGGAACTTTTTTAATCGCATCGAAGGCACACTCGTCAATACAAAGGCCGCATTTAACGCAGGTTTCGGTATTAATACGGTGAACTTCGTAAGGTGTGTAGGGAATGGCATCAACCGGGCAGGCTTTTGCACACTTGGTACAACCAATGCAATCGTCGGTCACAACATATTGAATCAGGTCTTTGCAGGTGCCCGTTTTGCAAAGTCCCTGTACGTGTTCCTCGTATTCGCTCCGGAAATATTTTAAGGTTGTTAAAACCGGGTTCGGGGCTGTTTTGCCCAAACCGCACAGCGATGATTTTTTTACATTGATGGCCAGTTCTTCCAGCTTATCAATGTCTTCCATCACGGCATTGCCCGAGCAGAGGCGGTCCAGAATGTCGAGCATTCGCCGGATTCCAACCCGGCAGAAGGTACACTTACCACACGATTGCTCGCAAGTGAAACTCAGGAAATAGCGGGCCATATCCACCATGCAGTCTTTTTCGCTTAGCACCACTAAACCTCCCGATCCCATCATGGCGCCCATTTGGTTGAAGGCGTCGAAATCGACCTGCACATCGCAGAGGTTTGCCGGGATACAACCTCCGGAAGGACCGCCAATTTGAACGGCTTTCAGCTTTTCGCCGCCTTCAACACCGCCACCAATATCCTCGATGATCTGGTTGAGCGTGATGCCCATGGGCACTTCAATCAGACCTCCGTTTTTGATTTTTCCGGCCAGTGCGAAAACTTTGGTTCCCTTGCTGTTGTCGGTTCCGATTTTCAAATATTTATTCAGGCCTTTGTTGATGATAAAAGAAAGCTGACTCAGTGTTTCCACGTTATTGACCAGTGTTGGTAAACCGTTGAGGCCGGCAACTGCCGGGTAGGGAGGCCGCTGTTTTGGAAAGCCCCGTTCTCCCTCGATGGAGGCAATCAGGGCGGTTTCTTCACCGCACACGAATGCTCCGGCGCCCTCGAAAATTTCAATGTCGAACGAGAAGTTAGTGCCGGCGATATTTTTGCCCAGTAAGTTCTTCTCCCGGCAAAACTCAAGCGCTGCTCTGATGCGTTTCACAGCCAGCGGATATTCGGCCCGAATGTAGAATACGCCTTTGTTGGCTCCGGTTGCATAGCCGGCAATGAGCATGCCTTCGATCACCCGGAAAGGGTACGATTCCAGAATCATGCGATCCATAAAGGCACCGGGGTCACCTTCGTCGCCGTTGCAGATGACATACTTCTCGGGGCTGGTTGATGTTGCCACCATTTCCCATTTTTTACCGGTTGGAAATCCACCGCCGCCTCGGCCACGAAGTCCGCTTTCGAGAACGGTTTTTACGACTTCGTTGGGACGGTATTCCGAAACTACTTTCTTTAAAGCGTTGAAACCACCGTGGCCCATATATTCTTCGAGGTTCAATGGCGCCAGGTAGCCGTATCCTTCGGTGGCAATGTGGATTTGTTCCGAAAGAAAGCTGTTGATTACGCCTGTTCGTTCATTCTCCGGTTTCCAAATCACGTTGTTCCAGGTCAGGTCGGTGTGGTAGGTGTCGACCCGGTTGAAGAGGTTGTTTTTCAGTCGTTTTAAAAGACTTCCCGGTTTGAAGTGGTAGTGCAGAATTTCTTTAATCTCTTCAGGCTTCACATTCGGATACCGTGTGATTTCGCCTTTTTCATCCACCACATCAATTAGGGGAACTTTGTTGCACACACCCACACAGCCAACCGATTTGATGGTAACATCGATCCCCAGCTCGTCGGAAGTTTTGTGCAACTCTTTGTAGATGTCGGATGAACCGCTGGCCTGGCAACAGGAGCCCATGCCCAACCGAATTTCGCCGGGAACCCGGGATTTTGTTTTCTTGACTGTTGCCTTTTGCTGTTGTATTTCCTGCTCCAGAAATTCGTCAATCACTTCGTTTACCTTGCCCGGAAGAACATGGCCGTAGATTTTTTCATCAATCTGAACAACAGGCGCCAGGGTGCAGCATCCCAGGCAAGCTACTTTTTCAATCGAAAAAAGCTGGTCGTTGGTCGTAATGTTGTCGTGATCCATTTTCAGCTCGCGCCGAAACGAATCGTAGACGTTTGTTGCCCCTTTTACGTGGCAGGCCGTACCGGTACACACTTTAATCAGGTGCTTGCCATAGGGGATATGCCTGAACTGGGAGTAAAAGGTTGAAACGCTGATCAGCTGAGCCCGGTCGATCTCCGTTTTTTCGTAGATGCGCTCAATGGCATCGCCGGGCAGGTAGCTAAACTCTTCCTGCAAAGCTTGCAGCAGCGGAATAATGACGTTCCGCTCAGTTCCAATCCGCCCGATAATTGCATCGACTTTGGCAATTGTCTGATCAAGCGTTTGTTGTCCGTTATTTTCGCAATTACAACTCATGTTAATCGGTTGTTACACAGTAAATACTTTCGTCGGTTCGTACGACAATCCTGCCGTTGGTGAACGCGGGTGTCGCATAAGTTCGTTCCCCGGTTTCAAAAGAATCCAGAAGCTCGAAATCTTTGTCGGCAGAGAAAATGTGCATGGTACCATCGGTGTTGAACAGGTAGATTTTACCTTCGGCAATGATTGGTGACGAATAGAATTCGCCATCGAGTTCCTGTTCTTTTTCGAGCTCACCTGTTTGGGCATCGTAGGAGGCTACAACGCCATAGCTGGTGGCTACGTAGACATTCGTTTTGGTGGCGACCGGGCTGGACACTTCCGGCAAAAAGTCGCTGGCCTGCCATACGATGGATCCATCTGTACCATTTATTGCCGACAGAGTGGCATATTCGCTTGCTCCGTAGATGATTCCGTTCGAGCTACAGGCACTTGCTCCGACCTCTCCGGAAAGACATTCAACGCGCCATAGTTGTTCGCCGTTTTCGGGGTTGTAAGCCGCAATGGCCGGATTGCCCATGAGTACCAACTGCGGCTTACTGTGCACTTGTGCAATAATCGGGGAGCTCCATGTTATGCGTTCTTTTCGGGTCGTTGTCCATTTTTCGTCACCGCTGGCGAGATCGAGTGCTATAATTTTCGAGTCGTTTTGATTATCCCACTGTACAATCAAAAGGTTCATGTAGGTGATTAACGACGAAGCATAGCCATAGTGATTGTCGGGCACGCCGAGGTTTTTCGCCCAGAGCTGTTTGCCGTTCATGTCAGTGCATATCAGATCGCCGGTTCCAAAAATGGCACAGACCTGCTTGCCGTTGGTGGCGACTGTTGGTGCAGCCAAGCCCGTGTCGTCGGTTGTTTTTGGTACCTGTGCCGGCGATCCGGGAATGTTTGCAGCTTTCATGCTCCACAATGCTTCGCCGCTGGTCAGATCGTAACAGTACAGCACCCGGCTTGTCTGGTCGGCACCGGTAAAAAAGACTTTATTGCCGTTGACCACCGGCGAATTTTTCCCTTTCATGGGGATGGGCTTTTTCCAGGCGATGTTTGTTCCGGCTGCTAAATCCCATTTTGCCGGAACATTTTTAGCCGCCGAAAGACCACTTGAGTTATTCCCGCGGAAAGCATTCGAGTTAACGGTATTTACAGCAACCGTGGGTGTTGTTGGCTTTGCTTCCGGTTCGGCCTTTTTAGCTACTTCAGTTGTCTCTGCTGTAGCAACGGGCTCTTTTTCGGTTGGTTCCTCCGCTTTTGTTTCCGGGGCAATTTCGTCCTCAACTACCGAAGCTTCTTCTGTAACTTCCGTTACCGGTGTTTCTGATTTATAGGTAGTTATTGCTTCCGGCACTGCTTCGGCGACTTCGTTGGTAGCTACAGTTTCTTCAGTCTGCTCATTGCCATTCGCCACCGAGTTGTTGACCAGGAATGGCGTGCTCATAACAACAAACAACAAGGCCAGCGCTGCAACTCCGGCAGCCGCGAATCCGACATATTTCCGGGCCTGGGTTTTAATGGCCCATTCGTCAATCGGGTCGAGATCTTTTGAAGGGATGTTACGGTAGTTTGCAAAATACATTCGGGCCGAAATGAGGAACACCAGCAGCATTCCCAGCAAGATATAGACGCCGGTCATGAGGTGATCCATGCTGACAAAATAAGCTTTGCGAGCCATTAAATCCAGTTGGCGAATTTGCTCTTGCAGTTCCGTATTCCCCGAGTTCTGGATATTGAGTTCTTTCAGGCTTTCAACGATCTCGGTCTGCAACGGAGCGGACTGCCTTACCTGAAAGTAGTTTGTGATCAGCATAATTGCAAAGGTGACAACGAATAGGGCTGATACGATAGCTATATTTCTGTAGATTGCTTTCTTCATAGCGTTAGCGTTCCGGTTTTTATTTCAAGTTTATTTTGAGGGCAGTAGCCAAAGCACTTTCCACAGGCTACACAGTCGGCATGTTCAATCTCGTACTCTTTTCGGGTGCGCTTGGTTGATAAGCCAATCAAGGTGATTCCGATAACCAGGCCAATGAATCCACCGGCGATGGTTGAATAAAGTCTGTAGTCGGCCTGAATTTTTTCAACTTTTTCAGTAAGCTCGGCAACTGTTCTACCCTGTCCGTAAAAGGCTTCCAGTTCGAGTGAAAGGCTATTTTGAGGTGCGGCTTCCTGAAGCATGACCATATCGTGTAAACGGACATCTTTGTGAGCGCGGCTCAGATCATTGCTTGCATAGCGCATCAGCAAGGCTCCGGTGATGACCAATACCGGCAGAACGACAGCGTAGTTGATCAGGCGTTTCACACCCAGCAAGCGATTTTCTTTCACCTTATTCTCATGCGGCGGTTTAATCGCATCAACCGGGCAGGCATTGTGGCACAGTTCGCAATTGATACATTGCTTTTTGGTGATTTTTACTTTCCAGATCGAAACACGCGAAAAGAGGCTGAGCAAGGCTCCGTAAGGACAGAGGAAACGGCAGAATGGGCGCCCTGTAAAAATGGAAGTGATCAACAACAAAACACCGAATACAATCAGCCCAAAATCGCCGCCTTGCCGGAAGATGCCAATAAACGGATCGAATCGGCAGATGATGAATGTACTGCGCGTTACGGCATACAAAACTGCAAAGATCAGGTAAATCCAGGGGATGACGCTCAGAGCTGAAGTCAGCGACTTGGAGAGCTTGTAGTTTTTAATGTTGACCAGTTCCTGCAAGGCTCCAAACGGGCAAACGCCAGCACAAAATACCCGACCAAACAGAAATGCAAAAGCAATTGGCAGGATGAAAAAGAGCAAGACCGAGATGGGCAGAATATAGCTTGAATCGGCTAGCGATAGCGCAACATTTTGGATTGAACCAATGCTGCAGACACAACCGCTGCGGAAGAATCCAAAGTAGGCAACGGAAATCACCGAAACCCAGATGATCGGTTTTCGCGTTTGCTTGCGGATGACGGCCCAGGAAACAAAGCTCATGAGAGCAACAAGTAACAGGATGTCGACAACCAGCCAAAGCGACTCGTTGGGAACTGCATATTGGATATCCGGGTATTGGTAGCCGGATTCAAAATCAGGCTTTGGAAACCTGTTTTGAGCAAAGGCTGCTAGTTGCAGCAGCAGAGAAGTTAGGGTGAAAAGGATCTTCTTCATTATTCGTCTTTCAGTTTGTAGGCCACATCAAGGGGGACGCGGCTAATGGCATCAGCAGGGCACACCAGGGCAATTTTACATTCGTTACAGTCCAGGCACAGGTCGCGTTTAATTTGCAGGTACAGCGATCCGTTTCCGAAGGAGGTGCAGCCTTTCACACATTTGGCGCAACCATTGCACAAGCTCTCATCGATGGTATATTCAAAATAAGGATCTTCCACAAATTTACGTTGGATGGCGCCTGTCGGACATAGCAGGTTTTCGGCAGCTGTATTCAGTTCTTTTACGTTAGAGCGGTAGTAGCCGCCACACAGGTCGCAGTAGCCGCAAACCCGGTTGGCATGGATACATTTTACAGCCGACACATTCAACACGCAATGCGTTTCGCAACGACCACACTGGGTGCATTTGGCCGGATCGATTTGCCAGTACAGACCTGCCTCGGCACGGTTTATTCGGCTTGCCAGTCCGCCGGCCACTAAAAGGATGGAACCTCCGGCAGCGGCAGTGCCAAGCATTTGCAGGAACTTCCGGCGTTCGATTGGGCTTTTCTTAGGATTGTTTTTTCCGTTCATGGCTCTTTTAAATTAATGTTCCTTCTCTCAACGGGCAATCAATTCCACAGGTCGAGCAGGCCGTTTTTGCGGCCATTGATTTGTCGTATTGAAAGGTTGAAACCAGGTTTTTTCCTGCTACAAATAGTTTGTCGCCGGCAACTTTCACGCGGTAGGCAATATGGCCTCCACCAAGCGTTTTGCTGTCGAGCAGTTGGTTTTGAAATTTCCCGTCTTTGCTGTAGCAGCTGATTCGCGGGTTGCCTTTTTCTGAAGTGATGATTTCACCGGTTGAAGTATAGCTGAGGTGAACCGGATTGCAGCATCCGCCGAAATTTCCCACAGCCCCGCCTGCCTGCCCAAAGGCGCCCAGGTATTCTCCATCGGCGGTGTATTTTTCAACCTGGTGGCGCCCCGGGTTCGAGCAATAAACCAGGCCATCGGCATAAGTTATCCCAAAGGAATAGCTGGGAATGATAAATCGGTTCGGGCTTTGAACGATGCGATCAAGTTTGCCGTCGGTTGTGTACTTGCACATATTTTTGTTGGCAGCATCGGTTGCAAAAACAGCATTTCCGCCTACCGCCATCGAGCAATAGTCGGCATTTTCGTTGCCGGCTTCCCAGTTGCGGACCAGATCACCTTGTGCGTTGTACACTTCAAAGCGGGAAGGAAACAGCAGGTAGATTTCGTTGTTGGCAACCGCCATGTCGCGAAGGTTTTGGCCAATTTCAAATTGGTGTTCCAATGTTCCCGTTGCGCTGTAGATAAATACCTTGTTGGCTGTTGAAACAACTATGCGGTCGCCCAGTAATTCGAAGCTATCAAGCTTGTCGGGTATGCTGAATGAAGAGACCAGTTTATAAGGTGACCGGAATTCTTCGGAAACAGATTCCAGGCCGGCTACTGATTGGCTGATCGGGTTGGTTTTGTGCTTATAGTTTTTCCAAAGCGTGACGCCTGAGAGGCCGAGAATGGTTCCCCCGGCAATCACCGAACCACCGATTTGGAGGAACTCTTTGCGTGATATCTTTTGGTTTTTTTTATCTGGTTTCATTTGTTCGCTGATTTTCTAATTCTTAAAAGCATAGATGTCGATGTGGTTTTTTCCCGCAACAAAAAGCCTGTTGGCATCAATTCCAATCTCGTAAGCATCGTAGCCGCCACCAAGCAGCTGGTTGTTCAGCAATACCTGGTCAAACTGCCCGTTTTTTTTAAAAGTGCTAATCCGGGGATTACCCTTTTCTGACGTGAAAAATTGGCCGTTCCGATCAATCTGAATATGGGCCGGGTTGCAGCAGCCGGCAAAGAATCCGGATTCGGTTCCGGAGCCACCAAAGGATGCGATGAAGTCTCCGTCAGTCGTATAGGATTCAATCAGATGTCGTCCGGAATTGACAGCGTAGATGGTATCGTTATGGTTGAAAATATCGAAGGAATAACTCGGGATGATAAAGTTGTGCGGACTTGCGATGAACTTCACGAAGTTGCCCTCGCGGGTGTATTTGCAGATGTTTTTGTTTTGTGCATCGGTAACAAATACAAAGTCGTTGGTCAGGGCCATCGCGCAGTAATCGGAGCGGTCGCTGCAAGCTTCCCAATGATTAACCGAGTCGCCGTTGGTTGAATAAACATCAATAAAGGTTGGGTACAGAACGTAGAGCTTGTCATCGGCGACTTCGATATCCCGCATGCCCGACTTTATCGGGAACGAGTTTAAGGTTTCTCCATTGGCCCGATAAACATAGACAGTTTGGCTGTCGGTGAGGAAAATTTGTTTTTCACTCAGCACAAAATGTTCGATTTCAAACGGAAAATCGAATGTTTTAACTTTTTCCATCGGGCTTACAAAAGCCTCCTGAACCACGGTCGTCGCAGGTGATTTTTCATCTTTATTAACCGAGCTGACCATGTAGCCAATAAAGCCAATAACGACAATGAAAATAAGGATGTTGATGATAAGCTTAATCGTTTTTCCCATAACCTAGCTGATTTTTATGCATTTTACTGAATGAGCATCGCGGAGTATGAGCATGCCGTCGGCATAAGCCATCGGTCCCCAGGCGTCCACGCCATCCATGATGCGTTGCTTTTTCAAAAGATTCAAAGCTTGCTTCTGAATTTCATAGACATAGAGTTCGCCATCGTCCTTGAGGGCGAAAAGCTTGTCGTTGATGATCAGGTATGGCCCCAGTCTAAACCGATCCTCGGCAGCTGAGCTCCAGAGCGGCGTGTGCAAGTCGTTGGGCGAGTAGCAGACCAGTTTATTGCGGAGAGCCCCTCCATCTTTGGGCATTACACAGATCAGCATATTGTTGTAAAATACCGGTGTTTGCTGTTCGCTGGCAATTCCCGCATTTGGCTTGTAGGCGTCCAAAACGTTTGCTGTCCATGTTCCACCGGATTGGCTGACCTGGATCATCGCCCCGCCGGTACCATAGCCAGCAACCATGAAGAATTGGTTTCTCGAAACTTGTACCGGAGATGGCGCGATTACCGATGGTTGCCATTTGTTGACATCCCATAGCAATTTGCCCGCGTCTGCCTGATCGGCCGAAATGCCGCAGATACCACCGACCCCCGCGTAAACATAGGTTGCTTTCCCGTTCAGCTTCATTTTCATGACCGACGAGTGCGACATTTTATAGTTGACGGTGTTCGGGGTTGTCCACAAAACCTCGCCGGTGGAGCAATCCAGGGCGGTTAGCAGCACTTCATCTCCGGCAGGAGCCAAAATCAGCGTATGGTTATCAACCAACGGACATTGCCCGGTGTACCAGAATGGAATTTCCGATTTATACTGTTTCTGCATATCCACCGTCCATTTCAGATCGCCGGTATTCGGGTCGCAGCACATGACGTGGCCGTTTGGCCCGATTGTAACAATATAGTCGTCGCCAATGGCCGGGATGGTTCTTGAGAAACCGTGGTTTCGTTTGATTGGAACGCGGTACCAGCGACGCCAAAGTTCCAGTCCTGTTTCCAGCGAGAAGCACCGTAAAGCGTCGGAACTGAGTTTTTCGTCATAGTCCAGAAAGTAAACTTTCCCGTTATAGATCACCGGAGAAGCATGTCCTTCACCAGTTTCAACGGTCCATATTACGGGAAAATCCGAGTCTCCAATATTCAGCTTTTCCGGTGTTGTAACAATATTGGTCGAGTTTTCCCCGCGGAAGCTGTTCCATTGCCCGGTTCGAGTAGAACTCTCTTCGTTATAGCGCATAAAGAATTCACCAATCTTTACATCGTCCGCATTGCGTGCTAAGCCTTCGGGGCGGTTGTCAGCACCCGGAGCCAGCACTTCGAAATCCCGGCGTGGGCTATGCAAGTGCCATCCTACGATTGCGCCTGCAAAGACCAGAATGCTCAGGTAGGTGATTGCTTTTATGATTCGTTTTTCGTTCACAGATTCTTTGTTCTTTATCAATAATACTCGTGCAATTTTTAGCAAGACATTCTCAATAGGTTTCGGATTGAAGGATTGAAGGGATTGATCAGTCTACCACTAATCTGCTTTCGATCCCATCAATCTATTTTTAATCTGTTTTCAATCCCATCAATCTTTTCATGCTTCGTCTGGCTAAAAATTATTTTACCTGGTAGGCCATCAGCGAATTGCCGTGGCGCACCAGCAGAAGTCCTTTGTACAATACCGGGTGAGCCCAATGCTGTGCCGTGCCCATTGTGATTGGAAATTTGCTGACCACATCGAATTTTTCAGGCGTTGCTTTGGCCAACAACATATTGCCACGGTCGGTGTAGCAGTAAAGCATTCCTTCGTCAGCAATGATGTTACCCATGGCATAACCATTTTGCTTGTACTTGATTTCACCGGTATTCCAATCGGCGCAAAACCAGTAGCGATTTTTGTCGCCCGAACCGTACACATAGTTGCCAACCTTCACCATGGAGCCCAAACGATTATCAAGTTCGGTCGATTCCCAGACCTTTTCCACATGGCGGCCGCCATCGGTTAAGCGGAGCATAACTGAACCGCCACCGTAGCCACTGGTGCAAAGGAGCATTCCTTTACTGTAAACAGGTGTGTTTGCATGGACAGACCAGCGGTTTGTTTTTTCAATTGACCACAATTTTTGACCTGTTTTCACATCAACTCCAATGACGTGATTAGCTGTGATTGTCACAATTTGAGGCACTTCCTGATCGCTGATGTATTGAGGCGAGCAATAGGCTGACAAATCGCCTTCACCGGCGCAGGTCCAGATTAGTTCGCCGGTATTTTTGTTGAAGGCTACGATGTTGCCTTTTGATCCACCGGGCGTAGCAATTACCTTATCGTCAACAATTAGCGGTGCTTCGTTAATTCCCCAGCTTATGTTGCTGGCGTTGAATTCGCTCAAAAAGTCCTTCTTCCAAACCAGGTTCAGGGTATTTTGATCCAAGCAATACAAAACGCCGTAGCCCGAAGTGAGGTAGATTTTCGAATCATTGATGGTTACCGTACCACGTGGGCCGTTGTAGCTTTCGGTCCACTCTGGTCCGTATTCCTTGGTACTGAGCAGTTTTCCGTTCAAATCGAAGACATATAGGTAGCCTTTGTCGCCCTTGAGTCCGGTGAGGTAAAGTTTATCCGCATCAATCGCTACGGATGAATGGCCTTCGCCCAACTCGTCGAAATGCCATTTTAAAGCAGGACCGCTTTCCGGCCATTGCGTTAGTAAGCCTTGTTCGTGATAGATCCCCGATCGGTCAGTTCCCCGCCATTGAATATTTGTTTGCGCCGACAAAAAAAGCGGCATTAAAAGTGAAATTAAAATGAGTGCGTGTTTCATGGTTATTTTTTTTGATTTTTGATTTTTTGCAATGCATTTAAGGCAAAAGTGATGTTGTACATTTCCTCGGAATACCAAAGTCGGGAGAAATAAAGCCCGATCGGTTCCGGCTGAAACAGTTCAGCTTGCTTGTATTTTTTGTATAGAAATCCGTATCCGGTTTCCGTATTTTCATGCTTGTAGCAGCCATGAACGGCGAGTGCACTTAGCGCACGGGCTGTCGTGGTAACTTTGGATGGTACCTGCGGGGCACCTCCCCAACCACCATCTTTGTTTTGGGTTGAACGAAGGTAGTCTATTCCTTTGCTCACGATCTTTTTGGCAACGGGATCGTCATTTCCCGCCAGGTATTCAACGGCTACAGCTGTTCCGTAAACCGGGTTTTTCTCATCCGAAGCATTTTGATCGCCAAACCATAACGGAACCCAGGCACCGTCGTTCGTTTGTGTCTTCTGCATCCATTTCAGCATGCGTTTCATCCGTTTCCGGCACTTTGCCCGAAGGTCGGATGGAAGGACGTCAATCCATAAATGAATAGCCTGCAGGGTGTGCGCTGTAATGTCGGGGCTGCTGGCATCGAAGGGCAATTTGCCCCAGCCTTTGCAGAAGGTCGGGATGCCACCGTCGCTATTTTGCAGACCGAGCAACCAGTTGATACCGTTTTCAATTTCAGCGCATGGTTCTCCGTTTAAAAGGGTATGCAGAGCCACCAAAGTACCTGCTGTGTCGTCGGCGTCGGGAACAGCGCCGGGAAGGTTGGTCCAGGCCCATCCTCCGGGGTGGGCGCCTGTAAATGGATGTTTGTAGGTAAAAGCCCGCTGTTTAATTTGATCGGCAAGTGCCTGTTTATTTTGAATATCATTGCCCAATGCCCGGATGCTTAAGACGGTTGCCCACGAATCCAGGTTGGTGTCAATGGGCCACGATCCGTCCTTGCGGACTGTTTCAACTAAAAAGCTAATCGCCTTTTGAGTTGAAGCGAGTTGACTGTATCCGGCACCACATAAGCAGATGGCTACAAAAGCGGTCAGCGGAGCGGCTTCCAGAAAACCACCGTTTTCGGGTTGAAGCTGCTGCAATTTCGTTAATGATCGGTTGATAAACTGATCGCGAACGGGCGAAAGCAGGTTTCTACGACCTTTTTTGTGGCGCAGAATTCCAACTGCAATGAGTGCCGGAATCGCATAGCTGACTACCGGAAGCTGCAGAAAACGGAAAACACGTTGGGGCAGCACTGACAGCTCAAAGGGGAGTTGCGGGATATTTTCCCAGCTTTGAATCAGGCCGGCCAGTGCGCACATCACCAAAATGGGAGCAGAGAAAGTCAGGTCTTTTCCGTAGTAGCGGAGCACGCCATCAATGATTTGCTGATCGGTTGAGCCGCCTAATGTTTGCTCGAGGTAAACTTTTGTTTTTGCCGACGGACTGCCGGAAGCAAACAAGGCAGCATAGGAAAGCAAGGTTGCCGTCATATTCGTTGGGCTTTCGGGGCTGTCGCCCCAGGAGCCATCCGGTAGCATGGTATTGAATAGCCACTGCTGGCCTTTTTCAATCAGTGCTTTATGCTTTTTCGAATCGGCCAGGTATAAGGCGAAAGCAGAAACAGATGTCGAGATTGCGCTTGAAGAAAGTGTACTTCTCCAGCTGCCATCTCCCGATATTCGATTTGCAGCCAGTTTGTTCTGCAAAACTTCAATTAGCTCATCTATCTGTTTATCGTTTATCATTGCTTTTTAAATTCTAATCTATTGTTCCCAGTGCTAAAAGACCGTAAAAAGTATATTCTACATCACTCGTTTCATCAATCAGGGTGGGGCAGAAACCACCGGTTTCTAACCAATGGGCTTCCAAAAACTCAGTGGCGCTGTAGCGAGGCTTCTCTTTGTAACATTGCAAAATGAATAGCGCAGTGGCTGTCGAAAGCAAATCGGGAACAGGAGAAGCAGACGCAGCGAAGAACCCTCCGTTTTCTTGTTGCAGGTTTTTCAGAAACTGCACGTCCCGGTTCGGTTTGTAGCCTTCTAGCTGCCCTTTTACCGATAGCGCTGCAACCGTCGCATTGGTTGATGCTCCCAGGCCGTTTGGCATATTTCTGAAGCCTCCTTTTTCAAGCTGATAATCACTCAAATTGGCTAAGATTTCGGCCCGATTTGTTGGTTTGTTTCCTGTGTCTTCCAATAGCGAAAGCCAAATAAATTGCGTGTATGGTGAATTCGGGTCGTCGTGTGGTATGCCCGAAAATTCAGTAATATCTTTGGTCTTTTTCGATTTGAGCGAGCCGAGCCAGGTCATCAGTTTGCCGTTTTTAGAAAGATCGGCTAAGATGGAACAGCGCATATAGGCCGCATAATGAATCAGGTCGAACTCATCGGGTTTCTGCCTGGCGAGATAGTTTTTCATTTTGCCAGAATCGAGTTTGATCCCCAAAACGTAACACAACATCCATCCGAATACGGTGTAGTACAGGTCCGACTTTCCCCCTTTATTCCGGAACGCACAATCATCCGCCATTTGCGAACTGACGAAACTACGAACCTGCCGGAGTGCATCTTCCGACAAATGCGCTTTACCTTTTTCCAGCGTATTGACTAACCGTATGGAGATTGTTTCCTTCATCCTTATTTTAAGATCTTTTTGGTAACCCGAAACAGCAGGCGTTTGAGTTCGATATTTTTAACTCCTTCCAACGCTTGTATTGCCTGTAACCGGTACGCTTCCACCAGTTCCTGCACTTTGTTGATCGCGCTTTTCAGAATCGCTGTGTTTTGTTTTGTGCCTAAAAAGGCCTTTAAGTCGGTGGAGTAGAGCAGTGCGTTGATGAAATCTTCGTCGGGATGCAGCTCAAACATAGCCGCCAGAACTGCTGACGGACGGGTACTCAGCGGAGCATCTGTTTCAAAATCTTCGATGTCATCCTGCAGCTGGTAGGCAATGCCCAAGGCGCGAGAGTAGTCGTTGAGTTGCTGGCGTAAATGCAAATCGTTATTGGAGCAGATCACGCCCATCATCAGCGAAACATCAAAGGCCGGAACCGTTTTATTGCAAAACACTTCCAGAACAAAATCCATGTTGAATTGACGTGGGTGCCTGCTCCATCCGAGCTCCAGGCCTTGACCTTTGCAAAGTGCAAGGTGCGCCTCGGCGGCAACTTTTATCAATTCCATTTTTCCGCATTGTGCCAGCAAACGGTAGCCTTCGCCCAAGTACATGTCGCCAACATTGATGGCCATGGGGACGCCGTGGGCGGCGTTTACGGTTTCCTTTCCGTAGCGGAGATCATCGTCATCTTCAATATCGTCGTGCACAAGCGATGCCTTGTGGAAACATTCGATTGCGATAGCAGCCAGCTGTAGTTCTTTCGGGATTTCTTTTTCTCCGCTTAGCGCCAGGTAACTTGCCGCCAGAAGATAGGGGCGCCAGCGTTTACCGTCGTTCGACAACCACTCCCGGGCAATCAATGAAGTTGGATCGCTAAGCGGTGATAAAACCTGTTGCAGGTTATCTTTCGAAAACCATTCGTGCAGGGTATGTTTTAGCTGGTTGTAGTCCAGCATGTTGCTTTCTTTCTCGGAATGAAGACTCATCAACTGGTTGACGTACGCCAGGTCGACCGTCGTGTCTTTACAGCCATCGTTGTTTAGCGGGATTGCCAAGCCAGGAACGGCGTGGTTGATCAGCAGCGGGAAAGCTTTTTCGAGCGAGTGCAGGCAGCTCACGCCGATTACCGTGTCGACAACCTTATTTTCGATTAGCGATATTACAGAGGTGAATCCTTCGGCAACAATGCTCATCATGCCCAGGCTTTCGGCTTTGTCTTGCAAATCCGGTATCGAGCAGTTTGAGCATAGGTTGCATAGCAAGCCAAACTCGTCAACATCGGCTTTGCACTTGGCCGAATTGCTCAAACATTTGGGTAAGAGCAGAATCCGCTTTTCAAACGGAATGGATGCCACCGTTTCGCGCCACACGCAGTTGTTCAGTTCAACCATGAGCCAACCTTGTGTGCCCGGCTCCAACTCGTGTTTTTGGGAAAGCTGAGTGGCCATGTCCGACAGCTGTTCCATCGACAGGGGAGGGCTAAGCTGCTTTTCGCTGACAAACGAATCAATTGCTTTGCGCAGTTTGCTGCGTTGTGCCAGTGTTTCCGGGATGTTGTATTTGAGCGTTGTTTTCATCATGCGTTGTCGGTTATCCGTAAGCTCCAAATCCAAAAAAGTATTTCTTTTTCATTATTCTGTAAAAGACGTTTTCCTCGGGGATTTCCTTTCCCTGGAGGTTATGCCCGGCAACCGGACGCATCGTTAAATATTCTTGCGCCACCGTTTGTCGCGAGGTCGAATCGATCGCCTCCTGCATTTCCAGGAACTGAACCAGCTTTTCCGGATCTTCCAAAATGATGCAGCCACGCGATTTCTCGGCGGTCATTTTCCGGAATTGATCGAGAAATTCGGATTGCCTAAACAGGTCGACCAGGTTGGAGGCATCTTCGTTGATAAAATCTTTGGCCATCTGTATGGGCGGGCAGAATTCCACAGCACCGCTTGGCGCAATGTGGTGGCTCATGCCGGTTGCGGCAGGGCAAAGAGCATTGCCTTTATCATCCCAATAGGTGTCGATAAGTAGTAGCGGAGCATTCTTGCGTTGTTCGACAATGAAGCGGCGTAAATCCAGAATCTCATCTTCGTCCAAAGCATTCGCCACGTTCGGGTTTGGGCCAACCGGCCGGTAAATGTAGTACCAGAAATAATGAATCCCTTCGGCAGCAAGTCGTTCCAAATGCTCACGGTTGACCAGGTCGTTAAAATTGCTCTTGCAAATGCTGGCAGCAGCCCCAATTATGAGTTTTGCTTTTCGACATGCCCGGACGCCAGCCAGTGTTTTTTCGAAGACATCATTCCTGCCGCGGCGCTCGTCGCTTTCCTGTTTCAGCCCTTCGATACTAATTAACGGTGTGATGTTGCCCATTTTTTTGAAGCGCAAGGCCAGCTCTTCGGTAATGAGTGTTCCGTTGGTGAACAACTGAAAGTAGCAATCGGAATGTTTCTCCATGATCTCCAGCAAGCCTTTGTACAGAAGAGGTTCACCTCCGAGGATACCGAAAAAATATGATCCTTTGCGCTTGCTTTGCGAAATGATTCCATCAAGCTGTTCGGGGCTAAGTGATTGTTTGCCGGTTGTTGTTACCCAGCAGCCGCTGCATGCCAGGTTGCAGCTTTCGGTTATTGAAATCATAATGAAAGCGGGGAAGAAATCTTCACCTTTTGCCTGACGCCTTTCAAATTGGTTAATATTCTTGAGGTTGCGCCAGCCGAAGTTGTACATGAACTTCCACAGAATTCTCGGCGAGCATTCCATGGCAACACGCAGTGCAGCTTTGGCCGTTGCTGTATAATCTTTCAGCTTCATTTATTGTTGTTTTTTTGCAATGAAATGCCTGTTCGGCGCTGACGAAGTCGGTATTTTAACCGCTCCTGGTACATGTTGTCCAATGCTTCCGGGTCAAACTGTTCTTCTTCAATTGTACCACCATTGATGGGCGATTTGGCATATTTGGGGAAGATGATTGCTTTGCTCGGACAAACCCGCGCACAAGCCGGACAGTTATTTTTGCAATTTTGTGGCTGAACAACTTTTATCGCCTTGTTTTCGATGGTATATACGCCAAACAGGCAAAAATCGTGACACTTGCCACAGTTGGTGCATTTGCTCTTGTCGATAATAGGATACCAGGCATCAGCACCGGGAGCACTCGGTAACCCTTTTATTTGGTCAATAATGGGCGGATCGGCTTCTTTGCTATTCGCTTGATCGAAAACGATATCAAATTCAGAAAGAATAGCATCTGCCTCGTTGTTTCTGATGTCGTGCAGCTTGTTGGTTGGCAGGTTGAGCCAATCCATTTGCGCCTGTATTGCCCTCGGATAGCAGGCCAGAATTTCCGTTTCGGCGACCTCGGCTAAGTCATTCGATCGGCTCATCACCATTTCGCACAGGTCCGCTATTATTGCCACTTCGTGTCCTTTTTCCTTCAATTCGGTTGCCAGCAACGCAACTTTGTTTTTGTCGATAAAAGAGCGTGATGTACACGCGCAGATGGTGATTTTTTTATTTCGCATCTTTTTGTCTTTTATTGTGAACTTATGGTAAATTTAAGGATATTCTCAAAGAACTGATAGGCTTCTGGCTTCAAAAGGAAAAAATAGGGCTTTATGACGAAAAGGCAATACCGCATGGTATAAGCTACTCGCTCATTGGCTGTTGGTTTTTTAGCCGATATAGACGGGGATTTTGCTTTTCTGTTTCACAACACCCATCGAAGCACTGGCCGGAAACCGGAGCTGGCAGCATGCGCAGTTGTAGCGTGTAATAGCTATACCGTAGTGTTAGCGGTTTATCGGGCCAATTGGCGAAAAAGGAAGGGATATTTGCACTTTTATGTCTATTGTTTGTTGTATATTCGGTGTGAAAACGAATATTATGAAAATAGTTATGAAAATGAATCTGCAGAAAGTTGCTTGGTTTGTAGTGGTTCTTTTGCTGTTACAGGCCTGTAAATCGGTTCCTTTAACCGGACGTAGCCAGTTAAGCCTGATTCCTGAATCGGAAATGGTATCGATGAGCTTAACAAATTATGATGATTTTTTGAAAGCCAATAAGATTTCGACGAATAAACAGCAAACCGAGCTGGTAAAAAAGGTCGGGAGCCGAATTGCCGCGGGAGTGGAGAAATATTTAAAGGAGAATGGATTCGAGAGTTATATCGCGAATTTTAACTGGGAATTTAATTTGGTGGACAGCGAGGTGCCCAATGCCTGGTGTATGCCTGGTGGTAAAGTGGTGGTATACAGCGGAATTTTACCTTACACGCAAGACGAAAACGGACTGGCAGTGGTGATGGGCCACGAAATTGCCCATGCTGTAGCGCGTCATGGAAGCGAGCGCATGAGCCATGCGATGCTGGTGCAGATGGGCGGTGTTGCGCTGTCGACGGCAATGCAGGAAAAGCCTGAAGAAACCCGGAACCTCTACAATATGGCTTATGGAGCGACCACTCAGGTTGGGGTTATGTTGCCATTTTCCCGCAAACACGAGTACGAAGCCGATCAGATGGGCTTGATATTTATGGCTCTTGCCGGTTACGATCCCCGATCGGCTGTTGCATTTTGGCAGCGCATGTCGGCTAACAGTGGTGGAACGCCCGAGTGGCTGAGCACCCACCCGGTTGATGCCAACCGGATCGCTGCCCTGGAAAAGTTAATGCCCGAAGCCTTAAAATATTATCAGGGGCAGTAAGCTGGGTAGCGGTTGTTAAATTTCTGACATCTGTTTGTTAACAGCTTCGTGTTTTTCTGCAAATAATTCATTATTTTTGATGTTAACTAATACAAACCTAAAACAAATAGCATGGAAGGCTTTGAGAAGAATAATGAATTTAGAGAGGGCGTTGATCGTAAATTCAGAAAGGAGATTTATTCAAAAGCAGTGCGGGCAGGTAAAAGAACTTACTTTTTCGATGTAAAATCAACCCGGAGCGATGATTTTTTCCTGACAATTACCGAGAGTAAGAAGCATTACGACCAAGACGGGAAATACTACTTTGAGAAACATAAAATATTTCTGTACAAGGAGGATTTTGAGAAGTTTGCAGATGGGCTGGAGGAAGTAGTCGAATTCATCCGCGAAAGACAGCCCGGGGCACTTAATCAACGTGAAGCCCAACCAGCTTACGACGAGCAGCCGGCTGAACAGCTCTCGGCGGAGGAGCCGGAATACGGTGAGGAAGAACAAGAGCTGGTAAATAATTACACCAATGTGGAGTTCGAAGATATTTAAACAATCCATTGTTGATTGATTTGAAAAGGCTGCTTCGCTTGAAGTAGCTTTTTTTGATGGTGAATGGCAAAGGCGGGCTTGTCTCTTTTGTTCAAAACCCTATTTTTGTGCAAAAAACAGAACCATGGTACAACGTATTCAAACAGTTTATATGCTTATCTCGGCAATTTTGCTGGGCTTGTTGTTTGCGCTTCCTTTTGCCGAAATTGCACACGAAGGGAGTTTTTATGTCTTTAATATCCGGGGAATAGTTGGTCAGGAAGGCCTGAAGGAAAACGGGATGGCCATTGCCGGTCTGACAGGCATTATCTTGCTGTTGCACGTAGCAGCCATTTTCATGTACAAAAAGCGAATATTGCAGATTCGTTTCTTGGTGCTTTCCATCTTGTTAAGCATTGGCCTGTTCGGCATGTTTTATTTCTTCACTTATTATTCGTTCGATGATGCCGATATCAGCTTCGGAATTGCGGTTGTTTTTCCGATCATCTCGCTGATTTTTGATTATCTGGCTATTCGTGGCATTGGTAAGGATGAAGCTTTGATCCGTTCGATGGATCGTATTCGGTAAACAATGCCGAGTTAATTGAAGCAAGCGAGGCGGTGACTAAAGTTACCGCCTCGCTTGCTTTTTAGTGGCTGGTGTTGTGGGGGGCTGGTTTATGAAAAAAGGGATCCGATCTTTTTGAAAAGACCGGATCCCTGAGTCTCACTGGAGATTTTGCCAATCCGTTTATCGGACGGCCTCCATTTTATTTTTTTATTGTAACGGGAAGATTCCGTTTTCGCGACAGTACTCGATAATCTTCTCCGGGTTCTCTCCGTGATTGGCAGCCGACAGCTCCAGCGATGGATTCTCGGGTGCATCAAAGGGAATATCGATGCCCGGAACATATTGCAGATTTTCCTGTTGGTAGTATTCTGCCTTATTGTTTTTACAGAATTCCAAATCAGCATTCATATAGAACAGGTGGAACCGATCTTCGCCGATAATTTTGGCTACCTGCTTGCGGATTTCTTTGTCGGGCGAGATGAATGAGCAGATGGTAATAATACCCTGATCATTCAACAAGCGGCAAACCTCGGCAACACGGCGCAGATGCTCGGCGCGGTCGGTCGGCGAGTAATCCAGCTCTTTGGACAAGCCTGAGCGAACGGAGCTGCCATCCAAAAGAACAACCGTGGCACCCATTTCGAAAAGTTGCTTTTCGAGGCTGAAAGCCATTTCGTTTTTGCCCGAACCATGCAGACCTGTAACCCACAGGGTTGCGCCTTTCTGGTTATAGCGTTTTTCGTATTGTTCCGAGTGGATCAGCCCTTTACCATCGCGGATTTGTTCGCGTTCGTCTTCGGTAATGCGCGAGGGCAGGTTTTCGGAGCTTAGCTTGTCGATAATCATACCAACAGCTACGGTGTTGTGCGATACCGGATCAATCAATACAAACGAGCCTGTACTCTTGTTTTTCTTATAAGGGTCGAAAAACAGCGGTTTATTGGTTGTCAGCACCACGCGGCCAATTTCGTTCAGGCTGAAAAAGTCGATGTTGGATTTCTCCATGGTGTTTACATCAACTTTATATTGAATTTTATCGATGCGAACTTTCGTATTGTTGTTGGCCTGTTTAATCAGGAAGTGCGTGGTTGGATCCATTGCTTTTTCATCCATCCACACCAGGTTAGCCTCGAAGTGGCGTTCCACACGTGGCAGATTATCCGGGTAAACCAGCATATCGCCACGCGAGATGTCGATTTCATCCTCCAGGGTCACTGTTACCGACTGCGGGGGGAAAGCTTCGTCCAGGTCACCATCGTAGGTGACGATGTTTTTAATTTTTGAGGTCTTCTTTGAAGGAAGTACCATCACCGTTTCTCCCTTGCGAACAATGCCCGAGGCTACGCGGGCCGAGAAGCCACGGAAGTTATTATCCGGTTTCAGCACATATTGCACCGGGAAGCGCATATCTTCGAAATTGCGGTCGGAGCTGATGTGTACATTCTCCAAAAAGTCGAGCATGCACTTACCCTGGTACCAAGGCATTTTGTCTGACTTTTCGACCACGTTGTCGCCTTTCAGTGCCGAAAGCGGAATGAATGTTACATCCGGAATATCGAGCTGAGCAACGAAGTTTTTGTAGTCGTCACATATTTGGTCGAATACTTTTTGGTCGAATTTCACCAAGTCCATCTTGTTGACCGCCAATACCACGTGTTTAATTCCCAGCAACGATACCAGGAAGGTGTGGCGACGGGTTTGGGTGATGACTCCTTTGGTGGCGTCGATCAGGATAATGGCCAGGTTTGCCGTTGAAGCTCCGGTAACCATGTTGCGGGTATACTGTTCGTGTCCCGGGGTATCGGCGATGATGAATTTCCGCTTGTTGGTTGAGAAGTAACGGTAAGCTACATCGATGGTGATTCCTTGTTCGCGTTCGGCTTTCAAACCGTCCAGCAATAAGGCATAATCGATATCCTCGCCGGCGTGTCCGATGCGTTTACTGTCGCGCTCCAGGGCGGCCAGCTGATCTTCGTAAATCATCTTGCTGTCGAACATCAAGCGGCCGATCAGCGTTGATTTTCCGTCGTCGACTGAGCCGGCCGTTAAAAGGCGCAGCAAGTCTTTTTTCTCATCCTGATTCAGGAAGTCTTGTATATTAAGCTTTGTTTGTGTTGTCATTTTGTTGCTGGTTTCTTGTTACTAGTTCCTCGTTACGTATGTTGAACTTTCCAGTTGCTTTCAACGTATTGAATAAACTTGTTAATCTTTTTACCTAGTTGATCATATTCTGAAAGAAGAGATTTCCATTCGGGAAACTGAGGATACAATTCAAGTATTGTTTCTATCTGGCTGGTGCATTCATCATTAGAACCTTGGGCATAAGTCAGAAACTTAATGAAGTCGGCTTTGTATCTTTTGCGTCCATAACCTTCGACAATTTGATCTTTAACACTTTTTGATGATCTGCGAACTTGGCTACCTTGTTCGTATATTTCGAATTTAGGTAGTTGAAGGCTCAGCTTGTGAACATCCAAAGCTAGTCTGAAAGCAATTTTATAAATGTCAAGGTCATGGTAGCTGCTCATGCTGTTTCAGTTCTGGTTTAAATAAACTACTGATGTTTGCGCTAACCAGAAACTAGTTACGAGTAACCAGTTTCTAGAAATATCCTTCCCGTTTCTTTTGTTCCATGCTGGCTTCCTGGTCGAAGTCAATCACGCGGGTTGTTCGTTCCGAAACAGTAACCGTCATCATCTCTTCCACAATTTCCTCGATGGTTTCAGCACTCGATTCAATGGCTCCGGTCAATGGGTAGCAGCCCAGGGTACGGAAACGAACCCGTTTCATTTCGGCTTTATCGGCCAGCTCTTTGGGCATCCGTTCGTCGTCCACCATAATCAGGTTGCCATCCACGTTCACTACCGGCCGCTCTTTGGCGTAGTACAGCGGAACGATGGGGATATTTTCCAGGCGGATGTATTGCCAGATATCCAGCTCGGTCCAGTTTGAGATGGGGAATACCCGGATTGATTCGCCTTTGTGCACCCGTGCATTGTAGATGTCCCATAGCTCGGGGCGTTGGTTTTTCGGATCCCACTGGTGGAATTTATCGCGGAAAGAGAAGATACGCTCTTTGGCACGTGATTTTTCTTCGTCGCGACGGGCACCACCAAAGGCTGCGTCGAATTTGTATTTGTTCAGGCCTTCCAGCAATGCCTGAGTTTTCATCGTATCGGTATGCACTTTACTGCCATGTGTAAATGGCCCTACGCCCGACTCGAAACCTTTTTTGTTGTAGTGTACAATCAAGTCCCAGCCATTTTCCTTAGCATAGTTGTCCCGAAACTCGATCATTTCTTTGAATTTCCATTTCGAGTCGATGTGCATTAACGGGAACGGAACTTTACCCGGGTAGAAGGCCTTTTCGGCCAACCTGACCATGACTGAGGAGTCTTTGCCGATAGAGTATAACATCACCGGATTTTCAAACTCGGCAGCTACTTCGCGGATAATGTGAATGGCCTCAGCTTCAAGCTCCCGCAAGTGTGTCAGATTATATTTCTTCATAATAAACTTTGTTTTGTTTTCGCCATGTCAAATCAAGGCTAAAATTAAGTTGCCTGCAAAAGTAGTCGATTTTACCTAAGCATCGATGGGTATTAGTTCGTATTTATGGCGAGCTTATACACAGAAACAAAAGAGCAACTAAAAAGATCAAAAAAAAAGCGTTTCAGAGTTCTCCGAATTGTTTGCGATGGTGCACCCAGGAAGTGCACAGCGGACGTTGTTGTGGGGCTTTATCGGTTTAAAATGGCCAGATTAGCGGAATGACGATGACTGAGATAATGAAGGCCAGGATATTCAGTGGCAGTCCGACCTTGGTATAGTCGATGAATTTATAATTTCCCAGCCCCTGCACCAACAGGTTTGTCTGGTAACCGATGGGTGTGGCAAAACTAGCAGAGGCTGCTATACAGATGGTGATGAAAAATGGTTTGGCGTCAACATGTAATTGTTCGGCAGCGGCATAAGCAATGGGGAAGACCAGTGCCGCCGCCGCGTTATTGGTGATCACCTCGGTAAAAATGGTGGTGATGATGTAAATGGTGATTAACACGCCAACAGGCCCCCACGATTTTGAAAAGTTGATGGCCGTTGTAGCTATGGCATCGGCAGCCCCCGAGTTTTGCAGGGCTTTGCTCAGCCCAAAGGCGCAGGCAATGGTGATGAGCACATCCCATGAAATTACTTTGGTGTATTTTCGGTTGGGCATAATGTTGACCCAGGTCATAAAGCAGGCCACCAGTGCGGCAAAGTAAAACATGTCGGGATGAGCACCGTTGATTTTTGGAAGGTACTGACCCGCTGTTGCCCCGCCAATCATCAGTAGAATGAGCAAGAGTGCAATCAGACGTTGACCTTTGTAGCGGGGTGGGGGAATTTCGCCAATAAAAGAGGTGAGGTAGAAAATTTTCGACTCGCCCCAGTTTTTGATGAAGTTTTCGTTGGTCAGCAGCACCAGGCTGTCGCCGTCTTTCATACGCACCGAGCCGACGTTGGTCGAGATGGTTTCGCCATTGCGGTACACCGCCAGTACTTCGGCCTGGTAGTGGTTCAGAAAGTCAAACTCGTCGATGGTCTGGTTAATACCCGGAAAACGGGGAGCGATCACCGCTTCAATTTGTTTGATGTCGGTGCTTTTGTAAAACTTGCCAAAGCCTTTCATGGCTTTCAGTTCGAGCCGTTTGTTGGTAATTAGTGGTAGCAGATTGTCCGATTTTACAGCAATCACCAGTTTGTCCGATTCCTGCAGGATGAATTTGCCTTTGCGGGCATCAATCAGTTCCCCATCGCGCTCAATGCTGTGGATGATCACGTGCTTCAACGCGTGGGTTCTGCCGTTGCTGATTTCTTCGCCGATTAAGGGGCTGTTTTCGGGCAGGGTCGCATCCAGAAAATATTCTTTATAGTCGTTGCGGTTGCGGCGCAGATTATTTTTCTCGCCCGGCAGCAGCTTGTGTCCGACAATAGCCATGTACAGAAAGCCAAAAAAGGCAATCCACAGTCCAACTTTGGCCAGTTCAAACATGTTCAGCCCCTGCAGACCATTGTCCAGCATCAACCCGTGTACCACCAGGTTGGTCGATGTGCCGATGAGGGTACACATGCCCCCCAGGATGGTTGCATACGACAGGGGAATCAAAAATTTTTGCGGCGAGAGGTTCATCCGCTCGGCCCAGTTTTTAATCATGGGGGCAAAAATGATGACCACCGGCGTATTGTTTAAAAAAGCTGAAAGCGCCGATACCGGCAGTAATATTTTGGTTAGGGTGATCGGAAATTTCCCCCGTCGCTTGGGCAGAAAGGCACGGGCCAATATGTTCAGAGCTCCGGTTTGACGAACTCCTTCACTGACGATAAACAAAACAGCCACGGTGAGCATTCCTTTATTCGAAAATCCCGCCAGACTTTCCTCGGAGGTAACCACTCCGGTAGCCATTAAAACCATCAGTGCCGAGAACAGCAGGAGCCCCGGACGCATCAGATTATAAATGAGAGCAACGATCATTAGGAGGATTACGCCGATCACAAAATAGCCTTCAAATGTCATGTCAATGATTGATTTTTGGTCAAAGGTAGATTTATTTGGCAATGGTCAAATGCGAACAAATACTTATTTCTTTCAGTTCCGGAAAAGGATTGAAAAAAATGTTCGGCTTATTTTGCTCATTATCTGGATGGATGCAACCAACGCTCGCAGCAAAGGCTGAAAAAGTTTATTCGATGTTTTGGATGATTCGAAAAATAGCCTACTTTTGCAACGCCTTTAACAAAAAGGGCAACACTACAGAGGATGACTCAGTAGCTCAGCTGGTAGAGCACATCCCTTTTAAGGATGGGGTCCTGGGTTCGAACCCCAGCTGAGTCACCAATTAGAAAGTCAAAAAGACTTAAAAGCACTTAAATCATAGGTTTAAGTGCTTTTTTATTTTGCCGCAGACACTAAAATATGCACCAAATCGCAAAATAAACGAGACCATATCGAGACCTGTTTTTAGAAAACCTTTAAGAGGTCTCGATAATCGATGTAGGTTTCTGATAATCAATTCAAATTAAGTTAATTTGTTTCGTTTTGATGCTTGGGTTTTTGAACCTCTTAGCTTAACTTTAAGTATGGAAACGAGACCATTTTTAATCTAAAAATGAGTTGAGTTATGAGAATTACAGTAAACTTTTCCTTGAAAAAATCAAAATCACGCACTGATGGTAAATGCCCGATTTATTTGAGATGTACTATGCATGGTCAACGGTTTGAATTGTCTACCGGTATTTTTATTGATCCTGTAATCTGGAATGAAGAAAAACAGCAGGTAAAAGGGAGAACCGAAGAAATCAAAATTCTGAATAGCCGCTTAGATAAAACTGTTTCTCGTGTTCAAGACATCTACAATCAATTAGAGTCGAAAGGAGAGCCGTTCTCAGCAATGCATGTAAAAAATAAATTGCTCGGAGTGAACGGAGAAAAGGGCGTGCTTGAAATTCTGGATACCCTTATTAATGGAATCGAAGGGCGAATTGGCAATGACTATTCGGAAGGAACGCTAAAGCATTATAAAACGACATATTCGAGGTTATCCGAATTCATCAAGATTAATTTTGGTAGAACAGATCTCCTATTATCAATGATAGATTTCAACTTTTTGAACTCGTTCGATCTCTATCTTAAAACAGACCTTTGGTTAAAACCGAATACTGCGCTGACATATCACAAGCACTTAAAGAAAGTCTTGAATACAGCAATAGCAATGAATTTGCTATCCGTAAATCCATACAATTCTTTCGGATCAATCGGAAAAGTTGTGGGGAATAAATAAAAAGATGAGCTTTGTGTTTTAATGCAAATAGAAGGATGAAGACACAAAACGAGCAATACAGCACACTAATTCGATTAATTTTACCCGAAGAACTTTTTGATTTCTTTTTACTGGTTAATCTGGAAGTTAAAGACAAGCAGGTGCATGTTTACCTGGAGGAGAAGGATCTGAAACCGGAAGGGTATGAATCCGAAAAACTGTCGTCCAAGGGCTTTCACGCTCCAATCACTATTCAGGATTTTCCGCTTCGGGATAAGCCATTATTCCTGCATATAAGGCGTCGACGTTGGCTGGTTGAATCAACCGAACTGGTAGTTAGCCGTAATTGGAAC
>NZ_QAAD01000011.1 GCF_003046625.1 Mangrovibacterium marinum
CGTAAACACATCGATCCAATCTTCAACTGTGAATGTTAAAAAGTAAACGGCATTTTGATCGGTAATAAAATAGTTATCGGCAGACATTTTTAGCAACAATATATCGCAAAATACTCAGCAATACAATAGGTCTGCTAACGGGCGTTACAAACGCCCAACAGCGCCCCCCTCGTCACCGCTAAAGCTAAGACGAGGGGGAGGTGATGTCAGGACCTGCGGACGCTGACAGGGTGCTGAACTTGCAACTTCCCGGCGGCCAGCAAACCGAATCGGGACTAATTACTCACGCCGCCTGTTCTTGAGCTGGTGACTTTCGGTTCACCGACTCAATAAGGGGGCCAGAGTGCATAGGTCTCTGAGTACATAAGTGCGGGTGCAACTGGCGAGCTGGGACTGAAGGGGGCTCTGCTGGCCTTCGCGCTCCGAGCAACATTGCGGGGATGGTGGGGGGCTCTTGGAGCTATAAAGATTTTCGCCCCGCTGGGGCTAAGCACCAAACGGCTGCAACTGCAACCTACAGCTTCTTCAACCGCAAATAGCGCTTTCTTACTTCTACATTTCTTATTGATTATTCGATACCTTACATTTTAGGAAGCTGGGAAATTAAGTACATGAGTACCATAGTTCATGAGTGCATAAGTACGGGTGCAACCGGCGACTGAATACTGAACACTGCGACTGAATCGCCCCCACCTGCCCCTCATTTGAGCGAAGCGGGAACGAAGCTTCGCTAAAACGGCGGAAAATCGTCATAAAAACGCTGCCGGGTACCAAACTTCAAGAATTCAATGATTCCTTTGTCAATATGAATACCAAAACGGTATTGCCCGTGCTTTATTTTGAAGTATTTTCCACGGCTTTGAAGAGGCTCACAATGGCTTATATCACGGATTGTTTCGGCCTGCTCGCATTGGCGAATAACCCTTTTGATTAGTTTTTTGGCCGTTTCCTGTTTCACTCTTTTAATATCCTTCAGAAAGGAATTACGGAATTCGACAATCATTTCAAGGCTTTTAAGACTTCGTCTTTACTTACCTTTGGGGTTTTTCGGGCGACTTTCATAGCCTTTAGCATCGATATATTCTCGAGCTCTTCATCCGTGGCGATGGTTGCTTTTTCAACACCTTTTAAAAGACGAACAGCTTCCAATATCCGTTTGGCATTAATACCATCCTCGAGGTTTATAACAATTGTTTTCATATTCAGATTCGTTTACAACAAATTTACAAAAAAAACGAACAAAAACAGACGCATGGATGGAGGACTCAACCCCCGCTCTCTTGTTTTGAAAAAGCAATAGGTCATCAGCCTTAGCTCTCCGAGCAACATCGCAGGTATGGTGGGGGCTCCTGGATCTATAAAGATTTTCGCCCCGCTGGGGCTAAATAACCGACCGTCAATCCAATTCAGCAACACCGCAGTTCCTCAAGGCACGGCATAACCGTCCCGCTCTACTTGAAGAGAGGGATAAGAGGGAGAGTGAACCGCTGTCAGGACCTGCGGACGCTGACAGGGTGCTGAACTTGCAGCCTGAAAGGCTAACTCAATTCAGCCCGGGGCAAAGCGTAGCGTCACCCCGGGAAAACGACGCCCCACCTACCCCGCGATGTTGGGAAAAGCACCACGGATCCTTGAGCTGGTGACTTCCAGTTCACCGGCTCAATAAAGGGGACCAGAGTACATAGGTCCGTGAGTTCATAAGTACCGGCGCAACCGGCAAGGGTGACTGGACACTGATCACTACTCTCTGCATTCTCCCGAAGCAAGTCCGGGACAAGTTCTGCGGTTAAAACAAATATTTCGTATTTTTACTCAAAAATAGCTTAATATGGATATCCAAGCATTAAAATTGGACTTGGTTGCAAAAATCCTAAGTACCGAAAAAACGTCCGTCCTTTTGCAGATCGAAAAACTATTCGACAAAGAGCATGAGCAAGACTGGTGGGATAAGTTACCTAACGAAGTACAACAAGCGATCATGGAAGGCGTTGAAGATGTCTCTAATGGAAATACCTATTCGCACGAAGAGGTCGTACGTGAAGCCCAACGCAAATACGGTTTTTGAGATGGATGTTATCTGGTCAGCAAAAGCCCGAATTACGTACTTCAAGGTAATGGACTATCTACAGGAAAACTGGACTAAAAATGAAATGCGTCAGTTCTCCCAAAGAACCGAAATTGTTATCCGGGCACTGAAAAAAAATCCTGAAATTTTCAAACAATCCGAAAAACACACCAATATCCGCAGGGCTATCATCGACAAAAACAATTCACTTTTCTATCAAGTGGATGCAGTCAATCAAAAATTATATCTCCTCAGTTTCTTCGACAATCGGCAAAACCCGGAAAAACTTAACCTCGCATAACCTCCCCTCGTGTAGTTGATCAAAAGCAGCGCCAGCTCTTGAGCTGGTGACTTTCGGTTCACCGGCTCAATAAACGGTGCCAGAGTACATAGGTCCATGAGTTCATACGTTCATAAGTACGGGTGCAACGACGACTTCTTCAATCGTCAATGGTAAATCGTTAAATGGTAAATTATTGTTGGCTGCGACTGAATCCCCCATCAGGAGAGCTAGCGGGGACTTTTGTCATCCAAAATTATTATCAACAGTCTTCTTATTCTATTTTGACATATTGTCAATATTCCGTTTATTTGCACCACAGAAAACAATAGAACAATCCTAGCCCAACCGTTATATGGACTCCAGAGAATCAGAATTAAAGCTCATCTATCTTCTTTTCGACCTGTTCATCCTCAACTTTTCGATTATATTCATTGCCTGCTTACGATTCGGACTGCAGGCCGATCAGTTGAATGCCATCGGGAACTACTTTCTGCAGGGCAACCTGGCGTGGATGATCACCTATTTTGCCTTCTCGAAACGAAACTTGTACCTGCGCGACGGCTATTTCAACCGCGTGAAGCGAATTGCCAAACGAACAGTGTTCTTCCTGTTGATCACCAGCGTGCTGGGCTTTCTGATGATGCCCAAGTTTTATTCACGAAGCTTTTTGCTCGAATACACGGCGACCTTCCTGGTCTGCAAATTGATTTTTTATTATTTCCTGTACCTCTACTTACAGTATAAGCGCAAGATGGGACTGAACACCCAACGCGTGTTGATTGTCGGCTACAACAAGACCACGCAGCTGCTGCAGCAAATCGTGGATGGCAACCCCCTGATGGGCTACAAATTCTGTGGTTTTCTGACACGCAAGGCTCCCAAGTCGGACGATATTATTGGCCGCCCCGATGAACTGGCCATGCTGGTGGAAGCGATGAATATTCAGCTGGTTTTTATCGCTGTTTCGTTTACCAGCAGCGAAAACAACACCAAGGAATACCTGGACATCTGCAACCGCATGGGCATCCGGGTGCGCTTTATCCCCGACAACCAGCGTTGGTTTAAGTCCAGGATGAATATGGAATCGGTGGGCTCGCTGGCTGTTTTCAACCCACAGGAAATCCCCCTCGACGATATCGCTGCACGCATCAGCAAACGGGCTTTCGACATCCTTTTTTCGTCGTTCACCATTGTGTTTTTGCTCTCGTGGCTGCTGCCCATCATGACCATCATCATTAAGCTGAATTCGAAAGGACCGGTGTTTTTCGTCCAGAACCGCACGGGCATGAACAACCGCGATTTTCCATGCATCAAGTTCCGCAGTATGGCCCCCAACAAAAATGCCGACCAGATGCAGGCCACGAAAAACGACAACCGCGTGACATCGGTCGGACGGTTTATGCGCAAGACCAATATCGATGAGCTCCCGCAGTTTTTCAATGTCCTTTGGGGACAGATGTCGGTGGTGGGACCACGCCCCCACATGCTGAAACATACCAAGGAATATTCGGCACTGATTGATACTTACATGACCCGCCATTATGTGAAGCCGGGCATTACGGGCTGGGCACAGGTGAATGGCTACCGCGGCGAAACCGACGAGCTGTGGAAAATGGAAAAACGGGTAGCCTACGACCGCGAATATATGGAAAACTGGTCGCTATGGTGGGATGTTGTCATCATCTGGCAAACCGTCTTCAGTCCCAAAAGCCGGGAAAATGCCTTCTAAGGCGAGCCCCTTGAGCTGCTGACTCTCCGTTCTGCTGTCCTTGAGCTGGTGACTCCCAGTGGTGCTGCTCTTGAGCTGGTGACTCTCAGTTCACCGGCTCAATAACGGGGACCAAAGTACATAAGTACAAAGTTCATAAGTGCGAGTACAACCGGCGAGGGTGAATGATCACTGAACCCCTCCAGCCGTCATCCTGATGCAGATCAGGATCTGTTGCCAGGTGAATCGATTCCCATCAAATGAAACCGACAGCCTTCGCGCTCCGAGCAACATGGCGGGTGTGGTGGGGGCTCCATTTACCCCGGGTTCTGCTTTTCGCCTATCGGCGACACGCGCCACCCGGGGCTACAAAGGTGTCACCCCGCTGGGGTGCTGGGCGGAGCGATGCTCTTGAGCTGGTGACTCTCAGTTCACCGGCTCAATAAACAAGCCCGAGTGCATGGGTTCATAAGTTCATAAGTACCGGTGCAAACGGTGAGGGTGACTGATCACTGCGACTGAACACTGAATAACGCGACTTCTTCCAATCGTAAATGGTAAATCGTTCAATGGTAAATCATCACGGGCTGCGACCTCATCAATCCGGCAGTACAAACAGTCTGCATCTTTTTTTATACTTTTACCCAAAATACATACGATGGACTCGAAAGACATCCGCTGGAAGCAACGATTTGAAAACTACAAAAAAGCTTTAGCCACCCTGACCAAGGGTGTCCAACAGTATCACGACAGCGGCTTGTCGGAACTGGAAAAGCAAGGGCTGATACAAGGCTTTGAGTTTACCCATGAGCTAAGCTGGAAGGTCATGCAAGATTTTCTGAAAGAAAAAGGTGAAATCAACATCTACGGATCCAAAGACGCAACCCGTCTGGCTTTCAACCGCGGATTGTTAACCAATGGTGAGGCGTGGATGAATATGATTGCCGACCGAAACCTGAGCTCACATACTTATCAGGAAGAAATATCGGAACAGATCCTCCATCGTATTGTGTCCGTTTATTCCGATTTGTTTAGCTCTTTCGAAGATAAAATGAATGAACTATGCCTGATGGATTAAGCCAGCAGACCATTGACCGGTTAAGCCAGCTGTTTGCCCGCCACCGGCAAATAACCGAAGTAATCCTATACGGTTCCAGAGCAAAAGGAAACTTCTCGGAAGGCTCCGATATCGACCTGACCATCAAAGGTGAAAGTCTGGATTTTACACTACTCCAACAGCTTAACCGGGAAATCGACGACCTGCTGCTCCCCTGGATGGTCGACCTCTCCCTTTTTGAAAGTTTGAAGAACGAAGCACTGATCGACCACATCCAGCGGATGGGAATAAGCATTTACAGGAAACAACAGCCCTGATTCGGCAAGGAGCAAACTGGGTCGGGACTCACGACCTCTTCAAGCGTCAATGGCGCTTTCTTACTTCTACATTGATTATTCGATATTTTACATTTGATGAAGCACAAGCATTAAGTGCATGAGTACCATAGTTCATGAGTTCATAAGTGCAGGTGCAACCGGCGAGGATGACTGATCACTGCGACTGAACACTGAACACTGAACACTGCGACTTCTTCAATAGTAAATGGTAAATCGCTCAATCGTAAATCATCAACGGCTGCGTGCTCTTCACTGAGTCCAGCTGTCCAATAACCCGTAACCTACAAACATTGACCAATAAAGCTGCTTTTACGCTCAATAGTCAGTAATTAATGACTCGTAAGGTATATTCATCTTGTCATGAAGCTTTCGAATCATATTGATGCTAAGTTTTCGCTTTTTACTTAAAATTTCAGAAACCCTACTTTTATATCCAATAATCTCAGCTAAATCCCTTTTATTCATGTCCATCTGCTCCATTCGAAACAGAATGGCTTCAATAGGATCAGGTGCGTCAATAGCATAATGCTCCTCTTCATATTTTTCTATTAGAATTGATAGGACTTCTGCTTCATCACCCTCCGGAGAATCAACCGGTGCGTGGAAAATTTCGTCAAGTCTCTTTAATGCTTGATTATAATCGTCTTCTGTTTTTATTGCTTTAATATCCATCCTCTTTAAATTTTTGCCGCATCAATTTTGTCATATTCTTTATGTGTTCCAATAAACCGAATAAATACCCATTGTCTCTCATAATTTATATCTACAACCAGGCGGTATTTATTACCACAAATATTGAAAACAACACGTCCATTCTTTAAGATACTTGCTTTTGCATAGTCGTTTTTTATTTCATTAGGATTACTCCAAGTTGCTTTTGAAGCTTCTTGGTACCAAGTTTTTAGTTGTTGTTCACAATCAGTATATTTCTCCCAGAAATCACGAACTATCTTTTTCGCTATTACTCTCATTGCATGATTATATACTACAAAGATAAAAAAGTTACCGAATCGGGAACCACAATGGCATGATTTTTACGAACTTCTGCCAAAAACTGCTCCCCTTCGAACCGTCATTCGGATGCAGATCAGAATCTGCTCTTGAGCTGGTGACTTTCGGTTCACCGGCTCAATAAGGGGGGCCAGCGTATAGGTCCATGAGTACATAAGTGCGGGTGCAACCGGCGAGCTGGTGACTGAAGGGGGCTCTGCTGGCCTTCGCGCTCCGAGCAACATTGCGGGGATGGTGGGGGGCTCTTGGAGCTATAAAGATTTTCGCCCCGCTGGGACTAAATAACCGGCCGTCAATCCAACTGACTACCACCACAGTTCCTCAAGGCACTGAATAACCGTCCCGCTCTACTTGTAGAGAGGGATAAGAGGGAGAGTGAACCGCTGTCAGGATCTGCGGACGCTGACAGGGTGCTGAACTTGCAACTTCCCGGCGGCCAGCAAACCGAATCGGTACTAAAAACTCACGCCGCCTGTTCTTGAGCTGGTGACTCTCAGTTCACCGGCTCAATAAACAAGCCCGAGTGCATGAGTACATAAGTACCGGTGCAAACGGTGAGAGTGACTGATCACTGCGACTGAACACTGAATAACGCGACTTCTTCCAATCGTAAATGGTAAATCGTTCAATGGTAAATCATCACGGACTGCGACTTCTTCAATCCGGCAATCTGAAACGGCGACTGCGACTTCTCCTATTTGGCTTCTCTCAGCAAAAAGCCTTTGAAATCGTCGAAAGCCTTACTGCATGGCACCGAAAGCTTCTCGCCTTTCATGAACTCAGCCAGTTTTTCGGGCAGCGGCACGTTCCCCTGCCCGATGATCGCCTCAACGGTTTCGGTAAATTTTGCCGGATGCGCGGTTTCCAGGAATACGCCCATTTCACCAGCTACCAAATCAGTAGATAAAGCTTTATAAGCGCAAGCTCCGTGCGGATCAAGCAAGTAATTGTATTCTTTATAAACCTGCAACAGCACTTCTTTAATCTGCTCATCGCTGTAACGGAAGCCTTTCATCACCGACGAGATTTTCGCGTGTGAGTGTCCGTACAGATCCAGGATCCGCGCAAAGTTACTGGGGTCGCCCACATCCATGGCATTGGCAATGGTTGACACCGAGGGACGCGGCTCGTACTGCCCGCTTTGCAGGTATTTGTAGACGATATCGTTCTCGTTGTTGGCTGCGATAAAACGCTTGATTGGCAAGCCCATCTGCTGGGCAAACAAGCCGGCGGTCAGGTTTCCGAAGTTTCCGCTGGGCACGGCCACCACCAGCTCGTCCTGCAAGCCTTGTTCTTTCAAACGTGCGTAGGCATTGAAATAATAGAATGCCTGTGGAAGAAAGCGCGCCACATTGATGGAGTTGGCCGATGTAAGTGTCAGCTTGCTTTTCAGCTCCTCATCCAGAAAGGCTGTTTTCACCAGACGCTGACAGTCGTCGAAGGTACCATCCACCTCGATGGAGGTGATATTCTGTCCCAGTGTTGTGAACTGCTTCTCCTGAATCTCGCTCACCAGTCCTTTCGGATACAAAACGTAAACATGAATGCCGTCGACACCCAGGAACCCATTGGCAACAGCGCTGCCCGTATCGCCCGAGGTAGCCACCAGCACATTTACCTGCTTGCGGTTATTTTTTTGCTTCAGGAAGTAACCCAGCAGGCGAGCCATAAAGCGGCCGCCAACATCTTTAAAAGCCAGGGTTGGTCCGTGAAACAACTCCAGCGAGTAGATCTTGTCGTGCACCGGCACCACCGGACAGTCAAACTGCAAGGTATCGAACACCAATTGTTTTAGATCGGCCTCGGGAATATCTTCGCCGAAGAAAGCTTTGGCTACTTCGAAAGAGATCTCCTGAAACGACAACTGCTCGATGGTTTCAAAAAATGAGGCCGGAAGCGGGTTGATATGATCCGGCATGAACAGGCCTTTGTCATCGGCCAGGCCTTTGGTTACTGCTTCCTGCAAGGAAACCTCCGGCACAGATTTATTGGTACTGTAGTACTGCATGTTAAAATTTCAAGTTCTAAATTTCAAATTCCAAAAGCTGAAGCTGAGTCTTCAATTCACTAACCTAGTCACCCCTTTAGGGGCCGGGGGTTTTAGCAACTATTAGCTAAATAATCTTCAACGGTTTCGACACCAGCATAATCAATTATCACTTAAAAGCGCTTCCATAAACTCACGGCCGTGAATCAGGCCATAGCTTCCACTGGTAACCGCAAATTCGTCGTACACCTGCACGGCATCGGCCTGCTGACCCGGTTTATAAATAATGAAAGGCACCGGATCTTTAGTGTGAACCGTTGTGGCGCAGGGGGTCGGATGATCGGGCAACACGGCGATTGTCACCGGCTCGTCCATTTTGGCTGTTTCCGCAACCAAAAATTTCACCACCCGATGGTCGAGATATTCAATGGTTTTGGTTTTCAGTTCCACATCCCCTTCGTGGCCGGCTTCGTCGCTGGCTTCGATGTGCAGATACACCAGGTCGCATTCTTTCAGGGCGTCGATCGTTGCCTGCGCCTTACCTTCGTAATTGGTATCGTACAAACCCGTCGCACCTTCTACCTGAATGACCTTCATCCCGGCGTAAACACCGATTCCCTGAATCAGGTCGACCGCCGAGATCACGGCCGATTTTTCCACGCCGAACATCTCTTTCAAGGTGGGCATAGCTGGTTTGTAGCCCGGCGACCAGGGCCAGATGCTGTTGGCCATATCCTTACCGGCGGCTTGTCGCTTTTGGTTAACCGGATGCGCGGCCAGCAGATCCATTGATTTATGGATCAAATCATTCAACAAGCTTGCTGTTTCATCAGCCTCGGCTTCTTTCGCCGCGATCAGATAATCCTTCCAGGGTTTTCCGGGAACATCGTGCGGCGGCGTACAAGCCAGTTGCTTCTTACCGCCTTTAATCACCAACAGGTGGCGGTACGAAACCCCTTTGTGGAAAATCACGCGCTCGCTGCCCAGCTTTTCATTCAGAAAATCGATCAGCTCGTGTGCTTCCTCATTCGAGATGTGCCCGGCCGAGTGGTTTTTGATATTCCCATTAGCCAGGCAAATCAGGTTGCAACGAAGCGCCAGGTCGCCCGGCTCGAGCACAACGCCCATACTGGCAGCCTCGAGGGTACCGCGTCCTTCGAACACCTTGGCCACATCGTAGCCCAACACCGACATATTGGCTATTTCGCTTCCCGGGTGCATCCCCTCGGGCACCGTTTGCAACAATCCTGCCCGTCCCAACTTGGCCAACCGATCAATCTCGGGTATGTTGGCCATCTGCAAGGGAGTTTTTCCGCCGTAATTTTCCAATGGCTCATCAGCCATGCCGTCTCCTAAAACGATTATATATTTCATCTTTAAAATCCCAATTATTTAAATTTCATACTCCAAATAGTCTTGAGTCCTGAAACTGAACCACCAGCTACCGCACTTTCCGACTCACGACTCACGTCTCATGACTCACGACTCACGACTCCCCTATATATTCGATACCCGAATGATGTCGGCAAAAACACCTGCCGCGGTTACGGCTGCTCCGGCGCCATAGCCCTTGATGATCATCGGGAATTCGTTATACCGTTCGCTGGTAAACATCACCAGGTTGTTACTTCCCTGCAAGTCGTAGAAGGGATGGCCCTGCTCCACTTCCTGCAAGCCCACTTCCGACTGGCCATTTTCGTATTTGGCAACAAAGCGCCAGCATTTCTTTTCGGCCTCCAGCCGCTGACGCCGTTGTTCAAAGTCGGCATCCACCTGCGAAATGTTAGCCCAAAAGTCGTCGATCGATCCGTCGAAGTACGCATCGGGGATAAACTTGTTGATGAGCACATCCTCTTTTTCGATTTTGTAGCCCGACTCGCGAACCAAAATCAACAGCTTACGAACCACATCGATCCCACTCAGGTCGATGCGCGGATCGGGTTCGGAGTAACCTTCCTCCTTGGCCAGCTGAATGGTCTTGCTCAACGGAACATCGGCCGATATGGTGTTGAAAATATAGTTCAGCGTACCGGAAAGTACCGCCTCAATCTTCAGGATCTTGTCGCCCGAGTTCACCAAATCGTTCAGGGTGTTGATGATTGGCAAACCGGCGCCCACGTTGGTCTCAAACAAAAATTTGACACCTTTTGTTTTGGCGATGCTTTTCAGCTTTCTATAGTTATCATAGTCCGACGAAGCGGCCACCTTATTGGCCGTCACGATCGAGACGTTGGCATTCAAAAGGTCGGCATAAACCGTTGGTGATTCGTTAGAGGCGGTACAATCCACAAAGACCGAGTTGAAAATATTCATCTCGATGATGGCATCCTTATACGCCTTCAGCCCCGAAGCTTGTCCTTCGGCATCCAAACGGTCGCGGAAGCCGTCGATAGCAATTCCTTCGCGGTCGAGCAACATCTTGCGCGAGTTGGCAACGCCCACTAGCTTGATTTTCAGACGCTTTTCTTTCAGCAGCTTTTCCTGTTGTTGCTGAATTTGGGTCAGCAGGTTACCGCCAACCAGCCCCATGCCCAACAGGAAGACATTCACCTCCATATTTTCGGACAGGAAGAAGGACTCGTGCACCACGTTGAGGGTTTTGCGCAGATCGCTGTTTTTCACCACCCACGAAATGTTCAACTCCGAAGCTCCCTGAGCGATGGCCATGATGTTCACCCCGTTTTTACCGATGGTGTTGAAAAGCTTTCCGGCAATACCGGTTGAATGTTTCATATTTTCGCCAACAATGGCAACGATCGACAGCTCGTTTTCAACCTCCACCTTATTGATCCGGCCATTCATGATCTCGCGCTCAAACTCGGAGCGGATGGCCTGTTCGGCAGCATCGGCTTTTCCGGTGTCAACAGCGATGGAGATGGAGTTTTCGGATGAAGCCTGCGAGATGAGGATAACATTAATATTTTGCAGTGCCAGCGCACTGAACAAACGCATGGAGATGCCCGTAACGCCCACCATACCGAGCCCCTGAACCGTAATAAGGCTGATATTGGAGATCGACGAAATCCCTTTAATGGGACGGTCTTTGGCGTTGGCCTGGCTGCTGGTAATCAGAGAGCCCGGGGCCTGTGGGTTCAGCGTATTTTTGATGTAGGTGGGAATTCCTTTTTTATATACCGGCAAAATGGTGGGCGGATAAATCACCTTGGCGCCAAAGTGCGACAACTCCATTGCCTCGGCATAACTCAGCGACTCAATCACATAAGCCTTACTGATTACCCGCGGGTCGGCAGTCATAAAGCCGTCCACATCGGTCCAGATCTCCAACACCGAAGCATCCAGCGCGGCCGCATAAATCGCAGCGGTATAGTCCGAGCCGCCACGGCCAAGGGTTGTATACTCTCCTTCGGCGTTGCTGGCAACAAAGCCCGGTGCAATGCAAATCCCCTTAAACTCGCCCAGAGCTGCCTTCACCAGGGTGTTGGTGAGGCTGAAGTTCACCTGTGCCTTGCCAAAAGCACTGTCGGTTTTAATCAGCTTGGACGAATCCACCCAACTGGCGTCATCGATAAACTCGCTGATGATATACGAAGAAAGACGCTCGCCAAAGCCACCGATCTTATCCAGGGTTTTGTCGGTCAGCTCACCAATCATGGAAACGCCCACAATCACGCGTTCCAGCTCGTCCAACAGCTGGCTGACCTGTTCCTTCACGGCTTCTTTTCGTTCTCCGTCGAACAACTGATCGACCACCGCCTCGTGACGTTCGCGAATCATCGTGAGTTCCGTGTTGAAATAGTCCGTTCCGAGGATGGCCATTTTTGCGGCGTTCAATATTTTGTCAGTAATCCCGCCCAAGGCTGAAACAACCACGATAGCATCATCGTCCTGACTTTTTACGATCTCCTTTACCTTTCGGATATTCCCGGCACTTCCCACTGAAGTACCGCCAAATTTCAACACTTTCATTTTTTATGAATCAATTAGTTAGACTTATTCAAAAATTAACCGTTTCCGGATAACAATCCGCCCGCGTTTCCGGTATTCTGAATAGTTATACCGATTAGCAATTGAAACCACCCGATAAACCGAGGTCGTTTTTACTGGTTTTCAAACAGCTACCGGCATTATACCAAAATGTTTTAATGTGCAAACTAACCTCTCAAGAAGGTATAATTTCACCGTTTCGCTTAAGGCTCGCTCTGGAAAACAATTGGTATTATTTCTTCAGCTTAATCGCCTGAACTTAATCAGTTTTTTCGATACGCGGCAAAAATATGCTTATTTATTATTACTTTCTAATTATTGCTTACAAAATTCAAGCAACCAACCGACTGTTAACATCAAATTGAAAGACGACCGGATTACCGGATGTTCAGATACGCGGATATTCGGACAGATGAACTTACAACCGGAATTGAGTAACCAATGTATCAGCACTCCTCTCAGATTCTGTCTGGTTACTGGTTACTGGTTACTGGTTGCTGGTTACTGGTTACTGGTTGCTGGTTACTGGTTTTCCTTCGCGTTCCGGCAAAAAAAATCCGGATGAAGCAGTACCCCATCCGGATTTCACTGCATCACGCAATAAAGCTAACCCATGGTCGTCGCGCCCACGGTTACCGCCTCAACAATCTTAGCTTCCAGCTCTTGCGCCAGCTCAACATTATCTTTCAGGAGGTTGCGAACCGACTCGCGCCCCTGCCCCAGCCTGGTTTCGCCATAGCTAAACCACGAACCGCTCTTTTTAATCACGTTGTAGTTCACACCCAGGTCGATGATTTCGCCGGTTTTGGAAATTCCTTCGCCATACATGATATCGAACTCGGCCTTGCGGAATGGCGGCGCAACTTTGTTTTTCACCACTTTCACACGAACGTTGTTCCCCATCACCTCGTCGCCATCCTTAATCTGACCAATACGACGGATATCCAGACGCACTGAAGCGTAAAACTTCAGGGCATTACCACCGGTTGTAGTTTCGGGGTTTCCGAACATCACACCGATTTTTTCGCGTAACTGGTTAATAAAGATACAGCAGGTTTTGGTTTTATTGATGTTGGCCGTAAGCTTACGCAAAGCCTGTGACATCAAACGAGCCTGCAAGCCCATTTTAGAGTCACCCATGTCGCCTTCAATCTCGGCTTTGGGTGTCAAAGCAGCTACCGAGTCAATTACAACAATATCAATGGCTCCCGAGCGAATCAGGTTGTCGGCAATTTCCAGGGCTTGCTCCCCGTTGTCGGGCTGCGAGATCAGCAGCTCATCCGTATCGACCCCCAACTTGCGGGCATAAAACGGGTCGAAGGCATGTTCAGCATCGATGATGGCGGCAATACCTCCGGCTTTCTGAGCCTCGGCAATGGCATGAATGGCCAGGGTTGTTTTACCCGACGACTCGGGCCCGTAAATCTCGATGATACGGCCTTTGGGGAAACCACCAATCCCCAGGGCAATATCCAGGCCGATAGACCCTGAAGGGATCGCCGGAACATCTTCGGCCACGCGGTCGCCCATCTTCATGATTGCGCCTTTGCCGTAACTCTTTTCTATTTTATCCATGGTCAGCTGAAGCGCCTTCAGCTTTTCCTTGTTCACGTTATTTTGTTCTTCTTTTGCCATCGTTATTTATTATCTAAAGCGGTGCTTATTTGATTTGTATGATCTTTGGTTTTCACTTTACTAAACAGTTCGACAACAACTCCGTTCTCGTCAATCACATAGGTGGTTCGCAACACCCCCATATATTCCTTTCCGTACAATTTTTTCAATCCCCAGGCGCCATAAGCCTCCAGGATCTCGTGCTCGGGATCGGAAATCAGGTTAAATTGAAAGCCATATTTATCGGCAAACTTTTTATGCGATGCCACGCTGTCCGGACTAACCCCGACTACTTCGTAGCCCTGCTTCAGCCAGTAATCGTAATTATCGCTTAAGTTGCAGGACTCGGCCGTACAACCCGGTGTGTTATCTTTGGGATAAAAGTACAAAATCAATTTCTTTCCCTTAAAATCATCGGATGAAATCAATTCTTCGTTCTGATTCAGACCTTTAAAATAGGGCGCCTGAGCTCCTTTTTCCAGTAAAGCCATTCGTTTTTCCGATTTATAGATTAGACAAATATACTTGATTAATTTCGAAATGCCGGAGGCTTCTGTCAATAATATCGAATATGCTTCAGCCCGAGTCGTTTCAAAGTCCCCCGCAGTTTGAGTTCCGGACTGGTGGACTTGAAGAAGTCGCAGTCACTGTCGCAGTCGCAGTCACTGTCACAGATTGCCGGACATACAAACTTCGGAGCCGGACTCACGACTCACGACTCACGACTAAGAGCTCCCGACTAAGAGCTCCCGACGTTTCACCAAACAAGTTTTGGAGCGAATGGTTGAACGATGCTTGAAAATATCAATCAATAATTAAATCGACCGCACAGACGATGCGTCCTCCTGCCAGCTGGAACATTTTTTGTAGTTTTAGGCTCGGCAAACATCTATTTTTATGCAATTGATAACAACAAAAATCAAACAACACCGAACACGCCTGATCCTAAGCTGCTGTATCTGTTTCACTTTAATTGGTCCGCTGGCAGCGCAGGATGACCCCGAGATGCAGGCCAGGCAGTTCTTCTCGAACCAGCAATATGCCGAGGCTCTTCCGGTTTTTGAAGACCTGGTGCGCCTCTATCCGGACGATCCGGAAATCAACTATTACTATGCTGCCTCGTTGATTGAAACGCAGCAGTTTTCCGAGCGCGCGGCCGAGGCCCTGCTAAAAAGCGGCAACTTCCTGAAAAGTCAGTGGTACCTGGCACAGTACTACCATGCCCAATCGGACTGGGAGAAGGCACTGGCTGCCTACCAACAGTTCCGGGATCAAGCCTCCGCCAAAATACTGAAGTCGGTGCCGCTGGATGAAATGATCGAACTATGCCATCAACAAATGAATCCTTTTGCCGAAGCAGCAACGGCTACAACTTCAGCCCCGGACTCGATCCTGGGTACCGAAGCGACAGTTGATACGATTCCGCCCGCAGATAGCCTTCAACAAGCAAAAGCTGGTATTTTAATACCGGAAATAGCGGAGCTTCCAACCCGGGAGGCAACTCCCGACTATGCCGACAGCATCATTAACTTTCCGGTGAATGCACAAATCAGCTATCTGAAAATCGACCAATTCCAGACTACTGAGGGAAGGACAGCTTTCCTCGATGCTTGTGCAATGGAAGCCCGACTGGATTCGCTGCTGCAAAAAAGTGCATCTCTGCGCAGTCAATACGAGCTGGCCGACCTGCAGCATAAAGAGCAACTGGCCGGCGCCATTTTAACCATTGAGCAGGAAAGCTACCGGCTGAACAGCGCGATTGCGCAACAACAGCAACTGGCCAACCAGGCCGAGAGCAATTATTGGGCAACGGCAGACCAGGCCGAAATCCTGCAGTTTTGCAGCCGCCATCAACAGCTGAAGGACAGCCTGGCAAAAGCACAGCAAGCACCGATTGTAGAAACCATCACCGAGGAAGAAGCACCGGTGATCATTGTTGCTGCAAGCGACTCACTGGCCTTAGACAGTTTACAAAGCCCTCAGGCAGCTCCCCTCGACCAGATTCTATATAAAATACAGATTGGAGCTTACCGCAATACGCCGCCCGAATGGGTGCAACGGCTATTTAAAAAATTATCGGTTCTGCGCCGCATCGACCAATACACCGACGATCAAGGTGTAACAGTTTATACCGTGGGTGAATTAAAAACATACCAGGATGCCCAACAAATGCTAAAACAAATTAAATTAGAGGGCGTAAACAATGCTACAATAGCAGCTTACAAGAACAACGAACGAATCCCGGTCAGCGAAGCCCGAAAATTAGAATAAACCCATGAGTTCAAAGGAAAACATTCAACACAAACCGGTACAGGATCAGGAAGTCAACAGCCAAAACAATCGGTTGCTCGTTCTTCATAACGACGATTATCATTCCTTCGACTATGTTATTGAAGCGCTCATGGCCGTTTGCGAACACGAACACGAGCAAGCCATTCAATGCACTTTGTTAACACATTACAAGGGCCAATGTGATGTTAAAAAAGGAAGTTTTACTTACCTTAGACCGATGAAACAAGCTTTAATGGACAAAGACCTGAAAGCGACTATTGACTAATCATCCTGAATATGACCATACTAATCATTCTGTTTCTCATTTTCCTGGGCATCGTATTGCTGCTGCTCGAATTTGCCGTTGTTCCCGGAATAACCATTGCCGGCATTGGCGGCGTACTACTTCTGGGAGCCAGTATCTACCTGGCCTTCGACAGCTACGGCGTTGTTGCCGGCATCATTACCACGGCCTTTGTGCTAATTGTGTCGCCCATCCTGGTGATCCGTTTTTTCAAAAGCCGAGCCGGTAAAAAGATGGTGCTCGAGTCGGAAATATCCGGTCGTGTTGATCAGATTGACGAAAGCAGCATTCATCCGGGCGACGAAGGCATAACCATCGGGCGCCTGGCTCCAACGGGCAAAGTGCGGATCAACAACCAAACAATGGAAGGCAAAGCCATTGTTGGCTTTATCGATCAGCAAGTCCCTGTACGGGTTGTCGAAGTTTTAAAAACGCAAGTTATTGTAGAACCTATAAATTAATCAACATGGATTACTTTGGAACATTTGGTTTGGTGGCAGGTATTTTCATCCTGCTCATTATCATCTTATATTTTATTCCTGTAGGCCTTTGGTTTTCGGCCTTGGTTTCGGGTGTGCGCATCTCGCTCATCCAGTTATTTCTGATGCGCTTTCGGAAAGTGCCGCCGGCCGTTATCGTTCGTGCGTTAATTGAAGGAACCAAAGCCGGTATTAAACTGGATCGCGATAAGCTGGAAGCCCACTACCTGGCCGGTGGTAAGGTCGATATGGTGGTGCACGCACTGGTTTCGGCCGAAAAGGCCAATATCGACCTTCCCTTCAATATGGCTACGGCAATCGACCTGGCCGGACGCGATGTATTCGAGGCGGTACAAATGTCGGTAAACCCCAAGGTGATTGACACGCCTCCGGTAGCTGCGGTTGCCAAAGACGGTATTCAGCTGATCGCCAAAGCACGGGTGACGGTCCGTGCCAACATTAAACAACTAGTTGGTGGTGCCGGCGAAGAAACCATCCTGGCGCGTGTGGGCGAAGGTATTGTTTCGTCAATCGGTTCGTCGCACACCCACAAATCGGTGCTGGAAAACCCCGATTCTATCTCGAAACTGGTGCTAAATAAAGGGCTGGACGCCGGAACGGCATTCGAGATCCTGTCGATCGATATCGCCGACATCGACATTGGTAAAAACATTGGTGCCGGACTGCAAATCGACCAGGCCGAAGCCGATAAAAACATTGCACAAGCCAAAGCCGAGGAACGCCGAGCGATGGCTGTTGCCCTGGAACAAGAAATGCGCGCCAAGGCACAAGAGGCCCGCGCAAAAGTGATCGAGGCCGAAGCCCAGATTCCCCTGGCCATCTCGGAAGCTTTCCGAAGCGGCAACCTGGGAATTATGGACTATATGAAATACAAAAATATTGACGCCGATACCCAGATGCGTTCATCGATTGCCGGTGAAGATCAAAGCAAATCAAAAGAATAAACCGAAAAGGCTGTCCGACACACAATCGGACAGCCTTCATTTTTATTTGCAGTTCTTTTCCTTGCACTTCAGTGCCCGTTTCTTCGCTTCATCTTTTGATCGAGCGGAATTTTGCCCTACCAAACGGGCTTTCGTTTTTCAGTAGTGACTTTAGCCATTTAATACCGATTAGCAATTGAATTGAGCCTTAAATCCGGAACACACTTCAAGCCGCTTTACATTGTCTATCGGCATTTACCATTGAAAATTCAGCGTTTCCCTCAAGGCTCATGCTGAAAAACAATTGGTATAATTTGGGTAGCACGAAAGCCGTTAAGTGACTTATCCCGTCCCGTAAGAGCCGAAATTTTACGCACTGATAGCATTTTTCGCCCCACTCCCTCCGGGATTGCACGAAGCTTCCGGTTCTCTCGTCACCAGCGATAAAAAGTAGGCCGAAATCGCTTCGGGCAAGTTTGGGAAGACGCCCTGACAACTTCTGACAACCGAATTGCCGAGCCCCCTCGACTTTCAACCCTGTTCAAGATTCCCTCGGAACCAGGAGAGCTCTGTATTGCGTTTTTTTTCGATCTAAAAAAATCCAGCAATATGCTGCAAAACACATTTCTTAATATTGGCTTAACAGTTGTTTGTGTTTTTCAGCATATCTTTGTCGTAGATTTTATTTCATAAGTTTAGGTTTGATTAGTTTTATTGGTTTAGTTAGGTTTGAAAAGGGTAGATAGAGATCTACTCTTTTTTTTTGCTCCAAACCGAAGGAAATCCAACACGGAGCTTCTTCCCACCTTACTGTCCCGTTTCAAGTTCAAAGATAAAGCCTGGATTAACCGGAGAAAGGAATTTCTTTTTTATACCTTGCCTGCTGAAATTAACCCGAAAATTACGATCCTTATGTTATTATCTCTTGTTGAGTTAATTGTGATGCTCAATCCGTTTGCATTATTTCTGTACCTCGACCCCATTCGCAAAGAACTTAATCACAAACAATTCATAACAGTGATCCTGAAAGCCAGCCTGATCTCGTTGGTAATTTGCTATCTGTTCTTTTTCTCCGGCGAGTTTTTATTCAAGCGTGTATTTATGATTGACTTTGAATCGTTCCGGATTTTCGGGGGAATTATTATTTTCTCCTTCGCCTATTTCTACATCGTTAAAGGACAAAAAGCCCTGATTATGATGAAAGAAAACCTGGACGACCTGGCATCCGAAATCGCCCTGCCCTTTATGGTTGGCGCCGGAACAATTTCTTTAAGCATCCTCACCTCATACCGCCATTCCCGACTGACCGGAATCGTCACCTTGCTGCTGGCCTTCGCCATCAATTTTCTGGCGATCTATCTGCTGAAGATCTTTCGGGATTCTCTGGAAGGCAAACGACTGAAAACCGCCTACGATAAAAATATGGAAGTGCTGATGCGTTTGAACGGCTTCTTTATCGGGGCTATCGGCGTTAACATGATCCTGACCGGTATTAAAAACATATTTGGCATTGGCTAAGCAGATCGGCTGATAATTGGGTTGCCCGATTGCCGGACCATCAGATTACCGGATTATTAGACGTAGGGACTCAGTGGTCAGTTGCAGCCAGCGATAATTTACCATTTAACGATTTACCATTGACGATTGAAGAAGTTCAGTTGCCCCGTACTTATGCACTCATGAACTTATGCACTCGGGCATATCCTCTTCTTGAGCAGGTGAACTGAGAGTCACCAGCTCAAGAGCAGCGCCTGTACTTATGCACTTAATGCTCGCGTTTCATAAAATGTAAAATATCGAATAATCAATAAGAAATGTAGAAGTAAGAAAGTGCTATTCACGATTGAAGAAGTCGCAGTCAGCGATAATCTACCATTTAACGATTTACCATTGACGATTGATGAAGTTGCAGTTGCCGGTTGCTGCTGTACTTGTACACCCTAAGCTCATGGGCAGGAGGAGGCTTCCATTCGCAATGCTATTATAGAAACTTCAAATAAATTTTATCTCGAGGGGCAAATGCGGCAAAAGTTATGGTATCATCATCTAAAAAGAAACCAATCCGATATTTGCCTTTTCGGTATCGGTAAGCGTTTGAGTGTCCTTTCATTTTTTTGATATTCGGTAGCTCGTGAATATCGTTTGCCATTTCAAAAAGTTCAATGCACTCCAGTATCGTCAGGGCTAATTTCTTATCGCGTGTTTTTTGTATGTCTTTGTGGAAGCCAGAAAGAAATTTAATCTTCATTGTAAGGGGACGGGTCTTCGTTTGCCATACTTTTTAATGTTGCTATAACATCCGATTTGGCAATTTCATTGGTTTCTGCATTTTGCAACATTCTACTCTGGAGTTGTTCGTCTTGCAACTCGTCGAGTGTTTTGAATTTTGCACCGAGACGTTTGGCCAATTCGACAAAAAATTTCAGGTCGTCTTGATCTTTGGGTTGAATTATTATGGCTTCCATCGTGTTTTGTTTTTGCAAATATACGAGAATTGCCGGTAGATGTTTTTTGCCTCTATAATATCGCTTCCGGACTCTTTTACAAACGGATGAATTTAGGAATCAGTTTCTACCAACAATAATTTACCATTTAACGATTTACCATTGACGATTGAAGAAGTTCAGTTGCCCCGTACTTATGCACTCATGAACTTATGCACTCGGGCATATCCTCTTATTGAGCAGGTGAACTCAGAGTCACCAGCTCAAGAGCTGTTCCCGCACTTATGGACTTATGAACTATGGTACTCATGCACTTAATGCTCGTCCTTCTTAAAATGTAGAATATCGAATAATCAATAAGGAATGTAGAAGTAAATTTGTCGATCGTCATCGCTGAGATTAAGTCTTTTCTCCAACGGCTACCATCTTCTTCTCCGCCTCGGATTGTTTTTGTAATTTTGCGGCCCATGGACAAGCTTAAGACAGAAACAACCGTGTTCGACCTCAGTGCACAAGCGCTGAATTACAATTTACCGGACAAACAAATTGCCAAATATCCGTTGCCACAACGCGATCAATCCAAATTATTGGTTTGGAACAGCGGCAACATCACCGATGCACAATTTCGGACGCTACCCGACTTTTTGCCGGAGGATAGCTTACTGATCTTCAACAATACCAAGGTAATTCGTGCGCGGCTGATGTTTCAAAAAGCGACCGGTGCCAACATTGAGATCTTTTGCCTCGATCCGCTGGAGCCGGCGGACTACCAAATTGCGTTTCAGCAAACGGAAAGTTGCAGCTGGAATTGCATGGTCGGCAACCTGAAGAAATGGAAAACCGAGGTGTTGGAAAAAGAGCTTCAGTTCAATGGAAAGACGGTTGTTTTTAAAGCTGAAAAGCTGAAGCAGATTGATGGTTCGGTGCAAGTGAAATTTAGCTGGGATTGCCCTGAAGCTGACTTCGCCAGCCTGATTGAAGCGGCCGGAATTCTTCCCATCCCACCCTATTTGCACCGCGAAACGGAGGAAAGTGACCTGGAGCGCTACCAAACCATCTACTCGAAAATAAAAGGATCGGTAGCTGCACCTACTGCCGGACTACACTTTACCGATGCTGTTTTTGAAAGCTTGAAAGCCAAAAACATTGCTTGCGATGAAGTAACGCTCCACGTGGGTGCCGGAACCTTTAAACAGGTAAAAGCCGAAACCATTGGCGAACACGAAATGCACGCGGAGCAAATCATCGTTCGCCGGGCATTGATTGAAAAACTGCTGAAGCACCAGGGTAAACTTGTTGCCGTCGGAACAACTTCAATACGAACACTGGAAAGTTTGTATTGGCTGGGCGTAAAACTGATTGAGAAGCCCGACAGCGCCCTCAACGAACTGGACATTGAGCAATGGTTGCCTTATCAAACGGAGAAAAGCTACTCGAAGCAGGAGTCGCTCGAGGCCATTCTGACTTATATGGACCAACATAACTTACCGACTATTGGTGCTCATACAAAAATCATCATTGTTCCGGGCTACCGGTTTCGTATTGTCGAGGGTATGATTACCAATTTCCACCAACCGCAAAGTACCCTGTTACTGCTAATCTCAGCCTTTATCGGCAACGATTGGCTTCGGGTATACGAGCATGCGCTGGCCGATGGCTACCGCTTCCTGAGTTACGGCGACAGCAACCTTTATCTAAAAGCATAAAAAAAGACAGATGATTCCGGGGAACCACCAACAGGAATGAAAGCTTCGGATTTTTCGACTAGGCTGTTGTCGTTGTTTCAAAAGTTGTCGGGTTGTCGTTCCACATCTAATCAAAAACAGTTATTGGCATTGCAACTTAGCGCCTCTGTGTAGTAAGACTTTCATTAAAAAAGGGGCATCACTGCCCCTCAATATATCTTCAATGTAGATCATTTCACCACCGCACTTTCGATAATCACATCGTAAAAATAACCGGCGCCAAAGTCTTTATCAACCGCAACAGTACCCAGCATGGTTACGGTGTCGCCAACCGCTATAACTTCGGTCGTTGTCAGTGTTAAGTCGTACTGGCCATCAGCACCGGTACCATCCTGAATGTGCACCCAGTTGCGGTTCATGATGCCATTATTGACCTTCACGACTTTGCCGCGAACCAGTACTTCTTTTCCGGCATAGTCAGCTTTATTTGTAAATAACGAAGCCACGGTGATGCCACCTTCTGCCGGCTCTACACGGATTGATTCGTCCTGTTCAACCACTTTTCGCCCCATCTCTCCGTGCGGATTAGCCATCGCCGGCTTCGGCTCATTCGATGAGCTCAGGTCTTCAACAAAAAACACGCTGGCAAAAACCGTATCCAAATCATTACTTTTAAAATCCTTCATTTCCATCGAATTCGCAAAGTAATAAGTTTGTCCCGGCACCGGTTCCATCTTATTCACAGCAATCCAGTATTCCTGGTCGCCTTCATTCACCTGAAGATAAGTATACGCGCTGGCCTGAATGGTTTTATTTACGGTTACAGCATGCATCATCGAACTGGTATCGATCGGGTCCACTGCTTCTTTTTTCTTTTTCACACAGGAAGTCATCACAACAACTCCCAATAATGCCAATCCCACAAGTTTAAAGGTCGTTTTATTCATTTCATTTCAATTAAAGGTTCCTATTCGCGATGAGAATAAAAGCGGCTCAAAATCGATCCGTCATTCACCTCCTTCGACAGCGACTCGATCGTATGTTTGGGTACGTCCAGTACGTCCAAAAAGATCAAACCATCGAGGCAGTTATTAAATAGCGGATCAACATTGAATCCGACAATCTTCGCATTCAATTTAATATACTTCTTCAACAACACGGGCAAGCCGGTATTCATTTCATCGACATCGCCAATAAACTTATCCAACATATTGATATCACCCAGATTCTCCATGATGATATTGATATTGGCGTCTTGAGTTTTAAACTTAAAGGCCTTGCGCGGTTTAACATAGCGAGCCATATCCCAGTCGAAATGGTGCGTCATGATAAATTTGATGATGAGTTCCTTCGACACCGTTGAATAATTATTACTGATGCTTACCGGACCTATAAGGTAACGATACTCCGGATTCTTCAGCAAAAAATACAAGATACCTTTCCAAAGCAGAAACAAGGGCATAGGCTGCCGCTGATACTCCCGGACCACGAATGAGCGCCCCAGTTCGAGCGACTGCGCTAAAATAGGAAGAAAGCTTTCCTTCATTTTAAACAAACTTTGCAGATAAAAGCCGCTTGTTCCGTAGTCGTGCAAAATATCGGCTCCCTTGCCGATGCGGTAGGCTCCAACAAGCTTGTGAGCCTGCTCGTCCCAGATAAACAGCTGGTTGTAATACAGGTCGAACTCGTCCAGGTCGATACTCTGGTTGGTTCCCTCGCCCACCTCGCGAAAGGTGACCTCCCGCAAACGACCGATCTCATTGAGCACATTGGGGATCTTTTGTGCCGGACAGCAGTACACCGCAAAGCTTTTTAGCTTAAAGAGGAAATGCTCCTCATTCAATTGCGAAATTTCCTCCTGAATCAATTTTGGATCGGTTTCGGGAACAATCTCTTCAACTTTATGATGGCGTTTCAGCGAATAATTAAAATAGCGCTTCACTTCAAGGCGACTGCTCAGGCTGTAGGTTTTGGCCCGCAGATAACGTCCAAACTGATAGATTTCCGGAAAATGATCCTGCTCCTTGACCGATATGGCCGAACCGAGGCGAATTTTCAGCAGTTTATTCTTCTTATTGAGCAACTCCGAGGGTAACTTGGCCGTGCGCAAATTCGGATGAATCTTGCCAATCAGGTGGAAAAGGCGACTGTTTTTCCCGCTAAAATGAACCGGCACCACCGGCACCCCGGCCTTTTTTATAAACTTAAGCACCGGGAACTGCCATTGCCGATCGGTAATCTTGTTGGTCGCATCGTAACTAGACACTTCGCCCGCCGGGAAGATGCACAAAGCGCCCCCTTTCTTCAGGTGTTCGTAGGCATTTTTAATACCGCCAATGCTCGATTGGGCACCTTTATGCTCTTCAAACGGATTAACAGCCAGAAAATAATCGCTGATCGGCTCCACTCGTTTCAACAGAAAGTTGGCCAACACCTTCACATCGGGACGAACCTTGGCAATCAGCTTTATCAGCAAAATGCCATCCAGTCCGCCGAAAGGATGGTTCGACACCACAATAAACGGACCTTCCCGCGGAATTTTCGCCAGCGCACGCTCATCGAACTCATAATTCACCTCCAGAATCTCCAACAGGGCATCGATAAAGTCCACCCCCTGCTTATCGCCAATTTGCTGATATATTTTATTCAGCTTACTAAAACGCAAAACATACATGATGAATTTTGCCAGGCTCTCGCCCCCCAGATAAGCCAGATAAGGACTGGCTTTCAGGATATCCTTCGGATTTACTAATTCCATTCGTTCGGTTAAAAGTGTGATGCTAAATGTAGAAAATCGATTTCGATTTCGAGCCAGAGGCCAACGAATTTTTAAGGCAATCGGGCATTCCAATCGTAGTCATCTAAAAATAAGACTCTAAAGTCTTTTAAATTGAAGAAATCGCAGTACCTTTGCAGCGAAAATAATTATTGTGGACACGTGAATTTACTTTATCAGAAATACAAGACAAGCGACTGGCTGCCAACTACTGCCAAAGAGATGAAAGAACGGGCCTGGGATCGGCCCGACGTGGTGCTGTTTACCGGCGATGCATACATAGATCACCCGTCATTTGGGGCTGCTGTGATTGGCCGTGTGCTCGAAGCCGAAGGCCTGCGCGTAGCCATTGTGCCGCAACCCAACTGGCAGGACGACCTGCGCGACTTCAAAAAGTTTGGCGAGCCGCGCCTGTTTTTTGCGGTTACCGGCGGAAATATGGACTCGATGGTGAACCACTATACGGCCAACAAGCGCAAGCGTTCGAACGATGCTTACACCCCCGGTGGTCAAACCGACAAGCGCCCCGATTACGCCACCATTGTTTATTGTAATATTCTGAAAAAGCTGTATCCCGACACCCCTTTGGTAATTGGCGGTATTGAAGCATCCTTGCGCCGTGTAACGCATTACGACTACTGGCAGGACAAGCTGATGCCATCCATCCTGGTGGACTCGAAAGCCGACCTGCTGTTCTACGGCATGGGTGAAAAATCGATTGTGGATTATGCGCGCCTGGTGCAAAAAGGAGTCGATCCGAAGAGCTTAACCAACTTGCAGCAAACCGCTTTTTTGGTAGATGCCGATGCGCATTATGCCACCCAGAAGAAATGGAAAAGCCTGGAGCTACACTCCTTTGAAGACTGCCTGAAGGATAAGAAGAAGTTTGCCCAAAACTTCATGCACATCGAAGAAGAATCGAACAAGGTAGATGCCAACAGACTGGAGCAGCGCACCGGCAACAAACGGGTGGTGGTAAATCCGCCCTGGCCCCCCATGGAAGAAAAAGAAATTGACCATGTGTACGAATTGCCTTACACGCGTTTGCCACACCCCAAATACAAGAACAAAGGAGCCATTCCGGCTTACGATATGATCCGCCACTCCATCAACATCCACCGCGGATGTTTTGGTGGCTGCACCTTCTGCACCATCTCGGCCCACCAGGGTAAGTTTATTGCCAGCCGCTCGCAAGAGTCGGTGCTGCGCGAGGTGGAGCAGGTTACCCAGATGCCCGACTTTAAAGGCTACATCTCGGATTTGGGAGGCCCGTCGGCCAACATGTACCAGATGAAGGGCATTCACCAGGAGATTTGCAACCGCTGCAAACGCCCTTCCTGTATTTTCCCCGATGTGTGTAAAAACCTGAATATCGATCACAAGCCCATGCTCGACCTGTACCGCGAAGTGCGCAAGCACCCGGCGGTGAAGAAAGCCTTTATCGGCAGCGGCATTCGCTACGATATGATTTTGCACGAAACCAAAGATCCGCAGGTCAACAAAAACAATATGACTTATCTGCGCGAGGTGATCAAGCATCACGTGTCGGGCCGTTTGAAGGTAGCACCTGAGCATACCTCGGACGATGTGCTGAAAATTATGCGCAAACCATCCTTCAAACTGTTTCATAAGCTGAACAAGGTGTTTAACGAGATCAACAAACAGGAAGGACTGAAGCAACAGCTCATCCCCTACTTCATTTCGAGCCATCCGGGTTGCGAAAGTGTCGATATGGCCAAGCTGGCTGCCGAGACCAAGCAGCTCGACTTTAAACTGGAGCAGGTGCAGGATTTTACACCCACGCCCATGACACTGGCAACGGTGATCTTTTACACTGGTTTTCACCCTTACACCATGGAAGCCGTTTTTACGGCCAAGAGCAAGAAAGAGAAGCTGAGTCAGCGCAAGTTCTTCTTCTGGTATAAGCGCGAGTATCAACGCGAAATCCGCAACGAGTTGACCCGCCTCAACCGAAAAGATTTACTGAAGAAGATCCTGAGTTAACACGTTTATTCGATACAGACAAACCACCAAAAGGATGCGAGCCGCCCCGGCGATCGTGTCCTTTTTCGGTGAAAGTCTCTTTTTCGACGCTTAAGCGAGTGTTCCGTCAATTCTAATTTGTATAAAAGAGGATCTTTTGTCCTACCGGACGGGTTTTTACTCTTTCAGCAATGGCTTTAGCCATTCAATACCGATTAGCTTCAAAAGTGTCGCATCGTATCACTTCGTTCCAATGCTCCTTTTTTCAGTCTATCGGCATTATACCTTCCTATTTCATAGCATAAATTAGCCTGTAAAACGGTATAATTTGGGTAGCACAAACGAAAACACGAAGATTCTCCCGTCCCATACGGGACGGAATTTCCCCCTGTCGTCGTCAAGCTACCCAAATAGCATCCCTCCGGGATTGCAGGAAGCTTTCCGTTTGATTTCGACCTCGATAAAACCAGGCCAACCGGTTCCCAACATTTTCTCATTGATCGAAACGCCTTCTTTCTTGTTGATGGCGTTTTAAAATGACAACCCGACAACCTGTGAGAACAACGACAACAGGATATCCGAAAATCCACGCCTTCCGTCGCCATTGAAAATCCCCGTGGAGTTGTGAAGGCTTTTGTATCTATTTACTGAGAAATTACCGATGCCCGACAGCCAACCTCCTCGACGAAAGATATCAAAAAACACCCTTTTTACGTATTTCATGAATAAAGCTCACCCCGGATTGGTCGGTTCCCAAAATAGAAAAGCCGGCTTCCGGAGATATTTAAAACAGGTAAAATTTGAAGAATATGAAAAACATGGAAAACACAGATACAACAGCGTTGACCGTTGACGAGGTCGCCGGTAAGTTAAGCTTAACCAACAAAACGATACGCAAGCACATAAAATCGGGCAAGATCCCGGCTAAAAAGATTGGCAAACGTTGGTACATTTCGGAGGAAGATTTTGAAAAAATATTTGCCGAATACATGACAACCTAAGGCCTGTTCCTCGTCTTCATCTGACAATGCCAAATGTTAATTCCAACCATTCAATGTTCGATTGTACGGTTGAACATGAGATGCGGAATGAGCGCCCGGTAGCGAGTCACCGTTCATTCCGTCACTCAATTCGTTACATCAGTCGGGCAATCCGGAACCGGAACTTCTTCCAGGTCTGGCAATCATCCGTCGTGCAATCAACAGCACATTTGAAAAAAGGATGACCATCTGCCATCCTTTTCTCAAACTAACCAAAACCTATCTCTATGAAAAAAAAATCTACTTATTACTTGCTCTGTTGTCTGTTACAAAGATAGTCTGTGCGTGTGTTAACAGCTGCCAAGCGCTGTTAAAGAATGTTACAAACCGAAAAACAATCGGTACGAAACGGCGGGAGACTACATAAAATACAGGCAGCTTAGCGACTTTTACATTTGGCTCGCCGCACACACACGCATCCTTTCTTTCCATCTGCCGGCTTCTACCGAAACGAAGACTTCTTCACCACATACGAAAAAAGGATGACCATCTGCCATCCTTTTCTCAAACTAACCAAAACCTATCTCTATGAAAAAAATCTACTTATTACTTGCTCTTTTGTATGTTACAAAGATAGCCTGTGCGTGTGTTAACAGCTGCCAAGCGCTGTTAAAGAATGTTACAAGCCGAAAAACATTGGGTACGAAACAGCAGCAGCCAACATTTGGCATAGGAAGCTTGTTGAACTTTAGGCCTTGGGCGATGAACAGACATGAGTCGGCCATCCCTTATTCATTTTTTGCATAAATTACACAACAAGTCATACACCTCAAAAGAAGAACAGATGGAAGTATTTCACTTAAATATTCTAAACATTGCTGCTGTCCTGCTGGCAGCATACCTCGGAGGACTTGCAATCCGTAAGATGGGGTATCCCGCCATTTTGGGCGAGCTTTTAATCGGCATCATCCTGGGCCCCGGACTACTTGGGGTGCTCGAGTATAGCGAATCGATAAAAGTACTGGCCGAAATCGGCATCATTCTGCTGATGGTTTACATTGGTATGGAGATCGATTTTCACGATCTTAAAAAAGCCTCCTGGCCCGGGCTACTGGCAGCCATCGGCGGCTTCTTTGTACCTTTTGCATTGGGCTACTTCACCATTGTATGGTACGGCGGAACTCGCATGTCGGGGCTCTTTGTTGCCATTGCCATTGGCGTTACCTCGCTGGCCACCAAAAGCCGAATACTGATCGATCTGAAGCTGCTGAACACCCGCATTGCCTACGTGCTAATGGCCGGCGCCTTAATTTCCGATACCCTGGCACTGGTCATCTTTTCGGGCATTACCAACTTTGCCGAGTCCAGCAGCATCGATAGCGGCGCCCTGCTGCTGATTGGCGTGAAGATTCTGGCTTTCTTCGGCATTACCATTGGCATTGGGCTGCTGCTGTTACCGCGTCTGGGGCGTTACATCAGCCAGTCGGGCCTCAAAAACAGCACAGCTTACTTCACCATGATCCTGATTGTGACCTTTGGCTACTGTGAGCTGGCCGAGCTGGCCGGCATGCACAGCATACTCGGAGCATTTATGGCCGGACTCTTCCTGAAAGACCAGCTCTTCCCTCGGAAAATCTCCAAAGAGCTGAATAAGGCCTTTTACGATGTTTCCATTGGTTTTATGGCACCCATATTCTTTGTATCGGCCGGCTTTTTTGTCGACATCACCGTCTTCCAAACCGATCTGTGGCTACTCATCCTGATTACCTTCCTGGCTATTATCGGAAAAATTCTGGGTACAGCACTTTTCTACCTTCCCTCCCGCAACGGCTGGCGCGAAGGTATTACCATCGGAACCGGGATGAACGGACGCGGTGCGGTGGAAATTATCATTGCTGAGATTGGCCTGACCATGGGCATTATCGATCAAACCATTTTTTCGATCCTGGTGTTTATGGCCATCTTCACCACTTTAACCGTGCCGGTATTACTCAACTGGACCTCGAAGTGGCTACGCCGCCGAGGCGAGCTGGTTTATATGGACAAACGCCGAGGGACGCTGATTGTAGGCGTAAACCCGCTAAGTTTATTGCTTGCCGAAAAGCTGGCAACCAAAATACCCGTCACCTTAATCGACAACAACCCCGAACGTGTGCAGCAAGCGCGTCAATCATCCTTGAATGCTATCCAGGGAAATGCGCTGAACGAAGATCTCCTGGCCGAGCTGAAGCCGGAGAACATCGCCTCGTTCATTGGACTAACGACCAATAGTCAGGTCAACCTGCTGGCTGCACAGCTGGCCCACGATTCGTTCCTGATTCCACAGGTTTATGTTGCCATCGCACAGGGTGAATCTGCAGTAGGCTCCGAACTGCTCAAAAAATCGAACGCGGCGCATCTGTTTGCACCGGCATTTAATATGGTGCGCTGGTTTCAACTTATCCGCGATCAGCAAACGCAACTAACCACTGTTGCGGTCACAAACAAAACGACGGGTGCAGCTTGGTGCTCCAAACAAGCAATCGACTTTCAGCAAAGTCTGCCCTTGCTAATTGAAGCGGAGGATCAGTCTCTGCGCCCCTTTCATTCGGATGAACAGCTGGAAACAAATGAGCGCCTATGGGTACTGAAGAAAACCGGAGATTGATTGGTGAAACATCCCCTCTACAAGGCAACAAGCCACCTCTCTAAAATGGGGTTCCGTTGGTATTACCGGCCTGTTCAGGCTTTTTACTAAAACATAAAAGGGTAGACCCTCTGGCCTACCCTTTCTCACTAAACTAACTAACCTAACTAAACCTAAACTTATGAAAAAAATCTACTTTTTTCCCTGTTTTCTATGCTGCAAAGATAGCTTTGTGTCTTATTAACGCAAACAAATCGCTGTTAAAATTTGTTAGAAGACGTAAAAATTTGGCGTACTCCCCCAAAAGTGATTTTTTTTGAAATAAATTCATCGTCTATTTCCGGAGCTTGAAAAAATTATTTCCTTTGGCGCTTGTAAAGGTCGTTGTTCTGATGTATTTTGCATGAACGCGACCTTCTAACTATAAATTAAAAAGGAAACAGCGTTTAAACCGTTTTTAAACTCTATTATTTAAACACTTCAATGGGAAAAGTATTAATCATCGGTGCAGGTGGCGTGGGTACAGTTGTTGCGCACAAAATGGCTGCACTTCCGGAAGTTTTTTCCGAAATTATGTTGGCAAGCCGCACGAAAGCGAAATGTGACGAGATCGCTAACAAAATTGGTGGTAACCGTATTCAAACGGCCCAGGTTGATGCCGAGAATGTACCTCAACTGGTTGAACTGATCCGCAACTTCAAGCCGGATTTGGTTGTTAACGTAGCCCTTCCCTACCAGGATCTTCCAATTATGGATGCCTGTTTGGAAACTGAGACGAGCTACCTGGATACGGCGAATTACGAACCCAAGGACGAAGCCAAATTTGAATACAAATGGCAGTGGGCTTACCAAAACCGCTTTAAAGAAGCCGGAATTACAGCAATTCTGGGCTGCGGTTTCGACCCGGGTGTAACCAGTATTTACACGGCCTACGCAGCGAAACACCATTTCGACGAGATTAATTATCTGGATATCGTTGACTGCAATGCAGGCGACCACGGTAAAGCTTTTGCGACCAACTTCAACCCGGAAATCAACATCCGCGAGGTGACTCAAAAAGGCAAATACTGGAAAGATGGGAAATGGGTTGAAACAGAACCGCACGAGATTCATAAGCCCTTGAACTATCCGGAGATCGGACCAAAAGAATCGTACCTGATTTATCACGAAGAGCTGGAATCGTTGGTGAAAAACTTCCCAACCATCAAACAAGCTCGTTTCTGGATGACTTTTGGACAGGAATACCTGACTCACCTGCGTGTGATTCAAAATATTGGTATGGCCGGCATTGAACCGGTTATGTACGAAGGCAAAGAAATTGTACCTATCCAGTTCTTGAAAGCCGTGTTACCTAATCCGGGTGATTTGGGTGAGAACTACAAAGGATGGACTTCAATCGGCTGCCGCATTAAAGGTTTGAAAGACGGTAAGGAGAAAACTTACTACGTGTATAACAACTGCAGCCACGAAGTTGCTTACCAGGAAACCGGCACGCAGGGTGTTAGCTACACCACGGGGGTTCCGGCCATGATTGGTGCCATGATGTACCTGAAAGGTCTTTGGAAAAAACCGGGCGTTTTCAACGTTGAAGAATTCGATCCGGATCCGTTTATGGCAGAACTGAACATTCACGGTTTGCCCTGGAACGAAATTCACGACACCGATTTGGAAATGGAATATTAATCCAAAACCACATACAAACAGAAGCCCGGTTGGATGACAGCCGGGCTTTTTGTTTTGTATCAATTCCGCAGAGAAATAAAACCAGAGCACCCCAACAAAACAAAAGAGGCCCCCTTATTGGGAGCCTCTTCAATTTTGTCGATATATGGATCAGCGATTAAAAGTTTGAACCACCTGTATCCCACCATAAGCGCGTGCTAATTAAATCACCACCTTTCATTGTCGCAACAGCAGCAGCAACACCTTCAGGATTACTCTGACGTTCACCGTCAACAAAAGGCATCCGTCTGATCCAGTCGTCAGCAGGAATTACTCCCCAATCCCCATTACTCGAGTTTTGATATACATGAGGCAATTTAGGATAACCGGTACGACGGAAGTCAGCCCACGGTTCGTTCGGGTTTGTAAAACCGGCGATCCATTTTTGAGTGATGATTTTTTCGAGTTTCACTTCGTTATTTGCAGCTTCATCCCAAGCAACGGTTACTGTTGAACGAGAAATAAAATCGTTAATTGAGCCATCACCACGATTATCATAAACGACATCATTATAATCAATTGGTGTACTTGTTGCATCTGCCAGATAAGCGTCAACACCTCCTGCGCCCCACTGCTCAAATGAAGCACGAACACCAGCTTCGTAGTTCGCAGCGGCATCTCCTGCACCATCCCATCCTCTTAAGGCTGCTTCTGCTAAATCGAAATATACTTCGGCTGCTGCCAAATAAGGACGTTCTGTAACTGTAGCGAAACTTTCAGCAATCAAAGAATATGAAGTATGATCACCCTTTGCGACCAACTCCGCTCCGTTGCGAATACCTTTATATGGATAATCCGGATGATCTGCAACTAAAGAACTATTGTTCACCCGTTGGAAATACTTGTCAATTCTGGGGTCTTTCAAGCCAACCAGAAACGATTCCATACCAGCAGACATCCGAGTGTCATTCCATTGGAAACAGATAATCGCAAGATAAAGATCTGAACCATACAGTGAAATCTCAAAGTTATCGGTATTACTTAAGATAAGCCCTGCTGGGTCTGCTATAGCCTTCTCCCCTTCAGCTTTTGCAAGCTCAGGCGCAACCTCTGAAATGCGAATTGCCAATTTTAAGCGCATTGAGTTGACTAACATCTCCCATTTAGCGACACTACCATCATAACTTGCATCAAAAGCTTTCAAAGCGGGATAATCTTCGTTAGCCGAGAAAACGGCTTGTATATCATCCAAATCACTAAAAAATGCGTCATACAGATCAGCTTCACTATCATATCCTGCATTGGCCTGGCCATACTCGGTATAAATAACCGGACCATGATAAGTTGTCAAACGCGACATACCCAAAATTCGAATTAATTTAGCCCATGCTGCGAACACTTCTTTATCATCATCCAAAGCTTTTCGGATCACTTGTCCAGATGGAGACATCAGGTTGTTATAGATCCGATTCCAATAAGTGTTCCAGGTAATATAATAAGTGGTATTATTTACTCCACTAACAAAAGGGGTCGGAGTAGCCATATAATCGCAAAAGGATTCAGCGATCAGGTTTTCTTCAATTTGGTGCCCAAAAATGTTTGACAACAATGAAGGAAAATAAGATCCAATATCGTTATTATCCTGTTTCAAAGACTCACTTGAGATCTCGTAAGGATTGATGTTTGCTTCTTCGAAGCCGTCGGTACAGGCATTAGCCAGTAAACCAACCAGAAATATAAATAGTATCTTTTTCATAATATGCAATATTAGAATGTTACTTTAAGGTTGAAACCATAAGTTCTTGTTGCCGGAACATTGAAGTTATCCAGTGATTGAGAGTTCATATCAGTACTCATACTCATCTCAGGATCAAACGGTGCTTTTTTATACAAGAAAAACAAGTTATTACCGATCAAAGAGAACGATGCATTTTTAATTGGCAACTTCAATGCTTCTACGTCAAAATCGTACGAAAGAGACACTTGGCTTAAACGGATATTTGTTCTGTCATACACATACGCTTCTGCAACACCGTTACGTCCGCCCACTGTTGAGTAATAAGTTTGAGGATCAACTTGTGTTACATTAGCTGTACCTTGTATTCCGTTGATTTCAACATAACCTTTATCACGAGCGGCTGCAGTACGTTCGCTTACCCCGTAGCCATCTAAAATCGATTCAGTTTGACTAAATGCTTTACCGCCAATTTTGGCATTAACCAAAAATCCTAACGAGAATTGTTTGTAGTTAAAACTGTTATTCCACCCCAAACTAAATTTTGGATCAAGATTGCCCAAATATTGCAAATCGTTTGAAGCCGTTTTTAATGGTTTTCCGGCATCATCCAACATAATTTGGCCAGCATCGTTTCGTCTGAATTTGATCCCGTAGATATCACCAATTGATCCACCGGAGTACACCCGGGCGACATAACCTTCTGACGAACCAAAATCCTGATATTTTTCAGGATCCTGAGGGTCAAGCTCCTTTACTTTATTTTTATTTCTTGAGAAATTGACCGTACTGTTCCATGTAAAATTGTTTGTTTTCACTGGCGTCGCATTCAATACAAGCTCAACCCCCTGATTTACAATCTTACCTGCGTTGTAATACGTTTGAGTATAGCTCTCGTATTGCTCTGAACTTTCCAGGTTTCTCAATAGAGCCTGATTTGTACTAACGATGTAGTAATACGAAAAATCGAATCCTAACCGGCCATTAAGGAAACGCCAATCGGTACCCGCTTCATAAGTAACCAACTGTTCCGGTTTAGCATCAGTAAACGGAACAATCGTATTTTTATCGATACCATTTGTTACAGAGTTGATCTTATCAAGGACCAAGATTTTCCCCCATGGAATTTCGTTATTTACCTGTGAGGCAGAAGCGCGAACTTTCGCAAAATCAACAAAATCAGGCAATTTAACCATTTGAGATAAGATTCCGGATAAACCAACAGAAGGGTAGAAATAAGATTGATTACCTGTTAAAGCCAATGTTGATGACCAATCGTTACGACCCGAGAGATCCAGGAAAAGGAGGTTTTTATAGCCTAACTGAATATTGGCAAATGCTCCTTCTTTAATTATCTTTCCCCCGTAGGTTGATTCGATTTCAACGTTATCAGGCATGTTATGGAAATAAAACTCATTTGGGTAAAGTAATGTTTTTACCCCATTATCCACGCTCACTCCGTCTCCGAAAACCGACTGCTGATAACTAGCACCTGCAATTGCTGTCAGGCTAATATCACCGAAATCATTATTGTAGGTGAAGATACCATCAGCATAAGCTTGTTTATCTTCGAATTTTTTATAATTCCAACGACCGTTGGTTCCAATATTGGTGGTATTACCTCCGGCATAGAATTTCTGTTCGAATGATTTTACTGAATAATCATAACTTCCTCGCGCCTGAAACTTTAAGTTCTTCGCAATCTGATATTCCAATGTTAAGCTGGCAATCACACGCTTCGTTAAGTCCTCTTTCGGTTGTTTATTGATCAACCAGTAAGGGTTCGACTGCGAATCGTTGTCTACAAACCAGTTTTGAGTATACATATTGCGATCAGTATCAAAATACTGGTAGTTTTCTTTAAAATAAGAAAAATCCTGAGCTCCGGATGTTCCATCCCATGGTGTTGCTCCGCTTCTTGGGAACAAGTACAAACCGGTCAACGGGTTCAGGTAATAACCACCTGTATTCCGGTTCTTGGTACGTTCAGTTGCTAACATTACACTTGATGACAGGCTAATCTTATCTTCTAAAAATTTGGTCGATTCTTTGAAGGTAATATTGTGTTTCTGATAGCTGTTATTCGGAACAACACCTCCGGCACTCGTATTTCCATAAGAAAAATAAGTTGACTGCTTGCCATTACCGCTACTTACAGACAAAGTATTTACCAAATTATAGCCCGTCTCGAAGAAGTCATCTACGAACTTATTATCATAGTTACCTTTCGTATATGACCAGCTTTCAGCAGCTCCGCCTTCTGATCCGTAACGATACTGAAGTTTGGGCTCCGAAATAATGCTTTCGAACAATCCTGCTGAGCTGAAACTTACGGATGTAGCTCCATCTTTACCTTTCTTTGTATTGATGATAACGACACCATTGGCACCTGCACTACCATACAAAATAGCAGCTGTTGCTCCTTTCAATACACTAACGCTTTCAATGTCATCGGGGTTGATTTGAGAGAGACCATCACCTTCGTCGGTCCCCCCCCACATTCCAGACTGTCCACCTTTATTATTAACCATAGGCACGCCATCGATAACGTACAAAGGATCACCAGACATTGTTAACGATTTACTTCCGCGTAAAACAGTACGAGTAGAACCTCCGGCACCTGAAGTACTTTTACGAATCTCAAGACCTGCCGTTTTCCCGCTTAAGCTACCCATAAAGTTGATATCTCTTGCTTTCATCATTTCATCACCGTCCACCTGTTGCGATGAATAAGTTAATGTTTTAGCTTCGCGTTTGATACCCAAAGCAGTAACAACCACTTCGTCAACAGCAATGTTGTTGCTTTTCAAAACAACATCAATACTTGTTCTTCCGTCCACTGAAACTTCCTGAGTTTCGTATCCCATAAATGAGAATACCAATACGGCTCCATCCGGGTTTTGCAGATTAAAGGTGTAATTACCGTCAAAATCGGTTGCTGCACCGTGGTTGGTACCTTTTTCAAGTACCGCAACACCTGGCAGCGGTTCATTGTCTCCTTCTGAGACAACGCGCCCTGTAATGGTCTGTGCCATTGCTGACACAGTGCCTAGCAGGACGAGCACAAAAAATAATAAGCACAACTTCTTCATAGTTTGTTCAATTTTAATAGATGAATACTGTTTGATTCATAGAAAATGGTATCTGTTTTTTTAAGATTTGAGTTTTCAGATCAATATTTCCGCCCACACTCAACAAAGCGGCTATAATATTCTCTTGCCTGGTCTATTTCATCCGATTAAATTTTGGAAATAATTAACTGGTTATCCCGTTGTTCAATCCGGGCATTTACGATTTGGGCAACGACACGAAGCACTTCGGAGGCCGAGTTCTGCAGATCTAAATTTCCGGAGAATGTTTCCTTTGCAAGAGCGGCGTCGTCAAACACAACCTGCACGTCGTAGTAACGAGCTATCTTTTTTGCAATGTCTCCCAAAGGCTGTTGTTCGAATACAAGGTACCCCTCGCGCCATGACGTATATAATTGAGTATTAATTTTCTGTTTGTTTAGACTACTGGTTTGTGTATTATAACTTGCAAGCATACCCGGATATAATTGCGAACTTTGTCGACCTAATAGAACATTTCCGCCATACTTCAACAACACTCCTCCTTCGACTAAAACAGTATTGATGAAGTCGTCGTCGTTGTAGGCGCTCAAATTAAAAACGGTCCCTAAAACTTCAACATCCACATTCCGTGTTGACACAACAAAGGGATGAGATTTATCGTGTGAAACCTCGAAAATTGCTTCTCCTTCGAGGTATACTTCCCTGTTCTTTTTCGTGAATGAGGCCGGAAAAATCAACCGGGAGCCTGAGTTAAGCCAAACTTTAGTTTGATCGGAAAGGGTAATTGTAGTTCGCTTTCCATAAGGTACGATTAATGTATTCAATGCGACTTCTCCAGCAGAAATCAATTGATTAATTTGCTCAGAAGCATCAATTTGAATCGAATTACCGTTGTTCAAGTACTCGATACTGGACTTTTGCGTATCAATATCGACTTGCTTATTGGCTAATAACAGCCGTGTATTTTCCGCAGATCTTACATCCGGGGCATTTTGGGCATAGCGAGCTAAATCAGACTCTCTGTTCCACACAACAAATGCGGGTATTGCCAAGAGGAAAATAAAAACAGCTGCTGCTGCAATACGATAAAACTGAATGCGGCGTTTATACACGTTGATCGACTGATCAATTCTTGCTCCTAATGCCTGCTTTTGTGCTTTACCGATCAATGCGCGCTTTTTAAATAAAGCACGATAAATCCTGACAGCAAGTTTAAACTGCTTGTCGGTATTTGCGTCTGAACATTGATCACACTTGTCGCCAATCTCAGCGACAAGTCTGTCATCGGTCAAGATATCTTCTGCCTTTTTAAAATTTTTCCTCATTATCGGATTATTACAGCTTAAAAAGGTCAGTTTCCTGATCGTTTATAAGCCATAAGCACCTTCGGTGAAAAACATAGACAAGAAAATGTAACTTTTTTTATCAGACTTTAACACAAGCACCTCAATCGACTCAGAAACAAACCATTAGAAAGAGTGTTTTTTTTTCTTATTTTTTTTCGTCTCCGGTGTCTGAATTAAAACTGCAGCTTTACATTCAAGCCAACCGAAAGGGTTGAAGGCACGCTAAAACTATCGATCGCCTGATCATCCACCATCGTATTCAATGTAATTTCCGGATCAAAAGGAGCATCCCGGTATAAGAAAAACAAATTTTGAGCGACCAGTGAAAACTGAACCTGTTTTAGCCAGCTCTTCTCCGCCCTAAGCAGATAAGTGAGTCGAAGCTGCGACAAACGAACATTATCCCGACCATAGGTATAAACCTCCTTAATACCAGTTCTTTCCCCAACCGTTGTATAATACAGTCGTGGATCGATTTGATCGACGAATGTCCCATCAGGTAACACCGCCTTAATTGCAACTCCGCCGTTTTCGCGTGCAATAGCCGAACGCTTGCTAACTCCATAGCCATCGAGCATTGATTCAGTTTGGCTAATCACCTTTCCTCCGAATTTACCATTGATCAGAAAGTCAACTGAGAAATTACGGTAACTAAAGCGATTATTAAATCCCATGCTCCATCGAGGATTGGAATTTCCAATATACTCCGGCTTTTCAGTCCGAAGAATACCACCGCTTTCATTTAATAAAATTCGGTTATTCTCGTCTCTCAAAAACTTGTAAACGTAGATATCTCCGAATGATCCCCCTTCGTCAACAATCAGCTGATAACCTTCATTATCAGAGAGTACAATCGGGTCTTTCAGATTTTCATGCAGCTTTACGATCTTATTCTTATTTTCGGCATAATTAACCGTTGCTTCCCATTCAAAGTTTGAGGTCTTGAGCGGAGTAATGTAGGTCGTTAATTCGATCCCATCGTTTATCACCTTGCCTGCATTCACATAATAAGTTGAGTAGCCGGATCCGGAGGGGGCGGGCAACTCAATAAACTGATCACGGCTGTTTAGTTTATAGTATGTGAAATCCAGTCCAAAGCGATTATCCCACAATTTCCAATCTGTGCCTAGCTCAAAACTTCTTATTCTCTCAGGTCTGAGGTTTTCAAAGGACCGGGAAGTATTCAATACCACTCCGGCTCTGTCGATGCTGTGCTGCGGGTTGACGCGATTAAAGGGAACTTCGTTGGAAACCCATGACAAGGAACTTCGCAGCTTTCCAAAACTGAGGAAGTCCGGCAAATCCAAAATATCAGTCAGAACTCCGCTGAATCCTACCGAAGGATAAAAATAAGAGTCATTCCCTGTTCCGACTAAACTTGATGCCCAATCGTTACGTCCTGACAAATCGACAAACAACTTATCATCATAATTTAGCTGCACATTTCCAAATACTGCTTCTTTTATTAAGCGGCTACGTAAGCCGGATTCTACCATCACCTCACCATCAATATTCTGAAAATAAAACTCATTGGGATACCTGAGGCCTTCTGTGCCGGTATCAACTGTTAAACCTTGTCCAAGTGTACTTTTCTGATAGCTGGTTCCAAGAATCGCACTAACCCGAAATTTCTGCCAGCTGTCGTTATAAAATAAAATGGCATCCCCATAGATCAGCTCATCATTTACCTTGGTATAAACCCAGCGACCATTTGCGTGCACGTTCGTAATATTAGAACCAGCCTTATGCTTTTCCTCAAAAGTCTTGACGGCATAGTCATAACTTCCTCGTACAGCAATTTCAAAATGATCATTAAAACAGTACTTTGCGTTCACATTCGCGATCAACCTTTTAATCAAATCTTCGCGTGGTTCGTTATTGATAATCCAATAAGGGTTAGATTGAAAGTGATCTTGCACAAACCAATTTTGCAGGTACATATTGCGCACCGTACTGAACACCTGGTAGTTTTGGGCATATTGAGCGAAATCCCGATCTCTGGGAAAAAGGTATAGTCCGGTAAGCGGATTTAAATAGTATCCGGCCAGATATTTATTTTTAGCCTGCTCATTCGCCAACATAATCGTCGAACCAAGCTTTAACCGACCATCCAACACATTACCCGACTGTTTAAAAGTCAGGTTGATTTTGTCGTACTTATTTTCCGGAACGACGCCTTGGGATGATGTATTTGAAAAGGAAAAATAGGAACTTGACCGCTGACTACCACCACTAAGTGTCAACGTATTTACCAGGTTCGTGCCGGTTTGAAAAAAATCTCTCACATAACCATTTGCGTATTTTCCCTTATCATACGACCAACTTTCAGCGGCCCCCCCCACACTTCCATAGTCATATTGCAAATCGGGCAGATCCATAATAGACTCAACAGTCAGATATGAACTCAACATTACTCTGAGTGCTCCGACTTGGCCGTTTTTTGTATTAATCAGAATAACCCCATTAGCCCCCTGACTTCCGTAAAGAGCTGCTGCATTGGCTCCTTTTAAAACCGTTATACTTTCGATATCATCTACATTAACCTGCGAAAGTCCGTCGCCCTGGTCACCTCCGTCAAAAAGTCCCAGTTGTCGTCCTTTGCTGTTGACCATTGGGATGCCATCAATCACAAAAAGAGGTTCACTTGATGTAGACAATGATTTATTTCCCCTCAGCAGAATTTTAGAGGATCCACCATAGCCTGAGGCGCTTCGGCTAACCTCCATCCCGGAAACTTTACCGGAAAGGCCACTTACAAAACTGTACTCCCGGCTCCCAATGCCGTTGTAGTCTATCGTTTGAGTGGCATAAGTCAAAGACTTCTCTTCACGTTGAATTCCCAAAGCGGATACAACCACTTCTTCCACTCCAAAATCGTCACTAAGGAGCACAACATCAACCGTTGTTTTCCCTTCAACATTTTCCTGTACAGCTTTCATTACAACAAACGAAAATGAAAGGTAATGCGTGTCTGCCGGAACTTTCAATTGATAGTGGCCATCCCATCCGGTAGTAACACCGACACTCGTTTCGGGAACAACCACCGTTACACCGACTAATGGATTCCCGCTTTCGTCGGTCACTCTTCCTTTAAGTACTTTACGATCGAGATTATTTACTGAAGGTGTATTTAAGCTACCGTCAAGGTTCTGATCTTTGAGAATGATAATCTGACGATCGAACATCTTATATCCCAGTCCTGTACCTTTCAGTGTTATTTTTAATACGTCATCGACAGGCTGGTCTTCAACATTAAGCTTTATTGTTCTTTTTAAATTAACTTGTTTATCGTTATAAAAAATGATGTATTCGCTTTGCTCTTGTATAAGCTCAAAGACTTTTTTCAGACTTACTGAGCTAAAGTGAGCCGTAATTCGGTTATCCTGCGCAGGTAGTAGAAACGAGCTACAGAAGAACAACACGAATAAGAATAAAGCTTTTAAATTCATACCGTTAAGTGGACACCAGGTTATACATCATCATCGTATTCAAACACGACTTCGTCAAATGCGTTCAAAATAGCGAACAAATTGAAAGCCTCAAAATTCAATCATGCAAATCGATGCAATACGCTGAAGATGTTGTTTCACCGATTAGTTTGCCCATCCCGATTATAATGGATTTTGCTTTTCCCGAATAAGTAAGGTTCCGTTATCTTCAACGACTTCTTTTCCCGTTATTTCGGTTATTATTTCGATAACCTCCTTTGCTGATCCCTTCAAATCAAGATAGCCTGAAAACCGCTCTGATTTAAGACCGTCATTTTCGAACTTGACAGGAACATTATAATAACGAGACAAACGCTTCCCAATACTTTCCAATGTTGCATTTTTTAAGCTCAAATAACCATCTTTCCAGGAAGTGTACTCCTGCGGATCGACCTCGTATTGGTTCAACTGATGATCTTCTGCTTGTAAATCGGCCTTCGTACCCGGAACCATTATCTGCTTTCGCTTAAAGCCGGGGATTGCACTGTCATAACTCAACTCTACCGCCCCCTTCACCAAAACGGTGCTGGCCACATCCTCGTCGTCATAAGCAGTAACGCAAAATACCGTTCCCAATACCCTTACGTCCAAATCCCGGGTCAAAACAGTAAAGGGTCTTTCTTTATCGTGACTTACCTCGAACATTGCTTCACCCTCCAAAACAACTTCGCGTTTGTTTTTTTCAAAATGCCCGGGATAAGTTAGTTTCGATCCCGAATTGAGCCACACAACAGAACTGTCGGGCAGCAAAACCCGACTTCGGCGACCATACGGCACCACAATCATATTGTAGTTTCTTTCAAAATCTGATTGTTGAACACGGGGATCAGAATTTGGCAGCACCACCGACTTCCCTTCGGATGAAACTTCGACTTCTTGTCTATTAGACAGATACGTAATTTCTGAACTTTGCGCTCCAATTTCATACGCTTCACCTTGTGTTAGAAACAACTTCGTATTCGTTATTTGATCTACCTGAACGCTTTCTGCAAACTGCCTGATTCCGGAACTGTTTGATGTTTTAAAAAACCAGGTTATACCAAGAACCACGACAAACATTGCAGCAATTGCACTCCAGGTCAGTATCCTCAAAAATTGCTGTCTCCGGATGCTTGCCTGAACACGAGCTTCTAACTCACTGCGCTCCTGGCTGGTTATTTTTGTCCTTCTTTCAACCAAAACATCCAGAATATCAACCGCCAAAAGTTCCTCTCGGTTAGCCTTATCTGCAAATCCCGGTTTTCTTTCTTTCAGTTTTTGAAGAAGGCGATCATCAGATAAAAGATCTTCAGCATGTATATTTTCACGATCGTCTCGCATAGTTTATGGAACAAAGGTCTCTTAAAAGTTAGTTTAGTTGGCTGTATTCTTTCATTAAAACAAAGAAAAGGATCATATCTTTCCCCTCAAGCTGTTCTCTGATCGTTTTTATCGACCGGTAAACCGAGGTGCGAACCGACTCAACTGAAATATCCATGATCCCGGATATTTCATGATAAGGCATCTCCAATTGAAACTTCAGATTCAGAATTTCGCGCTGCTTTTCAGGCAACTGACCAATTAATCGATTAATCCGACTTAATTGATCTTGTTGGTCTTCATTTTCGTCGGCGTCAGTCTCGCGTAACTCATTTCCCGTTTCCTGAGTCAAATTCTCAGAATAGACCAAACGCAGATTCTTTTTAGCTGAAGCAAGCACTTTACGTTTCAGTGATTTAAACAAGTAATTTCGGATGTTATCGTTCTCTGCCAGATTTTTACGATACTTATACAAATCGAAAATGAGGTCGTGGATACAATCTTTAACCAATTCCCGATCTCGGCTATATACCATTCCAAACGAAAAAAGGATATCTGCATAACGATCATAAAGCTCCTGAAATGCCTGCCCATTCCCCGCTTTAATTCTTTTCCAAAGAAAATAATCGTGATTTCCCTCTTTGAGCATAAATCGTTGTTACTGTTTTTGGCAAATTGATAAAGTGTCCGTCTTCCCTGTGGTTAAAACCCACAGAAAGATGTAAAAGCAAAGCTCCTCAACCGGATACAACTATTCTTCTTTCAGCACTCAAATACCCTCTGTTTCAACCAGAATGAAATAACTGCTGCCTGTCATGAAGCCGTGAATTTATATGAATTTAATCAACGAACCAACAATACCGCCAAAGATGTGTTCGCAAACACCAAAACATACCACTACAATAAATACGCGTTCAATGTGAACAGATCGACAGATTAATACAACGAACAATAAAATCAGAATCCGGCGAGAAAAACAGATTCAATGCACCCGCTTACGAGTCGGCGACAACCTGCAGGATATCGACCAGATGCAACCAAAACTTCTCAGTTGCCCCAATGTGAATTCGCTCATCCGGCGAATGCGCATTTCGCACCGTTGGGCCGAAGGATACCATATCCAGATCGGGATATTTCTCCAGGAACAAACCACACTCCAGCCCCGCGTGAATGGAGCGCACAACAGGCTGCTGAGCAAACAGCCGTTTGTACGATTCTGCTGCCACGCCAACAATATAACTGGCCGGATTGGGCGTCCAGCCCGGGTAGCCATCCGAATGTTTCACCTCTGCTCCGGCCAGCTCAAACACCGAGCGCACCATTTGGGCAGCCATCAGTTTGCGACTTTCGAGCTCGCTGCGCTGACTGGTCGTAATTTGAGCCTTGCAACCATCGACAAACTTGACAGAGGCCATATTGGTGGAGGTTTCAACCATATCTTTCATGCGGGTACTCATCTCGAGCACCCCATGCGGACAGGCCAGCAAAACATTCAGCAAGCGCTCCTGACTGGCCATGGTGAGCACCTGGTCAGGCAAGCTTGTGGAATTGTGGTCGACCACCAGATTGGGTTCGGTACGTTCGTATTCGAACTCAACATCCGACGCAAAAATATTCAGCTCCGCCACCAGGCTCTCTTTCTGAACCGACGGGACAATGATCGTAGCCGATGCTTCGCGGGCAATGGCATTGCGCAGGTTACCCCCTTCAAACTCGGCAATCCGAACGCCGAAATCGCGCACGGCCTGCCATAAAAAGCGGGAGAGTATTTTAACCGCATTCCCGCGTCCCTTGTGAATATCGTCGCCGGAGTGCCCTCCCCAAAGGCCCTTCACGATGATTTTCAGGCCAAAGGATTTTCCGGGAGTTTTCTCCTTTTCCAGATTCAGTTCGGCCACCGTGTCCATACCACCGGCACAGCCAATAAAAATCTCGCCATCGTCTTCCGAATCGAGGTTCAACAGGATTTTTCCCTTAAAAAAATCGGGCTCCAGCGCAAAAGCTCCGCTTAAGCCGGTCTCTTCGTCTACGGTCATCAAACACTCAATGGGCCCGTGAACAAGATCCGTAGCTGTCAGAACAGCCATCTGCGCAGCAATGCCGATACCATTATCAGCCCCCAGCGTTGTGCCATCAGCTTTCACCCACTCACCGTCGATCACAGGCACAATTGCATCGGTCTCGAAGTTGAAGTTTTTCTCCGTATTCTTCTCGCACACCATATCCAGATGAGCTTGCAACACCACAGTAGGGATCTGTTCCTTCCCCGCAGTTGCCGGCTTGGCAATCAACAAATTTCCGGCCTGATCGGCTTTTGCTTCCAGGCCGTGCTTCCGGGCGAACTCCATCAAAAAATGGCGGATACGCTCTTCCTTTTTCGACGGACGAGGAATCTGGCAGATTGCTTCGAAGTAATTCCAAAGCGGTTGCGGCGTTAATTTTTCCAATTTTCTCATAATATCTTTTCTCAATAGATTGTTAGATTTTCAGACGATCAGATAATTACAGCACCTTAATTCAGTGCTTTTAAAAAACCACCCGACAAACCAACAAGGCTATCAAAGACAGGCGATTATGAAAATCCAACGAACTATTCTTTTCTAAAAACAGTCTATGAAATGTGATCAGTCAAAGTTAATGCTAAAAAGTAAAGAACAAATTTTCAACATGGATTGATCGATGTTGGAAGGTCAAACATCAACCCGCCTGCTCGAAAACCGCTTGCATGATGGGTTGCAGAACATACACAAAAAACATTCATGATTCCCGGGAATCACCAACAGGAATGAAAGTTTCGAATTCTTTCAACTATGCAGTTGCCGTTGTTTCACAAGTTGTCGGGTTGTCGTTCCACCTCTAGTCAAAAACAGTTATTGGCATTGCAACGTAGCGCCTCTGCGTAGTAAGACTTTCAGAAAAAAGCAGCAAAATGCCATCGGCAATCATTGCTGCCGGTAGCCCCCGGGTTTCAGGAATATTTTTTTTTGCGAATACTGACTTTTACCTGTTCTTCTGTCGCTCATTACTCCTTTCTTTGCCAATAAAACATGTTGAATGGAATCGATCAAAGAAATATACCGCATAGGCCATGGTCCCTCGAGTAGTCACACCATGGGCCCCCGGCTGGCCGCTGAGCGTTTTCTGGCACAAAATGACCAGGCAGCCCGTTTTGTTTGCACGCTCTATGGCAGCCTTGCGGCTACCGGCAAGGGACACCTTACCGATGCTGTCATCAACGAAGTTTTTGCCAAACACCAGCTCGAGATTATTTGGGAGCCTACCGTATTTCTCCCCCACCACCCCAATGCTTTAAAATTGGAATCATTCTCGAACCAAGGGCAATTACTCTGCTCCAAAGTAACCTACAGTGTTGGTGGCGGAGCGATTGTTGAAGAGGGAGAATCCGTGCGAAAAGAACAGATTTATCCGTACTCGACCATGGACTCCATTCTGGACTGGTGTCACGAAAACGGCAAGCAATTGTGGGAATATGTCGAAGAATTTGAAGGACCGGGGATTTGGGAATTTCTGCATGAAATATGGACAGTGATGAAAGACTCCATCAAACGCGGACAAGAGCGAGAAGGCACACTGCCCGGCGAATTGCGGCTGCCACGCAAAGCCTACGCCTTCAAGTTGAAAGCCGAGAATTTCAGCGGCCCGTTCAAGAAACGCTCCGAACTGTTTTCTTTTGCCCTGGCCGTGTCCGAAGAGAATGCTGCCGGCGGCTTAATCGTTACGGCGCCCACCTGTGGTGCCTGTGGCGTGGTTCCTGCTGTTTTGCGCTACTTCAACAAAACCTATAAATCCGACGAAAAGCACGTTTTAAAAGCCTTGGCCACCGCCGGGCTGATTGGCACTTTGGTGAAAACAAATGCCTCGATATCGGGGGCCGAAGTGGGCTGCCAGGGTGAAGTGGGCACTGCCTGCGCCATGGCCTCGGCCGCAGCAACGCAACTGATGGGTGGCACCATCAACCAAATTGAGTACTCCGCCGAAATGGGCTTGGAGCACCACCTGGGGCTCACCTGCGATCCCGTAGCCGGTCTGGTGCAAATTCCCTGCATCGAGCGCAATGCCATGGCGGCCGAACGAGCTCTGGCTCACAACACCTACGCCCTGATGAGCGACGGCCGCCATCGCATCAGCTTCGACGAAGTGGTGGATACCATGTACCAAACCGGCAAGGATCTGCCCAACACTTATAAAGAAACCAGCCAGGGCGGGCTGGCCCGCTACCAGGCCAAAGGCAAACGCTGATGAACTGTTTTCGATCCGACAACTTAAGGATTAATTAATCCCATAAGCGAAATAAAGCCGTCAAAACTATTACCTTTGCGCCCCTCTATTGATAATGAAAGTATTCCGGATATGATAACCGTTTCAAATTTAGCAATTCAATTTAGTAAAAAGCCTCTCTTTGCCGATGTAAACCTCAAGTTTACGCCGGGTAACTGTTACGGGGTAATTGGTGCCAATGGTGCCGGTAAATCAACTTTTCTGCGCCTGATCTCGGGCGAGCTTGAGCCTACCCGCGGTTCGGTAACCATGGGTTCCGGCGAACGCCTTTCGGTATTAAAGCAGGATCACCATGCCTACGACCAGTTTACGGTGCTGGACACGGTTCTGATGGGCCATAAAGAGCTGTGGCGTATCATGAAAGAGAAAGAAACGCTTTATGCCAAGGCTGACTTCACCGAAGAAGACGGCATGTTGGCCGCCAAACTGGAAGATGAATTTGCACAGATGGACGGCTGGAATGCCGAGAGCGATGCCGCCATGCTGTTGAGCGGGCTGGGCATTAAAGAGGAGTTCCACTATTCGCAAATGAGTGATATGGAAGCCAAAGCCAAGGTACGCGTTTTGCTGGCTCAAGCCCTGTTCGGAAATCCCGACAACCTGCTGCTCGATGAGCCGACCAACGACCTTGACCTGGAAACCGTTCTTTGGTTGGAAAACTACCTGAGTAACTCGGAAAACACAGTGATTGTTGTTTCCCACGACCGTCACTTCCTGGACAATGTTTGTACCGACGTGGTGGATATCGACTTCGGAAAAATCCGTGCCTTCTCCGGTAACTATACCTTCTGGTACGAATCGAGCCAGTTAGCCCTTCGTCAGCAGGCCGCAGCCAACAAAAAGGCTGAAGAGAAGAAGAAGGAATTGATGGAATTCATCAGCCGCTTCAGTGCCAACGTTGCCAAATCGAAACAAACAACCAGCCGTAAAAAGATGCTGGATAAACTGAATATTGAAGAAATTGAACCTTCAACACGCCGCTACCCGGGAATTATTTTTCAACCCGAGCGCCAAGCCGGCGACCGCATCCTTCGGGTTGAAGGACTAAGCTACGAGGTGGATGGCGAAGTGCTGTTTAAAGATGCAACCTTCACCATCGAAAATGGCGAAAAAGTGGTTTTCCTGGGAAAAGACAACCGCGTGATGACGGCTTTCTTCAAAATCATCAACGGCGAACTGGAACCGACAGCCGGTGAGTTTGAATGGGGTGTAACCATCAAAAAAGCATTCCTGCCGATGGATAATACCGAGTATTTCCAGAAAAAAGAAACACTTTACGAATGGCTGGGAAAATACTCGCACGATACCAGCGAAGCCTTCCTGCGCGGATACCTGGGAAAAATGTTGTTCTCGGGCGACGACCTGCAGAAGAACGTTCAAGTGCTTTCGGGAGGTGAAAAAATGCGCTGCATGATTTCGCGCATGATGCTGGAGCACCCCAACATGATTGTTCTGGACCACCCCACCAACCACCTGGATATGGAGTCGATCCAATCGTTTAACAACAATATGAAAACCTATCCGGGACAAATCCTGATGGCTTCGCACGACCACGAGTTTATCTCTTCTGTCTGCGACCGGGTGATTGACTTAACCCCCGATGGTGTTATTGATAAATACATGGATTTTGAAGACTATCTGACCGACGACAAAATTAAAGCAAACCGGGCAGAACGCTACGCAAAATAATTCCGGACTAGCACTATCCGGCAAAGAGGTTGTCTTCGTTTTTGAAAGACAACCTCTTTTTCGGTGAAAGCCCCTTCTGCTTTTCCTTTCTATCTAATGTACCCACCCTGGCCCTCCCTCGCGAGGGAGGGAAATTCCGACTTTGTCGGAATGGAAGGGTCAATCTAATTCTAAAGAATCCACGTTCTTCCCTTTTGCTGATTCCCCGGAATCATGAAGTTTTTTCGGCCCCTGCCAACGTTGGCATTGCTCCACGGAGTGGATCCCTTAGGATTGGTTCAACTCAGCGGAAAGTTAAAAAGTCGTGCTGCCAGGTTCTGCGAAAGCAGATGAACACCAAGCCACCGAATCATCAACTGACGGCAACCTTGTTTTAGAAGACAACTTTTGACAACTTCGACAACAAGACATCCGAGCCCCCGCTAATTTCATCCCCGCTGGGAATTTACGTACATCAGGAAGTTTTTTTATCGCTTTCGATCGACCACCCGCCGGGCCGGAGAGCTGAACAAAAAAACAAAATCGTACGAAAGCGCGGATATCGCCTTTTCAACTCTCGGAAAATCCATAAAATTATGTAATTTTACCCCGCCAACCCCGCCCGGGGGAAAACAAACTATGTAGAACACAAACAACAACAGATGTTCAGATCACTAACAATTATTTTAATAGCACTATTTCTCAGTGGATTTCTCGCCACTGTCTCGGCGCAAACCGACATCTCAACCGTACAGGTTGAAAACTTGTCCGACGCACAGATTAATCAAATTGCCCAACAAATCCGGGAACGCGGCCTAACGGTCACCGAGGCAGTATCACTGGCCAGAGCCAAAGGTGCTTCACAACAACAAATTGATCAATTGATGAGCCGCTTACAGCAAGTGCAAAATGGCAGCTCAGCATCAGGCATCCAAGCCCAGCAGAGCGCTGCTCAAACTACCGAGGAGGTCAACTTTACCGACGACCAACCCAGCGCACAAAAAACAGATCACCCGGGAACACTGAAAAATCGCCGTGTTTTTGGTTACAAATTGTTCAATCAGGATCAACTAAGCTTTGAGCCCTCAGCCAACATTCCGGTGCCCAACGACTACGTGGTAGGCATTGGCGACCAACTGACGGTTAATGTGTGGGGTGCCAGCCAGCAAAACTACCAATTGGTTGTCGACAACAACGGAGCAGTAAACATCCCCGATCTGGGACCGGTACAGGTAGCCCGGCAGGACTTTGCCTCCGTTCGCACACTGTTAATCCGCCGCTTATCGGCCATCTATTCGGGTATGGCCGGCGATTCGCCCAACACCTTCGCCGAGGTGAGCATCAACAATCTGCGCTCCATCAAGGTCAATGTAATTGGTGAGGCCATCACTCCGGGAACCTATACGCTTCCGGCGACAGCTTCGGCCTTCAATGCGCTATACCTCTCCGGAGGACCCAACGAAAACGGTTCATTCCGTTCCATTCGCATCATCCGCAACAACAAACAGATTGCCGAAATTGATGCTTACGATTACCTGCTGAACAGCAACACCCAAAACAACTTATCCCTGCGTGACCAGGATGTTATTTTCATCCCCACTTACCACAAAAGGGTTGAAACCGTTGGCGCCTTCAAACGCGAGGCGATCTTTGAATTAAAGGAAGGTGAAAACATCAACAAGCTCATCGACTATGCTGGGGGCTTCAGCGAGAAAGCCGCACAAAGCCGGTTGTTAATCACCCGCAACACCGAGGATGGCTACAAACTGGATGATGTACAACAAAACCAATACCCTTCGTATGCCCTAAAAAACGGCGATATCATCCGCGCTGAAGAGCTGATCGATGTTTTTGAAAACCGGGTGAGCATCGATGGTGCCGTGTACCGTCCGGGAACCTATGCACTGGATACGAATACACACCTCTCCGATCTACTGACAAAAGCCGGAGGACTGATCCCCAACTACTTTGCCGAACGCGGACTGATCATCCGCCTCGATGAAAAGTTTTTCCCAACCACCATTGCGTTCGATGTCAACGAAGTTCTTTCGGGCAAGAATGACCCCTTGCTGCAACGCGAGGATCAAATCCTGATTCGCGACATTTACAGCATTGGCGAGCAAAAGACAATCCGCATTTACGGTGAAATTATGCAAGCCGGCGAATTCAGTTTCTACAAAAACATGACCCTCAAAGATCTGATCTTTATTGCCGGGGGGATGAAGGAAGCCGCCAGCGAATCGTACATCGAAGTTGCCCGTCGCAACAGTTACGAAGATGCCGCCAACCTGAATAATAAAATGGTCAGCCTTTACAGCTTTGCCATCAGCAGAGACCTGAAACTGACTGATGAAGATGAAAATTTTGTACTCCAGCCCTTTGACCAGGTTTATGTTCGCCGGGCTCCCTCTTACGAAAGTCAGAAAACGGTAACCATCCTTGGCGAGGTAAAATATCCGGGCCAATACAGCATCAGCAGTAAAAACGAACGCATCTCCGACTTGCTGAAGCGTGCCGGAGGCCTGACTCCTTATGCTTTCAAAGCCGGTGCGCACATGACGCGAAAAGTTGACAGACAAGCCAAAGAGCAGTTGACGATAGCCAGCCAAATGCACCTGGAAGGCGATTCAACCCTGGAACAAATTCAGGAAATCTCGGCCAAAACCCTGGAGCTGCAGCTGGAGTCCATCCTCAACCGCCCGGGATCCGACAACGATTATACCCTGAAAGAAGGCGACGAAATTTACATTCCCGTTCAATCGGAAGAAATCTGGGTGAACGGAGAAGTGATGAACCCCGCCGGTCTGGCTTTTCAAAAAGGCAAAAATGCCAAATACTACATCAACTCAAGTGGTGGATTCAGCACTGAAGCCAAAAAGGACAAGGTGTATGTCATTTATGCCAACGGCTCGTCAGCATCAACTAAAACATTCTTTTTCCGCAAATACCCGAAAGTGGAGCCCGGAAGCCAGATCATCGTTCCTCAGAAACCCAAGAAAGAAGGAATGCCGGTCGGAACATGGCTGGCCATCGCGAGTACTTTCTCTTCCATTGCCGTGGCAATTGTAGCTGTATTGAAATAAAGACCGACACGAAAATGAGCAACACAGAACAACAAAACCATACACCCAACCAGCTGGCTGATGACGAAATTGACTTATTGGCATTAGCAAAAACGCTGTGGAATAACCGAAAAACAGTTTTTAAATGGATTGGCGCAGGCATTGTGCTGGGGCTTCTATTTGCCTTGGCGAGTCCGAAGGAATACACAGCCTCCTCAACCATGGTGCCTCAGGTTAGCAGTACATCCAGCAAGCTTGGAGGCCTCTCATCGCTGGCGGCCATGGCCGGCTTCAACCTGGGAAGTGGCAGTACCGCTGATGCCTTGTCGCCCATGATCTACCCGCAGATTATGCAATCCATCCCCTTTCAGCTGGAATTGATGAACAGCCAGTTTGACTGCCCCGATGTGGATCAGCCCATCAGCCTTTTCGAATATTATACAGAATACCAAAAAGCCAGTGTTTTAGGAATCGTCCAAAAGTATACACTCGGGCTTCCCTTTGTTTTGCTGAAGGCGATAAAAGGAGAACCCGAACCGATTGTCACCGGCAATACGGACAGCCAGCTGATCGCCCTGACGCAAGAGCAAAATGATGTTCGCAAAAAGCTCAGCGAGCAACTATCGCTCGAAGTCAACGATAAAGACGGCTATATTACGCTGGCAGCCAACTTTAGCGATCCGCTGCTCGCCGCTCAGGTTGCTCAAAAAGCCCAGACCATGCTGCAGGAATACATTACCAAATACAAGCTGGAGAAGGCTGCCGACCAATTACGTTTTATTCAGGCCCGCTACAGCGAGAAGAAAGCCGAATTTGAAGATGCCCAGCGCCAACTGGCCCTTTTCCGCGACCGCAACAAAAATGTTTCGTCGGCTCTGGCGCTAACGGAGCAAGAACAGCTGCAGAGCCAATACAACCTGGCCTACTCGGTTTATTCGGAGTTAGCCAAACAGGTTGAAACCGCCCAAATACAAGTGAAAGAAGACACCCCGATACTAACCATCATTGAGCCGGTGCGGGTACCCATTGAAAAGTCGAAACCCAATCGGCCACTGATCTTAATGATCTGGATTTTCCTGGGCGGTGTTGCCGGCGTGGGACTGGTTTTCGGGAAAGAATTTTTCAACTCGGTAAAAGAAAAATGGCAGGCTGAAGACTAAATCCGGCAAGATTAACCGATAAACGAACAGCCTCAAAAAAAAAAACAATGAAGTTGTTCGTTTTTTCGGAAAGTCTACCCTCTCAGAAACCCGAAGCCGGCAGATCGCCAGGTGGCTTTGATCTCTGTGGGACGCCAACCCGACAACTTGCGACGCCCAGCCCAACCCAACGTATCGCATATCTTCAACATTCAGCCCGGCTCCTGATTTCACGGATTCATGTCTATTTGTTGTGTTCCCCCGGATGTCCTTGAACATCCCACAGCCCATTTTAAGTCCTATCTTTATACTCCAATTTCCGATGTATGACAACGCACGAAGGTGAAAATAAAAGCTGGTATGCCATCTACGTGAAAAGCAGATGCGAGAAAAAAGCCTGGCAAAAGCTGACCGATAAAGGCATTGAGTGCTATTTGCCGTTGCATGAAAAAGTCCGTCAATGGAGCGACCGTAAGAAGAAAGTCACCATCCCCCTGTTGCCGGGATATCTCTTTGTTCATATTCACCCGCATGAAATGAATTGTACCCTCCAAACCGATCATGTGCTATGCTTTATAACAACTGCGGGGAAAGCCAGTGTCATCCGCGATGAAGAGATCCAAACCCTCAAACGAATCCTCGCCCCCGAAGAGCTGACCATTGGACTGAGTGCGGAAGCCGTTGCTCCCGGACAACAAGTTGAAGTTATTGCAGGCCCGCTGCGGGGAATGCAAGGCGAACTGATCCAGCTGAAAGGGAAAAAAGTTGTTGGTGTTCACATCCGGCAAATCCCCTACACCATCACCGTTGATATTCCCTTGGCTCATCTTATCGTCATTCCTAACCAATAGCCACGATGCTATTGAGACAACAACCACGACAACAGGATAAGCCGACAACCGAAAATACGCAACTTTCATCCCTGTTGAAGATTCCCAGAAATCAGCCATGTTTTTTCTACCTTTGATGGTTTTTAAAAACATACACCCATGACAACGCTATTTTGGCTGATTATTGCCATCCTGCTTTTTGACTTTGCCCTGGAACGGCTGCTCGATTACCTGAATACAACCCGCTGGAGCGATCAGCTTCCGGATGAGGTTAAAGGAATTTACGACGATGAAAAATATCGCCAACAGCAAGCCTACTCCAAAGTCAACCACCGGTTTGGAATGCTCACCAGCTCCTTCAGCTTCCTGTTGATTATGGCCATGCTTGGGGGAGGTGGCTTTGCCTTGGTCAATAACTGGGCATTATCGGTTTCGGACAGTCCAATCTGGTCGGCACTGCTGTTTTTTGGCATCCTGCTGTTGGCCTCCGATCTACTCACAAGCCCATTCGATATTTACAGCACCTTCGTGATTGAGGCGAAGTTTGGCTTCAATAAAACAACGGCAAAAACATACCTGCTCGACAAACTAAAGGGATGGCTGCTTGGTGCCGTCATCGGCGGTGGACTGATGGCTCTGATCATCTGGATTTACCGCCAAACCGGAGCAAGTTTCTGGCTGTGGGTATGGTTAGTCATCAGTGCCTTTTCCATCTTTATGGCCATGTTTTACTCCAGCCTTATTGTACCACTTTTCAACAAACAAACGCCCCTGGAGGATGGAGAGCTGAAGACTGCCATCGAGGCTTTTGCGCAGCAAGTAGGCTTCCGGCTCGACAATATTTTTGTGATCGATGGCTCCAGGCGTTCCACCAAAGCCAATGCCTACTTTGCCGGCTTGGGGCGTAAAAAGCGCATTGTACTGTACGACACGCTGATCCAGGATCTGGAGATTCCCGAGCTGGTGGCTGTCCTGGCGCACGAAATTGGACATTACAAGAAAAAACACATCATCCTCAGCCTACTGCTGGGCATTGCGCAAACCGGCATCATGCTTTACATTTTTTCGTTGGTGATCGACAGCCCCGAGCTTTCGCAGGCCCTGGGTGTCGACAAAGCTTATTTCCACATCGGGCTGATTGCTTTTGGGATGCTGTACTCGCCTCTTTCGTCGCTTATTGGCATCGCAATGAATATTTTCTCCCGCAAAAACGAATACCAGGCCGATGCATTTGCCGCAGAGCACCAGCTTACTGAGCCGCTTGCCAACGCATTGAAAAAATTATCGGTCAACAACCTGAGCAATCTGCGCCCCCACCCGGCCTACGTATTTGTGCACTACTCGCACCCCACGCTGCTGCAACGCTTAAACGCTTTGAAAAAACGCCAATAGCGCAGCAGCCACAAAACCAAGAGAAAGCTCCACATAACTGAATATCGTTACAAAAAACAAAACAGATGAAAGCAGAAATTATTACCATTGGCGACGAAATACTAATCGGACAAATTGTTGATACCAACTCGGCCTGGATGGCAGAGCAACTAAACCTGAACGGTATCGAGGTTTACCAGGTTAGCTCGGTACACGACGACCACAAGCATATTCTGCAAGCCCTGGCCGACGCTCAGCAGCGGGCCGACCTGGTGCTGATCACCGGTGGTCTGGGCCCCACCAAAGATGACATTACCAAGAAATGCCTTTGCGAATACTTCAACTGCGGTATGCACACCCACCAGCCAAGCCTGCAGGCAATCACCGAACGCCTGGAAAAACGCGGAATTGCCCTCAACCAGCTAAACCGCGACCAGGCGCTGGTTCCCGATTCCTGTACCGTATTACCCAATAAAAACGGCACCGCTCCCGGTATGTGGTTCGAAAAGCAGGACACCATTTTTGTGTCGATGCCGGGTGTTCCGTACGAAATGACCGGCATTATGGAAGATGAGGTGTTCCCGCGTCTGCGCAAAAGCGGAAAGCTGAAATCCATCTACCACCAAACCATTTTGGTTTATGGCATTGGCGAATCTACCCTCTCCGAAATGCTGGAGAACTGGGAGAATGCTCTTCCGCCCTTCATCAAGCTGGCCTACCTGCCCAATCAGTTAATGGTCCGCCTGCGACTAAGTGCTTACGGCACCAACAGCGACGAGCTCAAACAAACGGTTGACCAGCAGATCGGGAAACTGCAAGAACTCATTCCCGACCATATTTGTGGGTACAACGGCGACACGCTATCGGAGATTACGGGCAAACTACTGACCAAAGCCAGTGCTATGGTTGCCGTTGCCGAAAGCTGTACCGGCGGAAATATTGCCCACTTGTATACCGAAGTTCCCGGCTCGTCGTCCTACTTTAAGGGAGGCGTTGTGGCTTATTCGAACGATGTAAAAATGGCTTTGCTGAACGTGAAGGCCGCAACATTGGATGCCCACGGTGCGGTAAGCCAACAAACAGCGCTGGAAATGGTCGCGGGAGTCAAGCAGGCACTTGGCAGCGACTACGGAATAGCAACTACCGGTATTGCCGGCCCCGACGGAGGAACGTCTGACAAACCGGTGGGAACAGTTTGGATAGCCGTATCGGGAAAGCACACCACCCGGGTCGAATGTTTCCGCTTTCATCATAACCGCAGCCGAAATATTGAGCGGGCATCGCAAACAGCACTGAATATGCTACGTCAACTGCTGCTTACCGAAATAAACGAAGCAGCAGTTCGAACGAAATAAATTCTCAGATGTTTTAATGAAAAAATACACAGCAATTCAAGCCAATAGAAAGAATAATCTTTTTTACCTTCAGCATTGAATCACAACAATCAAAAAAATTGCAGAAAGCCATGAAAAAAGTCCTGTTGATCATTGTTCTCCTGTTTGTCGTCTTACTTGGCTCGGCCATCCTGGTGCCCGTACTTTTCAAAGGTCCGCTTTTGGCCAAGATAAGCCGGACAATCAATAAAAACCTGAATGCGAAGGTTGAGTTTGAAGACTTCAGTCTGAGCATCTTCAAGGGATTCCCGAAAATTCAAGCCGAGCTCACCGGGCTGACGATCACGGGCAAAAACCAATTCGAAGAAGATACGCTACTCGCTGTTCAATCGGTATCGACCAATCTCTCGCTCAGCGATCTGTTCAACAGCGAACAAATGGCGATCAATACCATCCGTCTGGATCGGGCCAAGCTGTATTTACTTTCGACCCTTGACGGACTGGCCAACTGGGATATCGCCAAAGATTCGGGCTCGGAGAGCAGCACTGAAGCCGCACAATCGACGCTTAACCTGTCGCTTCAGTCCATCGAACTGCGCAACTTCAGCCTGACCTACAAAGATGAAGCAACAACAACCGTTGTTCAACTGAAAAATGCCACGGCCGATGCCTCGGGGCAGGTTGAAGGCACGGTTACCACGTTCAACCTGAGCAGCGAGATTGACGAGTTTGTGCTCGAATACGATTCGGTACAATACATCTCGAAGACCAGACTGAAAGCTGTAAGTCAACTAACCGCCGATTACGACAAAATGGTGTTCACCTTTGGCGACTCCCATCTGTTTCTGAACGATTTGCCACTGGATTTGACCGGCCGCTTCGAGATGCCTTCGGACAGTATGTATTTCGATTTAAAGCTGATTCAACCGCAAAGCAACTTCAAAAGTCTGCTGGCCTTGGTGCCACAGACGTACCAATCGTACCTGGACGATGTGAAAGCCAATGGCGATGCGGGTTTCGAAGCCAACATCAAAGGGTGGTTCTACGACGACAATTATCCGGCAATCGACAGCCGGCTTTATATTGCCAATGCTGATTTTCAGTATCAGGATTTTCCGGAGAAGGTGAGCCAGATTGCCCTGGAAAGCTCCATCAGCAAACCTCAGGGCGAGCTCGATCTACTTCAAATTGAAATCTCGCAGGCTCATGCGCAAATCCGCAACAACCCGGTCGACCTGAAGCTGTTGCTCACACAGCCCATGAGCGACCCGGCTTTTGATGCCTCGTTAAACGGAAAAATCGATTTTACCAGTCTGGGCAAGGTGATTCCGATGGACAGCATCCGGTTAAGCGGTGTGGTTCAGGGAAATGTCCGACTGAAAGGAACCCTGTCGGCTGTTGAAGCGCAGGATTTCAGCCGCATCAATTCCAATGGCACATTCACCCTCGACAAAGTACATATTGAAACTCCACAGCTAAGCCAAACCGTTGAGCTGAACTCCGGAAGTGTAAAAATCGACAATCAACAAATTGCAGTCAGCTCGTTCAATGCCAAAACGGGGCAAAGTGATTTCACACTGAATGGACAACTTTCGAACTATCTGCCCTATTTTTTCACCAATAAGACACTGAAGGGCAGCTTCAACCTGCAATCCAATTACCTAAACCTGGACGAACTGGCCAACATTATGGTTGAAGATACAGTTGAAACAACCAGCGCGGGCGACAGCATCATGGCCTTCCATGTACCGGGCAATCTGGATTTAAGCTTCCGTTCGAACATTAAACGAGCCACATTCGACCGAATGAATATCGAGAATATTGAAGGCGTGATTTTAGTGAAAAACCAGATGCTCCAGCTGCAAAAACTCGACATGAACATGCTGGGCGGTCAACTGACTATCGACGGTAATTACGTGAATAATGAAGCCAACCAACCCGATTTTGATTTCAATGTCAACATCAATGCTTTCGAAATACCGGCAGCCTACCAATCGTTCCCGACCATGCAGCGCTATGCGCCGATTGCCTCGAAAAGCTCGGGAAAAATTTCCTCGCAATTCAAATTTAAAGGAAAACTGAATGAAGCGCTCGAGCTGATGCCCAGCTCCCTGAATGGTGCAGGCCTGCTGAGTACACAAAGCCTTCAGATTGTCAATTCGCCCACCTTCGACCAGATTAAAAACTTCGTCAAAAAGGAGAAGCTTCAAAATGTAAAGATTAATGACTTCACCTCCAATTTCAAGCTCGAGAACGGCAACCTGTTGGTAAACCCCTTTACCACCCGAATTGCCGATCAGGATGTGACCATCTCGGGCAAGGTACTGGTCGATCAAACACTCGATCTGGCGCTGGACTTCAACGTGAATAAGGACGACTTGGCCAGCGATATCCTCAAAACACTGAGCTACATCCCGGGAAGCAGCAACATTGCCAAGTTGGATGTTGGCGTGGCTGTAACCGGCCAGATGAAATCGCCCAAGGTGGCGCTCGATTTAAGTAAAGCCAAAGATCAGATTGCCAACGAGTTTAAAAAGTCGTCGCAGGAAGAAATTCAAAAATCGGTCAAAAAACTGGGCGACGAACTTAAAAAGCTATTTAAGTAAGCTCTAGCGGGGCTTTCGCAATGAAGGCCCCGCTAGGGTTTCGGCCTGAACAAGCCTTCGGCATTTTTGTTTGGATAGCTAGAAAAAAGCAATGGCCGATGAAAAGAAAGTATCTCCCAGTATCGTTGGATATCACCAATCAAAAAATCCTGATTGTTGGCGGCGGCAAAAGCGCCTACAGCAAAGCATGCATCCTCAAACGTTTTGATGCCGACATCGAGTTTGTAGCGCTGGATATTTGCCCGGAAATTAAAGCTGCCGGATGGCCCTATAAACAGCAAGCCTACCAGCCCGACGACCTGGATGGTTATATGCTGGTTTACAGCTGCTCGAATAATGCAAAGCTCGATTGCCAGATCCGCCGCGATGCCAAAGCCAAAGGAGTTTTGTGCAACATTCATGATAAACCTAAAATGTGCCAGTACGTTTCGCCGGCTGTTTACCAATACAAAAACATGACTGTTGCTGTTGCCTCCAACGGTCAGGATGTGTTTAAATCCATCAAACTGCGGAACCACCTGCGCGACTACCTAAATGAACATATTGAAGAAATTCTCGATTTTTCGAAATACGGCGAGGAGTAAGAGCCGGCCCTCAATCTGAACCGTCACCCCCCTCGATATCCCAAAACAGCTAAGCCACTAACAATAAACCAGTTCTGCATCTGTATTCAAATTAATCACCCAAACAGGCGCCGGATTTTAAAGATTTAAGTACTTTTGCGGCGCTTAAAGCTAAAAACAAAACATGGACGAAGGCCCGTATTATAAGCAATTACAAGTATTAAGACCGCTGTAGGAGGCCTCGGCTTATAGCACCTCCTGCTGTGAATAAAAAGAAAAGGAGGAAAGCAGATGTTAAAGATCTTCAAAAGCTTCGGCGGCTACATTGAGATTCCCCAGGCAGAACAAGATTGTTGGATCAACGTGGTTGACCCTTCTCCCGCCGAAATTCTCCGTTTACAGGAAGAATTCAGGGTTCCGGCCGATTTAATTCAGGACATTTTGGATATGGACGAACGATCGCGCTACGAGGTGGACGACGACTGGTCACTGATCATCCTCCGCATACCGGTTGAATCCGAGCACAACGGCGTTCCGTTTAACACCCTGCCCCTGGGCATTATCAACATCAAGGGCATAACCATCACCTTGTGTTCAACCACCAACGAAGTGCTTCCTCTGGAACAATCGTCGCTGTACCGCGGACAAAATCACCTGATCCATGACGAGGTTAACTTCATCATCAAGTTATTTTTGCGCTCGGGAAGCACCTACCTGCGCTACCTGAAAACCATCAATCAGCAAACGGCCCGAATTGAGGACGAGTTGGAACGATCGATCCAAAACCGGGAGTTGAACAAGCTGCTGAAGATGGAAAAATGTCTGGTGTATTTCATCACCTCGCTAAAGGCCAACGAAATTGTTTTGGCCAAGCTTCGGAACAGCCTGAAACGAAATCTGAATGAGCTGAATGAAGACTTGCTGGAAGACGCCATCATTGAAAACAAGCAGGCCCTGGAGATGTCGCAGATTTATTCCGACATTCAGGCCGGCATGATGGATGCCTTCGCATCGGTTATTTCCAATAACCTGAACGTGGTGATGAAGCAGCTGGCATCGATCTCCATCATCCTGATGATTCCCACCTTAATTGCCAGTTTATACGGAATGAATGTTCCCAACCATCTGGAAAGTGTCAAGTGGGCTTTCCCGATTATTATCGTTGTATCCGTCCTAATGGCGGGATTGGGGATTTTTATCTTCCGCAAGAAGAATTTATTTTGATCGGGCTGCCATCCCCCGGACTCAACGCCAGGGGATGGCCGTTGCGACCAATCTCAAGATTCCGTTATTTCCCCAGAACCCAGCATCATGGGCCGAGAAAATCGATATACCTATTCGGTCAAACGTACCAGGTAAAGCTTTTCAAGTTTGCTGGCTCTGGTTTTCGGATTGATAAATTTCATCGAGATCCGCGACAAACTGCGGTGATCCATCTCCTTTACCTGCTGATACCGAATTTGCAGCTTATCCAATGATTCAAGCCCCTCGGCAGAAGTAAACAACCAGTCGCCTGCTGGCACGTGTGCAGCCAGCAAATCATCCTCAGTAACCAGGTATTGCCCATAGTTTTTGGAATAAAAGAAGATGCCCCAATAGCGGGCTTTACCGGTATAGATATGCAGCGCTGCTCCATCCGGAGCCTGTTCATTGAACAACTTACAAGCTTCAACCGGCGCGTGATATTTAGCCAAATTTGGCAATATATGAGTATTCAACGTAAACATGAAAATTGAAATGGCCAGAAACAAACTGGTCAACTGTCGGTGTAAGCTATTCTTCCAACTGATGGCGTAAAGGTACATGCCCGTCAGAATAACAACAATTACCCACACCCAAGCTTTCGCGTTTGGGAAAAAATAGAGTAAGAACGGGTAAACAGCCACAACCAAAACAATCCCGATAAACAAATGAATGCCTGACACGACTTTTTTAAGCTTCCGAAAGTTCGTTTGCTCATAGATTATAACGGCCCAACGCGCTCCTATTAACAGAAAAAGCGGTAATACAGCCATCTCGTAATGTGGATTTTTTTGCTTGGCAATCGATGCAATGACCAAGTAAAATAACAAACCACCGAGCGTATAATACTCGTTATTCGCAAGCGGATTGTTACGTTGAACAATCTTCTCCCGCAACTGAAGTACCAACCCGACAAAGGCAAAAACCATCCATGGTGCCAACATATAAAGGCTTGTATGGATATAGAAGAAAGGGTCACTATTCGTTCCTTTATAACTTCCGGTTACTCGTCCCACGTTGTTTGTCCAAAAGTAAAACTTCAGTCCTTCGATACCAAAATGCTGGAATAAACCAATTAACGCTGGAAGAATAACAATAAAAACAATCGGGATTGCCAGCAACCATCGGTAGTTCAAAATCCCTTTAAAATTTCGGGTTAGCAGCAAATGTGTGCCCACGGCAGCCCCCGGAATAACCATGCCGACGGGACCTTTTGTTAACATGGCCATGCCAACAAAAACAGCACCCAGGTAAAACTGATACTCGCGCTTATATTTAAAGTAGGCTGCAAACTGCCAGATAGCCAACATCACCGGAACTGCCAGCAGCGTATCGGTATGAATATCGCTGTGAAAATGAATAAATCCCAGGGAAGTAATCCAGAAAAAAGCAGCCAGTTTTCCGGTCATCCGATCGTAGAGCAGTTCTCCCAGCTTAAAAGAAGCAAAAGCACCAAGCAATGCAACCAGCAAAACCGTTGCTTTATAAACGATACCCGAAACACCAAATAACGAAAAGGCAGTGGCACCAATCCAAAAAAGCAAAGGAGGTTTCTGCTCGTACGGTTCGTGACCAATGGTCATGTTCACCCAATCGTGATTGTGCAAAATCTCTCGTGCCACCTGCGCATATTTAGCGGCATTGACAACCAATGGATTTAACACTCCCGATACGTTTACCAGTAAACAAATAACAATCAAGGGCAGTAGCCAGACAAGCTTTTTCATAATCTAAATTTGGAAATTCATGCAAAGGTAAAATTTAGTTTCATAGTTTTGACAGGTAACCTTTTCCTGGCTGGACGGATTACTCATTGGAAGCTCGAAAAGGTAGGAATAAGAAAGGATAAGCTTCCGATTTTTATACTACTTTTGCCCTGTTGTTGATTTTTAGTTCATCGGAGATAACATTTAAATCAATAGCAGTAGAAACACAAAAACAATGCTCATGAACAGTTTAAAAAACATTACCAAATTAGAATACCTGTTTTTCTTTTTGCTATTTGCTGCCTCGGCTTACGGCATTTACCTGGCATTTACCGACATGGATGCTTTTCTGGTTTTCACCCAGGAAGACGGAATGGTCGAGAACCTCACCTCCCTGTTTCTTTTTGCAGCCTCGGGGGTTTGCATTTACCGGTTGATTCAATACAAAAAAGCGCAAAAACCCGGACTGTGGCTGCTGACAGCTGCTGTGCTGGCCTTGCTGTTTTTCTTTGCCGGTGGCGAGGAAATAAGCTGGGGACAACGCATCTTTGGCATTCAGTCGGGGGAGTTCTTTCTGGAACACAACAAGCAGGCTGAAACCAACCTGCACAACCTGATTGTTGGCGGCACCAACATCAACAAGCTGATTTTCTCGCAAATTTTGTTTGTGGTGATGGTTATTTACTTTCTGTTTGCCCGCCTGCTGGTTAACAAAATTCCCTTCATTGCCCGGTTGGAGCAGCAATTCAATGTTCCGCTCCCCAAAATTCAGCATGCCGTGGTGATGATCGTCGTCGCCGGATCGCTGGCATTGATTCCCAATGCAAAGAATGCCGAACTGTTGGAAATGTCCTTTGCCTTCATCTTTTTCCTGATTTTCCTGAATCCGGCCAAGGTGGAGCAATAAAAATACGTTGCACCGAAAAGAAGCCGGATTGTTGATGTGGACAATCCGGCTTTTTTCTGAAAGTCACATCGGGTGATGCGCCTGCCTGCGGTAGGCAAGGTTTCCAAACCGCATCGGGGATGCCTTAAATGGTGATTCAGCTCCAATCAAAAGCCAGGACTCATTTCGTAGCAAACTTGTGTTAATGGGCATTGTTCCAAACCCGACCGCTTTTTCTATTTTACGTTTGATCAACGCAGATCTTTTGACCTACCGGACGGGTTTTCATTTTTGTAGTAACACAAAAACGAAACAAAAAATTGCAGAAAACACTACGCTCAGCAAAAATCAAGCAAGCTTGCTTTGCATTCACTTAAACGTGCTTTTCATGGCTGATTTTTATTTGCAACCGCCATCTTTCTGTTGATGGCGTTTTAAAACGACAACCCGACAACTGTTGAAAACAACGACAACAGAAAAACACGACACCCCGACAACCATGACACCCACACAACCCGAAAACCAAAAATCCCTAAACTTTCATCCCTGCTCCGGATTCCCTCCGAACCATGAGTTTTTTATGGAGATGTATTCACAGATGGCCTCGACCGGAATTGAGTGCGTCTTGACTTCCCCCGCTCTGCCTGGAGAGAGGGTACAGAGTTGAATCGATCCGTTAGGATTGAATCAATTCAGAAGAGAGTCACAAGGTAGCGTTAGCGTTTTTCGGCGAAAATCCCCTTTCTGACGCCCCGGAGCCTGCTTTTTTCGCATTCCCGGCTACCGCAGGCCGGTTGTCAGTTCGTTCAAATGCTCCTTATTCTGCCAATCGGCATCAGTCAAGATACCCCCAAAGTTTGCGTTGAAGTATTTTCACGTTCAATTCGTATGACATTCAGACTTTTAATCCTCGCGATTTTTTCGTAAATTCTGTGTCGAATCAAACACTCATATTATGAAAAACGCTGTAGGTTTTATCGCTTTGTTAATCCTCCTGACAGCCTTTCAAACAACTCCCGCCTTTGCCCAGGATGCTGCTCCCACCAAGTTTGTTGTTTTCGAAGAATTTGTAAGTCCTGCCGACATGCCTGCTTTTTGGGAAGCCCAAAAGACAACCAGCGAGCTGTGGCAAAAACACGAACTGGACATCCCGGTTTATGCCTATCTTAACGACGACGATGCCTTTTATTGGGTGATGCCCATCGAAAATTTCGGTTCGCTGGATGCGATCTTCACGAAATTTCACGCGATGTTCCAAACCATGATCGACGAAGACGGCTTTGATGCCAGCAGCGCCTTCCGCGATCTTTACTCGGGGCGCCAACTGGTTATTGAGCACGCTCCTGACCTCTCGCATCTGTTGGCCGATGAGAACAAGCCCTCCGAAGAAGAGCCCTTCTGCGAGTGGATGTTTTGCTACCTGAAAGCCGGCCATGAAAAAGAAGTGGATCAAGCCTTGAAAAATTTTGTGGATTACTACACCGAAATTGGCTCTACTTATACCTGGGATGTTTATAAAAGCTTGTTTGGCTTCGAAACACCCATGTATATTCTGATGGTAAAATCGGAAGACGAAGTGACGCTGCGCACCGAAGAAAAAGCCTTGCGCGAAAACAACAAAGAAAATTTTGAAAAGATGTGGCAGGAATTTGCGCCCCATGTCCGCAAGCTCGAAACCAAGAAAGGTTGGTATCTGCCCAAGTTCTCAAATATTCCGGCTAACTAAGCCGGGCAGCCATCCTACGAAACTGATTGCCCCCCAAGAGATTCGATCTGGCAAAATGATCGGATCTCTTGTTTTTTGGCCGAAGATGTGGGAACAGAAGTTTGTCAATCGGGGCACCTTGCTGCACTTATTCCGTGCAACTAGCTTTCCAGCTCAAACGAAAACCGGCAGTTTCCGTATTCGGCCGCCACCTCCTGCCGGGTAAATTTTTCAATGGCATTCAAGCGTTCCAGAAAGTCGTTCGAGGGAAGGCCTCCAAATTTGCTGATGTTTAAGATACACTTAAATGCCAAACTTTTATGCTTTTGCACATTACTGGCCGTATCCACAATCAAACGTTCGATGTCGTACAGCAGCCTGTTTTCGTCCATATTCCCGATCAGAAAAACAATACTTTTCTCGCCTTCCTGCTGCTCTTCGGTTTCCATCGCATTGCAGGAACTTTCTTCGAAAGCCGGAGCCTGATGCCGGAGGAAGATATTTTCTTCGAGGTTGCTAAACTGTAAACGGCCGTTTTTCTGCAAGCTCAGCTCATCAATAGGCTGAAAATAAACCATTCCCTTTTCCATTCCACGATGATAGCCCTTAAACAACCAATACGTAAGCTTTTGACCTTTCAGGTCCATTGCTGCCATATCGGTCATCACAAAAGCCCTTGTTTCCGGATGTTGGTCCAAAACAGCGTTTACAAAATCATTGGTAAACTCCTTCATGGTCACCTCCAATAAGGATTTATCGTTCAGAAATAAAAACATCGCGTTTTTATGGGAAAGAACCGTTGTTTCCTTCTGCATCTGAAGATGATTTACTTTACGAATCAACTTTTTCAATTCAATAGCGGCTTCCAGGTACTGCATATAACATTGTGCTTTTCTGCTAAATTATTCAAAAAAGACAGTCGGCTGCCCATATTTGAGCTGTGGAGATAAAATGAAAAAGATGTTTTAACGTTGTATTAATCAGAATAGCAAATTTGCCTCCAATGAATCGGTTAAACGAAATTGAAAACCATCCCCTATATCTGAAAGGTAAGGAAATTTATGGGCTGGCTTCCAGAATTGTCGATTTAATTCCTGACGATGATGAGAAGTTAAGCTTCACCAAACAGGAAATACTAACCAACGCCCTTTTACTAATGGTTAAAGTTGCGGGAGCCGAAGCTGGTGCCCTTTATGATATAAAAATGGAAAGTGCCACCATTATCCGCAAAGCAGCCCATACACTTTTGTTACAATACCATCAGCTGAAGTTAAATGGCTTTGAAGAAGCGGAATACTACCAGATGGTGCGCGACTTGATTGAAGAATACCGGCTGCTGTTTGTCGACTGGGTAGCCGGCTTTGATCCAACAAACTATGTTGTTGATCGCTGGGGCCTGTTTAACCCACCGGGGGTCGGGCCCAACGATAAAAGTCCGGATGATGATATCCCCTTCAACATTGACGATTTTGAATTTGATGATTAAAAGAAAAGAGGCTGTCCCCCAAAATTAGTCCCGAACCGTGAGACAATCGACTCACTACGAATGACTTTTTTTTACCACAGAGGACACTGAGTAGTATTGAGTCGTGAGTCATGAGTCGTGAGTCGTGAGTATTGAGAAGAACTCGTATCACACTATCCGCTATCTTTTTCACAACAACTAATGACCAATCAAATGACCATTGAATGACCGTCTTCAACTCATGACTCACTACGAATGACTTTTTTTAACCACAGAGGGCACTGAGTTACACAGAGTAGTCGTGAGTCGTGAGTATTGAGAAAAACTCGTATCACACTATCCGCGATTTTTTTCACAACAACTATTGACCATTGAATGACCACGAATGACCGTCTTCAACTCATGACTCACTACGAATGACTTTTTTTAACCACAGAGGACACTGAGTAGTATTGAGTATTGAGTCGTGAGTATTGAGAAAAACTCGTATCACACTATCCGCGATTTTTTTCACAACAACTATTGACCATTGAATGACCATTGAATGACCGTCTTCCAGTAGTCATGCTTCCTTCGATTTCTCCCTAAATCACCTGCGGGGAGGACTTTTTCGACAGCCTCTTCTCTATTTTATTGATTCATCTGCAATTCCAAAATGCCGACCGGTTGTGGCGGCAGTGCAACTGTTGTTTCGGCCTGTCCCTGGGCAACGCGTTGAAAGTACAAGTGTAGTTTATTCTGATCTTTCAGCAGTTCGCTATCGTAAGACGGCTCCCACCGATCAACCGGATAAGGACTCACAACCTGTGACGACCATTGCAATTCGTCCGTTAGTTCTGCGGTAGACAGGACCACATTATTATCGACCTCCTCGTCGCGGTAAATTAACGCCAATTGCTGCGTTTCCCCGTTTTTCAAAATCATCAGCTGCGGGCGGCTGATGGGGATACTGCGTGAGCCCACTCCTCCCAATTCAAAATCGAGTGTCCGCTGTGTGGCAACCGACGATTTCCATTCACCCTTTTGCCGGTAAATAATGTGAAACTGGGTACAGCTATCGCCTGCTTCCTTGTAATACGTCGCAATAAAGGGATTCCCTTCTGCGTCAGTGGTCATGGAGGTTTGGTTAATCAGGTTGCTACCCTGCGGAATAGCTTTGACAACTTCAGCCGATGCCATCGTGATCGGCAATTGATATGCTTCGCCGGTCGATTTTTGCCAGCTCACGCCGCCGTCTTTCGAGCAAGCATAACTCATGTCGTGGTTGGAATGCACATCCGGTGTTTCGCGCCATACCCACGAAATGTGGATTGTTCCCTGCCGGTCGACAAACAGCTGCCAATACGCGTTGCGCTGCCCTTCGCCATCGATTAGGTTCGTTTGCAAACGCGACCAGCTCCGGGTGGTCAGATCGTAGCGATTCAACACCAGGTTGCCGTTCCCGGAACCGCCATCGCGGCAGGCAAACAGCAAACCACCATCGGCCATCTTGTAAAACTCGGGATAGGAAACCACCTGCTCGTTTTCGCCAATCATTGGCATCATTTCGCCCATTTCCAGACTTTCAGGCTCTAAACTTCGGCAATAGTGCAGGGGGTTGTTGTGGTGGTCCCAGCTCAGATGCAAATAACCTTCGCCGTCAACCATCAAACTAATTACATTATGCGCATCGCGCACATTACCGGTATACTGCGTTTGGTGCAACTCCCACGCGTCCGATCCGTGCTTACGGCGGGCAATGACAACATGGGCTGTGCTGTCGTAATAAGCCACAAACTGGTAATTGGCCGACGAAACCACCGAGTTCTTCCGAAATATGGTGGCGTTCACACTGTTTTCCGACCATCCTTTTCCGACCACCGACAGCCTGCTTGTTACTTTGGCCGTTTCCGTTTTTGGCGACGTACAGGCCACCGTTCCAAAAGTTGCGCAGGCCACCAGTAATAAGCTCCAATAATTCATTCTGTTCAATCTTTTATTCATCATGCTCCGATAATTTCTTTTTCATACGCATCATCGCCTCCACATAATAGTAGTCGGCATACGTTAGCGGCACGTCTACTTCGGTGCCATTGGGCTTATGCCCCACACTGTGTTTTAGGATGAAGTTACCGTTTTCGCCTAAATTTGCCCGGTAAGCAGGAGAACTCAGGCTCCGTAGCTGCGTTTCGGCAACTGCAAGGTATTCATTCGATTTGGCTTCCGGCACATAGTCGCTCAACTCAATCAAGGCAGAACAAATCAACGCTCCGGCCGAGGCATCGCGATTGGCATTCGGAATGTCGGGAGCATCGAAATCCCAATACGGAATCTTGTCTTCCGGCAGATTGGGATGATGCAAAATAAAATCAGCGATGTTTTCAGCCTGTTTCAAATACTTTTCGTTGCCGGTTTCGCGGTACATCATGGTGTAGCCGTACAAGGCCCAGCCCTGCCCACGTGCCCAGGCCGAATCATCGGAATAGCCCTGAGCCGTATTTTTCTTTTCAACCTTACCGGAAATTGTGTCGTACGAAACGACGTGGTAGCTGCTGAAGTCGTCGCGAAAATGATTTTTCAAGGTGATATTGGCATGCGACTCGGCAACATGGCTATAAGTTGTATCGCTGAAGGCCTTCGATGCCCACTCCAACATTTCGAGGTTCATCATGTTGTCAATAATCACCGGGTATTGCCATTTGGCGCTCCAGGGCGCATAGTCCCACGAGCGGATGCAGCCGATGGTTGGGTTGAAACGGGTGATCAATGAGTTGGATGCGGTGTGGATCACATTGCGGTACAGCGTGTCGCCGGTTAAGCGATAAGCATTTCCAAAGCTGCAAAAGATCATAAAACCAACATCGTGGTTGTCGGTGGTGTATTTCTGATCTTCCACCCGAAGTGTGTAGTTCACCGCCCAGTCTTTCAGGGTTTCGGTCGGCTTATTTTCATACAAGTACCAAAGCACGCCCGGGAAAAAACCACTCACCCACCAGGCCGAATTGCAAGTCACCAGCTTGCCGTCCTTATCGATTGTTTGCGGCAAACGGTCTGGCTGATCCTTGAGCGACTCGGCCATTAACAGGCTTTGTGCAGTTGCTAATGCAAGCGATTCGTCAATGATTTCGCTCAGTGGTTGTTCGTTTTGTTTTGGTGCTGTGCAGCTGAAAAAAACAGCCAACAGCAATAAAAAGGAAATGATTTGTTGAAACATAATTCAGGTTGATTAATGTCGTTAATCTTTAATTTTCCGACAAGGTCGAAATTTCAGTATAATTCAATTTTCGATTGTAGATTTTGCAGCCTTTGATTCTGCGAACCATAGCGTCCAAACTAAGCTGTTGCTCGTTAAATTCAGGCAACGACACCAGCTGGTCCACCAGGCCGTTCACATAAACAGTTAGCTCGCCTTTTGAATAAACCAGCGTGGCCTGAACCGAAGGATATTTCGTCGGGGCATACCACTGTCCGTTTGTTCCGCGCGAACGGGCTGTCCATCGATCCGAGTTGCCGAGCACATTGTTACTACGGTAAATCTGCTCCCCGAAACGAAGGTAGGTTTTCATGCTTTCTCCCTCCAGACCGTATGCCAGCTTTCCTGCCGAGAGCAACTCGCCGCTGTAGGCTGCCGTATCGAGTTCCAGATCCAGAAAAACAGAAAATTCCTCGGTTTGGGGAATTTCAAACGTCTTCGGGGCAGTCTCGTTGAACGTTAAACCGGATGTTAAATCAACCGTTTCTCGTTTTAACTGATAGTCGGCATAAATAGATGTACAATATCCCAGCGGACGCTCTTTGCTGACAATCCAATCGTAATAGTTGCCGTACATCCAGGTCAGTTTCAAGGGAGAATTGTTCCTGTTGGGAATAATATAAGGACGCACATTGTTCCTCTCCGAATCTTTCGTGAGGGTATCGGTTTCAACTTGCCCTTGTTCATCGATGGTGTATTTAATCAACTCGTACACTTTGCCCTGTTTCCCGTCAACCGGCACCGAGCAATAAAGCTCATTGGTATTCTGGTCGTCGATGGCCATACCGCCGCTGTAACATTTTTCGATGTCTGGCGACTGGTGAAAATGGCCACCGGCATTCGTCAGGAAAGTCTTTTGCCATTCACTTCCGGTCCACCGCGCGTAATAATAATCGTGCGAGCTTTTGTCTTCATTAATCTGAACCATGGCAATCACCGGATTTTCATCTTTATCCAGCTCCACCTGCCAAAGCCAGTCGCGAAGCTCTGTGCCGTCAACAACGGCGTTCGGCTGTTCTGTTTTATATTCCGGAGTCGCTGCAACGTGATGAAGTTCTTCGCCAAGCTTGGAAATTACCTTGCCTGCTACATCCTTCAGCTCCATGGTATGAATATCAATAGAATTGAAGTACAGCCAATTGGGCATCGTCGGATCGGGATGTCCGGTGGTGTATGCCAGGTAGATCTTGTCCTTGCCGTTACTGGTGTATTTGGCGTAAGGTCGCGAGGCGGTCGACTGCAAAATCTGCTCCGGCCCCCAGACTACTTCAACTTTTCCCTCCGGATCCGGCAAAGAGAGCCTGGCAATGGTCGGGTGCCAGCCAATTCCTCGCCAACACAAATAGAAATGGTCGGGATCATCGGACAGAATAAAAGGCGAAGGATAAGTAGTATTGTTTTGGGTTTCGATCTTTAGCTCGGGCCCAAGATCGGTTATATCTCCCGGCTTTTTCGATACACGATAATAAAAGCAAGGCTCATCAGTATGTCGCGAATAGAAGATCATCACCCGCTCGTCAGGCAACACCAGAAAAGTTGGGTTATCGTGATCGTCGGGTTGAAACCACGAACGAACCAACACTTCCTGCGTCTCTCCGGTTTTAAAATCGTACTGACTTGCTTTGATGTTCCCGTGAATATCGATATAACCGATATAGGTTTTGTTAATCGTTCCCGCTTCATTTTCGTAATGCAGTGCCCGAGGATCGGCAAACCAGCACCAGGCACCTTCTTTAGCTAGTTCGTAACGGTCGATAGGTCCGGTGAGCTTGCTCTTTTGAGACTGGCAACTGAACAAAAGCAGAAGCCCAAGCAGATAAAAAGTCCCGGAAAAATAATTTCGGTAGTTCTTCGGAAAAAACATAGTAGATAATGTTCGTGTTGAGCTATTTGCCAATAGCTGGGAAATTCGGGCAGTTCTGCCAGAAGCCGCGTACATTGATTTTCGTTGGTTTAGCATTTTTTTCATTTTTAAATTGTCGCTACTCGTCGACTAACAGAGCAGTAACACATCGGTTTATTTCGGTGGTTGTGAAGTCTGCATTCAATACATCCGCCGTGTTTTCGCGGATTGCCCAATCCGCCTTCTGCAAAACCGAAAAAGATGAAACTTAGTCTATCGTCTTTGCAGAAACATAGCGAGAACAGCTACCGTTGCCAGCCGTTCGGTTCACTGACCAGGATCTGATTCTACAAATTTGGCATAATATCACGCAACCTGCTAATACAAATTCGATTTAATCAGTTTGTGAATCAACCAAACTATCGCTTTTTCGAAAATAACTGATACAAATTCGCCGGTTGGCAGGCCATTCACGGGAAAATGAAGGCTGCCCGAAATTCGTCGGGCAGCCTTGGGAGTATTATAATTATCGACACATACTTAATAACCAACCGGCGGTTGATTTCCTTCCAATGTCCAACCTGGATTCTGATATATCGGTGAATCCTCCGGAGTTTGTCCGTCCGGTGAAGAAATAATAAAATGTTCCGCTGCGATTGGATTTAGATAATGAGCTTCAGTGAAATTGTAACCATTGTAATAAAAATTGTTAGGTGATATTTGATGAATTCTCAGATAATCTGATAGTGCAGGATCTGACACCGTATTTTTTGTTGCATCCGATTGCCCATACAGCAGTCGACCACCATAAACATCCTTCATCGGTCCCCAAACCTTGATACCTTCAATTTTATAGCCGCTTAGTTGATCCATTGCTCTCCAGCGCGTTAAATCCATATAGCGTAGTCCCTCAACGGCCATTTCAACTTTCCGTTCACGACGAATATTGTACAGCGTTGCATCAACCAGCTGTCCGTGCGAATACGCTCCCCAGTCATTTAGCGCTTCCTGGTTCATATCAGTAGCAGCGATGGTTTTGTTGAAATCAGCATCTACACCTGCTCTTTCACGGATGGCTCTCCAGTATTTCTGAGCATCTGCATCCAGGCTCCCGTTCAACTCGTAGCAGGCTTCCATATAATTCAGATAGGCCTCAACCGCTCTGAAACAGACCACCGCGGTAACATCGCGCCCCACAGTTGCTTGCATTTCATTATCATACGACAATCCTTTTTTAATTGAATACCCAGTCCCCTCCATATATCGGCTAGAACCATCAATAACCGGAACTTCAGGTTCCACTTCAGGGCTGGTTCCCTCTGGTAGATTAACAAAAGCCTTTGTTTCGCCCGGCGCTCTCATGAATAACTTTAACCGCCAATCGCGATTGACCTTCACATCGCCCACAAAATCATCGCCCTGATAACCGCTGCCGGCAGCATAGATCGGGAGTCCATTTTCCATTAACACGCCGTCTACAAACTGACGGGTATATCCATACCCATTACCGTAGTACAGATAGTGGTTCCAATACTGAACATTTCCCAATGTTAAATCGAAGTCACGCCACAGAAGCACCTCGTCATAAGACGAAAGATCTTCTGATGCGAACATTTCGTAATACGGGTTGGACGGATCGGACGCACTTTGACGTATGATCTTTGAATTGCTTGTTAATGCAATGTTATCAGCAACCTGCTTTGCCGAAGACATCGCTTGCTGCAAAAAGAATTCGATTTCGCCATCAATGCTTCCGGATGGGAACTGGTAGTTTGCATTATATGCTTTGCTGGCTCCCGGCCATCCCTGACCATTCGGAACAAGTGCAGTTCCCTTGTGATATTTCAGCCACGTAGCCTCAAACAATGCAACACGCGACTTAATCAAATAGGCCAACGGTTTTGAAATCCGGGTTCTTTCCCCATTCGGAGGGGTTTCCTTTAGTAAATCAATGGCTTTATCCAAGTCGCTGAGAATGAAACGAGCAACCTCATTTCGGGGTTTTCGTTGGCTCGCGACAACCAAAGAGTCTTTGTTATCAGGTATTGTTCTGGTTATTATCGGAAAGTCTCCCAATGCTTTTAGCTTGCCAAAATATTCAAATGCTCTTAGCACATAGGCTTCTCCAATGTAATGCTTCACATTGTCGATATTGCCGGTGAGTTCTCCTGATTGATAGCGTGGCAATACGGTTTGCAGGAAATAATTCAACTGATAAATATTACCGAAGCCCCAGCTTCCTCCAGTGCTTCCGACTTTCCATTCGCCCGGAGTAAATCGATTATTACTTCCTCTATTGGTCATTACATCTGTCGCCCGATCATCCAGATAGAGTCCATCGCCACCAGAACCATTAACCGATCTGAATATATAATCATTATCGGAGTTATGATATCGATCTATTGTGTACGCAGCCAAATCACTTTCTGTCCAAAGGTATGTCTCTGGCGAAATGTCAGATGGTGGATCAATCTCCAGGAAGTCATTACATCCGGTCAACATACTCAAGCTGACTGTAACTGCCAGAATACCATTTTTTATATAGTTATTTTTTTTCATCGTTGTTTATCAATTAAAAGTTAACACTCATACCAAATGAATAAACGGTTGACAAGGGGTACACTGTTCCTCCCTGACGTCCAATACCGATTGATTCCGGGTCAAGAGTATCGTTTAATTTCGTTAAAGTGAGTAAGTTTTCGCCGGAGGCAAAGACTCTCAGCTTTGCAATTTTAACCCGTTCGGTTAATCGAGCCGGAATCGTGTACCCAATTTGCAGGTTTTTCAATCTCAGATACGATGCATCTAAAAGATATTTCGTTTGGGCATATTGGTTTTTGCCGTTAAAGATTGGTCGAGGATAATACGAGTCGATATTTTGTCCTAATGGATCATTTTCATCCGCACGGAAGTAATCAAGATGCTCTTTCAAGGCGGTAGACCACCACTCGCCGGAGCTGGTTGTTCCCCAGAACACCATACCACTGGGAGCCCAATCACGCTTTAGAACACCTTGCCAAAACATTCTGAAATCAAAACCTTGCCAATTAGCGTCAATATCCAGTCCGACCATATAACGAGGTGTCGAATTTCCGATTACCTCCAAATCGCCATGATCATAGAGAGTCTGAGCTCCACGGCTAATTTTTTTATCACCGTCTGTGTCTTCGTACATGATGTCACCGGCATGCCAATTATTTCCAATAGCCGATTGACCACCGTTAGTCAAAGTTGCCAAATGTTGTTCCATTTGCTCCTCATTTCGCGCAATGTCTATTGTGTGAAATCCCCAAATCTCATTCATATAGCGGCCGGGAATGTACTGGCCTAAATTTCCCGTTTCGTTCGGATAAGACAATACTTTAGTTCTACTGTCTGCCAGACTAAATCTCACTCCGTAATTCAGCTCTTTAAGCTTATCTCGCCACGCGATACTCAGCTCAAGACCGGTTGTTTTAATATCGACATTATTCACTCTCGGAACACCGGTTCCCAAAGCCGCCGGTAACGTTACACCGGGGCCTACACCATTGTCCGTATAGCGAATAAAGTAATCAAATGCTCCGGTTAACCGATTATTGAAGGCACCATAATCCACTCCAAAGTTCCAGCTGCGTATGGTTTCCCAGGTAAGCGACGAACTAACCAATCCCGGAGCAGAGGCTGTGTTTGGTTCCATCCCGTCTACTACCCAGTTGCCATTTGCTGTTCCTGTAGGAAAGGTCTGATAAGTTGGATACCAACTTGTCGTGTTTTGATTACCTAATTTACCGTAAGATGCCCGAAGCTTCAGTTGCGTAACTACATTAGAAACTGAAGACCAAAAATCTTCGGCGGCAACATTCCAACCAGCTGAAACTGACGGGAACCAGTTCCATCGCTTGTCTTCGCGGAAACGAGATGTTCCATCGTAACGCAAATTCCCTTCGAATAAATATTTCCCTGCAAAATCGTAATTCAAACGTCCAAAGAACCCAACTGTTGCCCATTTTTGGATCTGTCCGGAGATACTTGCAGTCGGATTGGTTGTTAGATCCAAAACTGGTAGAGTTTGCGTAATCAAGTCCTGACGACTGGCACTCAAATCCCGGTACTTGTTCCATTCAGACTGAAAACCAGCCATCAATTTAAAATTATGCTGATCAAAACTTTTCAGATATTCGGAGTACACATTGGGGTTGAAGAAATAAGACTTGCGAGCATACTCATATACATAGTCATTAGATGTACTGGTTAAGGCACGATAAGGTGTCACCCCGTCTGCCATATACGAATACACCCGGAAAGCATCTTCGTGCGTAAAATCGGTATGAGTTCGGTAGTTCAACTCTCCAATGATCTTCCAATCTTTCATTGGAGTGATTGTTAGTTGAAGTTGCTGTGTATTGAAATCATTTTCTTCGTTACGTCTCCCACCATTTTCAAGCGCATTGATATAGTTAATGTCTGACATATAAAATCCGTTCGGATCTTTGATCGCCCTGATTGGTCTCGCCCTTCTCATAATATGATCGTAAAACCCATCAGACATTGTTGTGGGTCTCTCGTAAATGGTTCTGACAAATCGGTTTGTGTAAGCAATTTTGATATGTTCCGAAATATCACCGGATATTTTAGCCGTTGTTGCGTACCTATCGTAAGTATCGGTTCCATAACGCATTAAGCCTTCCTGATCCATATAGTTGGCAGAAAGATAATAAGACCATTTCTCCGATCCCCCGCTAACACTCAAGGTATGTTCTTGCGTTGGAGCCCAGTTGCGATAGTATTGTTTCATCCAATCGACATTGGCATTGGTATAGTCGTAGTTCCATTTTCCATCGCCCCGAACCTGAGCAACATCTGTGGGATCCAGTTTTCCGTCAATATAATCTTTGACACGCTGAACAAAATCAGACGAAAACTTCTGTCCACTTCCACCGCCATTATAATCTGCATCGTTCCAATAATTCACAAACTCGTAAGAGTTCATCATATCGAGTAATAAAACCGGATTACTCCAACGAAAATTATTGTTGTAGTTTACCTGTACTTTCCCGGCTTTTCCCTTTTTAGTGGTTACCAAGATTACTCCGAATGGCGCCCGCGAACCATAAACTGCAGCAGATGCCGCATCTTTCAGCACCGAGATACTTTCAATATCCTGAGGGTTTATGGCATCTAACGAACCTTCCATTCCGTCGACCAAAATCAGTGGTGATCCACTGGCATCTCCACTAATTGTTCCTGTTCCGCGAACGTTAATACTTCTACCTGCATTCAGTGTCCCTCCGACCCCTTGTGTGGAGATGTTAAGACCAGGAACCGTTCCTTGCAAGGCTTGAACTGCATTTTGAACCGGTCTTGATTCCAATTGCTCTGCTTCTACAATTCCCACGGAACCTGTTAGATTAACTTTCTTCTGTGTCCCAAAACCAACGACAACAACCTCGTCAACGCCAATTGTTTCTTCTTGTAATGTGATATTAAAGATAGATTGGTTTCCCACCGGCACTTCCTGAGTTAACATACCTATAAATGAAAAAACCAGAATATCAGAGGATTGAACATCCTTCAAACTAAAATTTCCATCAAAGTCAGTAATCGTACCAACATTAGATCCTTTCAAAACAACTGTAACTCCGGGAAGCGGATCTCCGTTAGGGTCTACAACTTGACCTTTTACGGGACCTGCCTGCCTGCTGATAGCAGGGCTATCTTCGGCCATCAGCATAATATGCCGGTCAATCAACTTATAGGTCACATTGGTTCCTTCGAAGATATCAGCCAGCACTTCGTCCAAATTTTTGCCTTGTACCTCCAGGCTTACGCGGCGCTCCACGTCTATCTGCCGGTTGTCGTACATAAAGGAATAGTTCGACTGATTTTCAATTTCATTGAGGACTTCGCGAACCTGTCGGTCCTGGATTTTAAGACTCAGTTTGGTGTTCTGAGCAAAGCTTCCCGCAAAGACGGTAAAAGTCGTCAGGAAGGTTAAAATGAGAGTAAGCTTCATAGATAAAAGCATTTTTTTTGTACACGGGTTTCCCCTGTACGAATTCAATCGTTTTTTTTTCATAGTTTTATACGATCAGTTATGAATCTGAAATACAGTCCTATTTAGCGGTAAGTCGTGTATTCCGGATTCGGTTTGACAATTGATACATAGACAGGGAAGGTGGCCGCCTTTCCTGTTTTTATTTTAAGATTTTTTCATGCTTATATAGACTTGTTCGCCATCAATTTTATAGCGGATGGGGGTAATCACGGAAATCAGCTCCAGCACTTCGCGCAGACTTTCGGTTTTCACCTTAAAGGTGTACCGGTGATTGTTGTGCAGCGCCTGATCGAGTTGGATAGATACGCCATACCAGTTTTCCAGATACTCGACCACTTCTTCAAAAGGCTGATCGACAAAGGTCAAAACACCTTGTGTCCAGGCGATCTGCGCCAATGGGTTTTGCTCCTTCTTCACTGAGTAGCGATTTTCGCGCAGGGTGAGCTTCTCGCCGGGCGACAAATAAGATAACGACTGGTTTTCCGGGCTCAGCACCTCAACTTTACCTTCTACCAGAGTTACTTCCGACTGCTGCTGCCGGGCACTTTCCCGCACATTGAAATGCGTTCCGTACACCTTCACCTGCAGATCATTGGCATGTACGATGAATGGCTTATGCAGATTTTTCGACACTTCGAAATAGCATTCACCCGAAATGTATACATCGCGATTTTGGGAGTTAAAATTCGACGCATATTTTAGCTCCGAATCGGCGTTCAGCCATACCCGGGTACCATCGGGCAGCGTCATCTGCGAGCGCTGTCCGGCTTCGGTAACCAAGCTGGCGTAGGTCAAGGGCGATTCGGCCTGCTGTTCCGGTGTAGGCGTTAAAAGCTGCCCGCACAGGAAGGCTATAATCAGCGCCGCCGCAACTGCAGGATACTTCAGGTAGCGTAATATTCGGGTTTTCGGCTTCTTTTCAGAAGGTTGAATCCGCGTCATCAGCTCGGCCCACAGTTGTTCGGTATCGGGTTGATAGGCCGTTGGTTGCTGACGGGTCAGATAGCTGGTATCAACAATCTCCCTAAAAAGTTGAATGTTCTCGGGCACTTCCTTCAACCACGTCTTTATAATGGCTTCACTGGCTTTATCCGATCTGTTGTTCAGATAAGCCCCAATTGCTTCCCAAGGTGTTTGACTTTCTTTCATAACCGTATTGTTGCTGATATGACGCTACCGAGATAAGAAATCCCTCAATGGATTTTCACTTTTTTTGACATTTACCCCAAAACACGGCTCATAACCCTGATAACCAGAGCACAAAAATTTGCTTATAATACGGACGAAGCTGCTCCCTGAGTTTGCGCAACGCAATTCCAACGTGGTTCTCGACTGTTTTGGGGCTTAATCCCAATTGTTGCGCAATTTCTTTATGCGACATATTTTCCTCCCAGGCCATCTGGTAGATTTTCCGGCTTTGTTCGGGTAAACTTTCAATGGCTTGATCGAGCAGCTGGCGAAGCTCCTGGTTTTCGAGATAACTATCGGTAGCCACATCAGTGACCGAGGCCTGCGCTTCCACATCCAAACTGCTTAGCAGATGCTGCCTGGAACGACGAAAAATACTGATGGCCTTATTTTTTCCGGCTGTAAAAAGGTAAGCTTTGATGTTCGAGCGCACCTGAAGCTGTGCACGCTTCTCCCACACCACCGTGAAAACTTCCAGAGCCACCTCTTCGGCGAACGACTTGTCGCGCAGATAGATCAACAAAAAATTGCACAGATCGGCAAAATACTTGTCGAACAAACATCGATACGCATCCAAATCGCCTTTGGCTATTTGGTCGAGAATGGCATGGTCGGTTAGGTATTTTTTGTTTTCGGTCAATTTCACAAACGAATGATCTCTCGATTGCGAACTTAAGGTATTTTATCAACTTTCCCTGCTTGTTCATCAAAAAAATCGGGCTCCTACACACAATCCCTCCCGGTAATCCGCTCCGCAAAACTAATCCGGATTGGAGCCCCTGCCTACTGGTCAATACTTCGATTTTTATATTTTTACCAGCTCAAAAATCACCATTTATGAAGCTGAAAAAACTCAAACTGAAAAAAGCAGAAGAAATTGCCAACAGTATTTCACACGGCGTTGGCGTTGCCCTGGCCATTGCAGGTATTGTGTTACTGAATGTTTTCGGGGCACTTTACGGCAACGTTTGGCATATCGTCAGCTTTTCAGTTTTTGGAGTCAGCATGATTTTGTTATACATGGCTTCCTCGCTGTACCATGGTGTTAAAAATCCACGCCTGAAGGAAAAACTCAATAAATTTGACCACTCAGCAATCTACATCCTGATCGCCGGTTCGTACACGCCCATTACGCTGATCTCGCTACGCGGATGGATTGGCTGGACGCTCTTCGGGCTGATTTGGTCGCTGGCCATTGCGGGCATCGTTTTTAAGATGTGGTTCTACAAACCTCGCTGGCGAAATATCTCAACCTTGCTGTATATTATCATGGGCTGGCTGGTTATTGTTGCCGCTGCGCCGATGATCCAAAATGTGCCCAACACATCGCTGTGGTTTTTGTTGGCCGGCGGACTAAGCTATACGACCGGTGCCATTTTTTACCTGTTCCCAAAGGTTCCGTTTTTTCATCTGATCTTCCATTTTTTCATTCTGGGAGGCTCGGTATGTCATTTCTTCTCATTTTTATATCTCTTACCAATTTAGCGTTTCCAAAGCGGCCGCTTTTCGGTGAAAGTCCCTTCGGGTGATGCGCCTGCCTGCGGTAGGCAGGGTTTCCAAACCGCATCTGGGATGTAACAAACAGGGGTTCATCTTCAACCGGTAGCCAGGCTTCTTTTGTAGCAAACCAGCGCTGATGAGAGTTGCCTCAAAACTGGCTGTTTTTCACTCCTACTTTTGCTCAATTCGGATCTTTTGTCCTACCGGACGGGTTTTCATCTTTGGCTTGCCCCAAAGACGAAACAGAAAACGCAAGGCTTATTTTTATCTTCAGGTGTCAGCTCCCGAAAGCTAAGTTCAGCCGGGTGATCTCCAGTCCGGCAGCTGCCGGAGCGGAGCTTCCCGGATTCACTAAGCTTCCGGTTCACCTCTCACCATCGATAAAAAGTAGGCCGGTCCCGCTCCGAGTGAGCTTTCGTCCTCTCTTAAATGCCTTCTGCTGTCTTCCACCACTTTCATTCCTGTTGGTGATTCCCTGGAATCATGAAGGTTTTTTATGAAAGTCTTACCCCCCGGAGGCACTAAGGCGCATTGTCAATAACTGGTTTTGATTAGATGTGGAACAACAACCCGACCTCCGAAAACCCTCGCCTTTCATCGCGGTTGGAGATTCCCTTCGAATCATGCGTATTTTAACATCTCTTGGCAAACAAAACACCAAAGACAATTGTATCTGAAAATAAAAAGTGATGAAACAGTTCTTCTTCATTCTGTTTGCAACTTTGACGATAACAGCTTGCGCACAGGAACAAAACACAAAAACAGATACGATGCAATACAACCAGCTAACTGAATTCGAACGTTATGTAATCATTGACAAAGGCACCGAGCGTCCGTTCACCGGGAAATACTACGATTATCACGAAGACGGAACCTACACTTGCAAACAGTGCAACGCGCCGCTTTATAAATCGACCGACAAATTTGACTCGGGTTGTGGCTGGCCCAGCTTCGACGATGAAATACCGGGAGCGATAAAAAAGTCGGTTGATGCCGATGGCCGACGCACCGAGATTACCTGCGCCAACTGCGGGGCACATTTAGGTCATGTATTTTACGGCGAAGGATTTACCCAAAAGAACACGCGTCACTGCGTCAATTCGGTTTCGCTGAACTTTGTTCCAAAGGAAGAATAAAAAAATACCGGTGCCAGGCCGAAATTATCCTCAATATTAAATTTGGCCTTTTCGGCCGGCGGACTCACAACATTCTACACCATAGTTCTTTTATTTTTATCTACTTTTGAACTTAAATCCATTTTTATATTTTAAGTTGATGAAAATAGCCATACCTACAAAAGACAATCGGGTGGACGAACATTTTGGCCACTGCGACTATTTTTCAATTTTCGAATTGAATGAAAAAAAGGAGATTATCGGCCAAACAAAGCTGACAACATCGAAAGAATGCGGATGTAAATCCAACTTAGCCGACCAACTGGCCGCTGAAAAGGTGAACGTGATGCTGGCTTCGGGCATTGGCGAAGGCGCCATCAAGAAACTGAAATCGCAGCATATTGAAGTTATTGCCGGTTTTAAATGCTCGGTTGAGGAAGCCTTGGATAAATACATCCGTAACGACTACTTTGCAAACTTTACCATCTGCACCGAGCACGACGGCTGCTCGCACTAAACAACGGTGGACGCATGAACGCCAACAATTTGATATACATCGTCGTACGAGTTGGCGCTCATGAGTTCAGCGCGCATGGCAGCAGCCCCCCGAAAACCATTGGTGTAAATCTTATAAAAGCGTTTAAGGATATTAAAGTTCTTTTGTCCATTCCAGTTCCGCTCGAACAGGCGCGTATGTAAAATCAATTGCTCCAGCTTTTCGTCTTTGTTTTTTTCACTTTCCTGCGGATTGAAAAACCAGGGATTGTGAAAAATACCACGCCCGATCATGATGCCATCCAATCCATAACGTGCGCTGTAATCACAAGCCTGCTGATAGGATAATACATCACCGTTCCCCAGGAAGGGAATTTCAGGAGCCATTTGATGTCTCAGGCGGGCAGCGCGGGCAATTTCATCCCAATCGGCCAAGCCATCCGACTGTTGCTTCTGGGTGCGGCCGTGCAAGGTTATAGCTGCCGGTCGGGTTTCCAACACCTGGGTTATCCATCGTTCTGTATCGTGCTTTTTAATGCCCGTACGGGTTTTCACCGAAACCGGCAGATGAGTCGCCTCTTTGGTGGCTAAAATAATCTCCTGCGCTAATGTTGGCTGATCGATCAGAGCACTGCACGAACCTTGCTTCACCACATTTTTCACCGGGCAGCCCATATTTATATCCAGCCCGTCAAACTGATATTCTTCGGTGATTTCTTTAGCTACTTTGTAAAATACGTCGGGTTTATTCCCCCAGATTTGAGCCACCAGCTTAATCCCTTTTTCATGCAGCACTTCCCGCTCCGATTCACTAACAATTAAACGTTCCGACACCCGCTGTTTTCCCACCGGATGGTTCATGCCATCGACGGCTGTAAATTCGGTAAAGAGAATTTGCAGGCACTGCGGATCGGAAATCCGGGCAACCAGCTCGCGGAAGGAGGTATCGGTAACATCTTCCATCGGGGCCAGCGCCAGAATTGGCTTTTTTATATCATTCCAGAAACTACTCATAGCGTAAATCGAACTTTTCTATCTTTTGTGCAACTCCTTTCCGGAATGCTTTTCGGTTGCCAAACTTACGCTGAAATGCCTGAACATACAAATTCCGCTCACTTTCAGGGGCATGATGAGCAGTTTTACATTCCTCGCCGCAACAGCCATCGTATTTTGCCGCACATTCGGGGCACTGTATAAACAGGATATGACACAGATCGTTGGCACAGTTGGTGTGCGTATCGCAAGGCTTTCCACACTGGTGACAATTGGAAATAACATCGCCACTGATCGACTCGCCCAAACGATTGTCGAAAACAAAATTTTTACCGATAAATTTGGAATCCAGATTTAACTGCTTAATCTGACGTGCATACTCAATAATGCCACCGTGCAACTGATTAACATCCTGAAAACCGCGATGTTTCAGATAGGCACTGGCCTTTTCGCAACGCACACCGCCGGTACAGTACAGTAAAACTTTCCGATCCTTCTTACTTTGCAGCTCGTCAACCACCATCTCAATTTCTTCGCGGAAGGTATCGGCCTGCAGGCAAATGGCTCCTTCGAAGTGCCCAATCTCACTTTCGTAATGGTTGCGCATATCAACAACCAAAACATTCGGATCGCCCAGCTGGGCATGAAATTCAGCGGCAGACAAATGCTTCCCAACATTGGTTACATCATACGCACCGTCGTCAAGCCCATCGGCCACAATTTTGGGCCTTACCTTAATACTTAGCTTGTAGAACGATTTACCATCATCCTCAACGGCATATTTAATGGGCATATCCTTCAGTTCGTCCCACGCATCCAATTGGCTCAAAAAAGAGTTCAAATTTGTGGTTGGTACGCTCATCTGTGCATTCACCCCTTCGCGGGCAACATAAATGCGCCCAAAACAATTCAGGGCAAACCATTGCCGGTACAGCTCATCTCTGAAATCCTGAGGATTTTCAATCAGAACATAGCGGTAAAACGAGATCGTTGTCCGCTCAAACGTCTCTTCATTCAAACGCCGAATCAGCTCTTCTTTGTTGTACTTGTTATACAGTTGCATCCTTTATCATCTTTTCGATCGGCAAAGATACAATTTATATTTAAAGATTTATTTACCTTTTTATCCGATCGAAAAATAACAAGGAATGGCAAGTCTAGACTCCTTACAGACGGTTTTTCACGTCAAATCAGCCTAAATGTGCGAAATCCCTCACATTTATATATTCTACAACATATTCCATAATTTTAACTCCTGTATTTCAAATACTTGCAAAGCCGCAAAACACCGACAATTATCAAACATTAAGAAATTTTAAGGATTTTTTAACGCGACTCAGAAAATGTTGCTATATTAGCGAAGCATTTACGAACAATGCCTTATGAATAAATCATTTATCGATACCTTTTCTCTTTAAACCAATATCTATTTTCTGATCTAACTAAACTAAATTATGGACAACGGGTTATCATGACGATGGTAACCCGATTTCTTTTTATAGCCCCTAACCAATCAAGCTGTAAACAACAGTTTTCGCAGGCGAAAAGCGAAGGAGCAAGCCGCAGCTGCCAGTCCGAACAAAAAGCCAATCCAAATACCAACAGCACCAAAGTCGAACACAAAGCCCATGAGATAACTTACGGGCAAGCCGATGACCGAATACGAGAGAAAGGCTAGAATCATGGGCTTACGCACATCCGACATCCCCCGCAACACCGACAGCAGTGCCACCTGTATGCCGTCGAACACCTGAAAAGCGGCAGCAATGATCAGTAAGGTCGCAGCAATGGGAATAACCGAACTGTCTTTGGTAAACAAATGCGGGAGTTGCCCCCGCAGTAATATAAACAGGATGCCCATGGAAAACATGAACAGAACAATCAGGTGCAAGGCAGAACTAACCATTTTGCGGATCTGCACATAATTATGCAATCCGTACTCGTGGCTAACAAGAATAGTGGATGCCGCCCCCACTCCCAGGCTGATCATATAGGTGAATGAAGCCATACTAATGGCGATCTGATGTGCGGCCAGTTGTTCTGTTCCCAACCAGCCCATCATTACCGCGCCTACACTAAAAGTAAGCACTTCAATCACGATCTGAATACCGATAGGCATACCAATACCTAACAGCTGTTTTATTTTGGCACGATCAGGCCGCAACTGCAAGGCTGCTTGAATAAAGCTTGAAAACAAGGCGTGCCGGCGCATGAAAGCAATAATTAAAAAGGGCATAAACAAGCGCGCGATAAACGTGGCGATACCGGCTCCCAGCAAGCCCAAGGCCGGAAACCCGAATTTACCAAAGATCAGCAAATAGTTAAAAATCAGGTTGACCAAATTGGAACTGAGGGTGATCATCATGGCCACCTTGGTGTTACCCAGCCCTTCCAGAAACTGCTTCAACGAGTAAAACAGCAGCATCGGCACCAGCGATGCCACCAAAACCATAAAATACGGGTACGACAGCCGGACCACTTCCTCGGGCTGCCCCATGCGCCCCAGAAACAGGGCGACGATCGACATGATGACCACCAAAGCAGCGGCAACAAAACTATGAAGCACAAAACCATTTTTCAGCAATGCCGCCACCTCGTCATTATTCTTTTGGCTGTAATATTTGCCGACCAACGGCGTCAAGCCCATGGCGATTCCCATGCCCAACAGCACGCCAATGAGAAAAATACTGTTTGAAAAGGAAGCTGCTGCCAGTTCGGTCGTGCCCGCATGCCCGACCATCATGTTATCGACCAAGGCAACAGTGATCTGGCCCACCTGCGAGAGAATAACCGGAAAAGCCAGCTTCAGGGTCTTCTTGTAAAACGGAATATAGGATTGTAATGCCACCAATTTTGTGTTTTAAAATTCATGGCAAAAATAAGCTTGTATTCAATTACAAAGTGAACCAATACGAAAATTTCAGCATAAATACATTTTGTGCTTCTCCATCGAAGATATCGCCAAACACTTTGGTGATCGACGAATCGTAGGCGTACTGGTAGTCGGATATGGTTCGGTTCCACACCAGGTACAGGGTCGACCCGGGCCGGAACTCCCAGCGCGCAACCAAATTCGAATTAAACTCTTTGAAAATGAAATCGGGATTGTAAATCCGGTACGAATCCTCCCCTTCGGTGAAGGTATAAATCCCTTTATCCAGTTCACCGTCGAGCCCGATGTAGCGTTTGCTCATGTCCTTATTGTCGCCATCGTTTACCCTCCGGAAGCTTTGATATTTGCCGGTTGAAGCGTAGGGGGCTGCATAATATTGAAGCGATAATTCGGGCGTCACAAAATACTCGAGCCGCAAGGTGGTACGCAACAACTTTTGATCGATATGTCCGACCAGATAGCCGCGGCTGCCGTCATCGAGGCTTACCCGCCCGGCATACTGGTGATGATCTGCATTTTTCAGATAAACCGTATTGGTGGTTAAACTCAGGTTATTACCCAGCAAAAGCCGCAGATATAAGGTATACTGATTTCTGCTGGTCAGCTCATCATCTCCGCGAATGAAACGGGCACCTGCCCCAATCAGTAAATCGCGGGCCGAGTTTGTTTGCACAAACAGCTCACCGTCCCAGGTCGGATCCTTAAACAGGATAGGTCCGCCACGCAGCTCGCGCGTGTCAAATATGCTGTAGTCCCGTTCCAGGTTCAGATGAATACGCCACAAGTTTGTAAACCGCAAATAAGTATGAGCTGTCAGCTCTTGCTTGGTAAGCTCGCCGCCATAACTCCAGCTGGCCATCTGCGTCAACCGAAACCAGTAATTCCGTAATATGTCTTGCGGTTTATTAATCACATAATGAAAAGTTGACTGCTGTTTTAAATAATCCGCCTGGTACATATAGCCAAGATCGTTCAGATCCACCCCGGGCGAGCGCCAGCTAAACGAACCGACAGCCCTGAATTTACCACTTCGCTTACCGCCCTCCAGCTCGCCGCCATGACCCGACAAACGGGTGCGACTTTCATCAAAGTCGAGGTGATCTGCATCGGGGCGCTGGTAATAGTGCGTTGATGTCTGTTGCAACACTGAAATTGCTTCCTCGCTACCTTTTATATTGCTAAAAAAACCTTTGCCGGCGACAAAATATTTTCGTTTTTTCCAGTTATGTACAAAGTCCATCCCGCCGGTAAGAGCCGATTTGGGCAGAAAATCCAGCTGCGACTCATTTATATTCCGATTCACCGAGCTCAACATTCCCCCCAGTACCGTATTTCCATGGTTAAAATCCTGCTTCAACCGTCCGACCAGATAATTGGTAAACGGTTCAACATCCTGCTTATCTTTGCCACCATCCTCGCTGTACACAGTCGCCTCTTCCCGGGCTGTCATACTGTGCAAAAAACCAACCGACAAGCCTTTTTTACTTTTTCCGGTCAGTTTCAGAGCACTAATAATGGAGCTATTTTCCGGCATCGACAAGCTTTGTCCATCCTCCAGATCGGGTTCAAAGCTTGGCGCATGCCCGATACGGCGCGAGTAAAACAGCAGGTCTTCCTCCGAGCTGAAGTCAAACACATTATTCCCTTCCAAAAAGAATGGCCGCTTCTCGTCGTAGAATACTTCGTAGCTTTTCAGAGTCAATACCGAGGGATCGGCTTCCACTTGCCCAAAATCGGGGTTAACCGTAAAATCGACCGTAAAGTCGGATGACAACCCCAGCTTTCCATCCACTCCCGCTCCGGCAGTCCATTCATCTTTTAAATCGGTATTGGGCGAGTATTTCAGATTTCCGTAGGGCATCAGCTCCACCTTTCGCTTGGCGTTAATCTCTTTGATGCCGTCCAGTTGGCCAAACAAATAAACCGCTGCCGGTGCGTCGACCGGAACAAGTTTCCAGTGATCTTCTTCGCCCAGTCGATCGATGTAACGCCATATATGAAGTCCCCAACGTTGCTCATCAGCCTTGGCAAAACGAAGCTGGCTGAACGGGATCCTCATCTCGGCAGTCCACAAACTGTCCTTAACGGAAGTTTTGGCATCCCAGATCGCATCCCAGTTTAAATCACTTTCCTGAGCCCCCATCTGCATAAAGTCGATCTTTTGACCGGCGGCCGTCACATCAAACTCAAAAGCAGTCCGGTTATCGCCATAGGAATCAATGGCGATGCCCACCATGTCGCCGCCATATTCATCGCGGCGTGTTAATATAGAGCGAATTTTTCCGGCTTCGCTCTCGTAGCAGCGAATGGCGACATACAGGTTCGCCTCGTCATAAAGCAAGGCTATTTCTGTTTTTTGAGAAGGTGAACCGGCCGGGTTGGGTTGTTGCTGAATGAAGTCCGAATCCCAGTTTGTGGTTTTCCAACAGCTATCATCCAGCAGCCCGTCAAGCTTGGGACGCGTAAGCACCGGCGCTGCCGAATAGCTTTTTTGAAGGCTGGCAGCCTGATTAACCAAAGAATCCTTCGACAGATTATAAATAGCTGCATCCTGGCCAGACAGCTGGGTACAAACCAGGAAAAACGTACATAAAAACAGAGCAGAGAGTCGTAGCAACATAATTTTTGTTTAAGGCATCTACAAATATAAATACTTACCGAAAAGAAACAACTGTTTAATACATTTTTTAAGCATCTGAGTCTGAAATGTTCACTTTGCAAAACGCCTTCTAAACATTTTAGCACGATCGTGGTTTAATGTTGTGGATTTATAAAAAGGATTCATCATTCCACGAATGAACGAATTATCTATTTACACCACATTATGAGGAAAATAAATAAAATTCTTGTTGCAAACCGGGGCGAAATCGCCATCCGGATCATGCGCACCTGCCGCGAGATGAATATTGCCACAGTAGCTGTTTTCTCGGATGCAGACCGCACATCGATGCATGTTCGCTATGCCGACGAGGCCTATTATATTGGGCCGGCTCCCTCGAAAGAAAGCTACCTGCGTGCCGATAAAATCATCGACGTTGCTCTGAAATCGAAGGCCGATGCCATTCATCCCGGCTATGGTTTTCTATCGGAAAATGCCGAATTTGCCAAACTTTGCAGCGAGAACAAAATCGTTTTCATTGGCCCGTCGGCCGAGGTGATTGTTGCCATGGGCGACAAAATACAAGCCCGCAAGGCCATGATTGCTGCGGGCGTGCCTGTTGTTCCCGGAACGACGGAAGCCATCGCGTCGGAAGACGAGGCGCTGGAAATTATCGCTGAAATAGGCCTGCCGGTCATGATTAAAGCATCAGCCGGTGGTGGCGGCAAAGGAATGCGGTTGGTCACCCAAGAAGCTGAAATCCTTTCGTCGGTACGCGCCGCCCGCTCCGAAGCACTGGCCGCTTTTAACGACGATGCCGTCTACATTGAAAAATATGTCAGTTCACCTCATCACATCGAATTTCAGGTGATGGGCGACCAACACGGGAATGTCATCCATCTGTTTGAACGGGAATGCTCCATCCAGCGGCGCCATCAGAAAATGGTGGAAGAAACCCCTTCGCCACTGATGACGGCCGAACTGAGAGCCCAAATGGGAGCCGATGCGGTTAATGCGGCCAAAGCAGTGAATTATGTTGGTGCCGGAACCATCGAATTTTTGGTGGACGACCAACGCAACTACTATTTTCTGGAGATGAATACCCGCTTGCAGGTGGAACATCCCATTACCGAACGGGTAACCGGTGTCGACCTGGTGAAACAGCAGATTTTGGTGGCCGAAGGGCATGCGCTGGAATATCAACAGCAAGACCTGGCACAAAAAGGACATGCCATTGAATGCCGGATTTATGCCGAGGACTCCGACAATAATTTCATGCCTAGTGCAGGACGTATTCATAACATTACCGAACCGTTGGGACTGGGTGTCCGCACCGATGGTTATGTTTACGAAGGCTACGAGATCCCCATCCACTACGACCCGATGATTTCGAAGTTGATTGTATGGGCCAGCAACCGCGAGGAAGCCATTCAACGTATGCGCCGTGCTTTGTACGAATACAAAATTACCGGGGTAAAAACCTCGATCAAATTTTTGGAACGCATCATGGATTCGGAGGATTTCAGAAGCGGGAACTACGACACAACCTACATTGAAAAGAACCGCGACAATTTGCTCCGTGCCGATCAGCCCGATACGGTTCAGGAAGACATGGTGATCATTGCCACCTACATCGACTATCTGAACCGCTTAAACAAGGTGATCCCCACCAAGCAACTGAACCCGACGGATAACCGCTGGAAAAAATATACTTACCAAAAGAATTTCGACCGACTTTAAACACTTCATTATGCCTATAGATGTAAAACTGAATGACCGCTATAATCGGCAAAACGAAAATCGCACTTTTTGAAGCGAGCGATTCAAGGGATTGGCTAAAATTGCTCGCTTCATCATAAAAGCAAATCTATCTAAAATTAGATCCAACAATAAGCAATCGAAAAGTAAAACTTTTGTTACTCTTTTAACGCACATTTAAACACCGCTAAAACGCCATTTAAAACAGCATCAAATTTCCGTTTGGATTCGACAGATCATAGTTCGCTGTCAACACCTCAATCTTGCGCTTTCCTCCACTCCCAGTACCATTGGCAACGCTTACAGCCTGCTCAATCGTCTTTGTCATCCATCCAAACTCGCGGGTAAAATCGGCCAGTATATCGCTCGGATAGCTACTCATGAGGAATTTCCCCTTAATACCCGATAAAGTCTCCAGCAGCTGCTTAAAGTCATCAATAGAGTAGCCGTCATAATGCCCGCAGTCACTATTATAATAAGGAGGATCACAATAAACGAAGGCATCCTCGTAATCCCTCGAGCGAATGATCCGGAGCGCGTCTGTACATTCAATCTGCACGTTCTGGAGGCGTATAGCGTAGTCAATCGTGAAGGCGTCGCGCTTATTGGCGATCTTCACCGACGTTGTGCCCTTTTGCCTGTCATAACCCCACGTACCGTCCAACATAGCACTAAACGACTGTGCGGCCAACACCCATACCGCCCAGGCGCGTTGAATGCGGCTAAACATGTGCTGGTTATTATAAATAACTGTTGCATCGCTATGTATAGACCGCGAATGCAGGCTAATGCGTACCATCTTCTCGAGCTCCACAAACTCATTTTGGGCGACCTCATAGAAATTAATCAACTCCCGGTTGGTATCGTTAATCACTTCAACTTCACTCTTTGGCTTAGCCCAAAATATGGCTCCACCGCCCACAAAAGGCTCAACGTATGTCTTATGTCGCGGAACTAGCGGCAAAATCGTGCTAATCAAGTTTTGTTTTCCTCCATAGTAGGAGATTGGTGTCTTTATCATTGTCCGAGATTTAAATTTTATATCTTTGCTCATCTCACCTACATACGAAAAATGCGAATCAGCAGAACTGAAGACTTTTAGCCCTCGGTTGTGCGCTGATCCGCATTTTTATGTCAGTATGTAGGTGAGATGACTACTGACAGCCGGGGGCTACTTTTTAGCCCCTCGTTTGCTAACTCTTATTAGCTATTTGATAAGCTATTTTCCCATTTTCCCATCCAACATACCGGCAGCCTGCCCGTAAATGATAACCGGATAGCCTTCAATACGCTTTTTGATGAGTGCGGCTTCCTCTACCGTCAGCTCAACTGGTTTATCGGCTCCGGCAATGATGCGGCAGGCCAATTCCCAGGCTTTCGCCTTTTCTTCGCCGCTTCCTTCGTGGCTGTTGACCAATGCTGACGAGCAAACGCCTTTCAGCGTCACATCTTTAAAGATTCTACCGGTTTCGTCAACCGGTTCCTGCAAGGCTTTTCCTTCCAGTGTCTTAAGAATTTGATTGAAATTGATTTTCATTGTTATTGAATTTTAAGTGTAAATACTACTATAATGGAAGTTGATTGCTAACTACCAATGATTTTATATTTGTGTAATTTGTGCTGTGTGTAACATTTGAATCGCTGACTCTTGTTATTTTTGAACGATAATAGACTGTATCGCCTACTCCAAACAATGTTGATGGGGTTCCGTTGTACGATATAGTTCTCTGTTCATAAGTTCCAGTCGATGAATTTTTAATCAATAGCGCGCTTGGTCCTAATGTTTGAACGTCAACATCGAACCCAGAAGACTTGCAAAACTCAATCTGTGCATACACAGTCAAATTAGCACGAACATCTATCATTATATCGAAAGAACCTATAATTCCTCGCTGCGTTGGGCTTGCGAAGTACATTGACGCAGTTTGAGCATATTGATAAACGTAATAATTGCAAAGGTCGACCGGTGTAGTTGCTTCAATTAATGCGTAATTATTACCTCCTAGCTGCCCGGCAGGTGTTCCAAACCATTTATTGTCGTCCCATTTCAAAGCAGGGGATGATGTGTGTACAATTGCTAGATAGAATGTAGCCCCATCTTCGATTGCATCCCCTCCATCTGGTGGTGAGCTTGGGTTCATCGTAAACGTGTAGCTTGTTTGGTTATTCATAGTTACATTTGACGCAAACACAGTGTATCCTCCCTGCTCGAAGTTGCTTGTCCGCTTAAACAAAATATCAAAAAGATGGTCTGCATCATCCTGAATAGACCAGACTGGGAATTTATGCAACCCAATTGTGAATGAAAGAAGCTCTCCCCACTCTGTTGCACTTTGAAATGCGGCTTCAAACGACCAACATCTGAAAGTGTGATCGTATCCTCGATAGTCGCCCAACTTAAAATGTGACGAAGGCGATTGATCTGCCCATCCTCGCTGAACACTTGAGAACCCCCACCAATTGTTTAAGCTAGATTTTCTTAAGTCACCAATTGAACTTGATGCAGCTCCAATTGCATTTCTAACGATTGTCGTTGTTATGTTTGTTTCAGGTAGAGCCATTTTAATACTTTATTTTTGTTCTTTTAAAACAATCTAACAATTATAGTGTTGCGTATGCGGTAACTTCTGCAATTACGGCAAAGTTGCCAGATTGATCTAACTTACCGACCGACGTTCCTGCTGCATTTTTGAAGACTAAATCATCCCCAGAAAGCTCGAATGTCCATTTCTTTGTTCCGGATGCATTTCGAAGCTCGAAAAGTGAGTTTGTTTTTAAGGCTCCGGAAAACGCTCCGATTGTGCCGGTTAAAGTGCCGGTTAAAGTGCCCCCAGACAATGGTAAGGCATTCGTAATGCCATAGCCGCTCAAGGTTGTCGGCTTGCTGGTCAACGATGCAAACGTATGTGTATGCGAAGCTGCTGCTGCTCCCACCTCGCTGTATGTATAACTCGGTTTCGAAGATGCTTTTGCCCAGCTGTACACATCGCTTGCCGGGCGCGAATCACTCAGGCGGCTGTCGGTTGTCAGCACACCGTCGGTAATGCCATAGCCGCTCAAGGTTGTTGGCTTGCTGGTCAACGACGCAAACGTATGTGTATGCGAAGCTGCTGCTGCTCCCACCTCGCTGTATGTATAACTCGGTTTCGAAGATGCTTTTGCCCAGCTGTACACATCGCTTGCCGGGCGCGAATCGCTCAGGCGGCTGTCGGTTATCAGCACACCGTCGGTAATCCCATAGCCGCTCAAGGTCGTCGGCTTGCTGGTCAACGATGCAAAGGTGTGCGTGTGCGAAGCTGCGGCTGCTCCTACTTCAGAGTATGTATAACTCGGTTTCGAAGATGCTTTTGCCCAGCTGTACACATCGCTTGCCGGGCGCGAATCGCTCAGGCGGCTGTCGGTCGTCAGCACACCGTCGGTAATCCCGTACCCGCTCAAGGTCGTCGGCTTACTGGTCAACGATGCAAAGGTGTGCGTGTGCGAAGCTGCTGCTGCTCCTACCTCACTGTAGGTATAACTCGGTTTCGAAGATGCTTTTGCCCAGCTGTACACGTCGCTTGCCGGGCGCGAATCGCTCAGGCGGCTGTCGGTCGTCAGCACACCGTCGGTAATCCCGTACCCGCTCAAGGTCGTCGGCTTGCTGGTCAACGATGCAAAGGCGTGTGCATGCCCTGTCTGAAATTCGGACAACGTGGTGTAACTTAACCAATCTGGTTTGTCGGTTAATTCGATCCAGCTGCTTACACCTCCTGTCACGTTAGCCGACAGCACGCCGTTTGCGTCAATACTGAGCCCATCGCCTACCTTCACACCTCCCAACGCAGACGGTGAAGCAACCGGCAGGTTGTCCCAAATGGTGCCAGGTGTATAGCCTTCAATTCCAAATGCCGTCACTTCACCATCCGCCGCAAAGCTGGTCTTTGCCCGGATGTACTCTGACGCGGTTCCTGGGTTAACTACCTCGAAGTAATCGGTCCAGGCGGGGCGGTTATTCAAAGTATCCCAATTCGCAATCGACATGCTACCAGATGAGCCCCCAGATGCCCCTGCTCCACTAGATGACCCTGTACTTGAACTACCATTAATCACATAGTCCGACTCCTGCCCAGTGACCAATGAAAGGCTCAACACTTCAACATACTGACCTTCTATTGTTTGGTTGAAATCATCGAAGCTAATGCCGGTTTCAAGCAGTCGTAAATTAGAGTTGTTGGCATCCGAGATAACCAGATTCATTCGTGGTATGATGTCTGCGAATGTTCCCTCATAAGCTCTACGCGGGCTGCGTTGTATGCTCGAATTTATACGACCGATCAATTCAGCCCATGAGTAAAAGGCCGATGATCCTGAAGCAAACCCGCTCGATGGAGAGCCATCAGCCCGCAAAATGCCGCCTTTATAGATAACATCGTTGTTCACGATCTGCGGGATCACTCCAATAACAAGCGATATATCATCGGGCACATTGTTATTATTCTGATTATTAATAACTGTAAACGATTTACTTCCGCTATAACTATCTTCCTCATCCAAAAGTAGCTCTAACGAAAAGTCAGCGTATGCAGCGCCTATAATGTCTGGGCTATTGGGGCTGTCAAGCCCTATTTTCAAAACGCCATTATTCGGAATCGGCGGGATGGTTTCCGAGAATGAACGAAGATTCTCGCCTATTTCTGCAAGTGTATACACACCAATTGTTGAAGGAAGAATTGTCGGCAAGCTGCCCGGAGTCCAAACCCATTCGTCATCACTGTTAACTAGCGAATAATAACTTCCATCTTCGGCTGCAAACCAAATATACAGCGAGAAAGTCGTATTCAGATCAGCTGAATTAGATACAATTCCGTATTTAAACGATAATTTCAAACTGCCGTTGCCAGCGTTCAAAAAATCAATGCTTTTCCAAACGCCGTCGAATATTGGAGCTGATAACTGCATAGGTATGAAGAGATATACATTACCATCGGAATCAAGTGGTTTTATGGCGTACCCAAACCCATCAGACACATCCCAATATTTCAGATTCCCGGAGCCGTCAAGCTGTGAAAAATCGCCATTTTTAATGACATTGCTTTGATAACCATAGTCCTGCTCGATCGTGATATTGCGAACAGCTGGAAGCATATTCATATCGGTTTCACCCTCGCTCCACCAGCTACTTTCATCCTCAATGCTTTGAATAATGTTGCCCGATGAAACGGCAGATCCATTCTCATAAGATCTATATGTCACATCACCTCCGACTGGAATTAATGTGTATGAGGTGATCCACCATTCGCCGTTTCGCTGCAGTATGCGGTGCCCCTGTAGTACTTGCTCCAGCACTTCAAAGCAGGTCATACCTTCAAACGCTTCGAGGTTTACGCTATGCACTTCGAAATAATCGGTTCCGACCTCCTGTTGCTCTTCTTTTAGGTCGGTTGCTGTGTTTAGATTCAAACGAACTCCCGTATTATTCAGCAGCTGCTGAATCAACGCCAGCATCGTCATTCTACCGGTATAAGCATCGCCATTATCATCTACAAAATCAATATTGTCGAGCATCCCAAGCCCATCGTACGCAGTGAATTCGACCGAATAAGGAACGGCCACCAATGGTTCGCTCCAGCTGTCTGGCTCAATGAATCCGATCCAGAAGAGTTGGCCCGACTTTTCCACTTCAACCAGGTGCTTACGGGCATTGCTCGAAAACAGGTACGAAAACTCATAGTCATTTTCACTCTCAACATAGAGCGTACACTGCGAGCCGTAAATAACAGGTATCGTGTTCGAGCTGTCGCCCCAGGTGAATTTAGCGCCTGCCGACATATAATTCCGGTAAGTCACTGCTCCTGAATAGTCAAGCTGTTTAATGCGAACAACAGTGTTCACATCGTGGATATCTTTATATTGAAACTGAATGATAGTACCGTATGCCATTTTCAATGCATTTAAAGAGCCTGTAGCTCGATTATCTCGGCAACCTCTTCGGCTGTTGGTTCATGGTCGAGTGTTACCTCGTTGTACTCGTAATGCTTTGCTGAATTATCGCTTTCTGATTCAGATGCCTCTACCTGCTTAATGTTCCAGCGCACATGCCATTTGCCAAGGCCGATTTGCTCAACCTGAAGTGGCTGCTCGTTTCTTTGTTCTGTTCTTACTTCCATAGCTATATTTATTAGGTGAATTGATAAAATCCGCTTTGCTCTACAATTACCGTTTTAAACGGCAACATCGCCTTGTTTACTTGTTGAATAGCCTTTATAAGCATGTTTGATCCGGTAAATATTACGCGAAGCTCTCCTTCGTACCTAACTTGAAGCTTCAGACACTTACGGTGTGCCGATTCGTTGTACTTGCTCTCATTCAACTCGTAGTCAACAACCTCAATTTCCTTATTTACAACTCGGTTTATTTTTATTTTTTCGCCCGACATGGGCGCGGAATCAACGGTGATTCCCAGTTCGCTAAATAGTTTCATTCCTGTTATCGTTTTATAGAGATTAATGCAATTTCCGTGCATACACCAACCCTTGTATGAGCCAACCACCTCGGTACGCCTGTGCCCCTTTGCCTTTGCAATTTTGCGTGCAAAGCTTTGCTTAATTGTTTTACGTAGCCTGGTATGGTCGTGAAAGAACACGTACCCAAGAAAATTGATGCCGCGACTATCGACCGGAAAAACCTGCCAGTTATTCTTCAACGTGAGGTTTAAATTAACCTTCAAATAGGATTCTATTTCGGCACGAAGCCTATGCAGTGCCGCTTTGTCACTGCCAAGTATGACCATATCGTCGCAATAGCGGAAGTAATGACGAACGTGCTTTTGTTCCTTCAACCAATGATCGAAGTAAGAGAGATAGAAATTGGCAAAATATTGACTTAAATAATTACCAATTGGCACACCTGTCGAACTATCGATAATCTCATCGAGCAAAGCAAGGAGTCGCACATCCTTAAACCGGCGGCGAAGCAGGCGCTTTAAAATAACATTATCGATGCTCGGGAAGAATTTCCGCACATCCATTTTTAAGCAATAACGTGTTTCATCCTTGTACCTAAGTGCTTGCTTGACCCGTTTAACACCATCATGTATCCCTCTACCCTTAACACACGCGTAAGTATCGCGAATGAACGAGTTGACAAAATAGGGCTCCAGAACATTCATAATAGCATGATGCGCTATACGGTCAGGAAAGTAAGGTAAGCGGTAAATCTGCCTTAACTTTCCGGCATCTGTCACCATTTCGAAAACGCGGTAGGCTGATGTTTTGTAACTGCCATCAACAAGGCGCTGCTGCAACAAATGCAGATTCGCCTCGCGATTACGATCATGCAGATCTATACCGTACCGGCTCTTTTTGCCCTTGCGGGCAGTTTGGTCAGCCTGAACAATATTACTCATGTCGTATATCAGTTCGTATATGTTACCTACACGTTTCATTTATATTGGCTTATTAACTGTGCCGTTCTCCGATGTTTCGGATACCAGACACGTTTAAGTATTTTTTGTTTTTTGGCAAGAGCCAGGGCCTATGTGCTTTTAAAAATCATAAGCAAAGCTGAGAGCCGATATTCGAATTCGCATTCGAGGCCGTGTTATTCGTATTCGAGTACGCGAGACCGGCATTCGAACCATTATTCGCATTACCGCTGCGCAGCAACCCCCGCAAAGCACATACAACCAATTTTTTCAACCGCCGGGGCGCACGCGCCCATAAAAGCCAAGCCGAGAGCCGATAGTCGAAAACGCAAACGAGGCCGCGTGACTCGTATTCGAGCACGCGAGACCGGCATTCGAACCAGCATTCGCATCACCGCCGCGCCGCAACACCCGCAACCCCAGGCTGGTATTATTATAGAAATAGTCGCTAAAGTAGGTCGAGGAACTAGCCCCGTTATTAACCTCTGCACCAAGCATGTCGAAGTGTTCACCAGCCACAACATTCTTTAGCCACCCTTCTGATTTCGTGAATTCAAAGAACCTGCTATATTTGTTCGTAATCGTATCTTCATAGACATTTTTGTCATATATGTAAGCCAGGTATTTATCGCCTTCCGCAACGGTTTGTTTCCAGATATTGATTCCCTGAATCCACTCCCAGATATCTCCGAAAGGATTTTCCAGCCCCATAAATGTGTTCAACTTCACATTAACGTCAGCACCTGCGTCAAATGCAGTTATCACCTTGTTTACCTCTCCATCAATCAGCCCTAAGCCGATAGTCTCTCCTGTGCGAACAAGAGGATAGTTGCTATTATAGGCTCCCCACTGCGTCCAGTCAACTGTCGTTAATCCATTACCAAGGCCACCGGAATAAAAGCCATCAACTTTTTCGCTAACTGCCTTCTGACTATTCAATGTCGCATACTTTGTTGCAAAAAGCATCATGATCGCGCTGTGTGCTGCGTAGTTAATTATTCCGAAGTTTGCACCTTGATTTTGAGCGTAGTTGAAAAATGATGTGCGACTTGTTTGCGTGCGCGGCTTTCCTAAAAATCCCTTTTCAAGTCCGTCGTTCGTAGCACTGTTATTCCCACCACGAAAGGTTGTCGATTCGTTTACAACCGACCAAAGCGAATTGGCAGATCTATCGTATATGGCTGTGTTATTGACGACTGCCTTTGTCGTGCCTAAACACCACCCTGGGTGGCGCTTAAAGTACTGGATACGATACGGTGATACCCATAACCTGTAATGCGTTGCATCGAGCGGCTCAACATGATAATAAAAAGGAGGCATGTAGCTCATAATATTACCTGCCGATCCATCCAGTATGGCATCAGACCCATCTTCATACAATAGCCCATTTGTGCGGTTCAGACGCTTTAAGTATCCAACACCTGAAGCATCAACGGTAAGCGTTCCCTGTACGGCCATCTCGTTAACAACAGCATTGGCAGCCATGTCCATGTTTCCGATACGCTCCAGATCCGGATTAGCCTGTTCTGTGTCGATGATAACACCATAAGCCCTGGCAAAACGCGATGCGTACGATAGGATACCACTAAGCCCTATGTCAGCAAGCGTTAGTCCGCCTAATTTATTTGATTGAAAGGATGTCACAGCCATTATGTAAGGATATTACAAACATCAGGTACTGCGGTGCAGGAGATGCGAATGAACTGACCTGGAGTGCCATCTGTTACGTTAAACATATCTTCTTCATCAACTATCTGCTCCGAGTCCGGAACGTCGTAAAATTTCGACAGTCCAATCCCTCGCTGAAGCTTAACTGTAGTCTGTTCTGACACACGCACTTCTATTGCTGCATTAACGCTTGTTAGCTTGACCGCAGGGCTAACATATTCCCCATCAACAAGCACAAAGTCAGCCGCCTTGAAATTTTGCAAATTTGCCATTTTGTATAATTTTTATGGACTTACCGTCCGTTACGTTTTTGAAATTCTTTCTCACCTTCCTTAAAGGCGATGTAGATGTCGCCTTTACGCAGCCGCATACTTGGAACAAGCACTTTAACCTGGCTACCTCCACCGACTTGCCGGCTGCTGGTTGCATTGAGCGTGTGGCGTGGGTCGTTCCGGCGCAATACTTCCTCTCCCGAGTTAGCGCGAATCAGAACGCTGTCGCCTGAAAAGCTAGAACCTCCGATGATCCCACCGGTGGCAAACTTCGGAATTGACGACAATGCACTCGCCACTGCGGCTACTGTTGCTGCCAAGGCAACTATATTGAGCGGAAAGGGAACCTTTTGCGATGCGGCTATACCAGAGACCATCGCCTCGCTTCCTTTCGCACTTGTAACAGCAGCCGATCCAGCTACTTCAGCGCCTGTCAATGCAGCAACCTGTACAATAAGCTGCGGAATCATCTCCAGCATATTGGCTGCAAATCCAAGAAAGTTGCCGGCTGTGCCTCCAATACTTTCTCCCAACGAACTAAACTGGGATTGCAAAAACGATAAGCTATCAGACTTCGTCCATTGATTCATACTAGCAGCCATTTCGGCTATTTCATCGTTCGGCAGACTTGATCCGATCTTCTGAAATGCATCATCAATGCCTTTCAGTGCATCTTTATTCATCGACCAGTCATCCATCGCCAGCGCTTCATCAACTTGCTCTGAAAGCGACTTTGCGCCGCCGCTCTCATTAATGTTGACCATGCCCATGCCTTTTGCAAATCCGGCGGCATAATTAATGCCCGACGATTGGCCGGCTGCTTGGGCATCTTCATCACTCAAGCTTATTAATTCGATCTTCTTTTTGGGGTTTAGCGTATTATTCCACGCATTCTCATAATTCTCAGCCGTCTCTTTCCCGGCGTCTACAAATACCTGCCCCATGCCCTTGAATCCATCAACCCAGGCCGATTTAATACCTTCCCAATCCATCGTAAAGATGGCCTTAACCATCTTACCGGTCGACTTTAAATTTTCCCAAATAAGCTTCAGTCCGGCTGTTGCATAAGTAACCATCTGGTTAAAGCCGAGCTTTACATACTCAATAGCACCACGAAAGACCACCGACTCATTATATAGATCGATGAAGTAGTTAACAATTCCAACTAATCCTTTCATACTATCATTCACCCAGCCGAGCATCGTTGTTTTAACCTGCGTTATCATCGTATTTGTGCCGCCAAACACTTGCGCTCCTGTTGCGTGAAACTCCGACAGCGTATCAGCCCACTCCATTTGAGCGGCTGTCGCTGCTCCTCCCTGGGCGATAACATCATCCAAGCTCGTATTCAAATCACCAAGCGAACGGATGAACTGAACGGCATCCTCACCAGGGCCACCAAAAATGTCGGCCAACGCCTGCCCTACAGCAGGCGATTGCTGAGGCAATGAAGTCAACTGCCGACTAACCAGCTGCATGACTTCAAACATGCTCTTATTGCCCGACGAAATGTCATTTTGAATCTGCGTGGAACTTAACCCGATAGCATTCAGAGCATCTTTTGTCCCGTTCGTCATTTCCCGCAAACGAATGGTTCCCTCTTTAATAGCATCGGCTGCTTTGTCGTTAAACACGCCCATCTTGTTGCCTTCAGCAATAATGGCAACCATTTCTGACGCAGCCAGGCCTGCCTCTTTAAAATGAGGGGAATATTCAGCGACCTGCTCCAGAAAGTCGCCGTTTGAGTTGGCCGACGTTGCCAGACCTGAGTTGATGATGTCAAAAGCACCTTTGGCCGACTCTCCAAACTGATCCATCAGTAGGTCACTTGCCTTTATCGCGTCGCCTACCTCTGCATCATAAGCCTGGGCTATAGCCTGTACCTGCCCGGTCATGACATCGAGCGCAGCACCACTTTGGCCAGTCAGCTGAGCTACTTCATTACGCACACCACTAATCTCCTGGGCATAGTCGGCAACAGCTGCCGCAGCATCCATCACCTTATCTACTGCAAACATGGCTCCGGCTGCAACAGCTGCACCCTTCAAAAGTCCGTTCAGGCCGCCTACGTCCTTATTGATCTTTTGGACATTACCGGAAAAATCAAGTATGTATTTAAAAACCTTTGTGCTCATTTACCCCCACTTTTTAGCTAATGCTCTGAACCTTCTTTCGTCACGTTCCGGTTTATTCCCAACTTGTTCTTTCTTTTTCTTCAGGTATTCTTTCAGCTCATCATCGCCCTCAAGCTTCAGTATATCAAACTGGCTGGCTTCTTTCATTTCAGGTGGATATAGATTAACCCACGACTGCCACCTTGCGATCTGCCACGCAGTGAGGTCTGTTCGCTTTGAGTCTTCCTCTTTTTGTTTTTTCCACAAATGCCAGGCACTTATGGTCTGGTCTGGGGTGAGCCCGAGAAAAGTCTCCAGGCTCATTCCCATTTGACCAATTGCTATGTCAAGCAATTCATATTCGTCGTCGCCGGTTATTCCGGCTTGTGCTTTTTTCCACCCTCTTCAACTCCGTTAACATCGACAGGAATTGCTTCCTTCTGATCGGCTTCTAATTGGAGTTTATACAGCCTTGCAAAAGCCTCATTTACCTCATCGTCGGAGTTGTCAATAAATTCATCCAGGGAGTCATTAAACGGCATGTTTGCGCGCTTAGCGCAGTCGCGCAGATGGAAGTATGCCAAAGCGATTAGATCTCTGTTTTTCCCTTCAGTTATGCCTTTCCCTGAAAATCCGGCGGCCTCAAAATCCCAGTTACCGCGGTTCGTTTTATAAAATGGATACTCAGATTCTCTGTAATTAAATGTTGTTCTTACTTGTTGTGCCATTGGTCAATGTTTAATAAGTGTTTAAACTTGTTTTAAATCCGAAATAAAGGCATGCCGAAACATGCCTTTTCACAATCTGTTTCAATCTATTCACCCGAATTATCGGCTTCTTCGTTACGATCTGCCTCTCCGCCGGTTGCCTGTGCCTTTTTCCGAGGCTTTGCCTTTTTCTTTGCTGCGGGAGCTTTTAACGTTTTAGCGAGCTTTTCAGCTTTGCCAATAAATCCGGGATCTGCCATATTGATGAAGTTTTCGAACGTGTAGCCAAACTCAACACCTGCCTTTTCGCTGGCGGCCTTGGCTGCCAGAAATGCAAAACGGCGGGTTTCATTTTTAGACTTTCCAATCTTCTCGAGCTTGATATCGGTCTTCTTCACCAGCTCTCTCAGTGCATCCGTTGCCTCGAACGGAAATTCACGCGTACCAATCTTTAGTGTCGCCATTATACTGCTACTGTTTTAGCGGTTAGCTCTCCTGTTCCTTCAAACGACACACTGAATGTTGCATCAGCGTTGTTTGGCGCAGTTTTAGGCAAGCTCGATATAATAGCTTCGCCTTCAAAGTAAGTGTCTCCAGCTTGCTCCGGCGTCCAGTTGTCGTTACTGTCAACCGCATCGCGCCCGGCAAGCTTCAGTGTCACAGGCTGTCTCGAAATCATAAGCCCAAACAGCGTGGCATAACTAAAGCCATCGTAACAAGCCAGGGCATCACAGCCGGCTTTCCAGTCTAACAGACCCGCAACTTTATTTTTCCATTTGCCGGTATCCTTGCTTACCCGGTCGCGGGTTTCAACCGATGGCTCAAGTGTATGTTGCGTCGAGTGCGCAATGGGCGTTGGTACGCCTTCAACCTCAATGTATAAGATGAGGTCTTGTCCTTCAATAACTCCTGTATTTGCGGCCATTAGTCTTCAGTTTCAGATTCTTCATCGCTAACATCAATCGATTCGACATATTCAAGGATGCCGGATAGAATGAAATTAACGGCCTGCTCTCCAAACGATTTTAAAATATCGTTATCCAGGCTAAGCCGTTCAAATAAGAGGTCAGTAAGGCCTTTCGAATCGCCAGCCTTACCCAGTTCAATTGCTTCTTTCAGCACATTTTTGGCGCCATCAGAAACATATTTTTCAACAAGGTAGTCGTCGGCTACCGAAATCAATAGCGAGTAGCCAGCACCGTCAATCAGATCAGCCAAACCTTTCTTAAAGGTCAGCTTATCCAATGCATTGCGAAGCCATCGCTGTTCTTTTTTGCTCAGAATTCCTTTTTCGCTTGTCATAAGCAGTATAAATTTTATTGCGCCAACAATCCAGTTGGCTAGTTTTAAATATTTGAATGGCAATAACAACCCGAGTAGCCTGGTTAATAAACGCATAACTATTTGGGTTGAAATTCGACATGAATGTGATCGGACTCCAGCACAACATCGAAATTCTCGCCCAATCGCTCTCTGATCTCCAATACGATCTTCGTAAGCATCGCCTTGCTCAATCCCCAAATACGCAGATCGATAGCAGCACCAACGTAATGCAGCGATCCGGTACCATGCTTGCCGCCAGTAACCTCTGTAATGGTAACCTCGTTGCCGGTAAGCTCACGGTATACCTGATCGGCTACCATCATGGCAATCACGATCTCGGGGCGGGCACCGGCTATCTTTACACCTTCTTTAAAAATCATTGTTTGTTAATTTCAAGTTGTCGAATCCGCTTAGCATGATCGTTTAAGCGATTTTCATTCACATTAATTCGTCGGTCAAGACTTTTCAACTCATTGCCATGCTCTACCAGCATCTTACCTGTTTCCTCATTCTGTTCGATCATGCGATCGAGCCTCGCATAAACACCGTCAATGGCCTTTCGAATGATCCACCAGAGTAAAACAGAACCGGCACCGATAACACCTGAGAGAATCCACACTTTCAAATCCATTAGAATAGAGTTAATTGGGGGTGTTTGAAAAAGCCACGCCCCGATAAGCATTGAGCGTGGCTTTGATGATCGATATGCAGAGAAACAAAATATAATCGCTGTCAATCTACGGCCATTTCGGCCACCTCCTTGAACACTGTCCCGTTATAGATGAATTCCAGCAGCTCATTCTTATTAGCCGATATAGTTTCCGCCAGCCCTGTTATATTCGTTCCAAATGTTGCCGTTCGGTCGGTGCCATCGGCTGTTAGGTCCAATATAATCCGGTCGCCTGGCGGACTATTCGACACATCAACATTGAAGACGATATCTGCATCCATTGCTACGGTCGCATAGGTAAGCGTCAGGTTGTTTGGCGAAACGGCTACCGTGTCAGCACTGGTCAGCGTTACCGCCGACCGGTTGCCGTACTTGTATTTATCAGGCGGAGCCGTAAACGACTGCAAAACAACCATCGACACCATCAGCGCGATTCCAAAAAATGCCAGTTTGCTAATTAAATTGCGCATAGGCTACCTCCCTCCTTAAGCTGCGTCAGGTGAAACAATGGCTGCGATCGCTTCCTGCGTTTTAGGCAGGCAGATGAAACGCAGACGATAGTTGAAGTAGTTGGCTTGGGTGCCTGGGTTGTTCCGGGCTTCGCTCAGGTAGTACTTCACAGTTCCGCGCGCTTTAAACATGCGTTGCGGGAAGAATGCAAAGGAGGCCTCGCGGTCACCGGCTTGCTCTTGTCCCCAGGCGCGTTTTTTCCAGGCCGCACCATCCAGGTAATACTTCGGGCAATTGGCATGCTCGTACATCTTGAACCCGTACAGGTTCAAAACTTTACCTTCGGTAATGTTGACGTACTGCTTTTCAAATGCTTCCGACGTGCTCAGCAAGTCGGCCACGTGATCGGCTGAAAGTACCAATACCCGGCCTTTTTTAGGCACACCGGCTTTGTCCAGCTTCTTTTTCAAGGTGGTGAGGTCTTTCGGGGTCAGCTTTTTGCGGCCGTCCTCATTGGCATCGCCGGTGGTTACCACGATCGGCGTTTCCGTTGTGTCAGCTTGTGGAGCTAACGCGTGCGCCGCCTTGTCACCGGTGCTCTCTTCCAAACTTTCGGTATGCGACCTCGTTTTTTCACCGATCACCTTGAAGCTCGAGGCATACAGGTCATCGTCAGAAACTTCGGTCTGCTTGGTTTGGAACTTATCCAGTGCAATAGCGATATCTTCATCGTCGCTGTCCTGGATTGGAATTGGATAGGTGGTGTTGTTGATCAACACGTCAGGCTTAACGCCAAGTTCAACCAGGTGAATGACATCATTGTCAACGTATCTGGATTGATCAGGGATCTCCTGCAAAAACTCACCCGAGTGGGTGAATTGGCGGACAACTTCGCCCGTCCATACTTCTCTTTTTACTCCTGCCATCTTTATGCGGGTTTAATAATTAATCCTCAATTTCGGGCTCGAATCCGTAGTGCGCCTTGAACTTGGCCACGTAGGTCTTGCGGTCTTTATCGCGCAAATCGTCGAGCTCTTTTTCACTCAGTTCGTCGAATTTCTTATCAACGATTTTAGTCTCATGTTTGCCGGCGTCACCTGTTTTAACCAGGTCTTTAATCATTTTGGCCTTGCCGCCTTCGCCAGCTTCCGGCTTTTCAACTTTTAGGTATAAATCGGCAAAGAGTTCGGCATCAGCCTTGGCCACACGACGGGCTTTCTCTTCATTTTTCAACTCATCGCTAACCGTCCCGATGGACTTGGCCACGACAATCAGCTGGTCGACCATCTTGGTAGCCGACGCAGTCTCTTCCTCCTGGATCTTTGCCAGGACTTGCTCTTCTGTCGCATCCTTGCTCAATCCAAATTTTGCAGCAATTCTTTCCATGCTTCTTTTTGTATTTGTGGGTTTAAAATCGTCCATTACAGCAGCCACCAACTTACGCGGGTCAAGCGCGGCCAGCTTTTTGTTCGAAGTATCAATCTTTTGATCGATGAATCCTTCAGCAACCGCTTCATCGGCATCATACCACGTCTCGGCATCCAGTATAGCCGCTATTTCATCTTTGCTTTTCCCTTTGCGGGCGAGGATGTCTGTCAGTATTCCGTTCATCTGGTCGAGTGCCTTCTGATCGCGCGGGTTCAGATCCGAAATCTTATTCCCGTCACCATCAATGTAGTAAGCAAGATGAAGCATCAAACGGGCATAGTCGTTCATCTCGCTGCGGTCGCCGGCAACGGCAATAATCCCCGACATACTGGCGGCCACTCCGTCAACTTTGGTAATAATAAAGGCCTTTGACGCGCGGATTTCGGAAACGATTGAAAGCCCCATGTCCAAATTGCCACCCCAGCTGTTAATACGAATGGTGATTTCGTCGTACTCGCGACCCAACCAGTTTAACTCACGGGCAAAATAATTACCGTCTATCTCTCCATCCTCCCAATTGTCGCCTAGAATACCGTAGAGTAGAATTTCGACTTGTTTTTTTTCGCGGTTGACTATCTTAGAATAGCGTTGCTCCATTTTGTATTTTTAAAAATTATTGCCATAACTTTGCGGTGGCTCCGCTTTCGATATTCCAAAAATCCCCTAAAAATCAAGGCAAACAAAGCAAGTCCGAAAGGCTTGCATGCTTCTTTGGAAGCCTTGCAAACTTTTTATTAAATACCGTTTTGGTTCCTGAATTTTGCTGTTGAATCAATCATTAAACGATGGCAAAGGACAGGGAACGACAGACCGCAAAGCTGTACTATGTAGATCACAACCTTACCGCGAAGGAGGTATCGGAGCGCGTTGGTGTCACGGAGAAAACGATCGGTAATTGGGTGGAAAAGTACCACTGGAAAGCCGAGCGCGACGCGAAGAATGCCAGCCCGGCTAAACGTACCGCAAACATTAAACAGATTATCTCTAACCTCAGCGACGAATGGCTGGAGCTTGACCGCGAGGTAAAAGAGTTGGAAACAGGCAAAGGAAACCCCGAAGAAATTGCGAAGCTACGCACACGCATTAAGGGAATTGACGATGCGGTGAGCAAGTGGAATAAAACGCTTGAGAACATCGAGAAAGACAGTCAAGTTCCGCTCTCTACTTACATCTACGTCATGGAGGATATCTTTCAGGGCCTGCTGAAATATAACCGCGATCTGTACATGAAGCTCGTCGATTTTCAGGAAATCCACTTGAACACTATTAGCGAAAGGTTGGGTTAATGGTTCTGAATAAAAAAGACGCTAAAGAAGCCGTAAAGCGGTATAAGGCGAAGCTTGAGCTGATCAAAAATGGATCTACCGTCAACCCGTTTGAAACTGACGAGGAACGAGCCAACCTGATCAAACGTATGCAGGATGATCCGGCGTTTATGGTTGAGTTCCTTTTCCCGCATTACGCGACGGCTAAATCGGCATGGTTCCAGATACGGCTAGCCAAAGCGGTATTGAAAAACAAGCGGGTCAGACGCCTGGTGAAATGGGGCCGCGGACTGGCTAAGTCTGTTTGGTGCGATACAATCATTCCGATATATCTATGGATAAACGGCGAAAATGTGGCCTTGCTCATCGTCGGCAACAACGAGAAGAAAGCGATCCAGCTGCTTTCCGATGTTCAGGCCGAGTTTGAAAGCAACCCGCGTTTAATTCACTATTTCGGCAATCAGAAACTATCAGGTAGTTGGTCAGATGGCGACTTTCGGACAAAAGACGGCCGCTTTATCGGCTGGGCCATTGGTATGGGCCAGGATGCAAGGGGATTCAGAAAGCAGAGTCAACGGCCAAACCTGATAGTTTGTGATGATCTGGAGGACAAGGACACGGTTAAAAACCCGAAGCGTCAGGATGAAATCGTGAAATGGATTGAGGATTCCTTGCTTAAAACAATGGACGGTGATACCCGCCGTTACCTGCACCCGAATAACGACCCGTTCCCGCGCTCCATACAGGGCGAACTCGCCAAGAAGCACCCCAACTGGGAAGTCGACGAGGTGAAAGCCTACGACAAAGTGACCTATGTACCGGCATGGCCCGAGAAGTACGATAACAACTATTACCGGGAGCAGGAAGAGGACGGTATCCTGTCGGCTTATGCCGAGTACTTGCACGAGCCGCATACCGAGGGTAAAATTTTCAAGGATGAGCAAATCCAGTGGGTAAAGCTCCCGGCCCTGAATCACTTTAAAATCATTGTTGGGCATTGGGATATTGCCTACGCCGGTACACCCACCAGCGACTACAACGCGGTGCGCGTATGGGGATTGTACGACAGCTGCTTTTATTACATCGACTCCTTTGTCAAACAAAGCAAGATGCGGGCAGCTTTGGAGTGGATGGTGCAGTTTCAGGGAAGCTTGCCGCCGTCGGTCATTGTACACTGGAGGTTCGAATCGCAGTTCTGGAACGACGAGGTTAAGCGGACAATTGATGAGGTTGAAGACGAGTTTAACTGCAAGCTAAACATTGTGAAGGTCGACACGCCAAAGGGCAAAAAGTACGACCGCATACTCACGCTTCAGCCCTATTACCAAAATGGGCGCACCTATTACAATGCCAAAAAGAAAGGGCACAACTACACACAGGTAGGCCTTGAGCAGTTGAAAGGCATTGAACCCGGTTACCGGACGCACGACGATGCTCCGGACGCCGACGAGCAGGCTATTAAATACCTGGAGAAACACAACAAAACCGGACGCAGCGGAGCGATGCGAACCGGCAAAATGCGCAAAAACAAAGCCCGACGGGCTTAAAATTGATAATTGACTTTTGATTAATCACTAAACATTTACAACATGGTTATTAAAATTTTCACCAAACGGAAACCAGGCGGCGAGCCTATTCAAACAAAAAGCAAATGGATTGATCTAATGCTTGAGGCCGACAGCATATCAACAAAGCGCGAAGGCGATAAAGTAGAGGTGTGCATTGAAACCAAAGATGACATTTGCTTCGAGAATGTAGATCTTAACACACACGGCTACCAGATTTACAACAATGCCGGAGTTGTTGTTGAGAAGTTTGTAACTGCTTTAAAGGAGGGTGTATAATGGGACTGTTTTCAAAATCAAGATCGACTGGTATGCCACGATATAAAAATCCTCCTGCACCGCCGGAACAAGCCGGGGTATATCAACCAACCGTCGACTATACAGGTGATCCGCCGAATGGCAATGCCGTCCCGGTTGCTGACTTGTATCCGGGACTACAGAGCCTCGGTAGTGGGTTAAAACTTTTTTGGCAGTTCGAAACCTTTGATTCGAATACCGAAGCCCGCAACTTTTTGAATGAGCAAAATATTGAGCCGTTTGCCATCTACCCAACCAGCACCGGCAAAATAACAGTGTGGTACCATAAACTTGTCAAAGCATGATCTTCTTAACCGATACCGACTTTAAAGGCCTGCTGGCTCCGATAGTACTCGCCAAGCTCCGGGGCACGAACGACGAAAACCTGAACGAGTCGGAAAAACTGGCAGTCAGCGAGCTCGACCCGCTGCGCGGTAAGTTCAACATGGACGCTGAGCTAAGCAAGTCCGGAGTAACCCGCAACAGAACGCTCGTGCGCATCATGGCCAACATTACGGCCTACTACGTATACAACACGGTGGTCGACGATGAGATACCTGAGCGTATTGTCGCCAACTGGAAGAAAGAGCTGGCAACAATCGAGAAGATCGCATCAGGAAAACTCAACTCCACACTGCTAACCCTTGAGGATGCCGATGGCAAATCGGCAACCGTATTCCGATGGGGCAGCAACGCGAAACGCTCACATCAACTTTACCCGCGCAGCTATCCGGACGAAGGAACCGTTTAAGCGCGTTTAATTTCAACTTTTAACCCCTTGCAGGTATGATTGCACTAAATTTAGCGTGGCCTTGGAAAAAGCAGGCTAAAAACGAAGCTCCAAAAAGCCGCCAAAAAAAGCGGATTTATAACCGTGTTAAGCGGGTACGCCAATACAATGTCGATCTTGAGATGGACACGCTCGGGCAAGCCATTGATGCGGCCAAGGATATCGAGAATCCGGATTTCGATGACTTGTATAATATCTATGACCAGATAAAAAAGGATAGGCACCTGAAAAGCCAACAGGAAACGGCCATTGTCGACATCCAGCAGGCTCCGTTCCGGGTAATTGTGGATAAAAAGGAAGATGAGGAGCTGAAGGATTTATTTGACACCGAGTGGTTCGACGATTCTGTTCAGTTTTTTGCCGAGGCTGAGTTCTGGGGGCACTCGCTAATTGAGTACCCGGAGGTGAACGAAGAGCAGGTTTTTGACGAGTGCTTTCTGATACCTCGCCCAAACGTGAATCCGGCCAAACAGCGCGTTATTCTCGACCGCGACAGCAGCCTCTTTTTACCTTACGAAGGAAAGCAGCTCGCATTGAATTTGCTCGAGATCTGGGGCAAGGAAGAGCTTGGTTTGTACGAATATCTGGCCGAGGAGGTGATCTTGAAGAAGTACGCCCGCACCGACTGGAGCCAAGGCTCTGAGAAATACGGCATGCCCTTTTTGAAGTATGCCACCGACACGCAGGATAAAAAAGAATTGGATGCCATAGAAGAGGCTTGTGCTAACTTTGCGGCTAATGGCTACATTGTTTGCGGCAAAGATGATGAAATAGACATCAAACAACCTCAGAATGGAGACTTTTATAAGATCTACATGCAGGCTATTGAGCTAAGCAACCAGGAGCTGAGCAAGTCGATCAACGGGCAAACAGCAACCGGCGACACGCAGGCTTTTGTAGGTACTGCCGAAGTCCACGAGCGAATTAAAAACGCGTTCACCAAAGCCCGTCTGCGGCGGGTGCAGCATCACATTAACGGCAAGCTCATTCCGCTGATGGTTAAAAATGGGTACAAAATGGCCGACCGGCTGGCAAAAGCCAAGTTCCAGTATATCGATCTGCTTGATGACGATCCGCAACTGGCAACCAAGCAGGGTGAAGATCCGGCAAACCCGGACGATACGAAAGAACAGCAACAGCAGCAACAACCAGCCGACGATCCGAAAGGACAAGGCAAGCCCGCCGCCAAAGGGCCAAAAAAGCCGGTAGCTGCCAAAAGCCTGTTGGATACCTGGCTCGAACGATTCTTTAATGAGCTGGCCGACAAGGAAGGCATTGCCATTGACCCGGATATCTGGAGGCTGAACTTCCAGAGCCTGCAAACGGCCATGCAAGATAGCGGTATACAGTGGACGGATGCCTATCAGTATGCCGACCTGGCTGCCGAGCTGCGTACCAATGCCGCCGCGTTTGCCGCCTTTAAAAATTACGCCGAACAGCAGGAGCTTCGCGCCTTGCTGGTTGACGAAAACGGAGAACCACGCAGCTGGAATGATTTCAAAAAACTGGCGAAGCCACTAACCGAGAAGTATAACAAAGAATGGCTGCAAACCGAGTTTAAGCAGGCACAGGCGTCGAGCCAGATGGCCGTAAAATGGGAGGGATTCAAGGAAGAAGCCGACTTGTACCCGAATCTTCGCTACGAGGCGGTTCTTGATGATGATACCCGCCCGGATCACGCCCGGCTTGATGGTGTTGTACGACCGATAAACGATTCGTTCTGGAGCAGCAACTACCCGCCAAACGGTTGGGGATGCCGTTGCAGCGTGACGCAAACCGACGAGGCGCCGACAAAGGTTCCATCCGGCGAACTTCCGGACGCAGGCTTTGACTTCAATTCGGGCAAGGACCGTAAGCTTTTCAGCGACGAAAATCCGTACCTGAAAGACCTGCCAAAAACCGATGCAACTGGTATAAGCCGCGAAGCCGATACACTGTTAAATGACTTCTTAAATGCGTAAGTAATGCCAGGCAATAGCTTTCAAAAAAAAATGGCCGAGATTCAGACCCGGCTACCACAGGCTCTGAAGCGGTTTCCTGGTATCGCTAAAGTTGAAGGCTTGCGCTTTATTGCCGACAATTTCAAACACCAGGGCTTTGAGGCAAAAACCGGTCAGTATAAAAAGTGGCGGAAAAAGAAGAAAGGCAAAAAGCCGACGCTGATCGGCGAGAAACGAGGCGGAGCCATGCGCCGCAGCTGGCAGGGCAAAAGCAGCGACACACAGGCTGAATTTACCAGCCAGCTACCTTATACCGAAGTGCACAACGATGGTTTACGCGCTGGCCGTCCGCCTGGCTTCGATATGCCGGAACGACGCATGATAGGCGACAGCGAAGCCCTGAACGACCGAATTGGCAGAAAGCTGGATCAGGTGGCCGAAGATATTTTCAAATAATCAATAATAAACAATTATGTTATATCCCATTTTTACAGCATTTAAAGATCGTTTAAACACGCCTGAAGCACCGGCACAGGGCATCGACCTACCCGTTGAATGGTACAATGTGCAGTATGAGGGAACGATGGTGAACCCGCAGGGGTTCTTTGTCGAGTTTCCCGAAAAAATGAACTTCGAAAATGCGAGTAACCAGATGCGCCGGTCGCCGGTTAAAATCAGGCTGCATTATTACAGCATGGTTCCGCAGACGCAGGACGGCATCGCCGACGCTACCACCGAGGAACACGAAGCTATTGCCAAGGCGGCAAAAGACTTGCTCGATGGCTATACACCGGCAAACGGCAGTTGCAGCCGGTTGACCTTTGTTGGCTGGCAACACTGGCACCGCTGGAAAGGCTGGATGGTGACCTTTATTGAGTTTGAAGCGAAGAAAACGCTCTAATAAAACACTGAGGGCTTCACTCTAAAGTGAAACCCTCAGCACTACAACTCTGATCTAATCTTTCGGCTTTACATCCAAATCCAAGGCTTCAAGTATCTGCTCCAACCGTTCGATGATAGAGTAGTGTTTGCGGTTTTCTTAAAAGCCCGACTCGTTCGCTTTTAATTCCAAAAGCTGCTGCTGGCTCTCGTATTGCTGCATAAACCAATCGTAATTAATAACCTTCATATAAGCCGAATAAATAGTAGCTCCATTTACATAGCCAGAATAAGGATAAAGTTGCACGACGATCTTTTTATCCTCATCGTGCATCAGAAGACCATATTTTGAATTGAAATTCAGCGGATACTTCCAAAATTCGGGTTCGAAAAATACCTGATATCCTTTTTCTTCGAAAAATGCACGCGAAAATTCGAGATAAGAAGTCGTTCCGGAATGCGTAAGGCCCATCAGTGCGCCTTTGGGCTGAAATAGCACGCCGACCAAGCCGCCATTGTCGTAGATAAAATTCTGATGAAATAATCGCCACACAAAGCCGTTCCCAAAATCGACGGCATCATATTCCGCTTTATTTGATCTGAACTCTTTTTTTGCTTCCTGGGCGGTCATTCCGTACTCCAGGCCTTTATATATATGTTGAGAAAATGCGAGCGACACGACCATGTTAAAGGTGATTAATAATATTGCTTTTTTCATGTTATAAGATTTTGGGTTATTATTCGTTAAATAACGTCAGTTGCTTCTTTTCATTGTCCAGCAAGTCGTTGTACTCTTTTTTGGCATTGGTGCCCAGGTACTCGTAAAAGGTACGCTCGCTGATGCGATACACCGGAAAAACAAGCTCACGGTAAATGTACCTGTCGGTGCATCCGCCCTTGTGGTGCTTGCTGTTATCCTTGTAAATCTTCTGGATATCGAGTATTCGAAGCAGTATATTTTTCCGGTTGTATGCCATAATTACAATTTCAAATTTAGAGTTTCAAAAATTAATTATCAAAATAGAATTCTGCCTAAAACAGTGTTAGTTGCTCTTTTTTAGTAATATTATAGGACTTTCGTGGATATTGTTTTTCTAAACGAAACTTATTATCGGCCTTCCAAACGTGGTGCCGCTCTCCCAACCAATGAACCCGGCAATTAGAGCATAATACTTCGCGTTCGTAGCTCGCCGCAAATTGCTCGCCGCAAAACTGGCATTTTCGCTTTTGCGTGGTAGAATGGTGTATCTCTCCGAGCATAACCCACGTTCTACCATCAGGAACAACCCTGGTCTGAAATAGAATGGAATCTCTTTCGAGTAGTTCGGCATTGCTTTGAAGCCAACGGACACATTCTTGTTCAGAAATTGGCTCCTTTGGCGATCCATTCCTATTTAGCGCTATTGCAAATGTTGTTCGCAGCTTCTGTGCTTTTAAGTAACCATCATAATGATTCATAGTCTTCGGTTTAACGGTCATTAATTACTACTTAGATCGTTAAACCCGCGCTCGCGGTTGTAGGCCTTTGTGCCGGCATGCGATGCACTGGAGCGGTAGTTCTGTTCGAGACCGCGGAACTGCTTAATGAGATCGTCGAGCTCGAGCAGGCTGTATTTGTGGAGCTCCTTTTTAAGGATGCTCCGGTTCAGCATGAAGCTGTTAAACTTCTCGAAGCTCGTGCCCTCGTGGATGCCGCAACGTTGAGCAATGGCCAGCACCTGGCTGCGCTTGTTGCGGCGTTCAACCTCCATCAACGGGTTCAGGTTCGTTTTAAAATTGAAGTCATTCTCCAGCTTCCAGATCAGGTTCGCCATTTCGTCGCTGTAAAGCTCCTTACTCGACGAGGTGCGCCCGCCTGTCCAGCTGTAAATAAGCTCGTGCCGCTGGTCTTTATCCATGCCTAGCTTGGTCAGCAGCGTCATTAATTTGCGGTGTTTTGTGTCCATTGTTTCAGTATTTTAAGTCAGTCCAGTGAATTATTTTCCCTTTAAATTCATCGCACTTACTATTTTTAGGGAAGAAGAATTGCCTCATGTGATCGGCAGCGTCAAATCCATCATTTTTAGCAAGTGCATCAATGTTATACTGGTATTTGTCATCAATACTAATCTCAAAACGACCTTGAATATTCGTAATAAAAATATCCTGTACGCACTTGCATTCTAAAACAGGCGCAAATTGAAATACTTTTTTTGACCGATTAAAAACAACCATATGAATCTTTGAACCAACATGCCAGCGTTCTGGCTTATCTATTCGTATTGTATGACGCTTTGGCTTGTACAGAAGCCGGTATTCGTCAAAACTTAGCACATCATCGTAGATTAGATTTCTGTTCTGACATCCTTCTAAAAATGCAGCGCGATCACGGTTATTTATCACAAAATCATCGTCATTCAATAGCCCTGCCCATATCTTTCCGACAAAGTCTGTCGGCTGTCCGCTTGGAAATGTTACGCTAAATGGTATTATCATGCTTTAAAATTTAAATTATTGGTTTTCTGCGTTTAAGAATCGTTTAATCGCTTTGCGAAACTCGCCGTTTGTCCCTGCGGGCGGAGTCGAACCGCCCGATAAGACCGTCCAGGTTATTGCTTATTATCGGTGTAAACTACATTCAATGGCCTGATATCGTAACAGGCTCCAGGTTGAGAGAACATTAATAGCCCAGCTGTTTCGCTCACGTAAGCCATTGCTAGAAACCACTTCGGTGGCTTTGGTTCGTCGAATAAACTCCCTTGTACCACTTCCGCTGTTTCTTCTTCGATTTCAAAAAGAGCATGACCATCGTAAAGCCCGGCAAATACGATATAAGTATCATCAATCTTGAATGATGTTCTATCGGAACCAGAGTCCAGTGCCGTTATTTTAGATCCAGGCATTATGGTGTGACCAAATACCTTAAGCGGATCTTTTTTTATATCGCGCTCCTGTCCATTTTCGAACCCGATATACTCCATGCCGTAAGCATAGCAGTCGAGCACATTTTCTTTATATCTATAAACATCAGCCATAATTAGAATAATCGTTGTTGTTCCTGCCGATCTTCGGCGCTTACTACTGTTTTACCCAACTTTTTAAGCTCATCGTCAACCTCTCGTTCAGCTTCTTTTGAAGCAACCAGGTAATGCCGCTCTTTTGTTGAGAAGTACTTATTTTGCATCCTTCTCATTCGTGCTACTTTTTCGATGAACTCATTCATGACTCTTTACTTTCGAAGTATGGAAATACGTCGACAATTGGCGACAATGCCAGCGATGTTGTGTTGTAAGGAACCAGAATATAGGAAAGTCCTTTTTCCAAACGTTGAAAGGCCTCCTTGAAATCGTCGGCAGCCACCAGAAAGTAGTTGTTTACTTTCTTCTCTTTTCCGGCTTTAGCGTCGATGGTTACAATCGCGATGCGGGCCTTATACCAGAATTCGCCATCCTCGGCCGGTAAAATTTCAATGATGTTTGATTTGGTGATCTTTTCGATCTCGAAACTACCGCGAATCATCTGCTGTAGTTCCTTAACTATACGAGCCTCCGCATCGGTATAACTAACAGCATCAATAAGGTAGCTCTCTGTTACCTTTGTTTCGCGTCCGTCCTGGTTAATTTTGACGTACTTAACTTTACATTCGAACCATGTTTGCATAACACTTAAATTTAAATTACAGGCATTATTGCCATTGTCCCTGCGGGCGGAGTCGAACCGCCCGATAAGACCGTCCAGGATTCGTTTTTCGAGACTACCTATTTTAAACAGCACTCATGCTAAGAGCCAGCCATTGCCATTTATTATTGGTATCGCGCCACTTGGCCTTCACATAAGTTGATGTTTTAACTGGGCGCCACTGGTCTTGGATGAATACCACCCATTCGATTAGTTCTTTGTCTCCAATTTTGCGGGCTTCCTTCGCCATATCGAGCACCCGGTTGGCTTGCAGTACGCCGTCCTTATTGGGCTTTAGCATGGCTTTAAGAAGTCCATGAGCTTTAGGGTCGGTGATTTTTGCATCGATCCACTTGTTAACCGCGTCGATACCAATGCCAACCTCATCGGTCCAGCCGTCGATGACGTTTGAGCCGAGAATGATTGAGTGAGTTCCGGCATCGTTAGTAAACGTGTGCGACTGTTGCATCTCGATATCGGCATCGGTTAAGCCGAAGATCTCCATCTTCATCGCCATAAGTGTTTGAAACTGCTCGTAGATGTCGGTTTTCTCAGCCTTAATGCCTATTTCGAGCATCCGTAGGCGACCAAATGTTTCGTTTACCTGGTCATTTTTCAGTGCTGCATAGTCTTCCTTTAGCTTTTGCTCGGCTGCTTTTTTGGCTTGCTCTTCGGCTTCGAGATCGGCCATCAGCTGGCGGCGTTGTTCGGGTGTTAACTCACTAATGTTGATTGCCGAGGCGGCTTGTGTTGCTTGTGTTTCCATTGTATTGAATTTTTGAATGTTATTGTTTTTTCGATGCATAATAGCGACGTCGTTTACCATCGTCGAGCTTCGGTTCGCAGCAGTGTTTAAACTTACGGCCACTGCCGCAGCTGCACGGGTCGTTGCGGTGGCGTTTGGGCTGTGCGTACTTGATAGGGCGGGTTGTTTGTCCACCGTATTCGTTTTTGCTCAATTCAGCTGGGGTAACTTGCAGCCCTTTCGACTCAAGCTCTTTTATTTCCTTTAAATCTTGCTCTGTATATCCCATGTTCAATTCTCCTATTTTCGTTTTAGGTTTCTGGCTGCCTGGTCGATGTTCACGCTTGTTTCGGATACAGGGCGCAGAATGGTTACTTTTACATATTCGTTCATTAAATCCTCGGCAGGAATAGCGCCTCCTGCTGTTTGCACGTGCAAAACCGGCTGTTCGTCCTCCTCTTCAAAGCCATGTGTGCGCTTGTGAAAAATCGGTTTGTTGATAATCGTGCAGATGTAGCCGGCACTCTCGAAGAATGCTTTCAGTTCGTTATCGGTTATGTGTGTGCGTAGTATCATCTTTTAAAAATTCAAGGCCCGCTGACGGGTCGGTAAATTTCCCGTTTATGCGGTTGTTAATAACTTCGAGCTTATAGTTTACTAAGCTGTATTTTCGCCATATTTCGGGGTCAAAGCCGGCATTAAGCTGGCTGATCAGCTGCTCTTGTTTCTGCTCTAAATCCGAACGTCTTGACGTTAGGGATGCAGATTGCTCCGTTTTCATACTCATTTATAATCTCCTCCATTAGGTTAGTTTTTGGAATGGCACCCATAAAAGTGAGTGTCAGAAATAGCTCTTCTCGATCGACACACTGACGAACAACTTGCTTGTCGGCCTCAGCCCAAAAGCGATAGGCAAACCAAAGCTGCATATGAGCTGATGTAAACATGATGCTGATCAATTCGGAAGGTGTAAGCACTTTGAATGCTTGAATTTTACCGTAAGCGGCAATCATTTTGTTTGTTTGCGAGCCGAATGTTAAACGCTCCTTAAACATGTCCATATAGCTACAAAAGCACTCAAATGTATATTCGTAAAGCTCATCGCTGCTCATATTTTCGAGCTGAGCAAACCGCTGTACGGTCTTTGACTTGTCTAGTATTTCGTTAAATCGTGTCATGGTGTTCGTGTTTTGGTAAGACATACATTTCGGTTGGCATAGGAGCCTTTAGCGGCAGAATAACGGCAACGATATCGCCAATGGCATAGCCGGCTTTAGCTTCCTCGGCCAAAGCTGAACACATACCATCGATTCGGCTATTCCACACGACTTTTATTTTAACCGGCTGGTCCATTAGCAGGCCTCCTTTTTGATTCGGATCTTAATGACTTCGCGCTTGACCGTGCGGAGGTCTTTCAATCCGTTCAGGCAAATTGTGCGGATAATATCCTGGCGCGAATTGCGGTCGCTTATGCCATTGGCATCGAGTAGTGAATGCGCCATTTCAATCAAAAACTGCCGCCGCTCTTCGGGTTCAACAGGTACTATTTTGGTGAACTTCTTGCCGAAGCGGCTGAAAACCTCGGTAAAACCAACTTTACGAACAGCTTCGCCACGTTCAATCTTCTTTTTCAGACCATCTGCACCAACCAGATAAAAGCCGCATTGGCCTTCGAGGTTGTTGTACATGCGCTTTAGCTCCAAAAATGCTTTATCCTCGAGGTCTCCGGCCTCGTCCAGTATTAATAGCGGGCGATCGATCAGCCCAAGCACATACATGGCGCTCTCGAAAAGATCGTCGATCTTTCCATCGGCGTTGATGCCAACAGCGCGGGCAATAGCACGAACAAAGCGGATGCGGGTGCGGCAGTTCGAGCAGTCGATGTAATAAACATGTGGGTTTGTTGCTGCAAACGCCTTGCAAGCGTAGGTTTTGCCAACGCCTGCATCGTCGCACAGAATTGCAGTGAACGAGTAGTTCTTGCAAGCATTTAACTGGGCATCGATTTGGCGTTTAACATTCGTTTGAGCCGTTTTCCATTCTAATTCAGCCTTGCGGGTGAAATCAACGAGGCGGGCAAACTTGATCCACTTCATGTCGCCAACCAGATGGGGCTGTTCTTTCCATTTTTCGCCGCGGATGTTCGACATATCGGCCGGGCTCATCTCATTTGCTCTGGCAAAAGCTGCCTGGCTTAATCCGCTGGTCTCTTGCCGTTCGACCAGGCGTTTACCAATTGTTTCTTTTTCGGTTAATGTAAAAATCATAGTTTTGCAATTAGAGATTATCAATAGCGGCTGCCTCCGGGTCGTATCCGTCAAAATCTTTCCGGTTGCGGCTGCTGTTATTTTCATTTTCAAATTCATTTTTCACGTTCACGCTTACCGGGCTATTCTGATTCATCCCCGATTCCATTTCGGCGTTATAGCTTTCCTTGCTGTAATTCTTATCGGTTACAGCAATGTTGTAGGAGTCGAGCAAACCGGCATTCAACAGATCGGCTGTTTGGCTCGCTTTTTGCTCAAAATCGTCGGCTTGCTCCAGCTGTATGCGCTGGCGCTTTTGATGGTGCCCGATGGCATAGTCGGTATGCTCGTTACTTTCGGCATGCGATTGAACGGCCTTTTGGGCCACTTTGCAAGTGCACAAATACTTTCCTTCGAGCGTGTACAGGTCGGCTGCTTCGTAGTCCCAGACAACCGAAAGCTTTGCATCGGGCTTATAGCCGGTAGCTTTTGCAATTTTCTCGGCCATTCCGGTGAAGTATTCCGGGATCTCGAATTTATACAGCTGATCAGCCTTCCAAACTTCCACAAAGCCACGCATTCGGGTTATCTCAACCGCTGTACGGTAGGCAAACACACTACGCAGCTGACGATCGTCCATTGGTTTGCAGTCGGGGTGTTTCATTTCGAAGCGTTGAGCAGGCGTAGAGCCGTCGCGCATCTTCTTATTGTTGAAATCGGCAATAATGCGCGCCATTTGCAGCACGGCTTCCTCGTAAGTTGGCAATACTTCGTTGTTGGGGATGAAATCGGGGTTGGCCTGATTGTCAATTCCGGCAATCCACGATGTACGCAGAAAGTTATTAAAGCGTTTAAGCGTCTTTTTAAAGAGACGGAACTGGGTCTCGGCAGGGTTGGCCTGCGAGTTGTGCGCCCTAATTGTGCGTACCTTGTTAAAGATTGACGATAGCAGATCCTTGCTTTCTTCGCTTGTAAATGCCCCGTGATTATCGGTTACAACTTCAAACATGGTTTGATAACCACCCGACTCGATGGCCATTTTAACGGCCTGCTCGGTCATGCGTGGTGTTTCGTTGTGTAACCCTTCTTTTGCAGGAGCCCAACCGGCGATATAGCGGCTAGCCACATCACTAATCAGGATCACATAAAGGTTCATTCGTCGGCAAGTGCCGTCCTTGTCGTAGTATTTATAGGCTACCGTTGCCGAACCATCGGCAGCAAACAGCGAGTGTGCATACTTCAGGTGTTCGCTCGGAACGTAGGTCAGGAATTGCTTATTATAGTAGTCCTCACCGTGGCGAGCTTTAGCTGTGCGCAGCTGGGTGTCGAACCGGCTGCAATACTGCGTAAATGTGCGGTAGGCCATTGGTTCGTCGGTTGAAAATTCGGCTAAATCTTCTTTGTACTCTTCCCAAAGCGGCAGTAAATCTTCTTTTTGCGGGTTACCCGGATTCATGTACAAATTGAACATGATGGCCTCGTGGATATCGAAAGGAAGCTCCTCGCCGGTTACCGTATCAACCAGCTTGAACTTGCCAACCTTGCGTCGGTTGTCGTTGCCATACTTGCCAGATATGAAGTAGTTGCGCTGACGATCGTCGCCAACAGCCGGATAAAGGCTTATTTTTTTGCGCAGTGATTTAACCGTGTTTATGCGTAAACCTTCAAGCTCCTTGCCCTGAATTATCTCCGTGCATACATTGTAGAAATCTTCTTTCCGCTTAAGCCCGAAGCGCTTAAAGCGGCCTCCCTCGGTGTAAACCGAGATCATATCGCACCAAGCTTTTGCCTCGGCCAGCTGTTTGGCTTTATCCTGGTTAAATGTTGGCTCCGACGAGTAACAGAAGTAAGTTATATCGTCGTTACTGAAAAAATCGGCAACGCGGGCCTGTATGTCTTTTTTAATTCGATCTGAAAGGTCTGATTTTGACTTTATGTCGAGTTCACGCATCGCCTTTAACAGATCGCTATCGGATGGCAGTTGGTCGCGGTAAAATTTCGGAGCTCGGTTTGGTATGCGATTCACAGCATAGTAGAAAAATCCATTTTGCTTCGACCATCGCCAGGAGCTGCCGCTATCCGGTAGAATGTCGAATTTTTGCTGTGATGGCGGCAATGATGATTTATATTCTGATCGCACCTTACGAAGGTGGTTCTCGCTCATGTGGCAAAAGTCAAGGAGCAACCGATGGTTTACCCATACGGTTGTTCCTCCTTGCTCTGATCGTGCTAATATGTCGCCTGGTTGAAAAATCATCATCGGGGAAATTGGTTAAGCGTTTGCTTCAGTCATTCTAGTTTTTAGGCTCAAGGATGGTCAATAGCTCATTCGCCTTTTTGATCACCTTCATTGCTAAAGGAGATTTTCGCTTTAGCTTTCGCTTGCCGTGAATGATTTGAGAAACATATTCACGCGTGCACCCAACTGATTCGGCTATTTTTTTAAAACTTCCTCTCAGTGTCTCAATTTGCTTTTTGTTAAAATCTGCCATATCTTCGGTTCACGTTTATAGATACAAATATTGTGTATTTGCTTCACAAACACAAATAAAAACGTGAATTAATTTCACATGAAAAACCAAATAAGCACTAATTTAAAGTACCTCAGATTGTTGTGCGGTCTTAATCAGACTGAGTTTGGCAATAAATTCGGCCTATCGAGGGATAATATAGCCTCTTACGAGCGTGGATCGGAGCCAAAAATAACTGCACTAACGAAGATTGTGGAGTATTTTCACATTTCGTATGAGGATTTAATTCACACTGATATTGAAAATTCGAAAAGTATAGAAATTGTTACTTCTGATTTTGGCGAATTAAAAACGAAAAGTACGGAAATTGTTACGGTTGAAAACCGTAACAAAAACAGTAACATTTTTGACGAAAACGAAAAGTTAAAAAAAGATTACTCTTTTGATAAGGGTAATATACATGAGTTGTTCCAGGATGACATGCAAACCTACCATCTACAGTCCGACTATAAGTTGGAGCGACAACGCATACCTTTGTTCGACGTAGAGGCTACTGCTGGTATTGTTCCGCTGTTTAGCGATACTGCAAGCGCAAAGCCTATTGACTTTATTACAATACCTAATCTGCCTAAATGCGACGGCGCAATACATGTCACTGGAGATAGCATGTATCCACTGCTTAAAAGTGGTGATATAGTTCTATATAAGAAGATTAACGATATCGAGAATAATATATTTTGGGGCGAAATGTACCTGGTTTCTGTCGATTTGGAGGGTGAAGAGTACATTACAGTGAAGTACATCCAAAAGAGCGAAAAGCCCGGACATATAAAGCTTGTGAGCCACAATCAGCACCATAGCGATAAAGAGGTTCACATTTCGAAGGTTCGTGCATTAGCGTTTGTAAAGGCATCAATAAGGATAAACTCAATGGCATAAACTGCCGCATTAAATCTTAGCAATTAACCTTTGTTCCCAACTAATTAACTTTTTATAAGTCTTAAATGGTAGTTAAATGGTAGATATTGGCACCTATCTTTTTGGACATCAATCAGCTATGTAGTCACAAACCTTTATAATTCAATGCATTTCAAAGAGTAATATTCTTTCTACTTTTCGTTATGCCCCTTATACCGCGTTGCCAAAGTCAAAGTGCTCAATCAGAACGAAAATTTGCTCGAAATCGACGTTGACGGCCGCGTCTACCGGCTTGATTTAATGCACAACGACGAGGGTACTTTTTCAATTTTGGAAAATAACCGTTCGCACAACATCACCCTGGTGCCGGGCAACAAACCCAAGTCGTACACGGCTTATACCCTTTATCAAACCTACGACCTGGAAGTGATTGATGCCGAAGCCCGCTACATCCGCAACCGGGGTGAAGCGACCTTAGCCAACAGCGACAAAAAAATCACCGCGCCCATGCCCGGGAAAATCGTTCAGGTTTTGGCCGAAGTGGGGCAACCGATCCGAAAAGGAGAAACAGCTGTGATTATCTCGGCCATGAAAATGGAAAGCGAGTACAAGGCAGCGGTTGACGGTGTAATTAAAAAAGTAAACATCAAAGCAGGCGACACGGTTGACACCAACCAGGTGTTGGTGGAAATTGACTAAGCAGGTGATTGTGGCTGGACCATGCCCCTGCCATACCCAACAATTGTTGTCTGAAACAAAATGAAAAAACGATGGATTTAAAAGCAAAATTTGAGCATTTCGAACAAATAAATCAACAAGCAGAACTCGGTGGAGGACGCGAACGCATCGAGAAACAACACTCCGCCGGGAAAAAAACCGCCCGCGAGCGAATCCTGGAGCTGCTCGACCCGGGCACCTTCAACGAAATTGATAAGCTGGTAACTCACCGGGCGACCGATTTCGGGATGGAGAAAAACAAAATACCGGGCGATGGCGTTGTTACCGGCTACGGAAAAATTAACGGCCGGCTGGTCTACATTTATGCGCAGGACTTCACCGTTTTTGGGGGCAGCATGAGCCGTACCAACGCCGACAAAATCGTGAAGATCCAGAATCTTGCGGTAAAAATGGGCAAACCCCTGATTGGCTTGAACGACTCGGGGGGTGCGCGCATTCAGGAAGGTGTGCAGTCGCTGGCCGGCTATGCCGACATCTTCTACAATAATGTGCTGTCGAGCGGTGTAATCCCTCAAATCAGTGTGATCTTAGGACCTTGTGCCGGTGGTGCCGTTTACTCGCCTGCCCTCACCGACTTCATCTTTATGGTGAATGAGAAAAGTTACATGTTTGTAACCGGGCCCGACGTGATCAGAACCGTGACCCACGAAGATGTAACCCAGGAGGAATTGGGTGGCGCTGTGACACACAGCAGCAAAAGCGGGGTGACTCATTTCACCGGCGACGATGAAGAACAAACCCTGATGATGGTGCGCGAGCTGATGAGCTTCATCCCGCTCAACAATATGGAAGAAGCGCAGGAGGTTCCCTGCACCGACCCCATCGACCGCGAAGACGAAGAGCTGAACAGCATTGTGCCGGCCGACCCCAACAGACCCTACGACATGAAAGACATCATCTATAAAATTGTAGACGATGAACATTTTATGGAAGTGCAACCGCACTATGCCACCAACATTATTGTGGGCTTTGCGCGCTTTGGTGGCCGCTCGGTCGGTATTGTTGCCAACCAGCCGGCCAGCTATGCGGGGGTGCTCGACATTAACTCGTCGGCTAAAGCAGCACGTTTTGTGCGTTTCTGCGACGCTTTCAACATTCCGCTGGTTACGCTGGTCGATGTTCCGGGCTTCCTGCCGGGCACTCAGCAGGAATTTGGCGGTATCATTAAGCACGGTGCCAAGCTGCTGTACGCCTTTGCTGAGGCAACCGTGCCCAAAATCACCCTGATTACCCGCAAAGCTTACGGTGGCGCTTACGATGTGATGTCGAGCAAGCATATTGGCGCCGACATCAACTACGCCTATCCCACGGCCGAGATTGCCGTAATGGGACCGGAAGGCGCCATCAATATTCTTCGCCGCGATATTAAAACCGAAGAAGAAAAAGCACAGGCCGTGGAGCAATACCGCGACACCTTTGCCAACCCGTACCGGGCGGCATCGCTGGGCTATATCGACGAGATTATTTACCCGAAAGATACGCGTAAGAAAATCATCAGCGCGCTGGATATGACGCACAACAAGCGCAAATCGAATCTTCCGCGGAAACACGGTAACATTCCGTTGTAATACCCACCATCGCCTCACCGGAAACGATTGGGCTTCCGGCAATGAATCGCCAACAGGATATTCGGCACCATTCCGGGTATCCTGTTGTTGTTCATCGTTCACCTTCCGTTTCTATTTCAGTTCAGCAATCAATTTCGCCGGTTACCGATGTTGCGGGTCGGCTACAAGGCAGGGACGCTGGAAACAGCTTCAACCGGCTTCCCTACGGCGTAGCGAACAAAAAAGCAGCTTCGACTGGCTTCCCTACGGCGTAGCGAACAAAAAAGCAGCTTCGACTGGCTTCCCTACGGCGTAGGGACACTGGAAACACCTTTGACCGCAAACGTTTTTTGTAATCTACCTGTAGCTTCCGGATTCCCCCGCTCTGCTCGCAGAGAGGGGACAGAATTGAATCGATCCGCCAGGATTGGTTCATTTCAGGGGAGAGTTAAAAAGGGGCCTTTGTGTTTGTTGTGAAAGTCTACTACGGGTGATGCGCCTGCTTTTTCGATTTCTACCTTTGATCAACAAGGAACTTTGTCCTACCGGACGGGGTTTCATTTTCCAGCAATGGCTTTTAGCCATTCAATTTGGGTAGCACCAAAGGCAGCACGAAGATTCTCCCGTCCCGTACGGGACGGAATTTTACCCACGGAAATGCCAAAGCTACCCAAATTGCATCCCTCCGGGATTACAGGAAGCTTTTCGTTTGATTCCGGTCTTAATAAAAAAGGCCAACCGGTTCCCAACTTTTTGGCAATGATCGAACGTCATTCTTATGCGTTGATGGTGTTTTTTGTAATCTACCTGTAGCTTCTGGATTCCCCCGCTCTGCTCGCAGAGAGGGGACAGAATTGAATCGATCCGCCAGGATTGGTTCATTTCAGGGGAGAGTGAAAAAGGAGCCTTTGTGTTTTTTGTGAAAGTCACTTCGGGGAGTCGCGGCCCTGCGGTTTTACACATTTTTCGTATTTTCGGGCTCGCAAACTAATTTTCAAAATCAGCATCACAACCAACAATCCAGTACGATGAAAAGAGAAATTTACAGCACCCCCAAACGTTTCATTCACCAATTTTCGGCAGTCGCCATCCTGCTGTTCACGCTGGCTTCGTGCTCGCAAAAACCGCACAATCCGCGCGTTGTGCTTAATCGCGATTATAAAAATGAAATTTTGAAAGGCCGCGAAGCCATACAGCTTTACCTGATTGGCGGAAATTTTGGCGTCTCGGTTTCGGTCTCTGTCGACGGGCAAACGGTCTGGTCCGAGGGCCTGGGCTATGCCAACTACGAGCTTAAATCGCCGGCCAGCCCGCAAACCAAATACCGCATCGGTCGCAGCTCACAAATGTTTGCAGCCATGGCAATAGCCCGTTTACAGGAACAAGGCAAGCTGAATGTGCACGACTCGTTCCGAAAGTATGTACCCAATTACCCGGAAAAACAATACGATTTCAGCATTTACAATCTGGGCACACACACAGCCGGTTTTCCGGAAACCGACAATAGCCTGTTGATGAACCCCGATAAGCTGAAGGACTTAAAAGCCTACGTTCACGCCTCGGACAACGACTCGCTGGTTTACCCGCCAAACGAATATTTTAACGTGAGTGATTACGGCTCGTGCTTGCTGGGCATCCTGGCCGAAACCCTGGAACACAAAAGCTACCCCAAACTGGTGCAGGAGATGCTGCTCGACACGCTGGGGCTGCATGAAACCATGATCGACAACCCGGGCTACATCACCGCCAACAGAGCTGCTCCCTATTCGCGAAACTTTATTGCCCAAATTATGAATGCCCCCGCCATCGATTCGCGCTTTGTGGCTCCGGCTTACGGCTACCTGTCTACGGCCGACGATTTAAATAAACTGGGCCAAAAACTGATGAATCGGGAGTTCTTCTCGGATGAAAGCTACGATCTGTTCTTCACCCGGAATAAGTTGAAGAACGGCTATGTCAGCGAGCTGGGCTTTGGATGGACTATTTTTGAAGACCGCCAGGGGCGCACCGTCTACATTCAGCAAGGCTCAACCATTGGTGGCAGCTCATTCCTGGCCATTTTCCCCGAGCAGAAACTGGTGGTTAGCTTGTGCACCAACATCGAAGATCGCACCGAAAGCATGCCTTCGGCAAAAATAGCACAGCTCTTCCTCGATCGTATTGAGCCGCTAAGTCCCGAAGCTGAAGACCCCCAGGCAACCGAAGAGCAATAAGCCCATCAGCAGCAATCCGACAACGATGAAGATCGAAGGTTGTCGGATTGTCGTTCCACCTCTAATCAAAACCAGTTATTGCCATTGCGGCTTAGCACCTTTGCGTGGTCGACTCTCTGAAAAAACCGTCCTGATCCCCGGGAATCACCAACAGGGATTAAAGTGGATTCTTTTGAATTAGATTGACCCTCCCATTCCGACAAAGTAGGAATTTCCCTCCCTCGTGAGCGAGGGCTAGGGTGGGTACATTAGATCGAAGGTAAAAGCAGAAGGCATTTAAGAGAAGACGGAAGCTCGCTCGGAGCGGGACCGGCCTACTTTTTATCGATGGTGAGAGGCGAACCGGAAGCTTAGTGAATCCGGGAAGCTCCGCCGACAGAAGGAGATCACCCGGCTGAACTTAGCTTTCGGAAGCTGACACCTGAAGATAAAAATAAGCCTTGAACTTTCTGTTTACTCTTTGCTATAAGGCAAAGAGTAAAACCCGTCCGGTAGGACAAAAGATCCTTTCAGAAAAAACCGCCATGATTCAGAGGAATCACCAACAGGGATGAAAGTTTACTATTTTTCGATGATACTGTTGTCGTTGTTTTCAACAGTTGTCGGGTTGTCGTTCCACCTCTAACCAAAATCAGTTATTAACATTGCGCCTTTGCGTGGTCGACTTTCAGAAAAACAACAGAGGCACCGTTACCGATGCCTCTGTCTTATCTTGTTCGATGAAAATTGAGTTTACCAGGCAAACAAAGGTAAACCTTCCATCAATTGGTTAACACGTTTACGAACCGAAGCAATTACTTCTTCGTTATCGGGGTTTGTCAGCACCTCGTCAATCAAATCAACAATCACCGGCATAGCATCTTCTTTCAGGCCACGTGTGGTAATTGCTGGCGTACCAACACGCAATCCGGAAGTTGAAAACGGCGAGCGACTATCGAATGGCACCATATTTTTATTAATGGTAATATCGGCCAAAACCAGTGTGTTTTCAGCTTTTTTACCCGTCAACTCGGGGAATTTAGTGCGCAGGTCGATCAACATACTGTGGTTATCGGTACCGCCCGAAATTACTTTGTAACCTTTGGCGATGAAAGCTTCGGCCATTACCGCCGCATTCTTTTTCACCTGAGTCTGATACGCTTTATAAGAAGGATCCAGGGCCTCGCCAAAAGCAATCGCTTTCGATGCAATCACGTGCTCGAGTGGTCCACCTTGTTGTCCCGGGAATACAGCGAAATCCAATACCGCCGACATCATTTTGGTTTCTCCTTTGGGTGTTTTGAAACCAAATGGGTTTTCGAAATCTTTCCCCATCAGGATGATACCGCCACGCGGTCCACGCAGGGTTTTGTGGGTTGTTGAAGTCACCACGTGTGCATGTTTCACCGGGTTTTCCAGCAAACCGGCAGCAATCAAACCAGCCGGGTGAGCCATATCGATCATCAACATGGCGCCCACTTCATCGGCGATTTTACGCATACGGGCATAATCCCATTCGCGCGAGTAAGCCGAGGCACCACCAATAATTAATTTGGGTTTGTGTTCTTTAGCCAGCGCTTCCATTTCGTCGTAGTCCACCATACCGGTTTCCTCTTTCACGTGGTAAGCAATTGGCTGGTACAATATACCTGATGAGTTTACCGGAGAACCGTGCGACAAGTGACCGCCGTGAGCCAGGTCGAGTCCCAGGAATTTATCGCCCGGTTTCAAAATAACACTTAGTACAGCTGCATTGGCCTGAGCTCCGGAGTGAGGCTGAACATTGGCATACTCGGCACCAAAGAGTTCTTTCACCCGATCAATCGCCAACTGCTCGGTTTGGTCTACAATCTGGCAACCACCATAGTAGCGTTTGCCCGGGTAACCTTCCGCATATTTGTTCGTCATCACAGAACCCATCGCCTCCATAACCTGCTCGCTTACAAAGTTTTCAGAGGCAATCAATTCAATCCCGCTGAGCTGCCGCTTGCGTTCTTTTTCAATAATGTCAAATACTAATTGATCTCTTTTCATTTGGTATATGTTCAAATTTTGAATATTCAGTTTGTACCGGCTTTCGCGCTGCCGATAAAGTGATTGAAAACGAGGAACGTTTAAGTCGCAAAGGTAAAATTTTTAGCAGTAGCCTGAAAGATTAGAAATCAACAATCACAAAAATTTATGAACCTTTGCAATTCTTTTACAATACTGGCGGGCTGCACGGGTTTCGGCCCTTTTGAAGGCTCATTTTCCGTAGGCTGCTTCAAGGTTTCAGCATGAGACTGCTTATTAAACATCTTCCCGGCTGTCGTTGCATTAATCTTTTTCAAAAAAATTCACGTACAATTCAGTATCCTCTCCCGCTATTTAGCTTTGGATCGGCATCCACTAAATAGGATTTGTGATGTGTAGAACATCTTTTATGAATTTCAGAAAAGTTGACAACATGCCACTCAAAAAACTGACTGAATTTTTAGACCGGAATAATATTGAATACATCGTCATCCGCCACTCGCTGGCTTACAATGCCCAACGCATTGCGGCGACCACACACATTCCGGGAAAAGAAATTGCAAAGACCGTGATCGTCAATATTGACGGGCGTATGGCAATGGCTGTTGTTCCGGCATCTTACATGGTTAACCTGAGCTTGCTGCGCGACACTTCGGGTGCGCGCAAAGTGAGCCTGGCCTCCGAAATGGAGTTTAAAGATCGATTCCCAAACTGCGAAGTTGGAGCGATGCCTCCTTTTGGAAACCTGTATGATATGGAAGTTTACGTTGCTGAAAGCCTCATCGACGATGAAGAGATTTATTTTAACGCAGGAACACACACGGAATTAATCCGCATGTTTTATGCTGATTTTGAAAGACTGGTTGAACCGGTTGTTCTTCGCTTCTCAAAAGCGTTATCAGCCTGATGGGTTTAACTAATTGAAGGGTAACAGTTGTTAAGAAGCCTCCGGATTTATTTGGAGGTTTCTTTTATTTGTTGAACTTTAGCCTATTGAAAATTCAATCCGGCATGAATACACCCAAAAGACCTTTACTGCTCAATTCGGCACTGGCGTTAAGCACCATCGGGAGTGGTGTTGGAAGCCTGGCCTTTTTCCTGGCTTTTATTTTCTACCAGCAACTGTTGCCGCAGCTTGTGCAATTCACCAATGTGGGCACGCCTGCACTGCTAAGCCGTATGTACCTGCTGAGTTTAGCCGTGTTTGCTCTGGTTTCCTTTGTCGGGGTTCTGCAAATGTGGCGATTTAAACGAACAGGTTTCTACCTGTACCTTGCAGCGCAAACCTGTCTGTGGGCCTTCCCCTTATACCATATTGGCTGGCAAGCTTTCTCGAGCACCAACACCATCTTCAGTGTGCTTTTTTTGTTGATCTATGTAGCGTTTATCCGGCTGTTTCGTTAACAAGCCGAACAGCTTCATTCAACCCAGAAGCGGATTTACAGCCGGATCGTCAACAGCGATGAAAGTCCCCGATTTTTGAATACCCGGTTGTCGTCGTTGTCACGAGTTGTCGGGTTGTCGTTCCACCTCTAATCAAAACCGGTTACTGACATTGCGCCTTAGTGTCTTTGCTTGGTAGACTTTCAAGAAAAAAGAGGTTGAACAAAAGCTGCTCAACCTCTCCGGTTATATTACTGATCCTTCAAAAAGACAGCTTAATCGTGCGACAAAGTTCGCACAAAGTTCCGGTAGTTCGAGAACACCCGGGCCCGCGAAATAAACCCGAGGTATTTGCCATTATCCAGTACGGCCAGGTTAAAACGGCCACTGCTTTCAAACTTCTCGGCCACTTTTAACATCGTGTCGCGTGGCGAAATAAAATGCTCGGGCATATACATCAGGTCTTTCACATAAACCTTGTCATACAGCTCGTGGTTAAAAATGATTTCGCGAATATCGTCCATCTTCACCATTCCCTTCATCAGCCCCAGGTCGTCGACTACCGGGAAAAGGTTTCGTTTTGACTTGGCAATAATCCGTGTGAGGTCGCCCAGTGTGGAATCTTCGGGCACCACTGCAAAATCGGTTTCAATTAACTCGCGAACGGCCATAAAGTGCAAAACGGCTTTATCCTTATGGTGGGTAACCAGCTCGCCTTTACTGGCCAGCGATTTGGTATAAATGGAGTAAGGCTCGAAGCCCATAATCGTGACGTAGGAAGCAATTGCCGAAATAATCAACGGAAAAAACAACTGATAGCCTCCGGTAATCTCGGCCGTGAGGAAAATCCCCAGCAAGGGAGCATGCATCACACCGGCCATAAGCGAGCCCATGCCCGCAAGTGCAAAATTATCTACCGGCAGGTTTAGTCCGAAAGCAACATTGAAGAAGCTGGCGACAAAATATCCGCCAATAGCCCCTACGAACAACGACGGCGCAAAGATACCACCTACCCCGCCTCCGGCCGTTGTAGCAGTCATCGCAATAACCTTCACGACCAACAGCAGCAATAAAAACGACACCAGAAACCAGGGATTTCCCTTCAAACTAAAAAACAAGGAATTATCGAGCAGGTCAGGGCCCAGTCCGTTAAAAATTTTGTTGATCCCGGAATAACCTTCCCCCCATAAAGGCGGAAACAAAAAGATACATAGCCCCAGCAACAGGCCACCAATCAAAACCTTATAAAGTGGTTTCTTAAAGCGTTTGAATTGCTGTTCCATATACATGGTCATCCGGGTAAAATACAAGGATATGAAACCCGAAAAAACGCCGAGGATAAGGTAGAATGGAATATTATCAGCCTCGAATGAGTTGATCAGATGAAACTTAAACAGCACCTCCTCGCCCATGAAATAATAAGCCAGAACAGCGGCCGTGATTCCCGAAATCAACAGCGGCAGCAAAGAGGCCATGGTCAGGTCGAGCATCAGCACCTCCAGGGTAAAGACGATTCCGGCCAGGGGGGCTTTAAAGATTCCGGCAATAGCGCCGGTGGCACCGCAGCCCAGCATCAACATGGTTTGCGAGTGATTCAGCTTGAAAAAGCGGGCCAAGTTGGAACCAATGGCCGAACCGGTTAACACCACAGGGGCCTCGGCTCCGACCGATCCACCAAAACCGATCGTGAAACTACTGGTAATCATACTCGAAAAGGTATGGTGACTTTTCAGCTTTCCTTTATTTAAGCTAATGGCTCCCAATACTTTCGACACGCCATGCCCGAGGTCATCTTTAATCAACAGTTTAACAATCAACACCGTGATGGCAATACCGATCAGGGGCAAAGCCAGAAACAGGTAACTTTCATCCGACTCTTTAAGGTTACCAACCAGCGATTCACCAATCAGGTGAATCAAATTCTTTAACAATAGCGCTGCTGTACCACACACAATCCCGATCACAAAACTTAACCAGTAAACCTTTTTCGAATCGTTCATGCGGTTAAACATGGCCAATAATCTTGTCTTTAATTCATTCATTTTATCTGATCCTTATTCGTATGAAAAGTGACTCATTTTTTTGCGATAGGAAGAAAAAACTCTGGCGCGGGAGATGAAACCAACATACTTACCGTCGTCGATCACAGCAATATTGTAACGTCCTGTGGCTTCAAATTTCTCAACAACCTGCTCCATCAAATCTTTCGTCGAAATAAAATCCTCCGGAGGATACATTAAGTCTTTGACTCTCACCGAGTCGTATAAATCCTGTTTGAAAATCAAATGTCGGATGTCATCCATTTTGACCATGCCTTTGAGGTAACCTTCATCGTCGACAATCGGGAACAGATCCCGGTGGGCGGTGGAAATTGCCTCCGTTAAGTCTCGGAGGGTGGCATCGGGGTGCAAAGTAACAAAATCTGTTTCAACTAATTTTCGCACCTCCATCATGCGCAACACATTTTTGTCCTTATCATGGGTCATTAATTCGCGCCGCTGAGCCAGCTGCGAATGATAAACCGATTTTGGAGCAAAAGCCTTAACAGTTATAAATGAAAAGGTTGCCGTAATCATCAACGGCACAAACAGCAGATAGCCACCCGAAATATCGGCAATCAGAAATATGCCGGTTAAAGGCGCATGCAACACCCCGGCAATCAAGCCCGCCATCCCGATCAAGGCAAAATTATTTTTATCAATATACTGTGTTCCAAAGCGATCGACCAGGACGGCAAATACGGCACCAACATTAACACCTGTGAACAGCGACGGGGCAAAAATTCCGCCAACGCCACCGCTGCCAAGGGCCAGCGAAGTGGCCACAACCTTCAACAAACTAATGGATAACAACAAGATAACCATCAACAGGTAATTCTCTTTCAAGTAAAAGAAGACTGAATTGTTATACAGATAACTATAGTCGCCGGCCAGGCAATTATTGATGGCATCGTAGCCCTCGCCATAGAGCGATGGAAACAAAAAGACCAGTAAACCAAGCAATAATCCACCGTACACGATCCGTTCCCAGCTGCTGGTGAACTTCTCGAAACGGTTTGTTATAAAAATGTTAATCTTTGTGAAATAAGCTGAAATAAGCCCGGTGAGGATCCCCAGAGCGATGTAATACGGTAAATCGGAAACCACAAAAGAACTCTTCACCTCGAAGGGATAAAGCACATCGTGGCCCATAAAAAAGTAAGAGGTCATGACTGCTGCCGACGAAGACAACAACAGGGGCACCAGCGAAAAGGTTGTCAAATCGATCATGATCACCTCGACAGCAAATACAATTGCCGCAATAGGCGCTTTAAAAATTGCAGCCATGGCGGCCGCCGACGAGCAAGCCAGCATTAAAATTGTTGTGCGATAGTCCAAATGAAAAAAGCGCGACAAAACCGAGCTGTAGGCAGCTCCGGAAACTACGGTTGGCCCCTCGAGCCCTACCGAACCACCAAAGCTCACCGTGAGCGCACTGGTTAGCATGGAGCTGTAAAGGTTATGCCGGCTCAGCTCTCCTTTTCGGCGCGAGATACTGTGCAACACATTGGGGATGCCGGGACGCACCGGGCTGCGAACCACATAGCGGACAATCAGTACAGTCAGCAAGATGCCCACGACCGGCAAAACAACATAAATGGAGTTTCCCTCGTTTTTCTCGAGTACCAAGCCGACCAGATCCTGCAGTTTCCACACAAAATTTTTGAGCAGGGTGGCCAACACGCCAACAATCACCCCAACCACGACACTAAGTGCGGCCACAAATTTACGTTCGCCAAGGTGGCGTAACCTCCAGCGGTGAAAACGAGCTGCATACGAGAACTTACCTTCCATCTTCATCGGGCTTTAGGGCGATTCTGATGAAAAGTTAAGAATCTATTTTTTCTTTTTAAAGATATCTTTGATGGATTGCCATATTTTTTTCTTTTCCTTCTTCTCGCCGGTGCCTGAGCTCCTGTCATCAGCCTCCTGCTTTTGCTTGCCGAAGATTGTTCCAATCAGGTCGCCAACCGAGCCGGGAGCGAGGTTTTCGCGATACGGCGGTACCGACAGTTTGGCCAGCAAGCGAGGCTTTGGTTGTCGGAAAGAGGCATATTGCAAACGCTTATAGCGCGAATCGCTGTATAGTTTACTGTAAAACTTACCAACGATGGGCAGCGCCATATAGGCTCCCTGACCATAAGTAATGGTTCGGAAGTGTATTGAGGGATCGTCGGATCCGACCCAGCAGCCGGTTACCAGCCGCGGGGTCATGCCCATAAACCAACCGTCGGAATGATCCTGTGTTGTTCCGGTTTTACCGGCAAAATCGCCGCCTACCCGATATGCCGAGCGGATGGAAGAACCTGTCCCATCAGAGATCACCGACTCGAGCATGTGCACAATCATCCGGCAATTCTCCGGATCGATGCCGGTCTTCACAGGCGTGGGCTTGGCAAATTTCTGCAACACTCGTCCCTGAGCATCCTCGATCGACACCAGGTAGTGGGGTTCCATGTAAACCCCGTCGTTCAGAATGGTAGCATAAGCCGAAACCATCTCCTTCAAACTAATCGATGCCACCCCCAGTGCCAACGACGGATATTCGGGCAGCCGGGCCGTTATGCCCAAGTCGCGGGCAGTCTCAACCACCTCATCGATGCCCGTTTGCATCAGCACCTCAACGGCAACCGTGTTGATCGATTTGGCCAAAGCTCCCTGCATGGAGTAATAGCCCTGGTAATCGGGATGCGAGTTTTGAGGCGACCAGTCCTGATAATCGTGATACACTTTGCGCTCGTTCGAGAAATAGTCGTCGGGCTCCAGGCCGTTCTCCAGCGCCGACAGATAAACAAAAGGCTTAAAGGTCGATCCTACCTGCCGGGCTGCATTTACATGGTCGTATTTAAAATAGCGGAAATCGACACCGCCAACCCAGGCTTTTACTTCGCCGGTAGCAGGCTCAACACCCAAAAATCCGGCATTCAGCATCCGCAGATAATGCTTCAGCGAGTCCATCGGCGTGGCAAGCACCTGCCTGTCGCCCGACCAGTTGAATAGCACCATCTCATGCTTTTCGTTAAAAGCGTTCTTAATCTCTTCGGCCGATTTACCGGCGGCTTTCATTTTACGATAACGCTCGGTTTGTTTCATGGCCCGGGTCAAAATGTCGGGCTTACGGCTCCAGGGCGACGAGGATTTCCAATGATTGTCAAAAACCGTTTGCAGGTTTTTCATGTATTCTTTCACCGCCGATTCGGCAAAATGCTGATAATCGTAGCTCACCGTTGTCTTGATCTTCAAGCCATCGGTATACAAATTATAGGGGTCGCCATTTTCTTTTTTATTGTTCGCACACCAGTCCTTCAACTCCGGCTTCAACATCTCCATGAAATACGGCGCCGGCCCTTCGTTATAGGATATCCTGGTGTATCGCAAGGTCAGGGGCTTCTGCTGAAAAACGCGCCCCTGCTCTTCACTCAGGTACTCATTTTTCACCATCTGCCCAATCACCACATTGCGGCGCTCTTTGGAACGCTCGGGATGCAAGCGCGGATTGTAATAGTTGTTGGCCTTGAGCATCCCCACCAACACCGCAGCTTCATCGACCGTTAAGTTTTTGGGGCTTTTGTTGAAAAAGCGCTCTGCCGCCACTTCAATTCCATAAATATTTTCGCCAAAAGGAACTGTATTTAAGTAAAGAGCCAGAATTTCCTCCTTGGTGTAAATACGCTCCAACCGATAGGCAATGATGGCTTCGCGCAGCTTATTAACCGGCATGGACAGGTAGCCCAGCTTATTTCGCGGAAACAGGTTTTTCGCAATCTGCTGGCTCAGGGTACTTCCGCCACCAGCCGAGCGATCCTGCAAAATCAGGGTGCGGACAAACACCCGCATCAGGGCCACTTCGTCGATGCCTCGGTGCTCGTAAAAACGCGAATCCTCGGTAGCCACCAGTGCATGAATAACATTGGGTGAAATTTCCTCGTAGCGAACATTACTGCGATTTTCGATATAGTAACGCCCCAGCAACTTCCCCTCGGCCGAGAACACCTCGGAGGCCTGTGGATTTTTAATATCGTGCAGCTGTGCGGTGCTCGGCACATAGCCCCAAAAGCCCAGGTAAACGCTTGTAAAAAACAAGGCAAAAAGGATGAAGGCGATCACAGCAGCTTTCAGAAAAAACAACAGGATGCGGCGCCCTGCCGATTTCTTTTTGGTTGTTTTTTTTCGTTTTCCCCCACTGGCTTTCTTCCGGCTTTTCGGTGCTGGTTTTCTCGCGGAGCTTGTTTTCTTTGGCGGCATATTTTTCGTATTTGTTTTCTGTTTACAACAGCGCAGTTTAATCTGCTATCAAAATTATATAAATAAGCTTAAACAGTTTTGCGAATTTAGGCTCATCGCCCGAACTTTTCAAAAAAATAATTGTCTTTACAGTTAAACAGTCAAACCAAAAAGCGATGAAAGTTTGTATTACAGGTGCTTCCGGATTTATCGGTCAATCGCTGAGCGAGGCCTTACAAAGGCGCGGTTACCAACTGCGGGCCATCCCCCGCCAACTGCTCTATGGCGATCCGCAAAAGCTGTCGCAGGCCATTGCCGGCTGCGATGCCCTTGTTAACCTGGCCGGAGCCCCCATTCTGCAACGGTGGACGGCAAAAAACAAAGCCACCATTTACAGCAGCCGCGTGGTGACCAGCAAAAACTTAACCGAAGCAATTCGCCAATTGCCGGCATCCGAGCGCCCCCAAACCTTCATCTCGGCCTCGGCAGTGGGCATCTACCAAACAGGGGCCGCCCCCCACGACGAAACAAGCCTGTTGTTCGACAGTGGCTTTACTGGTCGGGTTGTTCGCGATTGGGAGCAGGCATCCGCGCCTCTCGCCCCAATGCTTCGCCGGGTGGTTTTCCGCATTGGCGTTGTGCTGGGCAAGCAATCGCAAACCATCAAAAGTCTCAAACCGGTGTTTCAACTGGGCATGGGCGGCAAGGTGGGATCCGGCAAGCAGGCCTTTCCGTTTATCCACATTCACGACCTGGTGACTGCTTTCAGCGAAGCAATCACAAATCCGAATTACTGCGGCGTATACAATCTTGTATCACCCCAAACGATAACCAACAGCGATTTCACCAAAGCTTTTGCCCGGGCCACACACCGACCGGCAATTTTTCCGGTTCCGCCCCTTGCGCTGAAATTGTTGTATGGCGAAGCCGCACAGCTGTTGCTCGATGGTTGCTTTGTACAGCCCCGCCGCTTGACAGCGCAAGGCTTTCGTTTTAAATACCCCACCATCAAGGAAAGCCTCGAGGAGATTCTTTGAACGCCAGAGGCCGCCTCAAATAAAAATTGAGGCGGCCTCTGACGATCGTTGTTTTTCAATTTACAAATCCAACTTCCCCTGCGGATTTTGTGCCTGAACCAGCTGATGCTCTTCAATAATCTGATCAATGGTCATTAAACACTTCCCGCAGCTGGTACCCGCACGGGTGGCATATTGAATATCGGAGGCATCGACTGCCCCTTTCTTTAATTCGTTGATGATCTCCTGTTCCGAAACCATATTACAAAGACAAACCAATCGGTTACTCATGCTTCCTTTTCTTTTGTGCTGTTTTTAATCGATTCGCAGCCGCTCTATTCGGACAAGCGATTTTCGATGTGCAAACGAAGCTTTCGGTAAACATCAATCACCCGGTCCGATTTGGTCATCGAGTCGTAAATCTTTTTGATTAACTGACGTTCGGTTACCCAAGCAAAACTGGCTTTAAAATTTAGATCATAAACCATGGACATCAGAAAAAGTTTAAAATCGGCCAGCGATTGAAGATCTTTTCGAGCCACAGGCTTCTCTGCATTTAAACTTTTCAGCACCGCATCGCTGGCTGCCGGCAGTTTGGGCAGGTTATAACTCACCGTGGGCAAGGTGAAAGTTCCATCGCGTTTCAACATGGCAACAACCAACTCCCAGTTATCCATTTTGTCGGCATCGCGCAGGATTTGCCCAAACAGGAGCGTACGGCTGTCCTTCGGGTTGAAGCTGATTTTATTGTGACCGGTAATCACCTCCTTTAAAAGCAGCTGATCGGCTTCGTCCAGCGCTTTAAAAAAGATCTGCTCGGCAATAAGCTCCACCCCCAGCAGGGCATGATCCTCGGAGGTGCTATCGTCGAAATGCTGATATTTTTGGAACTGCACAAAACGGCCTACGTCGTGCAATAAACCGATCATCTCGATAAAAGCCTGTTCCGGCTCCTCCAGATCGAGCGATTTAGCAATATACAGACAATTGGCAGCTACGCGAAGCGAGTGATCCCGCTTCATGTGCAAACTCTCGGCCATCGTATAATCAGAAGCCTTAATAAACTGATCGGCTAACTGATCAAAAAAAAGTTTCCCTTCGTCAAAAGTAATCTGATTCATAAAATCATTTTCGCAACTTGGGGCAAAAGTATACTATTTCATTATTTTAACTACTGAAAACAGGCTTCATTTTTTCAACAAAACACCACTTAATAATACACGCTCAAGTTTTTTCGATTTTATGGTGAAAAAAGGAATGTTTTACTATTTTTGCATCGCTTTTGGCCCCATAGTTCAATGGATAGAATATCAGATTCCGGTTCTGACGATATGAGTTCGAGTCTCGTTGGGGTCACTTAAAAAAGCCACAATTGAATTACAATCAGTTGTGGCTTTTTTACTTTCACTCGCTTGCCATCGGGCTGTCTGCACGGCAATAAGTGCCGTAGTACGGGAGCAATTGAGTATTGAGTCTTGAGCCGTGAGACATGAGTCATTCGTTGTCATAGGGTTGTCAATCCATCAATCCATCAATAAGTGCATAAGTGCAGGAGTTCATAAGTACCGGCGCAACGGGGGACAATTGAGTCGGGAGTCATTCATCGTCATTCGATCATCATTGAGTCATTTGATTGTCAATCCATCAATCCTTCAGTCCTTCAATCCTTCAATAAGCCCATAAGTACCGGCGCAACAAGCTGCAGATTGCTGCGTCCTCGCAATGACGCGCAATTGACTGTATATCCATAATGGCGTTAGCCATTTAATTTGGGTAGCACATAAGACGAATTTGAGATTCTCCCGTCCCGTACGGGACGGAATTTTGCGTTTCGATGTCGTTTAGCTACCCCAAGAGCATCCCTCCGGGATTTAAATGATCAAGCATTTATTGATCGACTTAAACGCTGTCAGGACCTACGGACGCTGACAGGTTTGCAAGGCGCTGCAATTGAGTCGCGAGTAGTGAGTCGGGAGACATGAATCATTCGTTGTCATTGGGTTGTCAATCCTTCAATCCGTCAATCCTTCAATCCGTCAATCCTTCAGTCCTTCAATCCTTCTATCCGATAATCTAAACATCCTGCAATAAGTACATAGGTACGGGATCAAGCGAACTCCGTGCTTTTCGGGCTGAAAACATTCGGCTTGCAAATTTGAATGAGTGGTGGAAGATTGGTATAGCCAAACAAGCAGTACAAAGCAGTTACTTTTGGCTCAGCATCTCTTTAATCCCTCCCAAAGAACTCAATACTCCTGTTGCCTCAAAAGGCAAATAAATGGTTTTATTATCTTTTCCCGAGACCATTTCCTCAAGCGTTTCGATATACTTTGTTGCAATTAAATAGTTAATCGGATTACCATGCTGTGAATCGACCGAATTACTCACAAGCCGAATTGCTTCAGCCTCCGCTTCGGCTGTTTTGATCCGAGCCTGAGCTTGTCCTTCTGCTCTGAGAATATCCGATTGCTTCTCTCCTTCGGCTTTCTTGATTTCGCTTTCCCGAAACCCTTCGGCTTCCAGTATTTTGGCTTTTTTCTTGCCTTCGGCGTCTAACACGGCTGCTCTCCGGTCTCGTTCGGCACGCATTTGCTTTTCCATAGCTTCCTTAATATCTTCCGGCGGATTAATGTCCTGCAGTTCCACGCGATTCACCTTCACACCCCATTTATTCGTTGCATCATCCAGGATTGTCCGCAGCTTCGAATTAATGGTATCCCGCGAACTCAACGATTCATCCAATTCCAGCTCTCCAATCACATTCCGAAGTGTTGTTTGGGTTAATTTCTCTATCGCATCGGGCAAGTTTTCAATTTCATAAATAGCCTTCACCGGATCCATTATCTGAAAATAGAGCAATGCATTAATTTGGACATTAACATTATCCTTTGTAATCACATTTTGCCGTGGAAAGTCATAGACCGTTTCCCGGATATCAATTCTGGATTTCGTTTTAAACCGAATATGCTTTTGGTCATCCATCCCTTCAACGACATAACGCCAGGTAATCTCCCTGGGTTTATCGATGACTGGCCAAATAATATTAATACCGGAATGTAAAGTGCGACTATACTTTCCGAGCCGCTCAATGACCATAACTTCGGCTTGTTGAACAATTTTAAATCCGGAAATTGCAAAGATAAAAACGAATAGCGCAAGGGCCCCTGCAATAATTATCAGTCCCATGTTTATTTAATTTAAAGGTTTAACAATTAACACAATACTCTCAATATCGATCACCGAGACCATGGTACCAACCTGAATGATTTCATTGGTCGATGATCTTGCCTTCCAGGCATCTCCATCAATCTGAATCCTGCCTGAATTTTTCAATTGGTTTATTTCCTCCGTGACAATTCCGCTTTTATGGATTAAGGCATCGCTGTTGGTTTTCGTGGCATTATGCCGATATCCATACCTTGTCATAAGAGGTTTAACAAAGAGATAAGTTAAGGCTACTCCGAAAGCGAATAGCACGAGTTGCCAGCTCCCCGCAAGCCCCCACCAGTTTCCGATTGCAGCAAAAAGAAAGCCGATTCCAACCGAAGCCGAAATAAAACCAGCCGTGAATATCTCAAGGATAAAAGCGATTATCCCGATTGCAACAAATAAATGCCATGTTTCCATTTTAAAATTTTATTTTTAGGGTTTCATTTACCGTATTCCTTCACCATATCAGACATTCTACCGGGCTCAACCTGGGTAATACTTCTGCCCGTAAGAACAGAATGAGAAGTCAGCAGCCGGCAAATCAGCAAAAGCCGCAGCTGCCCGATAAACCTTAGCCGAATTGGTTGATGAACTATTGATTTTGAATACAGCGAATGCTTAAACCCAGGCTCAGCCACTCTTTTTCTTGTATTAAATTGTCGTTATACAAATTCAGCTCTTCGCCCCAAACAGTTGTGTTATCCCGATTGGTGGAGCTCCACCATGCCCCTGCCCGATCTAACTTATTAAAATCGCCACGGCTCGTTTTAATACCGGAAGGTAACATCGACAATCCGTAACTATTCAGGGCATCGCCCCGGGTATAGCCCGAAACGGCTCGCCAGTCATGTTCTGCTTTTAAATACTTCCCGATTGATTTCCAGGATTTATTCGATATTTTTTCCAATTCATTTTTCTCGGATCCGATATAATTCGCAAGTTGATTCCACTCGTCACTGCTGGGCAAATGCCAGCCCTGCGGTATGGCTTGTTGGGCAGCCCCCCAATTATACAACACACCATGTTTTTTGTAATTGGGATTTGCTTTTGCCTCCGCCACATTCGTTCCCTTATATCCATAAACATAATAGTGAGGTTCCCTGCCAACTTCTGCTCCAGCATTTGCACCGGCTGTTGACGGACTAACTTTGGGAAGGTAGGCCAGGTTTTCAGCCAACCATATCTGGGATCCAATCCTGATCGTCTTATATGTTCTCCCGTCTCGGGGATCGGTAAATGTTCCGTAGCTGAACTTGGAAGCCATCTCCTTCGTTGCAGTGGCCATTGATTTCTCCGGCACATTGGGCGCTACTGCATCGGCGGCTTTCTCCGCAGTTTGCGAAGTGCTTTTAACCGCCACAGGAGCGTTCAAAACAGATCGGGATTTCGGGCTTTCCACCGTACTTTTTTTCGGGTGAGTGTTTTGTTGATCCGCTGTTTTCGCCGACTTTGCATCTTTATTTTGGGAGATCTTATACTCCGAGATATCGTTTATGGAAACATAGCCCGTTGCTCCCTTATGGGAGAAATGTGCCCACTCTTTTTGAATGTCCATAACACTGATCTTATCACCCGGCTTAAGTGTCGTTGTCTTTACATAACTTGCTCCAGGACCGCTATATACAATCGGTTTTGTGTTCGGATGAACAATATAGGTTTTTACAACAGGGCTTGAAACAATCGGTCGGTCAGATTCTTCACTGATAATTTTATACGTGTAAACCGAACTCATCAACAAAAACAGGGCGGAAAAAATGACAATCGATTTTAGTGAAAGAAAAGACTTCTCGTAAATCCTTTGGTAGTTGTCGTCATCCGACAGTTGGACCTCGCCATCTCTTTCTTTGCGCAATAACAGCGCGGCGGAGAGAATCGAAATCAACCACAATCCCCCAATAACTCCGATGGCCAGTGGCCAGACGTTGGCTGTCCAGAAGAAGTAAAAAAGCCAATAAATTCCGATAAAAAGCGTCGGTAAAATGATCAGCCAGTAGGGACGTGTTTTAAACGCAAAGCGATGTTCCAGTTTATAAAAAAGGTAAATCGAGCTAAGAATAAAACCACTGATGAAAAATGGAAATAATTGACCAAATAAATCCAATAAGAACATGAGCGGGTAATAAATCATCGCTGCAATTGCTACGGGAATGATAACCAGGTAAGTGATTAAGGGCATGATAAGACTCGCGAATATATTATCCACCAAATCATGATTTTTCTCGACCTTCGTAATATTGCCAAAAGAGTCTTTATAAACAATAATTGATTCCCAAACGCCAACTTTTTGCCCTAAGCCAATTATAAAACCGATAATCAACAAAGGAGTTGATAACGAAGAATCAAACATATTCCACTCAATATGGAAATCAACTTCAGCAAGCGACAAAATAATAAATACAGCAGTGGCAATGGCTGCAAGACTAACAAACACGGTAAATGTTCGCGCAATAAGGAGACGATTTTTAATATTTTCCATTCGTTTTGGGTTTTAGTTTTACAAACACGAAAAGAATGTCATACCGACAAGGTCTTCGCGATGTACAGTTAGTTTAATTGAAATGTTTTGGTTTTATCCGGGCTTATCGCTTGTCAACAGCATTTACAACAGTATTCACACAAGCTATTTTCGCGACCGCATACAGCCCCTATCGCAATTGGTTTTATGAATTCGGATCCTGTTCTCCGCCTTCCAACTTCCGGATAATTTTCTTTAAACGGCTAATCTCGCAACTCGCGGTAATCAAGGCGGCAATAAATCCGATGTCTAATAATAGAGTTCCGTAGGGATAGTGTTGTAGTTTGAAAAATGCCCCGATTAATATGAGCGCTGCTGAGCTATTTAGCAGCAGTCCCATTAACTTGTCGGTTTGAGTTCTGGTCATAAGTTGTCTGTTTGTTTCACTCAACAAGTTACAGGCATTTCAGGAATATAGCAACATAATTGACATCAAATTCCAAATGTTTTTTTCAAAAGACTCTCCAAACAGCATTCCATCTGAAATCAACGATATGAACCTATTAGCGGTGTACTGAGAAACACCAATCGGCCAAACAAGTTCGAACAGGCATCCAGCCAATTATCGTAACGCAAACTATCATACACTACGCTACGTATCGCTGCATTATTCCCCAAACAGCCCTCCTTCCCGTGGTACTCCAGGAACAAACTCAGCTGCTAAATCCGGAAAGGCAATTGAGGCATAAGAGCAGGAGTTCATAAGTACCGGCGCAACGGGCAACAACCGAGACATGAGTCGCGAGTCATTCGTTGTCATTCATTGTCATTCGATGGTCATTGAGTCATTGAGTCATTGGGTCATTTGACTGTCAATCCTTCAATCCTTCAATCCTTCAGTCCTTCAATAAGTGCATAAGTTCAGGAGTACATAAGTCCATAAGTACCGGCGCAACGGGCAACAACCGAGTTGCGAGTCATTCGTTGTCATTCGATGGTCATTGAGTCGTTGGGTCATTTGACTGTCAATCCTTCAATCCTTCAGTCCTTCAGTCCTTCAATAAGTGCATAAGTTCAGAAGTACATAAGTCCATACGTACGGGAGCAACTAGCAACAATCGAGACATGAGCAGGGAGTCATTCACGGTCATTCGTTGTCAATCATTGTCATTCGTTGTCATTGGGTCATTGGGCTGTAGTCCTTCAATCCTTTAATCCAACGATCCGAAAATCCAGCAATCCAGCAATCCAGCAATCCAAACATCCAAACATCCGTCAATCCTTCAACTACGTCGTAGGGCGAAAGTTAACGCACTTGAAAAATCATGGGCGAGAGATCCCGAATCAGGCCATCGGGCCCAACAGCCTGAATATCCTCAATGTAAAAATCCTCCCCTCGTCTCAGTCTTTTCATTAAGTCGAATTGTTGTTTTGTAAATTTGTTACCATGCGTTTGGCTCTGCATTTTATATCCTTGCAACTGACAGGAAACGGTAAAGCCTGTCACCTGAAAGCGCGCATCGAAATCAAAATCCGCCAGGCTTGCCGACACTCCCTGCTGGGCTAGCAAGACCTGTTTTGCAATTGGCCCGCCACGCTTTCCGCCAAGTGTTGCAATCGGATTCGGCAATCGTTTCACCCGAAAATCCTGATTGCCCATCGCAACTTGTTTTCCATCAATTTGGGCCCACACCGATATAACAGCCCTTCCCGGCCTGCTGGGGCGGAAACGATAGCCATCTCCTATGCGAACAATTGAGCCATTGACGGCCGATACCCCAATGGACTGCGGGTCAATGCCCGGAATCGAGATTTCAATCGGGTTGTCAACACCGATATACAAAACATTCATTTTTACCGGATTAACACGGGGCTTACGTTCAAGTATCCGGTAGTTGCTTCGAAACGGCCAGCGAATGGTATCGCCCTGTAACGTGATTGCCTCCACAAGGCCTCCCCAATCGTGACGGCCCGTTTGCTGGCTCCCGGCCCGAAAAACAAGCTCGCCACTTAATGAATCGGGAAACAACTTCTGATAACTCAAATCATTCCGTAATTGCCAGACATGGTCACCACTGCCCGGCAAGGAGTCGTAGGGCTGAGCATCTTCCGCGACATACACGCAGCAGGATGCCAGTGCTTGGTTTTGCGGCAACGCAATTGTTGCCCGGAAATCATCGCCCCGCAAAAGCACCGTTGCCGCAGCTTGCACCTGCGGGCGATAAGGCATCAGAATGTCGTCCTTGCCCACAAGGCTCTGCGACGGGATAGCCTTATTGGGTTGTGACTGACAGGCAACCATCCACAGGCAGCCTGTTAAAAACAAGAAGTTCAAGGGGTTTTTCTTCATCTGCTTTTTTTCGTTGTAGGTTTGGCTTTTTGAGGAGTCTCTCGATCCAGCCTGCCTTCATTTAGTAACTAAGCGCGTCTTCTGCTCCTACCCTTAACACTACCCGCCAAAGCTGGCTCGAACTGGCTCCGGGAAAACGCAAGAAAACCGCATATTTTTGATCTGCTTTCATTAAAACAGGAAATCAGGCATTGCATATGTTCTTTAAAAGAAGATGTTCGGCTTGCAAATTGGAACGAACGGCGAACACATTTTCGTCTTTATGAGGAAGACATGGGAACCAGAATCACAGCGACTAGTCCTTTTCACTCTTTCCATTCTGGGGTCATAATTGTCAAAGCTTCTTTTACACCCAAACACTCATAAACAGGATATTTTTCTCGCAAATCTGTCAAATTAAAGTATGCTTTCAATTCATATTCGTCGTCTTTCTTAACATATACGCCATATCTCAATCCATCTGTCACTATTAATCTTTTGCAATTCTTCTTACCATTTGCATAACCCTGTGCCTGACTTTTTGCTGTCAAACAAGAATTATCTTTCTTTTTTGCCTCCACGACCACAGAAAGATTATCATCATTACGAGGAAGTTGATCAAAAAGAGCAATGTCAACGTTATGCCATTCAATAGACATTTTTTGAGGAGTCCAGCCCAATGCTCGAAGAATGGGTACCACCAAATATGCTACGGTTTCAAACTCAGAGGGAGCTTCCTTTCCAATATACCATCGCGCAATTCTTCGTAGTTCATCAAACTCTCGCGTCAATATCTCAATCGAATTACTTGAAATTCCGTGTTCAAAGAGATATTCTGCTATTTGATTTTGATTAATTGTTGATCCAACTTCAGGAAGAATCTTTATTTCTCTACTATAAGCATCATCTGGTATTTCTAGTTGAGAAAGCCAATCTTTTACTACCTTAGATGTCATCAGCTGAGTTGTATCACCTTGTTTTAATGCATAAGTGTCAAAATATTTGGGATTTTTTTGACCATTCCAAAGCCACTTAACGCGTCTTACATGTTGTAAATCCCAACCATCAATATCAGCGAAGCATTCTTGCCAATCATAATCATCAACAATTACACCAACACCAACTATCGTTTTTGTTCCAAGCCTCAATACCACTAGGTCTCCAATTTGCATTTTTTTTGCGAACCTCTCAATATCTGTCATCTTTCGAGATTTCCAACCATCTGCTTTTAGTATCCCCTGGCATCTAGGATATGCACCAGCATATCCAGGTCCGTTTAAAATGACATCCCATTTTAAACAGATCGAAGAATAATTTCGGTCTGTATCTCCACACGCTTGCTGCCAAATTCTTTTACCTTCAATATCTATTAGCATTCACCTTCGATTATATTTATCTTATTGCAATTCTGTTGTCTCTTCCATCATCTTATCTTCCACGCTGCAACTTCTAAGATTCCGCACAGCATTAAACTCACATCCCCAAAACCGTCCCACACGCAGCTGTCATTGATTAAAGCATGCGGTGTCATATCGATCGAGTAAAGCAATTGGAGATGCTGCCTTGTCCTGAAATGGGCTATTGGCACAGGCGGTGCCGGTATTGGGGTTTTCATTAGGTTCTGTTTGTATTTGTTTGGCTCAACAAGGTACGAGCATTTTGGGAAAATAGCAACATAATTGATATAAGATTATCAACAATCACTCAGAACATCGCAGGAACAAGATATCTTCGGAGTTCAACGAGATGAACACATTAGTATCGAAAAGGGAAATACCAGTCGGCCAAGCAAGGTCGAACAGGCATCCCTCCAATTATCGTAACGCAAACTATCATACACTAAGCTACATATCGCTGCATTATTCACAAAACCGCCCTCCTTCCCGAGGTTCCGAGGACCAAACTCAGCGGCTAAATCCGGAAAGGCAATTGAGGCATAAGTGCAGTAGTTCATAAGTACGGGCGCAACGGGCAACAATCGAGACATGAGTCGCGAGTCATTCGTTGTCATTCATTGTCATTCGATGGTCATTGAGTCATTGAGTCATTGGGTCATTTGACTGTCAATCCTTCAATCCTTCAGTCCTTCAATAAGTCCATGAGTGCATTCGTCCATAAGTACCGGAGCAATCAGGTACAGATTGCTGCGTCCTCGAGACGACGCACAATTGGCTGTATATCCATAATGGCGTTAGCCATCTAATTTGGGTAGCACAGAAGACGAATTTTAGATTCTACCGTCCAGTACGGGACGGAATTTTGTACTCCGATGTCGTTTAGCTCCCCCAATAGCATCCCTCCGGGATTTAAACGATCAAGCATTTATCGATCGACTTAAACGCTGTCAGGACCTGCGGACGCTGACAGGTTTGCAAGGCGCTGCAATTGAGTTGTGAGTCAATTATTGTCATTCGTTGTCATTAGGTTGTCAATCCTTCAATCCATCAGTCCTTCAATAAGTGCATAAGTGCAAGAGTACATAAGTCCATAAGTACGAGTGCAACTGGCAGCAATCGAGTCGGGAGTCATTCATTGTCATTGGGATGTCTGTCCTTCTGTCCTTCTATCCTTCTATCCTTCTATCCAGCAATCCAAACATCCAAACATCCGATAATAAAAAAAACGGCCTCCGCGCCTGAAAATCACGCGCCGGAGGCCGGTTTTAATATGAAATGAATCAAAGGGCAAGTTCCTTGCGAACTTTTGTTGCAGGCAAGGGAATTGACCGAATATTATACCATCTTACAGCCTGATTTACATACTGAAATACGACGGTATAATGCCGACAGACAATTGAAGAGGCTTTAAAAGTGAACGAATTGAAGCCTCAATTCAATTGCTAATCGGTATTAATCTTCCAGTTTATCGGCCACTTTGGGCTTCAGACTGAACAGCTGCAAGGCAACGGCCAGTGCTACGGGAATCGCCAGAAAGGCCATATCGTGCCCCAGGTTACCATCGTCGGTTGATTTACCCAGCCAACTGGTGATGAAGGCGCC
>NZ_QAAD01000012.1 GCF_003046625.1 Mangrovibacterium marinum
ATTGTGATGGTCTGTACATCGCTGCTGGTGTTACCCGCGCAGTCTGTTACGGTCCAGGTTCTCAGGATATCGCCAAAGCCGCAGTTATCCAATCCCGACAGATCGTCGCTGTAGCTTGGTTCAAGCATGCCGTCGCAGTTATCCTCCGCGGTTGCCATTCCCGCATCGCCCATTTCACATTCGAAGCGGATATCGGCTGGTAAGGTCAATACCGGTGCGGTATCATCATAGATTGTGATGGTCTGTACATCGCTGCTGGTGTTACCCGCGCAGTCTGTTACGATCCAGGTTCTCAGTACATCGCCAAAGCCGCAGTTATCCAATCCGGACAGATCGTCGCTGTAGCTTGGTTCAAGCATGCCGTCGCAGTTATCCTCCGCGGTTGCCATTCCCGCATCGCCCATTTCACATTCGAAGCGGATATCGGCTGGTAAGGTCAATACCGGTGCGGTGGTATCTACAACACTAATTGTTTGAGATGCACTAACACTGTTACCACATGCATCGGTCGCAGTCCAAGTACGGACAATAGTATATACGCTAGGACAATCAGTTCCTATAATTTCCTCACCTACATATTCAACAGCTACCTCTCCGTTGCAGTTATCCGTAGCACTCGCAGTACCAACTGTTGGAACTGCATCACACTCTACGGTTACATCTTCAGGTACTGTTAACTCTGGTGCCACTTCATCCGGCAGCACCGTAAAGGTTGCACTACAGGAATCCATATCGCCGCAATAATCCACCGCTTTGATCCAGTGAGTTACGGTAAAGCCACAGGAAACGTTTGATGGAAGATCTTCAGGCAGCGGTGTGTCGCCTTGAGTTATTGAAACCTCTGCAAAATCATTACCTGTTCCTTCCACCAGTTTAAAGGAGGTTCTCCAGTCGTCCCATTCCTGTTCCAGATTGAGTTCGGTACACGGCTCATATTCTACATTGCCGGGGCACTCCACAACCGGAGGATTCTTCAATACGCTTACTTGTGCGGGCGGGCCGGGGAAGTCTTTCAGCTCAGCTGTTGCAGACTCACCTGAAGTCCGGGTACGTGTAAATACGGTGGCAATACCGAAGCAAGGATTGATGACCTCATCGAAGAAGGCACTCAAATTTATGGCACCTTCACACCACTGGTTAATATCATAATAGGGCAACATACCGGTATAGCCCGGACCTCCGTTTGTTCCGGGCAAACTCACCTCTTCCTGATTTCCAAAAGCCGGAAAATGGACATAGGTCTTTTCGGTATTAACCGTAGCCAAAATTGTTCCGTGCGGATAGTCGGTATAATGGACGTACTGGTATGTATCGCCCACTTGCGTCCAGATCAGCACAATTACGTTGGCTACGGGTCCGCCATTGGTAAATTCAACGGTTACCAAAATATCGCCGGGAGTTCGCCCTCCCGTTGCCGGATCGGCTTCGCTGTAAAATTTTCCGTAATAGTAGCCAGCATTGTCCTGTCCCAGCGTATCCATATAAAATGGCTTTTGCAGAAACTCGAAGTCGATATAACTACTACCGTTGGTTACTTCGCGGTCGGCAGCCCAAGACACCCATAAGTCATTGGGATCGCCATACTCCCCATTAATCCCTTGTATTTCGGGATTACCTCGGGTAAAGATGACCCCGGCATTTTGAATCTCGTTTTTATTCGGATTCGAGCCGACGCCCCATTCATACGTGTTCGGATTATCGTTAATCTTATTCCGACCCAGGAAAATCGTCGGATCTTTGTTGGTAATATCATCAATGTACCGGACCACCGTGTAATCATCCACTCCGGGATAACTGTGTTCCGACACATCGAAATAAGGAGGAGTGGCTATCGGAAGAATATCGAATACACCACCGCCGTCACCGGGATACACCTGTTCCCAATAAAAAATATCTCCGGCAGTCCCATAGTTCTGGGGAAACCCGGAGGTATTATCAATCAACGTGAAGACATGATTGGCGTAAGCGTTTCCATCGATCGCCGTACCGTTCGTCGGTGCCATAACCGGCGCAATCCCCTGAATATTTCCGGGTTGAGCCTGAACAAATTGTGGCACACATAAGAATGTCAGCATCGCAAGCATAAGGCAGCAATGCCAACACCAACAACCTTTTCTTTTCATAAAAGAAGCGAGGTCAAAGTCGTTCATAATTATTTGAATTTAGATTTTACCTGCTTGCAAAAACCGCCGTTCGAAAGCATCTTTTTCGCTGACTTAAAGCAGCTTGCAAACATCACCATTCGTATATAGAAATTCCCTTCAAAACAGGGAATCACAGTAGAGAGTGTCGGGGCTGATGGCCTCCGAGAAATTCAAAAAAAAGTTAGGGGAAATAAAATCACAGTTCAATCAGGAATTTTACGGATATTTTGCAGAAACAACTTCTTCATTTAACATTTAGACTACCAACTCCAGGCGACAGGCTCCAACAATGAAAGATCTACGAGTCAGAAGAAGAGAAGTAAATATCGATCGGATTTCGAATGACTCAACTTGGAAGACAGGAGCAACAAGCCTGGAACACGAATCAATCAACAAGCTGTTTTAACGTGCCTTAAGCTACCCTCCAACAACAAAACAGCCATCACCTGAGGCTATCGAAGGCTATAATTTGTCGGATTAAGGCTTTCTTTACAAGTGGGAACAGAAGAGAAGAAGGAGTTTCGAAAAGCAGCTTACCGACTCAGACATGGTGAATCATCTATTCTTAATTATTCTTATCCACACTGGTCGTTTTGCCTGACCGGCAGGAAAAACAAGCTCACCAATTGCAGGGATAGATCCCGGCCAGGAGAGAATATCAAAGGGAGCTGGCGACGGGTATAGTCTACCACACCGACGGGCTTCCAATTCGTCAAGGCACATCCGGCCTATTACGGATTTACGCCACGTAATTCAAACTCGACATTCGATACAATTTCGTCGCCTACTTTGGCTTCGGCAGTAACCTGGATTGTATCGTCGGAAATGTATTTACTAATACGCCCCACAAAGCGAACATGCTCCCCGGTAAAAGCCAGCCGGTAGGCACGGATTGATGTTCGCGGACTGATAATTCGCTTGAACCCCGGCACATTGTGTTTAAAAAGCGCGAAGCCGAGCTCCCCAAAGAGGTTTCCGATTAAGGCTACCGGCAATGCCGGATAGTTTCGGAAATGTCCTTCGCACTCGCTGGCCTGCACAATGCCAAACTCGCCGGTAGCACGCTCACCGTTCAGGGTGATGTCGGACAAGTGGCGCCGGTTAATATAGGGGCTCACGCCATTGTGAACGGGGGTGTCGACCTGGTATTTACCGTAGAATTTCGTAAACACCGCCGGACTCATCACCAGGTACTCCACCTCGGCGGTAAAAATCACTTCGTTGTCAGCGCTCAGCAGTTCGCCATAAACGGTTCCTTTTCGCTTTTCCATGAGTGTTGGCTTGGCGGTCAACAGAAGCTCTTCGGCCGCAAATACCTGATCGCTCTTCCGGCTTAGCAGTGCATGAACGGCCAGGTAATAGTGGCGCTTTTTATGATTGTAAGCGTGAGCCAGAACGATCGATCCCAGGATGGCCAGGTGCCGGCCGCACTCGCCGCCGCCCATCGGGCCGCCTTCGTCGCGGTCGATATATTCGTTCACCACGGTTGCCCGAATACTGCCATCGTCCTGCACTTCCAGATCCTGCAAAATGTTGTATGGTTCTTCCACCATTATCAACTCCTCTAAATTCAACACTATCTTTTCCTGCTTCATAACTTCGATATTGACTTTTTCGACAAAAACGACAGTAAGACCATTGATCGCAACCTGTAGCCGTCGACTACGAATTTTCAAAGAGCTTATTCATTTAAATTGTCTGAATGAAAGTTAGTGACTTCCCCAAGGATATTCAATCAGGGATTTTACGGATATTCGGGGCTCAGATGATCAGGCGATTGTGGAAGGCATACTTGACCATTTCGGCTGTTGATTTTAGGCGAAGTTTAGTCAGAATGTTCTTCTTGTGAGTTTCCACCGTCCGCGGACTGATAAACAGCTGCTTACCAATTTCCTTGTAGGTCAAGCCCTGACAAAAAAGTTTCAGGATAGAAATTTCGCGCTCGGTGAGAATATTCCGGCGGCTGGCCCCGGGCCGAACTGCTTTGGCGGGAGACACATCTTTCAGCCATTTTTGCATCTCGGCGGGGATATAATTGGTTCCGGAGGTTACCTTCCGAAGTGCTTTTCGCAAGTCGTCGGGGGTTTCATTTTCAAAAACAAAACCGCGAACGCCCAATTTCACCAGATCGGCAAAGCAGTCGGAAAACTGCATGCTGGTCATAATTACCACCGGGAGCTCCGGAAACTTGCGAATAATTTTTTTCAACATACTACTGCCGGCGCCATCGGTATGTAAGATGTCGAACAAAAGCACATCTGGCATATTCTTTCGAATTTGCACCATCAGGTCGGCGACCTTACTGCTTATCCCTGTAATTTCAAACTGATCCTGATCCGAAAGCATCGACCTCAACCCGGAATTAAACAAGCTGTAATTCTCGAATATTGCAATTTTAACAGGCTGCTTCATTGTATACCCTCCCACGACTAAAGTTTCCCGCAAATCCAACCTTGTTTGTTTGGATGACTCACTAAAGGGCAGCTCAAATTTGGTTTTTCCATCTGTAAGGATCTGCAAGTTACGACATACAGTCGGCGGAAATCAATCCGTAAAATTCCGTATTCTTATCCGTGAAATCCCGTATTATTTGTAAGCGGTAAAAAAGGAGGGTAAGCGAACACTAATCAACGAGTTTCGACCGCACAGCATATTTCACCAGGTCGATAGGTGTGTTCATATTCAGCTTGGAGAGCAAATTACTTTTATGGGTCTCAACAGTTCGGGGGCTAATCGAGAGTCGTTCGCCGATTTCTTTGTACGAGAAACCTTCAGCAATGAGTTTTAAGACTTGCAGTTCGCGCTGGCTCAGCATGGCTAATTCGCTTTGCAGGGTTTGCACCCGTTCGAACTGGTTGATCAGCTGGGTGTCGATTCCGTTTGGAGGCATCTGAAAATAGTTTTCGCCGGCCATCACAATATCCAGCGCCTGGTATAAATCCTCTTCGGAGCTTTCCTTCCAGACCACACCTTTCACCCCCCACATCACACAATCGAGCACTGCCCCCTGACTGGCATTAACAGCAATAACCACGACCGGTATGCGACTGTATGCACGCTGAAGATACTTCAGCATATCGACAACAACTCCTTCGGGAAGCACCAGATCGAGCATTATAACATCGGGAAGCGAGTTTTCCATACATGCAATGAGCCCTTTTAAATCGGCTGCTTCACCAACCACATCAAATTCCTCTTTGCTCTCAAGTAGTAATTTTAGGCCGGTTCTAAGGATGTGGTAGTCTCCCACAATCACGATCTCTCTTTTCACAAGTATAATTTACAGCATTTTATGCAGATTGTCAATCACTTCAGCCGATAAAATTCGAGCTTCGTAGTCTGAATTTGATTTCAACTGTTAATTTTGGGCTCAACTTTAACCGGATATGTGCTATGATGATCGAGAAATTTCCCTCGCGCTTACTGGAAAATGCCGTTAATGAATTTTCGAAACTCCCGGGAATCGGACGTAAAACGGCCTTGCGTCTGGTTTTGCATTTGCTGAAGCAGGAGAAAAATGATGTTGAACTTTTTGGCAACAGTATCATCCAGGCCCGCACCGAGATCAAACACTGCAAGGTCTGTCACAACATCTCGGACCACGACATTTGCAACATCTGCAGCCAGCCCGAGCGTACCGGTGAAATTATCTGCGTTGTGGAAACCATTCGCGATGTGATGGCCATTGAAAATACCCGCCAGTATATTGGTTTGTACCATGTGCTGGGAGGAATTATTTCGCCCATGGATGGCATTGGTCCATCCGATCTGGAGATTAACTCGCTGGTTTCCCGGGTTCGGGAAGGGCAAGTGAGTGAGGTGATCTTAGCATTAAGCACCACCATGGAAGGTGATACCACCAACTTCTATATTTATAAGAAACTGAAAGAGCTGGATGTTAAAATTTCGACCCTGGCGCGGGGTGTTTCCATTGGCGATGAGTTGGAGTATGCCGATGAGCTCACCCTGGCACGATCCATTAAAAACCGACTGGATTTTGAAAGCTCGCTTTCGCAATAGCCCCCCACGATGAAGCTATCCGTTATTATTGTCAATTACAATGTTAAAACCTTGCTGGAGCAATGCCTGCTTTCAGTTGAGCGTGCTATGCAAGCTATTGAAGGCGAAATTATTGTTGTTGACAATGCTTCGGCTGACGAGTCGTGCACCATGATTCAGGAGAAATTTCCGCAGGTTCGCCTGCTGGCCAACAAGCTGAACGAAGGCTTTTCGAAAGCCAACAACCGTGCCCTGCGAATCGCTCGCGGGGAATACTTGCTTTTGTTGAATCCGGACACTTTGGTTCCGGAAGATTGCTTCGATCGGTGTATCGATTTTATGGATCGCCACCCCGATGCCGGAGCCCTGGGGGTGCGCATGATTGATGGTGGCGGGCACTACCTGCCCGAGTCGAAACGGGGGCTGCCAACCCCCTGGGTGGCCTTTTGCAAGATCTTCGGTTTAACCAGACTCTTTCCCGGCTCACGACGGTTCGCCGGTTATTACCTGGGCCATTTACCCAACGACAAAACCTGCCCGATTGATGTTTTGGCCGGCGCTTTTATGTTTATGCGCCGCAGGGCCATCGACCAGGCAGGCTTGCTCGACGAAAGCTTTTTCATGTATGGCGAAGATATTGACCTATCCTTCCGGATTGGGCAGTGTGGCTTTCAGAATTACTATTTTCCGGAAACAAACATTTTACACTATAAAGGCGAAAGTACCCGTCGGGGCAGCCTCAACTATGTTGTGTTATTCTACAAAGCCATGCTGATTTTTGCCAACAAGCACTTTTCGGGTCAACATAACGGGCTGTTTAAAATCCTGATTAAGCTCGCGGTTTATTTCCGGGCGCTCCTATCGGTTCTTAGCCGGATAGCAGGCGTAATGGTCAGCCCGCTGCAGCGCTTGCGCCCACCTTTCGGAACAGGCAGCCCGAAACGAGCACTGCTTATTGCTGCTCGCGAGCGATTCGGGGCTTGCCAAAAGATGCTGAACAACTCGCCCACCCGCTATCAGCCCCTCGAGCTTATGGCACCGGAGAAGCTGGAACAAACAGCCCGGGCAGTTGAAGCCTTTGCCCCGGACGTCCTCATCTTCGACCTGAATTCCGTTTCGGCCACGCTCATTATTCAAACGATGGATCGCCTTTGCAGATCAAACATCCATTTTAAAATCGTCGGCCTGTAAAAGGGCACAGCTGCCCCGCCAACACAGTTTCGCCCGCGCAACAGACCTGCTGTTTGCCCGAATTGCAAAAAAATCGCGACCTTTGGTTGTGAATATATCCTTAACGCCTAAAAACACCGCATGCCGAATAATCAACTTCATTTTGGAAAAATCAATCTTCGTCCGCTGGAGCCAGAGGATTTAGAGCTTTTATACCAATGGGAGAACGACAGCTCGCTATGGCAAGTCAGCAACACCCAAGCTCCGTTTTCGCGCTTCATTTTGAAACAATATCTGGAAGAATCGCATCGTGATATTTACGAGACAAAGCAGTTGCGCTTAATTATTGAAGCAGAAGAAGCGATTGCGGTCGGAGCGATTGATCTGTTCGATTTCGATCCTTTTCATCAACGCGCCGGCATTGGTATTTTAATTTATTCGCCAGCCAACCGGCAAAAAGGGTATGCTGCCGATGCCTTGCAGCTGATGTGCCGCTACGCCAAAGAAACACTCGGGCTGCATCAGCTTTATGCCAACATTGGGGCAAATAATCCGGCGAGTATGGGCTTATTCGAGAAATGCGGATTCAGCCTTTCGGGAACGAAAAAAGATTGGCTGAACAGTCCAGCCGGACGAATTGACGAGCATATCTATCAGCGTATTTTGTAATCCGTTTAAAGCAAGTCGCTGTATGCCGGAATGTCTTTAAAGAACCGGTAATTACGCGCTTCGAAATCAACCTGGCAACAATAATGGTTCATCCCGTTGGAGACAATCAGATAGGGAACCATAAAGGTGAGGTTGTAGCGGGCAATCTGGTCGAACGCTTTTTGGGTGATTTTCACTTCGGGGGCTTTAAACTCGACAATCATCAGTGGTTTCCCGGCCTTGGAGTAGACCAAAAGGTCGGCCCGGAACTGGTTTTTGTTCAGCTTCAAGCCGGTTTCGATCGCCATGAGCGATGCCGGGAAGTTCTTTTCTTCAACCAGATAACGAATAAAGTTCTGACGCACCCACTCTTCAGGTGTCAGCACCAGAAAGCGCTTGCGGATATCGTCAAAAATCTGAACTTTCGAGTCTTGCTGACGGGTGCGGAAGGAATAAGTGGGTAAATTTAGCTGTTTGAACATTTTAAAGTATGCAAAGTTGTATTTTTGTCAAGCTGCCGGCTTTGCGGTCGCGGCAAACATACAGAATCAGGTACAAATATATCAATTGCAGATGAAGACAAAGAAAGAGATTGTGGACAATTGGCTTCCCCGCTACACCGGCAAAGCACTTGAAGAATTTGGCGAATATATCATTTTAACCAACTTTCAGTTGTATGTTGAGATGTTTGCCAAACGATTTGACGTTCCGGTTGAAGGGGAAAACAAGAATATGCCGAGTGCCAGCTACGACGACATGACCATTATCAACTTTGGCATGGGCAGCCCCAATGCGGCAACCGTCATGGATTTGTTAAGTGCAATTACGCCCAAAGCAGTACTCTTTCTGGGCAAATGTGGCGGACTGAAAGCAAAGAACAAACTCGGCGACCTCATCCTGCCTATTGCGGCCATCCGCAGCGAAGGAACCTCGAACGACTACCTGCCCGCCGAAGTGCCGGCCCTTCCGGCCTTTACCCTGCAGCGGGCAGTATCGACAGCCGTCCGCGAAAACCAAAAAGATTACTGGACAGGGGTGGTGTACACGACCAACCGGCGGGTTTGGGAGTTCGACGAACGCTTCAAGAAATACCTGAAGAAAACCAGAGCCATGGCTATTGATATGGAAACAGCAACGATTTTCACCGTTGGCTTTGCCAATAAAATTCCGACAGGTGCCTTGCTGTTGGTTTCGGATCAACCCATGATTTCGACCGGCATTAAGACCGATGCCAGCGATAAAAAGGTAACCTCCGAATTTGTGGAGATGCACATTAAAACCGGCATCGACGCCTTGGTGGAGATCAAAACCAACGGCCGATCGGTAAAACACCTGAAATTTTAATCTTTTAATGCCCCGACATGACCTTTGACCAAATTCTGACTGCGCTCAAGAAAAAAGAATATCGTCCCGTTTATTTTTTGATGGGCGAAGAAAGCTATTTCATCGATCAGATTTCGGACTATATTACCGAACATGTACTGACCGATGCTGAAAAAGGCTTCAACCAGCACATTTTATATGGTAAAGACACCGACATTGATACGATTATTACCTACGCGCGCCGTTTCCCGATGATGGCCAGCCACCAGGTTGTTGTTGTCCGAGAAGCGCAGAACATCAAAAAAATTGAGGAGTTGGAAGCCTATATCAAGAATCCGCTTCAATCGACCATTCTGGTGATCAACTACAAGTACAAAAGCCTGGATAAACGCAAAAGCTTCAGCAAGCTGGTGGACAAAAACGGTGTTTTGTTTGAGTCGAAGCGCATTTACGACAATAAGCTCCCCGACTGGATCAAAAGCTACCTGGCTAACCGCAGCTTCACCATTGTTCCGCAAGCGGCGCAGCTGCTGGCCGAATACCTGGGAAGCGACCTGAGCAAGGTGTCCAACGAGCTGGAAAAGTTAATCATCAGCCTGCCGGCGAAAACCCAGATTACCGCCGACCATATTGAAAAAAATATCGGGATCAGTAAAGACTATAATATTTTTGAGCTCCAGAATGCGCTGGGGCAGCGCAATATTCTGAAAAGCAATCAGATTATCAACCACTTTGCGGCCAATCCGAATGCCAATCCGCTTCCGCGCACGATCTCGAGCCTTTATCAGTTTTTCATGAAGCTGCTCACCTTTCATTTTCTGGACGACAAATCGCCGACAGCAGCGGCATCGAAACTGGGCGTGAATTCGTATTTTGTGAAAGACTATATTGCCGCCGCCAGGCAATATCCGATCCGCAAGCTGGTTGCAATTATTGGAACCCTGCGCGAGTTCGACATGAAATCAAAAGGGCTTGGCAATGTATCGTCGAGCGCCGGCGATCTCCAGAAAGAATTAATTTATAAAATATTACACGATTAAATATGACTACAATCCTGATTGTCATCACCTGTCTGATATCGATTGCGGCATTTGGCAAACCTGCGCTGCTGGACAAGCTTCAGTTTAACGCCAGTAAAATTGTTCATCAACACCAATATTACCGGCTGGTGACACATGGTTTTGTCCATGCCAACTGGGAGCACCTGATCGTGAACATGATTGTTCTGTATTCGTTTGGCCGGGCCATCGAGCAGTATTTCTTCGTGTTCGGACGAATGGCCAATGCCTATTTTCTGCTTTTATATTTTGGGGGAATGCTTGTTTCCAATATCTATGCGCTGTACAAACACCGCAATAACTTCTACTACAACGCCGTGGGTGCTTCTGGTGCTGTCTCGGCAGTTTTATTTGCCGCCATTTTTTTCGATCCCTGGAACAAGATTTATTTCTTTGGGATCCTACCCATTCCGGGAATTGTTTTCGCCTTGTTATACCTGGCCTATTCGTACTACATGAGCCGCAAGCAGAACGATAATATTGCCCACGATGCGCACTTCCTGGGGGCTCTGTTCGGCTTCATTTATCCGATCTTATTAAATGCAAACTACTTTCAGCATTTTGTCGACCGGCTGTTTGGTGTGATCTAAATCGATGGGGCAGTTCATCCTATACAACAAAAAGCTTCACCCTTGCGGGGAACCGGTTCTCACGGCCGGCAAACTGCAACATCTGCTGTTTACCGATCAGCTGCGTATGTTGAAAAGCCAGATGCCCTTTTGGGAGGATCATCTTCGATTATGGAAGTTACATTTTAAGATATTCAAAATTGATGAACCCGATTTTTTAGCTCACGAAGGCAAAGATCTCCGGCGACAGATTGAAAGAGCCATCCATAAAAACCGCTGTTTCAAGGGAGCAACCATCCGAATTAGTTTTCTCTTTAATGAAGGAACGGTAGGCTACCTCATTGAAATCAACCCGCATCGGGAATCCTCGTTCGTCCAAAATCCGGATGGCTATCAGCTGGAATTGTTCCGCCAGTTCCAGAAGTCCGACTCTCCCCTGTCGGCCTTGCAGCTGGGCTCGGAGCCGATATGGACAATAGCGCGTGCGCACAGCCGCCAAAGCGGAAACATACCACTGATTACCAACACCAAGCACAGCCTACTGGAAACACCAGGCGCCAATATTTACTTTATCAAAAACAAACAGCTGTACACGCCCTCTCCCGGATCCGGTTGTTACATCAATCCCGCCAAACGGGTTATCGCCCAGCTTTGTGAGCAAATCGGCTTTGCGCTTCATGAGCTCGACCAGATCTACGAAGATGACATCCAGGATGTTGACGAGGCTTTTATTGCGAACGACACCGATGGGGTGCAATACGTGAGAGGTTTCGGCATGAAACGTTTTTACCGGAGGTACAGTCAGCAGATCGCCAACGGCTTTGAGCGGCTATTAATTCATTGACGGGTTTTCGGGAAAGTGTTCCCACATCAGATATTTTCCACCGATTCCTTTCACGATGTTGAGCCACATTTGCTTCTTGGACTCCTCGCCCATCACGGCTTGCTGGTCAATATCGGTCACCAACCAACTATTTTCGGCCAGTTCCTCTTCCAGTTGTCCGTGATCCCAGCCCGAGTAGCCCATAAAGAAGCGCACATCACCGGGTTTTACCATCCCCAGGCGGATCTTGCTTTTCAGCTCTTCGAAGTCGCCGCCCCAGTACAGATCGTCTTTAATGTGGATGCTTCCGGAAATTTCGGTTCCCAGCGAGTGGATAAAATAGATGGAATCGGTACTTACCGGTCCGCCAACATACACATCGGCATCGAAATCGGGAAAGTCGGGAATAATCTGATTTATTGGATAATCAACCTTTTTATTTAAAATGAATCCAACCGCTCCTTTGTCGCTGTAAGCGACCAACAAAATGACCGCTCGGTTAAAATAGCTGCCCGGCAAAAACGGCTCGGCAATCAAAATCCGTCCCTTTTGCGGAGCCACATGGTTGGTCTCAATTTTAAATATGTTGATATTCAGCTTCATAATTTGATATCAATTTAAAGAAAAATCTTTGATATATCAAATAGCTGAGGAAACGGAATTCGGGAATTTATTGCAGTTTCAGGTCTTCAGCCTGCCTTGCCCGAAAAACGGGAGCCTCGGGGAAAGCGGATTTGGGGTTCACTTCTCGACCACTACAAACACATCTTCGTCCTGTTTGTGCATCAGAAACTGCTCACGGGCAAACTTTTCCAGATTCTTCTGACTGGTCTGAAGCTCCTCAATTTTCGTTTTGTCAGCTTCAATTTTTTCACGCAGCAGGTCTTTCTGCTCCGTCAGCTGCTTCAATTTCGATTTATTTTGAAGATGTTGCCACACATTGTGCTCGTTGATCACAAGGATATAAACGGCAAAGGCCAGGGTAACAACTCCCCATTTGGTGAATACCTGTTCGCGAATCCATTTCGGTGTTTTCAACATAGCTTGCAAATCTTTCAAACAAATGTAAGTAGTCTGGCAGAAAAAACAAACAGCTCGCCGGCGAAACAGCAGCTTGCGCTATCGGGACGAACTTCGCCTTGAGCAGCTGACGGCTGAAGGCAAGTCGCAGTCTCAGTCGCAGTCACAGTCGCAGTCGCAGGCGCAGGCGCAGTCTCAGGCGCAGTCTCAGGCGCAGTCTCAGTCTCAGTCACAGGCGCAGTCGCAGTCGCAGTCGCAGTCGCAGTCTCAGTCTCAGTCTCAGTCTCAGTCTCAGTCTCAGTCTCAGTCGCAGTCTCAGTCTCAGTCTCAGTCTCAGTCTCAGTCTCAGTCGCAGTCGCAGTCGCAGTCTCAGTCTCAGTCACAGGCGCAGTCGCAGTCGCAGTCGCAGTCGCAGTCTCAGTCTCAGTCTCAGTCTCAGTCTCAGTCGCAGTCTCAGTCTCAGTCTCAGTCTCAGTCTCAGTCTCAGTCTCAGTCTCAGTCGCAGTCTCAGTCGCAGTCTCAGTCTCAGTCTCAGTCTCAGTCTCAGTCTCAGTCTCAGTCTCAGTCACAGGCGCAGTCGCAGTCGCAGTCGCAGTCACAGTCTCAGTCGCAGTCACAGTCGCAGGCGCAGTCGCAGGCGCAGGCGCAGGCACAGGCGCATCAGTCGAAAGATCCCAGATCAACGAAGTTGTCAGGTTATCGAAAGTTGTCGAAAGTTGTCGGGTTGTCGTTCTAAACCTGACCGAAGCGATTTCGGCCATTTTTATTGATGGTGACGCGAGAACCTGCTGCTCAGTCCAATCCCGGAGGGATGCTACTGGGGTAGATAAACGCAACAATACTCAAAATTCCGTCCCGTACGGGACGGTACTGCCATCCTGTCGACTTGCGTGCTACCCAAATGGAATGGCTAAAGCCATTACCGAAAGATGAAAACCTATCCGACAGGGAAAAACATCCGCTTTAAGTCGAAAGTTGAAACGAAGAAAGTGATCAGTCCCAGTGTTCAGTCACATTTGTCGAAAGATCCCAGATCAACGAAGTTGTCAGGTTGTCGAAAGTTGTCGGTCCACATCTAATGAAAACCAGTTATTGACGTTGCGCCTTAGCGTCTTTGCGTGGTAGACTTTCACAGAAAAAACCTACATGATTCGGAGGGAATCTCCAACAGGGATGAAAGTGGTGGAAGACAGCAGAAGGCATTTAAGAGAAGACGGAAGCTCGCTCGGAGCGGGACCGGCCTACTTTTTATCGATGGTGAGAGGCGAACCGGAAGCTTAGTGAATCCGGGAAGCTCCGCCGACAGAAGGAGATCACCCGGCTGAACTTAGCTTTCGGAAGCTGACACCTGAAGATAAAAATAAGCCTTGCGTTTTCTGTTTCGTCTTTGGGGCAAGCCAAAGATGAAAACCCGTCCGGTAGGACAAAAGATCCGAATTGCGCAAAAGTAGGAGTGAAAAACAGCCAGTTTTGGGGCAACCCTCATCAGCGCTGGTTTGCTACAAAAGAAGCCTGGCTTCCGGTTGAAGCTGGACCCCTATTCAATACATCCCCGGTGCAGTTTGGAAACCCGGCCTACCGCAGGCATCACCCGAAGAGACTTTCACAGAAAAACACGGCCTTCAAGGGCGCAAAAAAAAGGAGATGTCCCCAAAAGAACACCTCCTTCATCGCATAAAAAAGTTTTTAATCCTGATCGGGCAAGAAATTCGGATAGCCGTATTCTTTGGCTGAAACAAAAGTCTCTTTCACGGTGCGGATGGAAGTCCAGCGCAACATATTGAAAACCGAGCCTGCCTTATCGTTTGTTCCCGAGCCGCGTGCACCGCCAAAAGGCTGCTGACCCACCACGGCGCCGGTTGGTTTATCGTTAATATAGAAATTACCGGCTGCGTTTTCCAGTCGCTTGGTCATCCGCTCGATGCTGTAGCGATCCTGCGAGAAGATGGCTCCGGTTAACGCATACATTGACGTTTGATCCACGAGCGCCAGGGTTTCATCAAGCTTTCTATCTTCATATACATAGACCGTCAACACCGGGCCGAACAGTTCGTCGACCATGGTTTCGTAGTCGGCTTTGGCAGCTAAAATAACGGTAGGCTCAATAAAATAACCGACCGACTTATCGCATTTACCGCCCCAGATGACCTGAGCATCCTTGCTGCTTTTGGCGCGCTCGATGTAGGCGGCCAACTTATCGAATGATTTTTCGTCGATCACCGCATTTACAAAATTGGTAAAATCTTCAACGGGTCCCATTTTTACGGTGCCCATCATTTTCTCGAAGCGCCCGCGCACATCAGCCCAGATACTTTCGGGAACGTACACCCTTGAGGCGGCCGAACATTTTTGCCCCTGGTACTCGAAAGCACCACGCAGCATAGCCACGGCCAGGGCTTGCGGATCGGCTGTAGGATCGGCAAAGATAAAGTCCTTACCGCCGGTTTCGCCGACAATGCGCGGGTATGCCTTGTATTTATAAATATTCTCACCAATTGTTTTCCAGATATTTTGGAACACTGCCGTTGACCCGGTAAAGTGGATTCCCGCAAAATCGGGGTGGCTAAAGATCACCTCTCCGGCCACCGGCCCCGCCACATACACCAGATTGATGACCCCCTCGGGCAAGCCGGCTTCCTGTAAGATTTCCATAATAACAGCCGCAGAGTACACCGAAGTATTGGAGGGTTTCCAGACGGCTACGTTGCCCATCATTACCGGTGCACTGGGTAAGTTACCAGCTATGGAGGTAAAGTTGAAGGGCGTGAGTGCGAACACAAAGCCCTCGAGCGGTCGGTATTCGTTATAATTCCAAATTCCGGCTGACGACTCAGGCTGCATCTGGTAGATATCAGTCATACATTTCACCCCATAGCGAAAAAAGTCAGCCAGCTCACACGCGGCATCAATCTCGGCCTGAAAGGCATTTTTCGACTGCCCAAGCATGGTTGCTGCGTTCATTTTGTCGCGGTAAGGGCCTGCCAGCAAATCGGCGGCTTTCAGGAAAATTGCGGCACGGTGTTGCCAGCCCATATCGGCCCACGCTTTCTTTGCATCTAACGCGGCATCGATGGCCATCTGCACATGTGACGAATCTCCTTCAAAAAAATAGCCCAGCGTATGTTGATGGTCATGCGGGGGGGCAATTCGCCGGCGACGATCCGTGGTCACTTCCTTTCCGGCAATAATCATGGGTAATTCAACTTCTACCGAACGCAATTCGGCTAGCTTAGCCTGTAAACTTTTTCGTTCGCCCGATCCGGGAGCATAAGTACGTACCGGTTCGTTTTTGGCAACCGGCACATTAAAAATTCCTTTTGGCATAGTTATCTTTTGTATCGTTTAATAAGTATTCTCCATTTAATCCGTGATCAACAAATCTAAAGAATACCCCCAAGCTAATCCATAATAAATATCAGCTTTCAGAAATTAGGGAGATAAAACGCTTCGATCCGCTTGCCCGTTCAAAAATTACTATATTTATCCAAAACTTTTTTTTTCATTCATGCCAGTGCCAATTTTCAACCTGATTGCCGACAAACTATCCGTAAAAGCCAATGATACCAACCGCAAAACACTCGGTTTGTTTCTGGTGTTTTTAGCGACAAGTCTCTTTGGCTTGTACAGCCTGACGATGGGGCTTTCGGGGAAACTAAAATATGTATGCACCCCTGGCGACGTCAGCCTGATGGCCATCTCGGTTGTCGGTTTGTATCTGCTCTACATTCGGAAGACACGTCTGGCGATCAACAGCATTTTTCTTTGGGTAATTCCGGCTTACTTTTATTATATATCGCCCGATCAGGCCATCATGCCAATCCATCATACCATTCAGTTCACCCTATGGACCGGCATTGCAGGCTTAGTGCTACTGTTGTTTCAAAGCAACAACCGCCGAAAACTCTTCCTGTTCTACCTGGTATGGCTTGGAGCCCTGGTACTGCATATAGTGCAAGCCAACAGAACCGAACTACTGGGGCAGCTTTACTGGAACCCGACAGAATATATCCTGAATCCGGTGATTGTGTTAACCATTGGGTTCATCATCTGCTTTGTAACGGCTTGGACTTACGGCCATCACATGAAGCTGCTGATCACCCAACTGGCCGATACCGAAACGCGTATACAGCAGTTTGAAAAGCAACTTCCGCAGGGCTATCTGCTTCTTCAAATAAACCGCGACGAACTGGGCAACCCGGTCAACCTGTCGGTGGTTAAGGCCAATAAAGCCTTCGAGGCTACCTTTCGGGTATCGATGCGCGAAATACGCCATGTGGATATTGATGTAATCTTCCCGAAGCTTTTTAAAAACAGCTTCAACTGGAATTATTTCCTACTACACTCCAGGAAGCGCCAGATGGAGCTACACCTGCCGCATCTGGACAAATGGTTTGAGCTGACCACCGTGATGCCAACCAAAGATCTGATAGCCTGCGTATTTTACGACATCACCAATAAGCAAAACGCGATATACAGTTTAAAGGAAAGCCGCAAACGCTTTCAGGTTTTACTGGAAGCTATTCCCGACCTGTTTTTCATTATCGACAAGGACGGGGTGTATGTCGATTTTGTGATTAAGGACTCGGAACAACTCGAAATTGACCGGGAAGACATTATTGGCAATTCAATTTTCGAGGTTGGTTTCTCGGAAAAGATGTCGCGGAAAATCTACCAGTATATTCAGGATGCCATTCGCTTCGACTCGATTGAGACGATTGAATATGCGCTGGAGGTGAATAAAGGTACGGCCATGTTTGAGATGCGCATTGCCAAACTCGACGACAACTCGGTAATTACCATTGCCCGCGACATTACCAAACGCAAGCTGGCCGAAATACGGCTGGAGCAAGCCAAACAAAAAGCAGAAGAGGCCGACCAGCTGAAATCGGCCTTTTTGGCCAACATATCGCATGAAATACGCACGCCCATGAATGCCATCATTGGTTTCTCGCGGATGCTGGGCTCCCCCGATTTTGACGATGACGAACGGGGCAAATTTATTGAGATTATCGTTAACAACGGGCGCTTACTCATGGAGATGATTAATGACATGATCAGCATCTCGAAAATTGAAAGCAACCAAGTGGTGATGCACAAAGGCTTTTGCAAGATCAACGATTTAATGGTCGATCTGTTTCGGGAATACAGCATCGATGTGGCCGGTAAGCCCATCAAGCTGAAGCTGAATAACGAAAATGCCAACCCCAAGTTTGGCGTGTCGACCGACCGCCAGCTGCTCACCGAGATCCTGAAAAAATTAATCGACAACGCCATCAAGTTCACCACCGACGGGGAAGTTGAGTTTGGCTATCGGATGGAGGGCAACGACCGGCTGAAATTTTTTGTCCGCGACACGGGCATTGGCATCGACGAGCAGAACCTGGAACGCATCTTCGACCGCTTTCACCAGATCGATCATAAGAAAAGCCGCAAATACGAGGGCACCGGCCTTGGTCTGGCCATTGCACAACATTACGCTCATGTTTTGGGCGGCAATATTGATGTTCAGTCGGCGATCAATCAGGGCTCCAGCTTTTCATTCAGCATTCCCTTCGAAAATGGCGATGGCCTGCTCACCGTCGTCCGCTAAAACGAGCGTGAGTTCAACTGCGTAAAGCCAACCAACTGCTCGTAACGATCGGAAATCCCTTTATAATAAACAAAGATCTGATAATCGTTCTCGGTTTCGAAATGGCTCCCCTCGAGCACCGTTTCGTCGGCCACGGTGGCTCCCTCGGGCACATACACATACTCGTAGTTATAGTAGCCCTGCTTCAACAAGAGGGTTAAATCGTATTGTTTGTGCGCGGCATCCCAGCTCATAGCCGTTCCTTTGCCGGTCGTCCAGTTGGTGAGGGCTCCGAAAACATGCACCGTTCCGCCCACCAGGGGCACCGGCACAGCCAGGCTGAAGTGCACAAAGGCGTAATCGCATTCCGTGTCGGGATCCTGAATACGGTCCTGACTTTCGACGGTGAAGTTGCCGTTCATTTCCTGGTATTCGAAATATTTTTTGTTCGACCGAATTTCATCCGGCATCACGCGAACATGATAATAAGCCTGATAAAAGCCAATCTCATCGACATTCTCACCGGTATATTTCCACGATCGCATATCGAAATAACGAAACTCGTTCCCTCCGGGAAACACATTCTGCTCATCGTAATCGTACACCAGCTCATTATCCCGCACAAAAATGGGTTTCAGGTCGCGGATGGCCGAGTCCCAGCGCCTGTTTTTCATCACCACCACCCGAATCTCGCTAAAGGGATCCTCAATTTTCAGCTGTCGGTGCAACACCGAGAAGTCAACCTCCTGGTTGTCGCCCTGAAAAGGATCGAAGGTTGCCTTTTTCACCTGTCCCTGCACTGCAACCTGCTGATCGAGCACAAAAAAGCGACGGCTCAACACCGGGTGTTCGCGATCGTTTCCCTCATAAACCAAGAGGATATAATTCCCCGAGTAGTTCAAACGGACCTGTTGATTGGGAATGGCAAGCTGATAGTTCACATAATCCATAGACGTGTTGAAGCTCAGGGCATAATCGTCGAGCGGGTTTTCGGCAAAGCCATCCAGGTATTCCGACTGCATCACAAAGGACTCCCGCCAGTCGGCATCGCAATGCAGGATGGTATAGTTATAATTCTTCACCTGGCCCGACAAATCGTCAAATTTCAGGACCAGCTGCTCATCGGTCCCCAGCGATAAAACAGGCATCGACAGCACACTGCCGGACGAGAACAACTGCACCGAATGGATATCGGGAATAAAAACCTGGTTTCGGTATACCTGGTCGAAGGCAGCCTGTGCCCGAGAATTTAATGAAAAAATAACGATCGAAATGAGCGATAGAAAAAAACAATTCCGGAACATTTTCATTTTAAAATCGATGATAAAGAAAGGCTTTCAACCGATGGTGGACGAACAGTTAAACATACAGTTATAAAACGACAGAATAATTGTTAATCAACCGTTTCAAAAGCCCAGGTTTCCAGACAAAGATTGTGAAAAGTTTTCAATAATAATTACTTTTGCTACCCATTAAATCAAAACAACAAGGGATTACAATGTCAAAGCATTTTAAACTAAAACGCGGATTGGATATCCGGTTGGAAGGTGCTGCGCAAGCGACCACAGCGAACGCATCGGCTCCTGCAACCGTTGCCCTTAAGCCAACCGATTTTCCTGGCTTAACTCCAAAATTAAGTGTGAAAGTTGATGCCCAAGTGAAAGCTGGCGATGCCCTGTTCTTCGACAAATACAATCCGGAAATTTTCTTCACATCTCCGGTTAGTGGTACGGTAAAGACCATTAACCGCGGCGAGCGTCGTAAGATTCTGGAAGTGATTGTTGAAGCCGACGGCAAAAACGAGTTTGCGAGTTTCACAAAGGCGGATCCTGCCAAGCTTAGCAAAGAAGAGATTGTTGCACAACTCTTAAACAGTGGACTTTGGCCGTTTATCAAACAGCGTCCTTACGGGACAATTGCCAAGCCGAGTGATCAACCCAAGAACATTTTCATTTCAGGATTCGACTCAAGCCCGTTAGCTCCTGATTATGAGTTCATTTTCAAAGACCAGATCGCCAGCATTCAAACTGGGATCAACGCGTTGGCGAAATTAACCGATGGAAAAGTTTACCTTGGTCTGCCGGGAAAAGTATCAAACAGCATTTTCAGCGGGTTGAAAAATGTTGAAACCAACAGTTTCTCAGGTCCGCACCCTGCAGGTAATGTTGGTATTCAAATCCACAAAACAGCTCCGGTTAATAAAGGAGAAGTTGTTTGGACAACCAGCATTCAGGCTTTGGCTTATATGGGACGCTTATTCGAAACCGGACAGGTTGATTTCAGCCGAACAATCGCCTTAGCAGGTTCCGAAGTCAAAGCACCTCAATATTACCAAACCATTCACGGGGCCCTTATCAGCTCCATTGTTGGTGGTAAAACCAAAAAGAACGATCCCGAGCGTATCATCAGCGGCAACGTACTGACCGGTACAAAAGTAGAAGCTGACAACTACCTGGGATTCGCCGATCAGCAAATTACCGTAATTCCGGAAGGCGAGCACTATGCATTTATGGGCTGGGCAGCTCCCGGATTTGACAAATACTCTGCTTCAAAAACTTTCTTCTCAAGTTTATTCCCGAAAAAAGCATACACACTGGACGCCAACATGAACGGTGCAGAACGTGCATTTGTCGTGACTGGCCAGTATGAAAAATACTTGCCCATGGATATTCTGCCGGTCTACTTGCTGAAAGCAATTCTGGCCAACGATATCGACAAAATGGAACAATTGGGTATTTACGAGGTGATTGAAGAAGACCTTGCACTATGTGAATATGCCTGTACTTCAAAAATTAAAGTTCAGGAGATTTTGCGCAAAGGACTTGACACCATGGTAGTAGAAGTGGGATAAACGATTGCCTTAAAAAAGAAATTCAATGAAAGCGATAAAGAATTTTTTCGAAAAAACGCAGCCTCATGTACAGAAGGGTGCCAAATTCCATTGGCTACACTCCACGCATGATGCGCTATTTACGCTATTCTTTGTACCAAAGAATACGTCGAAGTCGGGAACACATATCCACGACTTTATTGACCTGAAACGGACCATGGGGATTGTTGTCCTGGCATTGGTTCCGGCTTTACTTTTTGGAATGTACAACGTGGGGTACCAACATTTCGGTGCTTTAGGCCAATTGGAAACAGCTTCATTCTTCGATCTGTTCCTGTTTGGTTTGCTGAAAGTGTTACCCATCATTGTTGTATCCTACGTTGTTGGTTTGGGTATTGAGTTCATCTTTGCTCAGTTCCGCGGCCACGAGGTAAACGAAGGCTTCCTTGTATCGGGTCTTTTGATTCCGATGGTTATGCCGGTGAACACACCACTTTGGATGATTGCCATTGCTGTTGCTTTTGCCGTTATTTTCGGTAAAGAAGTTTTCGGCGGTACAGGTATGAACATCTGGAACCCCGCGTTGGTAGCCCGTGCATTCCTGTTCTTTGCTTATCCCGGCCAAATGTCGGGCGACTCGGTTTGGATCTCTGCCTCGGGCATTGATAAAGCCGTTGACGGTTTCACCGGAGCTACACCGATGGCACTGGCTGCCGCAGGACACACTGACGCATTAAACACCTGGAACGCCTTTTTGGGCTTAATCCCCGGATCAATTGGTGAGACTTCAACCATTGCCATCCTAATTGGTGCCCTGGTACTGATCGTTACCGGAATCGGTAGCTGGAGAATCATGGTATCAACGGTGTTGGGAGGTTTGTTCATGGGTCTTCTTTTGAACATTTTCGCCGGCGACAACAGCTATATGGCACTTCCCTTTTACGATCACCTGATTATCGGCGGTTTTGCCTTTGGTGCCATCTTTATGGCAACCGATCCGGTATCGGCGGCTCAAACCGTGAAAGGAAAATGGATCTACGGATTCCTGATTGGTTTGCTAGCCATCCTGATCCGCGTGGTGAACCCGGCTTACCCCGAAGGTATGATGTTGGCTATTCTATTAATGAACACCTTTGCACCTCTGATTGACCACTATGTTGTTGAAGGCAACATCAGTCGTCGGATGAAACGGGCAAAAGTAAATGTTTAACCTACAAAGACTACGATAATGGACAGGAATAGTAATGTTTATACATTTATATATGCCTCGGTAATGGTTATTTTGGTTGCCGCAATCCTTTCGTTTGCAGCATTCAATCTGAAGCCCTATCAAGCAAAGAATGTTGAAATTGAGAAAAAACAGAATATTCTGGCTTCTGTAAACATTGCAGCGACAGCTGCCGATGCCGAACAGATTTACAGCGAGAAAATTGTGAACTCATACATCGTCAACGCCAAAGGTGAAACTCTTGAGGGAGATGCCTTTACAGTTGACTTAAAGAAAGAACGTGCGAAAAAAGTAGAAGACCGCCAATTACCGGTTTTCGAATGTAATATTGATGGTGGTATTAAATACATTTTACCACTTTACGGTGCTGGCCTGTGGGGGCCAATCTGGGGATACATCTCTGTTGAAAGCGATATGAACACCATTTACGGTGCAACATTCGACCACCAGGGAGAAACACCGGGATTGGGTGCCGAGATCGCCACCAAAGCATTCCAGGAACAATTTAAAGGCAAAACCATCTTCGATGAAGACGGAAAATTCTATTCAATCGTTGTTGCCAAATCAAACGAAACAGCACCTGCTGAACACAAAGTAGATGCGATTTCGGGGGGTACCATTACCTCTAAAGGTCTGCAAACAATGGTCGAAGACGACCTGGGTGCCTATAAAGCATTTTTCAACCAGAAAAACTAAAAGACGATGAGCGATAAAGAAGCATTATTTTCAAAGAAAAATATTGGTCTGTTGACCAATCCGCTCAACAGCGACAACCCGATTACCGTTCAGGTGTTGGGGATTTGTTCGGCCTTGGCGGTGACTGCTCAGTTGAAACCAGCCATCGTGATGGCCATCTCGGTAACAGCTGTGCTGGCTTTTGCAAACGTGATTATCTCGCTTTTGCGTAACACCATCCCTAACCGGATCCGGATCATCGTTCAGCTGGTTGTCATTGCTGCTCTGGTAATTTTGGTCGACCAGGTACTGAAAGCTTTCGTTTACGACGTGAGCAAGCAGCTATCGGTATTCGTCGGGTTGATTATCACCAACTGTATCCTGATGGGACGCCTGGAAGCCTTTGCACTGGGCAACAAACCCTGGCCTTCGCTTTTGGACGGTATTGGTAACGGTGCCGGTTACGGAATGATACTGGTGATCATCGGTTTCTTCCGCGAGTTGCTGGGTTCGGGTAGCTTGTTTGGCTACAAACTCATCCCCGAAAGCTGGTACATCGCCAACGGTGGCTTCTACTCCAACAACGGGATGATGATTCTGCCTCCGATGGCCCTGATTACTGTTGGGGTGATCATCTGGGTGCAACGCAGTAAAAACCGGAAATTAATTGAAGACTAAATCTGAAATTCAATTTAAGATACGATATGGAAAATTTGATTAATATATTCGTCAAGTCGATCTTCATTGAAAACATGGTATTCGCGTACTTCCTGGGTATGTGTTCTTACCTTGCTGTTTCAAAATCGGTGAAGACCGCTACCGGTTTGGGCGCTGCCGTCATCTTCGTGTTGGCCATTACCCTGCCGGTTGACTACCTGCTTGAAAACTACGTATTGAAAGAAGGAGCACTAAGCTGGTTAGGCGCTCAATTTGCTGATGTAGACCTGAGTTTCTTATCCTTCATCATGTTCATCGCTGTTATCGCGTCAATGGTACAGCTGGTTGAGATGATTGTTGAAAAATTTGCTCCGGTATTGTATACTCAGCTGGGGATCTTCCTGCCGTTGATTGCCGTAAACTGTGCCATCCTTGGGGGATCGTTGTTCATGCAGCAAAAAGCTTTCAACAACATTGCCGAGGCTACTACTTACGGCTTGGGTTCCGGCATTGGCTGGTTCCTGGCAATTGTGGGTATTGCAGCTATTCGTGAGAAAATTAAATACTCTCAAATTCCGGCTCCGCTCCGCGGACTAGGTATTACCTTCATCGTTACCGGCCTGATGGGGCTGGCATTCATGGGATTCATGGGTATTAAACTGTAATTCGTAAAAACTGAGAATATGATATTATTAGCAGCACAATCAACAGTTGTTGTTACCAGCGTGGTCATCTTCCTTTTGGTGATCATCCTGTTGGTTTCAATCCTGTTGTTTGTTAAAAAGAAACTGACTCCATCAGGAAAAGTTAAGGTTGACCTGAACGATGGTTATATGGAGATTGAGACAGACCCGGGAAACACCCTGCTATCAACACTAAGCAACAACAAAGTTATTTTGCCGTCAGCCTGTGGTGGTGGTGGTACTTGCGGAATGTGCCGTTGTCAGGTTACTGAAGGTGGTGGTTCCATCCTGCCTACCGAAACTGGTTTCTTTACCCGTAAAGAGCAGGCCGACAACTGGCGTTTAGGTTGCCAGGTGAAGGTGAAAGAAGACATGAAAGTTCACATCCACCAGGAAGTTCTTGGGGTGAAAAAATGGGAATGCGAAGTGGTTTCCAACCGCAACGTGGCCACTTTCATCAAGGAGTTTGTAGTGAAATTGCCGGAAGGCGAAACACTGGACTTCAAATCGGGTGGTTATATTCAGATCGACGTACCTAAAATTGATGTCGATTTTAAAGATATGGACATCGATGAGAAATTCCGTTCGGAATGGGAGCAGTTTAATATGTTTGACCTGAAGATGAAAAACCCGGAACCAACCTTCCGTGCTTATTCAATGGCCAACCACCCTGCCGAAGGAAACATCATCATGTTGAACATCCGTATTGCCACACCTCCGTTCGACCGGGTAAACGGTGGCTTCAAGAAAGTAAATCCGGGGGTTTGTTCGTCTTTTATCTTCTCGCGCAAGCCGGGTGATAAAGTAACCATCTCTGGTCCTTTCGGTGAGTTCTTCCTGAAAAATAACGATAGCGAAATGATGTTTATCGGTGGTGGTGCCGGTATGGCGCCTATGCGCTCTCACTTGTTCCACCTGTTCCACACCGTGAAAGAAACCAAGAAAAACGTGACTTTCTGGTACGGAGCACGCTCATGGAAGGAAGTGTTCTACTACGAACAATTCAAAGAAATCGAGAAAAACTTCCCGAATTTCACCTTCCACCTGGCCTTGGACAAACCCGATCCGGAAGCTGATAAAGCTGATGTTCAATACAAAACAGGCTTCGTTCACCAGGTAATTTACGACAACTACCTGAGACAACACGAAGAACCGGAAGAGATTGACTACTATATGTGTGGTCCGCCAATGATGAACTCTGCGGTTCAGAAAATGCTTTACGATCTGGGAGTTCCCGACGAAAACGTCCTGTTCGACGACTTCGGAAGCTAATCCCGAAAATATTACCTATTCAAAAAGAGCTGCTCATCAGGGCAGCTCTTTTTCGTTTACGAAAACCCAACTGATACCGCGGGAATATCCAACAGGGATGAAGTCCGAGGATTTTCAGCTGTCCGGTTGTTGGCTTATCCTCCACCAGATCATCAACCTGCAAGAAGGTCTTCTGATCAATGGGAAAAAATTGGGAACCGGTTGGCCTGGTTTTATCATGGCCGGAATCAAACGGAAAGCTTCCTGCAATCCCGGAGGGATGCTATTTGGGTAGCTGAACGACTACAGAGGAAAATTCCGTCCCGTACGGGACGGGAGAGTCTGTTGTGTTGCCTTTGGTGCTACCCAAATTATACCGTTTTGAAGGCTAATTTATGCTATGAAATAGGACGGTATAATGCCGATAGACTGAAAAAGGAGCATTGGAACGAAGTAATAGGATGCGACACTTTTGAAGCTAATCGGTATTGCATGGCTAAAGCCATTGCTGAAAAATGAAAACCCGTCCGGTAGGACAAAAGATCCGCGTTGATCAAAAGTAGGAGAGAAAAACAGCAAGGGTTGGGGTAAGGCCCATCAATACCGGTTTGTTACAAAATGAGCTTTTGCTTCAGGTTCGAGCTGAATCACCATTGAAGGCATCCCCGATGCGGATTGGAAACCCTGCCTACCGCAGGCGGGCGCATCACCCAAAGAGACTTTCACCGAAAAAATCTCCACCCGTGGTATAAGTGAGCGAACGAGGTGACTATCCATTAATGAGGAGGAGTTGTGGTCCGGCTGACCTGCTTTTATCAACTTTCTCGTCCCGGCAAAACGAAGAGCGGCAAATTGGCTATCGGAAATTGAAGCGGATTATCCCCAATTTCGTAAACAAACAGAAAACCGATAAACGTATTTAGAGATGACAACAAGACTATTAACATTCGTAGTACTCATCTTTGCCCTACTCTTCAGTTGCGGAAAAGATGACGATGATATCGCAGGAGAAGATGTCAATCCAACTGAACTACCAACACAGGGAGGATCGGAAGAGTATGATCATTCGAACTACGGCACCTACGTTGCCATGATTGCCGGCGGAAGTTACATCGCTGCCGATGCAGCCGCCACGCCTGATTATTTTGGAATTAGCGGTATGCTGACAATCGCGATCGACCAAAGCACCACGGCAACCTTATGGATTGATGACCAAAAAGAAAGCTTTACCGTTAACCAAAGTCCGACGCTAAACAGTGCGATAAACAAGTTACAATTTAACGGCACCAACAATTCCACTTTTTGGTTTTCGGTTGATGCCAACGGAGGGAATCCTGCTATCGACAGCATCAAGGCTCCGGCTTTTGTACAAACAACGAGCGCCCCAACCTCCGGGGAAAATCCATTGCACGGAACAGTCCTAAAAAGCACATCGGACAATCCGGTAGCCGTTTATACCGGTGAAGCAATATTCAGTCTGCGCCCACATACCAAAGTATGCGCCATAACCAAAGGTGGAAATTGCTACTTTGATTTTGGAGGAACATATCGTTCTTACGATTTCGGAGCCGAGTGCATCGCAGCAAGCCTGCTGTTTAATGACATTAGTTACAACGCCGGAGGGAAAACACTTAACGCGACCATTCACGACGAGATGGTTCTGTCGGGATCAATCAACTCCGATTTAGGACTAGTCCCCTTCAGCTTGCTTAATACAGCGGCGATCCCCGAGTTTAAACTGCTATTGAGCGATCCGGCCAACGACAATAGTCCGGCAGGTATTCCCGGATCCGACTTCAGAACTGTTTCGGCCTTAGCCACGGAGAACTATGTTTGCATCAAAGTTAGCACCAGCGGTAATATCGCCGATTTTCTCGAAGACAACAGTTCCGGTCTGTCGACAAACTTCATCCTATGGACCCCCTCCGAGGTTGACGACGTATTTGTTGGCCGCGACGAAGCAATGATAAAAAAAACAGACAATTCGTTTGTTTCATTCGCGCAGACAAACAATTATGCTGTTCGAGGCACCACGTCGTTCTATGTATTTCTGGATAAACAATGGTGCGTTGACAGTGCAAACGAATTTGAATTTAGCCTCGCATCAAACTACACAATATCGGATGCCTATGACACAACAGACAACATCATTTTAAAAATAAAATAACGGCCAAATAGCTGTATCTCCAAGCCCGAAGAATGAATAAGCGCCAACGAAGGAAAGCTATCGTGGCGAGCTTTTTTCAGAAAATAAATCAGGACTCACCGGTGATCATGGACAAAGCAGGAAATATGCTGTCATCCTTTCTGATCTCCCGAAAAGCCGTTTTGTCCGAACAGCCTGTCATTTCGCTTATTTTCAACCTGAAATCCGTTTATGATCGGGATATGAATTGACCGAGAATTTTAAAATTATTAACACGCTACCCTATCGCATATCAATATTAATTCACTAGTTTTGTGGCAATTGTAATGGATATGCGCAGAGGGATACTTTTTTTCACTTTATTTTCGATTGTTTTTATTGGGATTTTGATCCTACCACCGATGTCGGAAAACCGGCAGGACCGGCTTGCTGCTGCGGCCAATGCAGATAGCTTATTTGTGCAGTATTCGGCCTTGAAACTGAATAACAGATTACCCTACCCGGTATTTGCCCGGGCAGTAAAAGGCCTCGACCAGTTTCACTTCAACAATAAAAAAGTACTGACCATCATCGACTACAGCCGCCCTTCGACTGAAAAACGACTATTTGTACTTGATTTATCGCAGAATAAAGTCTTATTCGAAAGCTTAGTTGCCCATGGCAAAAATTCGGGGATGGATTATGCCACCCAATTTTCGAACAAGCCACAGTCGTTGAAAAGCAGCCCCGGCTTTTATGCCACAGCTGAAACTTATCAGGGTAAGCATGGTTACTCGCTGCGACTGGACGGCCTCGAGAAGGGAGTCAACGATCATGCCCGCCAACGTGCCATTGTCATGCATTCGGCCGCCTATGTGTCGGAGCAGTTTATCCAAAGCACGGGGCGCTTAGGACGAAGCTGGGGGTGCCCGGCCCTGCCCGACAAGCTGAACAAAGACATTATTGATTGCATCAAAAACGGCACCTGCCTGTACATCTACACCAATGCTACTACCGCCTGATTTTTCAGGAATACCGATACGCAGAGGCGCCACGCCGCCAGGTCGTCAAGTGACTTTGCTCATGTTCGGGCTGACAACGACTGACAACAGGATATCCGAAAATTCCCAACTTTCATCGCTAATGGTGCTGCTCAAAAACCGGCTCCACAAGCTTCGCGTGTTTTGATGCTTAAAAGGCCTTTTCGTTGAAACGCGGCTGGCTTTTAGCGTCCAACTGACGGAGTACGGGTTCATCGCGCCGGTAAATATCGGGATAGAAAATCAGCTTGCCGGTTTCGTCATAGCCAATAGTCCAATACAACACCATCACATCGACCTGTTTGGCCGGATAGGCGCGGATAGTTTGTCCCGATTGCAGGATGGTGTCGATTCGAGCCCGGTCATAGTCCGTTCCTTCGAGCAAGACAGCAGCCAGTGCCAGCGGGTTTTGAATACGAATGCAGCCGTGGCTAAAAGCTCGTTGACTCTCGCCGAACAGTTTTTTCGACGGTGTGTCGTGCATAAAAACTGAATATTTGTTCGGGAAGGTCAATTTGACAAGTCCCAGCGCATTCCAGGCGCCCGGGCGCTGACGGACAACATAGGGAAAGCTGGCCAAGCTAGCTTGACTAAAATCGATGGTTGCCGGATTCAACTTTTTCCCTGCCCGATCCAACAGATCGAAATGATTTTTGCTCAAATAGGCCGGGTCCTTTTTCAGTTCAGGCAGAATGCTCGTTCGGATAATCGAGCGCGGGACAATCCAGGGCGGATTAAATTCAACGTACTCCAGCCGCGATTTAAACACCGGTGTTCTGGTGTAAGGCCTTCCTACCTGAACCCTGGACGTATAGCGCAGCTTTGTACCATCGACGTAATAAATTTTAAAAGCCGGAATATTGACTACAATATAACAGTCGCTGAGATTGGATACCACCCAGCGTACCCGTTCCATATTGACGCGGATTTTGCCCAGGAGAAAATCAGCCGACTGATTGAGTGCTTCGCGTGTTTGAGGACCCACAACACCATCGGGCGTCAATCCGTTTGCCTGCTGAAAGCGGACGACGTCAGCCACCAGCGCATCATCATAAAATAGGCTCTGCGTATCGGCCGACAGCTGGCCTGTTTGCTGCAAGCGTTTGCGGATTTGGAGCACGGCGCTGTCCTGGTCTCCTGCTTCCAGCCAGCGTGTGCCGCCAACAGTTTGCCACGCTACGGTGTCCTTCTCTTTCGCATAATGCTGCAGCAGCTCACGATACGCCTGGTAGATTTCCAGCCGTGGGCGCAGGCGAGCAAGACTTCCCGCAACGTCCTTGGCGGCAATCGCTTGTTCCAGCTTGGCGGGCACGCCCTCTTCCAGATCGCGCGAGCTGTAGTTCCACTTTTGATCCAGCGACTCCGGATTGACTTTCCCCTCGAGCAGATGGTAAGCGTAAAGGAGTACCGCATCAGTCACCAGAATATCGAAACGGGCAACAGCCTGATAATCGATATAATCGCCACCAAGCATCCCCTGGAGATCATGGGCCACAGCTTGAATTGTGGGTGCATGATAATCTGTCGGGGTCAGGCCATCTTCCCACGAATGGTTTAAAGCCTGCGCCGCATCAAGCAAAGTTGAAAAATCAGACCACGCCGGTTTATAGGCACGTTTCCGGTAAAATTCGGGCAATATTTCTTCTGCCGAAATCAGCTCATCTCCAAACTGTAATTCCTTGCCGGCTGCCGCCTGCGCCAACGCCTCCTGAATCGCCAGGCTGATCTGCTCCTGATTGCGATAAATTTGCCGGTGAGCCCTTACATTCGTGCTATCGGCCCTGTAGGCATACAGCTTCGGCATTCCCGAAAACATCAGAACCGCAAAAACCAGGATATGGAGCAGTGCATTCATCAGTAAAGTGTATTAATAGCCGCCATGCTTGCTACAAATTACGCATTCGCCAACGCAAACACAAGCGTGTGCCGGAGAATCGCCAACAAGGATGGAAGTGGAAGATTTTTGGTGATCGGGTATTAGAAGTTCTCGGGTTGTCGTTGTTGTCAAAAGTTGTCGTTCTAAACGCCATCAACAAGCAAGAAAGCCGTTCGATCAATGCCAAAAAGTCTGGAATCAGTTGGCCTATTTTTAAGAGGCCGAAATCAAACAAAAAGCTTCCTGCAATCCCGGAGGGATGCAATTTGGGTAGCTTTGGCATTTGCGTGGGTAAAATTTCGTCCCGTACGGGAGGGGACAATCTTCGTGTTATCGTTTGTGCTACCCAAATTATACCGTTGCACAGGCTAAATTTATACTCTGAAATAGGATGGTATAATGCCGATAGACTGAAAAAGGAGCATTGAAACGAAGTGATTGGATGCGACACTTTTGAAGCTAATCGGTATTGAATGGCTAAAGCCATTGCTGAAAAATGAAAACCCGTCCGGTAGGACAAAAGATTCAAATTGAGCAAAAGTAGGAGTGAAAAACAGCTCGGTTTGGGGTAAGGCCCATCAATACCGGTTTGCTACAGAATGAGGCTTTGCTCCTGATTCAAACTCAATCGCAAATCAAGGCATCCCCGATGCGGTTTGGAAACCCGGCCTACCGCAGGCAGGCACATCACCCGAAGAGACTTTCGCAGAAAAAAGAAGGAGCGGATCAAATTCAATATTGATTTGACCCGCTCCTCCCTACTACTTGTTTGCCGATGAACATCAGGCAAAGCGATGTATTGAAACTTGTTTAGGCGATGTTTGTAAACACGTGTTGCACATCGTCGTCTTCTTCAATTTTATCGAGTAATTTCTCGATGTCTTCCAGCTGTTCGTCGGTAAATTCAACCGGCGTTGTCGGGATACGCTTCAGCACCGCTTTCTTAACGTCGATCTGTTTATCTTCCAGGGCTTTCGAAAGCGTCCCAAAGCTTGTATAATCGCCTGTCACATAAACCATGTCCTCTTCCACTTCAATTTCTTCCAGACCGGCATCAATCAGCTCCAGCTCCATCTCTTCGATATCGATGGCATCCGTTTTTTCGAACTCGAAAACAGCTTTGCGTGCAAACATGAACTCCAATGAACCTGTTGGCACCATACTGCCACCTGATTTATTGAAATACGACTTCACATTGGCTACGGTACGGGTTGTATTGTCGGTTGCACATTCCACAAAAACCAATACGCCATGTGGTCCTTTACCTTCGTAATTGACCTCCGAGAAATCGGAGGCATCTTTACCTGCCGCCCGTTTGATGGCCGAGTCGATGTTATCCTTCGGCATATTTTGGGCTTTTGCGTTCTGGATGGCAGTACGCAATTTCGCATTCATATCCGGATCTTGTCCGCCTTCTTTTGCGGCCATTGTAATAGCCCTTGATAATTTCGGAAAAATCCGGGACATGTGGCCCCAACGCTTTTCTTTGGCGGCCCGGCGATATTCAAATGCTCTTCCCACGGTAATATTTTATTTAGATGATACGTAAATTTTTGATGGCACAAAAGTAAAAAAATACTTTCTAGCCTGTATGCTTTTCAACGAAAATCATTTTCAGGCACTTGCTTTCGGGGGATGGAGAAATAGAATTCAGATCCCTTTTGATGTTGCGATTGGAACCACATCTTTCCGCCCATCAAGGCAACGATTCGTTTGCTCAAATACAGCCCCATGCCCAGTCCGCGTTCGATGGTCGTTTCGCTGCTGGGACATTTCACAAACGAGTCGAAGATAAAGGCTTCGTATTCGGGCTTAATACCTCGCCCCTGATCCTTCACAAAAAACACAATGTCGGCGGCTTCCTCGCGGCAACCAAAACAGATGGAGCCGCGATCCGAGAAATGCATCGCATTCTTGATCAGATGCCGCAAGACCTGCGAAAGGCGGTTTCTGTCGGCCCATACAACCGGATTATTCAGCGCCAGCTGGTATTGAAAATCGAGCTGCCTTTTCTGCTCCGTGGCGGCATAGCTCCTGAAATTATCGTTCAATTCGTCGAACATTTCCCGCAAATCCACCGGCTCCGGGAACAATTCCAGCTGATCAACTTCAAGCTTCGACAGATCGATCATATCTTCCACCAAATTCACCAGCTGTATGCCGTTGTAATGAATGATCTGATGGATCTTCTGCATATCCTCCTTTTGGTAATCCATTTCGGGGATCACCGAAGTAAACCCCGATATTACGTTCAGCGGAGTCCGTACTTCGTGCGACAGGTTCGCCAGGAAAGCCGTCTTCAACTGATCCGACGACCGGGCTCGCAGGTACTGCAATTCATAATTCCGCTTCACCGACAAGGTCGCCAGGAAAATCAAAATCATTGCAAAAGCGGTTCCCAAATACATATCGAAACTGCGCAGCTGATCCGACTCATAGTCGCCTAACAAGTGCGGAAAATGATATTCAATCAGGAAAAGCCCCAGCATATTCAACAGAAACAGACTGATGGGTAGCAGATAAGTTCCTCGCTTCGAGATCAGAATATAAAACACATAGACGCCGGTAATCACGATCAGCGTCGGCCCCTTAGAGCCATAGTTGAAATACCACAGCAAATTGGAAAACAGAACCGCGCCCACAAAGATTGCCGGCACAAGCCACCGGGGAAACAGCCCCCTGCGAGCAGTTGTAAAAAAACTCAGCGTGACAAGGCAAAACACCAAAGTAACCCAGCCCATATTATACAGGCCGGTTGCAAAATTAGTCACCGTTGCAACAGCTGTCACCAACGATAGAGTCAGACAGCCAATTATGATTAACCGCTGCTCAAATGTTCCTTCCTCAAAGTTTCCACAAACAACTCTCCGGGTTCCATCCACCAACCGCTTTGGGAAATTGTCATTCATAAGACGCACACATTTGGTTTACACTGAAAACCATTTTGAAAGGCCGAAAATAATTAAAAGCCCGAAACATACAAATTGCATCGGCTCCCCCAAAAGCATTAAGGTTCGTCAGATCATCAACAAGCGCGATTTTAACCTATCTTTGTGCCAACAAAATTCAAAAAGATGATGTACACCAGATCCGCCTCCGCACTTTTATTGTTTATTACAATACTCACGTCCTGCCAGTCGAAATCCCGCTACGTGCATAACGAAGGGATGATTTTTGGTACGATCTACCACCTCAGTTATGAAAGTCCACAAGGAGAAGATCTGCATGAAGGGGTGAAAGCGGAACTGGATCACTTCAACCAATCGCTGTCGACCTACGACCCGAATTCGGTCATCTCGAAAGTAAACAGCAACCGCGACACGGTGCTGGATCGCTATTTCACCACTGTTTTTAAGAAAGCAGAGAAAGTTTCGGAAATCACAGATGGGGCTTTCGACATCACAGTGGCGCCAATGGTCAATGTGTGGGGCTTTGGTTTTAAAAATAAAGAAAATGTTACCGAAGCGCTTATTGACTCGCTGAAAGCGCTCGTTGGCTACCAAAAAGTCAAACTCATCGACGGAAAGATCGTGAAAGAGCATCCCAATACCATGCTGGATTGCAGTGCTATTGCCAAGGGCTACGGTGTTGATGTGGTGGCGGCCTATCTGCGCGGGCAAGGCTGCAAAAACTATATGGTGGAGATTGGCGGTGAAGTGGTTACCCGTGGGGTGAATCCCAAAGGTGAAAGCTGGAACATCGGCATCAGCACTCCCGACGAGAACAGCTTCTTCAAAGAACAACAAATGCAAGCCATTGTAGGGCTATCGAACAAAGCGCTGGCCACCTCGGGCAACTACCGCAATTTCTATGTTGAAGATGGCAAAAAATACGCGCACACCATCGATCCCCACACCGGCTACCCGGTACAGCACAGTCTTTTAAGCACTACCGTACTGGCCGACAGCTGCATGACTGCCGATGCATTTGCAACAGCCTTCATGGTTCTGGGGCTGGATAAGTCGATCGAGATTGCCAGCCAAGTTCCCGAAATTGAAGTCTACTTCATCTATGCCGATGAAGACGGGAAATACAGAAGCTACTTTTCCGAGGGGTTCAAATCGTTGATTAAGGAAGAATTCAACGTTCAGCAATAAATGGCCGGGGAAATATCAGCAACTTCCCGGCTCTTCTTTGATCAGGCTCAGCTCTTTAAATCGCAATTCTTTACGGGCCTGTGCCTGTTCTATTTTATCGAAGGTTTGTGCACAGGTAATGCCTCGCTCTTTCATGTGCGGGTTGGCTCCAATGTGCAAATTAGGAAATTCACCTTTCTTTTCAGTCAAAATTTTGATGGCCAGGCCGGCAAAAGCAACAGCCATTAAAAGCACGGCAAACAATAAAACAACAACAAAATTCATAATTCTTCTCCTTCTCTTTTCGTGGGCGAAATTAACTAAAAGCTTTGGTTTTTCCCTTCCGCATAGCGTTAATAAAAACAAATTTAGCGACTTATTGTTTTTTGGGCACCGCAAAACGGATGCCCCTTCTGCTTAATATCAAAAAGATCTTCGTATTTTTAAGCAACCAATTCGGGGCCTATGGTGCCCGTCAATAAATTTCGCTATGGATTCACATGTTAAAATCATCGGCATCCTTTATCTGGTTTTCAGCATTCTTGGTATCATTGGTGCTCTCGTTTTATTTCTGACACTCAACCTCATTGGTCAGTTCATTGATGATTCGGAGGTCGTGGCCATCTTATCGATTGTAGCCACAGTCGTGGCCACGGTTATGGCAGTTTGCTCTGTTCCGGGCATTATTGCCGGCTGGGGACTGTTGAAATACCAGGAATGGGCGCGTATTCTGACCATCATCCTGTCGGCGCTGAACATCCTGAACTTTCCTTTTGGAACAGCCCTGGGCATTTATGCGATCTGGGCACTTGTTCAACCCGAAACAATCGATCTGTTCGGGTCGGCAGCTCCTAATATCCAAAGCCGGTGAGTTCCAGCAAACGGATCCATATCATCCTGGTTGGGCGGGTTCAAGGCGTCGGCTTTCGTTCTTTCAGCCGACACAAAGCGCTTGAGCTAAAACTGAGCGGCTGGGTGCGCAACAAGATGGATGGCAGCGTGGAGATCGAGGTTGAAGGTCATCCGGAGACCATCGCCCGCTTTATTGCAGAGCTGAAAGCGGGCAACGGCTACAGCCGTGTCGACCGCATTTTCAAATCAGAACTGCCCGAGCTGGCCAACTACCCATCCTTTTACATTAAATATTGAAACAAGATTAACATGAAAAGCTATCAGATGACTCCGGATGAATTCCGGGAGAATGGGAAAAAAATGATCGACTGGATAGCCGACTATTACGAACAAATTGAAAAATACCCGGTTCTTTCGCAGGTTCAGCCGGGCGACATCAGTTGTCAACTACCGGAGCAAGCACCGGAGCAGGGCGAATCGATGAGCGATATTATGGCAGATGTTGATCGAATTATCATGCCCGGGATAACGCACTGGCAATCGCCCAATTTTTTCGCCTATTTCCAATCAAACAGTTCCTTTCCTTCTATTTTGGGCGACTTACTTTCGTCCGGGCTGGGCGTTCAGGGCATGTTGTGGGCCACCAGCCCTGCCTGCACCGAACTGGAAACCCGCGTGATGGACTGGCTGGTTGATTTAATGGGTTTGCCGGAGCACTTTAAAAGTACCGACAGCGGAGGTGGCGTCATTCAGGATACGGCTTCGAGCGCAGCACTGGCTGCCTTACTGGCTGCCCGCGAACGCAAAACCAACTACCGGAGCCACCAAACCGGCGACACGGCAGGTCTGGTGGCTTATATATCGACACAAACGCATTCGTCGCTCGAGAAGGGCGTGAAAATAATGGGACTGGGAACCGACAGGCTGCGCAAAATAGCTGTCGACCCGCGCTTTGCCATGGATCCGCTGGAACTGGAAAAGCAGATCGTGCAGGACTTGGCAGCAGGCATGAAACCCTTCTTTGTATGCGCCACCATTGGTACCACCTCCTCCAACGCGGTGGATCCCGTTCGGCGAATTGGCGAAATCTGTCAAAAATACGATCTCTGGCTGCACGTTGATGCGGCCATGGCTGGCTCGGCGGCGCTACTTCCCGACTACCGCCACTACTTTGACGGGCTGGAACTGGCCGACAGCTACGCCTTCAACCCGCACAAGTGGCTGTTTACCAATTTCGACTGCGACTGCTTTTGGGTGGCCGACAAAGCCGCCTTAATCAAAACGCTCAGCATCCTGCCCGAATATCTGAAGAACGAAGCCACCGAGCAAGGGGCGGTGATCGACTATCGCGACTGGCATATTCAGCTGGGAAGGCGCTTTCGATCGCTGAAACTTTGGTTTGTGCTGCGTCATTTCGGCGCCGAAGGTTTGCGCCATCACATCCGCCAGCACCTTGAACTGACAGGCGAGTTTGTGGCGATGGTCCAATCGTCCGATGACTTTGAGCTGCTTAACCAACCGCCCTTCAACCTGGTGTGCTTTCGTCATAAAGCCGGCAATACCTTCAATAAACAGTTGATGGACACCATCAACCGGACTGGTCGGTTATTTTTCACCCATACTGTTTTAAATGAGCAGTTTTGGCTGCGTATGAGTATTGGGCAGACACAAACCGAGCTGCGACACCTGAAAGATGCCTGGCAGCTAATTACGCAACAGGCAAAAACATTACCTTTGCCTCCGGAAAACAATTAATCGCTGACCAGCCAGGAACAGCGAATGAACAGAAAACAGAGCCATGAGCTATTTGAGAAACAAAGGCAAGATTATTTTGCTTGGCATTTTATTGATCATCAGCCTGGGAGCCAGTGCATCGGGCCGTACAGCCAATTACGAACTGCGGGTTTTCGGGATGAATATCGGCACCTTCAAAGTTAAGCAACAAACGGTTGGCAACGAGATCAGAACCGAAGGAATCACCGAGGTAAAAGTGAAGTTGATTTTTACCTACCACATCAAATATGTGCAGAACAGTCTGTACCGTGATGGGATCCTGCAACATTCGCATGTTGAAACTATCAAGAATGACGAACTGAACTCGGACACCTGGCTAAAAAAGCAAAACGACAATTATTTATTGGTCAACGAGCAAGATTCGACTACGATCACCGACGAGATTAACTACAGCGGCAGCCTGCTTTATTTCTTTGAACCGGAGAATGTGCATTCGATGTACAAAGAACGGACCGGCGAGCACAACAGCCTCGAAAAAACGGGCGACCACAGCTACATATCCACCGACGAGAATGGCAAAACAGCCAACGAATACGAATATAAAAACGGGATCCTGACACACGCCAAACTCAAACACCCGCTGGCCACCATTCAGATGATCCTGATTGACCAGACGGGAGAGTCGAAGACCGGAACAGCCAATACGATAGATTAAACACACCTTCGTAAAAAATACCAACAAAGCCCTTTGCTCGATTGAACAAAGGGCTTTTTCGATCTATAAAAGGCAATGCTTACAACGCTTTCGCGACCATCTCCGACAATGCTGTTGTTGGCCTTCCGATTAACGTAGACAACTGTTTACCGTCATCAAACAAATCTCCTGTCGAGGCACTAACGTCCCAGCCGGCAATTGCTCCGGCAAAAGCGTCGGGTATACCCAAACTTTTCAGGATCTCAGCATAACTTTCTTCAGGCAGGTTTTTATACGGCATGTCCTTGCCTGTTTGTCTCGAAATTTCACCAGCCAACTCACTTAATGTATAAGCATTATCGCCGGCCAATTCATACACTTTACCTTCTTGATCTTCGCTGGTTAACACGACAACCGCGGCCTCTGCATAATCAGCGCGAGCAGCCGATGAAATCTTCCCCTCACCGGCACTGCCTATAAAAGCACCCCCTGCGAGTGCCCCCGCGATGGAACCGGTGTAGTTTTCGGTGTACCAGCCATTCCGCAAAATGGTGTAAGCAATGCCCGAAGCCTTTAAAAGTTCCTCGGTTGCCAAATGCTCACCAGCCAGACTCAATGTTGAGCTGTCGGCTCTCAACAAACTGGTATAAACGATCGATTTAACACCTGCTTTTTGAGCGGCCGCAATCACATTAGTGTGTTGCTCCAGACGCTTGCCAATTTCATTCCCCGAAATCAGCAACAACTTATCAATGCCCTCTAATGCTCCCGCCAATTCCTCAGCTTTTGTGTAGTCAAAAGCACGAGCCTCAACACCTAAATTTGCGGCCTTCTCCGGCGTGCGAACCAAAGCTACCATGTTTTCACCAGCGACTCTTTCTTTCAATTTTTCGATGACAATTTGGCCCAATTGACCAGTTGCACCCGTTACTGCTATTTTCATATCTACTCCTTCTTTTAGTTTTAATAATTATATTTGCTCCCTCATGGTATGTTAGTATCATTTGGTAAGTCAAAGGTATTGCCTCCGGCAGGTAAAAACAAGAACGAACCAAAAGATCAACGAGTTACCCAAAAGTTAGAAATATTGATTTTCAAGAAACTATGGAAGAAAAAAATTTGAAATATTTTGGCGATGCCGAGCATTGTCCGGTACGAAATGTTATCGATCGCATTGGCGACAAGTGGTCGGTACTGGTTTTACTCGTACTGGAAGAAGCTCAGGTTATGCGGTTCTCGGAAATTCATAAGACCATTGAAACGATTTCGCAAAAAATGCTGACCGTCACCTTAAAGGGCCTGGAATCCGATGGACTGGTTAACCGAAAAGTGTACCCTCAAATCCCCCCGAAGGTAGAATACCGGCTCACAGAGCGCGGCGAAAGCCTGTTGCCTCATCTTCACAGCCTGGTCAAGTGGGCTCGCGAAAATATGAACGACATCATAGCATCGCGCAAACAATTTACGTGATACCCCGAAGCCAACACGATGCAAAAGCAGCCAAGTGTTACACCAGGGTCAGCCGATTAAGGAAGGTCGTCAATCCGCCTACACAAACAGCAAAAGGCTGACGGCCATCACGGCCATGCCGGCCACCAAGCCGCCAATTGCAATATGGTGCTCGCCGTACTCTTCGGCTGTGGGCAGCAGCTCGTCGAGCGAAATGTAAACCATAATACCGGCAACACTGGCAAAGATCACCCCAAACATGGAGTCGTTGAAAATGGTTCGTAAGATGAAGTAGCCGATAACAGCCCCCACCGGTTCGGCCAGCCCCGATAAAAAGGACAACCAAAATGCTTTGGTGCGGTTGCGGGTAGCATAGTAAATGGGAACCGACACGGCAATACCTTCCGGGATGTTGTGAATGGCAATGGCCACAGCAATGCTGATCCCCAAAGTTGGGTCGGTCAGTGCGCCCATGAAGGTTGCGAGCCCCTCGGGAAAGTTGTGTATGGCAATGGCCAGCGCCGAGAACATGCCCATACGCAGAAGCTTTTTGTTATTCTCCGGGCTCAGGTTCTTCTCTTCAATATTTTTGATTTCGTGGGGGTTCTCAAACGAGGGTATCATCTTGTCGATCAAAGCAATGAGTACAATTCCCGAAAAAAAGGCGATGACCGTATACCAATTTCCGACTTTAACACCATGTGCCGCAATCAGTGAGTCCTTGGCTTTCACAAAAATCTCGACCAGCGACACGTAAATCATCACCCCGGCTGAAAAGCCCAGGGAACCTGCCAAAAACCGGGGATTAAACTTTTTCGACAAAAAGGACATCACACTGCCAATGCCTGTTGAGACACCGGCAAACAATGTTAACCCAAGGGCAAAAAGCACGTTTTGTGTTTCCATATCAATCATTTAACCTTAGTTGGAGTGTAGGTACCACTGCCCGAAACTAATAAAATAATCCGGAGCATCCTTATTTTCTGCGAGTGCTGCCGGAACTTTTCATCGAATCTTGCTTAAGGTTAAGCAACGAGCTGCCGCCCTGATCCAGATCCTGCCCCAACCGCCACGAGTCTCATTTATCGCTGTGATATTAACCAATTGGCAGCTTGGAAGCCTATTTGTTTGGCAAGCCTGCAAAAAATCATCATCCCAGTGCTTCCTGCAATTGCACCACAGCCTGCTGCAAGTCTTGAAAGGCGTAATGGCGGAGATGGGCGTAATTGAGGAATTTCAGAATTTTAAAGGCGTTAAAATAGCCAAAGAAACGTTTTTCGAAGGCTTCTGCCGAGGCACTGTTTCTGCGGATTTCGGCAACAATGTCGGGTAATCCATCGGCCAGAACAAAGTCGGCAACGGATGGAGGAAGCTGCCTGGCATCAAACTCCTTCTGCCAAAAGCCGGGAATAAGTTGAAAAAAACTGTGCAGGTCGGCAAAGGCGCTGAAAGCATAAGTATGGCGAAGGCTTTCGTCGCCATCCACCCACTTTTGCAAACTTGGCCCGGTTCCGAAAGGCACTCGGTTCGATAGGCGCGCCGAAGGGTAAACGGCAGTGGAATTGATCTCGACAATTGGCCCCATAGCCGTCAGCTTATGCAAAAAGTAGAAATCCTCGCCGGCCTGTCGTTTGCTCATCCCCCCTTGCTTCACATAAGCTTCGGCGCGTACGGCAAAAGCCGAGCCAACGGTGTAAATGGCATGCGGAAAGCCAGTAAAAGCAAGTGCCTGCTTGTAGTAATGCAAATAAAGCTCGTAGAGATGCATCCCCTCTCGCTGGCGCGCATTATCCAGTTCATCAATGCGGTGCTGAAAACAAATGGTCGCCCCTACAGCGCGGGGATTTTCAGCAAAGCTTTTTTCCAGTTGCGTGAAATAGTTGGCAGCCACCAACGTATCGGCGTCCAGCGAAATGAGAATGCCATCGGGCCGATCCAGTGCTCCAAAGCGACGAATGGCTTCATCCATGCCTGTTTTCCGAGCCATTCCCACGCCGGCATGCTTACGCCTGAAAGCTTTGGGGCGAATGATGTGCAGCGCAAAAAAACAAGCGGGATGCTGTTGCTTCCAACCAGCAACTTCGGCCTGTGCTTTATTATTTTGGGCAATCGCTTCAGCCGGCGCAATCTCGCTTTCATTAATCACCAGCAGCACTTCCACCCCACCCGCCGGTGCATTGCAGGCCTCCAGGCTGTTGAGCATCCGGCACAGCTCGGGTTCGTTATACACCGGGACCACCACAACCATGCGTAGCTGCGGCCGCGGAGCTTCGGTTACGAAAGGGGCACTGTTAATATTTCGTTCAATATAGCGATCAGCAAAGCTCATTCACGAAAAATAGGGATAAAAAAAATCCGGGCAAAACCCGGATTCAGCTATTCTGTATTTGCAATGTTTTATTTATTCTTTTCAGCGTAGTCAACGTTCATCGCTTCCAACACTTCGTTGGTGATGTTGTGTGCTTCGTCGCCAATCAGGATGCCGCTCGAGTTGAAAATGTAAGCGTATTTTTTATCGGCATTGAAGCGTTTCAGGTAGGCCATCAGGCTATCCACCAATTGGCCGTTGTTGGCATTTTGCATTTCAGTCAGTTTCGACGACAGCTCCTGATCCAATTTCAGGATTTCCTGCTCTTCGTTCACCAACCGATCGCGTTCCTGCACAGCACGTTGTTCGCTTAGGAATCCGCCACGTTGCACTTTTTCCTGGAAAGCAGCAGCTTGCTCTTCGAATTTTGAACGACGCGTTGCATACTCTTTGGTATAAGCTTCCTGATTTTTTGTGAACTCATCGTGTAAGTCCTGCGCTAAATCATAATTTACGATCAACGAATCAACTTTCACGTAAGCAATTTTCATATCGGTTAACTGGGCCGGCCCGCTGACTAAGGCTCCATCGGGTTTTGAACCACTGCCCGAAGTAAAATGCAACACAAAAAGAACAATAACAGCAACCAATAAAACCAGGTTTAGGATCAATGACGAATTTTTCATGTTTATTTCTAGGGTTTTTGCAGAATATCAGGCATTTGAAACCGCAAGGATCGCAATTGCCACAATTTTCTTCTTTTTAACTATTCTTTTTAATCGAGGCCAAAAATAAAAATTTATCAGCAGGAAAACAGTTATTCCTCAATTATTTTTCGCGATCCTGCCGAAGAAAATATCCGTAAAAGAAATATGCTAAAAGTCATAAAAAAGGCCTGATAAAGGTCATTGACGAAAGGCTTCGGCTAGTCGTATTTTTAGGCTGAACGAAAAAAGACGAAATAACCTAAAGCGATATTTGAAGATGATCAATAAACTAATTGCCCAAATGCTACCGCACCTGCCCGAGAAACTGGTATGGCAATTCTCGAAGCGCTATATAGCGGGCGAAACAATGGAGGATGGAATTGCGGTTGCCCGACAGCTGAATGCAGAAGGCATCGAAGTAACCATGGATTTGCTTGGCGAATTTATCAGCAATCTTCAGCAGGCCGAAGCCAACAAGAACAATTACCTGGAGCTTATAGACCGATTCACGAGCGAAAAAATAAAGGGCAACTTTTCGCTGAAACCGACCATGTTTGGCCTTTTGCTCGATCAGGAAGTATGCTACCAACATTTGCGTGCCATCGTGCAAAAAGCCAAAGACTGCAACAGTTTTGTGCGTGTTGATATGGAAGATTCGCAGTGTGTAGATCCGGAGCTTGATATTTTTAAGCGGCTGAAAAAGGAGTTTTCGGGCTATGTAGGCTTAGTGGTACAAGCCTATCTGCGTCGGACCTTCAACGACATTATGGATCTGAATAAGCTACCGGCAAACGGCCATCCGCTGAATTTTCGTTTGTGCAAAGGAATCTACATTGAACCAGCAGAGATCGCTTATAAAGAATACCAGTCGGTTCGGGATCACTATATCGAAGATCTGGAGTTTATGTTGCGTCATCAAATTTATGTCGGCATTGCAACACACGACAAATATTTGGTTGAGCAAGCGCTGGAGCTGATCAAACGCTATCGGGTTTCGAAAGACCTTTACGAGTTTCAGATGCTTTACGGGGTTACCCCCGACTTACGCAAATCGATTGTTGAGCAAGGACACCGGATGCGCGTTTATGTTCCCTTCGGCAAAGACTGGTTTGGTTATTCGACCCGCCGGCTCAAGGAAAATCCAAAGATGGCCAACCATATCATAAAAGCATTGTTTTTTAGGGGTTAGTTTTGAAAAGGGATATGGAGAGGAGTTCGCTTCTCTCCTCCCCTGTTATCGTTTCAAAATCAGCTCATCGAGACTTCGTTTGGGAACATGATGAACAGCCCGTTCATCGCGCCAATACTTAAAATCGCCGTCTTTCATTTCCTCCAACACCACTTTCTCGATCGGCTTTCCCAAGGCCAGGACCATAACGATCTGATATCTTTCAGGTATTCCGAATTGCTCGCGAAGCGCATCCCGTTTCACAGCAGCAATCATGCAGCCCCCATAGCCGGCTTCAACAGCTCCCAGCAAAATACTTTGGGCTGCGATGCCATCGTCGCAAAAATAGTTGGTCGCAATTTCGGTATCATTCACCAAAATAATATAGGCTGCAGGGCGCTCCCCGTCCCGCGGGCCCGGCCAATCCTTCAGGTAACCGGCCCAGGCTAAGGTGGGAAACAATTTATCACAATCTCCTTTTTCAGTTACCGGGATATATTTCAGCGGCTGTGCATTCCGGCCGCTGGCACAGTAGCGCGTCAGGCTTATCCACTCGCTCAGCTGCTCCCCGCTGATGCGCTCTCGTTCATCGAAGCGTCGGTAGCTGCGGTTGCGTTTTAACAGATCGTTTAGCATGGGATTTTCTTTTCAATATTAATAAAATCGCTGATTTCGACGGCAATTTCTACGGATCTTTCCTATGTTTGCATACCAGAACAGAACACCAGAACCGTTATGAGTAAATTTAAGTTTCAGATTGATCCGCTTTCCAACCAGTTAAAATTTCAGCAGCTTGTTGATGCTGTTACCGATGCTATTAGCCGCAATTTGCTTCAGGTTGGCGATATCCTGCCATCGGTGAATCAACTGGTCAAAGAAAGTTCGCTTTCGCGCGATACGGTGTTCAAAGCCTATGCTGAATTGAAGAACCGCGGGATTGTGGAATCGGTTCCTAACAAAGGCTATTTTATAGCCAAGGCAACCACCAAAGTGTTTCTGTTTCTCGATACCTTCAAAGCCTACAAAGAGGTTTTGTATGGCTCGTTTCTGGATAACCTGCCCGATAATTTTACGGTCGATCTGCACTTTCACCATTACAACATCGAGATTTTCGAGAAAATCATTACCGAAAGCATTGGTAAATACTCGAAATACATTGTAATGAACTTCGACCACGAGCGCGTGCCGGAAATTATCCAACAAATTCCACCGGCAAAGCTGTTGTCGATCGACTGGCAGGTCCATACCATCGCCGAAGCTTCGTCGATTTATCAGGATTTCGGGCCGAGCCTTTACCAGGCCCTGCAAACCGAAGTGCCGCTGATTAAAAAGTACCAACGATTTATTTATCTCTACCCCGAGTTCACCTACCACCCGCCCGAGTCGCTTGAATATTTCGAGCGCTTTTGCAAGGACAATAACATCCGCTTCGAGATTTTCAAAAGCTCCCGGCAGATGACCGTAGAACAGGGCGACCTGTACCTGTTGGTAAGCGACAGAACACTTGCCCGCTTCCTGGATCAGTGTGCAACAAAAAATTTAACCATCGGGCAGGATGTTGGCGTCATTTCGTACAACGAAACACCGATGAAAAAATATGTCAAAGACGGAATAAGTGTGATATCCACCGATTTCGAGTCCATGGGGAAAAAGGCCGCCGAATTTGTAAAAAGCGGTGAATCAATCCATCTGCAAATTCCCACCCACTTGACGATTCGCGCATCGGTCTGACAAAACATGCTCTAAAACACATTTTTCGCGCTTTGAAATCGGAAAGACTGTCCTAAATTTGCAGAACACACCAGAACAGAACAAACAAGTATCCGATACTAAATAAAACACAGAAAAATGTACCTACTAGGATTTGACATTGGCAGTTCATCCGTAAAAGCGTCGATTATCAACGGCGACTCGGGCGAATGCCTGGCCTCTGCCTTCTATCCGAAGCAAGAGATGAAGATGACCGCCATCCAACCGGGATGGGCAGAACAGGATCCGGAGCAATGGTGGGCCAACCTGAAGCTGGCGGTTGCTGAGATCATGGATAAATCGAAGGTTGATCCGACGGCGATTGACTCAATCGGTATCTCGTACCAGATGCACGGATTGGTTGTTGTGGACAAAGACCAAAACGTTTTGCGCCCGTCAATCATCTGGTGCGACAGCCGCGCTGCTGCCATCGGCGATAAGGCCATGAAGGAAATCGGCGAACAAAAATGTTTGGAAAACCTGCTGAACTCTCCGGGAAACTTCACCGCTTCGAAATTGAAATGGGTGAAAGACAACGAACCGGAACTGTACGCAAAGATTGATAAAATCATGCTGCCGGGCGACTATATCGCCATGAAACTGAGTGGCGAGGTTAAAACAACAGCAGGCAACCTGTCGGAAGGCATTCTTTGGAACTTCAAAGAAAATTCGGTGGCTAAAATGCTGATCGACTACTACGGCTTTGAAGAAAGTTTTATTCCGGAAATTGTACCAACGTTCTCCGTACAAAGCGAGGTTAACGAAACCGCTGCAAAAGAATTGGGGCTGGCACCCGGTATCAAAATCAGCTATCGCGCCGGTGATCAACCCAACAATGCCTTATCATTAAACGTGTTGAACCCGGGCGAAATCGCCACAACCGCCGGAACATCGGGCGTTGTGTACGGGGTGAGCGACGAGGTAAAATACGACCCGAAATCGCGCGTAAACACCTTTGCCCACGTAAATCACAGCACCGAAGCCAATCGCTTGGGTGTACTGCTTTGCATCAACGGAACAGGAATCCTGAACTCGTGGTTGAACAAACAAGTTGGTGGCGGCAATATCTCTTACGAAGGCATGAACGAAGCGGCCTCGAAAGTCGCCATCGGCTCCGACGGCATCAGCATTCTGCCTTTCGGCAACGGTGCTGAGCGCGTTCTCGAAAATAAAAACCTGGGCTCAGTCATGTCCGGCATCAACTTCAATATTCACTCCAACGCACACCTGTTCCGCGCAGCGCAGGAAGGCATCGTCTTCTCGTTCAAATACGGAATGGAGATCATGGAAAGCATTGGCATTGACGCCAAAGTAATCCGTGCCGGAAAAGCGAACATGTTCCTAAGCCCGATTTTCCGCGAAACGCTCGCAGGCGTATCCGGTGCAACCATCGAATTGTATAACACCGACGGATCAGTGGGAGCTGCCCGCGGTGCCGGAATCGGTTCAGGCTACTACAAGTCGCCGGCCGAAGCCTTTTCAAACTTAACCAAACTGGAAACCATAGAACCTGATTTAAACAAAAAGGCGGAATATGAAGCTGCTTACGGCAACTGGAAGAGTATGCTGGAGAAATTCATTTAGAAGCCCCCTCCGACTCCCCCGTGGGGGGAGGAATCAGAAAAACGGAATTAGGAGTCTGATACGAAAAATAGAAAATTAAAATTAATAGCAATGTCCTGATAGCCTCCCCCCGGGGAGGATTGAAGGGCCTAACAATTCACAACATGAGCACAACAGTTTATTTCCCATCAGTGGAAAAAATCAAATTTGAAGGAAAAGAAAGTAAAAACCCAATGGCCTTCCGTTACTACAACCCGGAAAAAGTTGTTTACGGCAAAACAATGGCCGAATGGTTTAAGTTCTCCATGGCTTGGTGGCATACGCTATGTGCCGACGGTGGCGATCCTTTTGGCGGTGCAACCCAAAACCACCCATGGGTTGGTGCGGAAAATGCGGTAGAAGCAGCTAAAAACAAGATGGATGCCGGTTTCGAGTTCATGCAAAAAATGGGCATCGAATACTATTGCTTCCACGATCTTGACTTGGTTAGCGAAGGAAACAGCATCGAAGAATACGAAGCAAACATGAAAGCAATTGTAGAGTATGCCAAGCAAAAGCAAGCTGAAACAGGCATCAAACTGATGTGGGGTACTGCTAACGTTTTCTCACCTGCTCGCTACATGAACGGCGCCAGCACAAACCCTGATTTTGACACAGCTGCCCGTGCCATGCTTCAGATTAAAAACTCGATTGATGCAACAATCGCCCTGGGTGGTAAGGCTTATGTTTTCTGGGGAGGACGTGAAGGTTACATGTCGTTGTTGAACACCAACATGAAACGTGAAAAACAACACCTGGGAACCATGTTGAAAATGGCTCGCGATTATGGTCGTTCAAAAGGTTTCACCGGAACATTCCTGATTGAGCCAAAGCCAATGGAACCCATGAAACACCAGTACGACGTTGACGCTGAAACTGTGATTGGCTTCCTGAAAGAATTCGGTTTGGAAAAAGATTTCAAATTGAACATTGAAGTAAACCACGCAACCTTGGCTGGCCACACCTTCGAGCACGAATTGCAATGTGCTGTTGACGCAGGCTTGCTTGGTGCAATCGACGCCAACCGCGGTGATGTTCAGAATGGCTGGGATACTGACCAGTTTCCGGTTGACCTGTACGAATTGACGCAAGCCATGATGGTTGTATTGAAAGGTGGCGGCATGCAAGGTGGCGGTACCAACTTCGATGCGAAGATCCGTCGTAACTCAACGGATCTGGATGATTTGTTCATCGCACACATCGCCGCTATGGATGTGATGGCTCGCGCGCTGGAAACTGCAGCTGCAATTCTGGAAGAATCTCCTTATGAAAAAATGATTGCAGATCGCTATGCTTCTTATGATTCAGGCAAAGGAAAAGAATTTGAAGAAGGCAAATTGACTTTCGAACAAGTTTACGAATACGCTAAAGCAAACGGAGAACCAAAACAAATTAGCGGCAAACAAGAATTGTACGAAGCTATTGTAAATATGTACATTTAAGATTTCAATAAATGGAATGAATTTCATTTCAGACATAAAATAATTTGTATAACCCGATTCGTGACCCTTTAAAACGAATCGGGTTTATCTGCTTTTCAATGCCTCACGAACCAAAAAAAGATGGACCCTGACAAATGCCCACACAGCAGGCAGGGTCGACACAAACCAATGAAACATGAAACAGAATAAGTTCTTCATCATCGCGATCACCATTGTTGCGACACTGGGCGGACTGCTCTTCGGATACGACACCGCAGTAATTTCAGGAACAGTTGGATCGCTGGACGTTTTTTTTATCAAACCAATGGGCTTGGGGGAAACTGCCGCCAACTCGCAACTTGGATTTATTGTATCGAGTGCGCTGATCGGCTGTATCATCGGCGGCCTTTCCGGTGGTCTTATCAGCTTAAAGCTGGGCCGCAAAAAAGGGCTAATCCTGGCGGCTATTTTGTTTTTCATCTCCGCAATGGGCTCGTCCTACCCCGAGTTGTTCTTTCGTCCGTTTGGCGAAGGTGATCATACCTTTTACTGGCATTTCATCATTTACCGCATTATCGGAGGTATCGGCGTCGGGCTGGCATCGATGCTGTCGCCCATGTACATTGCCGAAATTGCTCCAGCCGACATTCGGGGCCGCTTAGTGTCCTTTAACCAGTTCGCCATTATCTTCGGTATGCTGGTCGTTTATTTTGTGAACTATGCCATTGCCCGACAAGGAGATGACAGCTGGCTGAACAGCATTGGCTGGCGTTATATGTTCGCCTCGGAAATGATTCCCGCAGGCTTATTTCTATTCCTGTTATTTTTTGTTCCCGAAACGCCCCGCTACATGGCTCTCAGAGGAGATGACACTAAGGCGCTGAAGGTTCTGAACAAGATCAATGGGCCAGAACGGGGCTCTCAGGTGTTGAGTGAAATCAAACAAACCCTGACCACTACCTCCGGAAAATTATTTTCATTTGGTATTTTGATTGTGGTTATCGGTATCCTGCTTTCAGCTTTCCAGCAATTCGTCGGAATCAACGTGGTGTTGTACTACGCCCCTGAGATCTTCAAGAATATGGGATCAGGAACCGACACCGCACTGCTGCAGACCATCATCGTGGGTATTATCAACCTATCGTTTACCGTTGTGGCTATTCTTACCGTCGACAAATTTGGCCGTAAACCATTAATGATTATTGGTGCTGCAGGGATGGCCTTCTTCATGTTCGCCTTGGGCTTTGCCTTCTTCTTCCAACAAGTGGGACTAGCTGCCCTGGTTTTCATGCTGGGGTATGTGGCTTGCTTTGCGGTAAGTTGGGGGCCGGTTGTTTGGGTGCTGCTGGCCGAGATTTTCCCGAACCGAATCCGTGGGCGTGCCATGGCTGTGGCCGTTGCGGCACAGTGGATTTCGAACTACCTGGTATCGTGGACTTTCCCCATGATGAACAAAAGCAGCTTCCTGGTCGATAATTTTCACAATGGATTTGCCTACTGGATCTATGGCATCATGGGTATCCTGGCCGCTTTGTTTATGTGGAAATTTGTTCCCGAAACCAAAGGAAAAACCCTGGAAGAAATGGAACAACTTTGGAAAAAATAGAGATCAACAGAGTAACAAAGAAGTTAGTCGATACGTTCAACTAACAAATAAAAAAGGGGCCCTAAAGCCCCTTTTTCTATTTTTTAGGTTCCCAGGCACAACGCACCGGGGATACAATTCTACCTTCTTTCTTCAGTTGATTCATTGCTTTATCAACTTCTTTCCGGTCCAAACCGGTGGCTGTAACAATTTCTCCGGCTTTTACCGGTTTTCCGGCAGCCTCCATCGCTGCCAATACTTTCTCTGCACTCATTTTTTCAAGATTTTTAGATTGTTGAACTGGCAGATTTCCGGACTATTGGACTATCGGATTGTTAGATTTTCAGACTTCCAGACATCTAATAATCCAAAAATCCAGTAATCCGGCCATCCGTCTTAGAACCGACTTTCAACAACTTTCCAGTCCAGTACTTTGAAGAAGTCTTCGATGTACTTTGGACGCAGGTTTTGCTTGTCGAGGTAATAAGCATGTTCCCAAACGTCGCAAGTCATCAGCGGAGTCAATCCGTCGCGCAACGGACAAGCCGCATTGCTGGTTTGAACGATGCTCAGTTTTCCTGCGGCGTCTTTCACCAACCAGGCCCAGCCAGATCCGAACAGGGTTGCTGCTGCTTTCGAGAAAGCTTCTTTAAACGCATCAAACGATCCGAATGAAGCATCGATTGCCGCTTTCAGCGCACCAGTTGGCTCAGTTACCGGTGTAGCCGAGAATTGGAAAAAGTAGAAGGTGTGGTTCCAAACCTGTGCACCGTTATTGAAAATCCCGCCTTCTGCCTTTTTAACGATGGTCTCCAGATCGGCATTTTCGAACTCAGTTCCCGGAACAAGATTGTTCAGGTTGGTAACATACGCATTGTGGTGCTTGCCGTAATGAAAATCCAATGTTTTTTCACTGATGTAGGGTTCCAATGCATTTTTTGCATAGGGTAATGCAGGTAATTCAAATGACATAATTTCTCTTTTAAAAGTTAGACTTTTTGATTTTTGACTCCTAGAACGTGGAGTTCGCCGAAATGTTTGAGAAAGGATGCCGAACAAAAGCTATTTAAAGTGATTCCAAATAATTCGCTTACGACAAAAACAATCCGAAGACTATTAATCGTCTCCGGATCAGCGTGCAATCCATTTACTGAGAGCAACTGCATCGTTAAAGTTTGACCACCACCCTACCGCGGCTTTTCTTTGTCAACATCAATTGGATGTAATTGTCCAGCCCGTCGAGCTCAGTTTCGTGAATCAGATGATCGCTGAAATCAATTTTCCACTGATTAGCCAGCAGGTTCCAGATCTCTTCGCGGATATTCATCGGGCAATTTTGCGAATCGACGCCCAACAAACTAACTCCTCTTAGGATGAAAGGGTAAACCGTCATCGCCAAATCGCCGGAACCGATGTTGCCACAGGTCGTTACATTTCCCAGCGGCTTGCATCCCTTCAGCAGCGTTGTAAGCGTATTGCCGCCAACCACATCGATAGCACCGGCCCAGCTTGTCTTCAACATTGGTCGTCCCGACTGGTCATCTGTTTCAGCTTTCGTGATTTGTGCCGAAGCCCCCAAACTCTTCATTTCGTCCGCTCCCATTCCTTCCGAACTGGCCGCGATCACCTCAAAATTCAATTTATCCAAAATCCGACAGGCAATACTTCCAACGCCGCCCAAAGCGCCGGTTACAACAATTGGTCCCATTTCAGGCGTTTGACCGTTTTGAATCAACCGGTAAACCGACAATGCCGCTGTGAAACCAGCCGTCCCGTGAATCATGGCTTCCAGCGAGGTCAACCCTTTTGGTGTAGCCACTACCCAGGCATCGGGAACCTGTATATATTCGGCAAAACCTCCCGGGTGGCTCATCCCTAAATCGTAGCTGGTAACAATGACCATATCTCCAACATAAAATCCCGGGCTTTTGCTTTTTGCGACAATACCCGCGGCGTCAATGCCCGGCACATGCGGATACTTCCGGGTTACGCCTTTATTCCCACTGGCCGACAAGGCATCTTTATAATTCAACGAACTATATTCTACTTTTACCCGGACTTCCCCTTCGTTCAAATCCCAGGAATCTACTTTTTCAACCTTTCCCAAATATGCCCCGTCATTTTCGCGGACGACATAAGCTTGATAACTACTCATATCTTGTATCGTTTTTATCGTTATTTTTGAACAAACCTGCTGAAAATAAATCACATCAGAAAGAACGAACAAATGATGCGCCTACTTACATTTCTTTCGGATTTGAAGAAAATCAGTCAATTAAGATTTCGGTTTTTATGAAAAAAAGTTACTGTCCGATCGATACGTTTATCAATGTGGTAAAAGGAAAACGAAAAGCAACCATTATTCTGCACCTTTTTCAAGGCGAAAAAAGGTACAGCGACCTTGTTCGCTTGCTTCCCGACCTAAGCGAACGCATGTTGAGCAAACAACTACGCGAATTGGAACAAGACCTTTTGATTGAGAAAACTGTTTTTCCGGAGGTGCCGCCACGGGTCGAATACAGACTTACCGAGCTTGGCAAAACCATTCGTCCCATTTTAAAGAGCATGATCAAAGGTGGTATTCTACTCGAAACCCTGATCGATACCGAAATATCAAACGCATCGAAAAAAAGCGACTAAATGGAAGGTTAAATTGAAGTCGCTTCAACAATTTTTCCGTTCCGAAAAACAAGGAAAAAAGAGTTCCCGAGATTCTCAAACTTCAGTTCAAAATCAGATGAAAAGGTGTCATCGTTGGTCGGGTACCAACGCTTCTGGTGTTTGTTGACAACAATAAACAGTCCCTCTTCATCGCCTATCGCGCAAAACCGCTCCATACTTCCATCATAAATATTGAAGTCGGATAACTGTTGCAGCTGGTTGTAAAAAGTAGCAATATCGTCGACAGGTACGCCAATCTCACTGATTCGGATCAAGGAATGGTAATCGAAGGCGTCGGTATTTTTACCGGGAAGGTTCTTGCGGGCTATGAACTCGAGGATAGTTTGATCGGGATCGTAAAAATAAACGGACTCGGCATTCCAGCTTACAAAGTTGATAATGTCGTGCCCTTCGTCTTGAATAATGGAAACTCGTTTGTGCAACCAGGCCAAAGCATCGCCAAGTTGTTTGGGAGGAATATTTACAGCCCAATGATAGGGCGTGGATTTCGCTTTGTAGGAAAACCACAACACCGATTGGCCGACTAACACTTTAAAATCTGTTTGGGAGGATTCCAGCAACGGCAGGCTCAAAACCTCCTGGTAGAACTCTAATTGTTCATCCAACCGGGACGTGTAAATATGCAATTCTGTAATCTTCATGCTAAAAAAATGGTTGGACAGTCCCTCTAAAAAAGAAAAACCCCGAGACCACTGCCTCGGGGAAAAAAACCAAAAATCAACTAACCTTTAAATCGTTTAGCGACTTCATCCCAGTTAATCACATCGTAGAACGATGAGATATAGTCAGGACGTCTGTTCTGGTAATTCAAATAGTAGGCATGTTCCCAGACATCGAGACCAAGGATTGGAGTTCCCTGAACCTCTGCAACATCCATAAGCGGATTGTCCTGATTCGGTGTGGATGAAACCACCAAACTATCACCCTGCTTTACCAGCCAGGCCCAACCCGAACCGAAACGGGTAGCGGCGGCTTTGGTAAAAGCTTCTTTAAATTTATCGAATGACCCAAATGAGTCGTTAATCGCTTTTTCAAGTTCGCCTTTCGGCGCTTTTGCTCCACCCGGTGTCATCACTTCCCAGAACAAACAGTGATTGTAATAACCACCTCCGTTGTTGCGAACAGCAACCGAAGCTTTTGATATTCCGGCCATCAATTCTTCAATTGATTGACCTTCCAGTTCTGTTCCCTGAATAGCCGCATTCAGGTTTGTTGTATAAGCACCGTGGTGTTTCGTATGATGAATCTCCATCGTACGGGCATCGATTACGGGTTCAAGCGCATCGTATGCATATTGTAATTTTGGTAATTCGAATGACATATTCTCTTTTCTTTTAATATTGGTTCATTGTTATCTTGGCGTCAAGACTAATCAGATATTTAAATCTTTTAATGCAAATCTAAAGACTATTCAGACTCGTTCCAAATAAAGAAGCTCTTTTCTTTATTGAAAAAATCTATCTCCAATCATTATTCTCAATTAACCAACAGAATCAAGGCTTTAGCAAGCGGCATTTTTTTTGTTTCTTTGCCCAAAAAATTTCCGTGAACAGAAAAATCCTCCAACTCGCCATCCCCAATATCATCAGTAACGTAACCATTCCGCTGTTAGGCTTGGTGGATATGGCCCTGATGGGGCATCTTGACTCGGAAGTCTACATCGGTGCCGTTTCTCTGGGGACCGTCATTTTCAACTTTATTTATTGGGGGTTTAGCTTTTTGCGCATGGGGACAAGTGGCTTTACGGCTCAAAGTTATGGTGAGGGCGACGAAGCCGAGAGTTTCTCTATTCTGGCCCGCTCGCTAACCGTATCAACGGTGATTAGTGTCTTGATTATCCTGCTGCAAGTCCCAATTGAATGGATCAGTTTTGCAGCCATCGGAGGAAGTGCGGAGGTAGAAACGTTGGCCCGCGAATATTTCAGCATTCGCATCTGGGCTGCACCGGCAACCTTGGGCCTGTATGCTTTAAACGGCTGGTTTCTGGGGATGCAGAATGCCCGCTACGTGATGATCACCTCCATTTTGGCGAATGTCTTCAACCTCATTTTCAGTTTCATCTTTGTTTATTTTTTGCAAATGAACTCTGCCGGCGTAGCCTGGGGGACGGTCATTGCGCAATATACCGGTATATTGACAGGCTTGTTTCTTCTGCGCAAAAAGTATAAACCGCTGTTTGCCCACTACCAGCAAAGTTTGGTGTTTAACCTGGCTGCCCTGAAACGATTCTTTAAAGTCAACAGCGACATTTTCATCCGTACCTTCTGCGTCATCTTTGTCTTTACCTTTTTCACCTCCAAATCGGCCAGCATCAACGATCATATCCTGGCAGTTAATTCAATCCTGATCCAGTTTCTGCTGCTTTTCTCCTTTTTTATTGATGGCTTTGCCTTTGCCGGCGAAGCACTGGCCGGCAAATACAAAGGTGAACAACGCAAAGATTTATTTTACGAGTTAACCCGCCGTCTGTTTGTGTGGGGTATTGGCTTGGCACTGGCTTTCAGCTTCCTGTTTTTAGTTGGCAACAAGTTTGTCATCGGGCTGCTGACCAACCAGGATGGTCTGTATGACACAGCCAGTCATTTTATTGTTTGGGTGATTCTCACGCCACTGATTACCTTCAGTTCCTTTGTGTGGGATGGCATTTACATTGGTGTGACCGCATCAAGAGAAATGCGCAACAGCATGCTTGCGGCCACCTTATTGCTCTTTGCTCCGAGTTTCTACTTCTTACAGGACGTACTCGGCAACCACGCCCTCTGGCTGGCGATGATGCTGTTTATGCTTGGCCGGGGTATTTTTCAGGCGATCCTATTCCCTAAAGTGCTGGCGAAAAGTTTCCACTAGTGCGAGCGAGTTACTGGTTACTAGTTACTGGTTACTGGTTACTGGTTACTGGTTACTGGTTACTGGTTACTGGTTACTGGTTACTGGGCGGAACCTGGAACCTGGAGTTTGGAATTTGGAATTTGGAATTTGGAATTTCAGTGAATGGTAACCTGAAAATGGCTAAATCGTAAATTGTCTGATCACTGCAACTGCATACTGATCACTCCCCCTTAGTATTTAAAGCTGCTGCCACCCAAAAATTCCCGAATAACCGATGTTGGTGGAATTTCTATATCGTCGATATGATGAAAGTAGCTGAAAAACTTCAGCAGGCGGTTAGCCTCACAATGTTCTTCGCAGGTTTCGGGCACGGCTTTCAGCAAAGGCTCCACATACTTTTTCAGTACAGCCAACTCGTACATCAAGGCCGAATTAAACATCACATCAGCATTTTCCTGATAGGGAAAGATGTTCCGTTCTTCGCCATTACGCACACTGGGCCAACGCTTAATGGTATCGGCAGCCGAATAGCCCCGGTACTTGCTATCGCGCAAAATACGGCGTATCAATCGGTTGTCGGTTGTTGAGATATGATTGTGATCGTCGATCGAGATTTGTGTTAAAGCTGACAGGAAGATTTTGAAACTCATCGTCCCATCCACCAGAGGCATCAGTTTGGGGTTCATGCCGTGAATCCCCTCAACAATCAGGACATGTCCGTCTCCCAGCTGCAGCTTATGACCGGAAGGTTCGCGGCGCCCTACGATAAAATTGAAGCGAGGCAATTCAACCTCCATTCCTTGAAAGAGCTGTAATAGCTGTTGATTGAAAAATTCAATATCAATGGCTTCCAGCACTTCAAAGTCATAATTACCATGTTCATCGCGCGGTGTTTTCTCCCGGTCGACAAAATAATCATCCAGCGAGATCAGGTGCGGAACAATGCCATTGACGGCCAGCTGAACCGACAAGCGCTTGCTGAACGTTGTCTTTCCCGAGGCCGAGGGGCCGGCAACTAAAACCACCTTCAGCTGATCCCTTCGGGCATCAATCATATTGGCTATTTCCACGATTTTCTTCTCATGCAAAGCCTCCGATATTTTAATAATATCGCCTCCCCGTTCACTCTCGATATAGTGATTCAGCATTCCCAGGTTGGGAACATTCATCAGCTCCGCCCAGTTTTTATGTTCTTTGAAAATGCCGAACAACTTCTGCTGATGCTCCACTTCATTAAGCTCATCGAAATCGTCGGGCTTAGGCACCTGCAAAAGGATACCATCAAAATAAGGCACCAGGTTGAAGGTTGTCAAGTAGCCCGTTGACGGCACATGATGCCCGTAAAAGTAGTTGCAATAACCATTCAGGTAATACAGAAATGAAAACAACATGCCCTGCTGATCAAACAGCTTGGCCTTTTCTTCCAGGCCTTGACGCTGCAATTCGTCAACGGCATCGCGGGTGAGCAGGCCTTTTTTCTCGAAAGGAATATTTCGCTTCACCCAATACTCCATTTCTGTTTTTATCCCGAAGATATCCGAATCATCAATCTTGCGTTCCAGGCCCAGAAGCTCGCAATAATAGCCCTGGCTAATTCCGTTCATCACCTTTAGCTTCACCTCGGGGAAGGTCTCGCGCACGGCAACGTACAACAAAAAGATGAGCGAACGAACATACAAGCGCCGCCCGTCAATATGGGTGTAATCGATAAACCGAACCTGCTTGGATTTAACAACGGCAAACGAAAGTTCTTTCACCTTATTATTCACCAGTGCCCCGCATATCGGGTTATCGAGCTGAACACCCAGGTCATCCCTAATTTCTTCGAGGGTAATTCCCACCGGATAGGCTGTAACTGTGTTGGTGTTCTCGCAGTAAATATCAATTGTTTTCGAGCTCATAGCAGATTGGTTTCTGTTGGTCCTGTCCGGCCCTGGCCGAACCTTGGAGCTCTATAAAGCTAACTCTTTTTTCAGAAATTCGGCGGTATACGATTCATTCTTTGCCACAATTTCCTCCGGAGTACCGGTTCCCATAATGGTGCCGCCACCTCGGCCACCTTCCGGCCCCAGATCGATAATATGATCGGCAACTTTGATGACATCCAGGTTATGCTCGATGACAATAACGGTGTTCCCGCGATCGACCAACTTGTACAAGACCTCCAACAACACACGGATATCCTCGAAGTGAAGCCCTGTTGTGGGTTCGTCCAGAATGTACAAGGTTTTGCCGGTATCCTTTTTAGCCAGCTCGGTGGCCAGCTTCACGCGCTGCGACTCTCCGCCCGACAAGGTTGTTGACGATTGCCCCAGCGTGATATAGCCCAGGCCCACTTCCTGCAAGGTTTTCAGCTTATGAGCAATGGAAGGCAGCGCTTCGAAAAACTCCACGCCCTGGTTGATGGTCATATCCAGAACATCGCTGATCGACTTGCCTTTGTAGCGCACTTCGAGCGTTTCGCGGTTATAGCGTTTCCCGTTGCAGGCATCGCAATGCACATAAACATCGGGCAGGAAGTTCATCTCAATCAATTTCAGTCCACCTCCCTGACAGGACTCACAACGACCTCCTTTTACGTTGAAGGAAAAACGTCCCGGCTTGTAGCCTCTGATTTTTGCTTCCGGAAGCTGTGCAAACAAAGCACGGATATCGGAAAAAACACCGGTATAAGTCACCGGATTGGAGCGCGGTGTTCGTCCCAAAGGCGATTGATCCACCTGAACCACTTTATCGATGTACTTCAGTCCATCAATTTTTTCATAAGGAAGCGGATCTTTCAGCGAATTATAGAAATACTGACTCAGCAGCGGTTGTAAGGTTCCGTTTATTAAGCTTGACTTGCCACTTCCGGAAACTCCGGTTACACAAATCATTTTTCCCAGAGGAAATTCCACCGACACATCTTTCAGGTTATTGCCCGTGCAACCGGTCAGTTTCAGACTTTTGCCATTGCCTTTACGCCGTTTTTCAGGCACCTGAATCTGGTGTTCTCCCTTCAGGTATTTCGAGGTTAAGGTATCGGCTTTCAGCACTTCTTCCGGTGTTCCGGCAGCAACAACTTCGCCGCCATGCCGCCCGGCAAAGGGGCCCATATCCACCAGATAGTCTGCCGACATCATCATGTCTTTATCGTGTTCAACAACGATGACCGAGTTGCCGGTGTCGCGCAGTTTTTCGAGCGAATGAATCAGGCGCACATTATCGCGCTGGTGCAAGCCAATACTGGGCTCATCGAGGATATACAACACATTAACCAGCTGCGAACCAATTTGGGTGGCCAGGCGTATGCGTTGCGACTCTCCGCCCGACAAGGTGCCCGACGAACGATCCAGCGACAGATATTCCAAACCAACATCCAGGAGGAAACTCAGACGGGTGCGAATTTCTTTAATCACCTCGTGTCCGATTTTCAACTGCCGCGACGAAAGCCGTTCTTCCAGGCCTTCAAACCAATCGCGCAGCTCGGCGATATCCATGCGGGCCAGCTCCGAGATATTCTTTTTATCGATTTTAAAATAGAGCGATTCTTTGCGCAAACGACTCCCCTTACATTCGGGGCAATCCTGTTCCTTGACAAATTGATTGGCCCACTTTTGGGCTGTTCGCGAAGGGTTATCGTCGCGTTGGCTATCGATGTATTTAACAATCCCTTCGAAGTTCATCATGTAATTCACCGAACTGCCAAGCGGCGAGTTTTTCAGCTGAATACGTTCATTGGTTCCGTAAAGAATCGCATCCAGGGCTTCCTCGGGGATCTCTTCGACCGGTGTTTTCAGGTTGAAGCCATATTTTTCGCCGAGGGCTTCAATTTGCCAAAAGATGAGCGTATTTTTTTGGGAGCCCAAAGGCGCAATTCCCCCTTTGGCAATGCTCAGTTTGGGATCGGGGATGATTTTATCGCGGTCGATTACGGCAATGCGCCCCAGGCCATTACATTTATGACAGGCACCTTGCGGCGAGTTGAAGGAGAAGTTATGCGGTGCCGGCTCGTGATAGGAAATACCGCTGGTGGGACACATCAGCTGACGGCTGTAGAATTTCAGCTGATCCGAATCATGATCCTTGATCAGGCAGACGCCATGTCCTTGTTTCATGGCCATCTGAACCGACTCCTTCAAGCGTTTTGTAATTCCCTCCTCAACCTTTATGCGATCGATCACCACTTCAATAAAGTGATTTTTATAGCGATCCACACGCATATTGGGTTTCAGTTCAACAACTTCATCATCAACACGGGCATATAAGAAGCCTTTTTTGCGCAGCGACTCAAACAATTCGCGGTAATGTCCTTTTCGGCCACGCACCAAAGGGGCCATAATCAGGATTCGCTTTTGACCAAACTGCTCCTGAATCAAATTTAAGATCTGCTCGTCGGTGTACTTCACCATTTTTTCGCCTGTTTCGTACGAAAAAGCCTCAGAGGCACGGGCATATAACAAACGCAGGAAGTCGTAGATCTCGGTTACCGTGCCGACCGTCGACCGGGGGTTCTTATTGGTTGTTTTCTGCTCGATGGAAATCACAGGGCTCAGACCGGTGATCTTATCCACATCGGGGCGTTCCATATTTCCGAGAAACGAGCGGGCATAAGCCGAGAAGGTCTCAATATAGCGACGTTGCCCCTCGGCATAAATGGTATCGAAGGCCAGCGACGACTTTCCGCTTCCGCTAAGTCCGGTAATTACCGTGAGTTTATTGCGGGGAATTTCGACATTAATATTTTGCAAATTGTGAACACGGGCACCGTGTACCGCAATTTTCTCGTCCTGATCGAGCAGTTCCTCTTCGGCGTACAAGCTATCTTTCTCCACCATTCTAATTGTTTTCGTTGGTCCGGAATCCTTCAGCCGGCACTTTAATCGTGTATGTCTTTCGCTTGGAGTTTATCAAGTTATCATCGCGCAACCAAGGATTCAACATCTTCAAAATCTTATAATTTGTTCCATGTTCTTTGGCAAAATCGGCAAAGCTGGCTACCGGTCCGTTCAAGGTCACCGTATTGAACCGCCATCGGGGATACACTTCATTTTCGCGAATATCGAACCCATATTTCCGGGGGTTCTCCATAATCAGCTTGAGGGCTAAAATGCGAAACACGTAGCGCGATGTTTCTTCGCCCAGCAGCAAATCGTAGTAGCTGCTCACCTTCTGGCGTTCCAATTGCCGATCGATATGATTGCGGCCGGCATTATACGAAGCAGCCACCAAGGTCCAGCTACCGTACCTCCGGTACGAGTCTTTCAGGTATTCGCAAGCAGCCTTGGTCGACTTCTCCAGATGATAACGTTCGTCCACCTGGGGATTGATCTCCAGTCCATAGTCGGTTGCTGTTCCTTTCATAAACTGCCAAAAACCAACCGCTCCGGCCGGCGACAACGCTTTTTCGTTGAAGCCGCTTTCCGCCAAAGCCAGGTAGGCAAAATCCTCCGGCACCGTATCGGCTTTCAAAATCGGCTTGATAATTTCCATATAGCGCGGCGCCAACTTCAGAAAACGCAGGGTTTGCGAATGAAAGTTCGCATTCACCAGCAACTCCCGATCCAGGCTTTCGCGAACATCGAAGTATTCCAAAGGAACCGGTTCGCCCATAAAGGTTAATTTCGATGGCACATCCACCGAACCGTGCATCGGAACTTCTACCCGTTTTACATTGGGGTTTTCCTCCTGTTTGGGAACTGTATAGGCTTGCAGGAAATAATAACATCCAACAAAAGCAACAAGCACCAACAGACTAAATAAGCTGCGTCCAACAATCTTTCTCATACCCTACATGCAATTTTAAACAGCAAAAATAATGGTTTTCAATGGGGCTATCAACCAAGTTGAATTTTTAATTTTTAAGACAACTGAATTGCCAGCTTGTTCAGGCAAAAATTGCTTTTTGAACCACTGCCACCGCCATCGTTTTCAGCTTTGCGACGGGCGTCTCAATTTGAATGCCTGCTTTCTCAAAATAAAACTCCGTTCATCCTACTTCATCCTCGGCCGGGGAACTGAAAAACGGGGAAAACACCGGTAAAAGGTGGCCTCTGGTATCCGGCCGTCTGAATTTCCCGATCGAGGCGGAATCGGTATTCCGGACCCCGCATCCTCTTGCAAAACAGGCACGACCGACTATTTCTTCTACGGAATGAAAATCTTCATCACCATGGCGATCGTTTTCTGTTGTCAATGCTTGTTCTAATGCCCTCCTGTTACGACCTATAAACAGGAAGGTCAAATCAATGGATCAAAAAAAAGGACAACATCCGGTTGGGTGTTGTCCTTCTCCTCTGGCTGCAAGCCTGCCTTACAGGTCGGAATTGACCAGCGTTGCGCGGTTGATTTTTCCGCCCCAAAGTAACATGGCCCGGTTTACTTCGTCGTAGTTGGTAATATCGATCGACTTGTTACTGTACAGGTCGGCCGGAATGACGGCAATGCGGAAGGTTTGATCCACCAGGTCGCCCGATCCCAACCAGGCCGGATCCAGTTCACCATCAATAAAGATTTGAACATCGCCGGTTGTATAGTCGAAATTATACTGAAAGGCTCCCGATTCCAGGAAGATGGTTTGTGGCAACGCGCGCCAAACATCCAAACCATCTACGACTTTCCACAGGATATACACCACGACAGCATCGCCATTGTAAACCTGAAAATCATCCGGGAAAGGATAATACAAGGTATATTGATTATTCTCGGTAAAATCGCCGTTCACTTCGAACACGGTTCCCAGAATGTTTACCCCATCCTGTCCGTCCTGCCCATCCAGCCCGTCGTATCCGGGAGGGCCCATGGGACCTTCACAAGCCCCAAAGGCAACCACGGCTAATAGTAAAAAGAGTTTGTGTATTGTTTTCATAGCAATATGTTTTGGTATTAATAACGTGATTTGCTTTCTCGTAAAAACAACATTCGTGCCGTAAATTGAAAAGCAAAGCCAGCAGTTACTAGTCCTGTTTGTTGCAACAAGTTACAACTTTTACCGGGATAATTTCGCGCTTGCCGGCTATTTATCGAAGTACAGGCAAGCTTGCAGAACTGTTGCCTCGGTTCGGGGACCAAAACCAAAGCCGCTTGGCAAAAAGCCCCGGGGGCAACGAAAAGTTGACGCCGACGATCAGCAAAAAAAACAAAAGCAGCCCCATCATCATGCGGACTGCTTCAGTATTCGCGGGCAACGAATTAGCCCTTAATTCTGATATAAAGCTTGTATCATCTGCGGTTCATCGGTCGTTCTGATTTTTTTGGAAATCAGCTCTCCATTGGCACCGGCGTATTCCAGGCTGTACTGTTGGTTGCGTTTCACCCGGAAGACCAGATAATTGTTCATGTCGTCGGTTGGTGAGGGTGAAAAGCCAAAGTCAACTTCGCTTCCTTTTTCTTTCAGGCTGATGCGTTCGGGCACGCGGTTGTTGCCATCGGGCGTACAACTTTCGTCTTTAAACAAAACCACATTCAGCAACATAAGATCAGCGGGCAAGCTATCGGCTTTCATTTGTTCCTGATACACTTCGATGTAACGTTTGGTCACATTATTGGCATGCACATAGCGGATGTTGTAATCCCAGATGAGGCGAAACCAGGTTTGTGCCGGCTTAAAGGAGCTGGCGTAAATACTATAATCCGGATCGTCGGGATTTGCTTTCCCTGCATCAGCAATAAACCAACCGGTATCCAGCTTTTCGGGAGCATAATATTCGGTAGCTTTCCACTGTCCGTCAACCATCACTTCCACCCAGTTGTGGTTTCCCTCTTTGGTGGTCCAGTTGGGGATTCCCACCAAACGCGCCGGAATGCCTACCGAGCGAAAGGCATCAACCATCAGAATTGACAAACCGGTACAGGTGGCCATGCCTTGTTCCAGCGATTCAAAGGGACTTTGATCCACTTTTCGTCTTTTAACGTTGTATTCTGTTTTCAGCACTTTGTTAATATCCTTGCTCACCGAGTCGATTGCTGCCTGAATATCGGTGCAAGCTGCCACGCGCGGTGCAAACAGATCGTAAAATTGCTGACGCCAGTTATCGCGGCGCTCATTCAAAATGGCATAGGGCAACACTTCGTTAAAGAACACCGAATCGGGTAACGCTTGTGCCCAGGCATACTGCTGGCGTGCCTGATAAGCGATCCGGGTATTTTCGAGCAGGAAATCAGCCGTTAAAGAATCCAGGTCTCGCTGGGGCATATAGGCAATCAAAAAAGCCATCCCTTCCAGCTGATCGGCAGGAACCTGCTGTAAAGCCTGCTCCAATTGAGAACGGTTACTACCCGCTTTGTTTAAAGCCACGTTAAGCTGCTCAACTTGTTGCGGCTCCAGCTTGTTTTGCCAACTGCTGCTACACGATACGAAAATAGCACAAAGCAGCAGGGCTACACTTGTTAAATGTCTCATGGTTTTCTATTTGGTTGGTAATTGGAGGGGCAAAATAAAGATAGTTTGAGCAAAAGAACAACAGCCAAAGGCCTTTTTGCGAATAGTCGTGCTCCCCGCTCCTTCAGGACCGATGGCTACCGCCTGAAAACAAGAAAGGATGACCACTGCCATCCTTTGCTTTTAAACCCAATAAAGTATGAAAAAAAATCTTGCTATTTCTGCTTTCTGTACTTACAAAGATAGTGTCGATCGATGTTAACAGCTGCCAAGGACTGTTAAAAGATGTTAGCAATGCTTAGTCGCTCACCCACCGTTGTTCTTCTTCGAAGGCTGTTTCCCGCTTTTTAACCTTCAGGGCATCGTGTACCGCCCCCTGAATTTGTGCAACAACCGAAAACGGTAGCCCGATCAGAAAAAACAGGATATACCTGATCGCATAAATCAATACTGACTTGACCATATTGGAGCGGATAAACGAATAAACGCCATTAATATCTCTTTCCTACACAGCTCTCCCGTACAAGTTGTGAACTGAAGCAAAGCACATATCCGTAATTTTCCGGATATACCTCTCCCTAAACACCTATTAAAATGAATGTTAGCAAAATCATAAAACTATTGGATAAAATAAGACATCGCAGTTCCGGGAGCCATTTGTGAAGTTCGCGGCAGCCAGTATGCCCGGCTTCCGGATCAATGCCAGGAAGCAGAAATGGAGGCCAGAGTTGCTCCCAACAAAAAAGGATGGCGATTGCCATCCTTTTTTACTCCAAATCTAAATCTATGAAAAAAAATCTTGTACTTCTTGCTTGTCTATGATGTTTCAAAGGTAAGCTCAAACAGTGTTAACAGCTTACAAGAACTGTTAAAATACCTTATAACAGTTCAGTTTATACATATAATTCACCGAAATGCGGCAGTTCTGTCCCGACAAAAATGAAAACCCGTCCGGTAGGACAAAGTTCCTCATTACTCAAAAGCCAAAGCTAAAAAACAAGCAGTGAGGCATCCGAAAAGGCCCCTTCGCTAAAAACCTTCTTGCCCGTAACAAAATCCATAAGGGGGATGAATGGGCTCCGGATCGACACGGCTTCTGATGAAACCGACAGGAATGCTCGAAGCCATTTCGGCCTACTTTTTATCGATGGTGAGCGGCGAACGGAAAGCTTAGTGAAACCGGGAAGCTCCGACCACAGGAGGAGATCACCCGGCTGAACTTTGCTTTCAGAAGCCGACACCTGATGATAAAAATAAGCCTCGACTTTTTTGTTTCGTTTTTGTGTCCCGACAAAAATGAAAACCCGTCCGGTAGGACAAAGTTCCTCATGGATCAAAAGCCAAAGCTGAAAAACAAGCCGCGCAGCATCTGCAAAGCCCCCTTCGCTAAAAACCTTCTTGCCCGTAACAAAATCCATAAGGGGGATGAATGGGCTCCGGATCGACACGGCTTCTGATGAAACCGACAGGAATGCTCGAAGCCATTTCGGCCTACTTTTTATCGATGGTGAGCGGCGAACGGAAAGCTTAGTGAAACCGGGAAGCTCCGACCACAGGAGGAGATCACCCGGCTGAACTTTGCTTTCAGAAGCCGACACCTGATGATAAAAATAAGCCTCGACTTTTTTGTTTCGTTTTTGTGTCAGAACAAAAATGAAAACCCGTCCGGTAGGACAAAGCTCCTCATTGCTCAAAAGCCAAAGCTGAAAAACAAGCCGCGCAGCATCTGCAAAGGCCCCTTCGCAGAAAAGGAGTGAATAACATCACTCCTTTTCAATTCATCGGTCGACCTGAAGCCTTACACAGTCCTGTTTTCCCGAAACAAAGTAAGTTGGTCAGCCGGCCGTCGGTTCTGTCTTTCCGCTTAGCGGCATCTTACAATCGCGGCTACAAGATATAGCTGGCAATTTCGCTGGTCCAGTTTCTGGAATCGTCGGAGCCACCACCGGCGGCCCGAAAAGCGTATTGCTTACCACTTGTTAAACCTTCGATTAGCATACTGTGCTTGGTCGATACCAGCTTTTTCCACTCGGGATCGTCTCCGTTGGAAAGCTCACGGTATTCAAACACATAAAAAGAGGCATTCGGAACGGTGCTGCAAATCAACCTGATACTTCCCTTATTATCGCCCGGTTTTAGCTCCAGGGTTTTGGGTTTGGGAAGGGCACCAACCGTTTCGCGCTTACGAGCCACCTCGAAACCGGCACTCAGGATCAGCAGTTCGTCACCTTTACTGGTAAACTGGACATACTCACCCACCTGGTGCAACAGCTGTTCGAGCTCTTTGCGCAGCTTGTTCTTAATGGCGGTATCCTCGGGGGTACCGTTCTTCGCATTATCCAACGACTGAAAATAGTTGTCATTAGCCGTTTGAATCGTCTCCAGACTGGGGTCCGGATCAGGGAAAGCACTGTTATCAGTCATTTTCTCAATGATCTGATTCGTATTCACACTTAGGCCGGCATCGGTAAACCGACTCGAACTGAAATCAATTATAGCTTTACTCATAATATGATATGCTATAGTTATTTATAAATTTCCGCAAGCGGAAAGACAGATCTACAGACCAAACAACGAACAGCTTCTTAACAACTGTTCCTGCAAGAGGGACTGGTAAAAACCCACCCCTTAAACACATCGCCGACAACAAGCAACTAACAAGAGGACAAGCCTGACTACCAGTCCCCCAGCCAGGCCTCCGAACACCATAAAGCCGGAAACAAGGAAAAAAGACTGGTGTATTTTGCCATATTCCGGACCAGAGTTGCCGTAACTCTTACCAGAGTTGCCGTAACTCTTACCAGAGTTGTTGTAACTCTTTAAAGAGTTGTCGTAACTCTTACCAGAGTTGTCGTAACTCTTTAAAGAGTTGTTGCTATTTTTGAAAGAGCTGGAGCAATGAAAAAAATGAAGACCCGCTAATATTGAAGTATCATTTGTTCGGAGGGTAGAAAAACCAACAGCAAAACGAACTGTGAAAAGAGACGCTAGCGGAGTGCTTCTTCCGAGACAAGTTGTGAATTGATAAATTGCTATTACCGAAGTCTTCATAAAGTGTGCGCTAATACACTCAAAGGTCGGCAATTACCAAAACTATTTTATTAACCGGATGGTAACTAATGCGCGTAAGAACGACGAATTCGGCTCAACGAAGGAGGAGTAATGCCCAGGAACTCGGCAATGTACTTCATTGGCAACTGGTAAATCAACTCGGGAAACAGTTCCACCATGCAGCAGTACCGATTAGCGGCATCCCCCTGGTGCAACAAGTCGTAATAACTAATCATCCGAAGTAAACTATCGTGACGCAGTTGCTCGTAAACCAGCCACATACCGGAATATTGACGAACCAGCTGATGCGCTTTATCGATGGGCAGGGTCAGAATATCACAATCCTTCAATGCCTGGTAACGATAGGTGCTGGCTTTGTTGAACTCGCGACACTCCAGATCGGTAAAACAGCTGGACGACATTATAAAATGCTGCAAATGTTCATCTCCCCGGCCGCAGCATACGCGCACTCCCATAATTCCTTCTTCCAGAAAACCGATTTGATACTTTTTATGCCCGCAGTCGCTCAGGTATTCGCCTGCTTTGAGGTGTAAAGGCTTCAATTGCCGAAAAACAGCAATCAGATCAACATAGCTGAAGTTGCCAAGTTGATTGCAGTAATTGGAAAATCGTTGAAAAGTGTCCATGTCATTCAAACCAAAATTAAAAGTTATGACAACGAACGATAACTCACAAATAATCAAGCCTATTCTTTTCAAAAAAAAAGCTATACAAGGCGATTTCTTTAACCTCATGTTAATAATATAGCACAATTCACCCTAGGCGGGTTGTCCCTTAAGCCGAAAATAACCGCTTGAAAAATACGGGGGCTGCCAACAGCTGCTAAAGAAGCAGGCCTGTTTCTACATCGAAACAGACCTGCACTAATCAACACAACTAATAAACCAAAAAGGATCTAAAAATCGAACGAGTAACGAAGTTTCACCCCAAAGGCTAATGCTTTCATTTTATCGGCATAAGTGTCGCCCTGTGCACCGGGAGCAGCCGTGATAACTGAGTTATAAATAAAGCTGGTGGGCTGTGCCGGATCGTATTCAATCAGCGGAAGGACATCATCACCGCTTTTGTTGAGTTTATTCAGGGGGATGTCGGCAAAAATCCCGAAGTACAGGTTATGCCCCACCGATATTTTATGCTTCAAACCGGTTTCGAGCAGGAGTGAGAAACTTGTTTTCGGATCCAGTTCCTGCTTCCCGGTGCTTTGGTTTCCCCAGTTTCCGAAGCCCATAAAACGCGGACTGTTCAGCAAGGCATCCCATTGCTGATAATATCCGGCTGTTGTCAAACCAAAGGCGCGGCTTTTATATTTGGCCACCAACGGAAAGCCTACAGCCACACCAACGGATCCATAAAACATGAAATGTTTGGTAAACTCATCCTCGTACTGCACCCGAATGGGTATATTGATTAAAGCCATATTCAGGCGTTCCTGGTAAGCATCGAGCTGATAGCGAAACTGAAAGTTGTCGCCTTCAACATCGGTTGCAGCATAGGCGTCGCTGAACGAATCGAATAGAGCTTCGGAACGGTAGGTCTGAAATTCCAGTCCCCCCGAGACACTCCAGTTCAGATTGAAATAATGAGCATATTGCACCCCAACACCTAATCCGAAGCGATTGTTATTTTCGCCTGCATCGCCCACATCAAGGCTTACTTTCGAGAAAGGCCCTTTCAGATAGACTGAAACTTCCGACTCGGGGATCAGTATTTCCTGTGCGCGAATCTGTACGGCAGCGCCCACCGATAGTGCCAGGGCCAATAGTACTGGTTTTAGCCAGCTCAATTGATATCTATTCATGGTTTTCATTTTTTTACATTCAACATTCGTTTGGTTGCCGGCAATGGCTATTCAACGATAATCTTACGGGTTAATACCAACTCGCCCGCTCTACTGGTCACCACATAAGTACCTGCCGGAAGTGATGAGGGAAGAATGAGCTGATTGCTGTTTTTATTGCTTATCGTTTTCAGAACCGGCATGCCGTATAAGCTACTTACCGTGATGGTCATATCGGAAAGCATCTCGGGCGTAAAGCTTGTTTCCACCTCCAGGCTTGTTCCTGCCGGTGCCGGATTCGGATAAACATCCATTGTATAGGCTGTTGATACATACGAAACTGCAAATTCGCAGGTGCGATAAATATTACCGGCAGCATCAGTCATTTCAACCACATAAACCGCACTGGCATCCAAGGTGTTGTTGGCATTCTCGCCGGCCGAATAGTATTGGTCGGTACCGATAACACTGCCGTTTTTATACCATTTATAACTCACAAACCGATAACCTCCGTTGGTGTCGGGGTTGTTACTCACCAGCAATACGTTGTTGAACTTCTCGATCACCAGATTGCTGTAGCTCAAATAATTGAATGGCTTATCTATAATCAGGTCATAGCTCTGTGTTTGCGTACCATCCTGCGATGTGAGGGTAATGGTTTGCACAAAAGTGCCGGCTCCGGAGGTGACAATCACGAACGACTGATCGACATTGGCGGTTGCTCCCACCTCTTTGGTGAAGCTCACCGTTACCTGCTGCATATTTTCATCGCAGGCCATCTCATAGTGAATTTCCTGAGGCGGATCGACATAGGTCGTTTCGTTGATGGTCAGTTCATGAATACTGGCATCGGAGCTCTCGATAGTCAGGATCTGTGTTACGGGCTCAGCAGGCAGGTAGTTGTCGTTGCCGGGCTGCGACGCGGTAATTTCAACCACTCCCGAGCTGATGAGCACCACCTCGCCGGTGGGGCTGACCGTTGCCGGAGCAGTCTCCGCCTCATAGGTATAGCTGTAGCTAACCTCCAGGCCCGAGCTGGCCGTAGCGTTCAGGCTGAAGTCGTCATCCTCTTCCAGATGCTTGATCGGGATCTCGTCGAAGGTAATGGTTTGCGGCGCTTTCTCGATGGTCAGTGTTGCTGTCAGTTCCAGGGTCGGGCAGCTTTCCACGCCCGGGTCAACTACGGCCGTTACCGGGTAAGTTCCGGCGTTGACCTGTTGGTTATTCTCGTAGCTTACCGAAGCCCCCTCGGGTAAACCAGTAACCGTAAGCTCGTAGCTTGTACCGTTGTAGGTAACCGCAAGGTCATCCAGGCTTACATTGGCCAAAGGCGATTCTTCGATGGTGACATTTTGAGTTTGCACCACTGTATTTCCTCCGGCATCGGTAAAACTCCAGGTAATCTGATGGGTTCCCACCGTGTTGATTGGCAAAGCCGGATCAGGCACGCCGGTGATGGTTCCCATGCAGTTGTCGGATGCTGTTGGTGGCGTCACTGCCCCTTCAGCCAGTTCACATATAGCAGTTATATCGGGCAGACTCGCGGCATTGGGCACCGGATCGGTAACATCGGCAATAATGATGTTCTGGGTCTGCGTAGAACTGTTGCCACTTTGGTCGCTGAAGGTCCAGGTAATCTGGCTTGTTCCCTGAGCGGTTACGGGGAACACCGCATCGGTGGTCACAGTTACCATGCCGCCACAATTATCGGTGGCTGTCGGTGGTATCAAATCCTCATAGCTCACGGAACATTCATCCAGCACATCGGGCAAGGACGGAGCAGTAGCAACCGGAGCAGTGGTATCTTCAATCACCACATTTTGGGTCTGCTCAGTTGTATTTCCGTACTGATCGTGATAAGTCCAGGTGATCAGGCTTGTCGCATAGATCGGGAAAGATGCATCAGAAGTCACACTCACAGCACCTCCGCAATTGTCGGTGGCCATTGGTGTCGCCACATCGGTGGCCTCAACCACGCATTGCGCCGTAATATCGTCCAATGTTTCCATCGTTGGTGTAGGACCGGTGGTATCTTCAATCAACACTTGCTGTGTTTGGGTGGATGAATTACCATTCAGGTCGGTGAAGGTCCAGGTAATCACGGCTGGTCCTTGTTGATCGATGGGAAAAACAGCATCCGGAGTCACGGTTACTTCTCCGCCGCAATTATCGGTCGCTGTTGGCGGGGTAATATCTTCCAGCTCGAGCATACATTGTGCCACCAGCTCATCCAATGTTTCCGCATCGGGCGTTGGAGCCATGGTATCGTCGATGATGACGTTTTGGCTCTGCATCGATGTATTGCCGTACTGGTCGGTATAGATCCAGTTAATGACTGTTGGTCCCTGCTGGTCGATGGGGAACACCGCATCAGTAGTTACCATCACCTCGCCACCACAATTGTCGGTAGCCGCCGGAGGGGTCACATCAGCTTCGTCAAGCATACATTGAGCCGTCATATCGGGTAAGGTTGCCAAAACAGGTGTCGGGGCGGTGGTATCTTCAATCACCACTTGCTGCGTTTGACTGGATGTATTGCCGTATTGGTCGGTAAAGATCCAGGTGATGGTTGTTGGTCCTTGCTGGTCGATGGGGAACACCGCATCGGTGGTCACCGTCACCTCGCCGCCACAGTTATCGGTAGCCGCCGGAGGGGTCACATCGGCTTCTTCGACCATACATTGGGCCGTAATATCGGGTAAAGTTTCCAAAACAGCTGTCGGTCCGGTAGTATCTTCAATCACCACTTGCTGTGTTTGATTGGAGGCATTGCCGTACTGATCAGTAAAGGTCCAGGTAATGACCGAAGGCCCCTGCTGATCGATCGGAAATGATGTATCGGTTGTCACGGTCACCGCACCGCCGCAATTGTCGGTAGCCGTTGGTGGAGTAACATCAGTCGCCTCAACCAGGCATTGCGCAGTGATCTCGTCCAGTGTTTCCACGTTTGGAGTGGGGCCGGTGGTATCCTCAATCACCACTTGCTGCGTTTGGCTCGACGAATTGCCGTATTGGTCGGTAAAAGTCCAGGTAATCACTGTTGGCCCCTGCTGATCGATGGGGAAAGCCGCATCGGTGCTTACCGTCACCTCGCCGCCACAGTTATCGGTCGCTGTAGGCGGCACGACATCAGTCTGTTCAACAACACATTGTGCCGTGATCTGATCCAGTGTTTCCACATCGGGAACCGGCGGGGTGCTGTCGTCAATCAGCACATTTTGGGTCTGAGTACTCGTGTTTCCGTGACCATCGTCGTAGGTCCAGGTGATGACTGCTGCTCCTTGTTCCGAGATCGGGAAAACAGCGTCGGTTGTTCCGGTAACAGTTCCCACACAGTTATCGGTTGCTGTAGGAGCTTCCAGGTCGGCCTCTTCTACCATACACTGAGCGATAATATCGGGCAGCATAGCCTGATCGGGCACCGGAGCAATATCCTCGCTGATGGTCACATTCTGGGTTTGTGTCAGCGTATTTCCCCCCGCATCGGTAAAAGTCCAGGTAATCATGGTTGTTCCCTGTTCTGTAATGGGAAAGTCGACATCAGGCACCCCTTCGATGGTCCCGAAACAGTTGTCACTGGCCGTTGGGGTTACCAGATCCTCAGCGGCGACCTCACAGTCGGCAAAAACATCGGGTAAACTTTCGGCATCCAGGGTCGGCATGATATCATCCACCACGGTAACGGTAGCATAACAAAGATCCACTTCATCCTGATCGTCAAGAATCAGAAGACGCACCTGGTTGTCGCCAACATCGTCGCAGCTAAAGTTTTCGATATCCACAAAAAGGACAAAGTTCCCGTCGTTATCGTAGGAACCATCATCCACATCTTCGGCCATGATGCTGGCCATTCCATATAGATCCAAATGAATAGTAATGTTTTTACACTTGGCAACAGGAGCTTCGTTGGGAGCATTCATTGCCGACAGGCTTGTATGGGCAAGCAGAGGCATACTAAACAAAACAAGCAAAAAGATACGCCAAATACCCGCTTGGATTCCGCCTTGCGGAGGGTATTCGCTTTTAAACAGAGCGATTCCACGTCGATTTTTAATCATCATACATTCGTTTTGAGTTAAGTTAACCAGCTAAGAAAAATTACAAATTATGAATAACCCACGCTAAAAACAAGATATGTTGTACAGCTTACAATACTGACCAACAGATAGATATGAACACGTAAGATATCCCTAAGAAGGACAAACAACGGGCTCTTCGCAGCAAAACAATACCCGATTAACGCACTTATTTAAACCGAATTAATTTTTAAATAGAATAAAAAAGACGGTAAAGGATCAGATTAAATTAACATACAACAGCCAACTGACCACAAAGAAATCAAGCTGTTAAGACCTGAAAGAAGCGCATAAAGCAGAGAAAGCAGGTTCGGTTTGAGACCAAAAGCCTTCCGGTAAGTCCGATAGTCCTCCGGGATCAAAACCAGATGCGAAGACACAGGTGCTGAAGCATCCGGGAAGGGACTTGCAGCAAAAAACAAACATGATTCCAAGAGATTGCCAACAGGGAGGAAGGTCGGGGGTTTTCGGAAATCCTGTTGTCGTGCTTGTCCCGAGTTGTCGGGCTGTCGGGTTGACATTCAAAATACCATCATAGCCTGGTGATGATTTGGCAACTTGGCCTCCCGACGTTCATCGGGGGACAACAAAAAAGGATGGCGTTTGCCATCCTTTTCTCTCTCTTAACCTAAACTTATGAAAAAAAAATCTTGAGTCTCTCTTTTGCTATGTGTTGATACAAAGATAGGCCGGCAAGCTGTTAACAGCTGCCAAGGAGTGTTAAAAGAAGTTATAAGAATGGCTTCCCCCCATCGTTTTTAAGGTAAAAACGCAATATCAGCTTTTGTTGTCCTTAGGCCGGTATAACTCGTTATGCGTTTCCCGGATTAAATCCACAACAGGAATGTGGGCCGGGCAGCGGGAAGTATCGATCTTTTTCATGTTCTCTTCAGTTGGGAATACGCCCGGGAACCAATGGTCCTTTTCCTGAAACATGTTGTAGCGATAGATGCCAAACTCCGTCATATCGTAACACTTCACCATCATGCGGAAGCGCAAAACTTCGGGAATATTAATGCCCGAAGGATCGTTCAGCATATCGTAACCTTCGTAATGGGCATAGGGGTCGAGCAAACGCTGCTCATCCAGTTTCAGTTTTATTCGTTGCAGCTCTTCCGTCATCGGGCTGGGTGCAGGAAAGATACCATCGAGGGTATCGAATCCGGAAGTGACCGGCAAGCCGAAGGTTAGCGTATGAACCCCGGAATGTCCGAGGCAGAAGCGGGCATTAAACTGCACCGGATGCAGCGGAGCAGTAAGCTCTTTCAGCTTTTGTGAGGGACTTCCCAGTTTTCCGCCTTTGTCGTTGGGCGAGATAATGAACACCCCCATATCTTTGGTTTGCGCCAAGTCGATGGCCCCTTTGTTACGTTGAAAAAAATAATAGTAGTGCAGGTTAACGAACTCAAACAGATCGGTTTCAATGGCTTTGATGATGACCTCAAGTGGCGCATGTGTACTAAAACCAACATGGCGGATCAGTCCTTCATCTTTCATTTTGAGCAACTCCTCAACCGGCCCACCAGGCGCACAAGCCGTCTCCAGAATATCCATGGTGTTTATACCATGCCAGGCATAAAAGTCGAAATAATCGGTTTTTAAGGTTTTCAGCTGTTCCATCACCAGCTCGCGCATCTCGGCGGCGGTCATTTTGGCGCCTTTAGTCATCAGGAAGTAGGAATCGCGCTTTAGTTTCAGCTCATCGTTCAATACCATGCCGTAAACCGTTTCACTTTTCCCGTAACCGTAAGCAGTTTCAATCAGGTTGATGCCGCTGGCCAGGGCTTCCTGTACGGTGTCGCGGCATTGTTGCAAAGTTTCGTCCGGGATTTCATGGCGGGGATCGGTCCATCCGTGTTTGTAGCGCATTCCACCTAAAGTGATGACGCTGACTTTCTTTTCGGTTTTCCCGAAGCGACGATATTCCATCTTCGGTTTATATAAACTCACATTTTTGTAATCCATAAACAATAATTGATCTATTATGCCGGTGCGCTAAACTTACAAATAACACAACAAGCAATAGGGGCAAAGGTTAACACCGGGCATAGATGGTAACATCAACTTAGCAAAAGACGTTTTGCGGCCTGGCTGCCAACAGCAGAAGCCTGCGGCACCGCTAGACTGGGATCAACCTGCTGCCAATTTTACGCAGTTGATACTGAAAATGAGGAATCACCGCGATGCCTAAAATAACCAACAGGATGAATGCACTCATATAGCTATAATAATCGCGTACAACCAGTAGGTTATCCTGCACAGCAACAGCTTTTCCCAACATCTGCGAGCTTCCGGCAGACAGCTGAGCCGCTGCGGCTCCCCCATCCTGCAAACTTTGCCGGTACTGCCCGATGCGCTCCGTAAGCAGCGGGCTATCGGCACGGATACCCAGCGCAAAATGCTGATAATGGATCTTCTGAAAATACAGGCTCATGTACGAAGTTAATGCCATGCTCCCGGTAAAGGTTAGCGCCCGGTAAGCCACCCCCGATACCGACGCTGAAAAGCTGATCTCGGGCGGAACAGCAGTCACATAAAAGATCACGATGGACAAGATGAGTACACCATTTCCAAATCCTTGCAAAAAAAGCGGGATAATCAGGTCAGCTGTTCCGGCCTGGCTTCCGAGAATAAGCAGTATATAGATATGAAAGGCCAGCAGAGCGCCAAAACCGGTCATCCAGATCAACCGGATCTTCCGCCCGGCCAGCACAAAACGGGCAGCCAGCAATGATCCGCTAATAATACCGACAGCATTGATCAGATTGACATAGCCCAGCCAGTAAGGATCCAACTTCACGCTGTTGGCGTAAAAGCCATAGAGCAAGCCGGTATCGCCTTTACTCAGGTAAAACAACACCAGCAACAACATGCCAATGCGAAAGTTTCGGCTTTTGTACACCCGCAAATCAATATAAGGCTTTTCCAATTTTATTTGCCGCACCAAAAACAAGCAAAGCAGAACCCCTAAGGCGATGGTGCAGCTAACAATACGCGCGCTGCGGAACCAGTGATAATACTGCCCATACAACATGATACAAGCGGCTAATAAAAGCGCCGAGCTGTAAAGAACAAAGCTTTCCCAGCGTACCAGTTTCAGCGGTATTTTTCCGTTCCTGGTCAGATCAACCCCATCCTTCAGGATACAGAACATCAGGATGATTCCGGGAATAGCGGAAAATATTTCGACCAGAAAAAGAACATTGAAGTTATAGTTTGAAAACACCCAGGCGTCGATTAACTGAGCCAGCGGTGCCGATGAAAACAAGGCTGCATACATGGTGGCATAGCCCAACACCCGACTACGCTGCTCGTGAAACTGTCGGAAGACCAGGGTGAACATGGTTCCAATAATGCCCAGCGAACTCATTCCTCCCACAAAACGAAGCACCAGGAGCATCGCAAAACTATGCGTATTATACAAGGCCAGATTGATGAGCACATAAAACAGGCAACAAGCAATAAAATACGGCTTTGATGAGAAGAAATTATAAAAGCGGGCTTCCAGCGGAAAAGCAGCAGCAATGGCCAGATAATAAATAACCACTGAAAAACGAATATCGGTGGTGTCGACTCCGTAATAACTTGCGGCGCTGCTCATCCCGCCCATGTATACTCCAAGAGCCAGAGCGATCGGAATCAACGTGATAAAGATTCCGACCAGGATTAACCAGTAAGGCACCCAGCTTTTGAAGAGTTGTTTATTGTTATGATTCGGCATAATTACTCTCTTAGCACGGAAACTTCAGCATTCATTCCCGCCCGTAACTTGTCGAGCATTGGATTATCATCGGCAAAGCGAATTTTAATAGGGAAGCGCTGTGTGATTTTCACAAAGTTGCCGGTTGCATTATCCGGCGGGAGCAAGGAGAATTGAGCACCTGTTGCCGGAGAAATGGACTCGATCTGCCCCCGAAACTCGGCATCGGGATAGGCATCAATCGTGATTTTAGCCGCTTGTCCTTCGTGCATCTGTGCAATTTGAGTTTCTTCGAAGTTGGCAACAATCCATTTTCCCTGATTTTTATCAACCATAAAACCAATGGTTTGCCCTTTCTGGATATATTGTCCTTCCTGAATTGTTCTGCTCCCCATAAATCCATTGGAAGGGGCTGTGATCACCGCATATTTCAGGTCGAGAAGGCAACGCTCTACGGCGGCTTTTCGTTGTTCGATATCGGCTTCAGCCACGGCAATTTGGGCATTCACATCACGGGTTTTACCGATGGAAACACCAAGGGTGTTCTTTACAGCTTCGTAGTTCGAGCGGGCAACTTCGAGGCGTGTTTGTACAGCCTCGAACTGCTGGCGGGTAACTGCCTCGGTTTTCAGCAAATTCTGATAGCGGTCGAACTCTTTTTGCTGTTGCCACAACTGCGCTTCGGCAGCCGCTATTTTAGCCTGGTCGACAGTCGCTCCTCCCCGGGTGGTTTTTACATGACTCTGCAACACCTTTAACTGAGCTTCGGCCGTTGCCAGTGCTGCTTTGGACTGTTGCAACTGTACGCGGGCCTCATTAATATCCAGCAGCAGCAAGGTGTCGCCTTTGTGAACCTGCTGATGATCGGTATAGCGGATTTGGTCGACATAACCCGATGCTCGACTCAAAATCGGATTGATATACGACTTAACCTGGGCGTCGTTGGTATATTCGTACTTCCGGAATTGCAGGAATGTGTAAGCTCCCCAAACCAATAAACCAAGCAATATGGCCAAGGCGACGGTATAAGTAACTTTCACTGCCGCATGATCGATCTTCTCGTAAGTTTTTAATTTATCACTCATTACAATTGACCTGTTATTTTTAATATTTGATAGTAGTGCAAACGGGCAGACAGTTGTCGGTTCACCAGATCGAATCGGGCTTGCAACAATTGCGTATCTGCTGTTAGTAAGTCGGTCAATAGTGTTAGTTGGTTAAAATAGGTTTGGTTGACAATGCGATAATTTTCGGCTGCCTGGCTGATGCTCATTTTCGCTACATCGACCTGTGCCAGGTCTTCATGCAGCTTGCGGTAGGCTGATTTCAGGGCAATCCGCAGCTGATCGTTGGTTTGTTGATGCGCCAGCTCCTGCCGTGCATGCCTGATTGCTGCCGCCTTTTCCTTATGCTTGTCGTGGTAAATTGCCGAAATGTTATAGGAAATCTTCAGCCCTGCAACGCCCATTAAATAAGGAGCCTGCTCGTAAGGATAGAGTTTGGTTTGCGGATAGGAATAAGTGTATTCGCCAAACAGACCAATCCGGGGCAGCTTGTCTGACTTGGCCTGTTTTTCGGCCAACTTACTCAAGTGCACCTGCGTTTGGGCAATCTTTTCCAGCGGAGACGATTGCAGCGTCTGCTCCAGATACTGAGAATACAGCAATATTTCGCGGCTTTCGTCGCCTGCAATGCTGTCGATAGGATCAATTGCTTGTTCATCCGCATTACCAATGAGAATATTTAGCTGTTGGGTCGATAAATCCAGTTGATTTTTCATCGCCAACAAATTGGTTTGCTGCTGCGACAATTGCAATTGAGCGCGCAACAAATCACTTTTCAAAACAAGCCCGTTGTCGTACAAATCGCTGATCTGTGCCAGTCGTTTTTCGCTTTGCAAAATATTCTGCTCAATCAGCTTCAGAAAGCAGTTTGCCCGTTGCAGGGCCAAATAACTCTGAGCCACTTTGTAGTGCACCTCCGAGCTTGTTTGGTCGGCTATATAGTTCAGCAAATCCTGCCGGCTTTCGGCCTGCTGCACCTGCACCCGCAGTTTATTGCCGGCATACAGGTTGAAATAAGCATCGATTGAGGCATCGTAAACACTATGGTCATCAATAGGAATGTAGCTTGGAGATTCCAGAATCCCATCTACAAAAACCGGGATATTACTCAGCTTGCCATAGCTGGCTTCTGCCTCAATATGCGGGAGTTTCATCCGCTTTGCATTCAACAACTCTTCCTGCCCGATTTGAATATCGGCATTTTTCAACTTCAATTCTTTACTAAAAGCATCGGCTTTTGCCCATGCTTCCTCCAAGCTTAACTTCACACTGTCGGCAGGCCCCGAATTAGCCATAAGCAACTGACTAATTGAAACAAGCAACACAAGAAACACAACAATCCTTCTCTTCATCTAAGCCTTTCAAATTTCCAGCTGCAAATTTCCGACGAATTATTTAGTCTTGTTTTCAATAGTTGGACAAATGTTTTATAATTTACGCCACAAACAGATTCACGATGTCAAAACTTGAAAATTTGATCGAGGCTGTTAACCGCTCGCAGGAGGTTTTTTATGTTCTGCACTCGAAGTTGGAAGAAACACTACCCATACACAGCCACGACAAGCACCAGTTATGCTATATTGAAGGAGGTGTTGCCTTTTTGAATACGCCGGACAAGTCGTATTTTTTACCGGCACGCCACTTTTTGTGGATTCCGGCCGGAATCGCGCACAATATTATCTCGCGAAGCTCGGCACGGATGGTTTATAACTTCTATTTTCCGGCCAGTTTGTTTCCGGAAGATCATCATGTGCGGGAACGGGAAGGTATTTACCCGGTCACCAACCTACTGATGGAGATGATTTATTATACGGCCGACTGGCAGGGAGAGGTTGGCCCGGATCAGCGCTCGGCCTACGAATTTTTGATGGCCCTGAAAAATATTGTGCTGGATGTTGCCAACATTCCGCTGCCTATTGCTTTGCCAACGACCCGTAACGAGGACTTACGCAAGGTATTGAAGTACATTCACCATCATATTAACCAGCCGATTTCGTTGGAACAGGTTGCACGGGAGTTTGGCTACAGTTCGCGGACCCTTTCGCGACTTTTTCACAAAAATATCGACAGTTCATTTTTGCAGTATGTTAAACTTGCCCGCATTATCCACAGTATGGAGCAGCTTCTGCAAACCAACTTATCGATCAGCGATATTGCCTATAATGCGGGCTATAACAGTCTGTCAGCTTTCAGCTATACTTTTCAACAGATTGTGCACAAGTCGCCGGCCGAGTTCCGAAAGCAAAATGCCTGATTCGGGGAGTTTGGGAGCATCCGTTCATGCCGGCGGCAGAAGCGTTCGGGAGAGGCTGCTACCGGTGCTCCAGCAGTCCCCGGGCGAGTAAACGACCACTGCAAAGACCGATATCTGAAGAAGAGCCGTCCCCTCGCCTGTACAGCTTACCAGTTTTTTTGTGCTATGGCCCTTCCATAAAACACCTTCATGATTCCGGAGAATCACCAACAGAGAGGAAAGTTTACTATTTGGGGACGATGCTGTTGTCCTTGTTTTCAAAAGTTGTCGGGTTGTCGGTCCACTTCTAATCAAAACCAGTTATTGATATTGCTACTTAGCACCTCTGCGGCTTTTTGTGGTAGACTTTCACAGAAAACCTTCATGATTCCGAGGAATCACCAATAGCGAGGACAGTTTACTATTTTTCGACGATGCTGTTGTCGTTGTTTTCTAAAGTTGTCGGGTTGACGTTCCACCTCTCTAGGTATCCCAGATGCGGTTTGGAAACCGCATCCCCCAAAGGGACTTTCACAGAAAAGGGGGACAACTGCCCCCCTACCAATGATTTTATCCTAAAATTGCGTTAAGCCAATAATGCTTTCACTTTGTCGGCAATATCCTTGCCATCGGCTTTTCCGGCCAGTTCTTTGGAGGCCATGCCCATTACTTTTCCCATTTCCTTCATCGACGAAGCTCCGCTTTTCTCGATGATGGCTTTTACGGCGGCTGTTAGCTCGTCGTCGGTCATTTTCTTCGGCAGGTATTGTTCGAACACGGCAACCTGCACCATTTCTTCGGCAGCCAGGTCTTCGCGTCCTTGTTCTTTGTACAGGTTTGCCGAGTCGCTGCCTTGTTTGGCCAACTTCTGAATCACTTTAATCACCTCGGTATCGTCGAGCTCGTGAGTTGCAGAAGCTGTTTTTGCTTCAATCAGTACCTTTTTAATATTCCGCAAAGCACCGGTTTTTTCTTTATCACGGGCTTTCATTGCTGTTGTCAAGTCAGCATTTATCTGGTCAAATAAACTCATCGTTTAAGTTTTTAAAAATTCAATTTCCAAAGTTTTCAAAAAAAAGAAGGCTATCCAAATATCCGTTGAACTTTCAAAAGTTCTATTTTGAAAATTCATCTTCGGCATAACGCAAAGCTAGTCGACATTGTCGTGTAAGAATGAATTATTATCGCGCAGGAAGGTTTTATTGTCGTCATCCTGCGACAAGGAGAAACGCGACATTTTATTCTGAAACTTTCCTTTTTCGTTATCAATCTTGACATTTTTTCGCCGGTAAGCCGGAATGTTCTCCAGTTTATCGACAAACTCGTCGTCCGAGCTCGAAAAATCGATCTTCACCGAATAATCTTCATCTCCCGGAGCTACGGGCTGATTGTACAATGAATCATATTCGTCGGGTTTGGGGCAGTCCACCTCAAAGCCAATCATGCCTTGGTTTGCATCCTGTTTTTCTTCGGCCGAGCGTGTTCTGAAAGCCTGCGGGCGCGGCACCCCTCCAAATTGGCTGCTGTCGTTCTGCCCCAGCGAATGATAGGTTTTTTCCACCTTCTGCGCAGCCATCATTTCGGGGATGCTGCTCATGCTGAATCCGGTTGCAATAACGGTTACCGAAATTTCGTCGCCCATTTCTTCGTCCAGGCCGTTCCCCCAGATCAGGTCGGCTTCGTGTCCGGCCTTGGCTTGAATGTAATCGGTTATCTGCCCGATTTCATCCATGGTCACTTCTTCCTGTCCCGAAGTGATATTGAGCAAGATATTTTGAGCTCCGCGGATGTCGTTATTATTCAACAGCGGAGAGTTCAACGCTTCCTCTACTGCTTTCAGTGCGCGATCCTCGCCCGATGCTTTGGCCGATCCCATCAGGGCCACGCCACTTTTACGCATGACGGTTTCCACATCGGCAAAGTCGACATTGATATAACCAGGCACGGTGATAATTTCAGCAATCCCCTTGGCGGCAGTAGCCAACACGTTGTCGGCCTTGGCAAAAGCTTCGGAAATTCGGAAGTCGCCATACATTTCCCGAATGCGCTCATTGTTAATCACCAGCAGCGAATCCACATGTTCCTGCATTTCGCTGATACCATCGATGGCCTGCTTGATACGGCGACGCCCTTCATTCCGAAACGGAATGGTTACAATGCCTACCGTGAGAATATTTAGTTCGCGACAAGCCTGAGCGATGACAGGAGCAGCACCGGTTCCGGTTCCTCCACCCATTCCGGCCGTGATGAAAACCATCTTGGTATCCTGCTCAATGGCCTGCTTCACGTCGGTAATATTCTCCACTGCTGCTTCGCGACCGATGTCGGGTTTATTACCTGCGCCACGTCCTTCGGTGAGCGATGCTCCCAGCTGTACCTTCAGCGGAATAGGGCTGTTGCGCAAGGCTTGCGCATCGGTGTTACACACCATGAAACCAACATCCTTAATTCCCTGGTGATACATGTGGTTAACAGCATTACCGCCGCCGCCGCCAACACCAATTACGCGAATAATGCTTCCGGAAGATTTTTCCAAATCAAAATTCATAATATCATTAGTCATAACTTGATCTTTTCTTAGTTGTTTTCAGTCATCGATTCATCCTGATCGTCGAACAAACGGTTAAACTGCCGCTTAAACCAGTTGTCGGTTGTTGCATCCGCTTTTTCGGTTACCAGTTCCCCGGCCGATCTTTTCTTCCGGTTAGTCGTGCCGGACTTTCTTGATGCGGCACTGGCCCGTGTAACCTGAGGTTCGGGGCGTGGCTCAAAAACAGTCCCTTGGTAGCTATCTTCATCCAGATTGATATCCGGAATATCTTCGGTATTCAATGCATGTTTTTCAACTTTGGGCTTTTCCTGCAACAGCTCACTGGGGTTTTTATTGAACCGGGTGGCAGCAATGGTTACACTGACTTTGTTACCCAGCCCGGGGTCGCTTCCGTTCCCCCATATAATGTTGGCATCCTGCCCGGCACGATCCTGCAAGAACTCGATAATATCGCCAATTTCGCCCATGGTAATTTCCTCGTCGCCGGAAATGATGTTGAGCAAAATATCTTTTGTTCCGCTGATGTCGTTACTATCCAGCAGGGGCGATTCCAGGGCTTCGAGCACGGCTTTCATAGCACGGTCTTCGCCTTCGGCATAGCCCGTGCCCATGATAAACACTTTGCTGTTGGCCATTACGGTATGCACATCGGCAAAGTCGATATTGATCTGCCCGTGTACGGTGATGATCTCGGCCACCCCTTTTACGGCTCCCGCGATCACATTGTCGGCCATTTTAAAGGCTTTGGATGCCGGCAGGTCGCCGTAAATACGATGCAACTTGTCGTTGCTGATAACCAGCATGCTATCCACATAAGCCTTCAGCTGATCGATGCCCTCTTTAGCCTGCTCGAAGCGGCGCTTGCCTTCAGCCGGCGAGGGTGCCGTAACCACAGCAATGGTGAGGATATCCATTTCGCGCGCCAGCTCGGCAATAACGGGGGCTGCTCCAGTACCGGTACCTCCGCCCATCCCTGCTGTGATAAACAACATTTTGGTATTTCCATCCAATATGCGGCGAATGTCGTCCAGGTTTTCAATAGCAGCCTGTTTGCCATGTTCGGGTTGATTGCCGGCCCCGCGACCTTCGGTCAGGCTCACCCCCAGCTGAACTTTAACCGCTACCGGGCTTTGCGCCATCGCTTGTGCATCGGTGTTGCAAATCATAAAGTCGACGCCGTGAATGCCTTCCGTATACATGTGGTTTACGGCATTACAGCCCGCACCACCAACGCCCAATACTTTGATTATTGATGAATGCGCTTTTTCTAATCCAAAGTCAATCATTTCCTCTATCATAAGCGAGGATTTTTGAGTTTAATATTTGCCCGGGCGTCAAAAGACGACGCCCCTTTCGTTCTGCATCTAATCTTTCCTGTAAAGCTACTGCCTGTCGTCCGACAGACCTCTCGTATCCTATTTCATTTCAATGCCCTGCTCATCGTTAAAAAAAATGTCCATTTGCTTGGCCATTCCTTCCTTCATCGATCGGAAGAAATTAAATGAGCTTGACTTGGCTTTTACGGCTTTCTTTTTCGCCTGTTTTTTGGGGCTGCTTTCCTGGCTTTCTTTGATGCCCAGCTGCAGCAATCCCAGTACCGTTGCAAACCGGGGATCTTCCAGTCCCTTCCAGTTTTTTTCGGTTTTAATCCGGGGCACCCCCTGACGAACGTCCATGCCGGTTTGGTATTTTAACAATTGGTTGAAGTTTGGCAACAAAGCCGTTCCTCCGGTTAAAACAATACCGGCACCGATGCGGTCGCCAAAACCCGACTTTTCGATATGAAAGTTAACACTCTCGATAATTTCTTCGAGACGGGCCTGGATGATGTAGGCCAGGTTTTTGAAACTGATTTCCTTGGGGGCCCAGCCCGACTGCGAAGGGATGGTTACCACCCTGTCTTCGGGCGCAAAATCGCCCATTGCCTGCCCGTATTGTGTTTTTAGCTGCTCGGCCTGCATGCCGCTTATAGCACAGCCCTCTTTGATATCGTTGGTTAACACATTCCCGCCAAAGGGAATTAATGTTGAATAGCGTAGTACCCCTTCCTGAAAAATGGCCAATTTCGTCGTACCACCACCCACATCCAACAGAATTACGCCGGTCTCTTTTTCTTCCTCGGTCAGCAAAATCCCGGAAGATGCCAGCGGGTCGATAACCGAGCTTTTAACGGTGATGCCCGTGCGCTGAATTCCCTGCCGAAGGTTTTCATCATAGGTATGGGGCGCAACCAACAGCTTAAACTCAACTTCCAGATGCTCAGCTTTCATGCCAACCGGATCGGAGCACTCGCCTTCCTGGTCGACCTGAAACATCTGCGGTTCGACATGATAAATTTTATAGCCCTCGGGTAAATCCGATCCGCGAACTTTCTCAATCAGAAAATCCACATCAGCCTCGGTTACCAGATGGTCCTTGTCGATGTATTTCTCGGCCTTTACGGTATAGGTTTTTAATTGCTGCCCCACAATATTGACAAACACCTCCTCAACCTCGGTTCCCATTTGCTCTTCGGCCTGCCGAAGTGCCAGATCAATCTGCCGGGATACCTCCTCAATGTTCAGCACAACACCTCGCCGAACACCGGCCGACGCTGCCGTTCCGATTCCCAGAATTTCCAATTTTCCCTCTTCATTCAACTGTCCAGCTACCACCACAATTTTGGTAGAGCCGACATCTACTGCTGCAACTATTTTTTTGCTCTTGGCCATAAGCTTAAATTTTAGTGTGCGTTCATTTTCCATAATCCACGAGTTTGCACCACCGCACTAGCGCCTGGTACAAACCACCTGATCTTTATATTTTAAACTAATTTTTTTGTATTTATCCCAGCCCCACCGACTAAAAGCCTGATCGTACAAGGCTTTCAAATTACGGAGCTTTTCGCGATAGTGCGCTGCTTCGCCAAAATCGATCAGCTGATCGCCTACCAGAGGCACTATTGCCAGCTCGCCCGACGCATCCACATTGATTTGTTTGATCTGCACCCGCCAGAAATCATCCTGCTGGATGTATGCAATCATCGGGATCAGTTGCCTGCGAACAAATTTCTCATCAGCCTTTCCGGTTATCAGCATCACGTGCGCTGTAAATTTCGGATTCGCCGGAATGACCACGCCTGCCTCATCCATATAATAGTCGGTTTGTCCTTCCAACACCCGCAACAAGGGTTTGCGTTGCATCACCTCCACAATCAGATGTCCTTTAAAATCCATCCGGTCGCCCGAGATATGGCGATAAACCTCCACATTTTTAATCGCCGGCACTTTCATCATTTTTTCTTCCAGCAGATGCGTATTGAGCTCGTCCAGCTTTTTCTCGAATAACTTCGGATCGGCCTGTTTCACCAACCGACTAAGCTCGGCCTCATCCATAAAGCGAGGTGAGTCGTCGGGGATGACCACGGTCAGCTCATCGCAGCTCACCTTCGACAATCTTTCGGAAGAGAAAGACAGCGTAAGGATTGCCAGGACAGCCCCGCTAACAATAAGCCCGATATGCAGCATTCGTTTAATCATTCGTTTTAGCGTTTAAAGTCTGAGCTACGGGTTCAACCAACAAATCAATATCACCGGCTCCCATCATCAGAATAACACCGGGTTTAAAGGAGGCGGCTTTTTGCAGCAGCTCATCCTTGGTCACCAACTGTTTATCTGCCAGGCTCACCTGCTCGAGCACCATCGCCGAGCTTACTCCCGGGATTGGTTTTTCGCGGGCCGGATAAATATCCAACAAATAGAGTTCGTCCAACTGACTTAACTGTTCCGCAAAATCGGGCGCAAAGTCCCTGGTGCGGCTAAACAGATGAGGTTGAAAAACCCCGGTCAGCCAACGATCGGCAAACATGGCTTTCACCGAGCCAATGGTTGCCTTCAGCTCCTCCGGATGATGCGCATAGTCATCAATCAGCATATAATCATTAGAGCGATGACGAATATCGAAACGGCGTTTCACGCCCTGATAAGTTGCCACTGCTGCCTTAATCTCGTTTTCATCGGCGCCGGCCAGCAAGGCCAACGCTGAGGCGGCCACGGTATTTTCAACATTCAGCAAACCCGGATAATTCAACTGCATGGATCGAATTACGCCATTGGGATGCTTCAGGTCGAAATGATAGGCCTCATCTTTTAATTCAATATTGACGGCACAGAAATCGGCTTGCTCGGTAATGGAATAGCTGAAATACTGCACCTCCGGATTATCGGACTGCTGAATGGGCAGTCCTTTTTTCACCACCACTGCACCGCCGGGACGAATTTGCCCCACAAACTCCCTAAAGGTTTTATGTATGGCAGCCTGATCGCCGTAAATATCCAGATGATCGGCATCCATAGAGGTTACCACGGCAAAATCGGGGTGCAATTGCAGGAATGAGCGATCGAACTCATCGGCTTCGGCCACCACCCAATCGCTATGGGCGGAAAGCAACAGATTGGTTTGGTAGTTTTTCGAGATTCCCCCCAGGAAAGCAGAACAATCCAACCGGGAACTTTTCAACAGATGTGCCGTCATGGTTGAGACGGTTGTCTTGCCATGGGTACCTGCTACAGCACAGGTCTTGCCCTGATCACAAATCATGCCCAACACCTGAGAACGCTTTTTAATGGTGAAGCCATTTTCTTCCAGAAAGATGCGCTCCGCCAGGTCGGCAGGTACTGCCGGTGTTAAAACCACCAAACAAGCCTGCTTATCGAGCTGCGAGAGCAGCAGATCCGGCCGATCGGCATAATGCACATCAATCCCTTCGGCCACCAACTTTTGGGTGAGTTCAGTTTCCGTGCGGTCGTAACCGGATACCCCGAAGCCGGCATGCTTAAACCAGCGTGCCAGGGCGCTCATCCCGATTCCTCCGATTCCCAGGAAATATACTTGTTTTATGTTTTTCAGATCTGTCATCTCTTTTTTACTTCACCCAAAATAACTTTTACAATATCGGCTGTTGCATTCGGCTTGGCCAGGCTTTTTGCATTGGCGCCCAGCTCGGCCAGCTTTGCCTTATCCATCACCAGGCGGAAAGCCTGCTTGAATAATTTCTCCGGTCCTTCAGCATCTTTCACCATCACCGCAGCATGATTTTCAACCAAGGCCATGGCGTTTTTTGTTTGATGATCTTCGGCCACATTGGGCGAGGGCATCAGTACGGCCGGTTTTGCCAACAGACACAACTCGGAAATTGTTCCGGCACCAGCTCTCGAGATCACAAGGTCGGCCGCCTTGTAGGCCAGGTCCATATCCGTTAAAAACTCCAGAGCCTGCAGGTTTGCGGGTTTGCGTCCGGCTAGGCGTTCTACCATTTCCTGATAGTAGATCTTTCCGGTTTGCCAAACCACCTGCACCTGGTTCTCGGCAATATAATCGAGGTTCGCCATCACGCTTTCGTTCAGGCTGCGGGCTCCCAGGCTACCACCAACTACAAATACAACCGGTTTGTCGGCCGTTAAATTGTATGCTTTCAGTGCTTTTTCCCGATCAACCGGCTGCAACAGATGCTGACGCACCGGATTACCGGTAACCACGAGTTTTTCAGCGGGGAAATACCGCTCCATATTCGGGTAGGCCACACAAATTTTACGCACCTTGGCCGACAGCAACTTATTGGTTACCCCGGCATACGAATTTTGCTCTTGCAGGATCGCAGGCACTCCGGCACGAACAGCCGCCTTCAATACCGGACCACTGGCAAAGCCGCCAACGCCAATTGCCACATCGGGTTTAAAATCCTGAATCACGTTACGAGCCTTCCGCATACTTTGAAAAAGCATCCACAGGAACTTAAACATCTTCAGCGATGCTTTGCGCGGCAATCCCATCACGGGCAAACCAACAATCGGATAGCCGGCGGCAGGCACGCGCTCCATCTCCATTTTACCCAATGCACCGACAAACAAGATATCGACATCGGGGATTTCTTGTTTCAACTCATTGGCAATGGATAAAGCCGGGAAGATATGTCCTCCGGTTCCGCCTCCGCTGATGATTACTTTTAATGTCATGGTTTACTCCGTTCTCTATTTTTCATTATTTCAATTCCTGATCCTCGTCGGGCACATTCACCACCACGGCTGTTTCCGACTGCTCCTCTTCAGTTAGTTTATTCTGTTTATTCAGGTAGCTGACCGATAGGATTAAGCCAAATCCGGCAGCCGTAAACACCAGTGAAGTTCCCCCCATGCTAATCCAGGGCAAGGGTTGACCGGTTACCGGCATCAAGCCCGTGGAAACCGACATATTCACAAAGGCCTGAATGGCGTAAATGAGCACCAGCCCTGTAACCAGAAAGGCGGGAAACGTGCGGGTACTGGCCCGAACAATTGCCACCCCCCGAAACAGGAAGATGAGGTACAACAGCACGATGGCAATTCCCCCTCCCACGCCATATTCTTCCACAAAAATGGCGTAGATAAAGTCGTTGTAGGCAGCCTCCATATAATTACTAACGTCGCTTCCTCCGGGACCTTTGCCGATTAAACCGCCTTCGAAAATGGCCAGCTTCGCATAATCGGCCTGGGTTGTTCCCTCTTCGGCATCCTTGTCGCCAAACAGGTGATCATCGATACGTTGCTTAAAAGTTTGAATACGTCCAAACGAATGCGGCAAAATCGGGGCGGCGAAATACATCGTCGATGCCAGTGCTACGCCCCCCAGCACGGTTAAGCCCATCAACTTAAAGGGAACACGGGCAACAAACATCAAGCCCATCATACCCATAAAAATCACGCCGGCCGTTGAAATATTCCCCAACGAAATAATGCCGCAGACCAGCGTACTGGCTCCGATAACCCACCAGAAGGCTTTGCTCAGCTCCTCTTTCGATTTTTGGCGGCTGGCCAGCATCTTGGCGCCAAACATCACCAGGGAGATCTTGGCCAGCTCGGCAGGCTGGAAGCTAATAAATTTCAGGTCGAGCGAGCGCGGCGTTGCTTTACCGGTAAGCCGGTACTGAATAAAGGCCAACACGAGCAAAATAATGGTAACGACAAGCAAAGATGGGGCGATGAGCGAATAAAATTTCACCGGCACCACATTCACCAGAAAAAGCATCACCCCAAAGCCGAGCGCGATAAAAAAGCTATGGCGCAGCAGGTAGTGAGCCGTATGTCCGTCGGCTTCGCGATAAGCCAGGCGCCCGGTTGCGCTGTACACAATTAAGATGGAAGCCAGCGACAACACCAAAAGCACCACCCAAAGCGTGCGGTCTCCTTTGATAATATCTTGCAGTCTGTTTTTCATTTTCAATGTTCTCCCAACTTCAGAATGTCCTTTTTTTAGAGATCTATAACTCGCGAACGGCCATTTTGAACTGGCGTCCACGATCCTCGTAGCTTTCAAACAGGTCGAAACTGGCACAGGCCGGTGACAGCAACACCACTTCGCCGTCTTTGGCCAGGTAGTACGATGCACGTACCGCATCCTTGATATCCTGCGTTTCAATAATATCGGGAACGATGCCGGTAAAGAAATCGACAATTTTTTTGTTATCGGTTCCCAGGCAAACAATGGCCTTCACCTTGTCGCGGGCCAGCTGTTCCAGTTCCTTATAGTCGTTACCTTTATCAACCCCGCCAACAATCCAAACAATGGGGCGGTGTATGCTCTCCAGAGCGTACCAGGTTGAGTTGACATTTGTTGCTTTCGAGTCGTTGATAAACTCGATTCCATGCACCTTCAGGAAGCGTTCCAGCCGGTGCTCTACCCCTCTGAAATCAGAAAGGCTCTCTCTGATTTTCTCATTTCGAATGTTTAAAACCTTGCCTGCCAGGCCGGCAGCCATCGAGTTATAAACATTGTGTTTTCCCTGCAAAGCAATATCAAATATGGACATACTGAATGTGTTTTTGTTCCAGTTAATCGTTAATGTATCCTTGTTGATTCCGGCTCCGTTCTCGGGTGCTTGCCCGTAAGCAAAAGGCATACAGGTTGCCGCAATCGTTCTGTTCTTCAATTCCTGCTGAATGACCGGATCTTCGGACCAGTAAATAAAAAAATCGTCCTTCGTCTGGTTTTGAATTATGCGAAATTTTGAATCCACATAATTCTGAAATTTATAATCGTAGCGATCGAGATGATCGGGAGTGATGTTGAGCAAAACAGCCACATCGGCTTTAAAGGCATACATCCCATCGAGCTGAAAACTGCTGAGCTCGATCACATAATAGTCGAAATTTTGTTCGGCCACCTGCCAGGCAAAGCTATGCCCTACATTGCCGGCCAGGCCAACATGCAGACCAGCCTTTTGCAGCAAGTGGTAGGTCAGCATTGTGGTGGTGGTTTTACCGTTGCTGCCGGTAATACAAATCGTTTTTGCCTGACAATAGCGCCCTGCAAATTCGATTTCCGAGATCACCGGGATTCCCGCCTCGCGAATTTTCTTCACCAAGGGAGCTTTCTCGGGTATGCCCGGGCTTTTGACCACCTCGGCGGCTTTCAGAATTTCGTCTTCCGAGTGTTTTCCTTCTTCAAAAGGAATCGCATAATTTGAAAGAACTTGTTTGTATTTGGGCTTAATTTGGCCGGCATCGGACAGCCAAACATCGAAGCCTTTTTTTTGAGCCAGGATCGCCGATCCGACTCCGCTTTCGCCTGCACCTAATATGACAATGCGACTGTTCATCCTTAGCGCATTTTTAAGGTTGCAATTGTGAACACGGCCAAAACAATCCCCACAATCCAGAAGCGGGTTACAATTTTTGCTTCCGGAATTCCTCTTTTCTGATAATGGTGGTGGATCGGGCTCATCAGGAACACCCGTTTGCCTTCACCGTATTTCTTCTTGGTGTATTTGAAATAGCTCACCTGAATGATGACCGAAAGATTTTCGACCAGGAAGATGCCACACAAAATGGGAATCAGAATTTCCTTGCGGATGATTACCGCAAACACGGCCAGGATACCGCCCAAAGCCAGACTACCCGTATCGCCCATAAATACCTGGGCGGGATAGGAGTTCCACCACAAAAAGCCGACAGTAGCCCCAATAAATGCGGCGATAAACACCGTGAGCTCACCAATATGCGGGATATACATGATGTTGAGATAATCGGCATAAATGATGTTACCACTCACATAAGCCAAAATACCCAGCGTTACCCCGCTAATGGCCGACGTTCCCGTAGCCAGCCCGTCGATACCGTCGGTAAGGTTGGCAGCGTTGGACACGGCTGTGATAATCAGGATAATTGCCAGTACGTACACAATCCAGCGGATCCACGAAGCACTGTCGCCCAGAAAGTTGACCATCCATTGATAGTCGAACTCGTGGTTTTTGATGAATGGGATAGTTGTTTTTGTTGACTTCACATCGTTAGTCACATAATTCACCGCTTGCTGTCCGGTTTCACCATCCACAACAATCTCCTTGACAAAATCGCCCTTGGCATTTTTCACCTTTTCGCGCACCACCACATCGGGCGAAAGGTACAAGGTAGCAGCAACGATAAGCCCCAGGCTCACCTGCCCCAAAATTTTAAACCTTCCGGCCAAGCCTTCCTTATCCTTCAAAAACACTTTAATATAATCGTCGATGAAGCCAATAATGCCGAGCCATACGGTTGTTACCAGCATCAGGATGATGTAGATATTATTGAGCTTAGCGAACAACAAAGTGGGAAGAATGATGGACGCCAAGATAATAATACCGCCCATGGTCGGGGTACCTCTTTTCTGCAGCTGACCTTCCAGTCCCAGGTCCCGAACTTCTTCGCCAATCTGCTTTTTCTGAAGCATCCGAATGAGCTTTTTGCCGAAGCCCATGGTGATGAACAAGGAAGTTATAATCGCAGCTGACGAGCGAAACGAAATATATTGCAACATCCCAATTCCGGGGATATCAAACTGCTTTAACCATTCATATAACAAATCAAACATTGTCTTCTTTTTTTCTCGGTTCTACTGATTAAAAATTTCGCGAATAACTTCCTTGTCATCAAAGTGATGTTTCACTCCGTTGATTTCCTGGTAGTCCTCGTGACCTTTGCCGGCAACCAAAATGATATCGCCGCAGACGGCCATCATGCAGGCCGTGCGGATTGCCTCTTTTCGGTTCACGATCGACAGCACTTTCTTCCGTTGGTGAGCCTCAACGCCAGCTTCCATATCCGCAATAATTTGTTCCGGCACCTCCGTACGCGGATTATCGGATGTCAAAATGACCTTATCACTCTGCAGCACCGCTTCCTTAGCCATCACGGGGCGTTTGGTTTTATCGCGATCGCCGCCGGCGCCCACAACGGTGATCACCTGTTCGTTACCGGTGCGGATTTCACTGATGCCGTTTAACACGTTCTTCAGTGCGTCGGGCGTGTGAGCGTAGTCAACAATGGCATACTTGCCATCGGGCGAGCGCAAGATCTCGAAGCGTCCTGCAACCGGACGAAGCTCGCTGATTAGCGGCAATACCTTATCGGCCTGTTCACCCAAAAGCATCGCTGTTCCATAAACCGCCATCAGGTTATAAGCATTAAATATTCCGGAGAAATGGGTCCAGATTTCCTGCCCGTCAATCAGCAACAGCATTCCATCGAGATGTTTCTCCAGCACCTTGCATTTAAAATCGGCAAGCGATCGCAAGCCGTAGGACTTAGTTTGGGCCTTTGTATTCTGCAACATCACCCGCCCGTTTTTCTCATCGGCATTTGTCAGTGCAAAGGCTGTTGCGGGCAGTTCGTCGAAGAACTTCTTTTTAGCTTTCAGGTACTCGGCAAACGTTTTATGGTAGTCGAGATGGTCGTGCGTAAGATTGGTGAACACCCCGCCCTGAAACTGCACACCGGCAATTCGGCCCTGGTGTATGGCGTGCGAGCTAACCTCCATAAAACAATACTCGCAGCCGGCCTCCACCATCCGGGCCATGAGCGCCTGAATCTGCAGGGCATCGGGCGTTGTATGCGATGACGGGAATTCCTGTTCACCCACATAATATTTAATAGTCGATATCAGACCGGCATTATAGCCCAGGCCAATGAACAACTTGTACAGCAGGCTGGCAATGGTTGTTTTGCCGTTTGTTCCGGTTACGCCCACCACCTTCAGGTTTTGCGAAGGATTTCCGTAGAAATTTGCAGCCAACAGCCCCAGGGCAGCAGCCGTGTTGTCAATCTTCACCAAAGCAGCATCGCCCACCGCCACATCATCGCGTTCGGCCACAATGGCCACCGCTCCGTTTTCAATTGCTTTGCCAATGAAATCATGTCCGTCGACATGCGTGCCCGTTGTTGCAACAAACAGGTCACCGGCCTGTACTTTTCGCGAGTCGAACTGGATCTGTGCGATAGCTTTCGACAGACTACCGGAAATCAGTTCATACTCCAATCCATTTAATATGTATTCCAATGTTTTCATGCTAACTCAGCTCCAAATAGATCGTTTGACCTTTTCTTATTTTCAGGCCGGCTTTTAACGACTGCCGGCTCACTTTTCCTACCCCTCTTAATTTGACCTTCAAGCCTGTTTTTTCGAGCAAAAACAACGCATCGCTACCAGTCATTCCCACCACACTGGGCACCAGTCCGGCTTTCACAGCACTGGAACTCACATCTGTTTTTTGTTCTGCCAGAGCTACTTTCACCAAGTCGCCCTGCAACTGATCTTCCTCCACCTTCAGATCCAGCTCTTCGGACGCCTCCAGCACATCGTCGCGAAAGCCCTTCTCAACGATCTGCACCGGCTTTGCTTGCTGATGCTCGTCTGCATTCGTATCGCGGGGCTCCAGAAAAGAGGCATACACTTTCGAAACAACCTCCTTAAATACCGGTCCGGCAACAGAGCCTCCGTAATAGGAACCTTTGGGACCGACCACCACCACAATAGCTGTATATTTGGGATCGTCGGCGGGGAAATAACCACAAAAAGAAGCCTGGTATTTCTTTCCGCCTTTCAGATAGCCTTCATTATCGTAAGCCACCTGCGCTGTTCCTGTTTTTCCGGCAATCGGGAAGTGCTCATTCTGCAATGATCGTCCTGTTCCTTCCGTACAAACCCCTTCCAACATCGCTTTGGCCTTAGCCAGCGTTGACGATGAACAGATTGAAGGATTCAACACTTCTGTATCGAACTTGCGATAAAGCAGTCCGTTTTCGCGAATCTCTTTCACAAAGCGAGGCTTCACCATGCACCCATTGTTGGCAACGGCATTGTAGAAAGTTAATGTTTGGATCGGTGTTAACTTAATCTCGTAGCCGTAGGAAATCCAGGCCAACGAAGGTCCCCACCACACATTGTCGGTCGGATATTTGATATACGGCACCCCTTCGCCGGCAAAACCCAAGCCCAGGGGCTTATTCAGTCCGAAGTTATAGATCCGGTCGATAAAGTCTGTTTCACGTCCTTCGTAATATTTCGTAATCACCTTGGCCACCCCCACATTTGACGAGAGCTCCAGAATCTCCTTCACATTGATGGCTCCGTGGCCTCCGTGCCCGTAGTCACTATCATAAATCGTCTGGCCTTTATAATCCCATCGGCCAATGCCGACATCAAACACATCAGTCGTATCAACAAAACCATCCTCCATGGCAACCATCAAAGAGACCAGTTTGAAGGTTGAACCGGGTTCGCTACAGCCGGCATGCCCCAAGGCATAATTATAAGACTCGCCATAGCTGCCGTCCTTACGGCGCCCAATATTGGCAATTGCTTTTATATCGCCGGTAGCCACTTCCATCACCACAGCTGTTCCCCACTCGGCCTGCGATTTCTGCATCTGCCGCATAAGTGCATTCTCGGTAAAATCCTGCAAGTTGACATTCAGGGTCGTAATCACATCGCGTCCATCCTGAGGCTCGGTAATCGGAACATCGACCCAGTGACCCGAGTAGTTTTGCTTCAGTGCCAAGCCATTCACACCGGCCAGCTCGTTCTCCATAATGCCTTCAATTCCGGAATAACCTACATTGCCATGAATGCCTCCATAGGCCCCCTTGTTCATTGTCCCGATGGTCCGGCTGGCCATATCACCATGCGGCATAATCCGTTCGCTATCGCCGATCACAATCAAGCCGCTTCCGAAGTTGGAACGCTTCATGCTCTCCAGTCGCTTAAAATTCTGCAGCTGATTATAGTTCACTTTCTCGGGATAGATCAGAAACCAACGGCTCCCCTTCCGAAAAGCAGCATCCAACTTGCGCTTAAACTGTTTTTGAGAGATTCCGAAAAAACCGGCAACCTCTTTGGCAAAAGCATTACTTTTCTCCGCATAGTCACGCACAATCCGGGGAGCCTGCAAATCGAAGCGCAGCTCGTAGTAAGGGATAGATGTTGCCAGGATACTGCCGTCGTCGGCACACACATTCCCCCGTTTGGCCTGTATTTCGGAGGTTGCCGACTTGAGATTACGGGCAATGCTTTCCCACTTTTCGGTATCCACATTCTGGATCATGAACAGCTTTACCACAATTGCTGCAGTAACCACCATGACCACAAAATAAATGATCCCAAAACGCAAGGTTATGTCCTTCCTAATCTCCATTAATCTCTCTGAATTGACTAGTTTTATATCTTATGAATGACTAGTTTCGGCTAGTCGTCCAACTTTTCCACTTTCAGTTTTCGCGGGGGCTCCTGCGGCTCCACCAAATCCAGGCCACTATCATATACCTTATTGGCGATTGTCGACGGGCGGTTCATCCGCATCAGCTCGGTTTCGAAGGTTACCGATGACGCTCGCAACTCCTTGATCGAATCCTGCACGGCCTCCATTTCAGTAAGGGTTTTTTCCGACCAATAGCGGTTTGCGATAACCAAAATCAGCAAAAGCACAACATACAAAACAAAAGGAATCTGACTCAGTGCTTTTTCACTGGCCAGAATACTCCCTCCCAAAAATGATTTCAGGATTGGCTGCCTGCCTTGTTGTTTGTCGCTATTTAGAGGTTCATCACTCATACCTTCTCGGCTATTCTCAGTTTGGCACTACGGGCTCTAGGGTTTCGTTCAATCTCATCATCATCCGGGATAATCACTTTACGATTCACGGCCTGCAAACTTGAGCTTACATTCCCGAAAAAGTCCTTCTCCTGCTTACCCTCGAAGTTTCCTGTTTTAATAAAGTTCTTCACCAGCCGATCTTCCAGCGAGTGATAGGTTATCACAACCAACCGCCCACCCGGCTTCAAAAGCTCAACACTCTGTTCCAGAAAATCCTTCAGCACATCCAGTTCGCCATTGGTTTCGATACGCAAGGCCTGAAACACTTTGGCCAGGTACTTCGTTTCGGTTCGTTTGGGCACACAGGGTGCAATTACGGCCTTAAACTCGTCAATGGTGCGTATTGGAGCGGACTGCCGCGCAGCCACGATCTGCTTCACCAGGCGACGGGCATTTTCCACCTCGCCGTAGTCTTTAAAAATCCGAATCAGACTACTCTCATCCATCGTATTTACAATATCGGCCGCCGTGCGCGAGGAATCACGATTCATCCGCATATCCAGGTCGCCGGAAAAGCGAAACGAGAAGCCCCGCTCTGCCACATCGAAATCATGCGACGAAACCCCCAGGTCGGCCAAAATTCCATCCACCTGATCCACGGCTTTATGTCGCAAAAAATTGCGGATATACTTAAAATTGTGCCGAATAAATATGAAGCGCTCATCGTCGAATGCATTCGCCGCAGCATCTTCATCCTGATCGAATGCAAACAAACGACCGCCATCGATATTTTTCAAAATCTCACGCGAGTGACCACCACCTCCAAAAGTAACATCGACATAATCGCCATCCTTCTGAATATTGAGTCCCTCAATACTTTCACGCAACAAAACCGGTATGTGATAAACCTGATCCACTAAAATTCCTCCAAATCGCCAAAATGTTTTCCAAACAAATCTCCGTAATCGCCCATAGAGCTGATGTAGGCGTCGTATTCGGCAGCATCCCACAAGCGGATACGCTCTCCCTGTCCAACAAACACCACATCTTTTTTGATCCCAACTTTCTCCAAAAAGTTATTGGGGAAATTCATCCGACAGCTGTCGGGCACCGCAATCACCTTAAAGCTTCGGTAAATCATATCGAGCAAACGACTCTGCTCCCGATTATTCCGATTCAAGCGACTTGTAAAATAGCCAAGTCGTTGCTCCCATGCCTCCATCGGATAGACATTCAGACACTTCTCATACGGATCCAGCTCGACAGCCATCTGGCCACCCGGAACATTCCCTCCCATTTCATTCTTGTAATCGGCAGGCAGGACGACTCGTCCCTTTTCATCGAATGTTGCTTTTTTTTCTGCTGAGAAGTTCATACGCTAAATGCCTATTTCCCAATCGTAAAATTACAAAATTCCTGATCAAAAATCCACACTCAGTCACTTTCAGTCACTTTTTTCCACAACGAGACTACAACGACACTGTTTATTGTCTGTTCATAAAGCCCACCCTATTGTTCATAATAAAAACACAGCATCTCTATATCAAGCGATTAAGCTGTTCATACGTTATTAACAATTGTTAATAACTCCCTGCCGAAAAACATCAAAATCAAATAAAGCGGAGCCCAAAATCGGCACTTGACAAATATTTTTCTATTTTCGACTGAAATACGCTGAACGCATGGCAGAGCACGAGAATAACAAACTAAAACCGATCGATCTCAAGAAACTTTTCAACGAGAAGAACCCGCGACTGGCGGCCTTACTCCCCCGCTTCATTTATAAATACATCAACCGCATTGTACACGTTGACGAGTGCAACGAGATTATTGAAAAATACGGGCATCTTGAAGGAATTGAATTTGTTCAGAAGTCGATTGAATATTTCGGGGTTCACGAGGAAGTTAGCGGGCTGGAGAACATTCCGGATCAGGGACGCTTCATATTTGTTGCCAACCACCCCTTGGGCGGATTCGACTCGCTGCTTTTTATGAGCAATGTATACCAAAAGCTGGGAGAGCTGCGCTTTCTGGTCAACGACGTTTTAATGCAAATAAAGCCACTGGCTCCTCTTTTTGTGCCCATCAACAAGCACGGAGCCCACAGCCGGATGGTGGCCCGGCAAATTGAGGAAACTTACCGGTCGGACAAACAAGTCCTGATCTTTCCATCGGGACTAGCGAGCCGTAAAATAAAGGGCCAGGTGACCGACACCGAGTGGAAAAAGCACTTCATCCAAAAGGCGGTTGAACACCAACGCGATGTGATCCCGGTACACATCAGCGGCCAAAATTCGAATTTCTTCTACCGCCTTTCCAATTTCAGAAAGGCTATCGGCATAAAATGGAATATCGAGATGTTCTATCTGGCCGACGAGACCTTCAATCAGAAAGGCAGAACATTTAAACTCACGTTTGGAAAACCCATTCCTCACGCCACTTTCGACAACAGCAAAAACCCCAAAGAATGGGCCGACGAGGTACGCCGAATCCTTTATCAACTTCCCACTTAAAGCCTACTTTAAATCGAGTGCCAGCCAAAGCGACTGTAAATATTTTTTTATAGTTTTGTAAATCATTTAAACCAAGCATAGAGATTATGAAGGAAATTGCTGCACCTCTAGCAAAGGAAGCTCTTTTGGCAGAACTAACCCCGGAAAAGCTTCTGCGAAAAACAAACAAGGGTGCCAATGAGATATACGTGGTAACACACCACGATTCGCCCAATCTGATGCACGAAATCGGACGTTTACGGGAAATTACATTTAGAGATGCCGGCGGCGGAACCGGAAAAGATCTGGACATCGACCAATACGATACGCAGGAAAAACCATACAAACAACTCATTGTTTGGGATCCTGACGCCCAGGAAATCCTGGGAGGATATCGCTATTTGATTTGCGACGGACTACCCATGGACGAAAACGGAGAAGTTGAGCTGGCAACAGCCCGCTTATTTCACTTTTCCGAAAAATTTCTGAAAGATTATATGCCCTACACCCTAGAGCTGGGACGTTCATTTGTGCAACCGGCCTACCAATCGAGTAAAGCAGGAGCCAAAGCTCTGTTTGCCCTCGATAACCTCTGGGATGGATTAGGAGCTCTGACGGTTGATCACCCCGAAATCAAATACTTTTTTGGCAAGGTGACCATGTACACGCACTTCAACATTGAAGCGCGAAACCTGATTTTGTTCTTTTTCGACAAATACTTTCACGATTCCGAGAATCTGGTTTACCCGAAAAAGTCAATCGACCTGCACCTGGATCAAGAAAAGATTTCGGCAATTTTCTGCGGTGGTTCCTACAACGAAGATTACCGTATATTAACGCAAAAAGTACGCGAACTGGGCGAAAATATTCCCCCGTTGGTAAATGCCTACATGAATTTGAGCCCCTCGATGCGAACTTTCGGAACAGTGTTGAACGATCGCTTTGGCGATGTTGAAGAAACAGGCATCATCGTAACCATTAAAGATATTTACGATGCCAAGCGCGACCGCCATATTGAAACCTACATTAAAGACAAAGGCGACGCCTTCCCCGAAATTAAGTAATACCAATTGGGGCGAATCCGGATAAGCGGTCACATTCAGCGTTCGAAAGGCTGAACGTTTCATAAACCGACTAGCTTATTAACCGAAGAAAAAGATCAGCACTCAAATAAACAGACATAAAAAAAGCAGGCTTTCGGCCTGCTTTTTTTTATGTCTGTCAACGTAACGTTTAATAAGCTCTTCCCTTGAATCCTTCAACAAAGTTAATGAAAGATGTATTGACCACTTTATTACCACCCGGAGTTGGATAATCGCCGGTAAAATACCAGTCGCCGGTATCGTTCGGGCAGGCTTTATGCAGATTCTCAACCGTTTGATAAACGATATCGATCTCGGCACGACAACCTTCGGGCTTCAACAGTTCGGCGATTTTTGCCGACACCTGCTCGGGGGTAAACGGACGATAAATCTCTTTAACGTAGTTCACAATTTCTTCTTTCGGCAGGTTTTCCTGAGCTTTACACTTACTATAAACCTCGTCGATGATATGTTGTTTATCGTGATCTTTCAACAATTCTATGGCTGCATTGAAGGCAATAAATTTACCTAGTTCGGCCATATCGATTCCGTAGCAGTCGGGGTAACGAATTTGAGGTGCTGACGAAACCACAATAACCTTTTTCGGACTCAGACGATCCAAGATCTTCAGGATACTCTTTTTCAGGGTCGTACCACGCACAATCGAGTCGTCGATAATCACCAGTGTATCCTCATTTTCTCTAATCACCCCGTAAGTAACGTCGTACACGTGTGCTACCAAATCGTCGCGACTGGCGTCGTCGGCAATAAAGGTACGAAGCTTAACATCTTTAATTGCAATCTTCTCAACACGAGGCTCTAACGAGATGATATTCTCGAGATCTTCTTCGGTAATATTTCCGTTTTTAATTCGGATTTGTTCCTTTTTCCAAACCATCAGATGATCGCGAACGCCTTTCACCAAGCCATAAAAGGCTGTTTCGGATGTATTTGGGATGTATGAAAACACGGTATTCTTCACATCGAAATTGATCGCCTCCAGAATAGTCGGCGCCAACAAATGCCCCAACGCTTTACGCTCCTGGTAAATATCCTTATCGCTACCTCGCGAAAAATAGATGCGCTCGAACGAACAAGACTTGCGTTTATGTGGTACACGCACAAATTGCGTCGACACACTTCCGTCCTTCTTAATAATCAGCGCTTCGCCCGGTTTAATCTGATGCACATCTTCACCTTTCACATCCATCACGGTTTGAATAACCGGACGCTCCGAAGCGACCACCACAACTTCGTCGTCGATATAATAGTGAGCCGGACGGATTCCCCACGGATCGCGGGCTACAAAAGCATCGCCATGACCAATTAAGCCGGCCATTGCATAACCTCCGTCCCAATCCTTGCTGGCATTCTCAACTATGCTTTGAACATCGAGCGTTTTCTCAATCAAGGGAGAGATCTCGCGATTAGAGAACCCTTCATTTTTATATTGACGGAAACGGAATTGGTTTTCCTCGTCCAGAAAGTGGCCGACCTTTTCGAGCGCCGTTACCGTATCGGTGTAATTTTTGGGATGTTGTCCCAAATCGATCAAACGCTGAAACAGCTCATCGGTATTGGTCAGGTTGAAGTTACCGGCCAGCACCAGGGTCCGCGACTTCCAGTTATTTTGGCGCATCACCGGGTGAACAAATTCAATGCTGTTGTTTCCAAAAGTTCCGTAACGCAAGTGTCCCAGATACAACTCACCGGCGAAGGGCATATTATCGTAAACCCAGTTCAGGTTGTTAATATCTTTTCCGGCTTTCATCGCCTTTTTCACCGGCTTCCCAACTTTGTCAAAAACATCTTTAATTGGGTTTTGCTCAACCGAGCGATAACGATGAATATACTCCTGTCCCGGTTTCAAATTCAACTTAACACTAACCACTCCGGCTCCATCCTGCCCGCGATTATGTTGCTTTTCCATCAACAGGTAAAGCTTGTTTAAGCCATATTGCCAGGTACCATACTTTTCCTGATAATAACTCAATGGCTTTCTCAACCGAATCAGGGCAATACCACACTCGTGTTTAATTAACTCACTCATTACTTAATTTGAATCTGTGTATAGTTTGGGAAATTGAATGATATCCGGCACCAAAAAAGCGTTCGGATAACTTTTCTTTATTCTCTCTTTTAACTGCAATGCTTCACTTTTTGTCCGGCAGTCGCCAATTCTAATTTTAAAATCAGGGCTCGAAAAGGACATATAGGCCGGAATGTCGGGATAGTTTTTCAGGAAATCGGTTCGCACCTCCATGGCTTTGGCTCGCGCCCCCACGCCCGAGCTAAAGAAAATCTCGAGACGATAGCCGTCGGCTCCGTTTTTGCGCTTATTCATTTCCTTATGCACAACCAACAAACTATCAATCCGACTGTCCTGCTGAATCACGGCAGGATCAAGAATTGTATTTTTTGGGGAAGTTTGAACAGGCTTGTAGGGATTCTCCTGAGCAGCGCTGCTCAAATGAAACAAACAGATAATAATCCCGACAATTAATAACTTCATAGAGGCGACTTTTAAAGGGGCAAATATAGCTGTAATTGATTTAATACAAGAACCGATTTGGTGGAATAAACCACAAATTAGAAAAAACTTCACACTCCAATCTGCCGTCCTTTTCCGGCTTAATCAATTCAATGATAGCCAGAACGGTCCTTCCACACGGGCAAATACAAAAGCAGCGCACCGCAACACCCGTCGGAATACCGATTTTTCGACATTAAAAAGAAAAAAGAACTTTTTGCTACTGATTATCGGATCCAAATATTAGTTTTGATGGAAGAACAAAAAACAGGGAAGGAAAACACACCAACGACGCAAAAGAATGACTGATTTGATTGACGATTTCGGGGCATACCGGGAAAAGATGAATGAAAAGATCCTGGGATCCAACAACAAGGTTCTCAAAAGAATATACAGCATCGACACGCTAGCCTACCAGGAAGGAGCCCTGCCGGTAGCCACCAAAGAGATGCTGGGCTTGGTATCGTCGATGGTTTTGCGCTGCGACGACTGCATCAAATATCATCTCGAAAAATGTTACGAACAGGGAATCAGCAACGAAGAGATTTTTGAAGTTTTCTCAATTGCAAACCTTGTTGGCGGAACAATTGTTATTCCCCATACACGCCGCGCAGTTGAATACTGGGAGGCTCTAAACGAAAAAACAGCCACAAATATCCACCCTTAAAATATCACAGCATGATTGCAATTAGCGCAACAGACAAAAAACTGACCTCGAGTATGGACCTTCGTTTCGGTCGTGCTCCTTATTTTCTTTTAACCGATGGCGAGACCAGTCGTTTTGTCAGCAATCCGTTTTGCAACGAAGAAAGCAACATCGGGCCGCGTCTGGTAAATTTTTTGAAAGAGCACAACGTCAACCGAATTGTTACCGGCGAGATTGGCCCAAAGGCCAAAGCCAAGCTGGATGAATTTAAAATTCAGCTGATCATGCTTTCGGAAGATAAAATTGCCTTGCTGCACATCCTCAAAAAAATGAACCTAAATCGCTAGGATAACTGGTTTTGGCTTTGCGGATATAACTGTTCATTCAAAAAAGGAATTAATGCCAGCAAAACAGCTTGTTCGTAGAGGCTTTGGCGCGTAACCAGATCTCGCGTGAGCAGCCCAACGGCGCCGTTTTGTTGTTTGGAGTTTTTGGTTTTAAAAATCAGGTCGTCCGCATCGCCCAGTTCCATACCTTCCATAACCAGACGGCTGAGTTGGGGTGGCAGTTCAAATGCTCCGGTGCGGGACAGAGAGACTGTCTCGTGGTTCGAAACGGCAATCCAGGCGAATGCAAACAAACGTTCACCGATCTGCTGTACACCACCTTCAACACCCACATAAAAATCAGCGGAGGGCACCAGTTCCCGAGCGGCCCGGGCCCGGTTAACAGCGCCCTGCCGGGTTTCTTCTTCACCCATGGGCTGATCCGGCACACCGGACGCAACCGAAATGGCTTTCCCTTCGATTTTGTTGGGCCAGCACTGTCGAAAAGACTTTAACACTGCATTAACTTTGACCGGGTTTTGGGAGGCAACAACAACTTTCATTTGATATCATAATCTGTTTTCGGCAATAAAGCTACCTTTACTTGCTGAATATTCAAATTTAAAATTTTCAGGAATGCTTATTCGAAAAGCTCAACCTCAGGACGCCGGCACCATTGCAAGATTCCAACAAGCCATGGCTTGGGAAACCGAAAACCTTCAGCTGGACAACACGGTGCTTGACCAAGGTGTTCAAGCTGTTTTCGACGACCCGTCAAAAGGAATCTACTACGTTGCAGAACAAGAAGGCAACATCGTTGCATCCTTGCTCACCACCTTTGAGTGGAGCGACTGGCGCAACGGAACCGTGCTCTGGATTCAATCGGTTTACGTAAGTCGGGAGTTTCGCCAACAAGGCGTTTATTCGGCCATGTACAGCCACATTCGCCGCATCGTTGAGCAAAACGATCAACTGAAAGGCATCCGTTTGTATGCCGACAAATCCAACCAAACAGCACAACTTGTTTACCAAAAAGCAGGAATGACTGCCGACCACTATCTGTTATATGAGTGGCTAAAATAATGCATCATGGAACGAAAAAGCCTTTCACCAGAAACACGCAAGCAATTGATTATTGCACAGCGAAACGAGATTACCGAATACCACATTTACAGCCAGTTGGCCCAAAAGACCAAAGACCCTGAAAATGCGGAGACACTACAAAAAATTGCCGAGGATGAGCTGCGCCACTATCATATCTGGAAGAAATATACCGACCGGGAAGTGGAACCCAGCCAATGGGAAATCAGCAAGTTCTACTGGATTGCACGGCTATTTGGCTTAACCTTTGGGGTGAAGCTGATGGAAAAAGCGGAAAACAGTGCTAAGGTAAACTACGCCGAAATCGGCCAGGAGATCCCGGAAGCCACAAAAATAGGACAGGAAGAAACCGAACACGAGAACCAGCTGATTGCCATGATCAAAGAAGAAAAACTGGAGTACATCGGGTCCATTGTATTGGGCTTAAACGATGCGTTGGTGGAGATTCTGGGAACGCTGGCCGGCTTAACCTTTGCGCTTCAAAATACCACTCTTGTTGCTTTGGCCGGGATTATTGCCGGAATTTCAGGCGCCCTGTCCATGTCCTCGTCCGAGTACCTATCGCACAAGTCGGAAGGCAACCACGAGGGAGCACTAAAATCGGCTTTCTGGACCGGCTTGGCCTACATTGTTGCCGTTGTATTTCTGGTGGTGCCCTACCTGGTTTTCAGCTCCCCGTTTATGGCGCTGATCGCCTCGGTTATCGATTCGGTTTTCGTCGTGCTGGTTTACAGCTATTACATATCGGTTGCCAACGACCAGCCCTTCCGCAAACGCTTTGGCGAAATGGTAGCCCTCAGTACGGTGGTGGGATTAATCTCGTTCGGTTTGGGCTATTTGGTTCGAATCTTGTTCAACATCGACATTTAACAATCCGGGCTTGCCAACCCGGCTATAGTTAATCCTATGAAATTGATGAAGATGATCCTGGAGGGAGAGCACCAAAAGCAGGATTTCAAATACTGTATCAGCGACTCGCGAAAAATAGCCAAATCGCTGGTTGCCTTTGCCAATACCGATGGAGGACGACTGCTGATCGGGGTGAAAGATAACGGCAATATTGCCGGTATACGCTCCGACGAAGAATACTATATGATTGAGTCGGCAGCGAAGATTTTCAGCAAACCGGAGATTGAATTCAGCTCTCGCCAGCACCTGGTGGACAACAAGGTGGTGCTGGAGATTATTGTTGAAAGCAGCCCCAACAAACCCCACTTTGCCAAAGACGATGAAAATAAATGGTGGGCTTATTACCGTCACCACGACGAAAACAAACTGGCCAACAAAGTGATGATTGAAGTTTGGCGCAAACAAAAGCGCCCCAAAGGAGTTTTCATCAACTACTCGAAGGATGAAAAGTTTTTGCTCGACTACCTTTCCCGGCAAGCGAGCATCACCCAGTCGGCCTACGCGCGCAAAGCCGGAATCACCTATCGCGCAGCCGAAGCTATTCTATCCGATTTCATTGTCGTGGGTATTCTGAAAATCGTTTTGGGTGAAAAACAAATAAGCTATGCGCTGGCTGACGATTTCGACCGCGAGAGCTGGGAACAGCCCCCATCAAACTAAAAAGATTCACACTTTTGTAACAGATGCTTGATAGCGATACCAATAAGGCAGCTTATTTTTACCGCTTCTGAAAAAAACAATTGAAATGAAAAGACAGATTTTATTGGCTCTAGCCGTTCTGCTGGCAGGCAACCTGCTGGCTCAGGAAAACTACAAAACAATCACGAAAGAAGATTCGCTGAAAATTTACCATGGTACCATCACTTATCCGGTGAAAACCTTCCGCGAATCGCCAAAATCAAAAAAGCCGAAGAACATTATCCTGATGATTGGCGACGGTATGGGAACCGCCCAGGTTTTTGCCGGCTTAACGGCCAATCACGGAAAGCTTTTTCTGAATAATTTCAAGCACGTTGGCTTTTCCGAAACCCAGTCGGCCGACCATTATATTACCGACTCGGCTGCCGGCGGCACGGCCTTATCCAGCGGGTACCGAACGTACAATGGTGCCATTGGCGTTGACACCGACACAATTGCCCGCCCCACCATGCTCGAAATAGCAGCAAAAAAAGGAAAAGCAACCGGTTTGGTTTCAACCTCGGCCATTACTCACGCTACTCCGGCGTCCTTTATTGCCCACCAGCCGTCGCGCAACATGTACGAAGCCATTGCCGGTGATTTTCTGAAAACCGATATCGATGTGTTTATTGGCGGTGGCTACAAACACTTCACCCAACGCCAGGATGGCCAGGATCTGACTGCCGAACTGAAAGCCAAAGGATACTTGGTATTACAGGATATGAATGAAATTGAGAAGGTGAAATCCGGGAAGCTGGCAGGGCTGACTGCTGCAGAGCACAACCCCGTTGCTTCGGAGCGCGACAATATGCTCCCCCGTGCAACCGAAACGGCCCTTCAGATTTTGGATAACAACAAAAAAGGATTCTTCATCATGATTGAAGGATCACAAATTGACTGGGGCGGACACCAAAACAACACCAACTATGTGGTAGAAGAAATGCTCGACTTTGACCAGGCTATTGGCAATGCGCTGGAATTTGCGGCCCGCGACCGGGAAACACTGATTGTAGTTACAGCCGACCACGAAACAGGTGGTATGGCCATCACCGGTGGCAACATGCAAACCGGAATGGTGCATGGCTCATTTATCTGGGGCGGCCACAGCGGAGTAATGGTGCCCGTATTTGCCTTTGGACCGGCTGCGGACCAATTTACCGGAATTATGAAGAACGAAGATATTGGCAAAAAATTGATTTCGCTGATCCAGGCGCAGTAAGCTCCCACCAAGCGATGCTCCAAACCCATGATCGCCCACAGCCGGCAATCGTGGGTTTGTTGTTTTGGAGCAATGCACAGCCTGCGCAAAGCACCTTTAACCAGCCGGAGAACGTTTTTCAAGCGCATTCCTAAAGGCTGCTTTCGTCGCCATAACCATACTAATTTAAAAGCATACGCATTGTTCGGTAAATTTTCCGAAGATGGTTGTTACGCCAAATACAGGAGCAAGCTTCGCCTCTTTTTCGTATTTTTACCGCTCAAACGACAATCCGGAATGTACTATTATACCATCATCGTGCTTGCCATGGGCTTATCGGTCGACTCCTTTGCCGTATCGGTCAGCAGTGGCTTAAGCCTTCCCAAAATCCGATTTTTTCAGGCCGCAAAGCTGGCCTTTCTTTTGGCCGTCTTTCAGGCCGCGATGCCCGTTTTGGGCTGGCTGCTGGAGAACAGCATCCGCCGATTTATCGAACCGGTAGACCACTGGATTGCCTTTGGGCTTCTAAGCCTGATTGGGGGGAAAATGATTCTGGAAACCAGAAAAACAAAAGAGGAAAGAACCGGACTGGACCCGATGATTTTTAAAGTTGCTTTGGTGCTGGCCTTTGCCACCAGCATCGATGCCATGGCCGTTGGCTTTGGAATGGCCATGATGATGGAGCGCATCACCCCGGCCGTTCTCATCATTGGCAGCATTACTTTTATCGCCTCCATGCTGGGGGTGCTTATCGGAAAAAAATCGGGCAGCCAGGTTTCCAAACATGCCGAAATAGTCGGAGGAGTCATTCTGATATTAATTGGCTGTCGAATTCTGCTTGAACATCTTCATCTCTGGCCTTAGCGTTAAGCTCATCTAATTTTTTGTCACTATGCCCTACCTCATTAGCAACTACTCCATCAATGGGTTAAGCCTGTTTCTGCTTTTATCCGGCATCGCTGGGTTGATGGTTGCCTTGTTTTTGTACCGCTTTCGGGGCGCTCCGGGCGTTGTCTTTCTGGCCCTGCTACAAACGTCCATTGCGATTTGGACAATCTGCTATTTCTTCGAATACTCGGCGACCACAGCCAACCTAAAGCTACGCTGGTCGCAACTATCCTATCTGGGAATCACGTTCATTCCGGTTTGGTTTTATCTTTTTTCCATCAACTTTAAATCCCGCGAACACAAGGTATCGGTGCGCATCAAACTCCCGCTAATAAGCGTTGCGCTAATGTTCATCGTATTGGTCTTTACCAACGACTGGCATCAGCTCCATTGGAAATCAATGACAATCAACGAGCAGCACAACACGAGCATCTACCAATACGGACCGGCCTTTTGGCTACTTTATGTGTTTATCTACGGTTTTATCACGTTGGGACTTGTGAACATGTTTCATTTCATCCGTCGCTACAGCAAACAAATCAACGAGTCCATCTGGCTATTGGTCGTCGCCTGCCTGATTCCCATCCTTGGGAATTTAATCTATGTTTTCAAGCTGAACCCCATTCCCGGCTTCGACTGGACACCGCTGTTTTTCTCCACAACAGGAGCCATCCTGATCTATGTGAATATCCGCTTTGGCTCTGTCGATCTGATACCCTTTGCCCGCACTAAGTTGATTGACGCCATGAGCGATGGCTTCCTGCTCTGCGATCGCAATAACCGGGTTGCCGATATTAATACGAGTATGCTCCAACTGGTTGGTCGTTCCAGAAAGGAACTACTCGGGCAACAGCTGATCGACTTGTTTCCGCAGCAAATTGAACTGATAAGCCGGCTAAGGCCGGATGCCGATGCTGTTTCTGCCTCATTTTACGTACCTGGGAAAACGGACAAATGCTTTTATTCCTTCCGTTCCACGGCACTGTTCGACCGCAACCAAATGCTCTGCGGACAACTAATCATCGCCCGTGATATTACCACGATAAAAAGGCACGAGGAAACAATTATGGCAAGCAATGCCAAACTGCTTCGGGAAAACCAGGAAAAAGAAATGCTGATTGAAGATTTGGACAGCTTTGCCCACACCGTTGCCCACGATCTGAAGAATACCATTGGCTCCATTGTTGGCCTCTCGGAAATGATTGGTGCCGAAATTGAGGAGAACGAACTGACAGCAGCCAGCCAATATGCCGGGTTGATCAATAATTCGGCCCGCAAAACCCTTTATATCATGGACGAGCTATTGACGCTGGCCACCGTCAGACAACAGGACATCACCAAAGAACGGGTTGATATGAATTTAATCGTTGATGAAGCCAAGACGCGTTTAAATGATTTGATTGCCGGCAGCCAGGCAAGCATCCTTGTTGACCGCCAACTTCCCGACATCCCGGGAATCTCCGCCTGGCTCGAGGAGGTATGGGTAAACTTTATCAGCAACGCCATAAAATACGGCGGAAAGCCACCCGTAATCCGTCTGGGTGCCGAACAGCTTTATGCCGAAGGAAAAATTAAATACTGGATCAAAGATAATGGCAGTGGCTTGTCGGCCGACGATCAGCATAAACTATTCACCAAATACACCCGTCTGGACGCAAACCACGCTGTAGGGACAGGTTTGGGCCTTTCAATCGTAAAACGGATTATTGAAAAGCTGGGCGGCGAAACCGGCGTAATCAGCAACGCCATACCCGGCGAAGGCTGCCTGTTCTACTTCATTTTACCAACCGACTAGCCTGTCTTAGCGCCTACCCCGTCCCTTGCGAAACTTTTTGGTCTTCGACAGATGCTTCGGAGGATTGACCGGCTTGTATTTACTTTCGCCGGGCCGACGCTTTTTCTCATGAAATGCCCCCTTAAAAGTCGGATCTTCAGCTTTTTTCTGCCGGTCAATTTCCCGCAGTTGCTCCTGACTTTCAGCTTTTGGCGTTGCCGGAATTTCAACGTCCTCGGGAATTTCGCGTTCCGGAATCTCCATGCGTATAATCTGTTCTATTTTATATAGGTGGTACTCTTCAGCCGGATTGATCAAGGTGATCGCCTCGCCGTAATTATTGGCCCGGGCGGTACGCCCAATGCGATGCACATAATCCTCGTAGCGCTGCGGCAAATCAAAATTAATCACATGCGAAACCAAACTCACATCGAGGCCACGGGCCGAAACATCCGTTGAAATCAGAATCCGCACCTCCCCGTCTTTAAACGCATTAATGGCATTGATGCGGGTATTTTGCCCTTTATTGGAATGCAGAATCCGTTTCTCGCCTTCGGTTTTGCGCTTAACGATCTTGAAAACACTTTCAGCATGTTCCTTGGTGCGTACAAAAATGATCACCCGACTGTAGGTTTCTTCATCGCGCAACAGGTGTTGAATCAGGTTTAACTTGGTGCGTATGTTGGGAACTTTGTAATACGACTGCTGCACCGATTGAGCGGGTGTTGCTGATGGCGCAACCTCAACCCGTTCCGGGAAGTCCAAAAATTCGTGGCTCATCTCTTCAACCTTTTCGTTGAAAGTTGCCGAGAACAAGAGGTTTTGGCGCTTCACGGGAATAATTTCGAGCAACTTCCGAATTTGGGGCATAAAGCCCATATCCAGCATCCGATCTGCTTCGTCGATCACCAGGGTTTTTATTTTTTTAAAGGAAACCGCTCCGGCCTGGTACAAATCGAGCAGTCGTCCGGGCGTAGCCACCAGGATATCGATTCCCGGTTCAATCAACTCGGCATGTTTGGTCCAGCCAATACCGCCATACACAGCCGCATGCCGGATGTTGCTGTAAGTGGTCAACTCCTCAATGTCCTCGCCAACCTGAATTGAAAGCTCACGTGTTGGCACTAGAATCAATGCCCGCGGATCTTCACCTTCGGCTTTCACCAGTTTCATAAACAGCGGAAGCAGGTACGCGGCTGTTTTTCCGGTTCCGGTTTGAGCGATACCCAGTACATCAACACCGGAACGAATCATCGGGATCGCTTTCTCCTGAATCGGTGTTGGTTGTTCGAAGCCGATCTCTGCGAGGGCTTTCAAAATTGATTTATTGACTTTTAGATCTTCGAAAGTTGTCATGCTGCAAAGATATATGCAAAAATTGATATGCGAAACTGCGGTCTCAGTTCAGGCGATACATTTTACCGGGCAAACTCAATACTAAACCGTTAAACTCGAGATTGAGCAATAAGGAAGACACTTTTCCCATCGGCATATTCACCTTTTGACACAGCTGATCGATATAAACCGGCTCGTTCGTCAAACTATTCAACAGCTGCTGTTCGTCAGTGGTTAGCTCAACAAACAACTGTTTTTGGATATGAGATGACTTTGCTTTCGATTTCTCCCAGCCCATAAAATACTCCAGATCGGACAAGCTTTGGATCAGACAAGCCTTATTCTGCTGAATCAACTCATTGCATCCCTGCGAAAACGGATCAGCAATGCGTCCGGGAACGGCAAACACATCGCGGTTGTACGATCCGGCAATATCGGCAGTTACCAACGCGCCGCCCTTTGCTGCCGACTCCACAACAATGGTCGCATCGGCCAGGCCGGCAACGATCCTGTTTCGCCGCAAAAAATTATTCCGATCCAATTTGGTCTGGCTCAAAAAATCGGTTATCACGCCTCCCTGTACCAACATGCGCTCAGCCAGCGAGCGATGTAAGGCGGGGTAAATTGTATCCAGCCCATGAGCCAGCACGCCCCAGGTTGGCACGCCATGCTGTAGGCAGGCTTTATGTCCGGCCGAGTCGATGCCATAAGCCAAGCCACTTACAACCGTATAACCGCCCCGCTCGGCCATGGCAGCAACAAGCTCATCGCACACCTTTTTGCCATAGTCGGTGGCATTTCGCGTGCCAACGATCGCGACAATTTTCTCACTGTTCCAGGCAATGTTTCCTTTGGAGAACAACACCAACGGTGCGTCGACACAACGTTTTAAGCGGCCTGGATAATCGGAGTCCCAATAGCAGGTGGTTTTGATTTTATATTTGTTCAGAAACTCAAGCTCTTTCCGGCCGCGCTCCAAATCGCGGTGTTCAACAATATTTCGGGCCAGAACAGCACCAATTCCGGGAACTTTCAGAAGCATCCTTTCGCTCGCCTCAAAAATTGCCTGGACACTTCCCATATAGGCAATCAACTTTTTGGCATTGATGCAGCCAATGCCGGGAATTAACGATAAGGCGATATGATATGGCAACTGATTGAGCTCGGACATCCTGAAAAGCTTTCAGTTAAGGTAAAGCTTTTCACGACAAATGACAAGAGGTTAATGTTTTAACATCACATTTAAGTCGCGTTCAATCATCGCTACCTCGTCCTTACTAAGGCCCATCAGACTAACTTCGGGGTATTCGGCAATTCCCTTACTGGTTTTTATGGCCAGATACAGATCGGCCAACGCCCCCATCCGCTTGATTTTCGCAAAATAAAGCAGGCTTTTGTCAAACTCGATCGACCGGTAGTCCTTTCCAAAAATCGAAAGAATGGGGTAATAACGCAGCAGGATCTTGCCGCTATCAGAACAATAGTAGATGTAATTCACATTGGCAAACTGAAATGCAAAGAAGAACAGTACATCAACCCCTGCGAATATTCCAAACACCAGCATATTGTCTCTCCATGCAAAAAACAGGGTAACCAAAACCAGCACCAGCATGCTCAGGTTAAAAATACGTTTGATCTTTGCTACCCGTTTTTTATTCGATATCTCCATTTTACTTTTGATTTGTAAATAATTGCCTCCGATTGCTTTTAAATTCTCGAGGCTCCTATTTTTTTTTAACTTTGCGGCACCAAAAACTGAGGCGATGACAGCATCAAAAATACATTCTAATATTATCTTTTCCCAACAGATCGAAACCGAACTGGCGAAAATCATTGGCTCGTATCCGGCCGGGAAAGTATTCTTATTAACGGAAGAAATTCCCGCAAAGTTGTGCTTACCACTTATTCAATCGTTAATTGACCAATACAACATTCGTTCAGTTACCATTCAGGGTGGTGAAAACAACAAATCAATCAGATCGGTTGAGAAGGTATGGGAGATGTTATCGAAGCACGGTGCGGATCGCAAATCACTGCTCATCAACATTGGTGGCGGTATGCTGACCGACTTGGGGGGCTTTGCCGCTTCAACCTTCAAACGCGGAATGGCCTTTGTGAACATCCCCACCACGCTTTTGTCGCAGGTCGACGCGTCGATTGGTGGGAAAACAGGCATCAACTTCAACGGTTTGAAAAACGAAATCGGTGTTTTCAACGAACCCGATGCGGTGATCATCAACACCAACTTTCTGAAAACAATCGATGGCGACAACTTCCTCTCGGGCTATGCCGAAATGCTGAAACACGGCCTCATTAAAAGCCCGGAGCATTGGGACGAATTGATGCAATACGACCTGAACAACATCAATTATGAATCGCTCCAAGAAATTATTGCACACTCGGTGGCCGTAAAAGAGTGGCATGTTTTGAACGATCTGACCGAGAAAAACATTCGGAAGGCTTTGAACTTTGGTCACACAGTTGGTCATGCCTTTGAGAGTTACGCGCTGCATGAAGGCCGCCCTATTTTGCACGGACACGCGGTGGTGTACGGAATGATTGCCGAGCTTTACCTTTCGGCAAAAAAATGTGGTTTTAGTGAGCAACTCCTGCAGTCCATTTCAGTTTGGATGCTGCAAAAATACGGTAAGTTCGAGATCAGCAAAGCCGACTACGAAGCACTATACGAGTTGATGACTCACGACAAAAAGAACGAGGGTAACCGCATCAACTTCACCCTTATTCCAACGATTGGCCAGGTTGAAATTAACCAGGATTGCCCCAAAGAACTGATTTTTGAAGCACTGGATCTTTACCGCCAGCTAAGCATTTAATTCATTATTGCAGATTTGACGACTATGAAATTTCAAGTTTCCAAACAAGATAAAAAGGTTTACGGCACCATCAATCTGCCGGCCTCCAAGAGTATTGCCAACCGGGCATTAATCATTCACGCGCTGAGCTACAGCCCTTACGAAATTCAAAACCTTTCGGACAGCGACGACACCAAAGTACTGAAAAAGGTTTTGGAGTCGAACACCAATTTGTTCGACATTGGTCATGCCGGCACAGCCATGCGTTTTTTAACCGCCTTTCTTTCGCAAATTGTTGGCGAGTGGGTCGTTACCGGATCCGAGCGCATGAAACAACGCCCGATAAAAGTGTTGGTTGATGCACTGAACGAACTGGGCGCGAAAATCGAATACGTCGAAAATGAAGGCTTCCCGCCTTTGCGTATTTTTGGCTCCCACCTAAAAGGAAAGATTCTGGAACTGGATGGCAGCATTAGCAGCCAGTATATCTCGGCCTTGCTGATGATTGCTCCGACTTTGGAAGATGGCCTAACGCTGCGTCTGAAAAACCGCATCACCTCGCGTTCCTATATCGAAATGACTTTAAAGTTGATGAAGCAGTTCGGTGTTGACGCCATTTTTAAAGGCAACGAAATCCGCATTCCCCAACAGCCATACAAGCCAATTGAGTACACCGTTGAAGGCGACTGGTCGGGAGCTTCGTACTGGTACGAAATCCTGTCGTTAGCTGACGAAGGCGAGATAAAATTGCCGAATCTCCACCTGATCAGCTTGCAGGGCGACTGCAACATTGCACCTTGGTTTAAGCCTTTTGGCGTTGAGAGCGAGCTTTACGACGGTGGTATCATCATCCGTAAAACGGCCAACATTCAACCCAAAAAACTGAATCTGGACTTCCTCGAAAACCCGGATATTGCCCAAACAATGGCTGTATTGTGCGTGATGAAAGGCGTTCCGTTCCATTTCACCGGTTTGGAAACCTTGAAGATTAAAGAAACAAACAGAATTGCGGCCCTTCAAAACGAGTTAGCCAAGTTCGGCGCTCAGTTAACCGAGCCACAACACGGCGAATTGGCTTGGGATGGCAGCTTACCATTTAAAAAACAGGAAGTTCCATTCATCTCAACCTATCACGATCACCGTATGGCGCTGGCTTTTGCCCCGGCGGCTTTCTTCGGCACCGTTGAGATTGACGACGCCATGGTTGTTACCAAATCCTATCCGGCTTATTACGAAGATTTAAAATTGGTTGGCTTCGAAGTGAAAGAAGCTTAAGATTTACATCAACATATACAAAAGAGGCTCTGGAAATTCATTTCACAGCCTCTTTTTCTGTGAAAATCTTACCACCCAGAGGCGGTCGATATCTGGTTTTGATTAGATGTGGCACAACACCCCGACAACTTCTGAGAACAAGGACAACAGCATCGTCGAAAAATTACCATTTATAATCAACAACCGGATTAGCGTCGTTCCTGAAAGAAAGCAGTCATTAGATCGGCGCAGTCGTCGGCCATCACTCCGGCAACCACATCTGTTTTCGGATGAAGTCCTTTTGGTGCAAATTTGCTAAACCCCCTTTTATCGTCGCTGGCACCATACACTAATTTCCCGAGCTGTGCCCAGCCTAAGGCCCCGGCGCACATCACACAAGGCTCCAGCGTAACGTAAAGCGTACACTCATTTAAATATTTTCCACCAAGCAAATTAGCGGCTGCCGTTACAGCCTGCATCTCGGCATGAGCCGTCACATCGGTCAAGGTTTCGGTCAGGTTATGAGCACGAGCAATAATCCTATTATTGGCAACAACGACTGCCCCCACGGGCACCTCGCCTTTTTCGTAGGCCAGTTGGGCTTCCTGAAACGCGCGCTTCATAAAGTATACATCATCAAAGAGCTGCATCATCAAATCAATTCAATATTAATGACAAACCTACCAATTTAATTGCTAAAAACTGTTTATTTTTGCAGGCAAACAAAAAGAATCGACCATTATGTACAGAACGCACACCTGTGGTGAACTTCGTATTGAAGATCAGGCTAAGGAAATTACACTGGCCGGATGGGTACAACGCAAACGCGAATTAGGCGGAATGACTTTCGTAGATTTACGCGACCGTTTTGGGATCACCCAACTGGTTTTTGACGAGAACTCATCAGCAGAGCTGAAAGAAAATATTAAGAAACTGGGCCGCGAATTTGTCATCCAGGTAACCGGTATTGTTCGCGAACGAAGCAGCAAAAATAAAAATATCGCTACCGGCGACATCGAAATTGAAGTGACCAAACTTACTATTTTAAGTCCTTCGGCGGTGCCTCCGTTTACGATCGAAGACGAAAGCGATGGTGGTGACGACATCCGGATGAAATACCGTTATCTGGACTTGCGCCGCAACCCGGTTCGCGAAAACCTGATTCTGCGTTCGAAAATGGCTCACGAAATACGCAGCTACCTGAACGAACGTGAATTTATTGAAACGGAAACACCGGTTTTGATGAAATCGACTCCCGAGGGAGCCCGCGACTTTGTTGTACCTTCGAGATTAAATCCAGGCGAGTTTTACGCTCTTCCCCAGTCACCGCAGATCTTCAAACAATTGTTAATGGTTGCCGGCTTCGACCGCTACTACCAGATTGTAAAATGTTTCCGCGACGAAGACTTGCGTGCCGACCGTCAACCCGAGTTTACGCAGATCGACTGCGAGATGTCCTTCGTAGATCAGGAAGATGTTTTAAACTTATTTGAAGGACTGACAAAGTCTCTTTTCAAAACAACGAAAAATATTGAAGTAGGTGATTTCCTTCGCATGCCTTACTCGGAAGCCATGTCGAAATACGGATCCGACAAACCGGACATTCGCTTCGAAATGCTGATCAACGACATTTCACAAATCGTTAAAGGAAAAGATTTTAAAGTTTTTGATGACGCTGAATTCATCGGTGCAATCTGTGCCAAAGGATGCGCCGAATATACCCGCAAACAGCTAGATGCCTTAACCAATTGGGTGAAACGCCCGCAAATTGGGGCTAAAGGAATGGTTTACCTGAAGTGCAACGCCGATGGCAGCCTGAAATCATCAGTCGACAAGTTCTATGGTGAAGAAGACCTGAAACTGTGGGCTAAAGCTTGCGGAGCTGAAGCCGGCGACTTGATTTTGGTTCTTTCGGGCGATCATGACAAAACATTGAAAGCCTTGGGTGAACTTCGTCTGGAAATGGCGAACCAACTGAATTTGCGCGACAAGAATACATTTGCACCGCTTTGGGTTGTGGACTTCCCGCTGTTGGAATGGGACGACGAAACCCAGCGTTATTACGCCATGCACCACCCGTTTACGGCTCCCAAACCCGAAGATATTCCCTTGCTGGACACTGATCCGGGTAAAGTTCGCGCTAATGCTTACGACCTGGTTATTAACGGTGTTGAAATCGGCGGTGGTTCAGTCCGGATCTTTAACTCGGACTTGCAAGCTAAAATGTTCGATTTGCTCGGCTTCACAAAAGAATCAGCTGAAGCGCAGTTCGGATTCCTGATGAGTGCCTTCAAATACGGAGCACCACCGCACGCCGGTATTGCCTTTGGATTCGACCGTTTGGTGTCGTTATTCTGCGGTCTCGATAGCATCCGCGACACCATTGCTTTCCCGAAAAACAACTCGGGACGCGACGTAATGAACGATGCTCCCTCGCCAATTGCAGATGCTCAATTGGATGAGCTGAACATCAAACTAGACGTCAAAGAGAACGAATAGATCATTCATTTCGATATGAACAAAGGGAGCCCTACAGCTCCCTTTTTTATTCTTTCTGAAAGTCTTACCCTCAGAGGCGCTGCCTCGCAATGCCAATAACTGTTTTTGACAAGAGCTGGAACGACAACCCGACAACTGTATCCGTCTCCACGATAACGTATAGGCTTTCGGGATTATTCTTTCGATTTTCACATCCTTGATGTTTCACAAAAAAAAGGATGTACTATGATTT
>NZ_QAAD01000013.1 GCF_003046625.1 Mangrovibacterium marinum
TAAGAACCAACAGTTGTTGCCATTGTGAGCACGTAGAAAAAATTATAATTCTTTTATAACCGAACTATATTTTGGTGAGTGACTTTCAGAAAAAAACTACATGACTCCGGGGAATCACCAACAGGAATGAAAGAGGTGGAAGACAACAGAAGGCATTTAAGAGAAGACTGAAGCTCGCTCGGAGCGGGACCGGCCTACTTTTTATCGATGGTGAGAGGTGAACCGGAAGCTTAGTGAATCCGGGAAGCTCTGCCGACAGTGGGAGATCACCCGGCTGAACTTAGCTTTCGGAAGCTGACACCTGAGGATAAAAATAAGCCTTGCGTTTTCTGTTTCGTCTTTGGGGCAAGCCAAAGATGAAAACCCGTCCGGTAGGACAAAAGATCCGAATTGCGCAAAAGTAGAAGCGAAAAACACCAAAGGTTGGGGAAAGGGTCACTAACAGGTTTGCTACAAAGTGAGTAGTGGCTCCTGATTCAAGCTCAATCGCAATTCAAGGCATCCCCGATGCGGTTGGAAACCACATCACCCAAAGAGACTTTCACAAAAAAAGCCGAAGAAATCAATCTTCGGCTTTTCTATATTATATCGTTATTGATTTATTTCACAACGAAAGTAGCTCTTCTTGCCAATTGGCGAGCTTGAGCCGAGCTCTTATCAACGGTAGTGTCTTTACCTTTACCTACTGCTGACAAACGAGAACCGTCGATTCCGGCTTCTGTCAACAATTTAACAACGGCATCGGCACGTTTTTGCGACAACTTATCGTTGTACTTGTCAGTACCCAGTTCGTCAGCGTAACCTTGAACTTCAACTTTAGCACCTGCATTTTTAGCCAGGTAAGCTTTCATGAAGTTAATTGCACTTGTTGAAGCACCTTGCACTTTAGAGCTATTGAAATCGAAATAAACATTGATGTAACCATCGTTAACCAATTGTTTCACGAAATCGTCGTAGCTAGCAGGCTCAACATTTTTTAAAGCGTCAACTTCTTTAGCCAATGTTTCAACGTCGCCTTGAGTTTTCTCTACGTCAGCTTTTGTAGCTGCTGAATCTTCCAGGTCTTTCACCCGCGATTCCAATCCGGCGATTTTTGAGTCAAGTGCGTTGAACTTTTGAACGTCTCTCAAGTACCAGTCAGCGTGTGTTTTGTTTTTACCTAAGTAAATTGAAAGACCAACAGTTCCGTTCAGAACCATGCCCGTGCTGTGTCTGTTACCTACGCCACCGTCGAAACCGCCTTGCTGACGGATTGTACCAATTGTTGTACCATCAAGATTCAGCGCAACACGGTCCGATAGTTTAACTTGAAGTGTCAAACCACCCAATACATTACCAACATAGTCATCAGACCAGCCAGTGCGCTTATAATCGAACCAACCGATACCGGCACCCGCGTGCGCCAACAGACCAAATGTGTTGGTCCAGGTTTCGAAGTTCATCACACGACCAAGATTCAATACACCTTCCAGGTTGAAACGGTAAAAACCAGTCTCGAATGGCATACTGTCATCGGCTTCCTGGAATTTGTTATACCCGAAGCCCAATTTCATACCTACGGTTTCACTCATCATGTAACGTACTCCAAGGTCTGTTGACAAGAATCCAACAGTTGGAGCCGAGTAACCGGCACTAAAGTTTTGCCAAGGTTTAGTCAAACCAACGCCTGCGTCGATTGACCATTTATTAAATTTTGCAGTTTCTGCATCTTGACCGTAAGCCCAAGAACATGCAAAACCAATAAGAGCAATTAGTAAAAACTTCTTTTTCATAAACTAATTTTTAGATATTAATTCGAATTAATTTTCCCAAATTATCAAATATCATACCAGCCTTATCAGCTGGTTGATCATTTAATTTTTTCACAAGCAAATTTTCGATATCGTAATGATGAATCATAAACACTCAACAACAGATTCGCTATCATTCCGACCTTGCGAAAATAAAAAATCTTTATTGAGTTTCATCTAAACATTCAATTATAACAATCGTCCAGCATATTTTAGCACTATTTTCGAGCCCTCTCCTCAATGCTTTACAAAAGTAAAAATACTGAATATCCAGAAATTCATTTCATAATTTTCAAAAGAAATTGGCAGAACGTCACATTTTTATTAACAAGATAATCTTAACTAATAACTTTCCAGTCGGTTAAGATTGATTAAACTTAAAAAAAAACATTTAATTCCAGCACATTAAGCGCTTTAAAAAATTCAAGATCTTTATGTTGTTATTTTAATCTTAACTTTTAATGTATGGATGCCACCCTGCGGAATAAAAAGTCGAAAGTTTCCAGTTCCTGCTTTCATGGCAGTCATTCGCTGTCGGCCTACCGAGTGTTCATCAACCAAAGCAGCTAATATTGTGTCACTTACCCCCTAAACGGCCTATACTACCTGCCCCCAAAGCGCCTTTATTCATCGACCCGAACGAGCTTCTCGGCCTTTCCGAATTTGCGTTCCGAAGCGGCAGCGAATCCTCCAATCAGCAGGATAGCCAGTATTGCGAGGTAAATTCCCGATGGCACCGGCGGCGGATCGCCCTGCCCATAGGAGTGCATTCCCGACAGGTAATAGTTGACACCAAAGAAAGTCATCAACACCGAACTAAAGCCAATCACCGCCAAAAAGCTAAGCACATAATTGCTGTATATACCGGGTACCTTTCTCAAGTGAATGATCAGGCTGTAGACCAGGATTGTGACCAGGGCCCATGTTTCCTTCGGGTCCCAGCCCCAGTAGCGTCCCCAGGATTCGTTTGCCCACACTCCCCCGATGAATGCACCGATGGTGAGCAGTATTAGCCCAACAATCAGCGACAGTTCAATAACAATAGCAATTTCGACAATGGTGTACGAAGCTGATTTTAGATTGCGTTGATTTCTAAAAATCATTAAAAGAAGGTTTAGGATCCCCAATAATGCGGCTATGCCCAGAAAGCCGTAACTGGCCGTGATGACTGCCACATGCACAATAAGCCAATAGGATTTAAGGACCGGAACCAGGTTTGTAATTTCCGGATTCAGCCAACTCATTCCGGCCACCATCAGAATCAATGCGGCAAGTATGGATGTTACGGCCAGCGTAATTTGTGACTTTTTCAAAAACACAAAGCCGGATAGCAACGTGGCCCAACCAACATACAAAAGAGTTTCGTAAGAGTTACTCCAGGGGGCATGGCCCGAAATATACCAGCGCACCGCGAGGCCAGCCGTATACACCAGGAAAACGAGAAATATCAACCAGTTCCCGGCTTTCAAAAGTCCGGTCACCCTATACCGACTGCTAAAAATTGTGGTCAGATGAACAAGTAGCAAGACCAGCCCGATCAGCGCACATATTTTTGACAACCAGCCAAAGACATTCAATTTATTATAGAGAATCTCCAGCTTCACCTTTGCAGCCGGTAAAATGAGCTCTGCCCCCTGCTCTCTCTGAAAGTCAATCAGCTTATGCAGCGCCTTGTCCGCAGCCTGAAAATGGCCGTTTTTCATGCCCTGCTGCAAATTTTCCAGGTATTGAGACATCAATGGCGGAGCGAAAGTTCCGGTTTGTGCCAATAGTTCAGCTTCGGTAAACCATGTTTTGTTCGCATCGGCGCTATCGGGAAACACTTTCATAAAAGCTCCGCTATAAACCTGATAGCAAATATTCACGCGCTCATCGACCTGAATGATTTCCTTATCGAATTTTGAACGGTTGTTGGGTGTCTTTTTATAGGCTTGGTCAACCAATGTACGAAGCAAATAGCTTCCCTTTCCCAGATCGACCAGTTGGTTGAAACTGGCATATTTTCCTTTGACATTCAGTTTTTTCGCCAATTCGCCATTGGATATTTTTATAATTGGTTCGTTTTTCCAGTATTCGGGCATCGCACTCATCCCCATAAATACTTCGGTTGCCGACAGGCCTTCAAACGTACTTTGGCGGGTAAGCTTCCTTAATACTTCCGAGGCCAGGGTATTGACAGGCTCTATCCGCCCTTGCCGATCCTGAACGAGTAGCTGATCGAAAAGCGAGAGATGGCTTTTATCGATTTTTAAATTGCCTGTCCCGGCATTTGCCACGTTGGGCACGAACATCAGAAGCATTAATGCGACGGGCAAGCTCTTTCGTTTCATTGCTTTTACCCGCGAGGCTGCCCGCAACAAAAAGCGAAAGCGGCTCTTGCCGTTAAAGAACGAAGCAAGCATACCAATGGTCATCAGGAGATAGCCCAAGTAAGTGATTCTTGTTCCCAAACGATCGAAACTAACCGACAAAATGGTTCCTTTTTCGTCCTGGTCGTAGGATGACTGGAAAAAGCGATAGCCGCCATAGTCCAGTATATTATTCATATAAATCCGAAAAGGCATTTCAACTTGGTTCGTTTTGTCGAGAACCGTCACCTCGCTGGCAAATGACGAGGGGCTCATCGACCCGGGATATCGTTCCAGCTGGAAATCATTCAGCTGCAACGAAAACGGCAGTTCAACAATTTTAGATCCATAGTTTATTTCGTAGCGAACATCGTTCATGATCAAGACATCCGCGGTATTGACAGCCCCTTGCTGACCTGTCAAGATAAAGTCGTTGCTTGTGGCTCCCTGCGTAATGCGACCGAGCAATCCATCCGGAAGATTTACGACATTTTCAGAACGAGATGCCACAAGGACCTTGCGAGCATTGGGCAGATAACGCCGTAGCACAAAAAGAACATCGCCCACTTGAAACATATTTTGTGTGCTCAGTGCGTAAGTATCGCCGGGAGCCACAAGATCGCCGACCGAACCATTCATATTCAAAACACTTAAACTGTCGTTTGCCTGAACAAGCAGGCCTGGGCCGGATCGTTTGACCAAAATGCTGTGCTCTCCCGGGGAGCCTTCAAAGGACAAATGAAAGTCGCTCAACGCTACCGTTTCATGTTGCGCAAGGGTGACTGTTTTGCGAATGCCCCCATCCAGCACGATCAATTCAACAGCCGGACTTCCTGTCTCATCAGCCACAATCTGAGCCTCCCCTCCCGGAATAAAATCCAACAACTCAAGCGTTAATTCACGGCTTCCGAGAGAAAAGGAATGATCGAAATTGAGATGGGCATAAGGAGAAAGCTCAACCGGCCATTCTTCGCGGCTCACTTGCCCCTGCTCATCGGTCGCCGTTAGCTGAATGTAGCTTTGGCGGGTCACCAGCTGATTACTGGCCTCTCCTTCGCGGATGTGCATTGTTCCTTCGTAACTGAAAAAACGGGTAATAGCTGCTCCCAGCAAAATGACCACAAAAGCCAGGTGAAAAAGCACCATGCTCCACCGCTTTAGTTTGAAGGCTTTGTAATAAAATAGCCCGCCAATTAAATTTACCGCGGTTAAAAGGAGCAAGATTTCGAACCAGGTAGCGCTGTAGATAAGAATTTGTGCTGTTTGTGTGCCATAGTCGTTCTCAATGAATGTTGCATAAGCGATGGCGATGGCAAACACCAGCAACAGGCAGGTACTGGTAAGCATGGAAAACAAGAATGTCGATAATTTTTTCATAGTTGTTTGGTTGGTTTCAATTGCTTCAAAAAGCTTGCTAAGCACTAAAAAAAACTCCTTTGCTTATTGGTCAAACAAAGGAATTTTTCAGCTTTTAAGTTCGCATGGACTACTGAAGTGTCGGATTCGGATGAGCAATTTTCTTGGAGTACTCCTCGTAGTTAAAACCTTTAAAGGTCGGGCTTTCAGCGTTGTGGCATTTTTTACACACTTCTTCGGTTGGCATAATCATCCCTTTTGACAGCGCCAGTTTCTGATTCTTCATAATTCCGGCCGACTTGTATATACTTCCGGGGCCATGACACGATTCGCAGGAGACGCCTTCTTCGACCTTAATGGTGGCGACCAAACTTTGATCGACACTCGCCGCTGTTGAGTGACATTTCAAACACTTTGGATTTTCCCGGTCGGCACCTTCCAGGCTTTTCAGCGCATTGGCGTGTGGTCCTGCAGCCCATTTATTGTACTGCTCGCCGGTTGCCGGTTTGTTATGACACATCTTACACTTATCGGCACCAATATATTTATAAGTCTGTGCCGAAGCAAACGAACCGATCATTAACATCAGTCCAAACAAGAACATCATTTTTTTGCAATTCATAACTTTAGATTTAATCGATTCATATTTCAATTCATTTCCTTCATAAACTATACCACGTGTTGATCTGCTGATCAGATCTCTTAAATTTAAAACTTAATGAAGAGCTCACAAAACTTTTTCGTCGGATTATTGATTGATTGATGTCATCAATAAAGCGCCGAATGGCAAGTCGAGCAATTCTCGGTTTTCCAATCTTCGCCAATATCCATCGGGTGAATGAACTCCAACGATTCAAAAGAGGAGGAATAAGTTATATCGCCGGCCATTCCCTGCGCCAGAATATCGTGACACAAGTTGCAATCTTTCGAGATTAACTTTCCGGCCGGGGTTGCATGCCGATCATTATGACATCGGAAACAGCCATCAGCCTCCATGTGCCCGATGTTATTGGCATAGGATTTCCAACTAACCTTCATTTCCGGGAAAATATTGTTTGCGTAGCCTTGCTGAATTGCAGCTATCGCTTGCTCCACTTCGTCTTTTCTACTTGCCAACACATCCGGATCGACCAGTTCGTAGTACTCCTTCACCTGTGCATCGATGGCTAAAAATGCACTATCCCGGCTTGAATAATCCTGATTCATCGCCGTCACGGCCAAGAGCTTTATGCTTGGCAGTGTCTTCGGAATTTTTCCTTCGGCCATCAACTTGTCGATAAAATTCTGCGGAACCTGATAGTCGTGCGATGGTCTGTTGTGGCAATCCAGGCAATCCATCACGCGGGTTTCCATTGAATCCAACAGGCTCTGGCTTACCGGATTTTCATGATCAGTATACACCTCACTCGCACCTGTTTTTGTGTTCGTGTATCTCACCCAGGGAATGACCTGACGTTTGTCATCCAGGGTTTTATATTCAATTTTAACATCGGGGCTAATGTGCTGATGAATTCCTTTTTGGATCCCGTGGGAATTGTTTTTGGAGCTGGTTTTGATCTGAAGATAAACGATATTTTCCGTATTTTGATCATCGGCCAGGAAGGAATGTTGGATACGCAGTTTCCAGTCGTAAAACTTCTCCGGCCAGTGACATTCTTCACAAGTTTCCTGCGCCGGACGCAGGTTCGCAATGGGAGTTGGTATGGGTTTGGGGTACTTGTTAGCCAGTACCGAATACACCTGGTAAAGACCCGACATTTTACTTTTAACATACCAGCTGGCTCCGGAGCCAACGTGACAGGCCACGCAAGCCACGCGTTCGTGCGACGAGCCGTGATATGTTGTATATTCGGGCTCCATCACCTGATGGCATAACTTGCCGCAAAATTCAACCGATTCGGTATAATGGAAGGCCTCGTAACTCCCCACCGACGATATAATTAAAAGAAAAACGGTTCCCACGATAAAGATGATCGATGCATTTCGGACAGCCACATTGTTAAAATCCATCACCGGCCAGGCCAAACGTTTGCCTTCCTGCTCTGCTTTCCGGGCCTTTTTCCGGTATAGTCGCATTCCCACCGGGATCAAGATTAAGCCCAGGATCATGAACACCGGCAGAACAATGTAGATAAACAGGCCGATGTACGAACCGCCGAATCCGAAGAAATAGCTCAACAACATCAGGGACAGTATGGAAGCCAAATTGAAAATTGCCAATACTGCGCCGGTAATCGAAATCCAATTCTTGATTGACGATGGAAGTTTCATAATATTTCGTTCATTGGTTCACGGGCAACAAGCCCACTCTATGCAAAACAGACAGCAGCTGGTCCGAAAACACAGGCTACAATTCAGAACTACCCCTCACTTCATTGGCTCCTTTTCGCCGTGCAAGCTAAACATGATGCCAGCCGGTAAGAATGCTTTTAAAATTATCCAGCGGATTCTTTCCTATTGAGGCGATATACAGGTGAATGATCAGGAAAATTGAAATAAAGAAACCTAAAGCTGAATGAAACACAGCTGTCAGAAAAATACCACTCACGTTGTAGACCTTTTCAATAATAATTTCGGGAAACAAAAGCCCAAAACCGGAAATAATCAGGCAAGGCATCACCAGGTACATCACTACGATGTAGGTATATTTTTGCAGCGGATTAAATTTTCGCTTCTCCGACAAGGGGTAAGGTGGTTTCATTCCCCGAAACATTCCCCAGGCATAATAATAGGCTTGCTTGACCGGTCGTTTAAAAAAAGCCCGGGGTTTCACAATGTAAAACTTGCCATTCGGAGTGACCAGGTTGCCGATAAAATAAACCAGGTAATTGATTGTTACGACAATACCTGCCACATTATGAAGGTCGACTGCCATATTGAATGCTAAAAACTTGCTTGAATAAACACCGGCATTCATACTAATACCGGTCAAAATCAGCAGCAAAATGCCAAGTGCATTGATGCCATGCCAAATACGCAACCAAAGTGGGTAGTAGTATAACTTATTTGCTGTCATCTGATTTTCGGTTTAAAATTCGGAATGCTAAATGAATAAAGATTACCACAAAGACCAGCGCCAGAATGATGTAGCTTAATGTTTGCAGCAACGGAACCTGATGGGTACCGATAACATAAGACTAGTTGGAAATGATATTCCCGAAAGCGCCATCCCGTTTTTGCAAATTCTGATATTTATACAAGGACGCTTTTAGCTTGGAATTGGCAGAGTGGCATTCGACACAATTTCGAACAGCCTGTTCTTTGGGCATAATATTATGCGAAACCATCAAACTATCGGCCACTTCGGTATGACACTCAATACACCGAACATTCTGAAAGTGCAGCTCTTGATTTGGCAGCCAGTTATGCACCTGAACCAGTTCCGGTTTTTCATGGCCGGCAACCATTTCGTAACGACTCATGTTGGCATGGCAGGCTAAACACATCTTATTGCTGTAATCAACAATTTCCTTCACATTGCTGGCCGTGCGGGCAATTGGCCGATAGGTATGCTGGTCGTGGCATTTTGAACAGCTAAAGCTTTCGCCGTACACCTGAAAGTGCACACTTTTTTGCACCTCTTCATCAATACGCTCAAACTGGTACGATGCAAAAGCCTCATCGCCACCATGGCAATCCAGACAAGTAGCCAGGGGCTCCATCTTCAGGTTTGCCTGATGCGGATAAGTGGAATACTCGTACGAGTGACAATCGGTACAGTCGAAAACCTGATGAACACCACGGCGCATAGCCACTGTATCCAATACGTAGTATGGATTCATCAACCTCTTCTCTTCGCGATCCATCAGATCGTTATGGAAGGAGTACGAAGTGGTTGAATGGCACTTTAAGCACTGGTGCTCCCGGGGACTGTCGTAATATTGCGCCTTGGCCGAAATCAAAAGTCCCGAACAAACAGTTAGTAATATCAGAAGTATAATCCTCATTAATTCAGCGTTTTTCAGTTGATACTGTTTTAGTCGTTGGTTTGGTGTCGATGCTGAATTTCAGCTAAAAGTGGTAATACCCGAGCTCCGGATATTACCACTTGTTATTTTCATTTTTAATTCATTTAATACATCCACAAACGGGTGATCGTAAAGCCAAAGGCTAAACCATCGAACGGTTTATTGTAATTGTTCATCATGTCGAATTGCGGCAAAATGGCATTGGCATTTCCCACATAAATTTGAAATGCGTGGGTAAACGTTGAAATTTCAACTCCAAATTTTAAACTCGGTTTCGGATTATAGGGTCCTTTCCAATCGGGATGAGGAGGATTCGCCGCAGTCCAATCGGGATGTTGTTCCGATATTTTGTCAATTCTCAACGGTGCCCCAAAATTGAAAATAAAGGACGATTGACCGGAGAATTTCAGTCGGCCGTCCAGGTGCAGGGCCACCCGATCGTGATCGTGCCAGGCATCCACCAAATTATCATGCGAGAAGCTCACTCCCCCTTGCACCGATAAGGCATTGGTAAATTTACGACCTACAAACACTTGGGCGAAATACGAAAACCGATCACTCAACCGATAATCGAAACGACTTGACGGATTGTCATAATCCATGAGGCTACCCAAATCATCTTTCGACTCGTAAGTAATTGCTGTATTGGCAAAAACAGTAACAAAGAAGGGAATCTTATTATTCTCGGTTTGTTCCAAAATCGTCCATTTTCCGTTAAAATCAACACAATCGCTCGATTTGGTAATCCCCATTCCAATTTGCACGTTACGAGCCGGCACATAGTTTAGTGCCAGCCGGATGTTCGCTCCGGGCGCATAGATGCCAAACAAATCGAAATCAGCATCGCCATTATCAATCGGCCCAAACTTGTGCTGAATAATAAACTCCAACGACTTTACATCCGGGATAAAGGACGTTTGCGCATCGATTAAGGTACCGTTTTCAAAGGCAGGCCCCACCGATACATTCTCTTCAGTGTCCTGAGCAAATACATTAGCGCAAACCAACAGACTTAAAAGGATATATATAATTTTCTTTTTCATATTATCTTTCTTTTGAGTTTACACTAATTGTTTTTCGCGCCCTGTTCAATCCAGAGTCGGATAAACTGTGCTTGTGAGCTTGTATAATGTTTCCAGCTATGCGTTGATGCATCAGGAGCCACAAAAGTGTAGATGAGACTTGCCGCAGGGTCATTGTTCTGCAAATCGATGTATTTGGATGTGTGTATGCTCTGATAAGCGTTCCCCAATGTCAGGTCTGGACTCTGTCCTCCGGAATTGTGGCAACTCGCACATTCAGACGTCAAAACAGGAAGTACATCGGTAGCGAAACTGATTTCTTGATCATCCGGTATTTCCGTCACAATTTCGGGTGCTACAAAATCATACACACAAGCATTCAATACAAAGCCCAGGAACACAACAATCAGATATAGGCTATATTTTTTCATAAGCGTATTATTTAGCTTTTCAATTGATAAGAAAAAAGCTTCCAGAATCAGAAGCTTTCTTCTTCGTAGAATCGTTTAGTCCTTTAGCACTTCAATAGAATTATGCAGCAAAGCTTCAGCATAGGGCGGATTGTGAACTCCGTGGCTCCGATCCTCATAGATTGTTATAAAGTTCCAGAAAGCAGAATATGCGTCGCGGCTAAACTGACCAACAACCGGATGGTAAGCGCCATCTTCTTCATGAATGATCCCTGTTACTGTTCCGGACTCAACAACCCATTGTTCTTCGCCGTCTATCTCAACCTCCTTAATAGGCTGCCCTACTTCATTTTCGAGCAATTCCGCCAACTCAGCCAACAAATCATTAATTATTTTTTGCTTTCCATTATAATCAAAATCATCCGTTTCGTGACATTCCTGACACGACTCCAATGACGGCCAGAAAGTATGACCTCCTTCGTCCCCTGCTTCGCCATCGTACATGTGGCATCCGACACAAGTTCCTTTCTCCGTGTTTGATCCGTGAGGTGAAGGTCCGATAACAGATGCATCGATTGAACCAATCCTGTGATCACCTCCAACTCCCATCATTAAAGAAGCCTGTGGTCCATGGTGCGGACCAGCGTGAGTACTGGTCACCATCACGGAATCCGGATGAGACAGGTCATCATAATCGTCCCAACCTCGACGAGGTTTATGACAGGTTGCACACAAATTACTATTGTTTCCAATATCATAACTTGTCCCAAGAATATCGACTGGCGCTGTTGTGCGAAGAGCAAAATCTTCCTGTTCAAAAGTAGCATGAATCCCATGACAGGTACTACACTGCCATGCGCTGGGATTTGCGATATCTCCATTAACCTTACCAAGTGTCATCGTTTGCACAAATTGTTCATGAGAGTGACAGGGAGCACAACTGGCCCGTCCTCCGGCATAATCGACAGCAATTGCACCTGCACTATGTTCAGATACTGCAAACTCACCTCGTATTTCATTGAGATTGTCACCGCCGTGACACACCAAACATGCAACTTCTCCGTCGGCACCATCCGAACCATTTGTACCATTTGAACCATCGGCACCTGCTAATCCGGGAGGGCCCTCTTTAACACATGAAGGAATAACAAACAGCACCAAGGCTGCAATCGTTAATAAGCGGAATAGTGTCTTGATTTTCATAATATTAGGTTTTAACACTTCAATTAATCAGGTTTCTCAATCATCGGATAAATCCAATGATTTAAAGTTATAAATGAAAATGTTAGAACTAATATACCGGCAAGTGATATAAGAAGGCCCTGAAATTGATATATATCAATCAGCCATTCTTGCTGATCATAACAAGATCTTCTTCGTTGAGAATTTCAATTTCGCGTCGGTTATGCCGCACAATACCCGAAAGCTCCAGTTCCTTCAAACTGCGAATGAAGCTTTCCTTGGTCATACCCGACATTTCGGCCAACTCTTGTTTGTTCAGGTTACACTCAAAAGGATTGGTTTGGTAGATCTTATTTTTGAGGTACAGCAAGGTATCTGCAACGCGCCCGGGCATATACTTTTGCGTGAGGCCAACCAAGCTTTCGAGCATCTGAATATTTTGGCTATTGTTATATTTTAACAACTCGTAGGCAAATTTGCTATTGCGCTCCAGAAGCTTGTGGAGTCGCTCCGAATCAATAAAACAACATTCAACCCGGGTGATTGCCGTTACGGTGAAATGGCGAATATCGTCGCTAACCACGCCCCCGGCCGTAATCAGGCTGTGGCCGGGAAGTATTTTCAGGATGATGTTTTTCCCTCGCGAACTTTCGGCCACCATCTTGGCCATCCCTTGCTTCAGGCAAACAAAATGGGTAGTTGATGTTTTTTGTTTGATGATTGTTTCGCCAGGATTGAAAATGATGTGTTGCTTGCATTGCATCAAATACTCCAGTTCATCCGTCGAAAGCGACTGAAAAATAACCGCCTCGCTTTCGGGAAAGCACTTCACGCAACAATTCTTTTGGCAGCTTACGCAATCTTTTTTTAGTGAGTCATCAAACATAGGCTAACAGGACTTATGTATAAACTTACATTCTTCCATAAATTCATATTAAAATTAGTAGAATTTGAGAAATATCCGATACCGAAACCACTCCTCTCATCCGTACTCCATACGAGCAACCGAAATTAGTGCTGAAACCGAGCAAATTAGCAGATTTCAGCACTAAAGAAATGCTCTATAACACAATAAATATCGGCGAATTACCGAATTTGCTCCTTCATCGAAATATTCCCCGTGTTCACCACCGGCGTAGCCTCCTTATCGCCACAAAGTACGACCATCAGGTTGCTCACCATCGTGGCTTTCTTGTCTTCATCGAGATCGACGATTTCTTTCTTTCGCAGTTCATCCAGTGCCATTTCGACCATACTAACAGCTCCTTCAACAATTTTGAAGCGGGCTGCCACTATTGCCGTTGCCTGCTGGCGTTTCAACATGGCCTGGGCAATTTCCTGGGCATAAGCCAAATAATTTATCCGGGCTTCCATCACTTCTACCCCGGCAATTTTTAAACGTTCAGCAACTTCGCGCTCCAGCTCCTCGTTTACTTCCTCGCCTCCACTGCGCAAGGTGATTTCGGCTTCTTCATCTTCGAAATTATCGTAAGGGTACAATCCGGCGAGTTTGCGAATAGCAGCCTCCGTCTGGATATCGACAAAATGAGAATAATCGTTCACATCAAATGCAGCCTTAAAAGTCTCCTGCACCCGCCAAACCAACACCACTCCGATCATCACCGGGTTGCCAATTTTATCGTTGACCTTAATTGGCTCGCTGTCGAGGTTTCGGGCTCTGAGCGAAATTTTCTTTTTCACAAAAAATGGATTTGTCCAGAAGAAGCCATTGGCGCGAATGGTTCCTTTATAATTTCCGAAGAGCACCAAAACCGCACTCTCGTTGGGATTTACGATAACAAAACCCGGAAGTATAAAGAAAAAAAGAACAATGAGCAATGCTCCCGGCAATACCATTCCCCGGATCAAACCAAATACCACCAACAGAGCAAGCAGTAGCTCGAGACCAGCAACCAGGTAGCCCGAAACGGCAGAATACAATTTTTCCATAGCGTTTAGATTTAGATTATTTCAACATCAACAACTTCAAATAGCGTATTTACGATTCTCCCGAATGACCAACGGAGATGAAAAACTTAAGCGCCTCACAGATGCTGTTGTCCTGTTGATTTCAAATTAACGAGAATCGTTCAGCCTCCGGGGTCAACAGCTCATAGCCTTGCGTTTTGCCTTCATCGACTTGCAGCCATAAAAAAAGCATCTCTGTCAAGATGCTTCTTTATCCGTTTTTAAGATCAATAACTAATTTTTGTAAATTTCAGCCACACCAAAGCTCTTGACTTCAAGTGTTTCATAAACTTCGACAAACTTCAGAATCCTGTTCAGACTGTCTGCCGATGGACTTTGCCATGCTTGTGGCTCGTGGTCTTCAGACAAGTTGTCGAAACAAGCTTCCAGGTCTGCCTGTGATTCATCTAAAAAATCAAACCAAGTAAAAATATTACCCATAAGCATTCGGTTTTAATGTATTACTTACACTTCCCTAACGCTTATTTAATCGGAATATTGCCTGATCTGCTTCTATATTTTTGTCAGTAGCAGGTTATTTTTTTCGATAATCTTCCGCAGATTAATCAAGGCATAGCGCATACGTCCCAGTGCGGTGTTGATGCTCACATCGGTGCGCTCCGCAATTTCTTTAAAGCTTAAACCCAGGTAGTGGCGCATAATGATTACTTGCCGCTGATCCTCGGGCAGTTCATCAATCAGACGGCGGACATCCGCTGTAATTTGTTCAAATACCAGACGTTCTTCGATGTTTTCGTCCGAAAACTTAGCCGAATTAAACAAGTCGAATTCGGAATCCTCGTTCGACAAGGTATTTAGCAGCCGTTCTTTCCGAAAATGATCAATAATCAGGTTGTGCGAAATGCGCAAAACCCAGGAGATAAACTTGCCATTTTCGGTATATTTACCGGTCTTTAACGAGCGAATCACCTTAATGAAGGTATCCTGAAAGATGTCTTCGGCCAATGCCTGGTTCTTCACAATTAAGAATATATAGGTATACACCCGATTCTTATGGCGTTGAATAAGCATCTCGAGAGAAGACTGATCACCTCTAATGAAGTTTTGAACGAGCATATTGTCGTTCTCAGTTTGTGTGCTGAACATTACTTTATAATCTTAGTTAATAAAAGTAAAATTCTTCTATAGGCAATCAGTTTAAAAGGTGAGTAAAAGTATTTATTAAATTTGCGTACTTGTAAAATTCTTGGATTTCTGTTAAAAAAGCAAATTTTTTCTTAATAAAATTTAACACAAAAGAATGACTGACAATAAAAAGGGACAAAATATCCATATAAAAGGTGCTCGTGTACACAATTTAAAGAACGTTGAATTAGAAATTCCCCGCAACAAATTTTTGGTCGTCACCGGGCTTTCCGGATCGGGAAAGTCATCGCTGGCTTTCGACACCTTATATGCCGAAGGCCAAAGGCGCTATGTTGAAAGTTTATCCTCTTATGCCCGTCAGTTCTTAGGCCGGATTAACAAACCGGAGGTTGATTTTATCAAAGGGATTCCGCCCGCCATTGCGATCGAGCAAAAAGTGAACTCCCGAAATCCAAGATCGACGGTTGGCACATCGACCGAAATATACGATTACCTGAAGCTGCTGTATGCCCGCATCGGCAAAACAATATCGCCGGTATCGGGCACCGAGGTTAAGCGACACCAAGTGGAAGATGTGGTGGATTTTATCGGTACTTTTCCGGAGGAAACCAGGCTGCTGATCTGCGCTCCGCTGCGAACAAAAAACGGTCGCACCATGGAAGAAGAAGCCGAACTGCTGCTTCAGCAGGGTTTCTCGAGAATTGAAACCCCCAAAGGCATCCAACGCATTGATGAGCTGATGAAAGAAAATGAACTGTCGGCTTGCAGCGGCCAATGCAAGCTGGTTGTAGACCGTTTGCAAGCCAGGCGCGACGAAGACAACATCAGCCGGATGGCCGATTCGATACAAACCGCCTTTTTCGAAGGGCATGGCGAATGTATTATAAAAGTATACACCGACGCGGGCGATCGCGAAGAGCACTTCTCGAACCGCTTTGAGGCCGACGGTATGGAGTTCGACGAGCCCACTGAGCATACATTCAGCTTTAATAACCCGGTGGGAGCCTGTCCGGCCTGCGAAGGCTACGGTAAAGTGATCGGCATCGACGAAGATCTGGTGATTCCCAACAAAGCCCTGTCGGTTTATCAGGATGCTGTGGCATGCTGGAGGGGCGAAACCATGAAAAGCTACAAAGAGCAACTAATCCGTAATGCCTCGAAGTTCGATTTCCCCATCCACAAACCCTACTATGAACTCACGGCCGACCAGCAACAACTGCTTTGGAGCGGGAACCAATATTTTGAAGGCATCAATGCCTTTTTCAAAATGCTGGAGAGCAATACCTATAAGATTCAGTACCGGGTGATGCTTGCGCGCTACCGCGGCAAAACAAACTGCCCCGAATGTAAAGGCACCAGGCTGAAAAAGTCGGCCGGCTACGTGAAAGTCGGTGGCACATCGATTCAGGAACTGGTGTTGATTCCGGTGAATGAGTTGCGCCCGTTTTTCAGGCAGCTTGAGCTCAGCCAGCACGACGCCCAGGTGGCGAAACGAATTTTGCTGGAAATTACCAGCCGGCTGAACTTCCTGTGCGATGTGGGACTTGGCTATCTGACCTTAAACCGGCTATCGTCCACCCTGTCGGGCGGCGAATCGCAACGCATAAACCTGGCCACCTCGCTGGGATCGAGCCTGGTGGGCTCTTTATATATTCTGGACGAACCCAGCATTGGCTTGCACCCCAAGGACACCGAGCGCCTGATTCAGGTATTGCGCAAATTGCAGCAAATTGGCAACACGGTGCTGGTGGTTGAACATGACGAAGAAATCATCCGCGCGGCTGATCAAATTATCGACATTGGCCCCAAAGCCGGCGTACATGGTGGCGAACTGGTTTTTCAGGGCGATCATGAGGCCCTGCTGAAAGCCACCAACAGCCTGACTGCCGATTATTTAACCGGACGAAAAAAGATCGAAGTCCCCAAAATACGCCGCAAATGGAACGACTTCATCGAAGTGGTGGGTGCCCGCGAGAATAACCTGCAAAATGTTTCGGTTAAGTTTCCGCTCAATACCATTACGGCCGTTACCGGGGTAAGCGGCTCTGGAAAATCGACCCTGGTGAGCCGGATTCTATACCCGGGCGTGGCGAAAATTTTTGGCACCTACACCGAAAAAACCGGTCAGCACGATGCCATAAAAGGCGACTTTAAGCGCCTGACAGCCGTTGAGTTCGTCGATCAAAATCCCATTGGCAAATCGTCGCGGTCGAACCCGGTGACCTATCTGAAAGCCTACGATGAAATCCGCAAGCTCTTTGCCGAGCAAAAAGCCGCGAAACTTCAGGGTTTCAAGCCGGCCCATTTTTCGTTTAATGTTGATGGCGGCCGATGCGAAGAATGCCAGGGTGAAGGCGTGATCAGTGTTGAAATGCAGTTTATGGCCGATGTACAGCTTATTTGCGAAAGCTGCCATGGCAAACGCTTCAAGGACGATGTGCTGGACGTGCAATACCGGGGCCGCAACATACACGATGTGCTGGAAATGACCGTTAATCAGGCGATCGACTTTTTTGGCGAGGGGAAAAGCACCACCGAAAAGAAAATTGCCCACAAGCTGCAACCTTTGCAGGATGTGGGACTGGGATACGTGAAGCTGGGGCAAAGCTCGTCGACCTTATCGGGCGGCGAAAGCCAGCGGGTGAAGCTTGCCGCCTTCCTGGCCAAGGAAAAGGACAGCCCTACCCTGTTTATTTTCGACGAACCCACAACCGGCCTGCATTTTCACGACATCAACATTTTGCTGGTTTCCTTCAACGCGCTGATTGCCCGCGGCCACAGCATTATCATTATCGAGCACAACCTGGATGTGATAAAATCGGCTGACTGGATCATCGATCTGGGCCCCGAAGGCGGAAAAAATGGCGGCAATATCGTGTTTGAAGGCAGCCCGGAAGATCTGGTGAACTGCCAGGCCTCGTTCACCGGCCAAGCCTTGCAGGAAAAGCTGTAAGCACCGGCGCAACTGCCACATCGGCTTAAGCAAAGCGCTGCACCAACTGCAGATAATTGAGCTGCCGCCCCAAACGCTTCAATAATTGACAAAACCGCACGGTTCTGCGAAAAATCCGTGCGGTTCTGTCAGAAGTTTGTGCGGTTCTGTGAATAGCAACAGCGGTTCTCCGAAAAGTGGATGCGGTTCTGGCAAAAGTTGATGCGGTTCTGTGAAAAACAACCGCGGTTCTGTGAATTAACTCCGCCGAGCGCACCCCACACTGCTCTGTATGCCGAGCGGGGACCGATTTGACGCAATCCGCCAGGATGGGTTCAAATCAGGAGGAGAGTTAGCCGAGAGTGCAGAAGTTTTCGATGAACGTTCCTCCACGAACACTTCAGAGCCTATTACTTTCGTTTCAACATTTTGCGCAAAGAGGATTCTTTGTCCTACCCGACGGGTTTTCATTTTTGTACTGACACAAAAACGAAACAATCGGCCCTTCATCCCAAAAAATCATGTAACTTATAGTGCATAAACGCAGATCTATTGCAATTTAGACGCATTCAAATAGGCTTTCCTCCAAAAAAGAATAACTTTGCCCGCTGAACTATGAAATGGGAATAGAAACTCAGGGGAATGCTTTATCGTAAAGTATTATCCTTGGGTCAGAACACGATACAAATGAATATTAAGAAACATTCTTTTCATATCCCGGTCATGGGACTGGGATACACTGTTGACACACCGGTAAAAGTTGCCCACTTGGGCATTTCGTCGGTGATTTCAATTGTCGACGACTTCCTGATTGAAAAAATGAGGGAATTTTACAGTCACAAGTTTAACCTGCCGTTTAACGAAATTTCAACAAAAGCAGAAGACTTTCGCGCCAAACGCATCACCGCTTACCTGAACATGGTTGACAAACTGGTTGGGGATAAGTTTGATGAGATGGTTGAAAATTTCCACCAGAAAAGCAGTGAACTCGAAAAATACTTCGAGCTTTTGCCCGATACCAAAAGCATCCGGGAAAAGTTTCATGCCATGATGGAAAATAAAAGCCTGGCCGACGTGAAAAGCTGGCTGCAAAAAAACCTGTCCAAAGGCGACATCGATGTGAACATCATGACCAAACTGGACAAGGTAAACTACCAGGACGGCGAAGCACTCCCCTCGGAGTTCAACGATGCTCATGCTGCTTTGCGCGGATTTGCAAACAGCACCTTAAGCTCGTCGCTGGTACTCTCGGCCGGGATGAACCCGCGCTTATACAGTTATGTTGAAAATTTCGACGATTTTTACCCCAACGCTCAAGGTGAATTTAAGAAGAAAATCACCCTGAAGGTTAGCGATTACCGCTCGGCATTGATTCAAGGCCGTTTTCTGGCCAAAAAAGGAATCTGGGTGTCGGAATACCGAATCGAGTCGGGGCTGAACTGTGGCGGACACGCTTTTGCCACCCAAGGCTATTTGCTGGGCCCCATTTTGGACGAATTTAAAGCCAAACGCAACGAGCTGGCCGAAGCCGTCTTCGCGGTTTTCCAAAAAGGATTGGAAGATAAAGGAAAAGCAACACTCGAGGCTATCCCGGAGATGAAAATCACGGCGCAGGGCGGTGTTGGCACACACGAGGAACACGCCTTTCTGTTGGACGAGTACCAACTGGACAGCATTGGCTGGGGAAGCCCGTTTATGTTGGTTCCGGAGGCCTGCCAGGTCGATAAATACAGCCAGGAACTACTGCGCAAATCGGGCGAAGATGATTTTTACCTGAGCGATGCATCGCCACTGGGCGTTCACTTTAACAATGTACGGGGCAGCAGCCAGCAAAAAGCAATTGAGCACACCCTGGCCGAAGGAAAAGTCGGCTTTCCGTGTACCAAACGCTACCTGGTGTTTAACACCGAGTTTACCGATCAGCCCATCTGTACGGCCTCACGCCGCTATCAGAACCTGAAAATCGACCAGATTCAGGCCAGCGACCTATCGGCCGAATGCAAACAAATGCAGATTGACAAACTGGCCGAAAAGGAATGTCTGTGCGAAGGCTTGACCAACTCGACCTACCTGGCCAACGAAATTGCGCCCGACAGTCCGCGCCGGGGCGTGAGTATTTGTCCGGGCCCCAATCTGGCTTACTTCGATAAAATAAGCAGTTTGAAGGATATGGTCGGTCATATTTACGGCAAATGCAACCTGCTGGAAGGCGTTAAACGGCCAAACCTATTCGTGAAAGAGCTCCGGATGTATGTCGATTATCTGGAAAACAAACTCGACGAATTGAAGCATACCCCCGACGAGAAGCAGGCTTCGTATTATCGCTCGTTCCGCAAAAACATGCAGGACGGCATTGAATACTACCAGCAGCTTTTCACGAAGTACGACGCCAAAATTCAGGAAATGAAACAAGGCGCGGTTGCCGAGCTGGAAGCTATTAGTAAAAAAATTGCGGCTTTTTCAATTTAAGCCCATTGAACGAAAATAGAAAGCAGGATGAACCAACATCCTGCTTTTTTGTTGAAAGTCTTACTACCCAGAGGCGCTAAGCCGCAATGCCAGTAGCTGGTTTTGATTAGATGTGGATCGACAACCCGACAACAGGATATCAGTAGCACCAAAGGCAACACGAATATTCTCCCGTCCCGTACGGGACGGAATTTCCCTCTGTCGTCGTTAAGCTACCCAAATTGCATCCCTCCGGGATTGCAGGAAGCTTTTCGTTTGATTCCGGCCCCGATAAAACCAGGCCAACCGGTTCCCGACTTTTTGGCATTGATCAGAACTCCTTCTTGCTGGTTAATACTTTTGGAGATGACAACCCAACAACCACGACAACAGGACACCCCGGACAATCCGGATATCCCAAAATCCACGAGGTTCATTGATGTTGGTAATTCCAGGGAAGCACGGTTGTTTTTCTGAATGTTGATGAGAGCACAAAGGCCAGATCGCTACAAACCGGATGGATCTTTATTTTGGTCTAAAGCGATCCGCGCAGAATCAGCTTCGGAGCCAGCACTTCAAAAATCTTCTCTTTCGACACCACAAAGCGGGCGGCTTTGGCTCCCATCTCTGCAAAGTCGGCCGAGATCACGGTGATCCCCGCACCAACCAATTCCTTCAACGGGGTATCGTTGTAGGCGATCAGGCCAAGGTCCGAGCCCGTTTTCACCCCTTGTGCCTTGCAACTTTTGAGCAGATACACCAAGTCTTCTTCCTTAATGGTGAGATAAGCCTGCCCGGGCTGAACCGTCCGTTTCGACAAATCGTCGATCAGCTGGTGCTTTAGCTTATGTTCCTTGCAGAATGCATCGAAAGCCTTTACAAACTCAACCGGATGCGGAGTGCTTGCCGGAAATACCAGGTTAAACTGCCGGTAACTTTGCAGCCGGTCCACAACTTGCTTTAAACAAGCAATCGGTCCGGCCTGAAAATCCTGCGTGATATAGGAAATATCATCCCCATCGGGTGTTCCCATATCCAGAATCAACAGCTTGTTGGGATCAATTTTACGCACTACTTTTTCAAGACGGCTATGCTTAATATTCATCACAACATACATGCTGTAGCGGCCCAGGCTGTTCTGCACCAACTGATCGAACACATCGGGATTGTAATGGTGAAACAGCAAGTCGACGGCATAATTATCGGGCAAATTCGAGCGAAAACTGGTGTATAATTGCTCCTTAAAAGCACTGAAATCGTCCAGTAACATCATCACCCTAAAGGATACCGAATTCACAAAATAGCCTTTGGTTGGCGTCGACGAGATGATGCTGCGTTGTTTCAGAATGCTGTACGCTTTAAACACCGTATCGCGCGACACACCGCCCGACTTGCTCAGCTGATTCACCGACGGCATCAGCTCCCCCTCCTTCAGCACGCCGTTACTGATGGCCTCGGTAATGGCGTGCAACAACTGCTGAATTTTGGTTTGCGGCACCCCTTCGTCGTATTTAAATTGAAAGCCCATATTTCCATTTATAGTAAAAAAAGCCTGAACCGCAGATGCAACTCAGGCCAAAAATCCATCAACTTATCTGAATATAGCCGGCAACCAAAACATCCGGAAACGGATCGCCTTAGCTATTTTCGGAAGGCTGCACAGCGCGTCCTCCCGCCTATTCAGGGCAAAAATACGATTTTCTGCAGAGAACAAAACCGCTTTACCACGCAGGACGCTGGTTTCGGTATTTAGATCTGCTCCGTTTTCAGTCCGCATAATAATGAATGGTAAAGGTGCGATACCCGTAAATGCCAATCACCACAAAACAGATCAGCGGAATCAGGAAGGATACATTTACTGCGGGTAAGCTCAGGATCGTTTCCCGATCGATAATATAAGCCTGAATTTTGGGCAGGAATGTTCCGCCAACGATCGACATGATCAGGCCGGCAGCTCCGAACTTGGCATCCTCGCCCATCCCGCGCAGAGCAATGCCGTAAATTGTTGGAAACATCAGCGACATACAGGCCGATATCCCTACCAGGCAGTACAAGCCGCGGATATCATGCAGGAAGATCGCGCCCAGCGACAAGGCAATTGCACCAACCGATAAAATCATCAGCAGACGTCCCGGGCGGATATACTTCAACAAAAACGTACAAATAAAGCGGAAAACCAGGAAACAAGCCATGGCCACAATATTATAAGCCTGTGCTTTTTGAGCAGCATCGCCGGCAGTCATTCCAAATTGCTCCATAAAAATACGCTGTCCGTATTGCACGATAAACGTCCAACACATAATTTGAGCACCGACATAGAAAAGCTGCGCCACAACCCCTTCGTAATAGCGGGGAACCCGAAGCAAGTTCTTCAATGCTTCCCAGAGGTTTAAGTCGTGCGACGACTCTTCGTTCCGGGGCATTTTAGTCAACAGGATAATTAGAAACACCGCAATAATCACCCCGCCAATTGCCACATAAGGGGAACTCAAAATGTCCAGATCGTGACTTTTTACCGTCTCAAACTGCTCAGGGCTGAGCAATGCCCGTTCTTCGGCTCCCCGCGGATCGAGACGTGCCTGAATGAAAGTTTTGGCCACAAACATTCCGGTTAGCGAGCCCATCGGGTTAAAGGCCTGCGCCAGGTTCAATCGCCGTGTTGCTGTTTTATCGGCTCCCATAAACAAAATGTAGGGATTGGCGCTGGTTTCCAGAAACGACAAACCGCAGGTCATCACAAAATAGGCAATCAAAAAAGGATAATACTGCCCAATAGCATTGGCCGGAATAAACAAAAGGGCACCGGTAGCATAAAGCCCCAAGCCCATCAGGATACCCGATTTATACGAATATTTCCGAATGTAAAAGGCGGCAGGAAACGCCATGGCTCCATAGCCCCCGTAAAACACCACCTGTACCCAGGTTCCGCCTCCTACCCCCATATTAAAGATGCGGGAGAAGGCTTCGACCATCGGGTTGGTAATATCATTGGCAAAGCCCCAAAGGGCAAAGCAACTGGTTATAAGTACAAACGGAAGGATATATTCCGCTTGTACTATTTTTTCTTTGGTTCTCACGTTAGGTTTGTTTTAGTTGTTATTGGTTTAGTGATCAATCAAAAGCATCTTTTAAATCATAAACTGAAACGCCAAGAATCTTCGTTGCAATTTCGTTCAAATCATCTTCACTTCCTTCAAAGTGATAAGTGCGCTGAATGTGAATATGACTTTGGCCCGGCTTAAGCTGAAGGGCCTCGGAGGATGACTCAAGCTCGTAAAAAGGTCCAAGCTGCTGGCCATTTTCCAGGGGACCATCGTTGTAGGCATTGATCAGATCTCCGCCAAACGGTTTTTCCTGCTCTTCGCCCCAGGCTGAATTTACATAGTCGGTGGCCTGCGGGTTAATGGTTGTTTCGAGAATGGTCAGACGATGATTTATCCAATCGTAGCTTCCCAGGTAGCGTTTGGCTATGGAAGGTGGAATACCCAGTTTACTGCGAAAACGCCCGTCAGCCTTAAACAGCAGATAGCCATCGCGAACTTTCAGCCGATCGGCCGGAATTTCGCCAAAATAATCTGTTTTAAGGGCTGCGTCGGCCTCTCCATCTTTAAACGGCACAATAGCCACCACGTCGGGCGACGGATTGTACATCGACAACATCCAGATGGAAGGCAAGCCGGTTGCTTTTTCCCAGGCTGTTTGGCCCGCATTCTGCACCTGATTGAGCGACTCGTAGGCCACAGTCCGCACCGACGGCCCGATTTTACAGTTTAAGACAAAGTCAATTTCATCGGGTAAAATAATGCCCACCCGGCGCGTCACGGCCAGTTCAAATTCCGTTTCGGCATAATTTTTCAGCTTAAACGCTTTATACAAAGTCACCATCTCGGGCATCACTTCCTGAACTTCCCAGGCCATCGTATCCAGTGCTTGCGGCACCCGCCAGTTAGCCATGGTTTGAGCCTTTTCCTTGTCGAAAAAGAATGCAAACGGCCCACCCTCGGGACCAAGCCAAAAGCGTTCTTCGCCACCGAAAGCATTAAACTGTTCCGAGCGTTCTTCTGATGCAAATAGCTCATGGTTAACCCATCCAAACGAGTAGCCGCTTTCTCCGGTAGCAGTGCTGGTCATTACACGTCCCTGCAAGTCAGGAGCAACCAACACGCGCGATGATTCCCCGACGAGTTCAACAACTGTTTGATGTTTTTGGATCCACTCCAAATCGTAACCGTATTGTCCTTTTTGATATGTCATGAAGTAATTTTAATATAGGAATAATGGAAGCCTGCGGCCTGTTGGCCACAAGCTTCAAAACTCGGCTAAAGATAAAACTCCTTCTTCGAATCAGGCAAAAAGAGGCCCGTAAGTTTGACAAGCCTTATAGTCGGCTGCTTCCGGATCCATGCCGAAAGAAGCCCAGGCACTGGGTCGGAAAATGGCTGCGTCGGCCACATTGTGCATACAAACCGGAATCCTTAAAATAGAAGCCAGCGTGATCAGATCGGCTCCAATATGTCCATACGAAATGGCCCCATGATTGGCTCCCCAATTGGCCATCACGCTGTAAACATCTTCGAAAGCTCCCTGCCCGGTTAAACGCGGAACAAACCAGGTTGTCGGCCAGGTGGGGTTTGTGCGTTCATCCAGTACCTGATGCACATCGTCGGGAAGCTCAACAGTCCAACCTTCAGCAATTTGAAGAACGGGACCCAGCCCTTTAACCCAGTTTACCCGCGACATGGTAACCGGCATTTCGCCTGCTGTTTTAAACAGCGAGGAGAAGCCACCACCCCGGAAATAGCCTAAATCGGCGGGGCTCCAAAGGGTATTTTCAAGGCAGGAAGCCGCATCTTCTTCGGTAATATCCCAATAGGGTTTCATCAGCGGATTACCTGCTGAGTCTTTCTGACGCGCTGTGGCATCCAGGGTCGTCGATCCGGAGTTGATCAGGTGAATGATCCCATCTTTGGCCAAGCCAGTCAGCGCTTTCCCGGTGACCCGTTTTACCGACTCGGGGCTCCAGTAGGTCCGAACATCCGAGAAAATCTGGGCCGTGTTTGTCAGCAAGTGGCCAAATAGCATGGGTACGGCATTCAGGCTGTCATTTTCGGTTGCAAAAACAAAAGCCTCCCGAATGCCATTCCAGTCAAACGACGAATTCAACATCGCCTCGGTAAAGTCCGCATTCGGATAGTAATCGGTCCATTGCCGCTGGCCTTGAAAACCTCCGCTGATGGCATTATGCCCCTTGGCTTCCTCGCCATAGCCCATCTCTGCCAACTTGGGATTTCCAACCATCAGGTCGCGGCAAATGAGCGTCATTTTCACAACGGTCTCCCACTCCCAGTCTTTACGTTGCCGGTTACGTTGAGCAGCCGGGTCGTTCCGGTCTTCACCTTCGGCACAGTTTTCTTTCACCCAAGCCAGAGCCTTTTCAAATTCGTCTTTATCGAAAATACCGTGATCGATCCGTCGTTTAACTTCAATCGATTCCACAAATTCGGTCCGCATGCCCAGGTAGTCCTGGAAAAAATCGGGATTGACCATTGAACCGGCAATTCCCATGGATGTGTAGCCAATTGACAGGTACGATTTTCCTTTCATCTGCGCCACCGCCAAGGCAGCACGGGTAAAACGAAGAATTTTTTGTTTCACATCATCGGGAATTGTTTCGTCGCCGGCATCCTGAACGTGGCGTCCGTAAATGCCAAAAGCAGGCATTCCTTTTTGAGTATAACCAGCCAGGGCTGCTGCCAAATAAACCGCTCCGGGGCGCTCGGTACCATTGAATCCCCAAACCGCTTTCGGAATGGTCGGGTCAGCATCCATAACCTCGGTGCCGTAACACCAGCACGGAGTTACCGTTAGCGACACCGCAACCCCTTCCCGATTAAACTTGTCGGCACAGGCTGCGGCATCGGCCACACCGCCAATCGTGGTGTCGGCGATTACACATGCTACTTTTTCGCCGGATGGAAAGCGTAAATTCTCCGATATTAAAGCCGCGGCGGCTCTGGCCATATTCATGGTTTGCTCTTCGAGCGACTCGCGGACTCCGAGTTCTCGCCCATCGATAACCGGTCGGATACCCACCTTGGGCAGACGGCCTATTAAGCGTTTTGTCATCTTGATTTGATTTTATTGGTTTGTTATATTGTGCTGTACTGTGCTGCAATTTAATTCATTTTCTTTTAGCCTGTTTTCTGCTAATAAACATTTTTTATCCTTAGATTTGCGACCATCCCTAAACTTCAAAACGTCATCATTAAGACTGAAAAATGACAATAAGACTGAAATTTTTATTATAAAAAATAAAAATCAACTAAATAAAGCTCTTTTTAATGTTCTTAGTAAAATTGAAATTACACTGGCAAATCCTGATTGCCTTGGTTCTTGCAGTTGTCATCGGTTATTACGGCGGCGAAAATGTGAAGTATGTCGCCTGGATGGGCGATATTTTTCTGCGACTGCTAAAAATGATCATCATTCCACTCATTTTCAGCTCTATTGTTAGCGGTGTCACCAGTATGGGCGGTAGTAAAAACCTGGGGCGTTTAGGGATTAAAACCCTTGGTTATTATTTAACAACATCGCTGCTGGCCATTGTTACCGGTCTGTTTTTGGTCAACCTCATTCAACCCGGGAAAGGTGCCGAGCTGGGGCTGCAACAAAGTGCAACTGCATTTGAGCAACAAGATCCCTCGCAGCTATCGAACATTTTTATGCGCATGATTCCGGAGAATATCTTTCAATCCTTGTTTAAGGGCGATATCCTGTCAATTATATTCTTTGCGGTCATGTTCGGTTTTTTCATCAATGCGGCCAAAACCAAATACCAACAAAGCCTGGTTACTTTTTTCGACAGCATTTTCGAGGTAATGATGAAAATGACCTTGTTCATTATCCGATTTACGCCGCTTGGTATTCTGGGAATTGTTGCCATTGAAGTTTCGAAAAATGCAGATCAGCTCACTGATATTGCCGGAAGTATGGCCATTTATATGCTAACGGTTGTATTGGCCTTATCCATTCATGCCTTTATAACCCTGCCTGTGCTGATGAAGTTCATCGGCAAGGCCAAACCATACAAACATTTAAAAAATATGGTATCGCCCCTGTTAACGGCGTTTTCAACCTCATCGTCGAGTGCGACCTTGCCACTAACCATCGAGGCCGTTGAAAACGACAGTGGTGTTTCCAACAAAATCACAAGCTTCACCTTGCCCCTGGGAGCCACCATCAATATGGACGGAACAGCGCTGTACGAATGTGTGGCAGCCATGTTTATAGCCCAGGTCTATGGCATCGACCTGAGTTTCTCGCAGCAGGTTGTGGTTGTGGTAACTGCTTTGCTGGCATCGATCGGTGCAGCAGGGATCCCCATGGCCGGCCTGGTGATGATTACCATTATTTTATCTGCCGTGCACCTGCCGCTTGAAGGAGTGGGCCTGATTTTGGCCGTAGATCGTATCCTGGATATGTACCGCACGTCGATCAATGTGTGGAGCGATAGCTGCGGCGCTGTAATTATTGCCAAGAGTGAAGGCGAAAAAACCAACATTTAAGCAGTCCTGAGGGACTGGCGGAAACAAAAATTCCCGAATTGCTGCTGAAAGCGATTCGGGAATTTTTGTTTTTATTTTAAATCTGCACCAGTCCTAATTGGCATCCGAGTAAAACTCGTTCAACGAGATAATCTCGCTCAAATTACAAACGGGACAGTTGTTGTCAGTTTCAACAAAGCGGTTAAACTTAGCGTTACAATTATTGCAGTAAAACCAGTTTTCGTCGAAATGAAAGTTTCCACCACGGATCACCAAATCTTTTCCTTCCACCATCGACTGAGCGACCTTATTGCGGGCCGACTCATAAATACGCGTTAATGTAGGACGAGAAACTTCCATACAAACCGCAGCTTCTTCCTGAGTCATATTCTCATAGTCCAGCAACTTAATGGTTTCGTACTCTTCAAAAAACAGAACGACCTGCTCAGATCTGTTCTTGGGTCCGTAAACCGACAAGCCTTTAATGGCAGGCGGAGCTAATAATCGGCGATCTCTTTTTTTACGTGGCATTACAGTTGATTTATCTTGTTTAACAAATAATGATCGGCTAATACCAAAGCGGCCATCGCTTCAACAATGGGCACAGCTCGCGGAAGCACACACGGATCGTGTCGTCCTTTGGGGTTGATAACCGTTTGGTTGGAATCGCGATCAACCGTTTGCTGTTCCTTCAACAAGGTTGCAATCGGTTTAAAGGCGACATTAAAATAGATATCCTCACCATTGGATATTCCTCCCTGTATACCTCCGGAATTGTTCGTTTTTGTGCGTATTCCGTTTTCAGTTTTCACAAAGATATCATTATGATCGGATCCTGAAAGTTTTGTTCCTTCAAAACCGGAGCCATATTCAAATCCTTTAACGGCATTAATGCCCAACATGGCATGGCCCAAATCGGCATGCAGTTTATTAAAGACCGGTTCGCCCAAGCCTGCCGGAACGCCTTGAACAACGCCCTGGATAACGCCTCCAACGGTATCGCGATCTCTTCCGGCTTCTTCAATCCGGGCGATCATTTTATCGGCCACAGCTGGGTCGGGGCACCGTACAATATTGGAGTCAATCTGTGTTAAATCCAGATCCTTATAGCTTTTTTCGAGCTCAACCTCCCCCACTTTTTTCACAAAAGCATCGATACGGATCCCCTGTTGCTTAAGCAGCAGTTTTGCAATAGCTCCGGCAACAACGCGTGCAATTGTTTCGCGAGCCGACGAGCGGCCTCCTCCGCGATGATCACGACTTCCATATTTCTGAATGTAAGTATAATCGGCGTGCGAGGGACGAAATACATCCTTCAGATTGTTGTAATCGTTCGAATGTTGATCTTTGTTCCACACGATAAAGCCAATCGGTGTTCCCTGGGTTTTGCCTTCAAAAATACCTGATAAAAATTCAACCTGGTCGGCTTCTTTGCGCTGAGTGGTAATTTTCGATTGACCGGGTTTGCGTCTGTTTAATTCACGCTGAATGAATTCCATATCAATTTCCAAACCGGCGGGACATCCGTCAATTACGCCGCCGATACCGCGGCCGTGGGACTCACCAAAAGAAGTTAACCTAAAAATTTGTCCGAAGCTATTCATTGTTTAGTTTTAGAACCTTGCCGCCCGAAAGCGGCAAGGTTTATCGAGAATAAATTAGTTGTTCTGCGTTCAATTAGCAGCCGCAACCACAGCCACCGTTTGAGCTTTCTGTAGAGCATGACTCGTCGTCGCATCCGCAACCGCTTCCACAGCTTGACTCGTCGCCGCAACCACAGCCGCTTCCGCAACCGCCTTGTACTGTTGCTGCAATTTCTTCATCGGTTGCCTGGCGTACTTCCAGAATATCGCCGCTGAAGAATAAATCTTCGCCAGCCAAGGGGTGGTTGAAGTCCATTTTCACCGTTTCGTCCGTAATTTCCAGCACTAAACCATTCATGCGCTGACCATTAGAGCTCATCATTGGCACCGTGTTTCCAACTTTAATGATTTCATCGTCGAATTTACCGTCCATGATGAAGATCGTTTTGGGAAGATCTACAATGGCATTTTCGTCAATTTCGCCGTAAGCTTCAGCGCTTTTCAAACTTATATTGAATGCTTTACCTTGTTCCATTCCTTCCAGCAGAGCTTCAAATTTAGGCAACATCAGCCCCGCTCCGAAAACAAAAGTCAATGGTTTCTCGGCAGTAGCCTGTTCAATCATTTCTCCTTCTGCGCTTCCGATTCTCAGATCATAAGTCAGAGAAACCATTTTGTTTTTTGAAATAACCATATCAAATTATTTAGATTGATTTTTAATAATTAAACTGCAAAGAAATAAAATTCACACAGATAATAAAATACGACCTGTGTTCAATTTTTTGTATTTAAAGATAACATCACAAAACGACATTGGTTTAGGATGCGAAAGCTTCATTTTAATTTGCTCGCCAATAAACCGGGAGGAAAGCACTTTAAATAATTTGGACGCTAAAAACACGAAGCCGGTTTAGTTATCATACCAGCTTCTGTTCTTATTGATTTTCAAATCTTTCAACATCGACGACGAAGCATTGAGCGAGAAGCTGTAGCTACGACGCTGACCAAAGGGCACAAAGTTGAAGCTCATACTGAAACAGTGCAGCGACCGGGACACATTGAAGGTGGTAAATGAGAACTCTCCGGCCTGAATATCGAAGTTGGTAGTCATCGACATATTCCACTTTTCAGTCAGGCTCAGACGACCGTTAAAGTTCACACTTTGGTTGATCGTTGACTCCCGGAACGGATTGGGTTTAGAGTAGCTCATCGAATAGTTCATGCTAAACTCCCAGGGAATACTGAAATCGTAGTACTGCGGGCCAAACTGCGTCATAACCGGCATCTCATCTTGCTCATCGTCAAAGAAATCATCGTCCCCGGCTGGCTTTTGTCCGCCTTGCGCACCCTTGCTCCCGCTATTGCTGTCCTTTTTATTTTTAGATTTAAAATTCAGGCCAAACGATAGGTTTGCATTGGTCAGCCTCCCCAGTTTCCCTAAGCCGGAACGTTGATTCCACGCGAACTGGTTGATCCGACTTGTTCCAGCAGCATTGGTCATATAGGGGTCTACCGTGCCACCGAAGTTGATACTTACGCCCTTAATGGTCGTTCGCCCGCGGATACTGATTGTACTCAGATTCAGCGAGTCGGCAATCAGGTTGTAAGATCCGCTGAAGCTTAAATTATCCAGGATCTTTAATTTCTGATATTTATCTTTTTCATCCGAGTCATCAACGCTGGCTGTGTCGCTCTTAGCCGCAACTTTGGCTTCAATATTATTGGCTAAGCTGAAGTTTATAGATCCGCTTTTCCCGCGTCCGGCATTGCCGTAGACACTGTTCGAAAAACGGTCAAAATATTTCATTTCTCCCTTTTCGTTATAATAAGTATCCCAAAAACCGTACTTGGCGGCCGAAAAATCCGGACGATAGCTAAACGATACCGATGGCGTAACTTTGTGACGAATAGCCTTTAACCGCGAATTCGGATTCTTCATAATGTACATCCCATAGATGGTCGTGGATGCACTCAGGGCATACGAATAATCGTAGTTTCGTTTTAAGCCATACACGGTATCAACCAACAGTTCTTCCTGCATGGTGGAATGGTTAAACACATAGTGTGATTTCAGTTTGCTGGTAGCCCAGCGCTCTTTATAACTAAACGAAGGGCTGAAATTGATAAACTTCAGCAGGCTAAAACTCGGCAAAGTAATCGGAATAGAGTGTTGCCAACCATTTTGCCAGTCTTTCACCAAATCCTGCTGTAAAATTTCATCTTCCTTAGCCTTCACATAGTTTTTAATGTTACCGGTATAGCCAACGCTGATTTTCTCCCAAAACTTGAGTTTACCGCTTCTGTTTTTAGCGCGAAACGGATATTGCTTGGTCATGTTAAACGTCATGATCGGCAGGCTGAGCGCCATGGTTGAATCGGACGAATTTTGCGTATGGGTAATGTTTGCCGACATACTAAACGGGCTGTTTTCCCATTTTTTGCTATATGAAATACTCGACGACTTGGTTGAACTCAGGTACGAATACACATCGGTCGAGTTCTCCTTGTCGTAACTGCTGGTCGATAGGTTTACACTTGCCGAAAAACTCTGGTTCGGGTTGGCTTTACTGTCCTGTGAATGCGACCATTTTACGCTGAAACCTTTTGTTTTCGAATAGTCGGGCAGCCCTTCCTCGCTGTATTTATTAATATTATAGGCGGCACTAAAGTTTCCGGAGAATTTGTAGCGCTTTTTATAGTTACTGCTGATATAAGTTGCCCACGAACCTTTGCTGTAAATGTCTCCCTTCATGGTCAGGTCGAAGTACTGGCTGGCAGCCCAATAATATCCCCCGTCGCGCAAAAAGAACCCACGGTTGTTTTCCTCACCATAAGTAGGAATAATAATACCCGACGAATAACTTGGCGAATTGGGAAAAAATCCAAACGGCAAAATCGGAAAGTAAATCGGAAAATCTTCCAGCACCATATAAGCCGGGCCGGTAATAATTTTCTTATTCGAAATCACCTTTGCCTTGGTCATTTTCAGGTAAAAGTGCGGATGATCGGCATCACAAGTGGTATACTTCCCATTCTTCAGAATGAAGGCATCCTTATCCACCTTTTTGGTTCGTTCGCTGTGTACATAGCCTTCGCCCTGCTCGGTCTTCACATCTTCAATAATCCCTTTTTGCGACTTGAAGTTATAGCGCAGGTTTTTACATTCAAACTCATCGGTACCATCCTTAAAGATGGGCGCTCCCTGCACGACTCCGGCAGTATCGGCCAAGCCCTCGGCATACACCTCTTTGGTATTCAGATCCAATATGATGTAATCGGCCGTAAGCTCAATATTTTCATAGGTTACTTTTCCTTCCTTATACAAATACACCTTTTGACCATCGAGCGACACAATGATTGAGTCGGTTGCATTATAATTGATTGTTGCTTCGAGCACCGGTTTCTCATCGTTGGCTTCAACCGCCAGGGAGTCGGCAGCTAAGGTGTCGACCGGCAAAGCGGCAACATTGGTCAGGGGTTGCATCAAGCTTGTGTCGGGCGCTATACTAACCAGAGAATCGTGAAAGTCAAGTTCTTCGAAAATCAGTTGAGGCTTTTCCTGTGCTTGCAAACCTATGCTGGTGATAATAAAAAGATATATAAGCAGTTTCTGTTTCAAAATACCCTATTTAGTTGCCTTGTTTGGCTGATCGGATTGCAAAAATAAAAATTCATCGCCTAGATTAAGGTTAACGATTAAAAAATAATATGAATATTTCTATTTTTACCTAAGCTAATCAATAATTGACAGATGAGAAACGCTGCTTACTTTTTAGCATTTATAGTTGTCATCCTCGTGGCCGCACCAGTAAAGATACAGGCTAAAAGTATTTCAAAAAAGAAATTTACCATTGTAATCGACCCCGGACATGGCGGCCACGATCCGGGGGCCATGTACCAAAGGATCAAAGAAAAGAACATTGTCCTGAACCTGGCCATCAAACTGGGACGTTACATCGATCAGGAAATGCCGGATGCGGCAGTCATCTACACCCGCAACAGCGATGTGTTTATTCCGCTCCACAAACGGGCCGAAAAGGCCATCAGTTCCAAAGCCGATCTGTTTTTGTCCATCCACGCCAATTCGTGTGCCAGCCCGTCGGTTAGCGGCACCGAAACCTTTGTGCTGGGGATGCACCGAACAAAAGAAAACCTGGAGGTGGCCAAAAAGGAAAATGCGGTGATCTTAATTGAAGATGACTATTCAACCCGCTACCAGGGCTTCGACCCGAACTCATCCGAGTCGTATATCATCTTCGACCTGGTACAGGAAGAATACTTTGCCCAAAGCCTGAGTGCTGCAGCACTTGTCCAGAATCAGTTCAAAAACCAAGCCCGCCGAACCGATCGCGGGGTTAAACAAGCAGGATTCCTGGTATTGCGCGAAACCAGCACGCCGAGCATCTTAATTGAGGTGGGCTACTTAAGCAATAAGCAAGAAGCAGCCTACCTGAACTCTGAAAAAGGTCAGAGTGAATTAGCCAAAGCCATTTGCCAGGCTGTAAAAACATACAAAACCAACTACGAGCAAAAAAGCGACATTGCGCTTGTCCCTCTGGTTGAAAACGAGACTGCTATCGGTAAAGCCATGAATCCGGACCAGCCCACCAGCAAGCCGGAAAAGCATCAGAGCAACAAACAGACTTCGACCTCGGCCAAAGCTCCGCCACAAGCCCTTTACTACGCGGTGCAGATTGCCGTCACCCACCAAAAGCTGGCACTTCGCCCCGACAACTTCAAGGGATTAGAAAATATTCACATTCAGCATGCAAACGGGCTATATAAATACTATTACTGCAAGGAAACCGATTGGGCCCAAATCGAGGTCCGGAAAAATGAAGCCCGAAAGGCCTACAAGGATGCCTTCATCACAGCCTTTTTCGATGGCAAACAAATTTCGCTGGACCAGGCCCGAAAGCTGACAGAACGCTAGTTTCGGAGCCGTTTCTTGTTTTCTAAAGCAAGGCTTACTAATATTGCATAATATACACCGGCTAATTTCGACAGCCCAAACCAAGCCAAAACGCAAAAATCATCAACATGAAAATTTCAAAATACACCAAACTAGGCGCTTTAATCATTTTCAGTATTGCCGTATTTTTATGGGGAATAAACTACCTGAAAGGAGTCGACTACCTGAATACCAATACGACTTATTACGCCACGTACGATCATGTTGACGGATTATTAAAATCCAGCGCAGTAACCCTGAGTGGTTTCCAGGTTGGCCAGGTAAAGGACATTCATTTTTCCGATCAGAATGACGGATCACTGATTGTCGCGTTTTCAATTGAAGGCGATCTGAAAATCCCCAAGGGAACCGAAGCTCGCATTATTTCGAGCGACTTGATGGGCACCCGGTCAATCAAGCTGCTTTTTAGCGGGAACAACCAATTTTATTCCGAATCGGACACCATCCCCTCGAGCATAGAAGGAGATTTAAAAGAACAAGTCAGTATGCAAGTGCTGCCACTAAAAAACAAAGCCGAGCAACTTCTGGCTTCGCTCGACTCGGCCATCACGGTAATCACCTATGTGTTTAACCCGGAGGCGCGCCAAAACCTGTCCGAAAGTTTCGCTCATATCAACCAAACCATCATTAACCTGGAAAGCGCATCGGCACAACTGGACTTTTTGCTGCATTCGGGAACAACCGACATACAGGCAACCATGACCAACTTTAATAAGCTAAGCACAAGCCTGGCCGCCAGCTCGGATGATTTTTCGGCCATTGCCGGGAATTTGGCCAATATTACCGACAGCATTTCCTCGGTTAACCTGAAAGAGATGTTTACCAATATGGCTGAAAGCTCAACGGGAATCAATGAAATAATCGCCAAGGTCAATTCGGGTGAAGGATCTGCGGGATTACTGATGAACGATCCGGAATTATATCAGAATTTGACCCAACTAAGCCTAAGCCTGGATTATTTGCTAAAAGATATACGCAACAATCCCAAGCGCTATGTGCACTTTTCGGCGCTCGACTTTGGCCGGAATGTCTATATCAACTCCGATGAATCGGACGCTGCCGGAAATTCGCCATACACCTTTAAAGTACATCTAATATCGAGCCCCGACCGATTAAATGTGAACAGTCCGCTCTTTGCCGGCTTTTCGCAAGTTGAAGAAAGCGAGATCTCGGGAGTTTATAATTATTCAATCGGAAATACCTCGGATATTACCAAAACTTATCAACTATTGGAAAAAGCGCAGGCTAACTTTCCCGATGCAAGCATCATTGCCTTGAAAAACGGGCATCGTGTCAAATTGGACAAAGCACTACGCAAGGCGTCGAAATAACTCATAGTCATAACATATATTTAACCGAACCTTTCTAAACTCCTTAATCCACGGGAGTTAGAGAATACCGCAATGATAACATACTGACTATCAGGTTGTTGCATAGCATGATTTTTTTTACACTTTTTAAGTAGTTGAGTTTTATACCCTTTATGGTTATTCATAAAAAGTCAATAGGAAATTCATTTTTTTTATACTTTTTTTTTGAACACTTTTGTTGACGGGAAAAAAATAAAGGGAAAATTTTTGTCGAACTCAATATAAATCCTGCTATTCAAAATGACTAGTACTCATCTTGGTATATGGGATCGTTGTCTAAGTGTGATTCGTGATAACGTCCCATCGATTAGTTTTAAAACCTGGTTTGAACCGATTGTTCCGTTAAAGATCGACAATCAGGTATTGACCATTCAGGTACCCAGTCCGTTTTTCTACGAGTACCTGGAAGAACAATACATTGACCTGTTGCGCAAAACATTGCGCAAGGAAGTTGGTCAGGATGCTAAACTGGAATATGTAGTGGTTATGGGCAACCAAACAAATGCTCAGCCTTACACCGTTAAGTATCCAACAACCAACAACTCGAAAATACAGAACAAACCGCTGAATGTACCTTTAAAGACGGAGGGGAAACCGTCGATAAAGAATCCATTCATCATTCCGGGCATTCAGAAGCTACATGTTGACCCTCAGCTCAAATCGGATAACACATTCGAAAACTTTGTTGAGGGTGAATGTAACAGTTTAGCACGGGCTGCAGGATATGCTGTAGCTCAGAATCCGGGAGGAACAGCTTTTAATCCGCTGATGATTTTCGGAGCCTCGGGGCTAGGGAAAACCCACTTGGCTCACGCCATCGGTATCGAAGTAAAAGAGCGCTTTCCGGACAAAGTGGTACTTTACGTGAATGCGAACAAGTTTCAAACGCAATTCACCGAAGCTACCCGGAATAATAACCGCAACGACTTTCTGCATTTTTATCAGATGATCGATGTGTTGATCTTGGACGACGTTCAGGAGTTTGCCGGGAAAGAAAAGACTCAGGAAACCTTCTTCCACATCTTCAACCACCTGCACCAAAGCGGTAAGCAGCTGATTCTGACATCAGATAAGCCGCCCATCGAGTTGAAGGGAATGGAACAGCGTCTGTTATCTCGTTTTAAATGGGGATTAACAGCCGAGCTTCAGGTACCCGACTTCGAAACCCGTATCGAAATCCTAAAACGTAAAACCTACAAAGACGGGATTGAAATTTCGGACGAAGTGTTGGAGTACATTGCCTCGCACATCAGTAATAATGTGCGCGAGCTCGAGGGAGCTTTGGTTTCCCTGCTAGCTCAGTCGACACTGAACAAGAAAGAAATCACCATCGAGTTGGCCAGCGACATGGTCAACAAACTGGTAAAAAGCTCGAAACGCGAACTGTCGATCGACTACATTTCAAAAGTTGTATGCGATTATTTCAACCTTACGGTCGACAACCTTCAGGCCAAGACCCGCAAACGCGAGATTGTTCAGGCCCGCCAGTTAGCTATGTATTTCTCGAAAAGCATGACCAAATCCTCGTTGGCATCCATTGGATCGCAGATTGGAAATAAGGACCATGCCACAGTGCTCCATGCCTGCAAAACGGTCAACAACCTGATGGAAACCGACAAGAATTTCCGGAACTTTGTCGACGAGATTGAAAAGAAACTGAAAATGTAAAACAGATTAAGGCAGATCATTTGATCTGCCTTTTTTATCTTCGCAAAATGAGTGACTCTTATTTGACCATAGCAGCTCCAACCGAAGGAATCTTTAAAGACAAAGGCAGTAAATTTTTGGCCTATGCCTACCCGGTTGAGAGCGAAGATGAAATAAAAGAACTTGTTCAGCTATTAAAAAAGGAACACTACTCAGCCCGTCACCACTGTTATGCCTGGCGTCTGGGGGCCGACAAAACGCATTTCCGCGCCAACGACGACGGAGAACCTTCGTCAACCGCCGGGCGCCCCATATTGGGGCAAATACAGCGGCTCGATCTTACAAACGTACTGATTGTTGTGGTTCGCTACTTCGGCGGCACCTTACTCGGCGTTAGCGGCCTGATCAATGCCTATCGCGAAGCGGCAGTTGCTGCGCTGGAACAGGCCGAAATTGTGGAAAAATTGGTGGAGGAAAATTTTTGGGTTGAATTTGACTACCTGAATATGAACAGTGTGATGAAAGTTTTTAAAGATGAGAACCTGCCTCAAAAGAAGACTGATTTCGATTTACGTTGCAAAATAAAATCGGCCATTCGCCAAAACGAAGCAGAACGAATCTTCAGCCTACTGAATAATATTGAAGGAGTTCGGATAAACATCCTGTAGCTTTCCGATCGAATGTTAGTAAATAGGTAATAAATAGTGGCTCAAATTGTGGGGAAATAAAGAAATACACCATACTTTTGGATTTTAATGAATAGTACAGTTAATCGATATGATTTTTTCTTGAATGGGAACTACCACTCATGCATTATATCTCGGTTTCATCACTGTTCGTTTCAACTCAGCAAATACATTAAGCACATAGCTATATTTAAATATTTTACGACATTTAGAAAACCAACGGTGACTTTTGGTCCTGTTGGTTTTTTTATGTCTGGGTGTCACCTTATAAATGAAAATTATTGATGAAGAGAGATTTAATTTCCATCACAGATTATTCGAAGGAGGATTATCTTCGAATCATGGAATTGGCAGCGGATTTTGAGCGGAATCCGAACCAACGCCTGCTGGAAGGCAAAGTTGTTGCCTCGCTTTTCTTTGAACCTTCTACCCGCACCCGCTTGAGTTTCGAAACGGCAATCAATCGTCTGGGGGGACGAATCATCGGTTTTACCGATTCCAATTCATCCAGTGTTACCAAGGGCGAAACATTGCATGATACCATCAAGATGGTTTCGAACTATGCCGATTTAATCGTCATGCGACACCCACTGGAGGGCAGCGCCCGTTATGCGGCAGAGGTTTCGACCATACCGATTATTAATGCCGGCGACGGAGCAAACCAACACCCCACGCAAACCTTGCTCGATATGTATTCCATCCAGAAGACCCAGGGGCGGCTGGACAATATCAACATCTTCATGGTTGGCGACCTCAAGTACGGGCGTACGGTTCACTCCCTGCTAATGGCCATGTCGGAATTTGAAAACCCGATTTTTAATTTCATCGCACCGGAAGAACTGGAGATGCCCGAAGAATACAAAATCTTTTTACGCGACAAAGGAATTCGTTATTTCGAGCATCGCGAGTTCACCGACATCATCTCCGAGGCCGACATCGTTTATATGACCCGGGTGCAAAAAGAACGTTTTTCCGACCCGATCGAATACGAGCAGGTAAAGAATGTTTACATTCTTCGAAACAGCATGCTGGCCAATACCAAGCCGACCATGCGGATCTTACATCCCCTGCCGCGTGTAAACGAAATCCACACCGATGTCGACAGCAGCGAAAAAGCATACTACTTCCAACAGGCCCTAAACGGCATGTATACCCGAGAAGCAATTATTGCTCATACTTTGAACTTAAAATAAGCAGCCATGAGCGACAAAATAACCAAGAAATTAAAGTTAAAAGTAAGTGCCATCAGCGAAGGCACTGTGATTGATCATATCCCCTCGGAAAACCTGTTTAAAGTGATCTCCATCCTGGAGCTTGACAAAACCCCGAACATGATCACCTTTGGTGCAAACCTGGATAGTGGGAAACTGGATAAAAAAGCGATTATTAAAGTATCGCACCAGTTTTTTGCCGACGACGACATTAACCGGATTGCCCTGATTGCCCCCAATGCAAAACTCAACATTATTAAAGATTACGAAGTTGTTGAGAAGAAAATTGTGGAGGTTCCCGACCGGGTTGTGGGCATTGTCAAATGTTTCAACCCGAAATGTATTACGAACAACGAGCCGGTCACAACCTCGTTTAAAGTAATCGGCAAAGAACCACTGGCGCTGAAATGTAAGTACTGCGAAAAGATTACGCACGAACACCAGATGGTAATTAAGTAAGGACAAACAAAGAGCAGATGAAGAAAGAATTTAGCGATTGCCTGGCAACAATTAAACAACTCGTAGCGTCGAATCCCGAAGACCTACTACAAAAGATTTGTGAACTTTTGAAGGAACAGATTTACCACTACGATTGGGTTGGTTTTTACATGCTGGACAACCAGCAATTGGTACTGGGTCCTTTTGCCGGCAAACCAACCGAGCACACCCACATTGCCATTGGTAAGGGAGTTTGCGGGCAGGTAGCCCAACGCGAAGAAGCGATGATTGTGCAAGATGTCAGCCAGCTTGACAACTACATCTCCTGCGGACTGGAGGTTCAATCGGAGATTGTAGTGCCGGTTATGCGAAACGGCAAATTTGTGGCCGAACTGGATATCGACAGCCACTCTCCCGCCCCGTTTCAGCACGACGACCAACACTTTTTGGAACAAGTTTGTGAGCTGGTTGCTGCAAAGTTTGAAGCATAAAAAAAGATCGCCGGAATATCCGGCGATCTTTTCTCTTCTTATATAATTACCAATTAGTAACGTTCACGTCTTTGTGGACGACCACCGCCATCGTAATTATTGTTTCTTCTGAAACGGTCGCCACCGCCACCTTCGCGACGTTGGAAACCACCTTCGCGGCGTGGTCTGAAGCCTGTGTTTTCTCTTGGCTTAGCTTCGTTCACTTTGATGTTTCTGCCTTGTACATCGGCTCCGTCCAAACGAGAAACTGCTTCTGCACCTTCCTGGTCGTCTGCCATTTCAACAAAGCCAAAACCTTTAGCTCTACCGGTTTCCTTGTCTGTAATCAGTTTCACGGAAACAACTTCTCCGAATTGTGAAAATAATTCCGCAACTTCTTCTTCTGAAAGATTGTAGTTTAAATTACCTACGTAAATGTTCATAATTTGAAAAATAAAAAATTAAAATAAAAAATACATGCGGTAAAATCACGGAATTTTCGGAACGGAGATTGATCTTTTTGAAGGAAATAATATCACTGGAACCTAAAAAGCGAGACCCTACCTTAATTAATACAAATAAATAGTTCAAAGAAAATGGCTTTGCCGTAATTTGTACAGGAAGGTAGGTACTTTCCTTGTTCATTGATTACAAGTCATTTCACCATAGTTGATTACAAATATATGGATAGTTTTGACTTGGCAAGCAACTGCAACAGTTTTTTTATTGAAATTTACCGGAATAAGTATCTTTTTTTAATCCACATACAGCACCAGCCCCTTTAAGTACTCGCCTTCAGGGTGATAGATATTAACCGGATGATCGGCTGGTTGTGTTAACTGATGAAGAATTCGCACTTTTCGGCCCGAAATAGCTGCTCCGGAGAACACTGCTTCGCGAAATTTCTCCTTGCTCACCACCTGCGAACAGCTAAAAGTGAACACAATTCCGCCAGGGCGGATCTGTTCGAAGGCTTTTGCATTTAATCGCTTATAAGCCTGTAAGGCTTGATGAAGTGCATTGCGGTGCTTGGCAAATGCCGGCGGATCCAGAATTATCAGATCGTATTTATCCTTAATGTCGCGCATAAAATCGAAGGCATCAGCAACGTATGCCTGGTGACGCGAATCTTCGGGGAAGTTAATTTCAACATTGGCTCGTGTAAGGTCGATGGCTTTGGCCGATGCATCAACCGAATGCACCATTCGCGCATCTCCCTGCATGGCATAAAACGAAAAGCCTCCGCTGTAACAAAACATGTTCAGCACATCGCGCCCCTTGGAGAACTCCTTCACCAGCCGCCGGTTTTCGCGCTGATCGACAAAAAATCCGGTTTTCTGTCCTTCCACCCAATCCACATGAAAAGCATTATCGTACTCTTTGACGATTGTTGCTCCCGAATTGCCCAGCAAATAGCCATTTACCGGTTCAATGTCGGCTTTGTAAGGAAGCGTTTTATCGCTTTTATCGTAAACAGCCTTTAACTGCTCGCCCAGCAATTCTTTCAAAATTTCGGACAGCTCGTTCCGCTGATGGTACATACCAACCGAATGGGCCTGATAAACAGCCGTTCCGTTGTAAAAGTCGACAATCAGACCGGGCATTCCGTCGCCTTCGCCATGAACCAAGCGAAAAACATTGGTGTGTGTGTTATTCAGCAAGCCCAGCGAGGCCCGCAGCTGAATAGCTTCCTGCAAGCGGCTTTTCCAGAAATCGCGGTTAATCACTTCATCCTTAAAAGTCAGGATGCGCACAGCTATCGAGCCAATCTGATAATGGCCGATACCCAAAAATTCGTTCGAGTTGGAGACAACGCGCACCAAATCGCCTTCGTTAACCTCGGCTGTAATTTTTTTGATAGCTCCCGAGAATACCCAGGGGTGAAAACGCTTTAATGATTGTTCTTTGCCTTTGTTCAGAACAACGGTAACCAAATTTTGTGTCATGCTTAAGCTTCAGATAACGATTGGAATATTTCGTGTGCAATCCAGGCATCGGTTGCGGCGTAGGCCTGCTGCCCTTCGGTTAGTACCGGGGATTCCCAGTTGGTCAGGCGCTGCGATTTCGAAATCCGCACACCCAGCACGATACCTGCAATTTTTTTCAAGCTGAAATCGTGAATCCCAAAATCTTTCACTTGTTCCTGCAGCTCTACAAAGCCTCCCGGCTTAAAAAAGCTCAGCTTTTGCAAGGCTTTGATGTCGTCGCGAATAGCAACACCGACCTTGGTAATTTCGGGATTCGCAAGAATGGATTTAATTTCGGGACGTAGCCCGGTTTTGTGAAGTTGAAACAGAAAAGCACGGTCGGCCGTTGACAGCTGCAACAAGGCAACTTTATTGATCTGACCCCGCTTAAACGAGGGTTTTGTTTCGGTATCAAAACCCAACAATGCGGCGCGCTGCAAATATTCGACTGCCTCCAAAACCAATTCATAAGAATCGACCACCGTTATTTCGCCACTAAACGATTTTAACGGTAAAACTTCTAACTCTTCTTTTGTAATACTTTCCTGAAACATTCAACAAAAATAATTATAATACAGAACGATCACACATTTTCGAGCTTTTATGATTCGAGCGGATCATTAAACAGGTTGTTTAGCCAATCCGGCTTCGTATCCTCGAGCGACTCCTCATCGTTCTGAATGGTAACTTCGGTCTCAAAATCAATGGAGCTGTACACCAACGCGTGGATGGCACGCATGGCATTTACCAGCTTCTGGCCCCAGTAATTTTTAAAGTTGTCGATACATTCCCAGAGGGCTTCCTGCATGACAAACTCATCACCGGTGCGGTAACACAGCGCAAAGTCTTTCAGATCCTGATAAATATCGGCCAAATTTTCGGAGATACTGGCTGTTAACGGAACTTCGCTAAACTGCATATCCCGATCGAAAACCTCCTGGTAATCATCGTGCTCTCCCAGCATGTTCATCATACGTTGCTGCAGATAGCTGTAATCAACCTCGCTCACAAATTTCTCGAGCACCACTTCTTCGGTGCTTTCAAAGTTGGGCAACATGCTGGTTTTTAAATAAACCAGTGGTAAAATCTTTTGAATCTTGCTCAGGAAATCGCGTGTTTTGAGACTACCGGCATTTTCAACAAATTTACAATACTCGTTGGCCAGGGTGACAAATTCAATCACTTCCTTCGAGTATACCAACTGATTTAATTGATCTTCTGACATAATTTTGCTGTATCTGTGCGGCAAAAGTAATAAGTTTTACCGTGAAAACCCGAAATTAAATGAGCTGAATCCGGATTTTGCCCGTCAGCCGGATCGGGTACCGGAGGCTGGCCGGGCTATAGCGGAGCATTTCGGGAATACCCCGCCAAACCATTCAACCAAATGAGTAGAGCGGCACTTATCGGCGTTCGTCAAGTGCCGCCTTGTACACGCTTATTGCCCTTTCGCGCGCCTTTTTATGGTCCACGATGGGTGGCGGATAAGCCGAGCTACCGAACTCGGGCACCCATTTTTTAATGTATGCAAAATCGGGGTCGAACTTTTGCTGTTGCAGCGCCGGATTAAAAACCCGGAAGTAAGGTGCGGCATCGCAACCGCAGCCGGCCGCCCACTGCCAGCCACCGTTGTTGGAAGCCAGCTCAAAATCGAGCAGCTTTTCAGCAAACCAGGCTTCCCCCCAATGCCAGTCAATCAGCAAATGTTTGCACAAAAAGCTGGCGGTGACCATACGCACCCGGTTGTGCATATAGCCCGTTGCCTTCAACTCGCGCATACCGGCATCAACCAGCGGATAACCGGTTGTTCCCTCGCACCAGCGGGCAAAATCTTTCTCCGAGTTTTGCCAGGCTATAAAGTTGTATGCCGGTTTGAAGCAGGAGTCGGCAACATGGGGGAAATGCCACAAAATATCCATATAGAAATTTCGCCATATCAGCTCGTTCAAAAAGGTTGACGAATGTTTCAATGCCAAGGCCGTGAGTTGGCGGATGCTAAGCGTTCCAAAGCGCAGATGCACGCCCAGGCGCGAGGTTCCCCCGACAGCCGGAAAATCACGATTGTCGGCATAGGCCTCCAGCAACGCGCTATCGATCGTCATCGGCGGAACTTCATAAGGGCCGTGCTTAAACCCCAGATCCGAATGGTGATACGCTTTCAGCGGCCGGGTTTGCAACAGGTTGCCCAGTAGCTCTTCCGACCGAAAGGCTTGGCAATGCTTTTCGGTTAAGTTTGAAAGCCACTTCTTACTGTAAGGTGTAAAAACGGTGTAGGGAGTTCCATCCGCCTTCAGAATATCGTTTTTGTGAAAAATAACCTGATCCTTGAATGCCCGCAGACGGATGCCATCAGTCTCCAGCAATTGAAAAACAGCTTTGTCGCGTTCGCGGGCATAGGGTTCATAATCCTGATTCGTAAACACCTCAGCAACGGCGTATTCCTTCATCAATCGTTTAAAGGCCTCCACCGGCTTTCCATGATAAATCCACAGCGTACTCCCCTGCTCTTCGAAAAAAGCGTGCAGCTTTTGTACTTCATGCAAGATAAAGCTCACCCGCGAATCTTCCTGCTCGAGATTATTCAGAATATTGCTGTCGAAAATAAAGATTGGCAAAACCGGCTTGCCCGATTTCAGCGCCTGAAACAAACCATGATTATCGGCAACTCGCAGGTCGCGCCGAAACCAAAATACCGCAATTTCTTGTTTATCCATTCGTTGTAAGTTTGTTTGATTATTGAGCGATTTTAAAGATAACCAAACAACTGATATGGCAAACACCAGTTCCAACTCGCCATGGTCAAACACCGATGGAAATTACCCCCTGACAACCGGACAAGGCAAGCACGGATGGAAAAAGCTTCCCGAACGGTCGGTTGAGCCAAGCACGGATGGAAATTGCTTCCCGAACGGTCGGTGGAGGCAAGCACGGATGGAAATTGCTTCCCGAACGGTCGGTGGAGGCAAGCACGGATGGAAATTGCTCCCCGGAACGTCGGTCGAGGCAAGCACGGATGGAAACGCCTTCCTAAAATTGAAACCCAATTTCCAAATGTCCATGCTTCAACTTTCTGTATTCGTTAAAATGAGGCTTCCTTTTTACCCCATTCCCCCAAACCTTCCGATATGAACAGAACAGGATTCCATCAGCGCTATCAATTTTGCATCCATTTTTATAAGTTTGATGTTTCAAAACAGATGATAATTTAACCTGAAAGACATCCCAAAATGACAAAAAGAGGATTTGCAAGCGACAACAATGCCGGTATTCATCCGGCAATTTTAGAAGCTATTGCAAAAGTAAACGAAGGCCATGCTGTTGGCTATGGCGACGATCCGGTAACCCGACAGGCGGTCGAGCGATTTAAACAGGAGTTTGGCGACGACATCGAAGTTTTCTTCACCTTTAACGGCACCGGAGCCAACGTGCTTTCGCTGGCAAGCCTCACGCAAAGTTTCAATTCGATCATCTGTGCCGACACCGCCCACATTCAGGTTGACGAGTGTGGTGCTCCGGAAAAACTCACCGGCTGCAAGCTGATTACCGTTCCCAACCGCCTGGGCAAAATTCACCCCGATGATATCAAAGCTCATCTGCATGGCTTTGGTTTCGAACATCACGCACAGCCGGGGGTCATTTCCATCTCGCAGGTCACCGAGCTGGGGACAATTTACACGGTTGACGAAATTAAAGCAATCGCCGATCTGGCTCACCAACATGGCCTGTTCGTGCATCTGGATGGCGCACGGATTGCCAATGCTGCGGCTGCACTAAATCGGCCCTTCCGCAGTTTTACCCGCGATGCCGGCGTTGATGTACTCTCGTTTGGCGGCACAAAAAACGGGATGATGATGGGCGAAGCTGTTATCTTTTTCAATGCTGAGCAAGCCACGATGACGAAGTATATCCGCAAACAAAGTATGCAGTTGTTTTCGAAAATGCGCTTCATCAGTGCTCAGTTTCTGGCCTATTTCGACGACCAACTGTGGAAAAAAAATGCGGAACATGCCAACCGGATGGCTCGGCTGCTGGAACAGGAAATTGCTAAAGTTGAAGGTGTAACCTTAACACAAAAAACACAGGCCAACGGCGTGTTCGCCATCGTTCCGCCGGCAATTATCGAACCGCTGCAAGAACAATACTTCTTCTACATCTGGGATGAATCGCGCTCAGAAGTACGCTGGATGACCTCTTTTGACACCACGGAAGAGGACATATACGGATTTGTAAACGCGTTAAAATCGTTATTATAGATGCCACTTTTCAACTACTACCCCAATCAACACAAGCCAGACCACGAGCTGGACAAGAAGATTTTCCGCTACAGCATGGTCTTTCCGGCCTTATTTTTATTGGGATTTTGGTTGGTTTTTCTGGTCGAAAACATCCTGGGCGACGATTTTGCGCGGCTGGGCATCTTTCCGCGCACCCTGGAGGGTTTAACCGGTATTCTTTTATCGCCCTTCATTCATGCCAGTTTAAAACACATCGTGGCCAACTCCATTCCCTTTTTCGTGCTCGCCGTTGCGCTGTTTTACTTTTACCGCAGCCTGGCCTGGCGGATTTTCCTGTTAATTTATCTTTTCTCGGGAATTTGCGTGTGGATTGGTGCCCGCGAAGCCTGGCATATTGGCGCCAGCGGCTTAATCTACGGATTGGGGTCATTTCTGTTTTTCAGCGGCCTGCTGCGCAACGATGTCAAGCTGCTAACCATCTCAATTGTTGTGGTATTCCTGTATGGTGGCATGTTTTGGGGAATCTTCCCCATTGAACCGGGCATATCGTGGGAAAGCCATCTGTGGGGCGGGATTAGCGGCCTGGTATTGAGTGTTTTTTATCGCAAACAAGGCCCCCAGCGAAGCCGTTACGAGTGGGAAGATGAACCCGAGGACGATGCAACCGATCTTTCGGAAGAGCCAGCCGGAGAACAAACTGATTCACTGCACCATTCATCGGAAAGTGAAGAAATTGAAAAAAGCTAATTCAATGCTCATTGCCAGTCGGGAAATTTTTTAACTTTGCCCCCTCTTAAAAAAGAAATTAGTTCTATACAAAATGATTAGCAGAAGAATTATCCGCACCAAAGTATTACAGGTTTTATACGCCTTCTATACCTCTCCGGAGAGATCGATTAACCAGAGCGAAAAAGAACTCTTTTTCAGCATGCAGAAAACTTACGACCTTTACCATCATTTATTTCAGCTGGTAGTCGAAATTGCGGATCAGGCAAACTCGATCATCGAGCTTCGTAAGAAAAAGCACTTTCCGACCGAAGAAGATTTAAATCCAAACACCCGGTTTATCAGCAACCACCTTATTCATCAGCTAAGAACCAACAAGGCCTTACTGAAGAGCCTGGAGCAATCCAAATTAAGCTGGTCGAACGAACCCGAGCTCATTAAAAAGCTTTACAATACCCTGGTTAGCTCCGATTTCTACATCGACTACATGAGCAAGCCAGAGCGTAACTTTGCCGACGACAAAAAAGTTATTGAGCTGATTTTTGCTGAAATAATCCTTCAATCGGACGATTTGTTCGATATCCTGGAAGAACAAAGCATTTACTGGAACGACGACATCGATTTTGTCATCAGCATGATCATTAAAACCATCCGTAAATTCAAGGAGTTCTTCAACGAGAACAGTGCATTGATGCCAATTTTCAAGGATGACGAAGACGAAAAATTCACCAAAGACCTCTTCCGAAAATGCATTGTCAACCACGACGAGTTAAAGAAAATTGTGGAGCAATACACCGAAAACTGGGATGTTGAGCGCATTGCCTTTATCGACAAGCTGATTATGGAAATGGCCATTGCCGAATTTCTGTATTTTCCCTCGGTACCAACCAAGGTTAGTTTGAACGAATACATCGAACTGTCGAAATATTACAGTACCGAAAAGAGCCGCAACTTTATCAATGGTATTTTGGACAAAGCACTCAAGGCCTTGAAAAAAGACGAGCGCATTCAGAAAGCCGGCCGCGGACTAATCGGAGAAATGGACTAAGCGCGATGAGACTGCCCTTCCTGTTGATTTTAATTCTGGCTGTAGTAGCCTGCCAACCGGCAAGCAAACCGGCCAAAAACGAAGCAGCCGCCAAAGGCGAACCAAAATTTGGCATTCAGAAAGAAATCCATAATTTTGGAACCATTCAGGCCGGAGAGCTTCTTTCGTTCAGCTTTCAATTTAGCAACGAAGGCACGGGCGAATTAATAATCGACAGCATCACGGCCGATTGTGGTTGTATCGAAATTAATTTTCCGAAGCAAGCCATCACAGCCGGAGAACACCAGTACATCGAAGTGCTGTTTAACTCGGCTGGCGAAGTGGGCAATGTGCTGAAACAAATCCGGGTTTATACCAACGCGGATAAAACGGCACAGGAATTGCTGATTACGGCCACAGTCGAAAACGACTTGTTAAACATTTATAACTAAATAAAAGACACAAATGAATTACTTATTGATGGCTCCGCAACAAGGAGCTGAACAGAATCCGCTGATGACTTTCCTGCCAATGATTTTGGTAATCGTGGTATTCTATTTTTTCATGATCAGACCGCAGATGAAAAAGCAAAAGGAACTGCGGAAATTCCGCGAGAGTCTGGCCAAAGGCGACAAAGTGGTTACAACCGGCGGCATCTACGGTAAAGTTGCCGACATCAAAGAAAACTATGTGCTGTTGCAGGTTGACGACAATGTTAAGTTACGTGTCGATAAGTCGGCTGTTGTAAAAGACATGTCAGACGTACCACAGCAAAAATAAATTGACATTATCCGAAATACGAGAGGGCCGACATTTTAGTCTGCCCTTTTTTTTATCTTTGAAATCGTGAAAAAGATCTGGCTCAACATACACCTGCTTTACCGCAAGCTAACGGCGAAAGACGATCGGCGCCTGATGGTTTTCCTGATTTGTCTGGTCATTGCAACGGTGTTTTGGTTCTTAAATGCCCTGAACAAGCAATACACGGTCGACTTGCGCTTTCCGGTGAAGTACACCAATCTGCCTAAAAATAAAATTTTAGCCAACTCACCTCCCGATGAATTCACGCTGAAAGTTAATTCATGGGGATTCACCATCCTGCGTCATAAGCTGAGCATGGCTTTTTCGCCCCTGGTATTCAACGTAAACGAATTTACCGCCGGACAGATGGAAAACTCCCCCAACTCGCAGTTTCGGGTGGCAACCCGGCAATATATTAACCGCCTGTCGAGTCAGGTAAGTAACGAGCTAAAAATCATCGACATTCAACCCGATTCGCTACATTTCAATTTCGACCGGTTAGTCAGCAAAAAGGTAAAAGTAAAGCCGGTGGTTAGCTATACGTTAAAAAAGCAATATTATGTAGAAGGGCCCATTACGACCGAGCCCGACTCGGTGCTGATATCCGGAGCCGAATCCATTCTGGACACAATTCAATTTGTACAAACCAAGGCACAACAGTTTAAAGAGCTCGATAAGAACGTCCTGCGCAATGTGCCGCTGGAAAGCTCCGACGCCTACCAGACCGAGCCGGGCCGCGTCATGCTCCAAATCCCGCTCGAAGAATTTACCGAGAAACAAGTAATTGTGCCAATCCGGGTTACCGACGTGCCCGAACAAGTAAACGTGAAGCTTTTTCCGGACAAAGCCAAGATCAGCTTCATGGTTGGTCTGAGCCACTTTTCAACCATTACAGCCAACGATTTTAGCCTCTCGGTCTCCTATGCCGACATTGAAGCTAAAAAGGAGATATTAACCATCAGCCTGAATGCTGAACCACTCAACATCCTGTCGGTTACGGTTAGTCCCGAGCAGGTGGAGTATTTAATTGAGATGAAGTAACAATGATAAAAGTTGGAGTTACCGGAGGAATTGGCAGCGGAAAATCAACCATCTGCCATTTTTTCAGGACAATTGGCATCCCTGTTTTCGAAGCTGACACCGAAGCCAAAAAATTAATCAACAATTCGGAAACCATCCGATATCAGCTCAAAGCCTTGTTTGGCCCCGAGATTTACCTGCCCAATCAAAGCATTGACCGAAAAAAGTTAGCCTCGCTGATTTTTAATTCACCATCTTTGCTGCAAAAGGTCAATGGCGTTGTCCACCCCGAGGTGCGCAACTACTTCTTTCAGTGGTGCGAGCAGCAAACATCAGCTTACATCATTCACGAAGCGGCGATCATGTTCGAGAGTGGCTTTTATGAAATGATGGACTACACGCTTCTGGTTACTGCCCCCGAAGAAATGCGCATACAGCGGGTTATAAAGCGGGAAAACACCGATGCGCAAAGCGTCCGTGCGCGGATGGAAAAACAATGGACAGATGAACAAAAAGCGGCACTGGCCGATTTCATTATTCAGAATGATGGCACAAAATTGGTAGTTCCGCAGCTTATTGAATTGGATAAAAAATTTAGAACGAATGGGTAAATTTGCAAAATGGGTCGCCGGCGGTTTAGGCTGGGCATTTCTTGGCCCGATTGGAGGAATAATCGGATTTGTAGTCGGCTCGATGCTTGAAAACGAAAATCAACCGCCGAATGGGCACAGCTATCAACCGCATGGTTCGGCCAGCGGACAAGCAACGCAAACAACAACCGGTGGCTATGTGATGAGCCTGCTGGTGCTGGTTGCCGCCGTGATGAAAGCCGACGGTAAAGTGCTGAAATCGGAACTAAACTACGTGAAAGACTTTTTCGTCCGCTCGTTTGGAGCCGACTCAGCGCAGGAAGCCGTTCAGCTGCTGCGTGACTTGCTGAACCAAAACATCCCGGTTCAGGATGTATGCCGGCAGATTGAGAAAAATATGGACTACTCGGCGCGCTTGCAGCTGTTGCACTTTTTGTTTGGCATTGCCCAGGCCGATGGACAGGTAGATGTTACTGAAGCCAACTTAATTACTCAGATAGCGCAGCAGATGGGCATCACCGGTAAAGATTTCGAATCGATTAAATCGATGTTTATTGCCAATACCGAGGCTGCCTACAAAATTTTGGAGATCGAATCGACAGCCACCAACGAAGAAATTAAAAAGGCCTACCGCAAAATGGCCATGAAATACCATCCCGATAAAGTGAGCTACCTGGGCGAAGACTTCCAGAATGCCGCTAAAGAGAAATTCCAGAAAGTGAACGAAGCCTACGAACAACTCAAAAAAGAACGTAGCTTCGCCTAATAAATTCGAAAAACAACAGATGCAATACATTAAAGCAACTTTTACGTTGGATCCCGACAACGAAGTCAATCGGGAAATACTGACAGCTTACCTGTCGGAACTGGACTTTGAAAGTTTCGATGAGAGCGACGAAAAGCTGAATGCCTTCTACCCCGTTGGCAAGGTTTCGGGACAAGCCATCGGACAAATACTGGAGCAACTGCCCTTCGAGGTATCGGTTACCGAAGAAGAAATGCCCGACATTAACTGGAACGAAGAATGGGAAAAAAATTACTTTCAGCCCTTGCTCATTGGCAACGACTGTTTGATTCGAGCGCCCTTTCATACGGAATACCCCAAGGTGGATTACGAAATTGTTATTGAGCCCAACATGGCCTTCGGCACGGGCAATCACGAAACCACCTCGCTGATGATTGAACACATCCGCGAACTGAATATGGAAGGCGAAACCGTGCTCGACATGGGCTGCGGAACCGGCATACTGGGCATCTTCGCATCGATGCGCGGCTGCCAGTCGGTAACAGCCATCGATATTGACGCCTGGGCTTTTGAGAGCGTGGTTGAAAACTGCCGCCTCAACAATATCAACAACATGGAAGCTTTTATTGGCGATGCCTCCTTGCTGGGCAACAAACAATACGATGTTATTTTGGCCAATATCCAGAAAAACATCATCATGCAGGATATCGAAAAATACAACAGCGTACTGAAAGATGGTGGTATTCTCATAGTCAGTGGTTTTTACAAGGACGACCTGGAAGATATTCTCGCCCGGGCTTCGGAGCTTTTCCTTCGCAAACTCGAAATCAAAGAAAAAAACAACTGGATAGCCTGCGCGTTCGAAAAATAGACACACCACATTCATTAAAATATGCCCAAAAGGAAGAGCTTGAAACCAAACTCTTCCTTTTTTATTTTGGTCATAATTTTCCGGCAAGCCCGCGCCATCCGCTACCTTTTACCTATATTTGAAGTTTGGCTACTGCAAAGCATCGAAAATGCTGAAGCCCGAAATCGATATTGAGTTTTAAGAAGTTGTGCACCTATGTCCCAGGAATTGATTATCGGATTAACCGAACACCGAACCTTCGGCTATTTATTTCAAGCCTTTTTAATCGAACAGAAGCGATCGTTTTACACCATCACCAAGATGGTGAAACAGCGCGATATTGAAGTGCTGCAACTCAACAACGAGCAAGCCGAGCTGGTAAAACTGGTGGAGCAATACAGCGACGAGAAATTGGTTCAGAAGTTTTCGAAGAAGAAAGAATCGAGCAAATTTTTCCACCAGATGGATCCCGCTTTGTTCGAACAACAGATCAGTCCCTACATCGATAAATACCTGGTTCGCATCATCCGGCTTTTGATGCGGGGCAATACCCGCCTATTTCTGAAACAAGCCAAATACTCGAACCTCTACGATGAAGACCTGATTGTTGTTCAACCGCAGTATACCGACTGTTGCTTTTGCTTCAACCGCACGCCCGAAGGTACCCACTACAGCCTTGAAATTTCGTATGATGGAGCACCCATTAGGCTATTCCATAAGTCTATCACAATGGTTAGCAACGAGCCGGGAGCCTTCATCTACCAAGGCCGGTTGTATGCCTTCGAAAAACTAAGTGTGAAGAAATTGCTGCCTTTTCTCGACAAGGAAAGCATTTTCATCGCCTCTCAGGTCGAGGAGAAATACTACAAGAGTTTTGTGCATAATTGCCTGTTGGAATATCCGGTGCGGGCGCAAGGTTTTACTATCATTGATGGCGATGTCGACCAACAAGTCAGCCTGTCGCTGGAACCCAACCTGCAGATGGACGCCGTGCTTATTCCACGCTTCCGTTACGGGCAAAACGAATATCTGGCCAACAATAAAACAGAGCTGGTCATCGATTTTAGTGTACAGGCCAATCAATACCAATTCACAAAAATCAACCGTGACAGATCGTGGGAAGAAACCCAGCTGGCCTATCTGAGCAAACTGGGTCTTCGCGAAGAAAACGGCAGTTTCGTTCCGCTGAAAGCGCAGCTGTTAAGCGGCCAGGATCGGCTGTATGAAATTATAAACTGGCTGAACCGCCACAAACAAGAATTGCAGGAAAGCGGATTCACGTTCACCCAAAACCGATTGGATAAAGTTTACTCAACCGAACATCAGGAGCTGGAGCTGGAAGTAAAGGAGGGCGAAGACTGGTTCGACATTTATGCCTACGTACAGTTTGGCGAGTTTCGGATTCCGTTTATCAAGTTGAAACGACACATTCTGGGGGGCATCCGCGAGTTTGAGTTGCCCAACGGCGAGCATGCCATTCTGCCCAAGGAATGGTTCTCGGACTACGCCGACCTGCTTCCCTTTACCAAACAGGAAGGGAATAACCTGCGCCTGAAAAAGCACCATTTTCAACTGCTTCAACAAAAGCTGAAAGGTCTGGATAAAAGCTTCTTCAACCGGCTGCAGGATGTGGCAACAAAGGCCGGAAAACCCGTTGCCGTACCACGCAACCTGCAAGCCACACTCCGTTCGTACCAGCACCAGGGCTTTTCGTGGATGTATAACCTTTTTGAAAACCAGCTGGGCGGATGCCTGGCCGACGATATGGGACTGGGTAAAACCCTGCAAACGCTCACACTGCTGCTCAAGCTAAAGCGGTTGAAAAGCACAATGGAGATCCCGGAATTTGAGCCAAACAGCGATCAGGGCGACCTGTTTGCCAAGCCCCCGAGAACGGAGACAACTGAGCCTGCGGAAACACCGAAGATACAAGCAGCAAGCCTCATTGTGATGCCAACATCCCTGTTGCATAACTGGCACAACGAAATCCAAAAGTTCACGCCATCGCTAAAAGTATACCGCCACTTTGGCGTATCGCGCAAACGAACCGGGAACTTCAGAACGCAGGCAAATTATTACGATGTGATCCTGACGAGCTACGGAACCATTCGCAACGACTTCGAGATGCTCCGGGATATCGAGTTTTTCTACGTCATTTTGGATGAAAGTCAGTATATCAAGAATCCGGGATCGAAAACCTACCAGACTATTTCGCAGCTAAAAGCCAAACACCGCCTGGTATTAACAGGTACTCCGATCGAAAACTCGCTGTCGGATCTTTGGGCTCAGATGAATTTCGTCAACAAAGGATTGCTGGGCAACCTGGCCTTCTTTAAGCGCGAATTTATTACGCCAATCGAGAAGAAGAGCGACCCGGAGAAACAGCAAAAGCTGCAAACGCTCATCCGCCCCTTCATACTGCGGCGCACCAAAGAACAAGTTGCCGGCGACTTGCCGCCGGTGACTGAGCAAATTCGCTATTGCGCCATGGCCAGCGAGCAAAAGCGGATTTACGAACTCGAAAAGTCGGCCATCCGCAACAGCATTCTGGAGAATATCGATCAGGAAGGCGTTGAAAAATCAGCTTTTGTGGTGCTGCAAGGCCTAACCAAGCTACGCCAACTGGCCAACCACCCGTCGATGTTGCAAGGTGCCGACGAAACCGAGTCCGGTAAGTTTGAACAGATTCTGGACACACTCGAAAGTCTGCTTGCAGAGAAACACAAGGTACTGATATTTTCATCCTTTGTAAAACACCTGGAGTTGGTTAAACAGCAACTGGAAAACCGAAAGTGGAAATATTCGCTGCTCACCGGGCAAACAGCCAACCGCGCCGACGTGATTCAAAGCTTTCAGGACGATCCGGAAAACCGCGTCTTTCTGATCTCGCTCAAAGCCGGCGGTGTGGGCCTGAATCTCACATCGGCCGACTACGTCTTCATCATCGATCCGTGGTGGAACCCCGCAGCCGAGATGCAAGCCATTGCCCGCGCACACCGCATCGGTCAAAATAAGAAGGTAATCGTATATCGTTTTATTACTGAAGGAAGTATCGAAGAAAAAATCCTTGCCCTGCAGGATCGTAAATCGTCGCTAGCCGAAAAATTCATCAATTCAAACAATCCGTTTAAGGCCATCAGCCGCGAAGAAATCATAAACTTATTCAGCTAAAAACGTAATGTATAACCCTTTTTGCGACTAATATGCGCGAAGCTAATATAAGCCTCCGGATCCGCAAATTCAATATTTCAAATTTAGATAGAACAATGAAAAAGATTTATCTCATTTTAGGCGCATTTCTGTTCACACTAACAGCTATGGCCCAAAAACAAATGAGCCTCGAAGACGCTGTTTTGGGACGCTATTCGTACCTCTACCCTCGCCAGATAAGCCAGCTCCAGTGGCGAAACAATCAAAGCCTGGTGTACTTGCAAACCGACACCATCTGGGAAACCGGAGTCGCAGACCAACAAAGCCATGCTTTGCTAACCACCACCGATTTGAGCAAGATCGCACAAGGGCAACAAATCGACTTCGCACATATCGGGGCATTCCGCTTTCATACGGAAGACGAAATCATCTTCAACAACGGCAACCAGATTTCATTTTTCAACCTGAATAGCAAGCAATTTACCGGCAAGCTTGAAACACCGCAAGATGGCGAGGCGAGCGATTTGAGCCCCCAGGCACGGGCTGTTGCTTATGTGAAGGGGCAAAACCTGTTCATTCAAAAGGACGGGCAGGACATACAAGTCACTCACGAAACCCAGCCAGGTGTTGTATGCGGTCGCTATGTACACCGCCGTGAATTTGGCATCGAAAAAGGAACCTTTTGGTCGCCATCCGGCAAATACCTGGCTTTTTACCGCAAGGATGAAAGCATGGTAAAAGATTATCCGCTGGTTGATTTTATGACGCGCCAGGCCGAAGCAACACCCGTAAAATATCCAATGGCCGGAATGACCAGCCACCAGGTAACCATTGGCATTTACAATGTTGAAGAGGGCACAACAAGCTACCTGAAAACCGCCGGCCCCGACGATCACTATCTGACCAACCTCAGCTGGGGCCCTGACGAAAAGTATATTTACCTGGCCGAGCTAAACCGCGATCAAAACCAGATGCAGCTGAATCAGTATCTGGTGGCCGAAGGCAAAAAGGTGAAAACCATTCTGGAGGAAAGCCGATCGACTTATGTGGAGCCTCAACACTCCCTTGTATTTTCGAAGACCAACAACGACCAATTTTACTACTGGACGCGTAACGATGGCTGGTTTCATCTGTATTTGTACAACACCCAAGGAGAACTCATTCGTCAGCTCACCAAAGGCAACTGGGAGGTAACCGAATTTTACGGAACCGATGCCAACGAAAAATATGCCTACATCCAGGCAACCAAGGAAAGTCCGCTCGACCGGCACATTTACCGGGTAAACCTGAAGAACGGAGAGATGACCAAACTGGATGATCAGGCCGGAACGCACAAGGCCAATTTCTCGCCGTCGTTCAACTATATGACTGACAACTGGTCGGCTTGTGCCAACCCGGGGCAAACAGATCTTCGTAAAACAAACGGCAAGCTGCTGCGCACTCTTTCGAAAGCCGACAACACCCTGGCGGACTACCAACTGGGCGAAAACAAAATTGTGAACCTCAAAGCTGCTGATGACTCCACAGAACTGTACGGAAGGATGATCCTGCCCACCAACTTCGATCCGAATAAGAAATATCCGGCAATTGTTTATGTATACGGCGGGCCACATGCCCAGCTGGTCAACAACACCTGGCACAACGACGCAAACTGGTGGTTTTATTATATGGCCTCCAAGGGCTACCTGATGTTCACCGTCGACAGCCGCGGGTCGGCCAACCGCGGGCAGGCCTTCGAAGAAGTTATCCACCGCCAGCTGGGTGTTGAAGAAACCAAAGACCAGATGAAAGGCATCGATTATCTGAAAAGCCTGCCCTACGTCGACCAAAACCGCATTGGTGTACACGGATGGAGCTTTGGAGGTTTTATGACACTAAACCTGATGCTGCGCCAGCCCGAGACCTTCAAAGTAGGGGTTGCCGGCGGTCCGGTAGTTGATTGGGAGATGTATGAGGTGATGTACGGCGAACGCTATATGGACAGGCCGCAGGAAAATCCGGACGGTTACAGCGAGTGCAACATGGTCAACCACGTTAGCACGCTGCAAGGGAAACTAATGCTGATCCACGGTGTACAGGACGACACGGTGGTTATGCAGCATAGCATGAAATTCTTAAGAGCCTGCATTCAGCAAAACAAACAGGTTGACTTTTTTGCCTACCCAACGCATCCGCACAATGTACGCGGCCGCGACCGCCTGCACCTGATGGACAAAATCAGCCAGTATTTCTTCGACTATCTGTAAGGCAAAAACGTATTATTTTTCAGGCAGGCCGGCTAACTCATTAGCTGGCCTGTTTGTTCTTATTTAAACTGCAACGGCTCCGGTTTTCGGGGTTGAAAGCTGTAAAAATCGGTTCCGCCAATTTCGCGCAGGCTAAAGCCCATGAAGCTCGAGTCGCCCGGATGGCCGGGATAAAAGGCCAGGCGTAGCTGAATGGTGCGGAAGATTAAACTCTCGTTTCGCAAACGAATACCACCGCCAACGCCCGTGTAATAATCGCCGCCAAAAACCGGTTTATGAGCCGAACCGACAATGCCAAGATCGGCAAAACCAAAGAAGGCAAAATTGAAATTCAGGATTGATTTGCGCTGAAAAATAACCGTCTCTGCACTTAACACCAGTCGCTGCTGTCCGCGAGGAATATCACTGTAAAAACCGCGAATACCATATCTGTTTTTCAGCGACAGCGTCTCCTGATCGAATCGGTTAAAACCATATACATAGCGGATTTTCAAAAACTGGCGGGCTGTTTGAGCACCTAAGCCAAATTGCCGGCTGATATAATTCCAGTTGAGTTCGAGCTGGCCTTGTTCGGCACGGTTCGAATTGAAAAAGCTACCGATCCCTGCCGACAGAAACATATAGGAGGGTTTATAGCGAATTAGGTTTCCCGACGAAAAATAAAGATGCGAATACCAACGATCTGCCTTTTCATTTTGGTCAAACCCTAAAACAAACTCGTGCAAAAAGCCCTTCGGAATATCTTCGGTGATGCCGTATCCCAGGATGTGATGGTCGCGAATATATTGTCGTTTCGAAAGACTTACACTGCCCAGAAAAAAATTGGAGTTCCCGAAATATTGATTGTTATCGGGCCCCGGATCGGGGCGTTCGTAAAATTGTAAATTCCGGTAGCGGCCAGCCAAAATTAACCGTAAATCTCCGGAAGGATCGTCACTGAGCTTAAAGGAATAACCCGACCACAAATCGAAAGATCGATAGTTTAGCGAATCAACCAGAATCGCTTCATTCTCGTAAAAGCGATCGGTTCGGTAAAGGCGCAGAAAAGTCATACCGCCCCCCCACAGGGTGCTTGAGCGCAAAAATTGCTTCTCGGCGTCAAAAAGAATTCCTTCACGCCGGTAGTTGTCAGCATAGCCTAAAGTCAGGTTTACAAAATGCCCGCGGATGTTATTTATCGAGTAAGAGCCCTCGAAGCCCAGATTTGGCTCTTCGTCCAAGCTGGAAACAGCCATGGCCGAAATTTGGTGCCCGACTCCCCAAATATTTTGATTGTACATCTCCAGCTCTCCCGAATCAACCGAGCGAAAACGAGCCCGCATCCCAAAGGCAAACACATCTTTGGTTACCACCGTGAGGTTTACCATCGAGGTATCCAGCGGATCTGCCTCTGCCATAAAACGCACATCCTTGATGAAGGGTAGCAAACGAATTATCCGCTCATTGTCGTAAACTTTCTCAACATCCAGTTTATCATCAACATCCAAAAGAATGCTTTTTTGGATGATTCGCTCGTTGGTTCGTGTATGCACTTTATTGGCTAGTTTTTCGACTCCCACATCCGAAACCCGGGCTGTATCGTCAAAAGTAGGACCAAAAATATCCAGCTGTTTAATTTTAATCGACTTAATGCGTTTTCCATTCAACTGCTCCAGGTTGTATGCCTTGGCCACTAACTTCGAGGAGTCCTTCTTCTCGCTGACAATCCGATCGTAAACAAAGCGGGTGAGGCCGTTCATACGACCTTCTTTTTTCAATGTATCAGGGAGAGCTTTAGCCGAATCGGCGACCATCACAAGCGAGTCTTGCGGCCACACTTCTGCTAAACCATTCAATTTAAAGAAGATTAAACAGACTATCAATATCGTCGAAAATACTTTCATGAATCAATCCCAATACAAAAACCGGTCACTGGCGCACTTTATTATAAATCCTCACAAAATTATTGTTAATATATCTAATTTCCCTTTTCGAAGAGTTAAATTTCCCTAAGAAAATTGTGGTGCATTATTTTAACTTTGCAGTCCATGCAGCATTTAAAGAGACTATATCGCGAAAATATCAATGGAATCATCGGTACGCTGATTTTCCACATCTTGCTTTTTGCATTTATCATACTAGCCAATGTAAAGGTAAAAAAGGATATGCAGGAAGAAGAAATCATCATCGACTTCAGCCAGGTGGAGGAAACACCCGAGCTTTTGGAAGAACAAGAGAAAGCGGAAGATCAAAACACGCCCGCTACCGAGCGGGATAATCCGTACGTCCAATCCAAAAGCAACCGAGCGGTGAATGATGCCAGCACCAAAGATCCGTTTTTCGATGAGGCCTATCAGCAGGAGATTGCTGAGGCACAAAAGCTGGTTGCCGATGTAAACAAGCAACTCACCAAAGAAATACCGGACATGAAACAGTTTGAAATGCCGGAGCAATCAACCGAAGGCATCGATCCGGAAAAGATATCGAATACAATCTACAGCGGAGAAAGCAACATTCATTATTTCCTGGAAGACCGCTATCATCTTCGCCTGCCAATTCCGGTTTACCTGGCGCGCGGGGGCGGCCAAATAACGGTAACAATTTGGGTTTCGCGCTCGGGAAAGGTTGTTAAAGCCGAGGTGCAGCCCTACGCGAACATTTCGGACCCCATGCTTCCCGACTATGCTTTGCAAGCTGCATTGCGAACGGTATTCAATTCAAAATCAGACGCCCCTAACCCGCAAAAAGGATCAATCACTTACACCTTCGTGGCCCAGTAAAGAAGGGGTTATTGTCAAAAAAAACACTATTTTAACATCAATTAACAGTTTTTATTCGGATTTTACTACTAGAGAGCATATCTTTGCGGTACGTTTTTTTTCATAAGTTTAGGTTTAGTTAGGTTAGTTAGTTTAGTGAGAAAAGGTAGGCCAGAGGGTCTACCTTTTATTTTTTCAGGCTGTTTGCACAGCTTTTTTTCTGCCAAAACTCCTTGACTGCCGCTTCGGAGCCTACTTTTTACAATTACGCCTTTAGCCATTCAGTTTGGTTAGCACGCAAGTTGACGGGAAAATTACTGTTTGAGACAACAACCGGACAGCCGAAAATACTCGACTTTTCATTCTACCAGTGATTTCCGGGAATCATCAGCTTTTTTGCTTCTTCATCTTTGCTTCGAAATGATAAACACCGGAACCGATTTCCAAAACAACGCGTCCCTCCTCCGAGCGAAGTATCTTTATTCCATCCTTTTCATCGATGGTTTTACCGCTCTCCAGCACATCCCTGGCCGTTTCGGCTGGCACATAAACGATTGCTGCGGTATTGGCAGGAATGGTAATATCCCATACAAATTTCTTGTTTTCGCGGATCCAGCGACTTTCAACAAGCCCATAGGGTGTTTCGTGGGACGCATCCACAAAATTGAGCCCGTCGATCATTTCCGGTTTCATCACGAGTTGCTTGAATCCGACCTGTTCGGTACTCGACTTGATCCCGGCCAGGTTTTCGTAATACCAAATTAGCAGGTCTCCCAACATCATCACATGGTTGTAAGAGTTCATCTTGGGAGCCGCCGTATTTCCATTCCAGAGTTCCCAGATTGTGGTGGCGCCATGCTCAACCATATAGCCCCAACTGGGATAAGTACTGTTTGTTGCCAGCTTCCAGGCCAGGTCGGCATGCCCCTCCTTGGTTAAGGTGCGCATAATCCACTGCGTACCGATCACGCCGGTACTTAGGTGTCCTCCGTTGGTATGCTCGATGGTGTTTGCAATTGTTTGAACAACTTGCCTCTTGTTGGGTACTGGCACCAAGTCCATTGCCACCACCAAAATATTTTCAGTCAATTTATTGTCGCCATACCCCTTCTGCTCTGCTTTATAAAATGTTCTTTGAAAAGCCTCCTTTGTCGCTTTTGCTTGTGTTTGATAGAGCTCAATATCAGCTTGGTTACCACTGAGGGCGGCAAAACTTTGCATCAGGTTCAAATAATGGTAATAATAGGCGGTCGAAATAAGCGCACTCGGATATTTTCGGTCGGCACTTTTTCCACGCCCTTCCTCAATTGTGGCCGGTGGTTCGCACCAATCGCCATAACTGTCTCGGGTCATGATGTCCCCTTTCAAATAGCGATCTTCCATATAATTCAACCACTTTTTCATGGCGTGGTAATGCTTCCTAATTGGTTCTGCATCGCCAGTTTGGCGATATAACATATCGGCAACGGTCAGTAAAGTTCCGCACCAGCTCATGTTGTCGCTGTAATAACGCCAGTATGCAGGAGCCACATCGCTGATTGATCCGTCCCACTTTTGCGAAAAAGCAATATCGTCGATCCATTTTTTATACAGTGCGGCATTGTCGAAAATGAAATTCTCGCCATAGCAACCGATTGTTCGGTCTCCCAGCCAAGGCTGCCGTTCATTCCGCTGCGGACAGTCAACAGGCATCCCCTTATAATTGCTCAGAATTCCCCAGTAAGCATTCCGGTAGATCTGGTTAATCAGCTCATTAGATGTATGGAAAGTGCCCCGGACAGCCATATTGTCGGCAACCACTTTACCCACGAAATCATCGACCGTTGGTTTACCTGGCCAACCGGTAATTTCAACATAGCGAAATCCATAGTATACGAACCGGGGCTCCCAGGTTTCGGGTTCTTCACCTTTCAGAATATATTTCGCAGTAGCCCGGGCATCGCGCAAATTGGTGGTAAACAGCTCGCCATCATCCTGCAAAATTTCGCCGAAACGCATCGTAACAGTGTCGCCGGCATGCCCTTTCACGTTCAACTGCAGCCAACCGGCAAAGTTTTGCCCCAAATCCAAAATATAGGTACCGGCACGCTGCTCCCGAATTGAAACCGGATTTAGCTCCTTCAATACTTTCATATTCGGATTTAGCTGAGCTTCATATTTGCCGTCGGGCTGCTCAACATATTCGGGCTGCAGCCAGTTGCTATCGTCGAAACCAACCCGATTCCAGTCCTGCATTTCTTTCCGGGCATCGTATCCTTCACCATCGTACTCGTTGTTCCATCGTATTGGCCCGTCGGCTGTTCCTTTCCAGCTATTATCCGAGCGAATGTATTCTGTTGTTCCGTCGGCATATTTCACAACAAGCTGAAAAAGCAGCTTCGGAAAGCCAAAATTTTTGACTTTATACCCTTTGTAATGCTGGCGCATGGTATGATAACGACCATTTCCGAGTACAACCCCCAGGGCGTTTGCGCCGTGGTTCAACTTATCAGTCAGATCGTAAATGTTGTATTTGATATTTTGATTGTAATCCGTGGGTGAAGGTGCCAAAACCGACTCTCCGACCTTCTGGCCATTTAACGACAGTTCGTACAAGCCAAGTCCAATGATGTAGGCTTTTGCTTCTTTGACCTCCTTTTTAAGGTCAAATTCCTTCCTGAAATAACGTGCCGACAGTCGGGAATGAAACGAATCATCGTCCCAGGGGAATGTTCTGTCAAAGCCGATCCAGCGAGCGCGCCAATCCTTGTAATAGAACAAGCCCATACTCCATTTCGCCGGCTTACTCCATTCACTATCGCCTTTGGTGGTCCAAACCTTCACTTTCCAAAAGCACTCGTCGGAACTGCCAAGCTTTTTCCCGCCATAAGGCAATAATTGCGATTGATCTGTTTCAATTTTTCCCGAGTTCCACAAATCAGCTTCATCTTCGGTCAACGTTTCAGGAGAAGAAGCCACTAGCACCTGACAGGCCGTTTGAAACACTTCTCGTTGGTCACTTTTAATTTTCCAGCCCAGCCGGGGCTGTTGTATTTCAATACCGGATGGATTTTCCAACAACTCGCAAGTCAGTCCGTCAACTTTTATTTGAGCAGATGACCAATATACAAAAAAGAGACACAGAAAAGAGACTAATATCTTCGGATAGTTCATGGTTAATAATCTTCGTTTTTTTGTTTTCGAAAATATTCAAATTAATTGCAGAGCACAACATCCCCCCACAAAACAAAGCGACAGGATTGGCTCAAAAGACTCCCAATACCGAACAAAACGGCTATCCGGAAGCCTGCAAGTGCTGGTTGGTATTTAAAACTTGACGAGGATTTTAAGAAATTTACCGGGTGCTTTGGCCCAGTCCTCCATCGCTCGCGAAGCTTGTTCCGGGGAAACAATACACGAGACGAGCACCTTTTCATCCAAATTAGTTTGTTTCAGGTATTTCATCACAGCTTCAAAATCGGTTGGGTTAGCATTGCGGGATCCCATAATTTCAACCTCCTTCTGCACCCAGAGTTTGGTTGGGAAAGACACCTCGTTGCCGGCGTAGCCAATACAGACAACCCTGCCGGAAAAGGCCACTTCCTCAACGGCAGCTCTGTAAGTTACCGGATTGCCAACGGCCTCAATAACCACTGTTGGACCGTCGCCGCAGGTCACTGTTTGCAGCTGATTGTGCAAGTCTTTGGTTGTTGAATTGATCAGATAGTCTGCACCGAGCTGCCTGGCAACCTCCAACTTCGAATCGTCAACATCAACCGCTATCACGGTTGCCCCCCGCAGCTTTGCGCGAACAATTGCGCCACTGCCGATCATACCGCAGCCCAAAATCATGACCGTGTCCAAATCGGTCACGTTACCGTTGTCCACCGCATGAAAGCCCACGGTCATTGGCTCAACCAAAGCCAACTGCACGTCCGACAAGGCCTCATCTTTTAATACTTTTTGCCATGGCACGGCCATATACTCGGCCATTGCGCCATCGCGTTGCACCCCCAAGGTCTGGTTATAGCGACAAGCATTGAAACGCTTCTGTTTGCACGAGGTACATTGACCACAGTTTGTATAAGGCACCACCGTTACCGCTTGTCCAACAGCAAAAGTTTCGGGAACATCAGCTGCAATATCTTCGATTACAGCCGAAATTTCATGTCCCGGAATCCGGGGGTACTGAACCATTGGATTTTTTCCCAGGTAAGTACTCAAGTCGGATCCACAGAATCCCACATATTTAATTTTCAGAAGAATTTCGCCGGTTCCCATCCGGGGCATGTCCCGCTCAACGAGCTTGATCTCACCTGCCTTAATTATTGCTAGTGCTTTCATTCCAATGGTCAGTTAGAGTTGATATACCCTGCGGGCATTTTTGTATAAAATCAGGTCTTGTTCGTTTGCTGTTAACCGAGCCAGTTTTTTCTTTACCACGCTCAGCCAATCAGCATACTGTGTTGCCACCAAACACACCGGCCAATCAGAACCGTAGAGCAACCGCTTGGGTCCAAAGGCCTCAAGCACAACATCCAGATAGGGTTCCAACTGAGCATCGGTCCATGTTTTATAACGCGCTTCGGTAACCATACCGCTTAATTTGCAGCTCACATTTTCACGTTCCGCCAATTTCCGAATTTCAGAGGCCCACGGTTCCAACTCGCCTTCCCGTATTCGTGGCTTTGCCAGATGATCGAGCACAAACTGTTGGTCCGGGTGCTGATCGACAAAGCGGATGGTATTGGGCAATTGATGGTCAAAAATCAGGATATCGTACACCAAGCTGTAACGATTAAGTAAGTTTACCCCCCTGTTGAATGCTTTACCCAGAACAAATTCGGGATCGGGCTCGCCTTGCACCACATGACGAACGGCCTTTAACCAATTATTTGAACGGTACTTTTCCAACCATTCGTCGATATTTTCAGCCGCTAAGGGCAGCCACCCAACAACGCCCTGTATGAGTTCATTTTCATGAGCCAATTTCAGTAACCAGTCCGTCTCGTCGACGCATTGCCGCGCCTGCACGGTAACCACTGCTTGCACCTCGGTTCCTTTTAAGGTTGCAGCCAAATCGTGCGGCAAAAAGCTTCGCCGGATGGTCGCCATCTTGTCATCAATCCAATCAAATTCAACCGGATTGAAATTCCAAAAGTGATGATGTGTATCAATAATCATATCCGAAAATTTATAAATAGGGATAATCCGGGTCTATCAAACCTTCGTTTTTCAGGGCTTTCCAGAAGCTTATGGGGAGATCCGCATCCAGAAGTGCCTTATTATGGGCCATCCGCGAAGGTTTGCCGGGGTTAAGTGCCACCGCCTGAATCTGCGGAGCGGAAAGAGCAAACTTAAAACAGGCATCACCCGGCGTAATCGCATATCTATCGCAGACCGCAAAAAAACGATCACGCCATTCGAAGAGCGGCTTATCGGCGGGCTTATCGGCACAAACCAGCCGATAATCAAAATATTCCCCTCCCGTTAAAAAACCGGCATTAAAAATTCCGGAATTGATTACGCCAACACCATCTTGCTGCAACTGCCGCAGAAAAGCAATAACTTCCCGGGGATAATGATAAAGGGTGAACGTGTTGGCAAGCATCACCCAGTCGAATTTCACACGGCTATACAACTCCCGGATCACCTGCCAGTCTTTCGCCCCTACTCCCACCGCCTTCACATCGCCTTGCTCCTTAAGTTCGAACAAAGCAGCATACGCATCAACAATATCTTTCAAGCGCTGCTGTCGATCACCGGCATCCAGGGCTGCGGCCAAATATTCGTCGGGATCGTGAACAGAAACAAGCTCCGGCTTGTAAGTATTCCCCAGCAATTCGCATCCTTGCTCCCAGCACTCCAGAATGCCGTCGTAGCTGATTTTTTGCACAGCATCGTATTCCAGCTTTGCCCAAACTCCCGGCTCAAAAGTAGGCGCACTTGCTGCCAGCGGGACCCGATACCAGCCCAGCTTGTTGCTAATGGTTATCTGGTCGGGTGCAACGCCCAACGCTTCCAGTCCCTGGCCAATTACCTCCAGCGCCAATCCTGCTCCATACTTCCCGGCACTGTCAATCATCACCTTACCATCAGCGACCATAAACCACTCTCGGATCAGCGAGAGCTTCTGCTCCCAACTCAACTCGCGGTATAGGTTGCCCAGATAGCTTGTTCCATATATTATCCGCGGGCAATTAACTTCTGTCTGACCTAATTTTTTCATTGTCTGGTCTGGTTTCTTGCAAATTTGCCTGAATTCCCGTCGATTATCAAGCCATGTAAAATGGCTCAATTCATGCAAAGCTTTGCGGAAAGCTTTGCATGAGCAAAAAGATGTTCTATAACATTTGACCACCTCATTCCAGCGCTTACAAGATGTGCAAAAAGCTTAAATTTGTGCATCAACAACGACTAGAATGGGAAAAAGACACGTGTCATTAAAAGATCTGGCCAAGGAGTTGAATGTTTCCATTTCAACGGTTTCCCGAGCCTTAAAAGACCACCCGGACATCAGCAATGCGCTTCGAACGAAAATAAAAAAACTGGCCGCGGAACGCAATTACAGCCCCAACCCACTGGCAATGGGGCTCCTGAAACAAGCCACCCGCATGATCGGCATTATTGTTCCCGATCTTGTCTCGCATTTCTACTCATCCATCATCTCCGGCATTGAATCGGTAGCTGCCGATAAGGGTTACTTTGTCGTTATCGCAAACTCCAACGAGCGCTACGAAAAAGAAAAAGAATCGATTGAAAACCTACTCAAAGCACGAGTTGAAGGACTGATTGTTTGTATGAGTTGCGAAACTTCGGACACCGCACATTTTCGGCAGCTCGTTCAAAAAGGCATTCCCCTTGTAATGTTCGACCGGGTATGCCTGCCGAATCTCATTCCGGCAGTGGTTGCGGACAACGCAGAGGCCTCGCAAAAAATCATTCAACATTTTTATGACAGGGGTTATCGGCGCATCGCCTATGTTTCGGGCCCGGAACAGATGAATATCTCGCAAGAGCGCCTCCTTGGCTACCGCGCCGGATTGAAAGCCTGCTCTTTAGAGCCGGATCCGGCACTTGTTGAATTTTGCGACTTAAGTTTCGAGTCGGCAAAAGCAGCCATGAAGCGATTACTACAGCTTGCGAATCCTCCCGATGCGGTCTATGGCATTAACGACACTGTTGCTTTCGGGCTGATGAATGCGATCAAAGAAGCCGGTCTACGCATACCGGAAGATACCGGTGTTGTAGGGTTTACCGACGAATTTCATTCAACCGTTGTTAGCCCTCCGCTAACCTCAATCACTCATCCTACCTTCGAGATGGGACAAAAGACTGCTGAACTCTTCTTTAAACATCTGAATTCAGACGTGCCGCCGGAAACCATCGTGCTGAAAACTCAGCTGATTGAGCGCCTGTCCTCGTCCAAATAAGTCCTGCCGATCAGCTGACAACACCGGGCGAGCCATCAGGCTATAAGCAGATATACAAGCGTTCGGTTTCGCAAAAAATCGACTGTCGTGCGGCTTAATTGGTAACGAAACGCTATTTTTGGCGGAGTTTGAGCCTGCGTAAAACCGGGACCATTAAATCAATTTGAATGAAACGAAAACTGAAAGACTACTTATTGGTTAGCCTGAAAGGAATTGGCATGGGAGCAGCCGACGTTGTCCCCGGCGTTTCCGGAGGCACCATCGCGTTTATTACCGGCATCTACCAGGAACTGATTGACTCCATCCAATCGATCAACCTGAAAAGCCTGAAACTGTTGTTCGCAGGACATATCAGGGACTTTTGGGAAACGACCAATGCGAACTTCCTGCTAAGCTTGATTGTCGGCATCGGCATTAGTGTACTATCCCTGGCCAAAGGGTTGAAATACCTGCTGGAAAACCACCCGATCCTGGTGTGGTCCTTTTTCTTCGGGTTAATTGTTGCATCAGCCATTTATGTTGCCCGCGAAATTAAAGGTTGGAATATCGGCACTGTCGTATCGCTGTTTGTTGGTACAGTGGTTGCTTACTTCATCACCGTCATTACACCTGCCGAGGCCAATACTTCTTACCCGTTTATTTTCCTCTCGGGAGCCATCGCAATATGCGCAATGATTTTACCCGGTATCTCAGGAAGCTTCATTCTGGTACTTCTGGGCATGTACAAATTCATTCTCGACTCCATATCGGCCTTTAATTTGCCGGTTGTCGGCATATTCCTGGTTGGTGCTGCCGTTGGCATTGTCAGTTTCTCGAACATCCTGTCGTGGTTGCTGAAGAAATACTACAAGCCGACCATTGCCATGCTGGCCGGTTTCATGATTGGCTCGCTGAACAAGGTATGGCCCTGGAAACAAGTGGTTGAAACCTTTGTTGACCGCCATGGACAGGTGAAACCGCTGATTGAGCAGAATGTTTCGCCCGGCTCCTACTTCGAGCTCACGGGGCACAACGCGCAACTGGGAATGGCTATCGGACTGGCGGTGGCCGGATTCGCCCTGATTTTTGTGATTGAAGGGGCATCCAAGACTTTGCAGAAAAGCAGAGCATAAATACTGACTAAACAGAAATTCACGATAATATGAAAACCTACGGATTAATTGGTTACCGATTGGGCTATTCGTTCTCGAAAGGATTTTTTACTGAAAAGTTCCAAAACGAAAAGCTCACAGAACACGAGTATGTAAACTTTGAGTTGGATTCCATCGACGAGTTTCCCGAAATTTTTAAGAAGAATGACCATATCGCAGGCTTAAACTGCACCATTCCTTACAAACAACAAATCATCCCTTACTTGGATGAGATTGACGAAGAAGCGGCCAAAGTCGGGGCTATCAATACGGTAAAAATCATCCGAACCGGCGAAAAGATAAAGCTGAAAGGCTTCAATACGGATATCTATGGTTTCGAAAACTCCCTGAAGCCCATGCTGAATGAAAAGCACAAAAAAGCCTTGATTTTAGGAACCGGCGGCGCCTCGAAGGCCATTAAGTACATCCTCGACAAGCTGGGACTGGAATATCTTTCAGCCTCGATTGAGGATCAACTGTACGATGGCGAAATCCGCTACGAACAAATCGACAAAGCCTTGCTGCAAGAACACCTGGTGGTGATTAATGCAACACCGCTGGGCACCTTCCCAAAAGTAGACAGCTGCGCCAACATCCCCTACCAGCACCTAACCGCAGACCATGTGTTGTTCGACCTGGTTTACAACCCCGAAGAAACACTGTTTATGAAAAAAGGAAAAGAAAAAGGAGCTGCGGTGAAAAACGGACTGGAAATGTTACACGGCCAAGCCATTAAAGCCTGGGAAATCTGGAATAGCTAAGCACAGGCCTGCAAAACAAATAACAAAAGCCGGACAATCTCTCAACTTGTCCGGCTTTCTTGATTTCTTCGTGTAAATGACAGTTACATTCTATAAGGGGAAAAAGTGAATGTCAATCTCTTCGGAATCTTCCTTTTGCTCAATTTCAAATTTTCCGGCAGGCACCAGGGTGAACTCCCGCTTCCGGGCATAAGGCTCCAGTTTTTTCTGCTCAGCCTCAAGCTGCACTTTCCCAAGCTCAGCATTGAAGTACAATTTCAGATGCGATGGTTTTTCATCATCAAACTGAATCAAATAGGCCGTGTGTTCAACAAACACCAAATCTTCGTAAGCATAGCTTACATCAGTTCCGGCTTCTTCCAACATCATCTTCACTTCCGACAGCGGTCTAACAGGAATGATCATATCTATCCGTTTTTGAGGGTTAAAACTTCGGTTTATCTCACTTATTTGCAAGTCGTGGAAGAACAACTACTGCATGTTAATCCACAACCTGCCGGTTCTTCCACCGTGCGAATATTGTGTTCGTGCAACAGGTCATCGCGAAATAAGCGAATATTGACATCCACTTCGTTTCCGTTGGGTTGAAAAACTTTGATGTCGTTATCCTTCAATATCTTAAATGCCATAGGCCGGACATTCGGACTGATAATCGCTTTCACCACATCCTCAGCGCCACCTTTGCGAAGATCGAGTCCAAAACGAAGCATCAGTTCCGATTTGCTGAAAAGCTCGTTTTCGCCTTTCTCAAGGTCGTGTACGCAATAAAAGTTCGCTTTGTAGAAGTCGTCAGCCAAAACATTCTCCAAAGCCGGGTTTTTTCCGATAATGGGCATGCAAATCTTCATAAGGTTCAAATTTTGGGTTACACATAAACTGCCTTTCAACAGCTGTTGTGCCAATGCGGGCGCAAAGTACATGCCCCAAAACGAAAGTTTACTGACAATGAAAAAGATAGCATTTTGCAGCATCGCGATTTCTTACATTTTTGTAGGATCTAAAACTCAAAATTCACAAAAATGTGTTTTCCAGCATATCGCTATTGCCGGGACCGCTAATGGCAGACTTTGCTGAAGATCAAACAAACCGTGCCTGCGCAAGAAATTCAGGCATGCGTACTTTATCGTCAACCTGCTCACACACAAATCAGAGCCTCGCGCTTACGGCCGTCCATCAGAATCGTGAGGTCTTCCTGAAAACGAATATGCTTCACGTATCGTAGTTCTTCGGCAATTTCGCCCTGGTCAAACAGCGCGGTGTTCACCCACGCGTCGCGGCTGTTGCCGGGGATTGAAAAATACCCCACATTCATCGAGGTTACATTATGAAAGAAGTGAGAGCCCAGCGAACCATCCAGCGGAAAGTCGGGCAGGCCAATCTCAACAATGACCCGAGCCTTGCAGATTTGAGCCCAGGTAACGGGAATTCCGGTGAACGGGTCGCGCGTGCCCCACCGGCCGGGGCCAATCAGGATATACTCTTTCCCACTCAGATCCATTTTGCGGTTAAAGCGGCTCACCTCATCGGCAATCTCTTTGGTTTTCATTTTATCGAAGGTCTCACCGTCAACATAAATCACATCCCGGATGCCCTGGACCTGCCCATTGCCCATCCCTTTGCGCGCGAACAGTAAGGCATTTGCCTCGTCCACCTCTCCCAGTTCAATTTCAGCTTCCTGATCATGCCTGATCAAGGGCTTTATTTGAAGAAGATAGAAGGTCGGCAACCCGTTTTCTTCAGCTTCCAGATCGATTGCATATTCCATTTCCACCGGCGAGCCCATGGCCTCGCGAAACAAGCGCAACAAAAAGCGAATAGTTTCGGCCATCGGGAGCATTCCATATTTCAAAAGATTGTCGAAATTAACAACCCGCGGCCCCCGAATTGACAAGTCGGGCACCAGATCGTCGTTCTCGGCGCTGTACACCGATGCGCAATGCTGCAACACACCGTCTTTTTCGGCTTCGCGAATCGACAATTTCAGAATCCCCGCATCCTCACCCACTTTCACCAAATCCGTCTCACTTCGGGTCATGTCCAAAGCGTAGAACTCGCGCTGCGAATCCCGAATCTGATCTTTGAGACTACTGGGATTGATTTGCGGATATCGCGGGCAAAAGCGAAAAGCCGGCTCGCCGCCAACCACGTACATCCCCAACCCGACGGCAGCCACCGCAAAACCATCTTCGGGCTCCATATACGAAACGGGGTAAAAATTATACGATTGAGCCACTCCGCTCACCGAAGGATAAAAACGGCCGTTATGCTCGTGCCCCACCAGCTCCTGAATAACAATGGCCATGCGTTCTTCTTCAATTTTATAATTGACAGCATCGAAATAAGAAATTGCCGAATCGGTAAACACGCTGGCATAAACCAGCTTAACGGCGGTCTCCAACTGCTGGTAACGAACCTGCACGTCCGGATCGTTGTTGGGGAGGATATAGGTGGCATAAACACCGGCAAAAGGCTGCAATAAGGAATCCTCGAACAAGCCAGATGAACGAACCGCCAAAGGCCGGCTCATTTTCGACACATAACGCAATAATTTCTTTTGCAGCGACTCACTCACTGCCGATGCAATAAAAGCAGCTTTTATCCGCTCGTAGTCGGTTGTACTGTATACTTCTTCGTACAAATTATTAATCTCGATAAACTTTTCAAATTCGATGGAGCCGATAATTGCCGTTGCCGGAATACGAATGTTGATATTGGGGATTATCTTTTTAAAGTCGATATTTTCAATAAAGTTGCACATAAAGGCAACACCCCTGCCTTTTCCGCCCAGCAAACCTTTGCCCATGCGTACTACGTAGCGTTCGTTTCCCAGCAGCTGCTGATCGAAATTTATAACCAGCCCCCGAAGTCGTTTAATTTGCATACGCTCAAAAACCTTCAAACAAAAGTTTCGAAGTTCTTCAGCGTTATCAAAATCCTCGAAGCGGTAAGGCAACAACTGTTCAGCAATGTTAATCTCGCCGCGGGCCATTAGCCAGGTCGAAAAAGAGTTCCTCCGGGCGTGATAAGCCAATGCCTCGGCAGGCACCACCCGTAAAATATCCTGAAACTCCTGCAAGTTGTGGGCTACCGAAATCGGGGTACCCGCATTATCTTTAAACACAAAACTACCGAAGCCCAGTCGTTTGAAGATAAAATTATGAATATCCATCGACAGACTCTCCGAGTTTTTGTCGATAAACTCGGCCCCAATTTCGCGGGCACGAACGGCATTGCGAATATCGTGACTTTGCAGCAACAAGGGGATTGGGAAACGTAAAATCTGCTTGGCATATTTCAGTAACTCAATGCCAGAATCTTCATCCTCCTGTCCATTCCGACAAAACTTCACATCCGAAATAACAGCCAGCAAGTAGTCACGATACTGGTTCATCACGGCAACAGCTTCCTCGTAGTTACTCACCAGAATTACCTTCGGCCGGGCCCGCATTTTCAGAATCATGTGCAATTCATCGGCTGTTTCATCCTGCACCAGGTTTTGGGTTTGCGTCATAATATTGGTGTACAACATGGGCAGGTAGCGCGAATAATACTGAATCGAATCCTCAACCATCAAAATCACCCGCACATTACCGGTGCGGGTGTCGGTTTCAATATTCTTCTTGTCCTCGATATATTTAACCATCGCCAGGAACACATTTGAATTTCCGTTCCAGACAAACACGCGGTCAATCGAGTCGAACCTGTCGGCCGTTTCCTGAAAGTAACGCAAATCGCCATTGTTATTAACCAGCAGCAAAACCGGAATACTCTTCTTAAGTCCATGAATACTGTCGGCTATTTTAACCGGTATTTTCTTATCAACCCCAACCATAATAATTACCAGGTCGAAGTCCCTTTCGCGAATCAGCGCCAGAGCCTGTTCCTGCGAGTTTACGCTTGTAAAACGAGGATAAGTATACAAGTTCAACTGAAGAAATTCGCCGAAAATTTTGTCGGTAAACTGTCCCTCGCGCACAATCGTGTAACTATCGTAAAGGGTGGCAACCAACAAAACTTCCTTCACCTTGGTTGGCATCAGCTCCTCAAAAATATCCCGGTCGCTCTTTTTGTATTTGTAAATTGACGAAAGCGTAATATTATCCAGTTGATCCATACGAAACGGCATTTTTTAAACAACCGAACAAGGGCCCAGAATCCCTTGCTCCGTTTTTTCCTTGAAATTAGGAAAATTCCGGCGGTAGCAAACAAAATCCTCTTTTTAGTTGAAACCGAAAGAAACCATACCAGCGACTACCTGAAAAAAACAAGATCAAAACAGTTCGCGAAATAAATAGAAAATGCCCGGTTCGCCCGGTTCATCACTATTCTGAAAACCGACATAATTCCGGGGGAATCACCAACAGGGATGAAAGCTTACTATTTTTCGACGGTGCTGTTGTCGTTGTTTTCAAAAGTTGTCGGGTTGTCGTTCCCCATTTAATCAAAACCAGTTATTGACATTGCGGCTTAGCGTCTCTGGGGGGTAAGACTTTCACAGAACAAGTATTTTTTTCGCCTCGTCTTTGCGACACCACAAACAACTGTTTGCCAAGCCCCTAATAACACCGCGATGAATTAGCCGAAAAAAATCATCAAATAAATCGCTGTTTTTCCCTTCAAGCTCTTGTTTGTTTCTACTAAAAAACGCTATATTTGCACCGCGTTTAAGAAATATGGCTCCGTAGCTTAATGGATAGAGCATCTGACTACGGATCAGAAGGTTGCAGGTTCGAGTCTTGCCGGGGTCACAAAAAAAAGGATTGTCAATTTTGGCAATCCTTTTCTGTTTTTATCCGGGGGGGGGCAAAAAAAGACAGCCCTCGCTGAATCATTGCAATGTGTAACCTGTAATAAAACAGACTACAAAGTGTTTCTCTCTCAAGTAAGTTTAAAAAGGGTACTTTGATTCAATACCAACAAAGTACTACAACAGCCCTTCATCTTTTAATATCTCTTGAATAAGCGCTGCCATCAAGGAAATTGTGATCAGCGTAAACAAACCGACTAATCCGGCCTTTTCATTCCGGCTCCTGGCTTGCAGATCCAACCGGCTCGGCTGGTTGCGGAGGGAGTAAGATTGACCTGGAACCGGTTGGTTATTACAGCTTCGGGCTGTGTCGGCTCAGGCTGGTAATTTTCAGTAATTTCCACTCCCGAAAGCGATTGATTGCTTAATAAACCCAAATAATCACGTATCTTTGTATCAAAGTCCTGAGCATCGTTAATGTCGGAGGCAATTGAAGCCTCGGTTAGATGTTTCAGGATTTTTTGCTTATCCGGTAAATTGATAAGATTATATCAAAGCAAGGCGTGATCTTTGTTTTTAGCCATGGACTTGATAATGGTCTCGCCACTTAAAGACATTTTACCCGACCCGATTGCTCCAACATTCGCAACTCAGATTATTTATCCAGATAATAACCTCGGAGTGAATGAATTTCAACCGTATCATTGGCCTCATTTACGCGATACACGATGCGATGTTCTTTGTTTATCCTCCGCGACCAATATCCGGTCAATTCATACTTCAACGGTTCAGGCTGTCCTCCACCTACGTATGGTGTTCTGCTTATTTCTTTCAGGAGTGTCTGTATTTTCCTTTGTGCCGCCTTATTCCCCGATTGCTTCCAGCACTTCAGGTCGGTAAGCGCCTCAATCTTGAAAATCACTTCCATAGATTATCTAAGTCTACTTTCTCACCAGTCTGTTTTTCGCTTTTTCTTATTTTTCTTACGAACTCTTTGCAATACGGGCTATCCTGCGCCGTTTCAAAAGTGACATAATCGAGTGTTTTTAAAAATTCGATCAGTCGTTTCCCTTTTGCTGATTTGTCATTAATGATCACAGTTGTCATAGCCTCATCTTTTTTTCAAAGGTAGAAAACCATCCCCGTTTGTGCAAGAGATACAAGTCGATAGACTGAGTTAGCTTTCTCTAAAACCAAATTTAAGCGATACTCCATTGATGCGGAGGAACAGAACATACCACACGCGAGCTCACATAGAGGGTTGTCAATCTTGGCAACCCTTTTCTGTTTTTATCCGGGGGCAAAAAGAAAAACACCGTTCATACACCACTTCGTAAAAAGCCGCAGAACAAACGACAGTAAAAGCGCTTCAAACAAACAGCTGCTGATCAAAATCTTACCAAAGCTAATTACTCGGTTTGCTCTCGCCCGACCAGAGGGCCATCAAAAAAAATTAAGCCTGTCGGTTTGTTTTTTATCCATTTTATAGACATATTTATCGAAGAATTTACGAATTTTCGTGCGCTTTATTCCAAAACTTTGTATTGCTTAAAAAAGGGCCTCTAATTTAAAGTCAAGAAAGATTGATATGATAAGCTATACTAACGAAGAACTCCTTCATGGGATTCTTAGAAACGATAACCTGATTCTTCAATATATTTATAAAAATTTCTTTTATAAAATCAACTTCTTTGTGAAGAAGAATAGCGGAGATGACGACGACTCCAACGATGTATTTCAGGAGGCCATTATCATCATATACCGTAAATTAAAGGCCAACGACCTGGTTTTGGATTGCTCTTTCGAAACCTACCTGTACTCGGTCTGCCGCTTTCTGTGGCTGCGGCATCTTGAAAAACGAAAAGCTGAAAAAGAAAAAATTCAGGACAATCATGATTTCAACGCCGACATCTACGATAATGCTTTTGAAGAAACGGCTGACATGAACGAAAAGTACCGGCTTTATCAAAAGCATTTCAAAAACCTGGGAACAGATTGCCAGAAAGTTTTACAGATGTTCTTCGACAAGGTTCCGCTGAAGCAAATTGCGCAGGTGATGGGCTTCCAGAGTGAAAAATATGCCAAGAAAAGAAAGTACAAGTGTAAAGAATACCTGGTAAAAAGCATCAAGCAAGACATCGAATACAAAAAGATCCTGGAGAACAACTTATAACAAACCCCTGCTCGCGTATTGACAAACGCAAGCCGGAGGAAACCGGTATCCACAGGTATTTCCCCTGCCGCGACCGACATAAAAATGCCGGATTGCCATCCGGAGCACGCCCCGGTCCATCAGATTAATTCGCCTCTTTGCATTCGCCAGATTTCCAAGCTGGAATTCACATCCGCCTAGCTAGTCCTGTGTTTTCCGGCGCTTCCGTCGCATCTGATCAACAACAATCAACATCACCAAAACCAGCGCCAGCGCGCCAAGCCAATACATTTCCTTCCCAACATATAGTGGTGAAGTATTGCCAACAGCAACATAGGCCAACCAAAAGTGCGGATGTGCCTTCAACGGATCGGCATTTTCAATATGTGCCAATTTGGCCAGGCGCAGCGCTTCAGCCTTATCTTTCCCCACGGACAGATACTTGTAAAAATCGCGCATGATATTGGCTCCCGACTCATCTTCCACCTCCCACAGCGTCATCACAATCGACGGACAGCCAGCATACAGAAAACCACGCGCCAGGCTCATCACCCCTTCGCCTTTCTGCAACTTACCACTTCCGGTATTACAAGCGCTCAGAACGGCCATACGGGCATTCAGCTGCATATTATAAATCTCACTGGTATTTAGCCAGCCATCCTCGTCGGTATTGGCTGTAGGCTTCGAAAACGCCAATCGCGAGTACATGGGCAAGGTGTCGTTCACAATGGTGTGCATAGCCAGGTGCAATACATCGTAATCGCGGGCATACTTTTTAAATACTGCCTCCTGCGCCAACGAATCCTCATAGAGATCGCCCTGCACATACTCATTGATATACTCCACCTCCTTGTCAACGGCCAGCAAGGGCAATAAGCCGGCCCGGTACTCGGCCACCACCGTATAATCGCGGTCATCTTTCTCGTAACTCGGAGCAAAGGCCAACAAACTCTTCTCAGCTCTTTGCTCCTTATCGAAATAGTCGAACAACAGGGTTGTTGAGTACGTGTAGCTAATCGAATGCTTCTTGATCAAATAAGCCAGATTTCGGAAATTCATCCGGCTTGTATCCGGCTCTTCATAAATCAAGGCATCAAAAGGAATATACGACAACTTGTCGTCGGGAATTACAACCAGCGTCTTACCCTCCAGCTCATCCTGCACGTCGCCCAGTAAATCGTTGTACAAGCAGTACGAAGACCAGGCGTAATCGGCGTACGACTTCTGATCGGTATACTGATAGCTTGAGCTGGTTAAAAACTGATAAACCCCTTCAATTCGATTGGAGAAGGTAGAGTCGATCGGTGTTTTCGAGAAGCTAAATTGCTCATTCGTGATCACAAAACGAAACAAACTCCCGGAATCTTCCTGCTCATCAGGTTCATCGATAAAATACTCCACAATAGCATCGTGATTCCCAATCCGATCACGAATCGCATCCAGGCCGATCACTTCATTGGCATACTTAAAGGCATAATACTTCGGAAACGAATCCTCGAGCAACTGAACCAGCTGGGCATACTTTTCCGAGTAATAAAAGATTTTGGTATTGTACAAGGCCACCTTTTCGGAGTCGGGTTCGGCCTGTTGCTTCTCCTCATACAGCATTTGTTTGTAGTTGGAGATATTTATCTTAAGCACATCCTCCTTATTTAGTAAACTGTCGGGGATCCCGCCAAACTGCTGCGCCCGCGAATCTTTCACCGCCGCCAAAAAACTGGCCGACTTGCTTTTTTCGGTTAGCTCAAAGCCCCGGGCAACATATTCGGGCTTGCCGGTTTGTTGATACAGTTTATAACACAGATTGATGGCTCCAACGAAGGTGGACTGCTGATTTTCGGACAGGAACAGCCGACTCTCCTCACTCACAAAACCGGTCCGGATTTGATGCACCAGCTCAACAGCCAACTCAACAGCCTCCAGCCCGGCCTGATAATGCCTTACCGCCTCCTGCTTCTGACTGCCCGTTTTTAACAGATCGCCCAGCGCAGTATGACACTGCGATTTCTTTTTCAGAATCTCCAGCAACTGAAGCTCCGAAATGGCCTGCTTTATCTCCGGATTTTCAAACGGGTCAGTAGCCGTGAAGGTGCCCGTAGCAGCAATCAATGCCTTTTGGTAATAAGTGAGAGCAAGCTTTAAATCCTCCGCTCTTTTTCGGTTAAAATCGGCCAAATGACTGGCTTCCGACGACCGCGAAGCATAATAGTCGGCATAATTCAACATCACATTGGCATATTGCGTGCTACGCTCGGTAAAATACCGGCGAATGGCCTCACGCGATAATTCGTTGTAGTGTGGAACTTCTTCGTATTTTTTCGCTGATAGCAGAAACTTCACATAATCAACCAATTCCAAACCTAAGTCGTATTGATTCCCTTCGTCCGTGTTCTTAAGTAAATCAAACGTCTCTTTATAATATTTATCCGCTGTTTCGATCTCCCCACGCTTCCAGTAGATCTGAGCAAGCAAACTGAGATTATAAGATCTGATATCCAAATCTGTCTTATTTAAACCTTCTTGACAAATCCGTATTGCTTCATCATATCTTTTTAAGTTGAGTAACGATTCTGCCAAACTACTTCTAGCCTGATCTGCAACTCTCGAATAATGTTTCAGATCTTTAGACAAAAGCCGAAAAGCATTTTGATTATACTCGTAAGCTTTCAGATAATCGCCCCTAATCTTATAAATCGTACTTAAATTACCATATACAAAACCCAGACGCGGATATTCCGACGAATAGTGATTTACATACAAACGCTCGGCTTCCAGATAATTTTCAATGGCCGCATCGTAATTCCCCAGGTTCTTATTCTGAATCCCAATATTAATAATTGAGCTCCCCAGACGATAAGAATCAGATCCGTATTGCCGAATCCGGCAAGCTTTCATCCGCTCAAAATAATCGCGGGCTTTCTCAAAGTCGCCCAATCGAGCAGCGGCAATCCCCTTTCGGTTGTACGCAATGGCCTGAATACTGTCGTTGGCAGTAGGCCGATTCTCGATGGCTCCAACACCTAAAGCCAGAAAGGATTGAAAAAAAACAAAAAAAACACAGCAATATATACTCCTAATAATCGGACAGTTACACACTTCAACAAATCTTTTTTTCATTTTTTTCTCTTTCACTGGGGTTACCTTTTTCCTGTTTTCCGGATAAAAAAGCGAACAAGGATAATTAAGGATTCACAAAGTATTAACCATTAAAATTTAAAAGTAATGAAAACTTTATTTGCCAACAACGAAAAAAACATTTTTGACACATTCGAAGTATTAACAAAAGACGAATTAAACGAAGTCAAGGGTGGAATTAGCCGGGACATGGATCTGTATGTAGAAGATCTCGAGTAAAACCTACGCCTAATCAACCTAGTGTCGTAAACACTGCAATTCACTCAACTTAAAGGACTAACGACTTCAATAAGCAAATCTATAGCTTAACACGAAATCGAAACTAATCCTCTAAAAAAGCGGAAAACCGATAATTACAATAATTATCACAACATTTACTAAAAGTCATTTTGACAGACATTTTATCGAATATACTGTACAAAAACAGCGAGACTTACAATTCATAATAGTCAATACTGTTCATCATTTATAATACAAGATATTCGAACGATTCTAAAAAGTTCTTTGTGTGCTAAAAAGAAAAATCAGAAAGATGATACGCAAATCAGACATAACCCAATACATTGACAGGTACCTCAACCAGGAGTTGACCGACGACGAGTTGACGGACTTCAATGCAGAAATGGCCATCAACCCGGACATTGAAGAGGAGATTGCTCTTCAGCAGGACATTGAAGCAGCCATAAGCGAAACTGACATTACCGCATTACGAGCCAATATGCAAGCTGTTATTGCAGAGGAGTCGGCTCAGCGCGATTTGGTCGACTATTCCGACTACAGTTTCGAGCTATCAGAAGATATGTCATCTTTCAACCAATTTAAGTCATCGGTCAGTATCAGCGACATCGTAGCCTTTGCAGAGAGTTTACCCAAACTTCACTTGGCGCAATACAAAATCGCTGAAAAAGAAAACATTCACCCGTACTACAAAGAACAAATTGAAGAGCAAAATGCTTCCGACGAAGAGTTTCTGCTAAGCCCGGAGGACGAGGCAATATTTGCCGAAGTTGAGCAAGCTATGGCCGAACGCGAGATCTCCGAATTACGCGATAACTTGCAGCACATTGCAGCCAACATGCCGGCGCACGAATACGACTCGAAAGAACTGGACGAGTACATTAACCAGGAAATGGATCCAAACTTCCTGCACGATTTCGAAAGCGAACTGGCAGTCAACGAAGGACTAATGAAAGACGTGGAGCTGTACAGACACGTTGACCAGGCTATTGGTGAAACCGACATTATGGATCTGAGAGCCAGCTTATCGCAAATCCACCAAACCGAATCGTCGACATCGCACAAAATTGAGGAAATTGACCGATATCTTAATTCAGAACTGGACGAGGACGAACGCTCTTCATTTGAGAATGAATTAACGCAAAACCCTGATTTGGCTGCGGAACTGGAGTTACACAAAGAGATTGCTCAGGCTTTGGTTGAAGATGATGTTATGAATCTTCGCGATCAGCTGGACGGAATCAGCGAAAAAGTTCTGCGGGAAAGACGAAAAGAACGGTCATTTGTTGCCCGAATACCACGCTCCCGAATTACTGCCGCCACCATCGCTGCATCGTTAATTCTGCTGATTGGTATCACCAGTCTGCTGAAGCGAAACAGCACCGGAAACGAAGAAAAATTGTACAGTCAATATTTCCGCCCCTACGAAGCAACAGGTATATTCCGCTCGAGTAACAGCGACTTGGACAGTAAAATAAACCTGGCTTTGCATAAGTACAACGCAGCTGAGTATACGGAAGCCATCAACCTATTCGAAGAAGTTTTACAAAGTGACCTGCACAACCCGGTTGGGAATTTTTACCAGGGAATGTCGTTCCAGGAACTTGGCAAGTACGATCGTGCAATCCACTCCTACAACGAAGTCATTAAAGCAAAAAATAACCTCTTTGTCGAACAGGCAGAATGGTACGCAGCACTGTGCTACATGCAAAACGACAATCGCCGAAAAGCCTATAAACAGTTTAAGCAAATAGCTGAAAACAATGGCTACTACAGCGAAAAAGCCTCAGCGATTCTGCGAAAACTGGCCGACTTAGAATAGCATTACAAAACAACTTAATACAGATATCACGATTAATGAGCAAATAAAGATTTCGCGTTCACACTAACAATCCTTATTCCTTTATCCTTAGTTCAATTATCCGTTAGGAACGCAAACAAAATCTTTCGGTATTCAACAACGAAAATCCTTAATTTCCGATCTGTTCAATCGGTACACCGAATACCTTCCTTTTGCAAATAAATGGTTTCAATTATAATGGTTAATTAAAAGCCCGGATTTAAAGTCCGGGCTTTTCTTGTTTTCTCTGAAAGTCTCTTCGGGTGATGCGGTTTCCAAACCGCATCGGGGATACCTTGAATGGTGATTTAGCTTGAAGCTGGAGTCACGGCTCACTTTGTCGCAAACTTGTATTAATGGGCGTTGTTCCAAACCCGACTACTTTTTCTATTTCTACTTTTGATCAAATAGGAACCTTGTCCTACCGGACGGGTTTTCATTTTTGTACTGACACAAAAACGAAACAAAAAGGTCATGGCTGATTTTTATCTGCAACCGCCATCTGCCGAAAAGCTAAGTTCAGCCGGGTGATCTCCGTCTCACGACGGAGCTTCCCGGCTTCTCTAAGCTTTTCGTTTGATTCCGGCTTTGATAAAAATAGGCCACTCGGTCCCAATTCCTCCTCGCTGATCAAAAGATCTCCTTGCTCGTTGACGCTGTTTTGGACAACAACTTGATAACTTTTGAAAACCACGACAACAGCATAGTCGAAAAATAGTAAACTTTCATCCCTGTTGCTGATTCCCCGGAATCATGAAGTTTTTCTTTGAAAGTCCCTTCGGCTGGGGCTATTTCCAAACCGCATCGGGGATGCCGCTGAATTTCGGTTCAGCTTACCCCGGAAGTAAAAACTCATTTTATAGCAAACTTACTGATGGGAGATCCCTCCTGGCCTTTTTTTCAATGCCGAAATTTTGTCCTATCGGAAAGGTTTTCATTTTTGGAGTGACACCAAAACGAAACAAAAAAAAAGGGAACTGCACCCGGGCTAATTCCTGCTCTCTGATTTTATGGAAAAAAACTAGTTCTTTTTCGATCCTTTATACATTTCGTATTTGCGGAAACTGCATTCGAGCGATCCGTTGTACAAAGGTATTTTCACCGCCGGCTTTAAGCCGAGCCATTTCAGACAGGCATTGGTACTGATGATCCAAACCTCGGTATCCTGAAAGCCGTGCTTCAGCTTTTCGCCGATCATCTGATACAAGGCCTCGTCGCCGGTTTGAATGCGCTCACCATAAGGCGGGTTAAAAATCAAAAAGTCGCAGCCGGCTTTCTTCTCAAGCGATTTAAAATCGGCAACCTTAAAGATGACCGAATCATCGACCAGAGCCTTTTCGGCATGCTGAAAGGCCGTATTAATATACCGCCGATCGATGTCGGAGCCATAGATCATAAAGTCGGTCTCGCGATGATTTTTCACAGCCTTTATCCGTTGAAAGAGCTCCGGATCGTAATCCTTCCAGTTTTCGAACGCATAGCTACGCCCCACTTCGCCGGGAAGAACATTCTTGGCCATCATGGCGGCCTCAATCGCAATGGTTCCGGAGCCGCACATCGGGTCAGTCAGCGTGCTTTGCTCGTCCCAGCCACTAAGTTTCAGCATACCGGCGGCCAGCACCTCGCTAATGGGAGCCTCGTGCCGGCCAAGGCGATAACCTCGTTTGTGGAGCGACTCGCCGCTACTATCCAGCGACACCGTACAGGCATTATTGGTAATATGCAAGTTAACCACCACCTGCGGATTACGCGCATCCACCGAGGGGCGCTTCTCGCCCACCTTGCGAAAACGATCGACAATGGCATCCTTCAATTTCAGGGATGCAAACATCGAGTTGTTGAACAGATCGCTGAACACAACACTCTGAACCGCAAACGTTTTGTCGGAATCGAAATATTGTTCCCACTTAATCTTCAGCGCCTGATGATACAAATCATCGACCCGCAGGATCTTAAAATTCCGGATATTGACCAGCACCTTCAGCGCGGTGCGCAGGCTGTAGTTGGCCTTATAAATCATCTCCGTGGTTCCGGAGAAATAAACAGCGCGACGAGCCACCTGTACATCGTCGGCATTCAGTTCGAGCAATTCCTGCGCCAGCACTTCTTCCAGTCCGGCGTAGGTGGTTGCCACCAAGGGATAAGTTTCAATCATGAATATATACGTTAAATTCCGGCTCCATCTTTAAAAGAAGATTCCCGGGCTTTAAATTGAAGGACTCTCGAATTAGGAGCAACATTGTTAGTCACCCAGACGTTACCACCAATCACCGAATCGCGGCCAATGCGGATACGGCCCAGGATGGTTGCCTGCGCATAAATAATCACATTGTCTTCCACAATCGGGTGACGGGGCACGCCTTTGATGGGATTACCATCCTCATCGAGCGGGAAGCTTTTGGCCCCAAGGGTAACCCCCTGATAAAGCTTCACATTACTTCCGATAATACAGGTTGAACCGATCACCACACCGGTTCCGTGATCGATGGTAAACGATTCGCCAATCTCGGCTTTGGGGTGAATATCGATTCCTGTTTCGGAGTGCGCCATTTCGGCAATAATGCGCGGTATTAAAGGCACGCCCAGCTGCAACAGACGGTGTGCAATACGATAGTTTGAAATTGCCCGCACTGCCGGATAACAATAGATCACCTCGCTGCGACTTTTGGCGGCCGGGTCGCCCACGAACGCCGCTTCAACATCGGTCACCAAAATGCGGCGGATCTCGGGCAAAAACGAAATAAAATCGGCTGCCAGGCTTTGCGCATAGCGCTCACGCTCTTTGAAATCGACCTCTTCCTTTCGGTCGCAGGTAAAGCACAGGCCAGCCAGGATTTGTTCCGACAACAAGGCAAACAGCTCGTCGACATAAACCCCCATGTAATGACGCAGGGAATCCTGCCGCAAGGTTGTATTACCGAAATAACCGGGGAACAAAATCTCCCGCACCATATTTACGATCCTGGCCAGCTTCTCGGACGATGGCACCGGTTCGCCTAAACGATGTTCGTGACATACAACCTCGTAGGTTTTCGGGTCTGCCAACTGATCAACCGTATGGTTGATTTTTGAAAGTAAATTATTTTCAGATTGCATTTTTCGAGTCATTAAATAAGGTTGTACTTAAATAGCGTTCGCCGGTATCGCAAACAATCACCACCAGATGTTTGCCTTTATTTTCCGGACGACGGGCAATTTGCAGGGCCGCATATACATTGGCTCCGGACGAAATTCCGCAAAGAATTCCCTCTTCCCGGGCCAGGCGACGGGCGGTTTCGAAAGCATCGTCATCGGCTACCGGCAAGATTTCGTTGTAGGCATTTGTATTTAAAACGGCTGGAATAAATCCGGCGCCAATGCCCTGTATTTTATGCGATCCGGGAGGATTTCCCGAAAGCACCGCCGAGCTGCAGGGCTCTACAACCACCGAATACAGATCTGGCTTCACTTCCTTCAGGGCTTCGGAAACCCCGGTGATGGTTCCACCGGTTCCGGCGCCGGCCACAAAAATATCGACCTTGCCCTCGGTATCGTTCCAGATTTCCTGGGCAGTGGTCAGCCGGTGTATCTCCACATTGGCCGGGTTTTCGAACTGCATGGGGATAAAGGAATTTTCGATCGCGGCAGCCAAATCATTGGCCTTGGCAATGGCTTCCTTCATTCCGCCTTTGGCCGAGGTCAGCACCAGTTCGGCACCATAAGCGTTGAGCAACATGCGCCGCTCGACCGACACACTTTCGGGCATCACAATTTTAAGCTGATAACCGCGAACAGCACACACCATAGCCAAACCGATTCCGGTATTACCGCTTGTGGGTTCAATGATCACCGTTTCGGGGTTGATCAACTGTTTTTGCTCGGCAGCACGAATCATGGCATACGCCAGGCGATCTTTCACCGATCCGCCGGGATTTTGCGATTCGAGCTTCACATACACCTTGGCGCAACAGTCGTGTGCCAGGCGGTTCAGCCGTACCAGCGGTGTGCCGCCAATAAGTTCCAATACATCTGATGCTATTTTCATGATTTCAGTTTTAGTGCTTAACGCGATCATTACAGGCGAACATGCGCCATTTCAGACCAAACAAAAGTCATCTTTTTCGCACTGATTCGCAAATAATTCAACGTTGCAAAAGGCTAAAAGTTGAAGTTCTGAATGGCTTGCACTGCATTTTGGATGCGCGAAGGTCCTTCACCGCCAATCTCGACAAAGGGTAAGTCGAGCTTCTGCAATTCGCGTTTATACTGTTGAAAGAGTTTTTCGCGTTGCTCGCCCCCATTCTCGCGCAGCGGGTCGGGTTCCCAGGGGATATCGGGCCGGCAGAGCAGATACAGGTGAACCGGCCGGTCGTGCAGAGCCTGATCGAGCCACTGCGGGCGACGCCGGTACACCCAGTCGAACCACACTTTGGTAACAAACAGCCAGGTATCCAGGAACGCAAAATCGCCGGCCGAGGCCAGCGCCTGATCATACTGAGCAATCTGCCCGCGGGCAATGGCTTCAACATCCTGGTAGGTGTAATGGCTTGGTTTGCCTTCGAGATAGCTGCGTGCAAATTCCGGGAAGCAGGATCCGCCAAATTGCCGGGCCAGCTCTCGGGTGAGCGTACTTTTCGCGGTCGACTCGGGGCCGGTGAGTACAATAATTTTTGTCATCGGGCAGCCTTTACCGGTTGAACCTGCACATCGTTTAACTCTTTACGCCATTGCCAATAGCCGGCCACGGCCATCACGGTGTACACCGAGAAAAGCACCACCGTTGGCCACAAGCCTTTAAAGGCATAAAGGCCGGTCGACAGGGCATCGACAAAAACCCAAATCAGCCAGTGCTCGATGTATTTGCGCGCCAGCATCCAGGTGGCCACCAGGCTTAGCGCAGTGGTGATGGCATCGCCAACGGGGATGGGCGAATCGGTGTAATGTTGCAGCACAAACTCAATCAACAAAAACGAACCAACAGTGGCCAACAGCAGCCACAGCCATAAATGGCGCGGTGTTCGGCTCACTTCGAGCCGGGCTTGCTGTTGGGTATCGCCTTTCAGCCAAACATACCAGCCGTAAAAGCTCACCACCACATAGTAGCCTTGCAGAGCCATGTCGGCGTAAAATTTACTCACGAAAAACACATAAATGTACAAGGCCGATGTGAGTAATCCCACCGGCCATGTTAAAATGTTTTGCTTTATGGAAAGGAATATATAAACGATTCCTAAAACAGCGGCTGTTGTTTGCACCCAGTTGGCAACCAGCCATGCACTAATCTGATCAATCATTTGTTCGTTGTTCTGCCAATATGTTGTCGTAGGTTGAAGCATTCTCCAGCACCTCGACAGCTTTTTGAATAATTTCGTCGTCCGCATTAACGACCTGGTAATAATACGAAGTTCCGAACAAATCGCGGGCGATCATGGCCTTTGCCTGGCGCTTTATTAACGGTTTGGCAAAAGAGACGCTCTCGTCGGTTCCTTCAATATCGGCTTTCTCGGCTTCGGCCATGATGCCGGCAACAAAATCGTCGTCAACAGCAAAAGCAGCCAGATACTTGTCGAATGCCGGATAGCGTTTCTGCAAGTCCTCGCGATGAACATCCAGGTAACTCAAGATGGATGAGTTCAGGATGTTGCGGCGCACCAGCTGGTTGAAAAAAATGTAATTGGCCGAGGTGTCGAGCGGCACAAAAATATCGGGCATAATACCGCCGCCGCCGTAAACGGTTCGCTTACTGTTTAAGGTAGCGTAGCTTTGGCTTTCGTCAAAATGAATACTGTCGGCCGAGAACAGCTCCCCACTCTCCATGCGGTGCAGGTAGTCACTGCGATATTCTTTCAGCCCCTTGTCGTATGGTTTTTGGATGCAGCGACCGCTGGGCGTGTAGTAATGTGCCGTTGTGAGACGTACGATAGAGCCATCGGTTAGCGGGAAAGGCTGTTGCACCAGGCCTTTGCCAAACGAGCGGCGACCGATAATCAATCCGCGGTCCCAATCCTGGATGGCACCCGAGACGATTTCGCTGGCCGAGGCCGATCCTTCGTCAATGAGCACAATCAGGCGGCCCTGTTCAAAGTCGCCAATGCCCGACGATTTATATTCTTTGCGGCGGTCGTTGGTTCCTTCGGTATACACCACCAGCTCGTCGGCCCCCAGAAACTGATCGGCCAGCCTGATGGCTTCGCGCAGGTAGCCGCCACCATTACCACGCAGGTCGAGCACCAGGTTTTCCGGCTGCCCATCTTTTTTCAATTGTGCAAAAGCCTCGTCGAACTCTTTACCTGTTGTCGCTGCAAAGCGGTTAATTTTGATGTAGCCGGTTTGCTCATTCAGCATATAGGCCGCATCGAGGCTGTAAAGCGGAATTTTATCGCGGATGATGGTGAAGTCCAGCAGCCCCGACTCGGTGCGGCGTTGAATTTTCAGATCGACGCGGGTACCTTTATCGCCGCGCAGCATATCGGTAACGTCGGAGTTTTGCAGCCCCACGCCGGCAATATTTTTGCCATCGACGGCCATAATGCGGTCGCCGGCCATCAGCCCGACTTTTTCCGACGGCCCCCCGGGAATGGTAGTGACCACCATCAGTGTGTCGCGCAAAATGTTGAATGAAATACCGATTCCCTCGAAGCTTCCCACCAGGGGTTCATTCATTTTTTCCACTTCTTCTTTGGAAATATAAACCGAGTGCGGGTCGAGCTTGGCCAGCATCGACACAATGGCATCTTCGGTTAACTGATCCACGTCGGTTGAATCGACATAGTAACTATCGATCAGCCGCAGCAAGCGCCCAAATTTAATCATGTCGCCTTGCACGTCCTGTGCCTGAACGGGTGCTGCCATCATCAGGCCGATTGCCAGCACCAACGTGCTAGTACAAGCTTTCAGGCTCCAAATCCATCTCATAAAATTATCCTCCTCTTTCCGTACCGGCCGATGCCGGCTAATTCATAAAAACGCCACCTTGGTGGCATAAAGCGCCGCCCTTGGTTGCGGACAGCTAAAAATAGAACAATATCGCTTATCCTCAAAACAGCGCGATGGCCGGAAATGTTTCTTCGGAAGGGGCCGGAGATGGCTTCGGTGGCGGGGGATCGTTTTGTATAGAGATTGCCACCACTGCTGCACGATGGGGTCTTGGGATTATTCAATAGAGCAAAGAAGATTTGCGCGGGAACAGAACTCTATTTGATCTTCAAATCTTTTGGATTTTGCCTACAATCCCAGACAGTATGCACAATTATATTGGACGAAGTGACTTCATAAAAAAGAATAAAATCTTCGACAATTAATCCTCTCACTGCCGCAAAATCCGTCTTCATTCCAAGCTCCGGATAGCTATCAACGAGTGCTAATTCCTTGTTGAAGCGCTTATACAGTTTTGTAGAATATCGGGGACTTTTGTTTCGCTTAGTATAAAAAGCAAGAATCTCAAATACTTTGAGCTTTGCTATGTGCGACCAAATTATCTTGCGTTTAGCCATTTTTCAAATTCTTGATCCATCTGCGCCTGGTCTGTATAAAGTCCGTTTGAGATTTGCTTTTGAGACGCGATAATTTCAGCACGTTGTTCATCTGTTAAATTCAACGTACGCGACGGCGATTTTGAATCCAGGATTATTTTGATGGCATTCAAGAATGCTTCATCATCAATCTCTTCAATCCTTTGTTTCAATAGTTTTTTCAGTTCAATTGCGGTCATAACTCAATCTTTCGTTCTACACAAATTTACAAAAATATTCAACCACTGCTGCACAATGGGATCATGGGATTATTCAATAGAGCAGCGGAAGGATTCGCGCGGGCGCAACGCTGCGCCAATTGAAGACGGCCGGTTTATTCCTCCCCAACCGCTTTAATGAATCACAAAACCGCCGCAGCGAATCGTTGCTCCGCTTCAAACAATGGCAAAACCGCGCGGTTCTGGCAAAATTTTGTGCGGTTTTGTCAAAAGCAGCAGCGGTTTTGTGAAAAGTTAATGCGGTTCTATCAAAAGTGACAGCGGTTCTGTCAAAAGTGACAGCGGTTCTGTGAAAAGTAACTGCGTTTTTGTGAAAAAGTTGACTTTCCCTAAAATAACTTGACAGGATTTTTACTTGGTTGTTGAAGTGGATACAAACATCTGATTTATTCCCGATTTGTATTTCACTTGTTTTTAATATTCCTGTTTTCTGTGAAAGTCATAATACGCAGAGGTGCTAAGGCACAATGTCAATAACTGGTTTTGATTAAATGTTGAAACGACAACCCGACAACTTTTGAAAACAACGACAACAGCATCGCCGAAAAATACTAAACTTTCATTTGCTGATTCCCCGGAATCATGTAGGTTTTTTATGGAAAATCCCCTTCAGAGTACGTCTCTCCACTTCTACTTTTGATCAAATAGGAACTTTGTCCTACCGGACAGGTTTTACGCTTTCAGCAATGGCTTTAGCCATTCAATACCGATTAGCTTCAAAAATGTCGCATCCGATCACTTCGTTCCAATGCTCCTTTTTCAGTCTATCGGCATTATACCGTCCTATTCCAAGGCATAAATTAGCCTGGGAAACGGTATCATTTGGGTAGCACCAAAGACAAATCGAAGATTGTCCCGTCCCGTACGGGACGGAATTTTACCCGCGGAAATGCCAAAGCTACCCCAATTGCATCCCTCCGGGATCGCACGAAGCTTTCGGTTCGCCTCTCACCATCGATAAAAACAGGCCAGCCGGATCACAACTTTTTCTCATTGATCAGAAGACCTTCTTGCTGGTTAATGCTTTTGGGGATGACAACCCGACAACTTGTGAAAACAACGACAACAGGATAGTTGAAAGAATCCTAACCTTTCATTCCTGTTGGAAATTCCCCGGAATCATGAGTTTTTTGGGCACTATATTTAACGCCCGGGTAACTCGCAGTCGCCCGATCAACAGAGGGCAACTTAAAACGAAGCCCAGTCGATCCTTTTTTTCAGCAGCTTCAGCGTTTCTTCTTCGCGCGAGTTGGCAGGCGGTTGGTAGTCGTACTCCCACGCGGCCTGGGGCGGCATACTCAGGAAAATCGATTCGGTGCGTCCGTTCGATTCCAGCCCAAACCGGGTACCGCGGTCGTACAGCAGATTAAACTCCACGTAGCGGCCACGGCGCAGGTATTGCCATTGTTTTTCGGCCTCGGTAAAAGCCTTGTGGCGGTTGGCATTCAGCAGCTCGACATAAATTCGGGGATAGGCGTGGGCCAAATCCTTGGTAAAGGCAAACAACTGCTCGAAGGACAGATCGTCGGCTGCCAACTGATGATCGAAGAAAATGCCCCCTACTCCGCGGGTTTCGTCGCGGTGCTTCAGGTAGAAATAATCGTCGGCCCAGGTTTTAAAGTCGGGGTAATAATTGGTGTTGAAACGATCGCAGATGGTTTTCAGCTCGCGATGAAACCAACCGGCTTCTTTCCGGTCGACATAGTGCGGGGTGAGATCAATGCCGCCGCCAAACCAGGCCATACCCGAGCTGAGCTCGAAATAGCGCACATTCGAATGAATGATGGGCACGTGCGGGTTGCGGGGGTGAATGATCGACGATATGCCGCTGGCAAAATAGGCCTCCCCCTGTTCAATCTTCAGGGCCTGGCGCATATTCTCGGTCACGGGGCCCTGCACAGCCGAGAAGTTTACAGCCGCTTTTTCAATGGCATCGCCTTCGCGAAACACCATCGTGTAACCTTGCCCAATGTCGTTGGTCCAGTGGTCGGTTCGAAATCGGGCACCCCCATCGGCTTGCTCCAAAATTTGACAGATGGCTTGTTGCAGGCTGCGATAATCGTTTGCAACGCGTTGTTTTCTCATGGTTGATTTTTAGCTTACTCAATCAATGCAGCCAACTCGCAACCTTGTCTGATGCGGTCGGCCATACCGATACCGTCGCGCAGGTTTCCGGCCAGGTGAAGCCCCGAGAAGCGCTCTTGCAGCTTGGTCACTGCCTCGAGTTTGGCTTCCGACTCCACGCCGTATTGCGGAATTGCATGTTGGTATCGGTTAATCACTAACAAATCGGGATTCCATTTTGTTAGTCCGAGCATCTCTTTTAATTCAGCTTCAACAATACTTTTAATTTCCTCATCGCTCAGTTCCACCATATTGGAACGCCGCACACCCCCTAAAAATGTGGAGATTAAAGCACCGCCTTCGGGTGCGCGGTTTTGCAAAAAGGACGACAAAAACAAGGCGCCCAGTACGCGGCGGTTTTCGCAAAAAGGCACCAATCCGCCAAAAGCCTTCAGCGAAATGCCCTCCCACTTTCGGAAACCCACCGACACCTGCACCACCTTGGCATAAGGCAGCTGGATAATGTCGACCAGCTCTTTCTTGGGCAGAAAGGGTAAAAGCTCGGGCAATGCCCAGGCTCCAACCGTAGAGATCAGCTGATCGAACCTACCGGCCGGCTGATCGTTATAGCTAACCATGTAGCTTTTTCCGGCCAAGGCAACACGCATATTTTCGGCATTCAGGACGATTCGTTCCGGACCAATTCTGTGCACCAGAGCATCAATTAAGGTTGAAAGGCCCCCGCGCAGCGAGAACACCTCGCGGGTGGCTTTCTTGTCGCGCTCGCTTTTGGGTTCCTTCGCCTTTTTGATGGCACCACCAATAAAGCTGCCGTACTTTTGCTCCAGATGGTAAAGCTTGGGCAGTGCATATTTGGTGACCAGCCGCTCGGGATCGCCCGAGTAAATGCCCAGGATGAAGGGATCGACGGCATAGTTCAGGAAGCTCTCCCCCATCCGGCGGCGCACCAGGCTGGCTAGCGATTCGTTGGGATTCGTTCCGGGCTTGCGAAAAGGCTCGCCCAATAAACGCAGTTTATCGGCCAAGCGAAACAGCGGGGTTGTTATTCCGCCCAGCAAGCCCGATGGCAAGGCCACCCAACGGCCACCCTTCCAGATCCAGCGGTATTTGGCATCCTCGTCGGCAATTTCGAGCTTGCATAAATCGCCCAGCTCGGCAATCAGCTCGGCCGCCTCGGGGGTGCCCAACACGCCGGTGCTCGGTCCGTTTTCGTAGGTAAAGCCATCTTTCCGGTACGTTTGAATGACTCCTCCCGGCCGATCGGCCTTCTCGAAAACGGTTACGTCAATGCCTTTTTTTCTCAGATAATAAGCCGTTGTTAACCCTGTCAGGCCGGCTCCGATAACAGCTACTTTTTGCTTCATCAAACTGATTTTGAAAATTTGCGATTCGGGTCGCCAATATGGATGTCGAAAACAGCAGCAATGTTCCGCAACACAAAGCGGCCCAGGTCGCTGATGACGATTTCGTCGTCGTTATACTCCAATAACTTGTCGGCAACAAAAGGCTCCAGCTTCTCGTTGCTGAAATGCAGCAGCGCCTTCAACTGCCCGGGCGTTTGGTTAAACTCGCCACCAATGCGCGACCACGACAAGTACTGGTTGCACATAATCTCGTTAATGATCCGGCGGATGATCTTTTCCGTGTCCGTCAGCCGGTAGCCTTTCACCACCAGGGGGGCTCCCCCATCAATATGCTCGAGGTATTCTTTCACCGTGCGGGCATTCTGCGCGTACACATTTTCCAGCTGGCTGATGCCGGTCACGCCAAAGGCATAAACCTGCCCGGTGGTTTCTCGGGTGCAGTAGCCCTGAAAGTTCCGATGCAGCGTGCGCGATTCCAAGGCCTTGGTCATATCATCCTCGGGCCGGGCGTAGTGGTCGAGGCCAATGGGCACATAGCCGGCAGCTTTCATCTGTAGCCAGGCCGACTCGAACATCTTCACTTTCTCGTCGGCCGATGGCAGGCCATATTCCTCGAGCTTTTGCTGAGCTTTTTTCACCCAGGGCACATGCGCATACGAGAAAGTCACCAACCGATCGGGCGAGATCTCGATCGCCCGGGCCATCGTATCAGCAAACGATTCGGCAGTTTGAAATGGCAAGCCGTAAATAAAGTCCAGGTTGACCGACATGCCCGGGTGCGACTTGATCATGGTCACCAGCTGCTCGATTGGGATGGTGGGCACTTCGCGATGAACCGCATTGAGCACCTCCTCGCGAAAATCCTGCACCCCCATGCTGATGCGGTTAAAACCGAAGGCAGCCAGCCGGGCAATGTATTCTTCGTCGAGGGCGGCGGGGTTGCACTCGATGGCAATCTCAGCTTTGTCGATAAAATCGAACTCCGAGCTCAGAATCTCCATCACTTCGCCAATCCAGGCTGCCGGCAACGCGTTGGGAGTACCGCCGCCCCAGTGTATTTGCGAAACCTTCCGGCTTCGATCCAGCTTGGGGCGGATCATCCGGATTTCCGTCTTCAGCGCATCCACATAACGGCGCATCAACGCGCGGTCTTTGGTGATGTGCGTATTGCAACCACAGTACAAACACAGTTGGGTGCAAAACGGAACATGAATGTAAATGGAGATGTTACTGGCGCCCTCGCTGTTGGATTGCTCAACAGCGGCTAAGTAATCGGCCGTTCCAAAGGTATCTTCAAAAAAGTTCGCTGGCGGATAGCTTGTGTAACGTGGTACCGGAACATTGTATTTTTCAATCAGATCGACTGGTATCTTCATATTTTGTCAACTATTAAAGGCTTTGGGGTTACAGGAACTGTACGGCAAGACGCCTGAAAAGAGGATTTTAAATTCCCGTAACGAAGCTAAAATAGAAAAAATAAAAGAGACCGAAAAAGACTTCGTACTGATAAAAGTTGAGATGAATCAAGCTTTAAGTATTCGGGGCTTAAGTGCAGCAAAATGACAGGCAATCGGCGGGAATGCAAACAGCCTGTTTGTTGTTTCGGGCTTGTTGGCAGGCTATTTTTTAATCAACTCATCAATTTTGATAACCTTAATTTCCTTGGACGACTCACGACGGAATAACAACATCGGGGCCGACACCCCCAAAGCCAGTGCCATTAGTACGAACAGGGCCTTCAAGCCATTATTTACCGTTTCGTGCATTAAGCTGTTAAACACAGCCTGATCCACATCGCCGGTAAGGCGTATCGTCCCTAACATCATGCGGTAAGCAAAAGCACCGGGCACCATGGGAATTACCGATGGAATGGCAAACACATAGGCTGGGGCATGCCTGAAATGAGCGGCATAAATACTCAGGAAACCAACCAACATGGCACCGAAAAAAGAGGCCAGAATAATACTGCCGCCCAGCTTCATGCTTATCAACTTTAAACTTCCGCCTACGGCTCCCAGCAAAAAGATGACCCACAGCGTACGCATGGGCACGTTAAACAAAACCGCAAAACCAACGGCTGCGAAGCCTAACCAAATCCAGTTTTCTAAAAAAGGCATCCAATCCATCGTGCTAAAAATTATAGATTAATATCGTACACAACATTCCCAAGGCAATTGCGAATGCAATCATCAGCCCGTTCATCCCACGTACCAATCCGTTCATAATATTCCCGTCCAGTAAATCCGAAAGCGAGTTGATTAAAGGAATTCCCGGAATCAGGTAAAGCACCGAGGTTGCAAAAGCATGTTCGGGATTGGTTCCAATGTCGAATTTCACAGAACTACCGGCAATTAAACAGGAGGTAAAGGCGGCAAAGTAGATGCACAAATACGCATTAAAGCCTTTCTTCACGGCTTCCTGACGAACAAAAAGCCCGCAAAATGTGGCCACATAACACACCAGCATCTCCATGGCGCCGCCGCCAAACAGCCGGCAAAAGGAAGCGCCCGCCAGCGCCACTGTTGCCAAAATAATCAGGCGCGGGAAGTGCGGCAATGATTTCAAGCGGTTTATCTCGTTCCAGATCTGCGCGAAAGTCCAGTTTTCCTCGACAATATGCCAGCTCATGCGGCTAATACCGCTCAATATCCGAAAATTGGCACCATGCGGCGATGTGCGTTTCAAACTACTCTGATAATAGTTGCTTTCTTCGTCGAAAACCGTCAGCATCAGCGCCCGATGGGTAATCAGCAGCTCGGCATTGTAGCCAAAACCACCGGCTATACGCATGATTGTTGTGCGGATGCGCGCCGAATTAGCTCCTGAGGCCATCAGCAGGGAACCAACCTCGAGCAAAATCTTACTTAACTCCTGAATGGGTTTAATACTTGGGTTTTCCATAAGACGATTTAAGCGTTTGGGTTTGCGAAATAAACGAATTATAAACTTTGTAGTTTCATTTTTTGCCCAACTGAACGCTCAATTTAAACTTATCTTATCGCTGCAAAAGAGATGCAGCAACGGGTTGGTTATTTTACAGGAGGTAGGCTGCCGAAAATTAAAAAACAGCGATGATTCCCGGGATCCAACGGGGATGAAAGTTGCGGGGTATCAATTATCGGTTGTCGGGTTGTCGTCCTAAAACGTCAACGACTCGTTTGGGCGTGCATCGACTTTCCCCAAAATAAAAGAGCCACTAAGCTGTGTTCTCAGCTTAGTGGCTCATATCAGTTCGACAAACGAATCGTCTAGTTGTATCCGTTGTTTTGCCAGAAGCCCTGCCCTTCGGTAGAGCTGGCATTGGTAATGGCATCCATTTGTGCCTGAGGTATCGGACGCAACAGGTGGTAACTTTGAACGTTATCAGAACCTTGAGCATTATAGGCTCTCACGTGGTCGACCAAGGTGCGGGTGCGCTTCAGGTCGAACCAACGTTGTTGTTCGCCGCACAACTCAACAGCCCGTTCTTCCAATACTGTTTCCAGCGTGGCGGCGCCATCCAGGGTATTGTCCATACCGTCCTTTGCCCGTTGCTCACGCAACTGATTGATGGTGGCCATGGCCGCATTTCCGCTTTCGGTATTCAGCTGGCACTCGGCCTTGATCAGGTACATCTCCGGCAAACGAATAACGATGGCATCGCGCGAGGAAATATCGTGCGTGGGATACGCCGGATCGAAGACGTTGTTCAGGAACTTTTTGATTCCCGGGAATGAACCCCATCCACCAATCTTATAGGTATTGTACCGGTCGTCGCCATACACATCCGATACGGGTTTGGCAGCCTCGGTTGGCAATGCCTGCGACACATCAGTTGAAGAATAAACGGGGATGTCGCCGCCAGTCATAAACTGAATCCGATAGCGGTTTTTCGCCCAGGCCTGTTTCGCTTGTCCTTCCGGAGAATCGCCGTCCAAGCCACAATAATAAATTGCAGTATCGGCAATCATCGGATATTTTTTAGCACTTCCTTCCAATCCGGGAGCAATGGTGTAAGCATCCAGCAAAGTAGCTTCTGTGCGTTGGTCGGTTGCACGGTGTTCTTCCAAAAGCTGCCATAAATACATCGATGGCAGGTAGCGGGTAAAACCACGGCTGTATGGTGAATACTTTTCGGCCACATACACTCTTTCGCCGGTAACCGTGTTAGTGATATACTGGGTACTTTCCGACGACAATGCACGAACAAAGATTTCCTTTCCGTTACCTCCCAGGTCGGAAGCACCGTTATTCCAGAAACCAACAAACTGAAGCAGCATGGCACTACCACCACGGCTATAGCCTGTGCGGGTAATCAAGGATGCATAGTCGAGTTTGTCGCCCGATTTATCGGTTTTGTAGCGGTGGGGGATACAATTCACGGTTGAAGTCAGATCGGAGGAATAAGTAACACCGAAAAGCGCCTCGTTATTGGCTGAATAATCCTCATTATTCATGGACCAAACATCGTTGTAATCATCGTAGAATGAAGCGTACGAACCGTCGATAACAGCCTGAGCCTCGGTCTGTGCCAATGAATACAGGTTTTTACCGCTGTATGCCGAATTGGTTGAGATGCTGGTTTCGCCCAACCACGAAGCCGCATACAACAACACCCGGGCTTTCAACGCCCGTGCTGCCCAATAGTTGGCGCGACCGTCGGCTTTGGTCATGTAACCCGCGTCCTCGAATGCAGCGATAGCCAGGTCCAGGTCGGCTAAAATGTTGCTGTACACCTCTTCTTCGGGCATCCGTTCAGGGTCGGTAGAAATACTTGTAACCGGCTCGCTGTTATACGGAATCGGTCCCCAGATATTCACCATGTGAAAGTAATAGAACGCACGCAGGAAATAGGCTTCTCCCATGTACTGACTTCTTGTGGTCTCGTTGATCGCGTCGTTTAGCGGCACATATTTCAGTGCATTATTACACACATCGGTTGCTGCGTAAAACATCTCCCAATAATGGTCCAGACAAGCATTATCGCTACTGTTTCCGTCCAGGCTGATGGGTGTCAAGTTATACGATGTCAGCGACTTTTGCTTATTGTCGTAGCCATAGTAAAACAAGTCGGTTCCCATTTCCGACAGTCCTAAACCAGCCTCTTTACCATACCATCCCCGAGCGTACGAGTAACATGTTGCCACCAGGCCTTCAATACCGGTTTTGGTAGAATATGTCAGATCGGCGGTCTGGCCGGTTTTATTATCTTCCTCTAAAAAGTCCTGGCAAGAACTAACGCCTCCAAGCAAAGATGCTCCTGCCAATAGATATATAACTAATTTCTTTTTCATTTCAATAAACGTTTTGTTAGGTTAAAATTCGATATTGGCTCCAAAAACAACTTGTTTGGCTAAGGGGAAGCTGATAGAACCACCACGTTCGGGGTCGTAATTATCGATACTGCTGAAGGTGATGAAGTTTTTCAACGAACCATACAATTTCACTGAGCCAAGACCAACCTGTCCGATCAATGTTTTAGGCAGATTGTAGGCTAAAGTAATATCCTTTACCTTCACATAATTAGCCTTTTCGTAGAGCAGCGAGCTACTGTAGTTGGTATACAATGCACTGGCAGAACCGGGGTTCGGAAATTTAGCATCGGTATTATCCACAGTCCAGTAATCCAGGTCGGCCCAGTTTGCCGATTCAAAGTTCATCTGGTTGTTAAAGTCGTAAGCAATATATCCTCCTACGCGCGCATAAAGCAAAACAGACAATGAGAAATCTTTAAAGCTCACCGAGTTGTTCATACCGATGATATGCTTGGGACTGCGATTATAGATACGCTTGTCGCTGTCGTCAATCACCCCGTCATCGTTGCGGTCGATCACCTTAATAGTTCCGGGGGTTCCGTAGTCGGAGATATAACCAGCTGTTTCGCCGGTGTGGCGCGTCTGCCAGTCTGCAATGTAATCGTCATATTCACCAACATCCCAGGTACCATCGGCTTCCCAGTCGTAATAAGCAGAAACCGGTTCACCTACAATGTAGGCAATGGTTCCGTTGATGTCTTTATCAACGCCTTCGTACAGGCTCGACACTTCGTCGGTGAATGATGAATACGACCAGTTAATGTCCCAATTCCAATCGCTTGAGCGAACCACCGACGTATTTAGAGCGATTTCAATACCATGTCCTTTCGTCTCACCAATGTTGGAAATCACGGTTGGGAAAACCGATGACGCCGGAGCTGAACGATAGAGCAACAAATCGCTTGTACGGCTGGTAAAGAAGTCGATACTACCAGAGACCCGATTACCCATGAAGCCGAAATCCAAACCGAAGTTTAAGGCATTGGTTGTCTCCCACTTCAAGTCCTGGTTTCCCAACTGATCGGGAATATTACCGGCAACATCTTTGGCTCCCAGGTAATAATAAACCGGATAAGAACTCAGCGCTTGCAAGGTTTGATACGGATCAACTGCTGCGTTACCCGAGATCCCCCAGCTGGCACGCAGCTTCAGGTTATCAAGCACATCAACATCCTGTAAAAACGGTTCTTCGCTCATTCGCCAGGCAACAGCTGTTGAGGGGAAATAGCCCCACTTGTTTCCGTCGGCCAGCGTTGACGAACCGTCGGCACGTACCGAAGCCTGCAATAAGTATTTGTCTCTGAATTTATAGTTTACACGGCTGAAATACGATAAGATCGCCTGTTTAATGTAGGTCGTTTCTGTTGTGGGAGAGCCAATTTTCGACAAATCGTAGAAGGCACTTTGATAATAATGCTCTGCTCCGGCATCGCCAAAAGTAGAAGTCGACTCCGTCACAGATTGATTCATACTGTGCCCCAACAAAACGGTCAAATCATGCTCGTCGCTGTTAAAATCGGTATTGTAAGTCAGCGTATTCTCCCAGGTGTACTTTGTTCCGGTATTCCAAGTCGATGAAATATAAGTTGTTCCCGGCGATTGGTGACGGGCAACACTCTTATAATCCTGATACAATCCATCGCGCGAGTTTGAACGGTCAACGGCAAAGGTTGTTTTAAACACCAGGTCAGCAATCGGCTTCACCTCTAAATAAGCATTGGAAAAAATGCGGGTTGTTTCAATATTCCGCTGATAGTTTCCGGGAATCTCATCCATCAATGGATTCACGTGAGCAGCATAACGCGGGTTTGGATTTTCGTTGATAGTATTGTCGGAAAGATATGGATGCGTGATGGTCGTCATTTTCATGGACTGACCAAACACACTTGAGTTCCGCGAGTCGTGACTCTTATACGTCAGCAATGTGTTCATCCCAACTTTAAACTGGTCGCTGATTTTGTGATCAACAACTGTTTTCACGTTGTAGCGGTCCAGGTTGTCGTTTTTCATCAAGCCTTCTTCGAACATGGTTCCAAGCGAAAGGTTGAAGTTGGTCTTCTCACTACCACCCGACACGCCAAGCTCGTAGTTTTGTGTCAACCCGTTCTGAAGGATAATATCCAACCAATCGGTATACGATCCATCATTATAAATATCCATTTCGGTTGTACCATCATCCAGACTTTCAGTCAAGATATCCTGAACCGTCAAACTGCTGCCCCCCCAGTTTCCGCTGGCTGCATCAGCCTGGTAATTGGCTTTGTCGATCAAGCGCTGTACTTCTTTACGTCCGTACATCACCTTGGGTACGTTGGTTGCCGAGTTAGACGATAAATAAGTGTTCAGGCTGATTTTTGTTTTACCGGCTTTCCCGCGTTTTGTCGTGATGATGATTACACCGTTGGCACCTTTGGTACCGTAGATCGCAGTTGAAGCAGCATCTTTCAACACATCCATCGACTCGATGTCGGAGGGGTTGATATCCAGGGTTGATCCATATTCGATACCATCGACCAGGATCAGCGGACTGTTAGACGCAGAGATTGACCGGTTACCGCGCAGGTTAATATTCAACTTAGAGCCGGCCTCGCCGCTATTTTGCTGAATATCCAAACCGGGCACCTGTGCCTGCATCGCTTGCATGGCATTGCTGGATGATGTCCGGGCAATATCTTCGGCCTTCACCGAGGCAACCGAACCGGTTAAGTCAGCTTTTTTAACAACGCCATAACCTACAGCCACAACCTCTTCAATACCAATAGTCTGCTCTTCGAGTGTTACGGAAATATTGGTTTTACCAGCCACAGGCATCTCCAGTGTCTGCATTCCGACAAACGAAAATACCAGCACCGCATCGGCAGGAACAGCCGACAGAGCGTATTTCCCGTCGAAATCGGTAATGGTACCATTGGTTGTACCTTTTACAACCACCGTAACCCCGGGCAATGCCACACCGGCGGCATCTTTAACAACACCCGATATGGACTGCTGCTGGGCCGTTGCCTGTGTGATTTGGGTAAGCACAATTTGGCGGCCTTCGAAGCGATAGTTAATATTAGAGCCTTCGAACAGTTGATTCAGGGCCTCTTCGACATTCACCCCATCAACTTTAAAATCAACTTTTCGGCTTAAGTCAATAACACTTCTACTATAAAGGAAATAGTAATCTGATTCTTCTTCGATATTTTGAAGAACATTTTCCATCGTTGTATTTTTCAAATCGACGGAAATTTGAGTGTTTTGTCCCGCAGTATCAATCGCGAAGGATTGGAAAACAGCCAACAAAACCAACAAACAGGTAAGTTTCATAAGTAATAGCATTTTCCTTATCCAGAGAGATCGCTCCCCCTGAAAAATGGGTTTACATTCTTTTTTCATAAATTTGATTCGTTTTATAGTTTATAAACACCTTAGCTTGGCGTGAATGTGCGAGATTCTCGTCAAGCTTTTTCTCATTGTTTCGTCAGGATAATTCGTTTATGTTCATCAATCAGCTCTATGTGGTATCGAACGGGCAAGACGTTCGCGATCAGGCTCATGCACTGGTCCATCTTTTCATTTTCGAGCGTGCAGGTTAGTTCATAGTTATTCAGGTTTTTGTCGGCCACAACAATCTCAACATTGTACCAACGGCTAATTTTTTTCAAAGCGGCATCGAGCCGTTCATTCTGAATGATCAACCGACCATCGATCCAGCCAATAGCGTTTTTACTTTTCACTTTTTTCTGCACCATCGTTTTGGCCTCCATATTCAGTTGCAATTGCTCGCCAGGGGTCAACTCCACATTTCCGGATTTGCCCTCCAGCGCAATATGTCCTTCCAGCAAGGTGGCTTCAAAAAACTTATCGGCGGCATAAGCATTAATATTGAAATGTGTTCCGGTAACCAGTGTATTCATCATGGGGTTGTTAACAATAAATGGATGCTGCTTGTCGGCTTTCACCTCGAAATATGCTTCTCCATCAACAAACACCTCGCGTTTAGGACCGGCAAACACTTCCGGATAACGCAGGGTTGTTCCATCGTTCAACCACACCATGGTTCCATCGGCTAGCTGAAAGTGCAATTTTGTGCCCGGCTTGGTATAAACTTCGCGGTACTGAGAAACGTCAATTGCGCTCGTTGCAGCCTGCTGGACAGGATAAGTGAAATAAAGGTAAGCGGTAAAAGCGATTATGGGAAAAATTAAGATGGCTGCTGCTTTGGAGAAGGCCCGGCCCAAACGCGCCCTCCTTGATGAAGCACGCAGACTACCTACGGACTGTTCTTCCGGCCTCATCCGGAATTTGGTTTTCCACAACATCTGTTCGAAATCAGGTTTGGCCGATCGCAGTTTAATCTCCGAATTCGTCCACAGATCGCCCAAAACAGCCCGGGCTACAGCTTCATTCTGCGGATTGGCAAGCCATTGCTTCACCTGCTCCGATTCTGAAGGGGCGGCCTTGCCCTCCAAATAGCGTTTAATATCGTTCGGTGTAATCTTCATTGGTTCTTTTAACACGAGTATTACGAAATGAACCGAAGCTTACCCCTATCCGAAGCAAAAAAAAAATTTAATGAGTCGTCAAAAAATAAAATAATATTGAGCAAAGCTGGCTTTCGCCCAATTTTTCGCGGATGGTCTTCAAGGTTGCTGAGATCTGATTTTCAACGGTTTTCACCGACAGCCCAAGCTTATCGGCAATCTCCCTGTACGAATAGCCTTGTTCGCGACTAAGAATAAAAATTTCGCGGCGTCTGGCTGGCAAACCGGCAATAATTTCGCTAGTCAATAGCTCCAGATTATTAAATTCAACCGTGTAATCCGTTTCGGTGGTCTCGAATGAAGCGACTTCTCCCCAGCGATTAACCTTCTTTTTTTCGGCCGTTTCTTTTCGTAACAACGAGATTGTTTCCGAATAGGTGACTGAGAAGAGAAAGGACTTAAAAGAAAAATACTCCTCAATCTGATGGCGCTTCTCCCAGATTTTGAGGAAAACCTGCTGTGTAATTTCTTCTGCAATATAGGGTTCGCGTGCTATACTCAATGCAAAAGCATACAAACGCTCCGAGTATTTGCCGAACAACGCTGAAAAAGCACTGATATCCCCCTTTTTCAGCAACAATACGTTTTCAAGATCTTCATTTCTAACCATCAATAACAAACAGATTATCCAACTACAAAACTATAAAATTATATATCGTAAATCATCGACAATGCACAAAGTACTCCAAACATGCAATTATTTTTCGAGAAAACGAGCACATAAAGCGTCCTGTTACGGGCTCGTATGCCGAACAACAGCAGCTGCCAGGACCCGAATTGTAGCGACGCTGACAGCCTTGTTGTCGTTGGCCCGCCTAAAGTACAGGCTTAAGTATTTCACCTCAATCCTGCAACAAAGACACCACCGCAGGCATAAGATCTGCATTACCAAAACAAACACAAATCTATTCTGTTACTGTTTTTTAGATGGTGTTTTAAGCAAATAATGTTAGGTTTGCAGCAAATTTGGAGACCACTCCTACTTCAGGGGAGATACAACAGAATAGAAGGATGATTTGGACTGTAAAAAAGACTTTTGAGATTTCGGCAAGCCACCAGTTGGACTTGCCCTACGAGAGCAAATGCAACAACCTGCATGGCCACAACTGGATTGTGGATATATACGTGGCCAGCCACGAATTGGAAAACGGAATGGTGGTAGATTTCAATTACCTGAAAGAAACAATTTTTCAGCAACTTGACCACAAACACCTGAACGATATCATACCGGTTCCCACGGTCGAAAATATGGCGCTTTGGATTGCCAATACCATTGGCACCAAGGAGGCTGGCAAACGTTTTTGGTGTACAAAAGTTGTAATTCAGGAAAGCCAGGGGAATGTCTGTGAACTTAACTGTTAACGAAATATTTTACTCGCTGCAGGGAGAAGGATCCCGGGCCGGGACTCCGAATATCTTTATTCGCCTGTCGAACTGTAATTTGAATTGCTGGTTTTGCGATACCGAATTCGAATCCGGCGAAAGCTACTCACTGCAACAATTGCTGGAAGAAATCAGCCAATTTCCCTGTAAAAACATCATCTGGACCGGCGGCGAACCTGCCTTGCAATTAACCGACGAAATTGTTGCTTTTTTCAAGGAGCACGGCTACTACCAGGCCATTGAAACAAACGGCACCAAGCCACTGCCCTCGAAGCTGGATTTTATCAGCTGCTCGCCCAAACAGGTTACAGCGGCCCGACTGCGAGAGAACTTTCCGGACGGAGTATCGGAGATAAAATGTCTTTTTCAACAGGCACCGGACTACGACCTGCATGAGCTGCCCAAAGCTGAGCATTACTTATTGAGCCCGATTTTTCTGGGCAAGGAAAAAGAACGGATGGAACTCGACCGGGAGATCCTGCAGCGCTGCATTGACTACATACTTAAAAATCCAGACTGGCAGCTTTCCATTCAGCAGCACAAAGTGTGGAATATCCGCTAGTTTTTTTCTCTGTTTTTGAACTGATTTGTTCGCCACTTCGATTTCCCTCATTCGGAGGAAATCTCCAACAGGGATGAAAGTGGCACGCTTTACAATAGCTCACCAGCGGGGTGCAGAATAGTAGAGGTGCTTTTCCGAATCGTCATACAGATTATGACTAATTCATCGCCTAATCACCATAACACTTCTATGTTTATCAGCATAAAATAGGGGACATTAGGTCCGAAAGAGCCAATCATGAACAAATGGAAACAGCTTGTTCTTTTTGAGAGGTCGTTTCCATGCGTGTTTGCCCTGACCGACCGTCCGGGAAGCAATTTCCATCGGTGCTTCAGTTTCGAGCTGAACCGCAATTCAAAGCATCTTCGGTGCGGTTTGGAAACCCGGCCTACCGCAGGCAGGCGCATCACCAGAATCGGCTTTCACCAAAAAAGCCACCAGCTGGCTGAAAGCTGATGGCTCGGGATTCTTAAAAAAAAGATGCTATTTGATATTAAAATATTGCTGTTCCCGGTTGTAACCATCGACAGCTAATTTCCGGTTTAAATTGTCTCTCAAAAACTCCCTTCTTTCCAGAGCTATGATCTGACAGTTTTGGGCTTTTATCTAAATTACTTTTCTCTTATTCTTCGATTAAATACAGGGACCGAGGCCCCTGTATTATCCATTCTCACTAATCTAACCCAAACAAAATATGCGTAGAACGGATCGTCAAACATGTCCAGTCAAACCCAAAAAAGACAACATGTTTAAGGTTGGCAACAGCTTTCGGTACTTGCCATCGTCAGGGCCGGAAAAACCTTGAGCAACTGCTCACCGATTCCGATTTTATAGCCCGAGGAGAACATGTAAACCTGTCCGCTGGCATCGGTTAAAATAACCAGGGGCAACGTACCTTTCACATCGTCACCAAAATTTTTCATCAAGGCTTCAAGCACCTTATTATCCTTATCGTAGCCACTAATGTAATTTTCAGGCAAATGGTAGCTATCCAACACGGGGCCCAATTGCGGCTGGTCTTCGGAAGCAATAAATACAAATTCGCCCGACCAGGCGTTGAAATGGTCCAGATAATCGCCTAAGTCATTCAAAATATGTTTTGATGTTTCTTTGTTTGGATCAAGCAAGGCCAGCACCATATTCTTGCCGTTTGCGATTTGATCCAATGAAACAAGCTTCTTATCATTCAATGTCTGAATGTTCAGCGCTTTAAAATCGAGCTGAGCGACAGCCTTAGGTGCATCAACCGACTGCCGCAGGCTAACGGTCAGTTGTGTGGTTTTGCCAGCATCAATGGTGAAGAAATCACAGGTACTTAACACCGAACCATCTTCCAGGCGGTTGCCGGTAACCAGGTAATATTTTCCAACTTCCAGGTCGAGCGCATCAAATGTTGTTACCTTTTTGGTAAACGGATACTGCAAGGTTTGGTAGTTGCCATCAATCAATTTACCAATGGTAAAATGAATCATATACTGCGGTTCAATCGGATTATCGCCGTTCTGTAAAACCAGCTTACCGGTTTGGGGAACAGCAGGCGTATCGTCCGTGAAGGCTGCACGAACCCACGCTCCGTTTTGATAAAACTCGGGGATCTCTGTTGCCGGATTCAACCGTGCAGGGATTCCCAAAGCACGACATACTGCAACATAAAAGAAATCGCGCGAGTGCGAATCGGACAGACGAAGCTTGTACACAGCCATCGGGCTCAACTCGGTGCGCGAGTGTTTATTCGCCATATCGTCGATGCTGATGTTTTGTTTCATCCAGGCTTTGAGCTCTTGCGGGTCTTTCACAAAAGCTTCTTTCTGATCCGCAAAAGCCGCTTGCAGGAATTGTCGCCAGCTGCGTAGCATTTCGTTAGTAACCCGCGGTGCCAGAACACAATCGACAAAAATTGCTTCGGATACCTCGTCGCGGTGAATTGCGTTTTTCAAATGGCTGGTTAAGATGGCGGCTTTGGTGTCGCTAAAGTCCTTATCGGAGATCCCTTTCAACAAATCGAGCACGTGTTTGTCGCCGGCATTATCGCGCAGGTATTTCTCAATTTCAGCCCAATTGCCGTAACTCAGGTGGATGGCACGTACAACGGTTGCTTCATCAAGTTTCAGTTCGTTGGCTAATGCCTTACTCCACTCCTCGCTCTTGAAAGTTGCCGTGTAGCTTGTACGGATTGAATCCTCCTCGGCCAGTCGCTTTTCGTTCAGCGCCTTTTCGGCATCCGTAATCTGCATGGTATCCTTAATCAGATGCGGCGGCACAAAGTCGAAATCGAAATGCGCACCATCGAGCTGCTTATCGACCAAAGTCAACCGAACCGTATCGGCTTGGGAAACTGATATTTTTTCAAAATTGAATTGACTGCCTTTACTAGCCCAAACGATAACTTCGCCTAAGCCCATGGCAATTGAGGCCATACCGTTTTGGTCGGTCAACTGCTTGGCAATCGGGTAATATTCGGCGTAGTTATAAAGTTGAAATTCTACATTCGCCTGTGTTGCCGGACTACCGTCGGCATTTTTCACTTCCACAAAAATTCGTTTTACAGCTGCATAGTTGGTGGTGAGGTTCAACTCCGAAAAACGATCTTCTTTAGCCACCACATCTTCCGGTCCAAAGTACTTTCCATACACGCGGGTATGTTCCAGCAAGGCACGCTTAGCGGGCTCGCTAAACCAGCCCATATTCAGGCGCGCATCGGGTTCGCAGGCGCCCATGAATTTCCAAACACCATCTACCCACACTTCAACCCAGGCATGGTTGTCGTCCGAGTGTGCCCAGCGAGGTGTGTATACCTGGCGAGCCGGAATACCTGCAGCACGCAGGGCCGACACTGTAAAAGTCGACATCTCGCCGCAACGGCCAAAAGCTTTGCGAATGGTACTCAGCGGTGCCGAAGTACGAATATCGGTTCCCCGATACACCACTTTTTCGTGGCACCAGTGGTTAATTTCCAGGGCAGCTTCTTCAATCTTCATTCCCTGCACTCGCGCCTTTAGCTCATCGTACATCACAATCCGGAACGAGTCCAGGTTTTCGTTATTGATGCGTACCGGCAGTACAAAATGCAGAAATAACTCTTCGGGGATCGACTTTCCCCAGCTCATATCTTCGCGCGTTTGCAAACTCTTACGCACATTGGCCAAAAAGAAATCGGCTGAGTAATCGCCTAAATCGCTCAACGGCATATAAGCATACATAAACTCCATGGCTTGGCGCTCATCGTCGGTCAGCGGCTGATCGAAGATATCCCATACTGCAATGTTGCTGTTGGCTGTAAGATGTTTTTGTACCTCGAGCATCTGCTTAATGTCGTTCAGCTGCTCGGGCTTGCTGATCAATTGCTCCTTCTGATTACAGGATGCAAAGATCAAAACGAATAAAAAGAGTATCGTTGAATTTCTGAAATTCATTTTTTTGGGTTGGTTAATGTTTTAAGTTGTCTTCTGATATTTCGCTTAATTGTCCGTCGTCGCCTTGTTTAAACTGAAGCTTCAACGAATACCCACCACCTGCATCAAAATAAGCAAGCTTCAGGGGGTGATAACCTTGTTTGAGGGCAACTTGTCCGTATTTTACGGTTGGCCCGTGATATCCGTCGTGATCCACAACCAGCCGATCGCCTACTGATAGCTGGCTGCCATCGTCCGATGTCAATGCAAAGGTGTAAACCGCTGTTTGCGGAGCATAAAAATATCCGGATAGCGTCAAGGCAAACTTGGGCTCCTGAACAAAGCCGGGCAACTGAATTTGATTTACGACGCCCGTACTGTCGGGTTTCAATTCGGCCATCCCGCCTACGCTGCTAAGCGACTTTTTATAGTACGCATAATTCAGGCCCGGTTGCAATTTCTCCACTGCGACATCCGTTGCATCAATCGGATCGGCTTTCTCGAACAGGGCTGTTTTTACCGGCCCACGGCGGCCTGTTTTGATAAAGATGGCGGCCTTCAATGTTGTTGTTTCCGACACCTTCAACGGTTGTTTATAAACCGGTGAGTCAAGCGTTGGCTCGCTGCCGTCCAGCGTATAATGCAAGGCTGCAAAAGGCCATGGATTAACCAATTCAACTTTAGCCTCATCCATAAAAATCATCTGGCTGAAAATGCCCTGTGGCGTCGGGATGTGAAAATTATAAGCACGCTCCGAGAGCCAGTCAAGAAAGGGCTCCAGGCGACTGATAAAATCCGGTTCGTCGCGCAATTCTTTCGGCGACCACAACACTTCGCTTAAGGCAGTCATCCGCGGCAAAGCGCGATACTCCGCGATTTCGTTACTTGGCATCCATTCGGTCCACATATTTCCCTGAGCACCCAACACATATCGGGCTTCGTCTGCGGTCAACCCAGCTGGGACAGGCTCGTAATTATACACTTTACTCAAAGTCACCAAGCCATTAAAGGCAAGCGGCTCCAGGTATTTATCCGGATTTTGATAGTAATCGAAGTAACAGTAGTCCCCGGGAGTCATGATGACATCGTGCCCCATCTGGGCCGACTTAATCCCACCGGACTCGCCTCGCCACGACATCACTGTTGCATTTTCGGCCAAGCCACCTTCCAAAATCTCATCCCAGCCAATCATGGCGCGGCCGTGAGACACCAGAAAATCGTCCAGCTGTTGAATGAAATAGCTTTGCAGGCCATGTTCATCCTTCAGTTTTTTCTGTTTAATCCGTTTCTGACAAAGAGGGCATTTCTCCCACTCCTCTTTCCAGGCTTCGTCGCCTCCGATATGAATGTATTTTGAAGGAAACAGATCCATCACCTCGGTAAGCACATTCTTATAAAATTCGATCACCGAATCCTTTCCTCCGCAAACAATGCTGATTTCGGCTTGCCCGCCTGAGGCTACACCAATTTTGGCATTTCGGCACGAAAGTTCGGGATAGGAAGCAATGGCGGCAGCCGAGTGCCCGGGAATATCAATTTCGGGAATGATGTTAACACCACGCTCCGCTGCGTAGGCAACAATATCTTTAATTTGCTCCTGCGTGTAAAAACCGCCGTAACTCGCCGTTTCTCCGGGTTTCTGAGCCGGTCGTCCGTTCCAGGGCAAATCTTCGTGATCAACACGCCAGGCACCAACTTCAGTCAGCTTCGGGTATTTCTTAATTTCGATACGCCAGCCCTGATCGTCGGTAAGATGCCAGTGAAAAGTATTCATTTTGTGCATCGCAATCAGGTCGATATACTTTTTCACAAACTCCGCATCGAAGAAATGACGACTTACATCCAGATGCATTCCCCGATAAGCAAAGCGGGGATAATCGGTGATGCTCAGCTGAGGAACAACGAGTCCTTGCTCACTCTCCTCCGCTTGTTGCAAAATCTGCAATAACGTTTGAATACCATGAATGATCCCATTCGCCGTTTTGCCTTTAAGCAAAATTTGTTCACCAAGCACAAGCTTATAGCCTTCGCTTTGCTCAATTCCGGCATCGAGAGCTATAAAAATTTGCACACCTGCCGGATTATCGCTCAACCACTTTGCTTGCGGCAAAGCAAGCATCTGCGCTTGTAAATAACTAACCGACGACACAAGTTCTGCGTCGGGCGATGTCACCCTCACCCCCTGATTAATCAGGAGCGATTTGCCTGTTTGGTTTAAACTTACCGGCTTGGGTATAATCTGAACTTCTTTCAGATTGCTCGCAGGCTGGCATGCTGCAAAAAGCAGCATGACCAACGCGAGTAATATTGGGTATTTATTCATGATTTTATTCAATGGAGCATAATCGGGTTGAAACAATTTCCGCTTACTTCAAAAACGATTCTTCATCGTCGAAGGGATAGCGAACGAAAGCTTCAATCGCTTCATATTCGGTCAGACCAAGTTGATCGTAGATTTGTGCTGTTGTGCGGTTACGCTCTTCGGCACGTTGCCAAAATTCGCGTTT
>NZ_QAAD01000014.1:0-39281 GCF_003046625.1 Mangrovibacterium marinum
CTTAAATTCTTTGTCAAACTTCTTTCTCATAGGACTCATAATATAGGTAAATAAATTATACTTAACCTACCGTCCAGTCAAATGTAGCAGTTCCAAGGTTCCAGTCACCGCACATACCTGAATGGTGCTTCTATCTACAATCAAGGCAATTACAAGACGCCTTTCGGAACTGTGGAGGTCGATCTGGCTCTTGCCAATGAATTGATTGAGCAGTATTCGTTTTTCGACTATGTTGAGGAGGCGCACGAGCGGGAACATAGTTTGGAAGTGCAGCTGCCTTTTTTGCAGTACCGGCTTCACAAGCCTTTCAAAATTGTTCCGATTATTATGGGAACCCGTTCGGCTTCGATGTGTCAGAAAATAGCAGATGCGCTGAAACCCTATTTCAATTCGCGGAACCTGTTTGTTGTGAGTAGTGACTTTTCCCATTATCCGGATTACGAAGGAGCTAAAGATGCAGACTCAACAACGGGAGCGGCTATTGCGTCCAACTCGCCCGATGCTTTTTTGAAATCCCTGGAAGAAAACGAGTCGAAAGGAATTCACGGATTGGCAACCAGCGCTTGTGGTTGGAGCTCCATCCTCACTTTGTTGGATTTGAGTTCGCAGGTTGCCGATATGAAAGTGGAAAATGTCTGCTATCAAAACTCCGGCGATTCGCGGTATGGCGACAAATTGCGGGTGGTTGGTTATCACGCTTTTGCATTTATCCGTCCACAAGTAAGTGGAGATTCCGAAGAGATGTTCTTGTCGAATGACGATAAAAAGATCTTACTGCAGCTTGCCCGGCAATCAATCGAAGAGAAGCTCGGAACAAAAAAGCCGGTGAAGGTGGATGAATCGCAGTTTTCAGCGTCGTTGAACATGCCTTGCGGAGCTTTCGTTACCCTGCATAACAACAAAAAACTTCGGGGCTGCATTGGTCATCTGCAATCCGACAAACCCTTGTGGAAGACGGTTTGGGAGATGGCCTGGGCTGCCGCTTTATTGGATTCGCGCTTTGAGCAGGTGGACTCCAGCGAACTGAATTACATCGATATTGAAATTTCAGTGTTGACGCCGTTGAAACGGATTCAGTCCATCGATGAGTTCGAACTTGGCAGAGATGGAATTTTGATGGAGAAAGATGGTCGGCACGGCACCTTATTGCCCCAGGTTGCCGACAAAACAAATTGGACGAAAATCGAATTTCTGGAGCAGTGCGCTAAACGTAAAGCAGGAATAGGGAAGGATGGTTGGCAAACTGCCGAACTGTATACTTATCAAGCGATCGTCTTTAGCGAACATGAAATTTTAGAGGCTCCGTAATGAATATAGCCTATCCCTTGTTCCCGGTGTCAGTGATTATTTTGCTGGCTTATGCCATCAGCTCTTTATTTACCCGGTGGGGAATTTATAACAGCCGATCACATCGCAAGGTTTGGAATGTTTTGCTGTTGGTTACTTTCCTGGTTTCCGGGCTGCTGGGGCTGTTAAGCGTCGTTAAGGTCAACTACAAACTTGAAATTCCGCATTACGATCAGTTAATGCAATGGCATGTCTCCCTGGGAATTGGAATGGTCATCATTGCTTTCTTTCATTTATCGTGGCATTGGAAATATTATTTCAGTCTGAAAAAAGAGAAGCCTGCCAGCGATCAGGCTCTTCCCCTAACGGAAAGATCTGCGAAAGTCTTTCCTCACTTTGGCATCCTACTATTCTTACTTGGGCTTTTGGCGGTCGTTAATCAAGTTGTTTTCATTCGCGAGTTTATGAGTGTGATGGCGGGGAATGAGCTGATTCTCGGAATTGTTATGTCGGCGTGGTTATTGCTGACGGGCTGGGGAGCTTATGTCGGTAAGAAAGGCATCCCTAAGGGATTTTCAATATTTCGTGCCATGGCTATGCTGGCGGTGTTGTCCTTGTTGCCACTGGTTTTAATCGCCCTATTGTATTGGCTGAAAAGTCAGCTTTTTCCGCCGGGAACAATTACAAGTGTTGGCAACGCTGTTACGGGGACTTTCCTATTGTTGTATCCGGTTTGTTTCCTGTCCGGCTATCTGTTTACTTTGTTTTCATCAGGCTTCTCCGTTACCGGTCATCAGAATCGGATCGGAAAGGCTTATGCCTTGGAATCTTTGGGAAGTTTGTTCGGAGGGCTGCTTTTCAGTTTTATTTTAGGTCGTTTTTTCAATAGTTCCCAGGTTTTCGGAATTACGGCAGCATTGGTATTTGTGGTTAGTAGCTGGATTTGTGAGAGCAAGTTCCGGCGGATTATTTTAATGTTTAGTGCGGTAGTTGCTCCAATGGCAATTTTTCTTTTGAATCCGGATACAAGGATCAAACAATGGCTGTATCGTAGTCAGCAGATCATTCAAAATAGGAGCACGCGCTACGGAAACCTGATCGTTACCCGGCAGGCCGATCAGCTTAATTTTTACGAGAATCATAGTCTGCAAATGTACACGGGCAATTTTATGGCGAATGAGGAAGCGGTGCATTTTGCCATGCTTCAACATAAAAAACCACAGCAAGTGTTGCTCTTGTCGGGTGGTGTTTCCGGGATGGTTCAGGAAATCAATAAATATCCGGTTGAAACAATCACTTATCTCGAATCAAATCCGGAGGTGTATAAGTATTGGAAAGATGAACAGGGGCAGGATTTCTCTAACGTGGAATTTGTGCATTCGGATATTCGTACATTTCTTGCCAGGACAAAAAGTACCTATGATGTCATCCTGATGAATCTTCCTCCACCTTCGACTTTGGGGAATAACCGTTTTTATACGGAAGAATTTCTCCGGATTATCAAACAGCATTGTTTGCCGGAAACAGTCGTGTCGATTAGTTTGCCTTCAACGATGAATTATACTGAAGAGAATATCTTGCACGAAGCTGCTTCGCTTTCGAAAACCTTGTCAATCTATTTCCCGAATCAGCTGGTGCTGCTTGGGGAGAAGAATTATTTTCTGGCTTCTTCAGCTGAATTGTCGTCCCGAATCACCGAGTTGGTTGATCGGGCAGGCATTGAAAACGAGTATGTGAACTCCTATTATTTCGATGACTTTTTGCTGCAGCAGCGCTCGCAGCAATTGGAAACGGAAATCAGAAAGGCGACGCCTTTTGTTGAGGTCAATCGCGATTTTCATCCGTACATGTTCATTAAGCATACGCAATATTGGCTCAGTCATTTTGGGACAAACTACACGCTCTTGGTTGCTATTCCATTCGTGGTTTTTTTGCTGGTTCTGTTTAAGTTGGACACCGTTTCGTTGGGGCTTTACACAGGGGGATTCTCTGCAGCGGCGCTCGAGATCTGCTTGATGTTGGCGTACCAGGTGTTCTTTGGAAGCCTGTACCTGGCAACGGCACTCTTCTTTGCTGTTTTTATGGGAGGCCTGGCTTTGGGAAGCCTGCTGCGGCGGATTCCTGTTCTGTTCCCCAAAATGAAAAGTTATGCGTTGCTTCAAATCCTGATCGCCGTATTTGCACTGCTGATTCCCTTGTTGATTGCCCTTATCGAATCCGTCGGAAGGCAAGGCATGCTTTTGCAACTCTTTTTCTTCGGACTGGTGTTGCTGTTAGCCTTTGGCATCGGTTACGAGTTTTTCCTCGCCTCGCTATTGCGGGAATCAAGTTTCGCTGAAACGTCGGGAATCAATTACAGTACCGATTTGCTCGGCTCTGCTTTTGGCGCATTTTTGACCAGCATTCTTTTGTTGCCCGCTTTGGGCTTATTCGCCACTTGTATCATCATAGGCTTGTTGAATATCTTCAGTGGTGCCAGAGCATTCTATGCCGTTCGTGGCTGAATCTTTTTACAGGGGCAAGTCGTAGCCTAAAACGGGAGGTTGAACGGAAAATGAAATTGACCAAACGTGCTTTTTTGAAGACAATGGTTATGGGAGCAGGAGGAATAGCATATACCGGTAGCGAGGCTTTTGGCGAAGAAAAACCTTCTTCGGGAATTAAAAACAAATGGACGCACGAGGCGCTGTTTTATACCGAAACGCCGAAGGGAATTCGTTGTTTGATATGTCCCAACGAGTGTGATATTAAAGAAGGTGAAACCGGGGATTGCCGCAACCGAATCAATAAGGGAGGAGTGCTTTACTCAATGGCCTATGGAAATCCTTGCGCCGTTCACATCGATCCGATTGAGAAAAAGCCCTTGTTGCATTTCCTTCCGGGAAGTACGGCCTTGTCGATTGCCACGGCAGGTTGTAACCTGGCTTGCCTGAACTGCCAAAACTGGACAATCTCGCAGAAAAGCCCGGCTGATACCGATAACCAGGATTTGATGCCCGACAAGGTTGTGCAGGCTGCTATCGATAATCATTGTGCATCCGTCGCCTACACCTATACCGAACCGATCACTTTTTACGAATATACTTACGATACCTCGGTACTTGCCAGGCAAGCCGGAGTTAAGAATGTGATGGTGACTGCCGGCTATATTAACAAGGAACCTTTGTTGAAATTATGCAAGGTAATTGACGCAGCTAATGTCGATCTGAAGTCGTTTAGCAATGACATCTACCTGAAATTGAATGCCGGGAAGCTCGACACCATTCTGAATACTTTGGTAACCATGAAAGATGAAGGTGTTTGGCTCGAAATTACCAACCTGGTTGTTCCCTCGTGGACCGACGATCTGGATATGATCAAACGGATGTGTGGCTGGTTGATGCAGAACGGATTTGAGAACTACCCCTTGCATTTCAGTCGGTTTCATCCCACCTATAAACTCACGCAATTGCCGCCAACGCCTGTAACCGTTCTGCAAAGTGCCCGCGATATTGCCGTGGCCGAGGGGTTGCATCATGTCTACATTGGCAATGTTCCCGGACTGGGCGCCGAAAACACGATTTGCCCGAATTGCCATCAACTTGTTGTAGAGCGTAAAGGCTACCGAATCACGCAACAGCACTTGAACGATGGTCGTTGCGAATTTTGTGATACGCCTGTTTCGGGCGTGTGGTAACCTGAATTGTAAGGCAACGGCCAGTCATCCCGTAAATCAACTGTTTAAAACCGGAACATGACTATTGAACGGATTTCGATGTTCGAAAAAATGTCCGAAATAGCGTTTTGATGAATAATAAAGCGCCATCGTAGATAAAAGATCCATTAGTGTCGAATAAAAATACGTCATAAAGCGTGAAAAACGCATCATTGAAGATGATAAATACATTATCGAGAATGAGAAATACATTATCGAAGAAAAGAGATACGTTATCGAAGATGATAGAGACATCATTATAGGTAAGAAATACGTTATTGTAGATAAGAAATACTTCTACTCTGACCTGTAAATTCCGTTCCTTTGTCAACAGCCGCAAAATACAGACAGGTAAAATCAGACGGTAGAGCAGAAATGTCGCCTGCCCGGTTGTAAAAACCGAGTTTCAAGGCTTGTTGGCTTCATTGCTGTTTCGGAAATTTATTTTCGCGCCAATGATTTCCGCCAAACAGGGAATATCCGTATTTTTAGGAACAGGAGGAAGCTGAACTATGAAAAGTGAATTAATTGATGCGTTAAAATTGAAGATGCAAGCTGTTGCCGTAATCCTGAGTGACGATAAACCGGAGGATGGCTTGCACTTTAAAGATAACCGCATGGGCGGTTGTGTGGCAGCCATGCTGGTTGCGGCCAGTAAAAAGAACCGGCTGGCTTATTTCGATCGGAACAGCTACAGCTGTCCGGGCGGAGGAACCGGTTTGGGCTTCGGCGATTGTTACGGACAATTTCCGATTGATTGTCTGCTGTCGACCGGTAATATGGCCTTTGCCGAGAAAATGGGGAAGGCCGGAGCATTAATGGAAGAAGGAGAACGATTTTATGAAAATCCGAAGGTTGCCCGCAATTGGGTGAACTCCGTTCCGATGACCGATGTTCCGACTAACTATGTAGTATTTAAGCCCTGGAATTTACTGGCAGCGGACGATAAACCCGAAATGATCATCTTCTTTGTGAATCCGGATCAACTTTCGGCACTGGTGGTGATGGCCGATTATAGTCGCGGAATGAGCCAGAGTGTTATCGCACCCTTTTGTGCTGCTTGTCAATCCATCCTTTTTGGCTACGAGGAAGCGCAACAAGAAAAGCCCCGGGGAATTATCGGCTTTTTCGATATCGCAGTTCGTTCGCATGTCGACCGCGATATGTTGACTTTTACCGCACCCTATGCTTTGTTTCAGGAAATGGAACGAAACGTGGAAGAAAGCTTCCTGAAGAAACACGCCTGGGAGAAATTGCAGGAACGACAGTAATCGGCTTTATTTCGACCATTTGACAGGATAAGCGCTTTAAGTTAGTCTGTAAACCACCTGATTTTCAATTTACAGATAATCGCTTATCTTTGCGCGCTCATAAAAAAACATTCCGGGACCTTGGTTTCCGGGCCATTCAAAATCAACAAAATGAGTATCGAAAAAGCATTGAAAGACCGCAGTGGTTCGGTTTGCGAACTTTGTGGTAATACCGAAGGGCTTAGCGTTTATGCCCTTCCTCCGGTAACCGAGAATGACAGCGACAAATGTGTGTTGCTGTGTTCAACCTGTAACAGCCAAATTGAAGAGCCGGAAACCATGGATGCCAACCACTGGCGTTGTTTGAACGACAGCATGTGGAGCACTGTTCCTGCTGTTCAGGTGTTAGCCTGGCGTTTGCTGAATCAGCTGAAGCAATTCGATTTGGTTGACATGATGTACCTCGATGAGGAAACACTGGCCTGGGCCAAGTCGGGTTTAGTTGAAGACGGAGCGAAACATGTTGACAGTAACGGTGCTGTGTTGAAAGCCGGTGATAGTGTTGTTCTGATCAAAGATCTGGTTGTGAAAGGAGCTGGTTTTACAGCCAAACGCGGAACCGCTGTTCGTAACATCTCACTGGTTGCCGATAATCCCGAACATATTGAAGGAAAAGTAAACGGTCAGCAAATCGTGATCTTGACGCAATATGTGAAGAAGTCGAACTGATCCGACTGACACCGATATTAAAAAAGGCTCCAATGGGAGCCTTTCTTGATTAAGTAAACTATTGAATTGTCAGTACGGTAATTGCTACTACTCAACTACCCTTCTTTCAGGAGATTTCTAAATAAACTTTTCGCGTTTTTGTAAGTTAAACAACCCGTACAAGATGAAAACCACGGCTCCGGTTGTCAGGAAAATCCGGTTTTTCAAGGCAATACCTTCCCAAACCACTTCGCTCATATTCCGGGGAACATTAAACGGATTCAGAAAAATATTCCACATTGTACGCTCTGTGACGTTTTGCAAAAACAGTGCCAGAACTCCCAATATGACCATCACAACTGCTGTTCCGTTTCCGTTTTTGATGATCGTGGAGAACATGAAAGCCATACTTCCCAGAAAAAGTACCGGGAACATGATTTGACCGGTCATCTCCACCCGGTTTATTGGTGCCAGAAAGACGTAGCTCAGCAACGAAAATCCGTAAAGGATGAGGGCTATCAATACAAAAACCAAGACCAGACGAACCAGCCATACTTTGTAGCGGTAGTCGGGTATTCCGAACAAAATTTCCAAAATCCCGGCATCCACATCATTCTGTATGCCGAAGGTCATGGGGTAGAAGATGAGCAGGATGGCCGGAAAGAGCAGGATGCCGTAAACGAACTCCTCGTCGGGGGTGGCGCCGTTAATCACGCCCATGATGGCGATGAAAATATAAAAGGCCAGCGCCGCCAGCAAAAACCAAATAAACCGTCCGGCAAAGATGATGCGGAAATTGTATTTGATCATGCTTGCAATCAGGTTGGTGGTATTCTTTATTTTTCGTTTTTCCATTATTTCAAGTCTTTAATCAAACACAAATAAGCATCTTCCAGCATCGGTTTAACTTCAATGGCATCCGGTGCAGGTTTTTCTTTGGCCAGTATGCGTAGCCTGATTTTATCATCAACCCGCATGTGGTGAACAACCATTTGTTTGTTGGGCATTTTGTCAAATTCGGAAGCCGGGATATCGTATTGCCAAACCAGCTTTTCGGCCAGGTCAACCATGTTCATCGGTGTTCCGTGGTATTTCACGCGTCCGCGGATAATCACAGCCACCTGGTTGCACGAGCTGGCAATATCTTCGATAATGTGAGTCGAGAAAATGACGATTCGCTCGCGGCTCAATTCAACCAACAGGTTCCGGAAGCGAATCCGTTCGCGCGGGTCAAGTCCGGCTGTCGGTTCATCCACTACAAGGATGCGTGGTAAGTGCAACAGGATTTGTGCAATACCGATTCGTTGTTTCATACCGCCCGAGAAGGAGCCAATTTTTTCAGTGCGTCGGTCGTACATGTGAACAGCCTTCAATACATATTCCAGGCGTTTGTGTCGTTCGTCAACATCGGTCAATCCTTTCAGTAGGGCCTGGTATTCCAGATAGTCCCAGGCCGGCATATTTTCGTAAGTGCCGAACTCCTGCGGCAGGTAACCGATTAAGCCTTGCAGCTCTTCGCGTTTTTCCTGCGTGTCGATGCCGTTGATCCAGATCTTTCCGTAGCTCTGTTCCAGAATACCACAGATCGTTCGCATCATGGTCGATTTACCGGCACCGTTAGGGCCAAGCAAACCAAACATCCCCGTCTTGATTTCGAGTGAAACGCCGTTGAGGGCTTTGAACGGCACCTTGCGTTTCCCGATCAGCGGAATTTGTTTCACCACCCGGTAAGTTGTCCGGCGCAGTGAACCGAAACGCCCGGTAATCCGGTCGACGTTCACTTGTTCTTCGTACAGGCGTTTGGCCGTGACTGAAATTACCAGTCCCAGATACCAAAGCACAGCAAGGGCGATAACCAAGCCAATGTATTTGGTTTTTTCGTAGAGGATGACCAGTTCAACAAGGGGCAAAATCCAGAAAAGGAACAGATGACTCCATTTGTGCAGGAGGCGATGGCTTTTTTTCTGGCTTGCTTCAATCTGATTGTTGAGGTAGATGAGTACCGGTTTCCAGATTGTGAGTACATAGAAGTAAACCATCAGCATCATGAAGGCAATCCAGAAGGCTTGGCCCAGGAAGAAGAAGGTGAAATAGATCAGGAAGGCCAGCAAGGGCACTTGCCAAACCAGTTGGTCGAACTCGCGCCAGCTGCGGAACTCTTTTTCCAATCCTGCCCGGCGGCGAATGTTCAAACCGCCGATCCATTCGCGGGAGAAACGCCCCGGACGATCGTAAATTTTTACCAGGTTTTGTATGCGGATATGCACCCGTTCGTCCGGATCGATGAGTTTGGTTGCGGCTTTCTTCAAGCTGTTCAGTACAAACCAGCTTGTTCCGGGGATCAGCACAACAGCCAATACTGTATCGAGCATTTGCCAGGTTAGGTCTTCAACGCGCGAATAAATCCAGACGAAGGACGCCGCAATAAGTACCAGCTGAACCGTTTTCAGCTTCCAGTTGAGGGAGTAGAACCACTCCAGTGCATTTTCCAATCCGGAATACATGGTTGGGATAAAAATAAGCGTTAGCAGCGTGCTCAAAGCCAGACCACCAATGACGATAATGGCGAACGGAGCACCGATAACACTCACATATTCTGCTTGCCCCATGGCTAATGGAACCATCGCAACAATTGTTGTAATTGCCGTGATCAGGATCGGACGCACGCGCGATAAGCCGGCCATCATCAAGGCTCGTGAGCGACGGTAGCCGCGTTTTCGCAAAATGTTACTGTAGTCGATCAGGATAATTCCGTTGTTGACCACGACGCCCAATAAGATCAGGAAGCCAATCATGGTGTTGGCGTTGAACAGGCTGTTGCCGGTAATGATCAGCGCAATTAACGATCCGATGGCAGCCAACGGAATCGAGAACAACAGTACAAAGGGCGTAACAACCGATTCGAAAACCGAGGCCAGAATCATAAAGATCAGCAGGATGGCGGCAACGATCATAAAGGTAAATTCCTCCAGATCATCTTCCTCGTGGATCACTTCAGCAGCCATGCCGGTTGGGAAGTTGTAGCTGGCAATCAGGTTGTCGATCTCGTAACGGTACGAAGCCAGAATATCGTTGGAACTTTGTGCCTCGCTGTCGAAGCTGTAAGTAATCTCGATTTGTTTTTCCTGGTTCACCCGGTTGATGGTTGACAAGCCACGGGCATAAACCAGTTGTGTGAAGTTTTGCAAATCGTGCAATCCTCCGCTGGCATCAGCCACCTGAACTTTTTTCAAATCGTCCATGGTGCGGGTGTCTTCCTCTTCGTCCTCATCTTCCTGGTTGATGATGATTTCGTATTCATCGGTTCCCTGGTTGAAGGTAACGCCGGTGGAAATTTCACCGGAAAAGGAATTTAATTCACTGGCAACATTGCCCAAGGTGATGTTATATTCGGTCATCAGCAGCGGATCGAAGCGCATGTGAACCTCGGGTTGGTTGTCGGAGACGTTGAGGCGGGAGCTGTTGATGATATCCATGTCGTCGAGGAAGTATTTCAAATCTTCAGCTACTGTTTGCATCGATTCAAAATCCTGTCCTTTCAGCACGATCCGTTCCGACTCGCTACCGATTCCCAGCAGCCGCTGGAAGTTGGCCATCATGTTGCCGCCACCTCCTCCGAAGCCACCTCCGCTTCCCGAGCTGCTTTCTTGCATCGAAATTTCAGCCGGACGAATATCTCTGACCGACTCGTAAACGGCCGTTTTAATCTCGGCAAAGCTTCGGCCGTCAACTTTCTCGTAGTCTTCAACCAATTTCAAGGTTACATTGGCCGATTCTTCTTCAATTCGGCTGACAACATCCAGTTTTTCCGGTACATCGTTAAGCTTCTCTTCAATTTTTTGCACCGTTTCGTCGGTTTTCTGAAGGCTCGACCCGGTTGGCATGGTGATGTATAGCTGAATTTCGTCGTTTTCAACTTCAGTTAGTGAACTAACACTTACGGTAAGCGCCAGAAAAATCGTGATGAAGAAAACGGCTACGGCTCCTAACACGGTTCCTGCGGGATTTCGCATACACGATTTCAGGAGCAACAGATAAATCTGCACCATTCGGTTGTTGGTTGTCACTTTCTCGAAGGCAATTTTTTGGCTTCGGCGACCTCTCAAAATAAAGTGAATGGCCATTGGTACAAAAAGCAAGGCCACCACCAGCGAAACCAACAAGGTTGAAATAATGGATACGCCGACGTTTTTACCGAGCATCTCAATCATGTAGTTGCTCGAAAAAACAAACGGAAGGAAGACAGTGATCGTGGTTAGGGTGGCCGCTACGATAGATCGCCAAACTTCGGTTGTTCCCTGCAATACAGCTGTGTCCGGTTCAACACCTTTGCCGGCCAGCCGGTAAATATTTTCGAGCACCACAACACTGTTGTCGAGCAACATCCCGACGGCCAGTGCCATGCCAACCAAGGTCAGGCTGTTGAGGGTGATGCCGTAGGCGTAGAAAAAGTTGAACGCCGTGAAGATGGAAACCGGAATGGCTAAGGCAATGAACGCCACAATTCGGGCATTCTTCAGGAACATCCACAGTACAAATACAGCCATCAAACCTCCAATCAGGGCCAGGTTAATAATTTGGTTGATGTTGTCTTCCATCGTTTCGGCCGAGTTGCTTTGAACGACCAGTTGAACATCTTTGGTCTTCAGTTTTTCATTCAGCTTGTTGATTAAGGCCAACGCTTTGTGCGATAGTTCAATCTGGTTAGCCTGCGAATCGTTCACCAATTGAATGGTAATGGCATCCAGGCCGTTTACGCGGCTGTAGCTGGTTTGCTCTTTCACGCCAAAGCGGACTTCGGCAATATCTTTCAGCAAAATAGGACCATCGGCAATAACGAGGTTTTCAATATCCTTGACTTCGGAATACTGAGCCGTAACGTGCACGAAGTAAAGCTGATTTTGCTCGTACAAGTTCCCCACATAAGTGCGCGATTGGGCATTTTGCGATAAAGCCGAACGAATGGTGGCCGGCGTAATGTTGTAAGCCTCACAGGCTCCTTTGTCGGGAATAATCTCAATCGACTTTTCCTGCCCACCGTAAACATTCACCCCGGCAATGCCGTCGAGGTTTTCCAGTTCACTGGTAACTTCTTCGTCAACCACATTGCGTACCCGATCAACACCGCCGCTGCCCCGTGCCTGCAATTCCATGAACTGGTTGTTCATTTGCGACAGGTCGATGCGGTTTACATTAACGGTTATGCCGTCGGGCATGCTCGATTGCATTTCATTCACCTTTTCCTGCAATTTCAGGTAGGCAAAATTGAAATCAACATCCTTCTGGTAATAAACAACGATGCTTCCCCGGCGGGAGTTGATGGTGGATTCGAGCGATTCGATACCCTCCAGCGTACTGATGGCTCCCTCCAACGGAATGACAACCTCATTTTCGAGGTAGGTCGGGTCCGATTCCTGCGAGGCTGCCGCCTGCACATACAGGAACGGCAATTCGGCGTTGGGAAGAAGCTCCACGCTCAGCTGCTTGTACGACACATACCCCAGCAGGGTAAGGCCGATAAACAGCATGCTGATCATGGTTTTTCTATCTATTATAAATCTCATAGTTCCGGTCCTTCAGCTGTGGGTTTTACAAAGCGGTCTTTAATGCTTTCGAAAATTTCGTACACACAAGGGATAACCACCAGCGAAAGCAAGGTTGAGGTGACCATACCACCAATTACGGCCAGCGCCATCGGCGAGCGTAATGAAGCACTTTCGCCAATGCCGAGTGTTAGTGGCAGCAAGGCCAGAATGGTTGTCAAACTGGTCATCAAAATCGGTCGAATGCGTTGCTGTCCGGCTTGCAAAATGGCATCGTGCCGACTGAGACCTCCTTTGCGCAATTGCAAAATCCGGTCGACCAGAATGATGGAGTTGTTCACCGCAATACCGGCCAGCATGATGATCCCGATAAAAGCCATCATGTTGAACGATTTCCCCATGAAGAAGAAGGTTAGTATTGAACCAACAACGGCCAGGGGAATGGTCAGCAGAATGGTGAAGGGATGCAGTAGTGATTCGAACTGCGAGGCCAGCACCATGTAAACTAAAATGATGGATAATAGCAGCGCGAAGCCTAAGCTCTGCATCGATTCCTGCCGTTTGGCTTCCTCGCCGCTGATGTTTATTTTGTAATCCAGCGGAAGGTTGATCGGAGCAATAACGGCTTTGATTTCTTTCACGGCTTTGTCCAGCGGTGTGTTTTTATCGAGTTGGGCGGTTATTTTGCCAATCCGGTTTTGGTTGCGACGGAAGATCTCTTTGGGCGATTGTCCCATTTTAATCTGAGCCAGTTCGTTCACGTAGAACTCTTGGCCGTCGCCGGTAATCTTCAGGTCGTTGACGTTGGCCAGGGTCTTCTCCGGCAATTTTAGGGTGATGTCCTGCATTTCGCCCAATCGCTCAACCTGACCGGCTGTTTTCCCGGAAAGTTGATCTTCAATTTGCGATACAATTGAGCTTACACTCAGGCTGTGCATGCCGGCACGCATGCGGTCAACCAGAATCTCAAGTTCGGGGGAACCTTCTTCCATCGACGATTCAACGTTGTAAATTCCGTCCAGCCCTTCAACCTTGCTTTTCACCTCCGCAACAAGCGTCTCAATTTCATCCAGCTCGCTACCCTGCACTTCAATGACCAGCGGAGGATCGTCGGTACCCATAATGCTTTTCAGGGCCGTTTCGTCCTGTTTATAGCTGATCTCCATCTCGGGCAACTCGCCCAGCGTTTTACTGATGGATTGAATAGCCGTTGTCGAGGCAATCTGGCTGTCGTCTTTCAGAATAACTTTGACCGTTGCCGTGTTTTCACCCTCAAAGATGGAGCTTGCGCTGGTGCTCATACCCGAGGAAGGGCCGATCTGGCTGTACACAGCATCGAGGTTGTCGCCGAGTATCTCGCTGATGATGCCTTCAATGTTTTCAACAGCCGAGCTTGTTCGTTCCAGGCGTGTTCCTTCGCTCATTCGGATGTCCAGACTAAACTCGCGGGTCTCGGTTTTCGGCATAAATTCGGTGCCAATCATTGGAACTAGAGCTGCTGATATACCCAGTAGAATAACTGAAAGCAAGATCACCATCCACCGTTTTTTCAGTATCTGATCCAAAAAGCGACCGTAGCCTTTTACTTCAACGGTGCTGACTTTTACCTGTTTTTTGTTTTTGTAGAACAGGTTGAAAAGCATTGGGATGACCAGAATGGCGACTGCCAATGATGAAACCAGCGAGAAGGCAACCGTCCAGGCCTGATCTTTAAACAACTCGCCCGATGCGCCATGTAAATAAACAATCGGCAGGAACACCACAATGGTCGTCAGCGTGGAGGCAATAATGGCCCCGCTAACCTGCGAGGTGCCTTCAATGGCCGCATCCTTCACCGACATGCCCTCGTCGCGGTTGCGGAAAATATTTTCCATGACCACAATGGCATTATCCACCAACATACCGGCACCCAACGCCAGACCACCCAAGGTCATGATGTTTAGGGTGAGATCGTTAAAGTACATCAGGTTGAAGGTGGCGATGATCGAAATTGGAATGGCAATACTGATGATGAGCGTACTCCCGATTCGGCGGAGGAAAAGGAATAGTACAAATACAGCCAGTAGAATCCCCAGCAGGGCGGAGTTTTCAACTTCTCCGATGGCTCCCTGAATGAAAGTTCCCTGGTTGGAAACAATGGTGAGATGATAGCCGGGAAGTGCTTTTTCGATGTTGCCGATTTCCTTACTGATTGCTTCAACGGCCTTTACGGTGTTAAACTTGGTTTCCTTGTAAATTGAAAGCCCCAGACAACGTTGGCCGTTCAGGCGCACAATATTATCCGGCTCCTTATTTTCGATGGAAATTTTGGCCACTTCGCGCAAAAAGATTGGCGCATAAGCGGCATCGTCATTGTCCGATTGCACTTGTTTGTAGCCAACAATCACATTTTCAAAATCACTCACATCGGTCAACAGGCTAATGCCTTTGACCACGTAACGGGTGCCCATTTCTTCGATACTTCCGCCCGAAATGCTTTGGTTGAAGTTGCTGATTTTAGTGGAAATGTCATCCAGCGTTAGCCCAAAAGCATCCAGCATGTACTGATTGGTTGCAATCAGCACCTGCGGTTCTTCGTCGCCGGTTACTTCAACTTCGGCAACCCCTTCGAGGCGAACCAGCTCGTTGCGGATATAATTTTGAGCCACTTTGCGGAGCTCATTCATGTCGTCCACATTATCGTGCGTAAGGCCGATTTCGATTACCGGGCTTGTATTGGGATCGTGCTGGGTGATGTTTATTTCATCCAGGTCTTCGTTTTGTGCAAAGGAAGAAACCGCTTTCTGGAGATCCAGAAAAGCGTCGTCCATATTTTTGTTCCAGGCATATTCTACGGTAATTTGCGCGCTGCCCACTTTCGAGATGGAGGAAACCTCGACCACGTCGGACTGGCGGATGGCCAAAGCCTCGAGGTTTTCCACAAATTGCTTTTCGATTTCTTCGGGCGGACGTTCGCCGGCTTCCAGCTCAATGAACAAACGCGGATTATTCAGGTTCGGAAAGAGGTCGATCCCCAGCTTGTCGTACGAGATATAGCCCAGCAGTATGATGCCGAACACAATCATCGAAATGGTAACCGGGAACTTGACCGAAAATTCGCTTAACTTCTTCACGGCTCGGCCCTTTCTATTTGATGATTTTAACTTTTGAACGGTTGCGCAGGGTTTCAAAACCTTTCACCACCAGCCGATCGTTTGCTTTCAGCCCGGAAGTGATTTCAACGCGGTCGTTATCTTCGTATCCCAGGGTGACTTGTTTCTCTTCGGCTGTACCTTGTGTAACCACATACACCATTTTTCCGCGGCGGTTGGATACAATCACCTTCTTGGGAATTACAACCACGCTGTCCTTTTTGTCCAGGATGATTTCGCTTTGCACGAACATCCCCGGGCGCAATAGTAAATCGGGGTTTTCGATTTCCAGCTTCCCGGTAAAGGTTCGGGTTTCGGTGCTGATCGCCGGCGACAATTGGCTAACCTGGCCTTGCAGTGTGTCGTTCGGAAGCGTGTAGTTCATCACGCGAATGGCCTGTCCGCGCTTCACATCATTAATATATTTCTCTGGCAGGTTTACTTCCAGCAATAATTCGTCGTAGCTCATCAGGCTTACAACCTTAGTGCCACTGGCAACGCGTGTTCCCGGGGTGTAGGTCGGGAGGTCGGTAATGATACCATCGAAGGGGGCTTTAACCTGCAATTTGCCAAGCTGAATTTGTGCCAGCTCGTAGCTGTCTTTAGCATTCACCAGCGAAACTTCAGCGTCGCTCAGCTCGCTTTGTGTTACGCCACCTTTGTCGAACAGTGATTTTTGCTTCTGATAAGTTTGCTCGGCAATCTGCAGGCTCAGCTTTTTAGCTTCCAGTCCGATGCCGTTGAGGTACTCGTCGTCCTTCAGTTCGATAATGGACTGCCCTTTGCGGACTTTATCGCCCAAGGCAAATTTACGGCCGGTTTGCGGGTTTACTTTTAGCATGTAGTCGCCGCTTGTTTCGGTTGTTAATATTGCTTCTGCCGAGGCTGTTACGGTGCCTGTTGTGCTGATGGTTTGTTCAATAGATCCCGGTTTGATGTCTTCAACTGAAACGGGGATGGCCACATCGGTTTCGGCATTGCTGCTTTGGTTGTTACAGGCGGCCAGGGTCAGTAGTGCAAAAAATGCCAGTGGTGTTAATGTTTTTATATTCATCGTGTTTATTTTTTTTCTGTTTATATCAGGTTAAGGCTATTTCTTTTTCGATGAGGATTGAAGGAGTTCTTCGGGAACAATTGCCTCGCCGTGTTCAAAGTCGTACAGGGTTTGAATTTTGAGGTTCAGCAATTCAATTTTATAGTCGATCAGCGCTTGTGCGTAGGACATCTTTTGGGTTGAAAGCTGTGTTTGGTAGAGCCCCAGATCCATACCGGTCAGGTCGCCGTTGCGATAACGTTCCTGGTTAATTTCGTAAGTAAGCTGGGCGTTGCGTTCGTTTTGTTTGGCAATTTCAATCTGCATTTTCTGGTTTTGCAGGCTGCGGTAAGTCGAACGGATGTCGATGATGATCTGCTTTTTTTCTTCGTCCAGATCCAGTTCTGCTGATTCAATAACCGCTTCCTGCGCTCTGATGCGCGCTTTTTTCTCCCCCCAGTCAAACACGGGAACATTAAAGGAAACCGACACTTGCGGGTTGCGGGTGGGATTGTTGTAAATGTCGGCCAGTTTTTCGTTTTCACCAATTAAGCCAATCGAAAGGTTTACATCGCCTTTGAATTCGTTTTGCGCTTTGGTGGTAATTAAGGTAAACTGGGAGTTCTCGATATCAATCTCACGCTGACGGATTTCCATGCGCGATTTCAGGCCGTAGTCAATTGCCTTTTGCATATCCACTTTCACCTCCGAGGCGTTAACATCGGCCATCACGGCAATTTCCTCGAAAATGTCCATCCCGATGTATTGCTTAAATTGGTCTTTGGCATTGTCGAGGGTAACCTGCTGGTTTTGTACATCCGACTGAGCTTGTGCATAGTTTAGCTCCGCCTGGTACAGTTCCTCTTTGGCCGACAAACCAGCTTCCACTTTGTTTTTGGTGATCTCGTAGGTTTCCTTCGTGTTTTTAAGCTCGTCCTGTGAGATGGAGAGACTCATCTGGGCCAGATAAACATTGTAAAAGAACTGCGTAACCTGTTTTTCAAGATTCAGCTTTTGCATGGCATAACTCAGGTTCGAGTTTTCCAGGTCGAGCTCCAGTGTTTTCAATTCTTGTTTTAGTTTGTTGTAGGTGAAAAGGGGTTGGGTTACACTAAGGTACAGGTTGTTTGTGAACGCCTCGTTTTCGAGTCCACTGGAGGTACTGTTGCTTTTTTGCCAGCCAAAGCTGTTAACCAGCGAGATGGTTCCATCGGTAACCAAAACCGGTTGCTCAATGGTGAAAGTGCCGTAGCTGGCCAGGTTCTCGTTGGTATACCAGGTTGAAGTATAATCGTCGAATGAACGGTTTTTACTGTAGTCAACAGGGGTAAGGCTGAGTGTGAATTGTGATTTTAATGCTGCTTTTTGGGCTTTCAGCAGTTGTTGCGAGCGTTCCAAATTCAATAGTGAAGTTCGGATTGAAGGACTGTTTTGTTGGGCAATCTCCATGGCTTTGTCGAGCGTGAGGATTTGTTGTGCCGACAAAAAGCCGCCGGGCAATACTGTACAGAAAAGCAGAAGCTTGATTTGGGTTAGAATGGATTTCATTATCGATTTTGTTTTTTACTGTTTTATCAATTTTATGGCATCGGCAATAACCATGGTGCCGGTGTTTTCGTTGGTCAGTTCAACCAGAGCGGTGTCGGGCGAGAAATAGTAGGCACCCAGATGGTTCCAGCCGTCTTCGGCCGACTTTAGGTCAACATTCATTTTTTCGTCGCCATCGTCGTGGTGGATAATGTAATGATATTCACCCGGGTTTCGGTTGCGTCCCCAGCCCCGTTGATTTTCTTTCGAGATGTAGGTATACACATCGTAAAATCCGGCTTGCTGAATGGGAATATTCCATTGTGCCTTATGGCTGCCGTCGCCCGACCGGATGTAATAGGCCGAGCGGATATAGGCGCCATAAAAGCCCGAGTTGGTGGTTAATGTCCAGTTAAGTTCCGGTCGCCAGCGGTTGAAGCCCTGGTAGCGGTCGGCGTTGGGCTTTTCGGGAATCAGCAGCTTTTGTAACAAGCTCACATCGCTGGTGCCAGTAACCGTAAAGCCCGGATCCTCATTGTCCAGGATGATTTCGTTGTCTTCGGCAATGTGAACGGGAGTGTCCACGATTTTTTCACCTTCATAAGGTGTTGCCTTTTGGTCTTCTTCAATATTATCGAGCGGAAGGTTTATTGCTGAAGGAATATTTTTGGATGCCAGGGTGTTGATGCTTGCTCCGCGGGGTGTGCCCGACAAAAGGAAGCTCACCTCCTTGGTTTGGTTGCCGTCCAGTTGTATCAGCTTGGTGATATTGTCCGATGAGCTTCGGTTGCGTCCAAAGCCTCCGCCGGTTCTGAACTCAACCGACAAAATGCCTTCGGTATCCTCGGTGTTGCTGACTTTCAGTTTAACCATTGTTTTCAGTTGGTCGCCATCCAGCACGTTTACAGCCGATACATTGCCGATCAGGAAGGCCGGCAGTTCGGTGCTGCTAAACCATCCTTTCATATAGGGGATCAGGTCGAAGCCAAACTGGCTGCGTACCCGGCGGTTGAAATCTTCGATTGAGGCATTGCTGAATTTGATTTCGTTCAGATAGTCGAAGAGGAAATCCTCGAATGCGTCATCGCCGGCTTTCTTTTTCACCAATGAAAACAAGGTTGTCCCTTTCAGCTGAATGACATTATCGATGATTTGTTTCTTTTCCGGATCCTTCAGCAAATCTTCGAAACTGTTGGAGAGTAAGGCCAGGTTGGCTTGTTCGTCTTCCGACATTCCCTGGATGTCGCGCATCCAGCCCATCTGATTGTTATCAAGACTGCTCTCCTTGTAACTTTCGAATACGCGGTCGGTTACCGGCCATTGCTCCGAGCTAATGTAGTAGGCATAGTTGTAAAACAGCGGGAAAGCGTAATAGGTGTTCTGGGTTTCTTCGACCTGCATCTGGCCACCCGAGCGGCTGAAGTTTGGTCGTCCCGAGGCTCTGGTAAACGAGGAGATGAAGTTTTTCAACACCTGAATTTTCTTTTCTTCGGGGGTCATCTCCTGGCTTCGGTCGCGGCGTCCCCATCGTCCCATATTGCTGAAACGTCCTTCAAAATCGGCATCATCCACCAAAACTCCTTTCTCGCCAAAGAGCACCATTTCCGGTTGCATTTGTTCCCGGGTGCCACTCAGCACCCGTTCGTAACTGTAAAACTGAACTGGCGTTTCAACCAGCGAGAAGCGTTCGAAGGGATAGTACAGGTCGAGCGATCGTTCAAAGTCTTGCAGGGCTTCGGCAACAACTGCCGGTATGGTGTCCTTAATGTCTTCGAAAAAGTTGGTGAAGTAATCGTGTCCTTTCTGGTAATAGATATTGAAGTCCAGCCCGTCGATGTTTTGTTCCAGCAGGTTGTACTCGCCAATGACCAGAGATATCTGTGAGTTAGCATGAGTCGACTCAAATTTGAAGGTGTCTCCGTCCTGCTCAGCCTTACCCTGCGAAATTGCTGTCAGCCCCGGAGTTGTTGTTACTTCCAGCTTGTAATTACTGAACTGGCGGGCTAACCACTGACTGTTTGTTTTTCCATAGCCGGCTCCCGGAATAGGGTACCAATTGGCTTCCCGGGTTAACAGCACGTAGTCGGGTGTGAGAAATGCATATCGTTTGTCGATTTGGTACATGAAGTTTTTGAAGGCCTCGGCCCGGGTTTCTTCATCAATATCCAGGAAACAGGCTGCTTCGTTGATGTGCCCTTTGTAGGTAAATTCAAATTCGGCTTTTTCCCCCGGCGAAAGCTCGAAATTCGTTAGCGATACGACATTTAGCTTTTGGTCAAAGGCCTGTGGCTTTCCGTTTGCGTTGAGTTGCTCAAGTTGAAGACCCGGATTCAGACTGAAAATTACCTTTTTCAAGGTCGATTTCTGACTGTTTTTAACCTTCAGTTTTGCCGTTACTTCAATTTGGTTGCCTTCGTGCTTTAAGCGGATGTCGTAGTCGGCTACGTCGACTGCTGCCGTTCCCAGGTAGCTCTCATTCAGCTGAAGCATATCCTCGCGGAGATGCTGGTCGTTCATGAATCCGTTGACATGAGAATAACCTAAATAAAGTCCAAATAGTACGCAGACCGTTCCCAAAATGTTCGAGATATACCGAACGCCATCGGATTGCGGCAGACGTTTCAGAAAAAGGACGGTGTAGAAGATAAATCCCAAGCCGAAGAAGAAGTACATACCCCGGTGGATGAGCAGCGTCGGCAGGTTGCCAAAGCCTACAAAATCGGAGTAGGTCAGGGGGATGTTGAAGGACATATAGTCGAACAGGTAATAAAACTTATCCTGCAGGTAAAACAATGAAATGGCGACATAACCAAGCATCACCACAAAGGTGATCGCCTGATTTTTCAACAGCGACATCATCAAAAACGACAAGCCCATAATGAACACCAGGGTGGGGATGCTGATTAGCAAAAAGTAATAAAGGTAACTGGCAAGGTTAACATCAACGTTTTTGGCAATCAGGTTGAACAGAAGCGTGATGGCTAAAATAATCAGGTTGAGCACCAGGAAAACGCCGAGGTTGCCGATGGTTTTTCCCATCACGTATTCGCCGTTGGTCATCGGACGGACATAGATGACATCGGTGGTGTCCAGCTTTTTATCCCGTTTCAGAAAGTCGCTGGCCAGGAAAATTGCAATAATTGCCTGAACAACATTTAGCATCAACAGATTGACGTAGGGGATGTTGGCTGGTAAGGCTTTCAACTGCCACAAGCCCGTACCTCCGTTGGCCTGAATAAGCGTTCCGACATTGAAAAAGGTAAGAACAACGATGGCCAGTATCGAGAAAACCCTGAAAAACCAGCTTCGGAGCAGTGTCTTGGTTTCGTACTTGGCAATTGAGTTTATATAGTGCAGAGAGATCATAGTTTGTATTTGTTGTCGTTAGCTTTCTGTTTTTATTGCGGGTTTTACTTCAAGTCAACCCCGCAACAACCTGTTATCTTTTTCTTTTGCCTTCTTCCTTTTGCGTTCTTACACAGCACTCCACTGGTTTAGCTGGTTTTCCATGAAATACACGTAAGCATGTTCCAGGTTTGGATCGATATTGTGGCCGTAATAGCCGTTAATCTGATCGGCAACCACCTGAATTTCCCACCCCTCGGGCGTAGGCACCGTTGAAATAACCGGGTACTTCTCGTTAATCTCCATATATTCGCTTTCGGTAGCCTTAATGAGCCATACCTTGCCATTGGCTTGGCTCACAATGTCGTCGGGGGAGCCGGTGTAGGCCAGTTTACCTTTGTTCAGCAGGGCCATACTGGTACAGGTGCTCGAAATGTCGCCGACGATGTGGGTCGATAGAATGATGGTCACATCGTTTGTTGAAATGGTTGACAACAAGTTGCGGAATCGGATTCGTTCTTCGGGGTCCAGACCGGTGGTTGGCTCGTCAACAATGATCACCCGGGGACTATTAATCAGAGCCTGGGCAATTCCCAGACGTCGCTTCATCCCTCCCGAGAGGCGGTTGGCCTGGCGGTCGCGTGCTTCGAACAGGCCAACTTCTTCCAGCATGCGGTCCACCTGCTCAGCTCTTATCTTTCGGTTTTTAATGCCCGACAGGCGTGCGGCATAGTCCAGAAATTCGTAGGTCTTCAGTTTCGAGAAAAAACGAAAATCCTGGGGCAGATAACCAAGCATCTTTCGGATCTCTTTGCGGTTTTTAACCAAGTCGAGGCCATCGATGGTGACCTTACCCGAGCTGGGTTTCATCAGGGTGACCAAAATCCGCATCAGGCTCGACTTGCCTGCGCCGTTAGGTCCCAGAAGGCCAAACATACCTTCGTTGATCTCCAGGTTGATGTCGTTGATTGCCCTGTTTCCGTTCGGATAAATCTTACTAAGACCTTCAATACTAATCTTCATGCTGGTACTATTGAGTTACAACTATTGCGAATAGTCAGAATTACATCTCCTAAGACTGACCGTTTTTCGAATCGTTTAATTGAACGTACAAAAGTTAACAGAAAAAGTGTGAATTTTACTATTCTTCGACAAACTATCGGATTTTGTCGGTAAACGGGGGGCTGAAATTTGTTCATTTGATTGCTTCAGAAACTATTTTGCAGCGGTATTGGAGCACAAATGTTAATTTATTTGCCTACGATAATCATTTTTTGGCTTAATAATTGTCCTGAATCGCTCAACTTCTGATAATTTTATAAAGCACTGGCCGGTTGAATAGCTCAGTATCGGCTTTTCTTTAAAAACAGATCCATGACAACACGAACTAAAATTGGAATACTTTTCATCTTGTTGCTATTTGGGGCAGCAGGCGGAAATACTGCTTTGGCCTGGAGTCCTCTCAAGCTGGGCTTGAAGCTGGATTCCTTGTTCCATCAACCGAAGCGTTATAGTTTTTTCTCAACGCGTTATCATGCAGGCCGTGTTTTGCAAACAAATGATTTTCTGCGTGGCGAGAATCTTCGGGGTAACCCGATTAACTCCTTCAACGCAATCGCCTTCAGTTATGGGGTTCAAACTGCCGGCCAAAAAGAGTGGCATCATATTCTGAACTTTCCCTACTACGGATTCTCTTTTTACAATGCCGATTTTTTCAATTCTCAGGAGCTCGGGTATCCAACCGCTTTAGCCGGTTTCATGGGCTTTCCACTGGTGCGCGGTGCCCGCTCGGTATTTGGTTACGAACTGGGCTTTGGGTTAAGCTACAACTGGAAAGCCTACGATGCGTACCGAAACCCATTTAATGTGGCAATTGGCTCGCACCGGACGGTTTATGTTGATGTGAGCGCTTTTTACAGCTACGATCTGACCAAGCGCTGGCAGTTAAAAACCGGATTGAGCTTTACGCACTTCTCGAATGGAGCAACCAAAAAGCCCAATGCGGGAATTAACCTGGTATCGCCTTTTGTTGAGGTGAATTACAGTTTGCGCGATCGCCCCCTGCTTGTTCGCGAAGCTCAGCCGGCTTACAATAAACAGCTGGAGCTGGCCTTGCAGCTGGGAGCCGGGAAAAAGCAGGAAATCTACCGCAGTCCGGATGACGAAGAGTTAAAGACGGTTGGTAATTTCTCGGTGATCAATATTTCGGCAGCGCTGCTGAAACAGTATAGCTGGAAAAATAAATTTGGAGCAGGCGTCGATCTGAGCTACGATACGCAGGGCAATGTGGCGATAAACTACGACAGTAGCGGGCTGCCAATTGTCGAGAAGTCGGACAGGATGATTGACAAGATGAGGCTGGGGATTTACGGAACCTACGAGTTTTGTGTCAACCGCCTGTCTATTGCTTCGTACCTCGGGGTTTATGCATTGCGAGAATCATACGACAGTGAGCCGCCGCTGATTTATCAAAAGTTTGGCTTGAAATACCACTTCCGCAACGATATGTACATCGGCTTGTTGGTCAGGGCGCACAAATTTACCGTAGCCGACGTCATTGAGTGGAATGTTGGCTATCGGCTGCGGTGGCGAAGGAACAACTAAGCGGACAGCTAGGGTTGGTAAGCCGAGAAATTCAGAATCTTTTTACTGTCTTTCTCCTGCATTAACTGAGGGATGCTCACGCCCGGATTGTTTTTCATGTAAGCTTTTACAATTTGCCATCCCAGCCAGCAACCGGTTCTTCCCGGTGAGTCGGTTGTAAAACTCGATGTGTACGGAGCATCATCAGTGTAGCGGATGATGTCCATCCGTTCGTTGGAGAACAGCATCCGGTGCTCGGCCAGATAGGTCCAGATGGCATTTTCGCGATCCTTGCAAAAAGCCAGTTGCTTTTGGCTGAAGCCGATTTTCAGGCTGTCGGGGCAGTCGGGCAGAACCGCATCGAGCAAGTAGAGTAACTGCCCTTCGTAGATCATCCGGTCAATCAGTTGCGGGCCGTAACCATCAAATGGAAATTGGGTCATGCACCAGGCATACAGGGCTTCGGGAACAATTCGTCCGGGATGCATATTTTGTTGCAGGTATTGCGGAATGCCCAGACGGGGGTAATAGTCACAGTCGACCCCCAGGTATTTGTCCAGACCGATGCCCATCAGACTGTCAGTCATGACAATGGATTGGTTGAAACCACTGTTGCAGCTAAAAACCTCGGGAATGGTTTTCTCGGGGAAATAATAGTGGAAATAACGAAACGCTTCGGTAAGTTGCTCTTCCAGCTGTTGTTGGTCAATTTGCGTATTAATTTGGTTATTGACCTCCAGCATGAGCGAGTCGTTCACGAACGAGGAAAGGATGTCGGTGAATCCCGAATCTTCGGGAAAACCGATCCGGATTACCTCGCTGCTAAACAGGGGCAGGATGGAAGGGTATTTTTTTTGAAGTTCCGGCAAAGCCTTTTGCAGCGAGTCGCGGCTGGCAAAAAGATCGTTGCCGAAGCGATGCAGTTTGAAATTGATGTGGGTATCCGACAGATCAACTTTAAAAGGATTGCGTTGGCAGGCAGCCAACACAAAAAGCGCACAAACAAGCAACAGGAACAGCTTCTTCATATCTCTGTATTTTCAACATGGAGTATTCAACGGAAAAGCCTTTGGCAGCGCAAGACAATCCATTGAACGGTGTTTTGAAAAAAATATTTCAGCGATGATAGCTAAAAAAGGCTATTCTGTCAAGTCCGAAACGGGTAAATAAGTGCCTGCAATCGCTAGTATGCCGCATCCAGCAGTTCCCACAATTCGCTTTTTACCAGAGTGCGCAGTTGGTTGGTTTTGTGGCGTATATCGTCGACCTTCCGGTGTGGGTGAGCGCTTTTTATGGCCTTCTCGTAGTCGGGCAGGGCAATTTGCGAAAAGTTGGCCAACTCGTTGATCGTCATATATTGGTAGTCCATTCCATAGCCGCTTGGGTACAGGCGAGCCCAGACAGACCAGCCGGTTCGTGTTCCCGACTGAATCAATAGCTGGTGAACGGGTTTCCAGATTTTGTTTTCCAGATCGCGGTAGGGCAAATCGTTCCCTTGTTTCACCTTCATATAGTCCACCTCCAGAAACTTCGGATCGCCGCCTTCGCCGTTTGGGACAATGAAATTCTGTTGAATCAGCAGATTGCGGATGACCAGCTCGCGGCTTTCGTCGGTTTCCGTCAGCCAGTTTTCAACATCTTTGTCCGGATGAACGGTCAACGGATCAATTGTTCCGGGCTGTTCCAGGTTTTCGGTTTGGTTGAACAGCGTTACCGTGGCATAGTTGTACGGATCGTTGCCTGCCGTGTAGCGTATGCGATAGAGCATCCAGCCGACAATTTCACCTTGCCTGATGCGTTCAACATGAACCGGTTTCCAGAAGTTACGTTCCAGTTCAATATAGTTCCACTCCTTGCCTGGTTTGGTTTTCATGTATTCAACAATGGCATACATCGGTTGCTGCGACAACACCAGTAGCGGGGCGAGAGAGAGCAGCAGCGCCAGCATAAGCGGTAGCTTTTTGCGCAGGGAAACAGAACAGGTTATGGTCTTCATGCTAACGGTATTTCAGGTTCCTGTTTTGTTCTATACGGGCTGCCTGTTGTTTATGTTGGTTGAAACAGACCAAAAAGTCTGAATACAGCCTTTGACTAGCAGGCGTTCCCGGAATAAACCCTGCTGCACGAACGTTAAAAAAGCAGCGTAGGATTGGGATTATCAAAATATTGTTCGAGATTTGTGAAAAGCAATTCCAGGAAGACGGCCGATAAGAGGCTTATCCGAAAACAATTAACATTTCTTATTTCCACAAGTCATGAAAAGAATAATCGTTTTTTTTTCGTTGCTATTGATTAGTGCCACAGGCTTCTCACAGACTCCTTTTCAACTGTCATTTACGGCAAGTCCGTCGGTAAACTGGATGTCGCCGGCAGGGCAGGATGTGAAAAATAATAAATCGAAGATGGGTTATGAATTCGGTGTTCACGGCGATTTCTACTTCGACCCCGAGATGCGCTATGCCTTTACAACGGGGCTGCTGGTTAGTCAAACCGGTGGCGAGCTGACTTATGACGTGGCCGGCGAAAGCTTTAACTTTGCCGGAGTGTCGATCAATTCGGGACGGAGTATTCGCTATCGGCTAAAGTACATTGAAATCCCCTACGCGTTGAAAATGCGCACCCGGAACTTTTACCGTTGGCGCTACTGGGGCTTGTTTGGCTTGTCCAGCTCGATCAATATTTCGGCTAAAGGCGATTCGAGCGACAAACAATTGGACAAAGCCGATATTAGCAAAGAAGTGAAACTTTTCAATACGGCCTTAAACCTGGGGCTGGGCGGCGAGTACGATCTGGGCGAACGTAATTCGCTGATTGTTGGTGTGATCTATAAGGACGGTTTTATGGATATCACCAAAAATTCGCTCGGTGGCAAGACCACCGTAAATTCACTTACCTTTAAATTAAGCTTGGTTTTCTGATATTTCGGTCGCTTATTTTTCGATTTCAGTTATTTTTGCGGTCAGTAGAAACCCAAGTTAAGCCCGACTTCAGCCCGGATGGAAAACAAGCACCGCTAAAAACCGCTTGATTCGTGTTGTTGGTTGCGTTTATTTATTTTGAAAAGAACAGAAAATGAAGATTGCTCTTGCTCAATTAAACTATCATATTGCCAATTTCGAAAGTAACAGCGGAAAAATACGCGATGCGATCGCTGCGGCAAAAGAAGAAGGAGCCGATTTGGTGGTGTTCTCCGAATTAGCCGTTTGTGGTTACTATCCGCACGATTTGCTGGAGCGAAAAGAGTTTATTGAACAAGCAATCGACCAGATACACCAAATAGCCCATGCCTGTGTGGGGATTGCCGCTGTTGTTGGCGGTCCAAGTATTAACGAAGGTAGCCGGGGAAAAAAGCTGTTTAATTCGGCCTATTTTTTATACGATGGCAAAGTACAGGCAATTCGCAATAAATCATCGCTGCCAACCTACGATATTTTCGATGAGTACCGTCATTTTGAGCCCAATCGCGACTTTGAACTGGTGGAGTACAAGGGGCAAAAGCTGGCCTTGACCATTTGCGAGGATCTGTGGGACGAACAACCCACGCAAAACGAATTCGGCAAAGACAAGCTTTACCAGCGCAACCCGATGGCCGAGCTGAGCAAGCTGAAGCCGGACCTGGTTATCAACCTGTCGGCATCGCCTTTTTCGTATAACCAGGAAAGCTGGCGGAAAGATATCCTGGTGAAAAATGCCCTGAAATATCAGTTGCCCATTGTGTATGTAAACCAAACCGGTGCGCATACCGAGTTGATCTTCGACGGGGGATCCTGCTTTGTGCAGGCCGATGGTTCAATTCCGGTTGAAATGGCTTACTTCAAAGAAGATTTTTGCATTGTAGATACCGAAAAACCCGTTCAACAGAAACAAGAGGAACACGACTATATTGCCAAGATTCATCAGGCATTGATCCTGGGGATCCGCGATTACTTCCGGAAGATGAATTTTCAGGATGTCGTCTTGGGCTTGTCCGGCGGTATTGACTCGGCCGTTGTTTGTGCCTTGGCCGCCGAAGCGCTGGGCAGCGAAAATGTGCGCGGAGTGCTTATGCCATCTCGCTATTCGTCGGATCACAGTGTGGCCGATGCTATCCATCTGGCCGACAACCTCGGCGTTCGCTACGATATCATCGGTATTCAGGATATGGTTGATGCCTTCGAAAAAGAGTTGAGCGCTGTTTTCGAAGGTTTGCCACCAGGGGTTGCCGAGGAGAATGTGCAGGCACGAACGCGCGGTATTTTGGTGATGGCGGTTTCGAATAAGTTCGGAAACATTTTGCTGAACACAACCAACAAGAGTGAGTGTGCTGTTGGCTACGGAACACTCTACGGCGATATGAATGGTGGATTGGCGGTATTGGGCGATGTTTATAAAACCGATGTTTACAAGCTGGCCCGCTACATCAACCGCAACCAGGAGCTGATTCCCGAAAACAGCATCGTTAAGCCACCATCGGCCGAGTTGCGCCCCGACCAAAAGGATACCGACTCGTTGCCCGACTACGATATTCTGGATGGCATTCTGTTTCGGTACATCGAAATGAACCAGTCGCCCGACGAAATCGTGGCTCAGGGTTACGACCGCGAAACCGTCCTTAAAACGGCACGTATGGTCAACCAAAATGAGTATAAACGCTTCCAGACCCCCCCAATTTTGAGGGTTAGTTCCAAAGCCTTTGGTTTTGGGAGGCGCATGCCCCTTGTTGCCCGCTACAGCTAGCGTTGATCGGGCTCAGCATCACCGTTTTATTTTTCTTGCATAAGGCTTTTTTGGGGGCAAAATAGGAGCCCTCAAAATTTCGTATTTCGCAAATTTAATTAACTTTGATGCTGTAAAACATATAAATTGAAACCTATGCTGAGTCAAGAAGAGGGAATCAAAGAAATTTTTGAAAATCCTAAGTCCGTTTTCAGTTTATTGAGCCCCCAGGAAAAAGACGAACTAATCAACCACAGCTCTGTAGAATTTTTTAGAAAGAATGAATTCATTTATAAGGAAGGTGATTTCCCATCGGCATTCATGTTCCTGATTGATGGAAAAATAAAAATCTTCAAGGAAGGTGTTGGCGGTCGCGAACAAATTATCCGCATGACCAAGCCCATGGGCTATGTCGGATATCGGGCTTTAATCGCTGAAGAAATTCATAATGCTTCCGCTGTAACCCTGGAAGATTCCAATGTATTTGTCGTTAAAACCGAGCACTTCTTTAATAAGTTGCTTCGTAATCCCGATTTCTCACTTCGTTTAATCCAGAAGCTGGCCCGAGAACTCGGGTTCTCCAATTCACGAACGGTAACACTAACCCAAAAGCATATTCGCGGGCGCTTGGCCGAGTCGCTGCTTTTGTTGAAGGAAAAGTACGGCTTCGAGAACGACGGCGTTTCGCTGAAAGCTTATCTGTCGCGCGAGGATATTGCCAACCTGTCGAACATGACAACCTCCAATGCTATTCGCACGCTTTCCACTTTCTCAAGCGAAAAAGTCATTGCCATCGACGGACGAAAGATCAAGATTCTGGATCTTCATAAATTAGAACGCATAAGCAAACTAGGATAACTAAAAAATCCCGCCAACCGGCGGGATTTTTTATGCTCCAATATGGAGCAACATACACTGTTAAATTTGTTCCCACCCTTGTCGGTAGCTATGTCTGATCCATTCGGCAGCCATGCTTGCTGCCGGTAACTCGCGGTACACATCATTAAATTGCGGGTTCCCGTTGTTAAGTTCAAATTCGCTTTTAGCCAGAATCCTTAGGCGGTCGTTCATTCCAATGTTGGTAAAACGCATATTCACGCTATCCCAGATCAGTTTGCGGTTTAAGCTTTGCAGACGAACAGCCAGCACCCCCAGCATCACCATTTCGTTTAGCGGACCAGCGTAGGCAAAGTTCGAAGAGGCTTCCACCCGGTTTGCCGGATTTTCTTTACAGGCCCGGATCCAGTCTCGCTCGTGTCCGCCTTCCATGGCATCAGCAATGCGGCGGAAGCTTTTGGCAGGAGCTTCAAAATGGCGCATCTCATCAGTTGGCAGCAATCGGGGATTCCTACCGTAGCTGTCGCAAATTAGTTTGCCCCTGGAGCCGTAAAACAGACAACCGCCATTTTCATCCCCCATCTGTTCGCCATCTTTCAGTTCATCGGGTCGCTCGGGCAGGAGACCGCCGTCGTACCAGTTGACGGTAACCGGAGGCATAGCCAGCTTGGGTAAGTTATCGCGGGCCGGAAATTCCCAACTTATCTTTTCGGCATTCGGCGCCGAGTCGATGGTGAACTTACTCGAGCTTGCCTGTACCGCTTGGGGGGCTTGCAGCTTTAAGGCCTTAAAAGCGGGATCCAGAATATGACAGCCCATGTCGCCCAGGGCACCGGTGCCAAAGTCCCACCAGGCACGCCAGTTCCAGGGATGATAAGCCTCGTTGTAGGGGCGCATGGCCGCCGGGCCAACAAACAAGTTCCAGTCGAGTGTTTTGGGTATCCGCATTTCTTTGTCGGGGCGGCTCATCCCCTGCGGCCATATCGGACGGTTAGTCCAGGCATCAACCCGGTTGACCTCGCCAATTTTGCCGGCTTGAATCCATTCGCAAAGCTCGCGGATGCCATCGGCCGAATTACCTTGGTTGCCCATCTGGGTAGCTACGCCATAGCGGCGGGCCGTTTCGGCCAGTACCCGCGACTCGTAGACCGTATGTGTCAAGGGTTTTTGCAGATAAACGTGAAGCCCCTGGCGCATGGCCAAATAGGCCGGCAGTGCATGGTTGTGGTCGGGCGTGGCAATCACCACTGCGTCAAGATCCTTTTGCCGGTCGAACATTTCCCGATAGTCTGCATAGCGTGTTGCCAAGGGCCATTCCCGAAACGAGTTGCGGTTGGCGTATGCTGCATCCACATCGCAGAGGGCTACAATGTTTTCCAGCTCCATGTTTTTAAGATTGCGGTAGCCAATGCCACCAACGCCAATACCGGCAATGTTAAGCTTGTCGCTTGGCGGATGGTGTCCCAGGCCGGCAATCACCGTGCTGGGCAGAATGGTAATTCCGGCCAGGCTTCCGGTTGCAGTTTTTAGAAAAGATCGTCGGCTGAAGGAAGCTTTTTCAGTTTTCATTATTCGGGGATGATGGTTGCGCAGCAATTTAGCAAGAAAAGAGCGTTGTAAAAAACGAAAGACCACAAATCGTGGATCGGGAAAGGAGCTGCGGCAACTGTTTGCCGCGGCTCCTTCTTCGGTTAAATGTACAGGCAGTAATAGGCAACTTGTTGGGCTGCTTTCACCTTAAATTTAAGGTCTTTCTCAACCCGGAAGGTTTCGCCGGTCTGGTAGGTTTTCCAGTCGGTTTCGCCGGGCAAAAGTACATCCAGGCTTCCGCTGGTAATGGTCATCAACTCGATGGTGGCCGTGCCGAATTGGTATTCGCCGGCTTCCATCACGCCAATTGTAGCTGTTCCTTCTTCATTTTCCAGGGCAATGGATTTCACCGCACCTTCGAAATATTCATTCACTTTCAACATAAGTCGTGTGTTTTTAAGGGATTTAATGGTAGCGTCAAAAATAATTGAATCCGGCAGATGGAGGCAGGGAGTCGCGGAAAAAAACGGTTTCGATCCGTTGTATTCTTTGCCAGAGCCGGAGGGGATTGTTTTTCTCGATGTGGCTTCAAAAAAATCAATTTGACTGGTGTCGTTGGGTGCACTACATTTGAATCAACAATAGAAAACAAGGATTCAGAAAACGAGAACAATTTTTCAGCGATTTATTTTTGAGGCAACATTTTTTTAACAGCTTTCTTATTTTAAAAGGGAACCGAACAATGATCGGTTCCCTTTTTTTGAAAATTCGGGCTTGCGGATGTTTGTTATTGCGCTTGTCATCCGTTATCGAGCTTGTCGTCTATACCAGCATCAATGGCACTTGATAATTCGGCATTGCGGTGTCCCGACAGTCATCGATATGCTGCAAAAAAAGAGGAGCAATGCCCCTCTTTCATTAAAAGTGTAACCCTATTTGTGCGGGAACTTAGAAAGCTCCTCCCTCAAATTCCATTTCGTTGGTTTCGTCGCCGTTTCCTTTGCGGTCTGTTTTGTAATTATTCAGTTTAAAGCTTAACGAGAGCTGCACCACCCGGGGTTCGTGTTTAAATTTGAATCGTGAGTTGAAGTTGGAGCCATTGTTGGTTCCTTCCCATCCGCCGGAGCCGAGAATGTCGTTTACACTCAGGGTGGCGGTCAGCTTACGATTCATAAACTCTTGACGGTAGGAGATGTTGGAATAGAACGATCCCTCGCGATCTCCCTGAGTGGACACCGAAGGTCCCCGATACATCCCGGTGATCTGCATGCGGCTGGTGGTCGAAAATTTAAAGGTGGCATTCACCCGTCCATCGGTGTTGGTGCTCGACCGATTGATGTACTCGCCCAGCACTTCGCCCTGTAATTGGTAGTTATAAACCGACACGCTTGAGTTAAGCAGTAACCACTTGGTCAGATTCAGGTTGAGCATCAGTTCGGCTCCGGTTGATTTATCCTGGCTAACATTGGCCGAGGTTAATACATACATGCCGTCGTCGCGAACTTCGGTAATGCGCGAGATTACATCGGTGGTTTTGCGGTGAAAGGCGTCCAGCGAGATGAATGAAGTTCCGAAGCGTTGCATCAGGCTCATGTCGTACGAGTTGGTGTACTCCGGTTTCAATCCGGGATTCCCTTTGCGGAGTGTTGTTTGGTTCATAAAGGTTTCAAAGGGATCCAGGTTCCAGCCTCTGGGGCGGTTGATGCGTCGGCTGTAGCTGGCCATCAGCTGCGTGTTTGTGAGCAAATCGTAAGAGGCATGCACCGATGGGAACCAATCGAAGCGGTCGATTTTATAGTTCTCGGTGTTTTCGCCAATGTGTTTGATTTCCCGCTTGGTGTATTCACCCCGTAGGCCTGCCATCAGTTCCAGTTTGTCAATTTTGTTGGAATAAGTGGAATAAATGGCGTGGATATCGCGTTGAAAATCCATCTTGCTCGAATAGTTCGGATCATTGATCCAGCTTCCGTCCTCGTAGTTCTCAAACAGATAATCTTCGGTTTCGCGGCGCATGCGGCTTTGGAAACCGGCTTCCAGTTTTCCCGTTTCACCCAGTGGGCGGGTATAATCCAGCTTGGCGCGGTAGTCTTGCGAATCTTCGCCTTCGCTTGTTCTTACCCGCAGATCGTAAAGCGGATCGTCACCCCAGGCGTAGTTGGGGTCAGTCACAACTTCCGACTGATAGTCCACATCATCGCCGGTGCGGTTACGGAAATAAATCATCCCTTCCAGCTTATGTGTCGCATCCTCGTTGTATTTATGCAGAAAGTTAATGCTGGCATCAACAAAGTTGTTCTTGCTTTTCGAGTCGTCAAATTCGTGCGTGTATTTTTCTGTTAATCCCGCCGGGTTGTTGATTGCTGTACGGTAATAATTGTTGACACTGGAGTTATTATCGCGGTTATGCGTTCCGGCATTGGCCGTAAAGCCCAGCGTTGTTTTATCGGTCAGGTACAGATCCAGTCCACCTTTAAAGCGATAGCCGTGACGGTTAAACTCGCGGTCGCCATCCGTATCGAGGTATTCGGTGCGGTCGTCGTAATAGGTTTCCCGGCTTGATTCGTGATCGCCGTTAAACTTCCGGTTGTTGGTATCGAAGCCCAGGGTGAACTGCCGTTTTTCGTTTTTGTGATTCACCGTAAAGTCCAGGCTACGGCTTTCGTTGGTGCTTCCCGAAACGTTGACAATGCCATCGAAACCGGTCAGCGCGTTTTTCTTGGTCACCAGGTTGATGATGCCGGCCATCCCGTCGGGATCGTATTTAGCCGAGGGGTTGGTAATAATTTCAATATTCTGAAGGGCTGAGGCGGGAATTTGTTGCAAGGCATCGCTGCCGGTTAAGGCCGATGGGCGCCCGTCGATAAAAACAGTAAAGCTCGATGATCCACGCAAGGTGACATTCCCTTCAATATCAACCTGAACAGAAGGTGTGTTTTCCAGAACATCAACCGCCGTTCCGCCGGTGGCATTAATATCCTGTTCTACATTAATCACTTTTTTATCCACTTTATACTCGACCCGTGGTCGTTCGGCAACAACTTCAACGCTTCCCAGTTCCTGGTGCGAGGCCTCCAGCGGAATGGTGCCCAGGTCGATGGAACTGTGGTTGTTGTTGATGCTGATGTTTTTGATTCGTGTTTTATTAAACCCAATGAAGTTGGCTTCAACATAGTAGGAGCCATTGTCGAGCTTGCCAATGGAAAACTCGCCGTTTTGGTTGGTTATGCCCCCTGTTACCAGGCTCGAGTCGGCAGTTTTGTAGATAGAGATATTGGCATACTCCATGGGGGCTTTCGAGTCTTTCTCAATAATTTTCCCTTTAATCACGGATTTTAGAGCCGGATCGGAAAGGGTGGTTTTAATCGGTTCATCCGCCCGGGCAGGCAGGTTTATGCCGAATAATCCTCCGGCAATGAAAAGCATGATTAGAAATTTCTTCGCGTACATGTTTAATTGTTTATCGATAGTGTGTGTGGCGAGCATCCGATTGATCGGTTCCTTCCCCGGTGGGCTTCCTCCTGGCACAACTTGATCAGCCGGCTCGCCAATTGCATTTGAACAATTACTAGGACAGGGAAAAGCCCGCGAAGTTTAATAAGGCCTAGCCAACATTTGTTAACAAGTGTAAAACGAGCTGTTTTTGCCAAAGCTTGTGCTGTAAGCTATTGCTAACGAGTTGAAACGGTTTGTTTAGCGTTTTCCGAAATTGGGGTCGAATTTGAGGAACGGAGCGATGATAAAGCCCGGAAGTGTGCAGATCATCACCCAGATGAAGAAGTTCAGGTAGCCTACCTGGTCTTCAATCCACCCGCTGACCATGCCCGGAAGCATCATGCCTAAAGCCATAAAACCGGTGCACAGGGCATAGTGTGCTGTTTTGTGTTCGCCCTCCGACAGCTGAATCATGTACAGCATGTAGGCGGTAAAGCCAAAGCCATAGCCAAACTGTTCAACCACAACCGCGGCGCTTACCACGCCCAAACTGTGGGGTTGCAACAGGGCCAGGAAGACATACACGATATTGGGCAGGTTCATGGCGAAAACCATGGGCCACAGCCATTTCTTCAGTCCGTGGTGCGACACCAGAATGCCGCCCACAATGCCACCCAGAGTGAGGGCAATGATACCGGCTGTTCCGTAAACAAAGCCAATGTCGCTTGTTGTGAGAGCCAGGCCTCCCTCGTTGAGATCATCCAGCAGAAAGGGAGAGGCCAGCTTGGCCAGTTGCGCTTCACCCAAGCGAAAAACCAGCAGAAACAGAATGGCCAGACCAATTCCCTTTTTGGTGAAAAAACTGCTGATGGTTTTTCCAAAATTTTTGGCCACGTCCGACAGTTTGTTGCTCTCGCGTTTCACATCACTTGGCGGAAAGGGCAGTACCAACAGGTGATACAGGAAGAAAGCCAGAAAAAGACCGGCAAAAATGAAGAAGGTCATGCTCCAGGCCGCGGCGATGCTGTCGCCCGAGCTTTCGAGATAACCGGCCAAGATCACCAACGGACCTTGGCCGGCGAGCATGGCTAAACGGTAGAAGGTATTGCGTATACCCACAAAGAAAGCCTGGTTTCCTTGCGACAAGCCCAGCATATAAAAGCCGTCGGCAGCAATATCGTGGGTGGCCGAGCTAAAAGCCAGCAGCCAGAAGAAGGCTAAGCTGTACTGAAAGAAGCGGCCAAAAGGAAGGGTGAAGGCTACTCCGGCCAGGGCGCCGCCAACAATCAGCTGCATGCCGATAATCCAGAAGCGCTTGGTGTGTAAAATATCGACCAAGGGGCTCCAAAAGGGTTTGATTACCCAAGGCAGATAAAGCCAGCTGGTATACAGGGCAATGTCGGTGTTCGAAATGTCCAGCCTCTTGTACATGATCACCGAAACGGTCATCACAAATACGTAGGGAAGTCCTTCGGCAAAGTAAAGTGTCGGAATCCATGCCCAAGGTGAGCGGCTGGTTGTTTTATTCATGTTTCGATTATCGGTTTAGCGCTTTAAATTAGTAAAAAAGATTTTTTTTGTCCCTTAGTACAGGGTCTTTAATTCGGCGCCCCGGAAATAATGAGCCAGAATTTGCTGATAGCTGTAGCCTTGTTCGCCCATCATGGCGGCACCGATCTGGCAAAGACCTACGCCATGGCCCCAGCCGGCTCCGGTTAATACAAATTGCTGCGGAATGCCATCCTGTATATCCCGATGGTCGATCACAAAGGCCGAGCTGTACAGATGTGTTTGGCTCAGGGCACGACGAATCTCCAATTCTTTGCCTATGGTGCGGCATTGTTTGCTTCCTGTGATTTTGAGTTTGATAATGCGCCCTGAATGTCCGCGACTCACGGCTTCGAGCCGGATAATATGGCCAAAGTCGATGCCCGTGCGCTGGTGGATTAACCAGGCCAGCCGGCTTTGTGAATAGCTCACTTGCCAGCGGTAAAAATCTTTGGTTTTTTGATCGAAATCGGGCAGTATTTGTTCCAGAACCTGGCGGTTGTTGGTATTGCAGAAGGCCTGCGGACTGGAGCGGATCCAGCGTTCTGCTTCATCTTCCTGCCGAAGATCGACACAAGTTGTGCCGCCATTTTCTGCGTCAACCACTTTGCTGAGATAGGGGTGGTGAACCGGTTCCCAAACGTTCTCGAAGTTCTCGGAAATACCGCCGCAGCATTTCGAAAAGCGCGCATCGCAGATTTGGTCGTCCGACACCAGGAATTGGCCAGAGGTAGCGTCGATAGCCGCATTGGCTTTGTCGCTGATAATGCGGCTGATGCCCTGATAACGCTGGCAATGATCGTCGGCACAGACATCGAACAGGCGGTGGTCTTCGCGATCGTACCAACGTATGCGCTCACTGTCCGTATCAATGTTGGTTTCATAGCTTTTCGGCTGGCTTTCCAGCTTTTTGCTTTTCTCAATTTGGGCCATCAGCCAGCTGCGCGATATCACGGCGTGGGCTTTTAACAGTTCGGGAGAACTGCTGGCACTCATCTCGGACGAAATAACCGATCGCAAATACTCTTCCAGCGGAAGCTGGTTGATAAGCTGGATCTTTCCCCCGTCAATGAGGAGTTTTAAGCTTCCCCGAAACTCCAAATCCTGCTTTTGTTCCCAGTGAAAGTCGATGCCAATGGTCACAGACTTCAGCAGAAAGGAAGCACTGTCCTGTGTTGGCTTAAAAACAAACTCGCGACCCCGAAGCATGATGCCCCATTGGTTGGACAGGACAATTTCGCCCCGGTGAATCGTGGCTTTGTAACGTGTTCCCCCGCTTCCGGCAGGTCCCTGATAGTCGCCTTTCAATTCAAAACGCAAGACTGGCTCGGCCATAATGCCGACTTGTATCTGTGGTTGATTCATCGATTCCATATTTAAGGGTTGATGCTTTTGTGTTCGGTGTATTTTGTTGTTTTTCGCTCGTTTGTCCTTTCGGTAATGAACGAGCCGAAAAGATAGCGAGAAATAATCATTTCTGTTGGAAAATAGAACGGGTTAAGGTGCTAATTTCTGCTTTATTTCTTCAAAAATGGCTTTATCCAGACTTACTTGTTCCAGAATGTCGGCTAAGTCGTCCCGGCTTATCTTGTTAAAGTCCTCATAGCGCGGAAGGATGGCCAAACCACCCATCTCGACCGATGCAGGGCTCATCAGTAGCTGATCATCACCCTCGGCAAAATACTGATCGGGGCGTTGCTTCTGCCGCGGAAACAGCATGATTTGCCAGCAGTTGTTGTTGAAGTTGGCTAAAATATTCAGCATAGGCTCGTCGTGCTCGGCTTGTTGGGGAAGAAACGAAATGGCTTGTTCAACCAGCTGCGTCAATTCCTCCCGCTTGGTCGATTGGAAGACAAGTAGCTGCCGCAAATAGCCTGGCGGCGCGGCTACGACGCTAGTGGCAGAGCTTTGGATCAGTATTTCGCCTTTTCCCTGCAAAAAGCGCTCGGCATCGGTATCCACCGGCATGGCGTTTCGGGGAGCAGCCTGAAAATGAAAGTGATCCGGAGCCGAAGCGCCACATTGGGGGCCATTGTAGAAGATGGTAAAGCCCGATAACTCGCGGGCTAAGTCCAGCAGATCGGGCAGGCGGCCGGCAATAAGCTGTGGCCGGTGCTGGTAGTCGACAATGGTGAGGTGTTGGTGAAAAATAGGATAGGGGTTGACCAACAGCTCATACCGGCCCCGAAAATCTAGGGCTCTTTGCTCGGCCGGGCGATGGGCCTGGCATAAAAAGCAGGGGCGTTGGGCAATTGTTGCCTGGTCGGTCTTGGCGGCCGACGAGCGAATGCGTTCGGGGTTGAACTGGGCTTTTACCACAAAGCCATCAAACTGAAAGCTGCGCTCCCGGACTTGGCTCAGTGCAGCAAAGTTTTGATCTGCCAGGGGCCAGCTATTTCTCTGAATGGCCATGAAATCGGCTATGTTGTAATTTTGTTTCACTTGTTTGTTTTTGCTGTGGCCGGCACCTTCGCCGACCTTAAATAAACGGAATGTTTGTCAACCGCAAGCCTTGCAGAATCACCCTGCCGGGCCTTGCTGTTGCTTGGCTTTAGGCTGTTTCTTTGTTGGAATGAGGCGGCCTAATATCCTCCTGGTTCATTCCGGCCAAGAGCTGCCGTAACGCTTTACAGAGTTGTTGTAACTCTTTACAGAGTTGTCGCAACTCTTTACAGAGTTGTTGTAACTCTTTACAGAGTTGTCGTAACTCTTTACAGAGTTGTTGTAACTCTTTATAGAGTTGTTGTAACTCTTTATAGAGTTGTCGTGACTCTTTATAGAGTTGTCGTAACTCTTTATAGAGTTGTCGTGACTCTTTATAGAGTTGTCGCAACTCTTTATAGAGTTGTCGGCTCTCTTTCGGGAAATGCTGCAACATGAGCGTCTCACATTTTCCGGTAACTGCGCATCCTGGCATCAACCAACAAAGAGGCTTCATTTTAACGGAGCCATCCCGTAAAGCTACATAGAAATACCCTATTTTTTACCAATGGCCTTCGCCATTTTATCCGGCTGGCACGCAAGCGGGGAACAAAGCTATCCCGTCCCGTGAGGGACGGAATTGTTCAGGGAGATGGTATTGGGCTGGTCGGATGGCATCTTTCCGGGATTTTTCTTAGTCTGGTATTTTTTTTGGGG
>NZ_QAAD01000014.1:39488-100722 GCF_003046625.1 Mangrovibacterium marinum
TCGTCCCGTACGGGACGGAATAGCCGTGATGGATCTTGTTGGTCTACCCAACTATCATCCCTCCGGGATTTTTCTGTTCCGATCATTTATTTCAGAAAGCTCATCGAGACTTTAGCAGAGCAATGTTGTGCTTGAGGGGCAATGCCATCTGGTGGATAGTTTCTTGCAGGCAAATTTCCGTATTTAAGCTTAGGATGGCTCTATTTGTTACAGGGCAGTGTTCTGTTTGTGAGGATGAATAGGATGTTTACCAATGGCTTTAGCCATTTGATTTGGGTAGCACATAAGCGGAGAACAAGATTGTCCCGTCCCGTGAGGGACGGAATTGTTCAGGGAGATGGTATTGGGCTGGTCGGATGGCAGTGCCTGTAGACGGGCTTGTTTGAACGGTGTTTTTACTGGGCGGGAAGCTGATAAACCCCGAAGCTAGCTTTCTTTCAGCATTTTTATCCGGGCTTTTAGTTCGAAGGTGCGCAAGGCATCTTTATACTGGTTGTGGGCATTCACTTTGTACACGTCGAGCGAAGCATCCGAGTTGTCTTCCCAACGGCGGCATCGGTAAATGGGCTTGTAGATGCGGCCAATTTTCCATTTTCGCGAAATTACCAGACCCATTGCGTAATCTTCGCCATAACTGGTATTTGGAATACGGATGCTGCGGAAGATTGGCGTATAAAATGCCCGCGGTGCCCCCAGGCCGTTGATGCGCAGGGCATTGTTGGGGCCGTTTTCGGGGGTCCATTCGCGGTGATCGATAATTCCCGGAGGGATTTCTTCCAGCTTAAAATTACACATCTGGTAGGAGCCAATCACCATGGCACATTGCTCTTTGTGGAACTCATCGACCACCTGCTGAATGGTGGTTTCGTCCAGGTACAGATCATCGCTGTCGAGCTGAATGGCAAAGCGACCGCACTGGGGGTGAAAAACGGCTTCGTTCCAGCAACCGCCGATGCCCAAATCTTTTCGCTCGGGAATCAGGTGTATTAGCCGCTCGTCGGCATAGCTTTGCAGCAGCTCGGTGGTGCCGTCGGTAGAGTGGTTATCCACCACAATCAGGTTGAAGTTGAATTGGCATTTTTGGTTCAACACCGAATCAACAGCATCCTTGATGGTTTTAATGCGGTTACGAACGGGTATGACCACGCTTGCTTCAACGGGGAAGCCTTCTTCGAACGTTACGGTTTGAAAGTCGGCTTTCAGGAAAGCGCCGATCTTTTGCAGGTGAACGGTACAGGCTTGTTCCATCTCCCGCTGCCGTTCGCGGGCCGAGCTTTGCACATAGTCGAACTGCTTCTCGCCCGACAAGCGGGTGTCGGTTTCCGTCATGCTAAAGAGCAACTCCGGAACACGACGTATTTCACCCATGCGCGAGGCCAGTAGGCGTAAAGCATAGTAACCTGCATGATGCCAGTTGGCCGTTACAGCCGATTCAAAAGTTTTCAGCACATCGCTGCGGTACAGTTGTGCCGGGCCAAAGTTAAAGTCGTCGCGCAAGCTACCTTCCTGGTAATCAATGACCGGATTGGGGCTGAGCACTCCGTTTTTCTCTTCATAATAATCGGCATACAGGAGGGTGGCATCGCTGCCTTCGGCCAGCTGAAGCATCCGTTCCAGGGCATACTGGCCAATGGTGAGTTTTTTGGCGGCCAAGAGCAATAAGCTGTAGGGGCTTGTGGCTGCTTCGGCAATTTGTTGCATGGTTTGGGTCGACCAAAGGTTATCAACCTTTAGGCAGCTGGCACCTTCAAGCTGAACGTGCTGCGGTGCGAGCACAAAAACCGATGCTACCTGTGCCGACTGGTTTAACTGGTCGACAATATCTTGTGTTTGTTCCTGTCCGAGCCAGGCGATAAAACAGTTTGCTTTCATCTGTTAGTATTTAAGTGTTTTGGCCTTGGTTGCCCGACTTTCGTTATTGAGTTTGCCCAGAGCAGTCACCCTGAAATCGTAAGGGCGACGCTTCCCTTTGCGTCGGTCGAGCTTTAGGTGTTGTTCGTTGGTAATGGTATAGATTGAACGCGGATCGTTCAGGTCCGGTTTCTTCCCGGCCGGTGTTTTGTAAACGATATAGCGAATTGCTTCGTCCATTGGATTGTTGAAGCTGGGTTTCTTCCATTTCAACTTGCGGCCGCGTTTTTTCAATTTTCGGGGGCTCTGCGGAGTGGCCGGATCAATCCAGGGCATCTGCGGTGTTAAGGCAGGTGTTGCAAACAGTTTGTTTTGAAGGCTGTCCTGCAAGCCCAGTAAATTGCGTTTAAGATGTTTCACACTGTACAGCGAGCTTCCCTTAATGTTGGGGGTTGTGCGTGTCAGGCGGATTTGTTGAGGCATTTGGTCGGGGCGGGTCCACTCTTCGGTCGCCGACTTGGCATCAATGCGGTATAAGCCCAGTCCGATGTACACGTCGCGCTGAAAAGCGTTTTGGCTCCACCAATCAATGAGGCTGAGGTAGTCGGCCGCGGGATGGCCAATCTGCCAGTATAACTGTGGGGTGATATAGTCGATCCAGCCCTGTTCCAGCCACTTCAGAATGTCGGCATATAAATCGTCGTAATTGGTTACTCCGGCGCGGGTCATCGATCCGCGGGGATCCTGATCGTTATTGCGCCATACCCCAAACGGACTAATGCCGAACTTCACCCAGGGCTTGGTTTCTTTAATGGTTTTGGACAGCAGCTGGATGGTCAGGTCTACATTGTTACGGCGCCAGTCGGCTAGTTGATCGGGGCCAAAATGACGCGGATTTTGAGCAAAGTCGGCCGCATCGGGAAAGGGCACGCCGGCTACCGGATAGGGGTAGAAGTAATCGTCGCAGTGGATGGCGTCAATGTCATAGCGTTGGAGTATGTCGCGAACAACAGCAGCAATGAACTGACGGGTCTCGTCGAGTGCCGGATTAAAGTAGAGTTTTCCGCCATATTCAACCACCCATTCGGGATGTTGAAAGACGATGCTGGAAGAGGAAAGCTCCTCGGTGGCTTTTTGCGCAATGCGGAAGGGATTAATCCAGGCGTGAAACTCCAGTTTGCGCTTATGGGCTTCATCAATCCAGAATTTCAGCGGATCGTAACCGGGATCTTTGCCCGGCGTGCCGGTCAGGTAGCGTGACCAGGGCTCCAACTGTGAAGGGTAAAACGAATCGGCCGTAGGGCGCAGCTGAAAGATGACGGCATTCAGTCCGTTTTCGGCCATCAGGTCGAGCAGGGCTAGGGCTTCCTCCTTTTGTTTTTCGATACTCAGACCCGGCTTCGAAGGCCAGTCGATGTTGTTGACGGTGGCGACCCAGGCCGCCCGAAATTCGTACTTGGGGGGTACTTCGCCCACTGTTGCCAGGCTAACTGCCAGAACGATCAGCAGTGTTGAGGTGATTTTACGGATCATGAAACGGGATTGATTAAACGAATTTTTCTACTCATTAAACGAAAGCAACAAAAATGTTGCCTTTTGCGGACTCTTTCAAACCGAACTCGTCAAAAATAATGATTGCTTGACCAGTACAAGCAAATTTACAGATATTTTGATTTGTTGCGTGGCTGAGTCTATGTTCGATATGCTACATTTGAGGGAAAATCTATAATCAGGAAAGCTATGCTTTTAATTGCCGATAGTGGTTCGACTAAAACAGATTGGCTGGTGGCCGACGACTTTGGGACGACACGCCGTTTTCAAACCTCGGGAATCAACCCGGTTTTTCGTTCTACTGAAGACATACTGGCTGAACTGGGGTCTGTTTTCAAGAAGCAGCATCTTCCGGTTGAGGCTGTCTATTTTTACGGGGCCGGTGTGGTGAATGAGGAAAAGGCCGCCGTGATTCGTCGGGCTTTGCTTACGCTGCTGGGCGATCGGCCTTGCGAAATTGCCAGCGATGTGTTGGGAGCTGCCCGGGCGCTTTGCGGACGTTCGCCAGGTATTGCCTGCATTCTGGGAACCGGCGCCAACGCTTGCTATTACGACGGCCAGCAGGTGGTTTACGGAATCCCTCCGATGGGCTACATCCTGGGCGACGAGGCTTCGGGAGCCGTGATGGGTAAATACCTGCTGGGCGATTATTTTAAGCAAGTGATGCCGGCAGACTTGCGCACAAAGTTTCACCAAAAGTACGGGCTTGACAAGAATGAAGTGATCGATCGGGTTTACCGAGGCGAGAAGCCCAACAAATATCTGGCCTCCTTTGCCATCTTTTTAAATGAAGAGCGGGAGCATCCCTACTGTCATGCGTTTTTGCACGGGCAGTTTCATGCGTTCTTGCAGCGCAATGTCTTGCAAATGCCCGAGTCGGCGAGTTTGCCGGTCAGCTTTGTGGGATCGGTGGCGTATCATTTTCAGGACATCCTGAACGAAGAGCTTTTAAACCTGGGCTTGAACAAAGGCCTTGTTCTGAAAGAACCTATTGACGCTTTGTTTGCCTATCATTCCGCCGAATTTTAAAAAATGCGTAATCGATTGCACTGAGAAAAAGCTGTTTGAATATAAAGCTGTTGCATAAAAGTAAAAAACACGTTTAATAATTCTTGAAAATTCGTTTTCGTTATCAATAAAATCATATATTTGCGATCTATTGATGTGTTTTGTGTGTCAAATCCAATTTGATATACAGGCACATAAATCAAGTAGTGATCCGGCTTTGGCCGGAGAAACTCATGGTTTAATAGGTTTAGTTGGTTTAGGTTAGTTTCGGGAAACCGGAACGGAAAGGCAATCGGGAGGTTGCCTTTTTTCGTTTGTGTGCCCCCGGGCATGGGGGTTTGCGAAAATCATCGTGGAACTTGGTCGTCTTCCAAGCGTAACTACAGGTAGAGCGCAGGCCGTTATTGGCCGTGTTTTAACGCCCCGGAGATTGACACGATGAAAAGAAGGCTGAAATATTGGTGGCATCTGTTGCTGTTGGTTGTGCTGTTGCCTGGTTGTGCAAAGACGGATGAGGATGTTGGTCGCCCGGAGAACTTTCTGCAAGTTCAGGATCGGGTGTATGAACTCAACTACGGTTATCTGGAAGATTGGGGCCGGGGAGATTATTATCAGGGCGATAATGTTGATTTAGTGCTGGTCTCGGAGGGCATTTCGATCAACTTTGATAATTACGACGTGTCGGGCTCGGGGCACATCTTGTATCTCGAGCTTTTTACCGATCGCAAGGCGGGTGTTGCGAGGGGGAAATATCGCTACTCCAATGCCGAACCCTACCAGACCGGCACGTTCGACGATGGCGAATACCTGGTTAATTTCGACATTGTCACCGAGGAGGCCCAGTCAGTCGGCTATTTTAAAAGTGGTGTCGTCACCGTAAAACGGCGGGGCGCTGTTTATGAAATTACGATCCATGGAACCGATCTGGCAGGCCGGAAAATTACCGGATTTTACAAAGGACGCCTCAAACTGCTCGATGTAGAGTCGTTCTTTCAGATGAGCACCGAAGAGCTTGACCGCGACCGCTTCCAGATTCTGCCGGATGTGTATTGATGCGCGGCCCTCAGAGCGGCTTTGCCCGCAAAATGTTGGAATTAGATTTCACCCAGTATGGTCTTGGCTTTTACAACCGAAATTACTTTCTCGAAACTAATGCTCAGCTTGCCGTTCTTTTCTTTCATGCGGCATTTGTTTGGGTTGTGCTGCACAAAGCTCAATACCTTTGTAAATACCTCCGATTGGTAGAACGGCGATTGTTGGTCGGAAATGAAGTAACAGGTCATCTTCTTATTTTTCAGGATGATGCGTTCGATGCCAAGGCTGATGGCTACCCAACGCAAGCGAACCACTTCGAGCAGCTCGATACTTGGTGCGGGCAGTTTCCCAAAGCGGTCGATCAGGCTTAACTCAAACTGCTGCAGGGTTTCCTCGTTTTCCATGCTGTCCAGTTCGCGGTACATGAGCATCCGTTCCGAAACGCTCTGGATGTAGGCATCGGGAAAGAGCAGCTCCATGTCGGTGTCGATCTGGCAGTCGCTGATGAATTTATTTTTCAGGAACGCTTTGCTGGCGTCTTCTTGTTCGTCGGCAAACAGATCCTTGTATTCGGTTTGTTTCAACTCCTGGATGGCTTCATTCAGAATGCGGTGATAGGTTTCGTAGCCAATGTCGGCAATAAAACCACTTTGCTCGGCTCCCAGCAAGTCGCCGGCACCACGGATGTCGAGGTCGCGCATGGCAATATTGAAACCGCTGCCCAACTCCGAAAATTCTTCAATAGCCTGCAAGCGCCGGCGCGCTTCGGTACTAACCAGCGACATGGGCGGCGTTAACAGGTAACAAAAGGCCTTTTTGTTGGAACGGCCAACACGGCCGCGCAGCTGATGTAAATCACTCAGCCCAAAGTTCTCCGCATGGTTAATGATGATGGTATTTGCATTCGGAATATCCAGCCCCGCCTCAATGATGGTTGTGGCAATCAGCACATCCTGTTCGCCATTGATGAAGTCGAGCATAATCTTTTCCAGCTTTGGTCCTTCCATCTGGCCGTGCCCAACGGCAGTTTTCACGCCGGGAACAATGCGTTTGATGGTTGCTTCCACCTCGTAAATATTTTGCACCCGGTTGTGGATGAAGAATACCTGTCCGTTGCGTGCCATTTCATATTGAATGGCTTCGCGAATGATGTCCTCGTTGAACCCGTGTAGCTCGGTAACAATGGGGTATCGGTTGGGCGGCGGTGTTTGAATAATGGACAAGTCTCGGGCACCCATCAGCGAGAATTGCAGGGTGCGCGGAATGGGCGTTGCCGTTAGTGTGAGCGTATCTACATTCACCTTCAGCTGTTTCAGCTTTTCCTTCACCGACACGCCAAACTTCTGCTCCTCGTCGACAATCAGCAGCCCCAGGTCGTTAAATTTCACATCTTTCCCCACCAGCCGGTGCGTGCCAATCAGGATGTCAACTTTGCCATCGGTCACATCTTTCAGAATTTTTCGCACTTCGGCAGCGGGTCGTAAGCGGCTGATGTATTCTACCCGAACAGGGAAATCCTTCAAGCGGTCGCTAAAGGTTTTGTAATGCTGAAGGGCTAAAATGGTTGTTGGAACCAGTACCGCCACTTGCTTGCTGTCGGCAGCAGCTTTAAAGGCAGCGCGCACAGCAATCTCGGTTTTTCCGAATCCAACATCGCCGCATACCAGACGGTCCATCGGGATGGGGCGTTCCATATCTTCTTTCACCGCGGCGGTGGTCTTCACCTGGTCGGGGGTATCTTCAAAAATGAAGGAGGCTTCCAGTTCGTCCTGCAAGTACGAGTCGTGCGGGAAGGCATGTCCCATTTCCTGGCGGCGTTTGGCATACAGGCCAATCAAGTCGCGGGCAATATCTTTTACCTTCGACTTGGTTTTGTCTTTCAGTTTTTGCCAGGCACCACTGCCCAGTTTGTTAATCTTTGGCTCAACGCCTTCTTTGCCTTTGTATTTCGATATGCGGTGCAGCGAGTGGATGCTGACCAGCAACACATCGTTGTCGCGATAGGTCAGGCGGATGGATTCCTGCATTTTCCCGTTAATCTCGCTTTTCACCAGTCCGGCGAACTTGCCAATACCGTGGTCGATGTGCACCACATAATCTCCCGGAGTCAACTTGTTCAGCTCCTTGATGGTGATGCTTTCCTTTTGCTCTTTCTTGCTGCGTGTCTTGAAACGGTGGTAACGTTCAAAAATCTGATGATCGGTGTAGCAGCAAACTTTCAGGTCGTGGTCCACAAAGCCTTCGTGGACGGTAAAGTTCAGGGGTGTAAATTTCACATTCAAGCCCTGGTCGTCGAAGATGGCTTTCAGGCGCTCAATCTGTTTTTCGCTGGTCGACAGGATGAAGTTTTGATAGCCGTTAGCCAGATTTTGCTGCATGTTTTGCGCTAGCAGCTGGAAGTTTTTGTTGAAAACAGGTTGTGGCAAGCTGTTGAACTCGAGTATCTTGTCGGCTTGAAAGCCGGTTTGTGAATTACAAGCCACCAGCCGAAACGGACTGGCCGCCTCCCGGAACTCTTTGCCCGAAACAATGCGTTCGGCAATATCTTCTTCCTGCCCTTCCAACCCAAGAGTGCTGTTGTAAAACTGTTCCATTAGTTCGCAGATCAGCTGCAGGTCGTTGAAAAACAGCAGGCTGCTCTCGGGAATGAATTTTAGGAAATTGGCACGGCTGGCATCCTTCAGGCTGCTTTTTACATTGGGGATGATGACAATCTTGTTGAGCTGATCTTTCGAGATCTGTGTTTCAATGTCGAAACTGCGGATGCTGTCCACCTCATCGCCAAAGAAGTCGAGCCGGTAGGGATCTTCGTTTGAAAAGGAAAAAATATCAACCAGGCTGCCGCGAATGGAATATTGTCCCGGCTCGTAAACAAAGTCAACCCGCTCGAACCCATATTCAAACAGCACATCATTTAAGAAATCGATTGAAAGATTGTCGCCCTTAATGACGGCGAAACTGTTCAGATCCAGTGCCTCGATGGTGATTACCTGTTCGACCAAGGCTTCGGGATAGGTCACAATTTTGACCGGCTTGCCCTGGCGAACCTGGTTTAACACCTCGGTGCGCTGAATGATGTTTTCCTGTTCGAGGTGCTCGGGATGAATCATCCGCTTGTACGATCCGGGGAAGAACAGCAGTTGAGCATCTGTTTTCAGGTTTTGCAGGTCGTCGTAAAAATACGAAGCTTGCTCCTTGTCGTCCAGGATAAACAGTTGAACTTGCTGTTCCTGCTCGGCCAGAAGCGAGGCAAAAACAGTTTTTAACGATCCTACCAGTCCTTTGAGTTGGGTCTTCGATCCGGTTTTGGCGATCTGGCTGAAAGCTTGTTGAAAAGTATTGTGTTCGCGGTATAGTTTACGAAAATCTGCTAATTCCAAGGTTGAAAAATTTTGATGGCTAAGATACAAAATTGTTTTTGGCTATTGTTTCCTTGCCGGTAAGGAGGGTGAAAAAGCTTCTGCGGGCTGAACCAAAAACGGCTATTCGTGTTGAAATATCCAGATAATTAAATATGAAATTCAAAAATCAACGATGCTACACACAAATTTGAAACATGTTCTGTCGGCTGCCGACCATCAGAAGCTGATTGCCGAAAATGAAAATGTAATGATCTGCTGCGGACGAATGGGGCCCATGTGTGTTCCGGTTTATGCCGCTATGACTAAATTGGAAAGTCAATTTCCACAGGTTGTTTTTGCCGACATGGAATTTGACATCCCGGATGCGGCCGTGATTCGCGATGCTCCGCAATGCCGCAACTTTATGGGCCTTCCCTTTGTGATGTATTACAAGAATGGTAAAGTGGCACACGCTTCGAGCAGCATCTTGTCAACAGCGCAAATTGAAGCGGTCCTGCATGAGAAGCTATTGAAATAAACAGTTGCAGCGACATTTAATGAGGGGTAAACACCGATTGCGAGGAGAAAATGAAGGAAGGCATTTTAGTCGGGCCTTCCTTTATTTAGTCGATTTTATTCTATTAAAGGAGTTTTGCTTTCCGCAATTCAAATTCCTGGTCGGAAATAACGCCTTTTTCCTTCAGCTCGTGGAGTTTGCCTAATTCTTCGGCTGTGTTAACACCTCCCGAAACGCCGGCGACTTGGCCATTGTTGTATTTCTGGTTAAAAGCATCGTCGCTTATGGTCAAAAAGATGATGAAGTCGACAAATGCGATGACTGCGGGGATAAAGGTCCAGCAGAATAAAAGGTATAAGATACCGCGACCGGTTTGTCCCAGGTAAAAGCGGTGAACACCGATGCCTCCCAAAAAGAAGGCAAGAATTGCAGCAGTTGTTTTGCTTTTCATTTTTTTTTGGTTTTTGAAAGTTAGTAAAAAGTGAATTTTGTTGTGAATGCCAACTTCAGAGTGGGGTAGATTGTTCAGCGCGCTGGATAATCGTGTTCTTCGATCTGAAAACTAGCGTTCAGCTTTGACTTTCCCAAGTTAATGCAAACTTATCAAAATGCAAATACGCTTAAGCGAAAATTAATGATTGTTTTTAGGTGCGCAGACGGTGAGTGTTTTCGGGGTATTTTTGTTTGTGGTTTATGTTTCCCTTTGTGTGGGCTGTTCGCATCGTTACCAACGACGAAAATCAGGCCGGAAGTACGGTCTGATTAAGCTTGAAGACAATATGGTGCTGGTCGTTTTCATCCTGTGGATGGTCGAACCGAGCCAGTTGTGTTTCTTCTGTTTGACGTAATGCCCGAATCGGCCAAAAGTTGAAGGCGTTGATTCTGTCGGCGATGCCTTTTGGGGGGGGTATTTACCTGTGACGAAAAAATTGTCGGGGGCAGCACTGGCTACCCGCAGATTGATTCTTCCTGTTGCAATGCAGCGGTTTTTAAAAATTGCAAGGGGGTTATTCCCACTTCATTTTTAAACGAGGCGTAAAAGGTTGATTGGGATGAGAAGCCGGCTTCGAAGCCAATTTCTTTCATCAGGATGGTTTCGGATTTGCGCTCACAGATGATTTTTTTGCAGTAAGATATGCGATGGTGGTTAATCAGGGCATTGAAATTACACTTAAATTCCCGGTTGATTAATTGTGATACATAAGTGGTGTTGGTGCCCAGCATTTGAGCCAGTTTATCGAGTGAAAGGTCATGTTGTTTGAAGATTTGTTGTTGCTCCAGCAGTTCATTAAGCTTTTGTAACAAGAGGTTGTCGTCGTTCATTACCCGACTGTGCGGAGGGCTTTCGGCCAGTAGCTGATTGATTAGGGCTTGTTTTTGCTGGTTTTGTAAATGTTGCTTGTAAAGGGCCGCAACCGCCTTATTGCGGATTCGTTTGTTGGCAGCTATCAAAACGCCTATTTGCAGTATCAGCACCAGGACAATGACCACCGCAATTGCCAGCGTTCGCGAGTTTTTCAGCTGCTGTTGCTGGAGGTCGATCAATTGGTCTTTCTCCCGACTTTCGTATTGCACCATCAGTTCTTTTAGCTTGTCATCGGCTTCGCGGGTGTCGGCTTGCTTTTGAAAGTTCAGGTAGTCGGTTACGTAATCAATCGCCCGGGGATAGTCTTTTTCCTGTTTGTACAGTTCGTAGATCGACTTGCTGAGTTTGGCCTTCCATAGCGGTGATTCCAGTGAGTCGGCCAGTGGCATGGCCTCCTTCAGTGCTGCCTTGGCCTGGTCTATCTGCCCGGCTTTAATGCAGGCGTCGGCCAGTGCTTTGTAGCTGCGCAGGATGGATAAATGCCCGAGGCCAGCCTTTTTTTTGTGCCTCAGTGCTTCGCAGTAATACTGAATAGCTTGTGTCGTGTTTCCAAGTCGCTTGTTGTATTGTCCCAGGTTGGTGAGTGCAACAGCAATGGCCTCGGGGTTTCGCATTTTTGTGGCTTCGTTCAGCGATTGGTGAAATAGTTCATTGGCTTTTTCGTTATTGCCTATTTCGGTGTATATAATGGCCATTCCTTCCAGCCCTGCGCGGATTTCTTTGCGGTTATTTTGCTGTTGGGCCAGCGCCAATTGCTTTTCTTGCCAGATTAAAGCTTCGCTGTAGCGTCTCTGTGTGCGATATAACCGAGCTATACCTTGGTAAATGAGCAGCAATTGGAAGTTATTTCCGTTCCTGATGGCAATTTGTTCAGCGGTTAGGAAGTGTTTATAAGCCTGTGCAAACTCCCTTTGGAAACGACAGCTTTTCCCCAATACATACTGATAATAGTCGCGATCCTTGCTGATGCTGTTGCTCGCCAAAATGCTGTCGGCTTTATGAAGATAGGGGCTTGCCTGGATGAATTTGCCTACCTTCATGAAACGCAAAGCACGGGCTCCGGCACAATCGGCGGCATATTGGGGGTTTTTGTACTTTGCTGCCAGTTTTTCGGCTTGTGTCAGGTATTGTTCAAAGCGTACAAATCGTTTCAGGTTGGCTGCATCGCGGGCAGCATTAATCAATAATTGGTATCTCAGCCTGGAGTCTTTTCTTAACAACGATAAGCCTTCGTCGAAACAAATTAGCGCACTGTCCAAATCTATTTTTTTATGGAAATACATCGCCTTTATGTGGGCTATTTTGGCCAGCGACTCCTTGTCTTTTGTTTGTGTCCGGTAGTGGGCGGCTTGTCTTACGAACAGTTGCTGATCCTGTTTCATGCTCTTGGCATTTTCCCGGGCGTGTTGATATAGTTGTTCAATAGCCCAATCGGGCTGTGGGGTGGAGCACTGACAGCCGCAAAGGAGCAAAATACAGGTGGACAGGTGGCGTAAAAATCGGTTCATTTCAGCAGTTGTTTGGTTTCTTTCGTCCGTTAGCCATGTAGACTAGCGGGGCGCGGTTGTTATGTTTAGGTTGATGCAAAGATATATAATGACTGTTTTGTTCTGTAATGAATTTGTAACTTATTTTCGAATTCCGAAAACTTTAAAAAGGATTCCGAAAACTTTTAAAGCGATAAAAGCGCTTGTTTTTAAAGTAGTTCTTTGGTTAGGTTTGTGTCGGTCGGTAAACAGGCATAAGATCATCCGATCATATAGAAACGTCATTCTTGTTTTGTTATTCATTTATTTGTTAAAAGGATCTGGCTGTCGTTTTTTAATTGGCGATGGGCTAGCAAAGTCTGCCGAACAGGAGTGCAGGGTTGTTCGGGCTGTTGGTCGTCCGGGGGAGATTTCCCGTGGATAAGCAATTGCCGGCGACTGTGGATTTGTCACGTTTTTCACGTTCTAAAATAAATAACCAAAGAAAAAAACATGATTAAAAAATCAATTTTAGCCCTGTTGCTATTGGCTTGTTGCGGATTTGGAGTGTCGGCACAGCGACTGAAAGGACCGGAAGCGGTGAGTTATTTTCAGGCTCCGAGTAACGGTATCGAGTTTACAAAAGCAGATGTATATCTGTCGAACGATGATGTGCTGGAAGCAGCCAAAAAAGAAGAGACAAAGTCGAAAATATCCGGTTTGGGCTCTAAGCTGGGCGGACTGGGCAATATGGTTGCCGGCGCAGCCAATTCGGCCATCGACGCGACTGCCAATCTCAATAAGATGCTGGATGCCTACAAAGATGATAAAGGACGTTTTGGTGTGTGGAGTTTTGTGCCTCCCTATGTGCAATTACCCGAAGAGGTGGAAAAAAGGGTAAACGTTGAAATTTTTGTGTTTAATGAAGATGATCCTTCACCAAGCGCATCGATGCCTACCACACCCGACAAGGATGGTTATTACGATATCCCCTACTATGTGAACTGTCGCTACAAAGTGGTCGACCAGCGTGGCAATGTGCTTTTGGAAGAAAACCTGGGCGTTTTGCAAGGAAGTTCGAAAACCAAAGATTATACACCGGCAGCTCCGGCCAGTTCGCTGAAAGGAAGCATCGGGGCCGGATTTGCCGCAACAAAAAAAGATGCAGCATCGCAGGCTGACGCCCTGGCATCCGGAGACCTGGAGGATGAAGTGCCTATTCAGTATCAGATTGGAACCAATGCGGCTTACAATGCGGTGCGCACAGCTGTGTTTGCGCGTTACGGATTCGGTCAGTTTTTTGCCCCTATTAAGTTGGCAGTCATTAAAGAATCGAAGGAATCGAAAAAGATGATTGCGCCAACATTGGCTGCTTTCGAAGGCAAAAAGGGATTGTTGCTGACAAAACCGGAAAAGGAGCAGGTAGCTGCTTTTGCCCGGGAGATGGAGCAGGTGTTGCCTGCGGTTAGCTCGAAAGAAAAATGGGCTGTACTGCATAACCTTTCGGTTTGCTATGCCTGGTTGGAGGATGCTGCTAAAGCTTCGGACTATTATCAGCAATATACGGACGAAATTCAGTCGACCATCGGGAAGATGGAGTATTGGAATAAATTTTTGAATGCCGGTATGAAGGAACGCATGGCCATTCAAAAAGAAATGAAGGAGAAATTTGGCTCTTCGTCGTTGGGGACAGCCGAGTTGAAACAGTATCAGGAATACAACAACATCAGGTATTTCGTGAATTATTACCCGGCTGGTGCCAATCGTTATCAGCCCATGCTTACTGCGATCAACCGCGACCTGAAACGTTTTGTCGATTTCTATGCGGTTAACGATTTGTTGTGTCAGATGTTCGAAATAGATTTTCCTTACCAGTTTTTCCCCTTGAACGACTTTGCCGGATCGCCTAAAGATATGCGGGCAACCGTTGTGAAAGAAGGAATGGCTCCGATTGAGTACCGCGTAAAATTCAATTCGAAAAGAGAGATTAAAGAGTTGGCGGCCGATCAGGTTGCTGTAGCCGACGATGGCTCGAAAGTCAAGCTGGAAACCCGCGATATCATGCCTCAGTACGATGCCGACAATAAATACACCGGCATTTCGACCGACGCAGGTTTTTGGGCACAGGTGGTTGCCGACAATACCTATACGGGCTTAAACGCCATTAACGACCCCTTGCTGAAAAAGACTTACGGTATAGCCAATAATATTACTAAAAATGTGGGGCTGTTTGGAGGTAAGGCTTCCGACGAAAAAGTACAGCTGAAGGTCGATTTGGATGGTAACCTGTATTTTACCGGTAGTTCCAGTTATTATCGGGCAAATTCGTTCTTCAAAGAGATGCTGAACTCGATGGGCGTTGAGGCTAAGCGGGTTGATACGCGTAGTGAGTTCTTCACCAAAGCAAATATTAACGAGGATGGCGTGATGACTTCCTGGAACTGGCAGGGCGATGTGGTGACCAACTTCGGTGGTGTGCTGTCGGGGCGTGTTCAGCGCTTGAGTGCCAAACCGATGGTTCGCAGTATCGACTTTGAGGGAGCCGACGACAAAGGAAATCCGACCAAGATTGATTTTAATTTTAAGCTCGACGGGACAATGGAGTTGGAAGAAAAGGCTAAGGGAATGGCTTTTGTCAATAAGTACATCGCCGATTTGAATGGTCCGTTGCCAACCATATCGAAAGATACCTACGAGTTCGATGTGAATACGACCTGGGCTTGTGCTTTCGAGTACGATGATCAAGGCAACTGGGTGAAGATGAAAATCGGTCCTTACACGGCTGAACGTACCTTTAAATATTAAGCTTAGAGCTGTTGAGGTGAGTGGAGCATGTTTCTCCACTTTCCTTCATTTTGTTAACCCTTCCTTGAAATTTTATACCATGAAACGATTTGTTGTTTTGATAGGTCTGATGGTTTTGGGCCTGGTTGGTTCTGCACAGATGAAGACAATTGTTACCAGCTTGGCCGATGAGGCGCTCAACAAGGTAAAGCCTTTTGTGTTGGTCGATCAGGCGACCGGTTATGTAATGGCTCAAAAGCCGGTTAAGTACAATTCCGAAGCGGATATGCCGGAGTGTTATTTTACAACGCTTCCTGTTAGCGAAATCGGCCTTACGGTTTGCAATGCCAGTCGTATTTTGGCCATTAATACCCGGGTCAACTCCGACGCTTTCGCCATCAACCTGAATCAGGACGAAAAGGAAATCTTTTTCTCGCCGCGCAAATATCTGGCTACAGCTAAGTGGAGTTACCTCTGGGAGCCTCGTGTTGAAGGTAATTGGGTGTGCTTTCGCAATGTGTTACAGCAGGATGTTTATTTGGCGGTCGACAATAGCGGGAATTATCAGAAAGCAGACGCCGCACATGCTTCACGCTGGCAGTTGATCTGGAGCGGGGAACACAACTAATAGATCTACAAAAAAAATTGATGATGAAAAGATTGTTGTTTTTGCTAATGCTGTCGGTGCCTGCCCTGTGCGCGCCGGGACAAATTAGAATGACCAGTTATTCGTTGGATGCCGAAAAATTGCAGAACTCTCCTTTTAAGAGCAGCGCTTATTTTTTGCAATCGTTCGAGAATGCCGGTGATACTCCGGATCCCTTATTGGAACAAATGATTGACCGCTACTGGAGGCAACAGGTGGACGATCCGCAAATCAGCTGGCTGGTCCGTAGCTGGTGCTGCCCGGTTGAAACCGAGTCGGAAGCCGCAGTGCTGATTTCCGGAAGCTATGTTTACAGCTACGGAACCGATGCGCACGAAACCGTATACCGTGAAAGTGTAAGCGCCGGGAGCCCCACAATTCCGTATTTTACGAGTGAGAAAACGAATTATGCAGATCTTATGGTTATTCTGAACTTTAGCTACACCGATGGATCACCTGCCGTAAGCGATACGCTGCATTTGCGGAAAGAAAGTGTGTTAAAGCCCGGTAAGAGTTATTTTAAGGTCGACCAGCTCGTAAAACAGTTGGAGGATGAAACCCGATCGGCAATCGGTGGCTATCGCTTCTTTGTTGATCGGAAGACGGCTTTGCTTAACCTGCCATCGGTGAAAATTAAAGATAAAGCCTTGCGTGAAGACTATAAATCATTGAAGAGCTTGTTGCAGGAGGGGGAGTATATGGAGGCCGGGAAGCTGGCCCGCAAACTTTACCAAGCCGAGCAAATCCCGGAATTGTCGGTGGCGCTGGGAATGTGTTACGAGTTGGTTGGTAATTTTCCCAAAGCACAGGAATACTATGCCGCCAAACCCGATTTTCATATTAAGGTACGAATGAAAAAGAACATGGAAATGCTGGAGGCTGCACAGCGCTTGGGGTATCATCCCGAGTTTATTGAATTTCAGTGAACAGGGGAAGCTTGTTCGTGACGCATAAAAAACCAGGCGGATTGTCGTGAAATCAGGAAAAGCCATTAACTTTGGTTTTGAATTAATAGGCAATACGTTATGAAAAAGCTTAGTTATTTGTGTGTAATTATTGTGGCATTGGTTTCGTGTCAGCAGGGCAAGATCGACCGCATGCAGGCAACTCAGGATAGTTTGGCGCAGGCGGCAGTTGAAAAAGATTCAGCGATTATCAACTTCGTGTCGGTGATGACCGAAATTCAGGAAAACCTGGATTCCATCAAGCAGATGGAAGACATTGTGCGTATCGAATCGGCCAAAGTTGGCGAGGGAGGTCGCACCGATAAAGATCAGATTTTGAGTGATATTGCAGCCATTCACGAGCTGATGCGGCAAAACAAGGAGCTCATTAATAAATTGCAGAAACAGCTGGGCAGCTCGAATGCGAAAGTTGCCGAGTTGCAACGTGCCATCGTGGTGTTGCGCAAGCAGGTTGAACAAAAGGACGCTGAGGTTGCCAGCCTGAAAACAGAGATGGAGAAACTGCATTTGGATATGGCGGGCATGACAAGCCGTATGGAGGAAATGGCAGCCGAAAGCAAGCTGAAGGACGAAGCCTTGATGGATAAAACCAATACCATTGATGCACAAACCATTGCTTTAAACACGGCATACTATGCTTTTGGCTCACAAAAAGAACTGATAGAGAATGATTTGGTTGAAAAGGATGGCGGATTTCTGGGTATTGGTAAACGCCTGAAGATGAAAGAACAATTCAACTCGGATTATTTTACGGAAGTTGATATTCGCGATTTGGCCCGAATTGAATTAAATGCCCGCAAAGCGAAGCTGGTGACCAATCATCCGGCTGACTCGTATCATTTTGAAGGTGAAGATATGGCTGAGGCGTTGGTGATTGACAATCCCGTGGAGTTTTGGAGATCCTCAAAGTTCTTGATTATTGTGGTGAACTAACGCGAATGATGTTCCATTATAAAAAGGAAGTCCGCTATCCCGGTGAGGGTAGCGGACTTCCTTTTATTTTGTCTTTCTTTTGGGTGATCATTCTAGTAGTTGAACTCCAGTCGTTTGCCGCGAACGGATGTTTCGATGTGTCCCCGGTCGTAAGCCAGTTGACCGTTGACGAAAGTCTTCGACACCTGGGTGCTGAAGTTTGTTCCTTCGAAGGGTGACCAGCCACATTTGTAAATGATATTTTCGGGGCACACCGTCCAGCTTTTTTCCGGGTTAATCAATACCAGATCGGCGTAGTATCCTTCACGGATGTATCCACGGCGGTCAACACGGAACAGGTCGGCCGGAGCATGACACATTTTCTTTACCACCTCTTCGGCTGTAATCTTTCCTTGCTTCACGAACTCGAACATGGCCGTTACCGAATGTTGTACCAACGGACCTCCCGAGGGCGCTTTAAAATACGAGTGCGATTTTTCGTCCAGGGTATGGGGTGCATGGTCGGTGGCAATTACGTCAATCTTGTCGGCCAGCAGGGCATCCCACAGAGCCAGCTTGTCGGCTTCCGACTTCACTGCCGGGTTCCACTTGATACGTGTTCCGTAAGCCAGATAGTCGCGCTCGTCGAACCACAGGTGGTGGACACATACTTCGGCTGTAATCTTTTTATCTTTCACTGGTCCCGGTTGGAAAAGGTCCATTTCCTGCGCCGACGAGATGTGCAGTACGTGCAGGCGGGCGTCGTATTTGGCAGCCAGCTCAACCGCTTTCGACGATGACTTGTAGCAGGCTTCGGCGCTGCGTATTTTGGGGTGACGCGAGATGGGCACAACCTCACCGTACTTCTCCCGGTAAATTTCAATATTGCGTTTGATGATCGCCTCGTCTTCGCAGTGGGTTGCAATAAGCGTTGGCGCATTTTTGAAAATCTCAGCTAGTGTCGCTTCGTCGTCTACCAGCATGTTTCCGGTTGATGAGCCCATGAATACTTTAATGCCGCAAACCTTCCGGGGATCGGTTTTCAGCACTTCATCCAGGTTTTTATTGGTGGCTCCCATATAAAACGAATAGTTCACCGCCGACACTTCTGCCGCGCGGGCATATTTTTTTTCCAGCTCCTCGTGGGTCACACTTTGCGGATTGGTGTTGGGCATCTCCATATACGAAGTAACACCGCCGGCCAGCGCGGCCTTCGATTCGGTGGCAATTTCGCCTTTATGGGTTAAACCCGGTTCGCGAAAGTGAACCTGATCGTCGATGGCTCCCGGGATCAACCAGCGCTCTTCGGCATCGATAACCTGAGCGGCATTGTTGGTGCTTTCGGGCTTTTCTCCCTCAAATATGCTCTTAATAAATTCACCTTCGATGATAACTCCTCCACGGAAACGCTTCCCTTCGTTGATGACGATTGCGTTATGGATGATGGTCTGTTGCATGGTACTTGGTATTTGTCTTAAATTACGATCGTAAAAGTAAAAAGGCTACAATCCTGTGCAGCCTTAAGCAATTATCCGGTTTGATTTGTTCACGAGGCTATGTTGTTAGTCGGCTTTGGGCTGGTAGTTGGTAAACCAGCTGTGCATCTTCATTTTTAGAATTCCCCATAGTGCTTCGTTAAAAATGCCGCCACTCATTTTGGAACTTCCCTCCTGGCGGTCGGTGAAAATTATGGGTACTTCCACTAAGTTGAACCCGTGTTTCCAGGCGGTAAATTTCATTTCAACCTGAAACCCGTAGCCTTTTAGGCGGATGTTGTCCAGGTCGATGGTTTCCAGCACGCGACGGCTGAAACATTTAAAGCCGGCGGTGGTGTCCATCACTTTCATACCCGTTATAAACCGCACATAAACCGAGGCACAGTACGACATCAGCACCCGTCCTAGGGGCCAGTTGATGACGTTGATGCCTTTGATGTAGCGGGAGCCAATGGCGACATCGCCTCCTTGCTTTTCGCAGGCATCCAGCAGGCGCTCCAGATCTTCCGGGTTGTGCGAAAAGTCGCAATCCATCTCAAAAATGTAGTCGGCGCCGTAGTTTAAGGCCCACTTAAATCCGCTCAAATAGGCAGTGCCGAGTCCCAGCTTGCCTTCTCGTTGCAATAAGTGAAGCTTTTTGGGGAACTCCAGTTGTAGTTTCTTGACGATCTCAGCCGTTCCGTCCGGTGAATTGTCATCGATGATTAATAACTCGAAAGGCCTTGGTAATGAGAAAACTTTGCGAACCATTCGTTCAATGTTTTCCTTTTCGTTGTACGTGGGAATGATAACCAGATTTATTTTCACGAGCCCTATGTATTTAATTGAGTTAAATATAGAGTTTTTGAAGATAACTGGTAAATTAGAATAGATATTTTTGTTCCGGTAAATGTCATTTGGTTCGTAATGATGTTATTATTCCGTTAAAATGATACCGGCACAGGACTTGGCGCTTGCATGGCGTTGTTTTCTTGTGAAATTTGTGTGTAAAAAGAAACCGAAAATAAATCATCTTAGGCGGGAAAGTATGGAATTTAGGTGCAAAAAGGCGGGTGACGAATGTTACGGCGTAAAAGAGTTAACGCTGCTGTCGGAAATCAGTCAACGATTGATTCAGACCAAAGAATTGAAAAATGATTTGTCGGTAATTTTGGAATTGCTGGTGCGGCACCTGGATGCCGAGCGTAGCTTTTTGACGATTTTCAACAGGCAAAATTCGAAAATTTATATCGAGGCGGCTTATGGGTATAGTTCCGCGCAGCAAGCTCGCGGAAAATACGACCTGGGCGAAGGAATCATCGGTCGGGTGATTGAACTGGCCAGGCCGATTGTGGTGGATAAAATCTCTGAGTCGAATCTGTTTCTGAACCGCACGCAGCAGGAACTCAAATCGAAAGATGGAAAAGATTTGACCTTTGTTTGTGTTCCCATCATTGAGGAGTCGCAGGTAACCGGTGCATTAGGCTTGCTTCGTTTGTACAACCCCTATATTACCAAGGATGAAAACCTGTATCTTTTGTCGGTTATCGGGAGCCTTATTTCGCGAGTGGTGAGCTCCAAACAAGAGCAAATGGAAGAACTTGAAGCGCTTCGGCAAAAAAATCAGGAACTGCAGAGTAAGCTGGACGATGGACAGCGTCCCGTCAATATTGTTGGTAATTCGGGCAAAATGCGCGATGTATATTCGTTGGTGAATATGGTGGCCGAAACCAACTCGACGGTGTTGATTCGCGGGGAAAGCGGGATTGGTAAGGAACTGATTGCTGATGCCATTCACTATTCGAGCAAACGAGCCCGGAATAATTTTGTGAAGGTCAACTGCTCGGCCTTGCCCGACTCGCTGATCGAGAGTGAGTTGTTTGGTCATGAAAAGGGAGCTTTTACCGGAGCCGACAGTCGCCGGAAAGGACGCTTTGAATTGGCTGACGGCGGCACCATCTTCCTGGACGAAATCGGTGATATTCCGTTGTCGACGCAAGTTAAGATACTGCGGATCTTGCAGCAGCGTGAGTTTGAGCGCCTGGGGGGAACCGAAACCATTAAAGTGGATGTGCGCATTGTGGCGGCAACCAACCGAAACTTGGAGGAGGCCATCGAGAAGGGTGAATTTCGCGAAGACTTGTTTTATCGGATTAATGTTTTTCCCTTGTATATCCCGTCTCTGCGCGAACGCCGCGACGACATTCCTTTGCTGGTCGATCATTTCATCGAGAAATTTAACAAACGCAACGGAACCAGCGTGAAGCGCATTACAACCAGTGCCTTGAATATGTTGATGATTTACTCGTGGCCGGGCAATATTCGTGAGCTCGAAAACTGCATCGAACGGGCTTGTATTCTGACCACCGATGATGTCATTCATTCGTATAATCTGCCACCATCGCTTCAAACCGCTGATTCGTCGAATACGCAGGCTCGGGGAGGCTTAATGTATACGGTTGAGCAGGTGGAGAAACAATTGATTCGCGAAGCTTTAACAAGCACCAAAGGGAATATTGCCAAAGCGGCCGAACTGCTGTCGGTGACCGAGCGAATGCTGGGAACACGCGTAAAGAAATATGAAATTGAAGCCTGGCGATTTAAGGTATAAGTTCCTGATAGTATGGAAAACAGCTCATTGACGTTTATCGAAATTGATTTGTATAACAACGCGCATGTTGAGGCATTAATCGATTTGTTGGACTGTTACATGCGCGATCCGATGGGGGTGAGCGCTCCTATGCCGGAGAATATGGCGCCCAAAATTATTGAAGGACTGCGCAACTATTCGGGCTATCTGGGTTTTTTGATTAAGGCCGGTGATCGCTATGCAGCCTTGGCTAATTGCAATAAGAACTTTTCAACATGGAAAGCCCGCTACCTGATTAATATTCACGACTTGGTGGTTCATCCCGATTTCCGAGGCCAGGGTGTGGGGCTTTTTCTGTTGGACCAAATTGCCGCTTGGGCGCAAAAGAATGACTATTGCCGCCTCAATCTGGAGGTGCGTAACGATAACAGCAGCGCGCAAAAGCTTTACCGAAAAGCCGGTTTTACCGACTGTAATCCTCCGATGTATTTCTGGGAACGGAGCTGGTAGATAATGATAATATTAAATATCGCGTGGTGATTGGGCATTACTGAAATGCAATTCCGCCTAAGTCTGTATTTTTAGCTGGTTGATTAAATAGACAGCGCTATGTGGTGGAAATCAAAATTCGATACAAACAAGCATAATCCGCGGCTGGGAGCAGCCGAAATCTTTAAATTTATTGGTCCCGGCTTGTTGGTCACTGTCGGTTTTATCGACCCCGGTAACTGGGCATCGAACCTGGCTGCCGGAGCGCAGTTTGGCTATTCCTTGCTGTGGATGGTTACTTTGTCGACGATCATGCTGATTATATTGCAGCATAACGTGGCGCACTTGGGCATTGTTACCGGCTTATGCTTGTCGGAGGCAGCTACCGAGCATCTGAAACCGGTCTATTCGCGCGGGGTATTGGTTTCGGCCATGCTGGCATCTGTATCTACCTCGCTGGCTGAGATCCTTGGCGGAGCTATTGCCCTGAAAATGCTGTTCGATGTTCCCATTCGGCTCGGGTCGGTTTTGGTGACCATCTTCGTGATCATCATGTTATTCTCCAAAAATTATCGGGTTATCGAAAAGTGGATCATTGCCTTTGTATCGGTGATCGGGCTTTCGTTTTTGTACGAGCTTTCACTGGTTGATGTGGAGTGGACACAGGCCATGAAGGGCTGGGTGACTCCCTCGTTTCCGGAAAATTCAATTTTGGTGATTATGAGTGTTCTGGGAGCCGTTGTAATGCCGCATAACCTGTTCTTGCATTCCGAGATTATTCAGAGCCGGCAGTGGAACTTGTCGGACGATGCGGTGATTAAGAAGCAGCTGAAGTATGAGTTCTTCGACACCCTGTTTAGCATGATTATTGGCTGGGCCATCAACAGTGCCATGATTTTGCTGGCAGCAGTAACCTTCTTTAAAACCCAAACGCCGGTCGACGAGTTGGAACAGGCCAATCACCTGTTGGGGCCGCTTTTGGGAAGCCATGCGTCGAATGTTTTTGCCGTGGCCCTGCTGTTTGCCGGGATTTCGTCAACCATCACTTCGGGGATGTCGGCAGGCAGTATCTTTGCCGGAATTTACAAAGAACCCTACGATATTAAGGATAACCACTCCCGCCTTGGCGTCATCATCTCGCTGGTGGTGGCTTTGCTGATCATCTTTTTTATTTCCAATCCGTTTCAGGGACTGCTGATATCGCAGATGGTGCTCAGTATTCAGCTGCCCTTCACCATTTTTACACAGGTTTACCTCACTTCTTCGGAAAAGGTGATGGGGAAATATAAAAACTCAACAGTCTCCAAATGGATGCTTTACACTCTGGGGGCTATTGTTACTGCGCTGAATGTGGTGTTGTTCGCCAGTGCCTTTCAGTAAGATCGGTCGGCTTTCGCGGTCAACAAATCCGACGTTTGCTTGTTGGTATCCACATTAAAAGCAATCGTATGACGAAGTCAATTATTATAACAGCAGCCATTTTGCTGGCTTTGGGAGTTGTGATCGGAGCCTTTGGTGCCCATGGTTTAAAGTCGCGTGTTTCGCCCGATCTGCTGCAAGTGTACAAAACCGGTGTCGAGTATCATTTTTATCATGCTTTAGGGCTGTTGCTCATCGGTGTTTTGTCGGTTAGCATGCCATCGGGCTACCTCAATTGGGCTGCGCTGTTTTTGTTTGCCGGCATTCTCATTTTCTCCGGTAGCTTGTATGTCCTGACCTTGACCGGTATCAAATGGATTGGCGCTATTACGCCCATTGGTGGGTTGAGCTTCATCGTCGGGTGGATTTTGTTGGCTCTCGCTGTCGTCAAGCATTTCCCCAAACAGATTTAGGAACGGGATCTCGCGCAGAGGCGTCCTGCCGGATGAGGCAGGGCTGAGTTTGAAATTCGTGAGCAAAGTTCTGGCTTCCAAATTGTTTTTGTCGTAACTTGAAGGGAAGCCAAAAATCACTTGCCATGAAAAAATCTGTCTACAACGATGCTTTACGCTATCACGAGAAGGGGAGGCCCGGAAAAATTCAGGTAGTCCCCACTAAGCCCCACGAAACCCAATACGATCTTTCCTTAGCTTACACGCCGGGGGTGGCTCAGCCCTGCCGCGAAATTCAGCGCGATCCGGAAGAGATTTATCACTACACTTCGAAAGGAAACCTGGTGGCTGTTGTCTCGAACGGAACAGCAGTGCTGGGGCTTGGCGATATTGGCCCCGGTGCCGGCAAACCGGTAATGGAGGGGAAGGGAATGCTGTTTAAGATTTTTGCCGATATTGATGTGTTTGACATTGAGGTGGACGAAAAAGACCCCGACCGGCTGATCGATGTGGTGCGGGCCATCTCGCCTACATTTGGAGGTATTAACCTGGAAGACATCAAGGCGCCGGAATGTTTCTATATTGAAGAGAGGCTGAAAAAGGATCTCGATATTCCGGTTTTTCACGACGACCAGCATGGAACAGCCATCATCTCGGGCGCGGCCTTGTTGAATGCCCTGGAGATTACCGGAAAGCAAATTGAAACTATTCGGGTTGTCATTAGCGGTGCCGGAGCGGCAGCCATTTCCTGCGCCAAATTGTATTTGCAGCTGGGGGTGAAGCCGGAAAATATCGTCATGTTCGATAGTAAAGGTGCTGTATCTAACGCCCGGAGCGATTTAAATGAGTCCAAAAAACAGTTTGCCTGTGCCCGCGATTATGCCTCGCTGGCCGAGGCCATGAAGGGAGCCGATCTGTTTCTGGGCTTGTCGGTGGGGAATCTTGTTACGGCGGATATGGTGCGTTCCATGGCGCCCAGCCCGATTGTTTTTGCCATGGCGAACCCCACGCCCGAAATTGCCTACGACGAGGCCGTGGCCGCGCGCGATGATGTTATCATGGCTACCGGCCGCAGCGACTTTCCCAACCAGATTAACAATGTGCTGGGCTTTCCTTTTATCTTCAGGGGAGCCCTGGATGTTCGCGCCCGGGTGATTAACGAGGAAATGAAAATTGCAGCGGTGAAAGCCTTGGCCGATCTGGCCAAAGAATATGTTCCGGAGCTGGTTACGAAAGCCTACAATATGGAGAATATTGTTTTTGGCAAGGATTATATTATTCCGAAACCCTTGGATCCCCGCTTAATTACCACGGTTGCCCCGGCCGTAGCTAAGGCCGCCATGGAAACGGGCGTTGCCCGCAAGCCAATAACCGATTGGGACGAATATGAACGCGAGCTGGGGGCACGCCTGGGAGGCGAGAATAAGCTGATCATGACCATCTGCAATAAGGCGAAACAAAATCCGAAGAAGGTGGTGTTTGCCGATGCCAATAACCTGAAAATGTTGAAAGCGGCCCGTTTTGTTACCGATCAGGGAATTGCACAGCCTGTTTTGCTGGGTAAACGTTCGGAGATAGAACGGATTAAAACAGAAAATAAACTGGATTTGGATGGCCTCACGATCATCGATATTTATCAGGATGTGACCGATGAAAAGCGCAATGAATATGCCCGAATTTTGTTCGACAAGCGCAAACGAAAAGGGATGAGTTACGACGAAGCACTCGAACGGATGTATAATCACGATTATTTTGGCTGTATGATGGTTGAAACCGGCGAGGCCGATGCTTTCATCTCGGGGTTTTCGCGCAAGTATGCCGATACTATCCGGCCGGCTATTCATGTGATTGGTACAAAAGAAGAGTTTAACCATATTGCCGGGATGTATGTGATGCTCACATCCAAAGGCCCTTTGTTCTTAGCTGATACCACGGTCAACTCCGACCCGGCGCCTCAAACCATCGCCGACACCACCGTTTTGGTGGCTAATGAAGTGCGGCGATTTAAAATTGAACCCCGGATTGCCATTCTCAGCTATTCCAATTTCGGGGCTTTTAAAGGAAAGGGAAGTCCGGTAAGGGCCAGCGATGCTGTGAAAATTCTTCACCGCGATTATCCGGATCTGATGGTCGATGGTGAGATGCAGGCCAACTATGCGCTGAATGGTGCCTTGCGACAACGAAAGTTCCCCTTTAGCAAGCTCGGCGATGCTGATGCCAATGTTCTTATTTTTCCCAATCTCAGCTCGGGCAATATTCTGTATAAAGTGTTGCAGGAGCTGGGGGCAGCCAAGGCGATGGGCCCCATTTTGCTGGGCATGCGAAAACCGATTCATGTTTTGCAGATGGAAAGCTCGGTGCGCGAAATCGTCAACCTGGTGGCTATTGCTGTTGTTGATGCGCAGGAAGCCGAGATAACGAAAAAAGCATAAATCACGAGATTCGCTGGTAATATGATTCGGAGGGAATCACCAAAAGGGATGAAAGTGTAGTCGTTTTCGACGATGCTGTTGTCGTTGTTTTCAATAGTTGTCGGGTTGTTGGCCAAAACAGCGTCGTGAGACGGAGATCACCCGGTTGAACTTAGCTTTTCGGCAGATGGCGGTTGCAGATAAAAATCAGCCATGACCTTTTTGTTTCGTTTTTGTGTCCCCGTCAGACCGGCCGGGCAGGACTACAAAAATGAAAACCCGTCCGGTAGGACAAAAGATCCGAGTTGAATAAAAGCCGGAGTGAAAAACGGGTCAAACTGTTCAGGGACGGGGCAAATTGCTCGGGGGATGCTTCAAACTGCTCGGGGATGGCTTCAGATTGCTCGGGGGACGGTCAATCCTGCTCGTGAAGCCGGTCAAACTGCTCAGGGGACGGTCAAATCTTTCAGGGGATGGCTCAAACTGCTCAGGGAACGCTCCAAATTGCTCGGGGAAGGCTTCAAACTACTCAGGGACGGGTGAAAATCCTCAGGGGAGGGTCAAACCTGCTCGGGGGACGCGTCAACCGGGCGTTTCAGTATGTCTTTTCCTAAAATAGCTTGACAGATTTATACTTTATTTGGTAGGATGTAAATGTTTTTCATTTCATTTACTGGTTTACAAATCTAATACGATTCTAATTCCTGATTGCGTTCATACTTCATTTTCTTTATCCTGTTTTTTGTTGGTTGTTTTTTCTCTTTGCTGGTTTCGCTAATAAGCAGCGTTCTACTCCCTGTTTTTAGCCTTGTGTTTTTTTCAATTGCCTGAAGCAGGTTGTCTTGTTGTCACAGGTTATCATGGTTGTCACAAGTTATCGGGTTGTCATCCAAGACGCCATCAGCTCATAAGAAGGTCGTTCGATCAATGCCAAAAACTTGGGAACCGGTTGGCCTGGTTTTATCGAGGCCTCCATCAAACGAAAAGCTTCCTGCAATCCCGGAGGGATGCTAATTGGGTAGCATAACGACGACAGGGGCGAAATTCCGTCCCGTACGGGACGGGAGAATCTTCGTGTTGCCTTTGGTGCTACCCAAATTATACCGTTTTACAGGCTAATTTATGCTATGAAATAGGACGGTATAATGCCGATAGACTGAAAAAGAAGCATTGTACTGAAGTGATACGATGCGATACTTTTGAAGCTAATCGGTATTAAATGGCTAAAGCCATTGTTGAAAAATGAAAACCCGTCCGGTAGGACAAAGATCCGAGTTGATCAAAAGTTGAAGCGAAGGAATAGGCTCTAAAGCGTCGAAAAAGAAACTTTCGCAAAAAAAAAAGGGGACATCGTGTGTGATGCCCCCTCTTCCGGAAAGTTGTATTTTCAGTTTTCAAATTCTTATTGCCAGCCGCCTCCCAACGCGCGGTAAAGTGTTACCACGGCGGTCAGTTGTTGTAAATGGTCGCTTACATTGTTCAATTGGGCTCCGAGGTAACTTTGTTGTGCATTTAGCACTTCGGTATAGGTTGCCGACCCGTAGGTCAACAGCTCTTTGGTATAGTCAACCGATTTTTCCAGAGCGTTTAGTTGCTTTTTGCGCAGGTCGATCTTGCGTTCTGCTGCCTGGTAGGTGCCCAGCGCATCGGAAACTTCTTGGCCGGCAGTGAGCAAGGTGTTTTTGAAGTCGGCCAGCGCTACTGCCTGTTGGGCTTTGGCAACTTCGAGCCGTGTTCGGTTTGCTCTTTTGTTGAAAAGCGGAGAGGTTAATCCGCCAACCACGTTGGCCATAAGCGAACCGGCATCAAAAAGGTCACTGTATTCGAGTGCTTCCAGTCCGCTCGATGCAGTTAAGGTTACCGAGGGGAAGAAGTAAGCTTTTGCACTGTTGGTGGTTTCGTAAGCGCTGATGACCGCGTATTCCGCTTGCATTACATCGGGGCGGTTATCGAGCAGTTGCGAGGGAACTCCTACGGTTAACTGGCTGTGCACTTGTTGGTCTTCCAGTTTTCCGCGCGTGATGGTTCCGGGTCTACGTCCCAACAGGATGCACAGGCTGTTTTCGGTTGCTTCAATTTGTTGTTCCAAATCCGGGATGGTCACTTCGGCAGCATAACGGGCAGCTTCACTTTGCACGACTGCGGCACCGGTAACACTTCCATGATCTTTTAATACCTTCATTGTTTCAACCAGTTCGGCATTGGTCTTAACGGTTTCTTGTGTGATTACCAGCTGTTGATCCAGTGCCAATAAATTGTAGTAGGCCGTTGCAATGTTGGCAATCAGGTTGGTCTGAACTGCTTTGCGGGCAGCATCGGTTCCCAGATAATCGGCATAAGCTGCTTTTTTGGCGCTGTTTAATTTTCCCCAGAAATCGATCTCCCAGCTGGCCTGAAGGGCAATTTGAGCTGCATTGTACTCGCGGGGCCCCGAGGGGTAGGTCGATTCTGAATTGCGCACGTAAGTGTGGCCGGCTTGAGCACTGATGCCCGGAAGCATGCTCTGGCGACTTTGCTTGAAATAGGCTTCGGAGGCTTTTACGCGCTCAATGGCTGCTTGTAGGCTAAGGTTGTTGCTTAGTCCTTCAGCGATCAGGCTTTTTAGAACCGGATCGTTAAACAGGCTTTCCCAAGCCTCGTTGGCCAGGTTGGTACTATCGGTTTGCGTGGTACCATACAGCCCTTCGGTGTTTATGCTGCTTCGCTCGTAGTGTCTGCTACTGCTGCACGAAAGCAGCGTAGCAGAAGCTAGCAAGGCGAAGGCCATATTTTTGAGTGAATTTGTTTTCATATCTCGTTCAAATTTTACCCGATTGTTAATCCAGGCTATTCATTTCTGATATTTCCTTATTTTCTGGTTTCTTAACTTTTTCCTGTAAAGTTTGGAATACCACATACATGGCCGGAATGACCAGGATTCCGATCACCGTACCAATCAACATACCACCAATGGCACCGGTCCCGATCGAGCGGTTACCGTTGGCTCCAACACCGCCACCAATAATCAACGGCATCAAACCTACGATAAAGGCAAATGAGGTCATCAGGATTGGGCGCAGACGGGCCGTTGCTCCTTCAATCGCTGATTGAACAATGCTCATACCGCCTTGGCGACGCTGAAGGGCAAATTCCACAATCAGGATCGCGTTTTTCGCTAACAGACCAATCAACATGATGAGCGAAATTTGCAGGTAAATATTGTTTTCAACACCCAACATTCGGGCAAAGATGAATGCACCGGCAATTCCAATAGGTAGTGGCGTGATGATTGAAAGCGGCAAAATGTAGCTTTCGTACTGCGCAGCCAGGAAGAAGAATACAAAGATTAAACTCAAGGCGAAAACCACGATGGTTTGGCTACCGGCGGCAATTTCCTCGCGGGTAATACCCGAGTATTCGTAAGCATAGCCGGTAGGCAAATGCTCGGCAGCAACTTCTTCAATCGCTTGAATGGCATCACCTGTACTGTAGCCCGGATTGGGGCTACCCGTTACGTTGATTGAGGTATACATATTGAAACGGGTGATGTTTTCCGGTCCGTAAACTCGTGTTAGTTTGATGAACTCGGTAATCGGAGCCATCTCGCCGCTCGAAGTCCTGATTTTGATGTTGTTCAGGTCTTCCGGGTTACCACGGTACTCCGCTTCCGATTGGAGCATTACGCGGTATTGTTTCCCGAAGCGGTTAAAGTCGGAGGCGTAATAACCACCAATGTATCCCTGCAAGGTAGACAATACCGTACTTACCTCAATGCCGCTTTGCATACAGCGGGCGGGGTTGACATCAACCATGTACTGCGGGAAGCCGCTGTTGAACGATGTTTGTGCATACTGAATTTCCGGACGTTGGTTCAGGGCAGCCAAAAATCCTCCGGCAGCCTGTTCAAAATCCTTGATGTCGCCTCCGGTTTTATCTTCCAGCTTCAGCTCGAAACCACCGGTAACACTAAAGCCGGATACCATTGGCGGCGAGAAGATGATAACACGGGCATCTTTAATGCCAGCCGTCATGCCGTAAAGCTTGCGGACAATGCTGGTCTGATCCTGTCCGTCTTCTTTGCGCTCGTCAAAGGGAGCCATACTACAAATAATCATGGCGTACGAGCTACCCTGACCACCGATAAACGAGTACCCGCCAACCATTGAGCGGCCATCGATTTCGGGGATGGTCGCCAAAATCTGGTCAACCTGGCGTGCTACTTCCAGTGTTTTTTCAGAAGAAGTTGCCGGCGGCATGGAGATGTCGACAAACACACGGCCGGTATCTTCATCAGGCACAAAACCGGTTGGCGTTGTTTTCATCAGGAAAACCAAAACCGCAATAAATGCGACGATTAAGCCAGCTGAAAGCCATTTCCGTTTAATAAAGAAATGGGTTGACTTCTGATATTTATGGGTCATTGTTTCAAATGCCGTGTTGAATGCCGTGTAGAAGCGCTTCATCAGTCCTTTTTTGTGCTTTTCCTCTTCGTTGTGTGGTTTCAGGAAAATGGCACAAAGCGCAGGGCTTAAGGTTAAGGCATTGATGGCCGACAGGATGATGGAAACGGTTAGTGTAATCCCGAATTGGCGGTAAAACACCCCCGTGGTGCCGGTAATAAAGGTAACCGGGATAAATACAGCCGCCATAACCAAGGTGATGGAGATGATGGCAGTGGAGATTTCACTCATCGCCGAGATTGACGCCGAGCGGGCATTCTTGGCTCCCTGGTCTAATTTGGCGTGTACCGCTTCAACCACCACAATGGCATCGTCCACCACAATACCGATGGCCAGTACCAGGGCAAACAAGGTCAGCAGGTTGATGGTAAACCCAAACAGGTTCAGGAAGAAGAAGGTACCAACGATTGAGACCGGAACGGCAATCGCCGGTATCAGCGTAGCCCGGAAGTCCTGCAGGAAGATAAACACCACGATAAATACCAGGATAAAGGCTTCGAGCAGGGTGTGCAGCACTTTCGAGATCGAGCTGTCCAGGAAGTCGTTGGTGTTCATTAATATTTGATAATCCACTCCCGGAGGAAAATCCTGGGAGGCATTTTCAATTACTTTTTGACATTCAATGATCACGTCGCGGGCATTGGAGCCGGCAGCCTGGAAAATGGCCATGGTTACCCCGGGCTTGTTCATTGTTGCTGTCGACATGGCGTAGTTGAGCGCCCCCATTTCAATGCGGGCAACATCTTTTAGGCGGAGAATATTTCCGTCAGCATCTGCTTTTATAATGATGTTTTCAAATTCTGCGGGCTCCTTCAGTTTTCCGCTGTAACGCAAAACGTATTCGAAACTCTGGTCGTTTTGTTGTCCAAAGCGGCCGGGAGCAGCTTCCAGGTTTTGGGCTGAAATTGCTGCGGTAATATCCGATGGCATAAGCTTGTAGCTGGCCATCACGTCGGGACGCAGCCAAACGCGCATGGAATAGTCCTTGGCACCAAAAACCATGGCTTCACCAACCCCGGTAACCCGTTGGATTTGCGGAAGCAGGTTGATTTTGGAGTAGTTTTGCAGGAAGGTCTCGTCGAATTCGCCCGAGGGGCTGTAAACCGAAAATACCAGCAACATGTTGTTTTGGCGCTTGCCGGTAGTAACCCCGGCCCGGGTAACTTCGGAGGGCAACAGGGCATTGGCTTGTGCCACCCGGTTTTGAACGTTTACGGCCGCCATATCGGGGTCGGTACCTTGTTTGAAGTACACCTCGATGGTTGCCGCTCCTGTGTTACTGGCCGACGAAGTCATGTAGATCATGTCTTCAACGCCGTTAATTTGTTCTTCCAGCGGAATAATTACACTATTCATCACCGTAGCAGCATCGGCACCGGTATAGGTGGCCTGCACACGGATGGTTGGCGGTGCAATATCCGGGTATTGCTCGATGGGGAGCGAGCTGATGCCCAGCACCCCAAGGATTACGAGTATGATAGAAATGACCGTTGAGAGTACCGGTCTTTCAATAAATTTTCTAAACATCTTCCTTCTGAATTTAAATTACTGATTGGAGCTGTTGTTGTCGCCGGTTTGTTGGGGCGTAACATTGGGCTTGATTTCGGTTCCGTCGCGCAGGCTGGTGATGCCTTCAACAACGACCTTGTCGCCGATTTTCAATCCGGTAGTAACAATGTAGGCGTCTTTTAGGTTACCTGCGACTACTTCAATCTGCGTGTTTACAACTTTGTTTTCGGCATTCACTACATACACAAAGTGTTTATTCTGAATTTCGGTTGTTGCTTTTTGCGGAATGACGATGGCATTGTTAAAGTGCTGAGGAATGCGCACAGCACCGCTGCCTCCGGAGCGTAAGAGCCCTTCGGGGTTTTTAAACGAAGCACGGATGTTAATCGCTCCGGTAGACTGGTCTACAATACCGCTGGCTGTTTCAACCTGCCCTTTAATGGGGTAAGCCGTGTTGTCGGACAGGATTAGCTCAACAGCCGGAAGGTTTTCCAGTTTTTGTTTGGTGTTCGCTCCTTCCAGATCTTTAGTGAGTGCTAGAAATTCGGTTTCGTTGGCCGAAAAGTAAGCATACATCGTGGCTGTGTTCGACACTGTTGTCAATGGTTGGGCGCTTGAGCTGCTAACCAGGCTACCCACCCGGTAGGGAAAGTTGCCGATAATGCCGTCGGTAGGACTGGCGATCAGCGTGTAGCCCAAATTGGCTTTGGCATTGGCAACATTGGCTTTCGCGTTGGCCAATTGCGCTTCGGCGGAGGCATAAGCTGCTTTTACCGATTCCAGTTCAAATTCGCTGACAATATTTTTGTCGACCAGCGGTTGCGTTTTTTCAACATTTATTTTTGCCGTAGCCACTTGTGCTTCGGCAACTTTCACCTGCGCTTCTGCCGAGCGTAGTTGTGCCTGAAGGTCGTTGGCATTCAAACGGAACAGGATTTGTCCTTTTTTGACAAGGTCGCCTTCATCAACAAAAATCTCTTCGATATAGCCGGCAACGCGCGGGCGGATTTCAACGGTTTGTACACCCTGAAGGGTGGTTGGGTAATCCTTGTAAAGGGTTGTTTGCTGGGGTTGCAGCTCAATGGCTTTGTATTCCCGTACTTGTCCGGCCATACCGGCACGACCGCCGGTAGAGTCTGAGCAGGAGTACATCGCTAAAAGGATGGCGATAATACTAAGATGTTTCATTCGAATAATTGTTTTCATGTTTCTTATCTGTATGATTTTATAATTTCTAAATAGTAGTATTTGTCAACAATTCTCCGCCAAATCGGAAAAACCGGTATTTTGTTGAATTTTCTGGATGACGTTCTCGAAGTGAATTAATTCTTCTTCAGTAACGCCGTGCAATAGTTCCTGAGATACTTGATCGGAGATTTTTTTGGCATGCTCAAAGACCTCGAATCCTTTTTTAGTTAAAATCAGGTTCTTTTTTCGTTTGTCTTCCCGGTCCTGCATTCGAACAACGTAGCGTAAATCAATTAAAATGTTTGTTTGACGCATGATCAGTGATTTGTCGCGATAGAAATGGTTTGCGATATCTTGCTGCGTTAAATCTTCTTTTGCATTGATGAAATGCAGCAGGATAAACTGTTCCATGGATAGCTCGATATCATTTTCTTTAAACGTTGCCAGCAGTCTTAGCTTGCTCAGGTGCATTGTTTGCCCCATTAAGTATAGAAGTGGTTTTCGCGTGTTCATAGCTTCTTTAGTGCTTTAGGGCACAAATGTAATGCAAATTAGTTGCAAAAGTCAACTAATCTGATTGTATTAACAAAGAATTAAACTTTTCCGGGCGGTTGTGAGGGGAGGAGACGATAAGTGGTGTTTAGTATTGTGTTGTCTATTAGTTTGATATGTTGATCTTTTATATTTATTTTTTGAGATTGATGTTTTTACGTCGTTTTTGCCAAATATCGCGCGCTAATTGTTGCATATCGGTTTGCGTATCGCGTTCGTCCACGATTTCAAGTCCCAGTATTGTTTCGATGATATCCTCCATGGTGATCACGCCTTCAGTTCCCCCGTATTCGTTGACAACCAAGGCAATGTGTTCTTTAGTCAGGAGCAATTTTTCGAAAACTTTTGGAATGCTCAGGTTCTCGTAGCAGGTCACAATGGGGCGCTTTTGACTGGCGAGTGTAATATCGTTGTTGTCAGCAACTAAGTGTTCCAGAATGTCTTGTTTCAGAATGTAGCCGGTAATTTGGTCCAGGTTATCTTCATAAACCGGAATGCGTGAAAACTGCAGATAATTGGGTGTTTGAAAGAATTCGCTTGCCGGAAGGGTCTCTTTGGCGGCGACCAGTACGGTTCGCGGGGTCATGATGTCCTTCGCTTTAAGGTTTTTTAGTTGAATCAGGTTGATGATGGTTTGACTTTCCAGCTCGTCAAAAACACCTTCTTCGCCCCCCAGCGAAGCCAACATGGCGACTTCTTCGCGGCTAACGGTGTCGGAAGTTTGTCCGCGGGAAAAAAATCGCGTTAAAAATTCCGATAGAATCACTAGTGGATAGGTGATAACGATGAACACGCGGATGACGCGCGCAGCGGGTAGGGCAAGTTTGCGCCAGTACAAGGCACCAAGGGTCTTGGGAATGATTTCAGAAAAAATAAGGATCAGCAAAGTCAGTATTGCGCTGATCAGCCCAAAATACACTTCTCCAAACATTTGGGTGGCTTCGGCACCAACACCCGCTGCTCCGATGGTGTGTGCCACGGTATTTAAGCTGAGGATTGCAGCCAACGGGCGGTCTATATTTTGTTTCACTTTCTTCAGCAAGGCTGCACCAGGCCTGGCTTGTTGTTCCATTAAATAGATGTAAGGTAAGCTCACGCTCAGGATGACCGATTCCAGAACAGAGCACAAAAATGAAATGCCGAGAGCAAGCGTTAGGTAGAAAATCAACATTGATGCCATTGGTGAAACGTCTAAATGATACTTAAAGCTGATAAAATAGATCAGTAAGAGGCGTTATTGCTTTGTTGGATGTCAAAAAGGAATATAATCCTTCAATTTTGTGAATCTGACAAATTTGTAACCTCCGAATTTGAAGATACCGCTGAAAGCCCAATAAAATAAGGAATTATGCTCTACAACATAGAATGTGTTTGAATAAGCAATTTCCTACCGGAATGTAGGATTTTTTGCATGGTGCCAAAGCGTGCCAAAAAAGCGAAAATGGAATGGGCGTGCAGTATATCAGCGTGTTGTGTGTGTGTGGCAGTCGTCTCTTTTTCATTTTTTGGCAAGTTGGCACTCGTTTGGTTATAAGGGGAAGCAAAGCAAAAAATGTTGAACCCTCAAAATTCAAAAAGATGAGAAAGATAGCTATTTATGGAAAAGGTGGTATTGGTAAATCTACCACAACTCAAAACACAGTTGCCGGTTTGGCTGAAATGGGAAAAAACGTAATGGTTGTAGGTTGTGACCCGAAAGCCGACTCTACGCGTTTGCTGCTTGGTGGTTTGGCCCAAAAAACCGTGTTGGATACCCTGCGTGAAGAAGGAGAGGATGTTGAATTGGATGACATCATTAAAAGAGGTTACGGAAACACGCGTTGTGTTGAGTCAGGTGGTCCTGAGCCGGGTGTAGGTTGTGCCGGTCGTGGTATCATCACTTCCATCAACTTGTTGGAGCAATTGGGTGCCTGGGATGCCAAATACGAAACTGATTATACTTTCTACGATGTATTGGGTGACGTTGTATGTGGTGGTTTTGCCATGCCGATTCGCGATGGTAAAGCGGAAGAAATTTACATCGTTGTGTCGGGCGAGATGATGGCCATGTATGCTGCCAATAACATTTGTAAAGGGATCAAGAAATACGCTCAGTCGGGTACTGTTCGCCTGGGAGGCCTGATCTGTAACTCACGTAAAGTAGAGAACGAGCAAGAGATGATCGAGCAATTGGCAAGTCGTATCGGAACTCAAATGATTCACTTTGTGCCTCGCGACAATATGGTTCAGCAAGCCGAGATCAACCGTAAAACCGTGATTGACTTTGCTCCTGAACACCCGCAAGCGGACGAATATCGTGCTTTGGCTGCTAAAATAAACGCAAATGAGATGTTCATTATTCCTAATCCGTTGGAAATTGAAGAATTGGAAAAACTGTTGATCGATTTCGGTATCGCCAACTAAACCATTCTAAAAAAACTACCCTTTTGTCAACTAACTAAAAATAGGAGAAAACGAACATGTTAATGATCAGAGCAATTATCCGCCCCGAAAAGTCGAGCAAAGTACTCACAGCCCTTTTTGAAGCTGGCTACCCTGCGGTAACAAAAATACCGGTTGTCGGTCGCGGTAAGCAAAGAGGTATTAAAATCGGAGACATCACTTACGATGAGCTGCCTAAGGAAATGCTGGTTGTGGTGTGTAACGACGACGATAAAGAATATGTCATCAAAACCATCATGGATACGGCGATAACACAGCCCAAAGGTGCCTTCGGCGACGGAAAAATCTTTGTGCAACCGATCGAGGAAGCCTATACCATCAGTCGCGGAACAAAAGAGTTATAACCCTTTAAATTTCCAGGATTATGAAAATGATAATGGCAATCATCCGGATTGATAAAATGAACGAGACCAAGAGTGCTCTTTCCGAAGCCGGAATCACATCGATGACCGCAACCGGAAAAGTTTTTGGACGAGGAAAAGGCCTTTGGGACGCCAAAGTGCTGGAAGGCGCCAAAAACGACCAGCCCGAAGCCTTGGCCTTGCTCGGCAAAGAACCCCGACTCAGACCTCAGCGTGTTTTAAACATTGCTGTATCTGACGAAAACGTTCAATTAACAATTGATACGATTATTGAAGTGAACCAGACACCCGCTGCCGGCGACGGAAAAATCTTTGTGATGTCATTGGGCGATGCCGTTCGGGTCCGCACTGGTGAAACAGGTACAACAATCCTTTGATAAAATTGAAAAGTTATGGTAAAGAAAAAAGATTATACAAACGGTTTGCCGGATCCATCGAAGCTGAAGGAAGAAATTCTGGCAAAATATCCTCGCAAGGTTGCCCGCAAACGCGACAAGGCGATGGTTGTTAACGATCCCGGAGTGGATCAGGAAATTCTGGCAAACGTGCGTACTATTCCCGGAATCATTACCCAGCGTGGATGTACTTACGCCGGATGTAAAGGGGTAGTGCTGGGCCCCACCCGCGATATTGTCAATATCGTTCACGGGCCAATCGGATGTAGCTTTTATGCCTGGTTGACACGGCGTAACCAAACACGTCCGGCTACCGAAACAGATGCAAACTACATCCCTTACACTTTCTCAACCGACATGCAGGACGAAAACATCGTGTTTGGCGGCGAGGTGAAGCTGAAAGAAGCAATCCGTGAAGCTTACGAACTGTTTAACCCTGGTGCAATTGCCATTTTCTCGACCTGTCCGGTCGGCCTGATTGGTGATGATGTACATGCTGTGGCCCGCGAAATGAAAGCTGAGCTGGGAATTAACTGCTTTGGATTTAGCTGTGAAGGTTACCGCGGCGTTTCGCAGTCGGCTGGTCACCATATTGCCAACAACCAATTGTACAAACATATTTTGGGAACCGACGACCGCGCCCGCATGGGTAAGTTCCAGGTGAACCTGTTGGGTGAATACAATATTGGTGGTGATGCTTTCGAAATTGAAGCCCTTTTCGAAGAAGCCGGAATTACCTTGCTGTCGACTTTCTCCGGTAACTCAACGGTCGAAAGTATGGCCTATGCCCACACAGCCGACCTGAATATGGTGATGTGTCACCGGTCGATCAACTATATCGCCGAGATGATGGAAACCAAGTTCGGTATCCCCTGGATCAAAGTGAACTTTGTTGGTGCCAAGTCGGCTGCCAAATCACTGAAAAAGATTGCTGAGTTCTTTGGCGATGCAGAGCTAACAGCCAAGGTCGATGCCATTGTGGCACGCGAAATGGCTAAAGTGGAAGCCGTTCGCGAAGCGATTAAACCCAAGGTGGAAGGTAAAGTGGCGATGATGTTTGTTGGCGGATCGCGTGCTCACCACTACCAGGATCTCTTCGGCGAACTGGGCATTCAGGTTGTATCAGCCGGTTACGAGTTTGCTCACCGCGACGACTACGAAGGACGGAAGGTAATCCCGAACATCAAAATTGACGCCGATACCCGGAATATTGAGGATCTGGACGTTGAAAAAGATGATGTACGTTTCCGGAACGACCTGGCTGCTAAAAAGGCAGAGCTGATGGAGGCGGGTTATAAATTCTCCGACTACGAAGGAATGATGCCCGATATGAAAAAGAACTCATTGGTTATTGATGATGTGAACCACTGGGAAACTGAAAAATTAATCGAGTTCTATCAGCCCGATCTGTTCTGTGCAGGAATCAAAGAAAAATACGTGGTGCAGAAGTATGGCGTGCCTTTGAAACAGTTGCACAACTACGACTACGGCGGCCCCTACACTTGCTTTGAAGGAGCGATCAATTTCTACCAGGAAATGCAACGGATGTTGGATACGAAAATCTGGAAGCTCGTGGACGCCCCCTGGAAGCGTGAGCCGGAGATTGTTGGAAGTATGACTATTGAAGCTTAATAAGGAGGAAAAATCATGTTACTACGACATACAACAGATAAAGTAAAAGAGCGCAACGCGCTAACGGTTAACCCCGCGAAAACCTGCCAGCCGGTAGGTGCAATGTATGCCGCATTAGGTGTTCACGGTTGTTTGCCACACAGTCACGGTTCGCAAGGTTGTTGCTCATATCACCGAAGCGCCCTGACGCGTCACTATAAAGAGCCGGTTATGGCATCCACTTCGTCGTTTACCGAAGGTGCTTCTGTATTCGGGGGACAAGCCAACCTGTTAACCGCCATCGATAATATTTTTCAGATCTACGAACCGGAAATTATCGCCGTTCATTCAACTTGCTTGTCGGAAACCATTGGCGATGACCTGGGACAAATTGTGGCCAAAGCAGGCGACGATGGACGGATTCCCGCCGGGAAACACGTTATTCAGGCTCCAACACCAAGTTATGTTGGTTCGCACGTAACGGGTTACGCCAACATGCTGGAAGCATTTGTGAAGTATTTTCCCGAAAAGACCGACGAAAAGAAAAGACAAGTGAATTTGTTGTCGGGTTGGGTTGAGCCTTCCGATATGCGCGAGCTGAGAAGAATCGCCGGCCAGATGAAAGTGAAATCTGTTCTGCTGCCCGATACGTCCGATGTGCTGGATACGCCCATGACTGGTTCGTACTCCATGTATCCCAAAGGTGGTACAACAATCGCCGAGATGGTTAGCATGGGCGATAGCATGAGCACCATTGCGATGGGCGAGTGGGCTACCCAAAAAGCAGCGATCGCTTTGGATAACAAATGCAAAGTTCCGTTCGAATCCATCGATATCCCTGTTGGGCTTCGCGCTACCGACCGTTTTATTCAGGCTTTGTCGAAAGCAGGTAAAGTGTCAGTTCCGGAAGAAATCACTGCCGAACGCGGTCGTCTGGTTGATATGATCACCGACATGCACCAGTATTTCTACGGCAAACGAGTGGCTGTTTTTGGTGATCCGGATAACATTCTTCCCTTGATCGAGTTTTTGGTCGACCTGGATATGAAACCGGTATACATCGTGTCGGGTACTCCCGGAAAGGCTTTCACCAAGAAAGCTGAAGCCATTCTCTCGGAGCGGGTTCCTGAAGCGAAGTTCAAAAACGGTCCTCAGGCCGATATGTTCCTGATGCACCAGTGGATTAAAGAAGAAGGCGTTGATCTGATCATTGGTAACACGTATGGCAAGTATATCGCCCGCGACGAGCAAACACCCTTCGTTCGCATGGGATTCCCGATTCTTGACCGTCAGGGACACAACTACTTCCCAACAGTTGGTTACATGGGAGCTATCCGTATTGTTGAGAAAATCCTCGACGCAATGATGGATAAAATCGATGCAACTTGTCCGGAAGAAAAAGTTGAACTGCAGATGTAATTGAACCCGGAAGTTATCAGGTCGTTGTCGAAGTTGTCGGGTTGACCGACAACAACGGTAACAACGAGAACAACGACAACGCTTGATCGAATTCCGCAAAATATATCCTTCTCTTCAGCCAATCGAAGGATTCAGGGAGGCATCCCTTTATAATATGTTCTTCATAATGTCAAAATGTGAGGGGAGGCAACCCGCAGCCTCCCTTTCATTTACTAAAAAGAAAACACCATGGACACATTTATTAACGACAGACAAAATCAGATCCTTACCAAAGGAAAAGATGATGCAACAATAGCATGCGGGAAAGCCAGTGTGGCCGGTTCGGTCAGTCAACGGGCATGTGTTTTTTGCGGCTCGCGGGTAGTTCTTTACCCAATTGCCGATGCGCTTCACCTCATCCACGGGCCGGTAGGCTGTGCTGCTTACACCTGGGATATTCGCGGAGCGTTGTCGTCAGGACCGCAAATTCACCGATTAAGTTTTACAACTGATCTGAAAGAAAAAGAAGTTGTCTTCGGTGGTGAAGAACGCTTGTACAAAGCTTTGATCAGTTTAATTGAAACCTACAAGCCGAAAGGCGCTTTTGTATATGCCACCTGTATTGTCGGGGTGATTGGAGATGATGTTGAGGCTGTGTGTCGGCGGGTGACACGCGAAACCGGCATCGATGTAATCCCGGTAATGTCAGAAGGATTTAACGGAACAAAAAAGGACGGCTATAAAATTGCTTGCGGTGCGTTATCTAAATTGATAGGAACGGATACAACCTACCAGGCGCCGGAACATAGTATTAACATTCTCGGAGATTTCAACCTGGCTGGCGAACTCTGGATGTTGGCTGAATACTACAAGAAGATGGGGGTGAACCTGGTTGGTGCCATGACCGGCGATGGTCGTGTTGATGATATCCGGAAAGCCCACACCGCAAAATTAAACGTCGTTCAGTGCTCAGGCTCCATGATTGGCCTGGCAAAAGAAATGAAAGAAAAGTACGGCATTCCGTTCATGAAGGTCTCTTATTTCGGAATTGAAGATATGAGTGATGCCCTTTACGAAGTGGCTAAGTTCTTCAAGTCGGACGAGATGATGGAAAAAGCACGGAAGCTGGTAACTGAAGAGATCAGTAAGTTGTTGCCGCAATTGGCCCAATATCGGGAGAAGCTGGAAGGCAAAAAAGCAGCGATTTATGTCGGAGGAGCCTTTAAAGCAATTTCATTGGTGAAAGCCCTTCGCCTGCTTGGTATGAAGACGGTTGTGGTTGGTTCACAAACTGGAAATTCTGACGACTACAACCTATTGAAAGATATGTGTGACGATGGAACCATCATTTGCGATGACTCCAATCCGAACGAACTCTCTGAATTTGTAAAACAAACCGGAGCCGACCTGTTCATCGGTGGTGTAAAAGAAAGACCAATTGCCTACAAACTCGGACTTGGTTTCTGCGATCACAACCACGAACGGAAAGAAGCTCTCGCGGGATATGAGGGCATGCTCAACTTCGCCAAAGAGGTTTACGCCTCGGTTTGCAGCCCGGTTTGGCAATTCATGAAATAAAAAAAGGTCATTTATTGTCATTTGCTTCGCGTCAATAGTTGCTGCGATCAATGACAACCGAATGACTATTATTGACAATCAATGACAGTTTTAACATTAAAACTTGAAGAACATGTTTGAAAATGCACCGATTATAAAATCGACAAAAGAATTTACAGCTACCCGAAATGCCTGTAAGCTTTGTGCTCCGCTTGGTGCCAGTGTTGCTTTCAAAGGGATCCGGGGCTGCGTACCAATTATTCATGGTTCGCAGGGCTGTGCCACTTACATTCGTCGCTACCTGATCAGCCACTTTAAAGAACCGGTTGATATTGCATCCTCAAACTTTACCGAAGAAGCAACTGTTTTCGGAGGAGGTGCCAACTGCGACAGGGCAATCACCAATGTCATTAGCCAATATAAGCCCGAAGTGGTGGCTCTTACAACCACTTGTTTGTCCGAAACGATTGGCGACGACGTGAAAATGTATGTTCACGATTATAAAAGGAATTCAGAACTGAAAGATCTTCCTGCTTTCGTAACAGCATCAACGCCCAGTTACCAGGGGTCGCACATGGATGGATTCCATGAAGCTGTTGGTGCTGCCATTAAAGCTTTTGCAAAAGGCGGCGAAAAAGGAACCCACCTGAACATATTCCCCGGATTTGTATCGACCGAAGATTTACGTCAACTCAAATATTTACTGAAGGATTACGGTATTGAATTCGTGATGCTGCCCGATTATTCCGAAACGCTGGACAACCCAATCTGGGAATCTTACAAGCGTATTCCTGAAGGAGGAACTCCGGTTAGCGCCATCGAGACTTGCGGGTCCGCGGCGGCTTCAGTCGAATTTGGTACCATTCTGAACTCGGGAGCGCTATCGGGTCGTGTGAAAAATACCCGCTTATCGGCCACAGGAGCCGAATATCTGCAGAATGAGTTTGGCGTGAAAAATTACCGAATGCCTTTACCAATTGGCGTGAAAAATACCGATCGCTTCTACAAAGCACTGGCGGAAATCAGCGGTAAAGAAATGCCTGCCCGTTACAAAGGCGAGCGTGGCCGTTTGATCGACTCTTATGCCGATGGACATAAATACATCTTCGGAAAGAAAGCAGTGGTTTATGGTGAAGAAGATTTTGTAGTAGCCATGACAACTTTCCTCGATGAAATTGGCGTTGACGTGATTTTGGCGGCAACCGGTGGCGAGAGTGGACGCCTGGCCGACCAAATTAAAGCCAATTGCCCCGAACGCGGTGAGCAAATCCTGGCTAAAAACATGTTCGACTACGAAAAAATTAAGGAGTGGTGTCAGGAAAATAAACCCGATCTGCTGGTCGGCAACAGTAAAGCCTATTACATCGCTCGCGAGCTGGAAGTACCCATCGTGCGCTGCGGTTTCCCGATTCATGACCGCATTGGCGGACAGCGCATCAAGCATCTGGGCTATGCAGGCACGCAGGAGTTGTTCGACCAGGTTGTCAACGCCATGATTCAATATAAACAAGACCATTCGCCGGTCGGCTATAAATATATGTAACCCGGGTTGCAGATTGATGGCTTCACTCCAAGTGAAAACCTCAATAATAGCCCCTAAAACCAAACGCTATGATTGATATTGAAAAACACCCTTGTTTTAGCATCGACGCTAAAGGAAAATATGCCCGGGTACACTTGCCGGTTGCACCAAAATGTAATATTCAATGTAATTATTGTAAACGCGATTACGACTGTGTAAACGAAAGCCGCCCGGGTGTGACAAGTAAAGTATTGTCGCCCGAACAAGCGCTGACTTACCTGGTGAAGCTGAAAGAAAAAATGCCTCACCTCTCGGTTGTGGGAATTGCCGGCCCCGGCGACCCGTTTGCCAATCCGGTAGAGACGATGACAACTCTGCGTTTGATTCGCAAAGAATTCCCGGAAATGATCCTTTGTTTGTCGTCGAACGGGTTGAATGTTGCCCCTTATGTGGATGAATTGGCCGAGCTGAAAGTAAGCCACGTGACCATTACCATGAATGCCTTCGATCCTGATGTGACCAAAAGTATTTACAAATGGGTGCGCCTGGATAAACGTGGTTATGTGGGAGTCGAAGGGGCAAAAGTTTTGTTGGAAAAGCAACTGGAAGCCATCAAACTACTAAAAAAGTACAACATCACGGTGAAAATCAACACGATCGTCATCCCCGGTATCAACGATCATCTGATTGGCGACATCGCGAAGCAGGCCAAAGAGCTTGGTGCCGACCTAATGAACACCATCCCGCTGTATCCGGTTGAAGGCACTCCCTTCGAGGATCTGACCGAACCCTCGCCAGCTATGATGAAGTTGATTCGCGCCGATATTGCAAAGTATATTAAGCCCATGACGCACTGTGCCCGCTGTCGCGCCGATGCTGTTGGGCTGCTGGGGAAAGACGATCCGGAAGCTGCAAAAATCTTAAACGATGTTGCAACCATGTCGGTAACAGCCGACGAAAGCCGCCCTCACATCGCTGTAGCAAGTCACGAGGGCTTGTTGGTCAATCAGCACCTGGGCGAGGCTGACTACCTATATATCTATAAAGAAACACCATCGGGATACCGGATGGTGGAGAAGCGCCGAACACCGCCGTCAGGAACCGGAAATGTACGGTGGGAAGCATTGGGCAAAGCATTGAACGACTGTCGTGCCCTGTTGGTGGGGGGAATTGGACCTTCGCCGTCATCAATTATCGGACGCTCCGGGATCCAAATTGTCGAAATGACTGGTTTGATTGACGATGGCCTGGATGCAATTTATAAAGGCAAACAGCTGAAAACCGTTAAAAAAGCAGATGTATTCCGTTGCGGAGCCGAATGTTCGGGAAGCGGAACCGGCTGCGGGTGAGGCCCCATCCCGTCCTTTCCCATTGGGGAAAGAGAAAGAGAAGTCGCATAAAATTCGAAATTTAAGTATAAAAAATAAATCAAATTATTAACTAAAAATCCAGCTCCTCCCAACGGGAGGGATGGGGAAGGCTCTATTATGAAAAAACCTGATTATCACATTTTAGTTTGCAACTCGTATCGGGTTGCCGGCGACGCCAAAGGCTATTGTAACAAAAACGGTGCTGCCGATTTCATTCAATATATTATGGAAGAATGTAACGACCGTGGATTGGATGTAGCTGTTTCGTCTACCGCTTGTTTGAATGTTTGTTCGCAAGGGCCGGTTATGGTTATTCAACCCAGTAACTATTGGTACGGCGGAATCACAGAAGAGCGCATCGACGAAATTCTGGATGCCTTGGAAGACGGTGGGGCAGTTGAGGAATATTTGATTTCGGAATAAGGCCTCTCCACAGCTCCCCATCGGGGAGTAATAAGATGACCTAAAGGATATAATGGTCTCATTTTAAATTGACATTATAAATGCTTGTAAAATGATCGACTCTAACCGTATTTATCGTCCTGAAGTCGCTCCGGCAACTTCAGGACGATCTAGAGGGGCTTCTCTCCATATAATTGATACAACACTCCGGGACGGCGAACAAGCTCCCGGAGTTGTTTTTAGTTTTGATGAAAAGCTGAAAATTGCCGCTCTTTTAAATGATGCGGGCGTTCAAGAGCTTGAAGTTGGTACGCCAATTATGGGGGAATGCGAGCAAATGGTTATTCGGGAAATTGTAAATGCCGGTTTTAATTTCTCATCCACTTGCTGGGGGAGGGCAACCGAGGAAGATATGGTTGCAACCGAAAAAACAGGGTGTTCCCGAATGAACATCTCATTTCCGGTTTCCGATATCCAACAGGCGGCTATCGGTAAAAGCCGTTCGTGGGTAATGGACCGGGTAAAACCGATGATGGCATTTGCTCACCAGCGTTTCGACTTTGTAGCCGTTGGTGCCCAGGATGCTTCGAGGGCAGATCGAACATTTCTGAAAGAATTTATTGAAGCTTGTTTGGCTGAAGGGGCTCATCGAATTCGGATTGCCGATACCGTGGGAACATTGAACCCCTTGTCGACCATGGAATTCTTTTCGTGGCTGACTGGTTTGTTCCCGGCTGTTGAATTCGAATTTCACGGGCATAACGATCTAGGAATGGCAACCGCAAACACGGTTTCGGCAGCATTGGCAGGATGCCAGTCGGCCAGTTTAACCGTAAATGGCCTGGGAGAGCGAGCCGGAAATGCCTGTTTGGAAGAAGTTGTCGCCGCAATGAAGCTTTCGGCGAATAGTGATTGTGGTATCCGGTTGGATCGCTTGCAAGAGCTTTGTCACGTTGTTGAAGCTGCATCGTTGCGAAAATTGCACGACTCAAAACCAATCGTCGGCGAAATGATTTGTCGTCACGAGTCGGGCATTCATTGCCGTAGCCTGGTGAACGACGAAATGAGCTACCAGGCCTTCAAGCCCGAATTATTCGGGCGCAAGACTGAGTTGGTGTTCGGAAAGCATTCCGGAGCTGGTGGAATCAACCACTTTCTGAAGTCGAAAGGCATCGATCTGGCAAAGGAACAATTGGCCGATGCCCTTCAGTCGATGAAGGCTGCAGCACAGCGAGCTAAGCGTGCGTTCGATTACGAAGAAGCCGCAATTATAATGAATGCGGCGATCAACGATTCGAAATAATTGAAAAAGACATTGGAGATGAACACTTAAATAGAGTAGTTATGGAAGAATGGTGTGGATATTACAACGAAGGCTTGTCCTACTATAAAACGACGGTTGGCGGAATTAGAAAAGGAAAGAAATTGGGAAGTGCCGTGTATTATAACCTCATCGGTTTGTCGCTCGAGAGTTTTCTGACAGCCGCAATGATGAAGGATGGTTTCTTGCCGGAGCACTCAAGTATATCTTATATGATCCGCGAGTTGAAAAAGAAATACGATGTGCCGGAATCCTTTACCGACGAGTCGCGCTTCTTTAACCGGTTCATGAATATGTGCTCGCTTGAGGTGCTCGAAATGAAAGAACCCGACGAGCAGGATTTGCTGCGTTTGGTTGATTTCTTAGAGCAGGTAAAGGCGTGGACCGAGACTCTTTTGGAGGTTCCCCGCCATGAGGAATCCGCCAAGTAAGAGGGAGAACCATTAGTAAAAGGCTGAAAGGCAGATGTATCTGGTATTAACCAAACATCGAAATAGTATATTGCAGGTATCTGTAGGCTCTTTGCCGTACAGATACCTTTTTTTTGCTGATATTTTGCGCCTTCGGTTTGCGCCGAGGTCATTTTTCTATTCCCAGATTATTTCGTGTATGCGAACCGGTTTGTTGTGGGTCTCGACTGCTATACTGCGGATATTTTTGCTTGTTGGCTGTGGGGTTTCATCATAAGCCGCCCGGGCGCCATCGGTAAATACCAGTTGTATGCCGGAAGTTTCGCCAACAATGCGAACCTGACGTCCTGATTTCTCATCGGGGCACTGCATACGATATTCGGTTGTACTTGCCGAAAATTCATAGTAGCTAAACAGATCTCCGTCAGAAAGTGCTTGCTTGGAGTTGATGCGGGAGTTTTCAGGAATGTCAACCTTAAACCGATTGATTTTCAGTTCGAGTGTTTTGTCAGACTTGTTCTGAAAGCGAACGTAGCGCCGTTTTTCGTCCACCGAGATTCGATTTTGAAGTTCCGAACCCTCGCACTGCATTTCATGTTTCTGCCAGTCGGTGCCGTTCGACGAGACCTGTACTTCGCCGAGAAGGCAAGCTTGCTCATTTTCCAGTTCCAGGTGAATGTAGTTGGCGTAAATACCTTGAGGAAGTACTATTCCGATGTAATCGCCGGGCGCGAGTTTAATAACTTCGAGCATGGGTTGGATGCGAACGAATTTACCTTCGCGTATCACCGGTGCAGACTGCAAGGATTTTACGGAACTCAAGAAACGGTACGATTCCTCTGCGGCTTTTTGCGGCAAGCCCGCAGTTTGGCCGGTCAGGCGTGGGAGTTGTACGGGGGCTGTTTGTTCGAATAGTTGTTCAATAAAAGGCATCAAAACAGTCCCACCGCTTACGCAGCCCTGCGCCCATCGGTCGGGAGCCCCTTTCTGCTTTTGCAGGAAACTGTAGTGTTCCATATTCCGGAATTGCGCAAATACCTGATTGCTCAGTGCAAAAAGCTGATCCTCGCTCAGCTCTGCAGAGCCTAGTTGAAGCGCGGCTTCTCCCGCAATTCCCAGTGATTCGAAGCAAGCGAGCCAATACTCTAATTCTTCATGAAGTGCCGGATTGATTTCAGGCAGACGTGTAAGTAGAATTTCCGCAGCTCCCGCAATGGTGCGAAATTCATTACTCAGTGTATCCAGTACACTCCCGGAGATGCGCTGATTGCTTGTCCATTCAGCAAGCGCTTTTTGGGTATAGGGCTGTATTCGGGCAGATTCCTCGCGTCGGTAACCGTGCGAATTTGGCCCTTGGTCACTGTTGTGCTCTGCAAATAGTTGCATCTCGCTCCAAAGTTCCGGAAAAAGATACCGGATTCCCGCTTCCCAGGAGCTTTGAGATTTATAGCCATGCATATTCCAGCAGTAGTCGGCAACACCAAACAGGCCAATCTTGGAGGCTTCGGGCTTATCCATTGGGTTGGACACAAAGCCCGAAAGTGTTCCCTTATTATTCACGTCCAGCCCGTATGCAGGGCCAAGAAGTAACCGCGTACGCACATAGTCGCTAACCGGCCAGTTCCACCAGATGAATGCTTTACGTTTTATTTGCCGGTTAATCCAGTCCAGCCCTTCGCGAGTGATATCGGCACAGACCGAATTTCCGGTCCACATAATGGCAATGTCCTGATCCAGCTTATCGCCCAGAATAGTCAGGTAATCACCGCTAGACCATGCCCGGTTATATTGCGTAGGGCACATAATAAGTGGTGTGACATCGGGCTTTTTACGCACAAAGTTTGCATTCAGGTAATTCATCAACTCCGCTTGGCGATTGGCATCGGTTCCTTCCCCGCTGATATCGTCGAAAAATACGGCGAATGACCTGATGCCCAACTTATACATCAATTCAAATTTGTGTAAACAGGCCACGAAATCGTCAATAAGCCCATCATGATCATTGTCTGTCCAGTGGATGTCGCGCCCCGGATGAACAGCCCACACAAAATTCACCTGGTTTTGGCGGGCTTTTTCTGCCAGCTCACTTATTTGAACTGCTTTTTGAGCTGGATAGGGCTCGCGCCATTGGGTCGAAAAACCATGATACGGGTCGTCTTTGGGGCCGTAGATGTAGGTGTTTAATTTATTACGACCGTAGAAATCGAGTTGAGCGAGGCGGGCAGCATGGCTCCAGGGCTTTCCGTAGAAACCTTCTACCGTCCCCCGAAAGGGTACATCAGGCCAATCAGTCAGATCGGTGATCGGGAGGCTGAGTTCCTCAGCTTGCCGGCGAACTAACTGGCGTAAACTCTGAACGGCATAAAAGATACCGGTCTGGTCGTTTGCCGCGATAGAAATCCCGGCTTTACTGACGTGTAGAACGTAACTTTCGGGGACTTTCGGAAGCTGTTTCGGATATGCCTCTTGAGCTTCCTCGCCCAGCAGAATACGGATCTCTAGGTTGTAGCCATCGATCAACTTTTTTAGCTGTTGTTTCGTAGAGGCGGCAACTTGTTGGCTTTGGTGCCAGTTTGTTTCTCCTTTCCGGGAAATGATCAGCTCCTCGCTTTGGATCATCTGTTGAGGGATGGGGTAGACTTGTCGGAGAATTGTGTTTGCCCTCTTTACTTCCACAGTTGTCGAATTCTGAAGCGGGAGCAGCATCCCCGCGTGAATTGTCACGGGGGATGTTGCGCCAGATCCGGATTGCTCCGGAATAGTTGATTGGTCCTGTTTATCAACAGCCTGTTCTGCCAGTGTACTGGTTGGAGAATAAAGGAATAGCTGAAGGCTAATTAATAAAGCGGAACATTGTTTTAGCATCATGATTTGTGTTGATTTAGTCAGCACCCAATAGCAAAAAGTTTGCCATTACTGACCGTAAACTAAAGTACGTGTACCATCGAACGCAACAGCTTCAATCCGGCTTGCTCCATCCGGGAATGGTACGGTGGTCGACGAGTTGCTGGCATCTCCGCTACCGGTCATGGTTAGGCGTGAAAGCTCATTGCCCGAGTACGTTTCAAAAACAACCACATTCTTCCATACCGAATGATTGATCCGAATGGCATCGGATAGTTCGTTGATGCCCTGCCCGTAGCTGCCTTGCACCGGAAGTTGGTTTTGGTAAGCATTGAGGTTGTTAACCGAGATGTATTGAATGGTTTGGGCACAAGCCGGTTTCGGGTATTTGCTGATATAGTTGATCGTTTCTTCAATCATTGCTGTGGTAATCGTTTTTTGACGACTGCTGTAGTCGCCGAAAAGTTTGTCCACTTCCTTTAGCATGCCAATGTTGGTGAAAAAATCTGTCAAATCGAATTGGACGGCATCGCAGACATTCTTCACAAAATTCAGTTGCAATTCTCCTTGTGTCAGTGACGTTTCATCGGTGTTTCTAACAGCTTCAAATACATCTCCATAAAAGAAGGGACGGTGCCAGTCGTTTCCTTCGCCAGCTACATGAAAGAAGAGTTGAAGTTGCCAAAGAGGAACCAATGAAACAAATACATCGCCTCCCCACGCACCGTCGCTGTTTGGCCCGTAAGTCGCGTTCGGTCCGGATTGCAATCCCCACTCATACCTGTTAATGAACGCATCGTAGAAGTAGTTGTTGAAACGTCCTCCGATTGCGCCTCCTACATTTTCATGTTCCAGTCGCATACTTCCGGGCGTGTAATTGTATTGGATCCAGGACGAAAAAAGGTTATTGGTAACCTCAGTGGTCCCGACCCATACCAATCCCGGGCGCGTTTGGTTAACATGTCCAAACTCATGTGCGGGTCCCCAAATGCTGGTCCTCAAAATATCCGGATTGGCAATGGTATTCATCGTGTTGTCATGAAAGGCTGCACCCCAGCCGTCGGCATGCATGTATCCATCCCAAATTACACGACCCAGTAGGTGGTTTTTGGGCAGCCTGTCGTATTTGCGTAAGCCCATCAGGGTTTGCTGATTACTCACGATGCTGTCGTAGATGATCGTCAGATCATAGAGACTGTTAAGGCAGTTGTTTTTTAGTGAATTTACGCTGTAGGCCAGTTGTACGCGTTCTCCTTTAATATCCATAATTTCGCTCACCGCATTTTCAAGTAGATGGCGCCCATCTTCGTTATTGTGGCGGTTGATGTCGAAATAGCCGTTTACTTTTCCGGAAGCGATGTGTATTTTTACGTTAGGTAGGTTTTCGAAGTTGCTGTTGAAATAGCTGATATAGCCGTTGCCCTGACCTTCCATGGTCAGTACATTCAAGCCTTTTTTCAGAGGGTATGAATGGTCGTCGCCTGAGGGGCCGAAATTCTTGACACGAAGTTGAATGTTATTGCCAATCTCGCCGGCAACAAACAGAATGGCATCCTGCCCTTCGGTAAAGTAAATACCGGTTGGATTTTCGAACTGGCTATAGCTGCTGGTTTTTAGTTCGGCCGCTAGTTCGCCTACCGGTCGGAAGGGCTCGTATTCCTGGATTCGAAATTCAGCGGGGTATTTCCCAGCAAGCAAATAGGCAGCAATGTTTTGTAGAAATTGATTTTTGATTTGGACGATATCTTCCAGGGTTGTGCCCGGTTCCAGTTCTGAGAAGCTGTCGTCGGTGAAGTATGCAGCATCTTCAGCTACAGCATTAACCGATTTACTTTCGTAGGCTTCAAATTCAGCTAGCGATACGTAGTATTTGCCAGCGTCGTGCGTGTAGCTGTCGGTTACGATAATCTTGACGGAAAGAGGGTTTAGTATAGGGGAAGATAGGCTGATTACAAGTGGGTTGTTGCTGTTTGGTGCTTCGATATCTGCAACTTTTTCATAATTGCCGTTTTCTGCTGTTGTGACCCACACGGATCCTGTTTTGATGATGCCGTTTGCGCCGGATGTACGAGGTTTCAGTACCAAGTAGTTCATTACTGGCGAGGTTTCAGGATCAAAAGTATATTCCAGAGTAATTTCAGTTTGAGGAGTCATTCCTCCCCAAGGCGAGTGATAGAGAGTGCTCACTTCTCCGTCCAGCGTATTGGATATGTCCTGTCCGCTTTGGTACTTGTCGGCTGGAGTGAGTGATGCTTGGAGCACGGTTAATTTTTGATCTTTTTCGAAAGACTCTGATGTTTCGGGGATGTAATCGCTTGAAACCACAATCAATTGTTTAACCAGCAAGGTGTCAACCAGGTCGCCTTCATCCTGGTTGAACAATATAAGGCCTTCGCGAACGTCGGCACCGGAGAGGGCCGAAATATCGAAATTGAAGCTGTATTTCACCGGATCAATAGAGACGGATTTTTGTGTCGGGCTTTGTTCTATCCAGTCAACGTTGCTGTTGGCTTGTACTGTTACATTGGAGTATAGTTCTACAGTAACCGTTTTGGAGCGGAAGTCCGTGATCAGGCTATCCCGCGTGATAAAGATCGATGGTTCGATACCGAATTGCATCACATTGATTTTCTTGCTCTCGGTGGCGTGTGAAACTTTGACGGTTGCAGTGCGTGATTCGAGGGCGGCATTTTCATCGACTGAAATGCTGAGTTTTTTTAGCTGGCTGTCGTAGGATACGTTACACCAGCTTGCGGTACTTTGTACTTGAAGTTCCTCGGCGTTCGTATTTATATTAATGATCGACGAGCCAGCTTGCGGCATAAAGCCAAGGTCAAGCTTACTTGCTTCAATTTCAAGAACTGGAGTGGGCGAAGAAACTTCAGAATCCTTGCTGCAAGACATGAAAAGCAGTAGGATGAGCCCCGTTATGAGGTGGGATAATCTGTGTTTGTGCATTTTTATAAGTTTAAATTTATGAATCCGGGCTAATACGTATTTGTGATGGGAAATAGGAAAAAAGAAAACGGCAGGTCAGGCTAACCTGGAACCTGCCGTTGAGGTATTCATGAGTTGGTTTCGATTTCGGCTAGCCGATTACTTATAGTCATTTTCAGCTTCTTCTTCCAGATCTACCACTCGTTCTCCCATTGTGAACAGTTCAATTCCACTAAGGTGAGTATAGGTTTTCATTCCCGGGTTTTTCAGAATCCGGATACGGAAGTAACGAGACTCGTGATTTTTACCAAAGGTTAGGGTCTTCACTTCGTCAACAGGCGCTGTTGGGAGGTTGTCCTGGGAAATCCACACGGTTTCCCAGCTCGTGCCGTCTTCGCTGACCTGTAAGTCAAATTGACTGGGGCGTCCGTTAACATCTCCGCTTTGGCGGAAGGTGTAATTCATGCCGCCGAGTTTGGTCGGCTCGGCAAAATTGACTTGAATGTAGTGTGGTAGCGGAGCTACTCCCGACGACCAGGCGCTATGCCAATAAGTATTGATATTACCATCCAGTAAGTTTTCTTTTGGGCCCTCGCTGCTTTCCTGAGTATAGGTGTCGATCATATCGGCAGTTACATCCAGTGCTGTTTTGTTTTCGATATCATAGGTTATATCCAGGGCGCGACGAATTGGACGAACCAATTCTGTGGTTACCGTATTGCTGCCAACCAAAGCCTGGTTGAATGTTTGCAGGTCAAAGGTGTATTCGTACTTATTCAGCAATCCACTGATCAAAACACTGTCGGTGTAGATACTTGAATTGGTATTGATTGTCCGTCCGTTTTTTTCGTAACGGGTTTGGACGTAGAAATAGTTAGAATCATTCGGAATAGTCCAGCTGACCAATACTCCTCCAACTCTCGGCTCGACAGAGATATCGCTTATCATCGACGGCTGAGAATAGCTGTTGTCATTGTCATCGTCACTACAGCTTACTATCGTTGTTAGTAGCAGGGATGACAGGATTAGTGAAAATATTTTTCTCATAGTCTAATCGTTAAAAATTAATTAATACCCAGGGTTTTGAACCAATTTTTCGTTTTTGTTAATTTCTGATTGCGGGATAGGCATCAGGTAAAAAGCAGGCGAACGAAACTGGCGCTGGAAGGGAACTGTGGTTACGCGGAAGAACTCATCGTCCGTGGCGCCCTGAATGTTCATACCTTTGGCTTGTACGCCCAAATAGTCTTCAGCAATCATCCAGCGTCTTAAATCCCAGAAGCGTTGGTTTTCCAGATATAGCTCAATAGTGCGTTCGTCACGAACAATACGGCGTAGTGTTTCTTTAGTTGAGGCTCCGCCAACAACCCCCCAGGCTTCATCAATTGTTGGGATCCCCGCACGTGTGCGAACTCGATCGATGTATTCCTTAGCCGTTGCAAATTCAGTCGCACTGCCGTACTCGATTAGCGCTTCAGCATATATCAGGTACAAATCTGCCAGCCGAATAACAGGCCATGGATATTGTTGAGATGGAGCCATTAAAGTAGGTTGTTCCAATTTAGGGTGAACACCTTTTTTGTTCAAATAGCCCGTAGGGGTATAGTTGTTGCTGCGACCATTGATCCCACAGTTATCATTTTTTCGAAACTGGGTTTTGATTTGTTCCACCACTTCGCCATCGACGTCGCGGATAATTTCGTAATAGCTGTTGTGGTATCCCACCCATGCATCAAAACGCGGTTCACGGTGTAGGTTTAGGTTTAGGGTTGTACCGTTTGGCCCCGTGGCAATAGCATACCGGTTATCGTAGTCAAAATTTGGGTCTACGTCTATTGGTAAGCCATTTTCGGTGTAAAACGATTCGACCATTGTCAGCGTTGGAGCAACACCATTCCATGCCCGCCCCTGGATAAAGGGAGTTGACTTGTTTTGCAACTCATAGGTGCCTTCATTTCGAGTATCTGCCCAAAGCAGTTCTTGACTATAGCGGTCGATGAAGGTATAACGTAGATCGCGTAAGGTTTCATCCAATGGATAGGTTTCGCCCAACGATTCGTTGTACGAATATAACGCATGTCCATTGGCTTCAGCCAGTTGAATGGCCTCGCTGGCTGCATCGGCTGCTCTTTTCCACTTTTCAGGGTTGTAGGTGGTGCTAATCAGCAGGTTTCCTTCCTCGTCTTTAAAGTCGGTGTAGAAACTGGTTTGGTCTTCTCCTCCACCGTTAAACAAGGGCGAGGCTGCCATTAAGAGCGCTCTGGCCTTTAAGGCTTTTGCTGCAATGCTGGTTGCGCGTCCATAGGCGGAGGTTGACGAATATCTTACTGGCAGTTCGGCGGCAGCTTCGTCGAATGTTTTGGCGATAAAATCAATCACATCGTCAAAGTGCGCACGCGAGGGAAAGTCCTCAAAGGGCGTATTGATATCAGCAACTCCGTCAACAATGATCGTTGGACCGTAGTTGCGCGCCAGCAAGAAGTGATAGTAGGCAATTAGGAACTTCGCTTCTGCTTTGTACAGGGTTTTGTTTTGGTCACTTAATCCCGGGGTTTGATCAATGCCGTCAATGAGCAAGTAACATTGACGAATGCCCTTAAATAAGGTGTTCCAATATGAAATAACCGGGTTCGAAGCGGTGAAATTTCCTTTTGGAAAGTTGGCAAAAGTTTCGTGCTCGAATGCCGTAACTACTTCGTCGGCGGTCATAAAATCGATCGATCCGGTTCCTGATCGCGGGTTCGGGATATAACTGTAACAGGAGTACAAGAAGTTTTCGGCCGCATAAATGTTTTTAAATGCGTCGGCTTCGGTTGGTCGCTCATCCGGCACTACGTCCAGATAATCGGTACAGCCTGCAAAGGCGACCACCAACACCAGGGCTATAAGTTGTTTAAATACGTTCATAATTCCGATTCTTTTTACAATGACATTTGAATACCAATATTGAATACGCGTTGTGTCGGATATTTCAGGCCATTTCCGCCTCCCATTTCAGGATCCCAAAGGTCGAACTTGGAGAAAGTCAGCAAGTTCATACCACTCACGTAAAAACGCATGAATTTATGAGTATACCCAACTTCCAGGTTTTTAAGCTTGAGGAAAGCACCGTTACGCAACCAGTAAGATGAATTGGCGGTGTTGTTGGGGTGATCCAGTTTGCTTAGACGAGGATACGCTGCATACACGTTTTGGTCTTCTACACTCCAGTAGTCGTCTGCAATGAAACTAAGTACATTGCGGATGCTGCTTGTTCCGAATGGATGGAAGCCATTGATGAAGAATGACGTGTGTGCTACTCCCTGGAAGTAGAATGAGAAGTCCAGTTTTTTGTACTGGAATGAAGGGCCAAAACCATAAACGATTTCGGGAACCGTTGGATGTCCCATCGGGATGCGGTCATCACTGTTGACCAAGTCCAGACCATCAATGTCGGCAGTAATGTTGGTGTATTTAATATCGCCAGGCAGGACCGTCCCCCCAAGTTGCTGTGTCGGGCTATTCTCAATTTCAGCCTCGTCAATGAACAGGCGTTCTGCTTGGTAGCCCCATAAGGTGTTCACCGGCTGCCCCACACCCGACAAGTTCGGATATTTACTGAATTTGGGTTCGTCCTTTTCAAGTACTTTGTTGCGGGCATAGGTGAAGGTACTTTTGAATTGCATCGAGAAGTCGTTTGAAAATTTGTGGTTCACATCGATGGCAATGTCAAAACCTTTGTTCTCCACTTTCCCCAGGTTTCCGAAGATATTTGTTCCATCGGTACCAAATGAGGTTGGGATAACCTGACGAGCCAGAAAGATTCCATCTCGCGTTTCTTTATAAAAGTCGGCAACCACGTTGATTTTGTCAAACAATCGCAGGTCAAGTCCCATATTTAACTTCGTACCGATCTCCCAAGAAATGTCTCTGTTTTCGTACCGATTGTAAACTGGACCGCTTCTTGTGTAGTTTTGGTCGATGCCGGTGGTGTAGCCCGAGCCGCTCAGGTCGATATCGGATAAGTAAACAAAGCGTTCGCCGCCAATTTGGTCGTTACCTACTTTACCCCATGAGGCGCGTAACTTCAACCATGAAATAACGTCTTTCACTGGATCCCAGAATTTTTCGTTACTCACAACGTAGCCAACTGCGGCTGAAGGAAAAAAGCCAAAACGTTTTCCTTTGGCAAAGTTTTCACTCCCGTTGTAACCAAAGTTGACCTCAAAAAGGTAGCGGTCGTCGTAGCCATAGGTTGCACGACCAGCAATGCCTTGGGTGCGTTGTGGCAAGGACGAAATTAATCCGTCGGGATTGTTTACCATGTACTCGTCTTGTGTGTACAACAACATCCCGGATACGTTATGCACGTCGAATGTGCGATCGTATTGGAATTGTGTTTGGAAGTAAAGCGAACGGTCGCCAGAGGTGCCGGTGCTTGTGCCCAATGTTGCGGATTGAACGTTCCCAACCAGCTCAAAATCGTAATCGTAGCCGCCTTCGCCGTTTTCACTGATGTTAGATGCCGTGTATTGGTTGACACCTCCGGAGCGGGTAACAGTTGTATTACTCCAGTTTTTGAATGATGCCATAGCCCGAAAAGTCAGTCCTTTAGTCACAAAGTCGAGCTTTTGTTCGCCATCAAGTGTTGCAATTACTGTACTTTGAAAGCCATCGCTGTAACCTTTTACCATTTCTGCAAATGGATTGCGGTAGCCATCGTTAAAGCGACCTCCTGATTTACCGCCGAATGCGATGTGATCGAGCACGCCGTCGTTCCCAAATGAAGTAGGAATCATCTCGGTTGGCCACATGATTGGGAAGTCAACGGGGTTGGCTTCCATGGTCAATGCAAAAACGTCCTGTGCTCCAATCGAGGGGCCGTGGTAGTCGCGAAGCTGCGTGTTCAAGCGTAATGATACACGGGTCGATGGTGTTAAGTAGGCATTGATGTTATTTTGGAAAGTATAACGCTTCACTTTAACATTATTGTCGTACGAGTTGATGTTAAACTTTTTCAGGATTCCGTTATCTATGTTGGCCGAAACGTTCATGAAATAGTCCATCTTTTTACCTCCGCCCAATAGGCTAACGTTGGCACTTTGGTTCATTGTATAATCCTTGAAAAGCTCGTTGTACCAGTCAACATTGGGATATAGGTAAGGGTTTAGGCCCTGGCGTGTTGCATCAATTTTGCTTTGCTCGTACGGAATATCACCGGTGCTACGTCCGATAACAGCTTCGTTATACATCTCCATGAAGGTTGGCCCATCAACAAATTCGGGAACTGAAGTCGGCGTTGAAATGGAGTTTTCAACACGTACATTCACCTTTACTTTGTCCATATCCTTACCACTTTTTGTTGTAACAATCATCACCCCGTTGGCACCGCGTGTTCCGTAAAGAGCAGTTGCCGTGGCATCTTTCAGGATCGAGAAGCTTTCGATAACTTCCGGTGGAAGGGAGTTTAGGTCGCCTGAAGAAACCTCTACTCCGTCGACAATGATGAGGGGATTCGTTGCACCACTAAAGGTTGAAATACCTCGGATGTAGAAGCTTGCTCCGTCAGCACCTGGTTCTCCGGTGCGTTGGAACGCGATTACACCCGCTAGTTTTCCCGCGAATGAGGTTGAAATGTTACTGGAAGGAACTTTCAGTATTTCCGGTTCAATAGACTGTACCGAACCAACAATACTTACCTTGCGCTGCGTTCCGTAGCCAACAACGGTTACTTCATCCAGTCCTAAGGTTTCGTCCTTCAAGGTGATATTCACAACCTGTTGGTCGGCAATTACAATTTCTTGCGATTGCATACCCACAAAGGAGAAGACCAGGGTTGCTCCTCGTCCGGCGTTGATCGTATAATTACCGTCCGCATCAGTCACCGTTCCGATAGTCGTACCTTTGATAAAAACACTTACTCCCGGTACCGGAACTCCCCCATTATCAACTACTTTTCCTTTGATTGCCCGGGTTGCTTGCTGGTCTACATTGGGTGTTGCATTCTGATGAACAACAACTTGATCTTCTCGTATTGTATAGGACAAGCTGTTATTGGTCAACAAGTAGTTCATTACTTCCTCTATTGAGGCATCATTGAAGTTGAGATTGAATTTTTTTGACAAATCAACATCTTCCGATTTATACAGAATTTTATAATGCGACGAAGAGCGAATCATACTGAATGCTTCATTCAGAGTTATATCTCGTGCATTCAGGGTTAGCTTCTGAACTTGAGAGTAGCTTTCGCTGGCTGTCGCAAAAATGATGTTGGTCAAGATTAAGAAAAAGGTCATTTTCATAATTACAAACCATCTGGGTGGCCATGGTCGTTTGGATGGAGCATGGCCAAATGTTGTTTTTTTCATACTTTTGGTCAGTGTTTAAATTAAAAATTTACGTAGTGTCTTTGTTTGCGAAGAACGCGTTTGTTTTTTTCGGATCATGCGGCAACATGATCCGTTTTTTTATTGGGGTAGCCTGGTCCCCGTGGCTTTTTCGGATTATAAGGCTGATAAATAGATTGTATTGGTTGAGGTATCTAATTGGTAACTAAATGGTGTTAGCAGTTTTATGGTCTCCAGGATATCGATGAGGGTTTCTTTTTCGAAATCACCATTCAACAGGATTTCCTGTAGAGCTTTGTTTTTGAAAATAATATCTACGTCGTAATATCGCTCCAAGGTCTTTGCCAGATCAACAAAGCGCTCGTTACGGAACGAAAGCTTTCTGTGAGACCAATCATTGAGATCGGAATCTCGGAAACGGCTATCGGTGACCTCTTGGCTGACTTTGTCATAAACGGCCTTTTGGTAAGGCTTTAGCTCTATTTGGCCTGTTTGTGCGCCTGCTTGGTCAAAGAAGTTCAGCTTTACACCGCCTTCAACAAGCATAATCACATCTTGATCATCGGATGAGTAGCTACTCATGTTGAAGCTGGTTCCCGTCACTTCCAGCCTGCTGGATTGTGTACTGACGATAAACGGTTTTTGGCGATCTTTCCGAACATCGAAATAAGCCTCTCCGTCCAGATGTACCTCCCGTTGTTCTTTACCAAAGTGAAGCGGGTAGCTAAGGGTTGAAGCCGGAGCTAGTTGCACTTGGGAGCTGTCGGGCAAAATGATTACACGACATTCTCCGCGCTGCAATGTTATGGTCGTCCACTTTAATGTTTCCGGTGTTTTATGTATCCAGGTTAATATTCCTCCTACAAAAGCAGCAAGAATCAAGAATGCCGCGATTTTGCTTGTTTTTAAAAATAACATCCGGCGACGCTGCTTTTGTTGTAGGTGTTGAAAACGGGAGTTCAGCCAGATTTTGTTCGGCGAAGATCCGAGTAAATGCACGATTCCGAAGTAAGATTTCCGGGCTGCATTTAGTTTCTCGGGAGAACGATTGAGCTGATCCAACAGTTGCTGGTTTTCCTCGTCGTTGCTATTTCCTGATATAAAATTATTAAAAAGATCTTTATCCATGTTTTTGAGCTTCTATGCTTATTAAAACGACAAAAAAAGAAACTACCCTAAACCAAAATGCTTTTTTTTTTACTTTTGGAAAGCGCTTAGGCGTATGGCTTTTGGGGCATACGTACACGTATCTTTCCCTCGCTGTTCTTTGCGACCTGTTTCATTCTGTCTTTTGGCATTTACTTGTTGATTGACAAGAAGGGAGAATAACAGTTATGTACTTATATATAAGAAGGGGACTTAAGGAGTTGCAAATTTAATACAGATGGAAGGTGGCAAAAGAGTTGCAGAATGGTTTTGTGGATTTTCGGGAGGTGTTCGATTGCCTTTTTGCTGAGTTGTGTCATTTTGCGAACAGTTTTTTGCAGGATTTTGAGCAAAGTGAAGATGTGGTCCAGGATATATTGTTGAAGTATTGGGAGCGACATCGTCTGTTTGCGGACATGAAGGCAAGTAGGGCGTGGTTATATAAAGCTGTTCGCAATAAGTGTCTCGATCTCCTAAAAAAGGAGCGCAAGACCGGGGCGAGGATTCAGGTTTTGGAATTACTCACCCTGCAGGCTCCTCCTGATTTCAATGGCCTGGAGATTTACGAAATAGACAAGCAGGTCGAAGCTGCCTTGGAGTCGATGTCGGAAACAACGGCGAGGATCTTCTCCCTCAGCCGAACCTCTGGACTTTCCTACAAGCAAATAGCTCAGGAGTTAAACGTCTCTGTGAAAACAATTGAATACCACATGTCAAAAGCGTTGGCGACGATGAATAGTTACCTTCGTGAGTTCATTTGTTTGTTTTTGTTGTTTTACATGAAGCTATAGAAGCGGCTAAGCCGCTTAATAAGCAATACGCTGCCTCAGCCGGGGTAGATTGTATATATTCCTAACAAATATGTTTGTTGTTCTGTAATGATCCAGTGGAGTGGTGCCCGGGTGCATAAGGAGATTGATTGTGGTGTTGTGGCTTTCTGGATCTGCCTGGTGGGCCATTCGCGCTGTGCTTGTTTTTTTGTGTTCCGGATGGAGGATTTCGCATCGGTGAGGGTATTGGGGGATAAATATTCATAGAGGTTTTTGTCGTGTTAAAATAATACATCGACCTAATTCGTTGTGGGTCAGTTTTAAAGTTGGTTGTGCCGGAGAGAACTTCGAAAAAACTTCACATCAGGTGTTGCAAAGCAGAAAATAGTCTCTATATTTGCATCCGCTTTTGAGAAACAACGGCACACAAGCCGAAGCAATCGGAAGCCGCGTTCTGTGAGGGTTTTAGAGGATTCGAGAGCTTTGAAAAAATCTTTAAAAAGAATTTGGAAAAG
>NZ_QAAD01000015.1 GCF_003046625.1 Mangrovibacterium marinum
TTTCAGGGCGTGTTTGAGAGGGGTAAATGATACCGCTTTCTTCCTGTATCGAATCTCTAAAATTTATGCCTAAAAAATGAAGCTCCACAACTTTTGGGAATGATCCGCGGTTAGCTCAGTTGGTTTAGAGCATCCCGATTTAACATCGGGAGAGTTCGGGGGTTCGACTCCCTCACCGCCCACCCAAAGAGGAATGCAGAAAAGTGTTCCTCTTTTTTTTGTGCCTTTTGGAGAAGGTCAACTAGCCAGAGCGCTGAACCATCAAGAGGTTTTGATGCTATCGAGGGTGACACTCCGATAACTTTCGATAGCCAGGACAACAGGATATTTGAAAATCCGCGTGTGCCTTTGAGGGAGAGTTATTCCAATGTCTTCGCTCAATAATTCCAAGCTCTCATTTTTACCAAAAGCTTTTCAATTGCTTTTACAGCTTGCATTTGGCTGCAATCAAAGTTGTTGAGAATGATGCAGAACAAAATGTTTTTACCTTCTTTAGTTGTTAGTTGGCCGGCAAAGCTACGAACTCGGGTCATGCTTCCGCTTTTTACATACAGGCTGTTTTGTGGAAAGTTTGCTTCGTTGAGATACCACAAGGTGCCGTTGGGGGGCGTTGGTAAGCTATTGTAAAAGGCTTCGCTGTTGATGCTCGAATGCTTCATGTAATTCAAGACAAACACCATCTGTTGAGGCGTCAAAGCATTAAATCGCGACAGGCCGCTGCCATCTTCCAGAAATAGCGATTTCGTGTCCATCCCCTTACTTTCCCAAAATTCGCTTACTGCCTCCAATCCAGCTTTTGTTGTTCCCTTACCGGTGGTTTCGTAAGCAATTTGCTTCAGACAGTGCTCGGCAAACAGGTTCACGCTTTCGTGGTTTGTCACATCGATAATTTTAGCGAGTCGTGGCGATTCAATGGTGCTGATGGTGTCCGGTTTTACCTTAAAATCGTAGGTGCCGGTTAAAATTCTTCCATTAAATTGGATTTCAGACAGGGCTAGTTCCAGCATTAATTGCTCACCAACCAACATCGGAGGATTGGGGATTGAGGCCTTCACTTTAAAATCGCGTCGGTTCTTGGGGATCGATCCGCGAAGAACCCGACGGCTGTCGAGCGGGCTTCCAAAAACATAAGCATTGTCCCAGTTGTCATCCGACGAGATTACCTGATTATCGAAATCAACTTTTGGAAGTACCGGGCTTGTGTATTCAATTTTAGTTTGCTCGTTGGCCCGGGCGGGCGAGCTAAAATGAATCTCATAAGTATTGTCGTAGGCGCTTAATGCAAAGACACCGGCACCGTAATAATTGCCCATATCTTCCCAGATCCAGGTGTTTGGAATGCTTTGATCGTCGTAGGTTGAAAGATCGATGAAAATGTTGCCGGTAACCGCTTTGATGTTTAGGTTGCTGATTGCCTCGGCCCACTTGGCAACGAAGTTCTGGTAGGGGGTATAATCCTTGAAATATTTCGAGCCCAAGGCCGGATCGCCACCGGCAATAAGAACGATGTCGCCAAACAAGGTGTCGTTTTCAAGCTTTCCTGAATAAGTCAGGGTTGTTTTGAAGCGATAGCCGGCACCCAGCAGTTCCAGGGCTGTACTGGTGGTGATCAGTTTTTGGGTTGAGGCAGGTGTGATACTTAACTGTGGATTCGATTGGGCCAGAACTTTTCCGGTTTCGGCATCAATGGCATAAAAGCCAACGGTACTATGTTGCATTAAATCTTGTTGTTGCCATTGGGTGAGCTCTGTTTGCAAGTTGCTTTGTGCTTGTGCGCTCGTCGTTGCCCGGCTACTAATTATTAACAGGCAAACTGCGATTAGGAAGCGATAACTCATAGTTTTTTTCTTTTGTTGCCTTAAAAATAGTGAATCCTTCGATATGCGTTTGGTCGAGCTCATTTTATCGTTTTGTTCCGACCGGGACACAGGCACCCGGATTAGTTGTTTTTACTGGGGGCAACATTTTTTTCACGTGAACATGCTTGTTCTTCAGAAATAAGCTTTCAAAGCTTAAACCTGCTAAGCTTAAACGCAGTAAACAGATGGAGAGAGCTATTCAAAACAAATAAACTGCAAGGTCATGGAAGGTAAAATTAAGCTATTGAAAATCTATATTTCTACGTCAGATCGTTTAGGAAATCGGTTGTTGTACGAAGAAATTGTTCGTGAGGGCCGGGAGGCCGGTTTGGGAGGGGCAACCGTCTATCAGGGAATTATGTCTTTTGGAGCCAGTCATTCAATACATGGAGCCAATGTCGTGTTTCCAACCCACCAAATCCCCGTATTGATCGAGTTTGTTGATGAGGAGGAAAAAATTAATCGTTTTTTTATCCGGGCAAAAGAGTTGATTGACGAGTCGCAGAAAGGTGCGTTGGTTACTCTTCAAGATGTTGATGTTTTGCTCTATAAACGTGGCGCAAAGTATAATCAGTTCAGTAATTTTTAAGCCTGACTGCACTTCTTCATTGGGGTTAAATTTAAGTTATTCATTGGAGGGCTTTCCGTTAAAGTTTTAGGGATTTACTATATTTGTTGCGGCTTTTTAAAAAGCTGACTTTAATCAGTCTTAGAAGGTTATATATTAAGTTTAATTCAAAACCATAAATCATGTTAATTAGTAACGTTGTTGGTAGAGAAATCCTTGATTCTCGCGGAAATCCAACTGTAGAAGTGGAAATCACTTTGGAATGTGGCGCTAAAGGTTTAGCTGCTGTACCATCAGGTGCATCAACAGGTGAAAACGAAGCACTGGAATTGCGTGACGGCGACAAAGGTCGTTACCTGGGTAAAGGTGTTTTGAAAGCTGTTGAGAACGTAAATACAGTGATTGCCAAAGAAATCATTGGTATGGACGCCTCGAACCAAGTTGCTTTGGATGCCGCTTTGTTGGCTCTGGATGGAACTAAAACAAAATCTAAATTGGGTGCTAACGCCATGTTGGGTGTATCGTTGGCTGCTGCTAAAGCTGCTGCTGATGCTTTGGATGTACCTTTATATCGTTACATCGGTGGTGTGAATGCCAAAACATTGCCTGTTCCGATGATGAACATCATCAACGGTGGTTCTCACTCTGATGCTCCTATTGCATTCCAGGAATTCATGATTCGTCCTATCGGTGCTCCTTCATTCCGTGAAGGTCTGCGTATGGGTGCTGAAGTATTCCACAGCTTGAAAAAAGTATTGAGCAAACGCGGTTTGAGTACTGCAGTAGGCGACGAAGGTGGTTTCGCTCCTGCGTTGGACGGAACTGAAGATGCTTTGAACTCAATCATCGAAGCAATCAAAAACGCTGGGTACAAACCAGGTCGCAAAGAAGATGGTGGTGATGTTTCTATCGCTTTGGACTGTGCTGCTTCTGAATTCTTCACTGACGGAGTTTATGACTACAGCAAATTCGAAGGTGCTAACGGAGCAAAACGTACTTCTGAAGAGCAAGCTGCTTACCTGGCTGAATTGGTGGAAAAATTCCCGATCGATTCAATCGAAGACGGTATGGACGAAGGCGACTGGGACGGATGGGTTGCTTTGAACGCGAAATTGGGTGACAAATGCCAATTGGTTGGTGACGACTTGTTCGTAACTAACGTTGAATACCTGAAAAAAGGTATCGAATTGGGTGCTGCTAACTCAATCCTGATCAAAGTTAACCAAATTGGTACGTTGACTGAAACGTTGGACGCTATTGAAATGGCTCACCGCGCTGGTTACACTTCAGTAACTTCTCACCGTTCAGGTGAAACTGAAGATTCAACGATCGCTGACATCGCCGTAGCTACAAACTCAGGTCAAATCAAAACTGGTTCATTGAGCCGTTCTGACCGTATGGCTAAATACAACCAATTACTTCGTATCGAAGAAGAATTGGGTGCTGCTGCCATCTACGGATACAAAAAAGTATACAAGAAGTAATTCTGAATACACCATAAATTTGAAAGCCGCTTTCCGAAAGGACAGCGGCTTTTTTAGTTTTCGTGATTGAGGGCTTCACTGCAATTGAGGGCTTCACTTTAAGTGAAACCCTCAATCTGATTACAGGAAGTTAAATGCCAGGGCGAAATAGAAACTTCGTCCCGGGGAATACAGCGGACGGGTGGAACCGTTCATATTCCGGCTCAAATGCTCGTAGTAAGCTTCGTCCAGCAGGTTGTTCACGCCGGTTCGGAAGCTGATGGCCGGTGCAATCCGGTAGCTGGCTTTCAGGTCAAACACATCGAAAGCCGGTGTTTCGTTTTCTCCGTAGCTCTCCGCAATCCGGTCTTGTTTGAAGGAATGCCGGTAGCTGATTTCGGCCTGCAATTTTTGCTGAATAAAAGTTCCCGTCAGGCGGTATCGGAATTCCATCGGCGGAATCTCAGGCAGTGCTTCTCCTCTGTCTTTGTTTTTGCCGTAGGTGTAGGCTAGCTCCGCTTGCTGTTGCAAGTGCAGGCCAAACCGCTGTTTCCAACTCAATTCAAAACCACTGTGCTGGGCCTGATCGATGTTGATGTACTGTCGAACGCCGGGTGCAGAAGCCATGCGGGGGCTCAAATCTTCGCGAATTTCAGACGAAATATAATTGCCGATGAAAGCCGAAAAGGCGTTCAGGTTGATGTTGGTTTCCTCCGATTTCCACGATAAAACCAGGTCGATTTGCTTATTTGTTTCAGCCTTCAGATTCGGGTTGCCAACCAGCTCGTACGGATCAACGCCGATCGGGAAATAGTTGATGTAACGCTCGGCCAGTCCGGGGCTGCGTTGGGCCAATCCAAACCAAAGCCCCGTCGAAAAATGATTCGTAATTTGCCGGGTGCCTCCCAGGCTGAATGCGGGGTTCAGCAAATCCGATTTCAGATCACCATCATACAGATCCGCGAAGTTCGAATCCGGCTTGTTCGCTTTGGCGTGGTTTATTTCCAAACGACCTGAAAATACCAGTTGGTAACGATTGCCCGGAAGATGGTATTCGGCAAAAATGCCGCTTTTGCTGATTTGGGCATCCTGCCAAACATTATCGAACATTGTTTTTCCGCTCATTGGCCCCATGAGCATTGCCCGCTGGCGTTCGCCCTCGGCTTTTTCAACCCGTAGATCGGCACCTGCATACAGGAACGATTGTGCGAAATTGAATTGGAGCTCTGTTCTGCCGCCAAAATTGCGCGTTTGGGCAACTGTAATGGCATCTACCATGCGAGGATTCATGACTTTATCGTAGTTGTCCATCACGTGGTGCACCTTGGTGGCATAAAGTCGGGTCTCCCAATTAGTCAGCGAATGATTTGAAAATTGAGCTTGATGTCCTAGGTTGAAAAGCCAGGTGTCGTCCTTTCGAAGATCCATTGGTAGTGTCGGGAAATCGACATCTTTTGCGTGGTTATTGGCTATCATCGCGTTGATTTGCTGGCTGTCACTTGGTTTGAACCCCAACTTTCCACCGACATTTCTTCGGTTGAAGTTCGCCGGAACGGTTAAGCCGTCTCCATCTTCGTAGTCGTCGCCGGTGGCGTAGGAGCCAAACAGTTTCAGGTTGGCAAGCCGGTTGCTGAAGTTCACCAACCCTTCGTTGCGCGAAACAGCCCCGTTGGTTTCGTAACTGCTGCTGAGGCGCGCGCCGAGCTGGCTTTTGTCGGTAAACGCGAAACCAGCACTTTTAAAATTGACAGTTCCGCCGAACGCATTGCCGTAGCGCAGGCTGTAAGGGCCTTTCACCACTTCGGCCTGGTTAATCATGTTCATGGGCACCTGGCTCGACGATGGATCCATTCGGTTCGGGCAGCCGGCCGTTGCGCCTTGCACGCCGTCGATTACCAGATTGACCTGGTCGTATTTGAAGCCGCGGATGACCGGATCAAATCCGTAAGCGCCGCTTTTGCGAATGCTGGCAATCCCCATAAATTGGTCGAGCAAGTGCCCGGCGTCGTGTTCCAGGATATCTGCCGATCTGAAATCTTTGCTCGCCTTTTCACCGGCCGATTGATGTACTTGCAGGTAAACAACCGGTTGCAGCAAATGCGTTTGCGTTTCGATGGCGAGATAGCCAGCTTTTATGGCTTGTGCTACTTTGGCTGCACTGACTTCCTGCTTGCCATACTGCAGGTGGCTGATTATTAGTGTACTTTTCAGATCCGGCGCGATTGTAATAATTCCGTTTTCAGCCGAATTACCGCTTTGTTGACCGTAATGAAACCCGGCATTCTGAATGGCCACTCCGCTGTCCCGATCAATCAGGCGGAACGATGATGTTTGCGCCCGGCCAGCCCAAGTGAACAGTAAAAGTAACAGGCTTGTGAGCAGCACATATTTCTGCCCTTTCCGCTGAAAAGGCGAATGTAAATTCTTCATTTTTGATACTTCTTTGGTAAATATTGGGGATTGGATTTATTCCCTTTCGTTTAAAACGACATTAAAGAAGTGCTATTCGGGGAGGATGAAAAATGGCTTTGAGTGGTGTCGATGCGTGTGCGTATGGATACGGTTGGGGGTGGTCTTCCCAAACGGTCGGAAATAGTTTTGAGCTATCGGAACTTGACTGGAAATACTGAATTTCAATTTTTTTCAGTTGTATATCCGGCATTTCCGATTTTGTTTCCTGCTGTTTTTCCAGCTCTTTCTTCAACTGGCAGCAACCGTGGCAGTCCGACTCCGGCTTGTCTCGGTTTATGCACAAATAGGTTTCAATATAATCCTGATTAATTTTAAACGAAATATAAACAGCTGCTTCGGCCAGAATATGCCAGGCAATGGATGAAATAACAAGAAGGGCAGCTAGCTGTTTCCACATGGTTTATCGGTCAGATGATTTGATTCAACTCCATAGACAAAATTTACACGCTTTTGTTCAGCCAACGAAAAGCTGCTCACTATTTTTATAGTTGCGACGATTGCTCTATTTTTGCAGACCAATTTCAACAGATGTATTCGAGAGAAGAAGCCAAAAAACTGCGGAAAGATTTCTGGATCACTTTTGCCAAACGTTGCGAAATTGTTCCCGAACTGCAGCACCGTAAAAAGAAGTGGATTTTGTATGATACCAAGATCGGTGGACTGGATCTGAAGTTCGACATCGACCGGTTTGAAGCCTGGGTGATGATTGAGGTGAACGCGAAAAGTGAGGACCGCCGGCTTCAGATTTTTGAGCTGCTGGAGAAGTACAAAGTGATTCTGGAAGAGGACTTTGAAAACGGGCTGGAATGGGAACTTTGCTACACCCGCGAGCGGGGCGAAGAGGTTTGCCGTATTTATGTGATGAACGATGGCTTCGATATTCACCGCCAAAACCAGTGGCCCGACATCTACAATTTCTTCATCGACAATATGCTCGTGCTGGAGCGCAATTTCATGGAAATCCGCGACCTGTTGCAGGAAGAGTTGGGTTGAATAAAAAATCGAAATCGCCCCGTATTTAGGACGATCGTGCTGTTAAAAATCATTGTTTTCGATGGCGATAATCTCCTGCTTGCAAACTTCGTGAAAAAGGTCGCCCGAATCTGTAATAATCCCACATTTCGCCGACCTATGCGATTGTTGAATGATTAGATATCAAAATACCGGAAATGAACAGAGAAGATATTGATGCGATTTTAGCATTGATTAAAAAAGAAGTAGTGCCTGCAATTGGCTGTACCGAGCCCGTTGCTGTTGCCCTGACGGTTGCCCGGGCCAAAGAAGTGCTGGGCGAAAAGCCCCTGCGCTCCGAATTGTTTTTGAGCCGTAATATCCTGAAAAACTCCATGGGCGTGGGTATTCCCGGCACCGGAATGATCGGGCTGCCAATCGCCATTGCTCTGGGCATGGTGGTCGGCAAGTCGGAATACGGCTTGGAAGTGCTCAAGGATATGAACCCCGACGCGCTGGCCGAAGCCAAACAATTGGTCGATGACAAACGGACCTCGGTGGAGTTAAAAGAAGATGCGCCCGACAAATTGTACATCGAAGCACGCTGCTACGGCAAGCACAACAGCTCGAAAGCCATTATATGCGGAAGCCATAACAACATTGTTTATGTGGAGGCCAATGGTGAAGTGCTGCACGACGAATTTACCAATGGCAATTTCAGCCAGGTTGAAAGCAATGATGTCCGGTTGAATTTCAACAAGATTTACGACTTCGCGATGGAAACGCCACTCGACGACCTGCATTTTATGCTGGAGGCCGCGCGTTTGAATAAGTTGGCCGCCGAAGAATCGAAGAAGGGAACCTTCGGTCATTCGGTAGCCCGCGTGATCGAAAATGAGTCCTTCCGCCACGTAATGGGCAGCAGTATTTATAACCGTTTGGTGGCAGTCACAGCCTCGGCCTGCGATGTGCGTATGGCCGGTGCAATGGTTCCGGTGATGAGCAACTCGGGCAGCGGCAACCAGGGCATTACCTGCACGCTTCCGGTGGTGGTATTTGCCGAGGAGATGAACAAGCCGGAAGACGATCTGGTGCGGGCGCTGGCCTTGAGCCACCTGATGGTCATTTACATCAAACGCCGGTTGGGGCGTCTGTCGGCCTTGTGTGGTGTAACCGTGGCCGGCATAGGCGCAGCTTGCGGAATCACGCACCTGATGGGCGGCAACCGCGATCAGGTAGCTTATGCGGTAAAAAACATGATCGGCAACATTGCCGGTATGTTGTGCGACGGCGCCAAACCCAGCTGTGCGCTGAAAGTGTCGAGCTCGGTGTCATCGGCCACCTTCTCTGCGATGATGGCGATGGATAATAAAGTGGTGAGTTCGCTGGAAGGAATTGCCGACGAGGACGTCGATAAAACCATTAACAATTTGAGCGACATTGGTTCCGAAGGCATGAGTGAAGTCGATAAGATGGTGCTCAACATCATGCTGAAAAAATAGAAAATTTAATTTTAGGGTTCGAAAAGGGCTGTTCCTCCGGGGATGGCCTTTTTTTGCGTTTCAAGGCCTCCCTTGTTGGCGCGGGGCAGTTTCGGAAGCCGAAGCGAATTAATCGAAGACAGCATTGGATAGATTGTGCGATGCAATATAATACATGACTTCGTATATACCTAGGGATTCGATCTTTTCGAAAGATCGGATTCCTAGGTCCTCGCCGATTACAAACGGGCGCCAGCGAAGAGGGAAATTAGCTGTACCGGAAAAGCTCAATAGTCTTTTTTAAAAAGATACTTAGCTTTTAAAAAAAGATTATAGAGGAAATTTAAAACGCTCCGTATCTTTTGGGTAAAAGACACGCAGCATTTTGGTAAAAGATACGGAGCGTTTGGATGAAAGATACCGGGCATTTGGGTAAACCCTCCGCGGGGGTATAAATATGGGCGGTGCGCTACACCTCGTTGTTCTGGTATTGTATCAAATTAATTAAAAAGGCAATAGTCAGAAACTACTGCCTTTTCGGGAGGTTCTCGTCCAACGGGCTCGAACCGAAACAAATATAACGCTTTAGTGTCGGAAAATCAGAAGAGTTACATGGCCGAGTTGCTCGCAATGCGATTGGTCTGGAACAAATCCGGCGGATTTGAATGTTTATAGCCTTTTGATTGGCAATGAGGGATTCGACTCCGGTCGGAGTCGTATGCGAGTCATCAGATTCGATTTTTTTCTATAAACATGCGATGCCTCCGGCATCCTGTTGGCTTCACTGCCCCTGGTGCTGCGGGTCTGTGCGCCGTGCCTTGCTGTGAAAGAGTAAAAGTTTACCGTGCTGGGTAAGCTATTGGTTACAAATCGGCGGCAGCGGGGGGAGACATGAACCCCAATCGTTTAAAGCAGCAGCGCTGCGAGATATTTGTAGCCTGTAGTTCGGCGTATGGGTGAAGGTGCGGCGCACCGTTAATCATCAAAAAAATCAAACAAGTAGTTGTCGTTAAATTCGATATTGTTTTTATGCAGGATTTCAAGATATTCCTCTCTGAACGATTTTTTCTGGTGGTGTTTATCTTGATTTAGCACGTAGTTCACGACCGTGTCTATTTGTGAATGCGAATGTGTAAATGCCCCGTAACCTTTTTGCCATTCAAATTTATATTTCGACAAGCTGTTGTACTTTATCCATGCGTTACTCGAAGTTTTAATGCTTTCTACCAAATCGGGTATGAGTTGGTTTAAGTTATATCCAATGAAAATATGAATATGGTCGGGCATGGAGCCAATTGCCAGTAATTTATGATTGTTGTTTTGAATGATGCCGGTAATGTATTTTTCCAGGTCAGCAGCCCAGGTTTTGCCAATCAGGGCGTTCCTGTTTTTGGGCGAAAACACCAGATGAAAATAGGCTTGTGTGTATGTATTAGCCATGTTGTGATCATTTAGGATGTTATCTGTGAGCTATAAATATGACCGGTGCGCTGCACATTGTTGTTTTGATATTGTTCTATAATGCTACAAATTTGATTGGTGCGTTGCACCTTGTTGTTTGTGGTGAGACATGAAGCCCAATCGTTTAAAGCAGTAGCGCTGCGAGATATTTGTAGCCACTGCTGCACTGCCTACGCTGTTTGCACATTCACGCAGCCTTCCTGGTATTCAGCAATAATTTTGCTTACCTGTTGAGGCGATACGCGTCCGTACACTTTTTCGCCAACCAGAACGACTGGGGCCAGACCGCAGGCGCCTACGCATCGCAGGCAGCTGAGCGAGAATTTGCCGTCGGCGGTGGTTTGCCCAACTTCGATGCCCAGGTGGCGTTTAAACTCGTGCAGTACTTTTTCGCCGCCACGAACATAGCAGGCTGTTCCCATGCATATTGAGATCGGGTGCTCGCCTTGCGGAAGCATGGTGAAGAACGAATAGAACGTGACGACGCCGTACACTTTGGCTACCGACATGTTCAGCTCGGCGGCAATCACTTCCTGCACTTCGGCAGGCAGATAGCCCAGTTTGCTCTGAATCTGGTGCAGCACATTGATCAATTCCGATTCCTTGTTGCCAAACTGAGTACAAACCGATTTGATCAGTTCGATGGTTTTTTCTGCTAATTTTATTTTGGTCATGATGTTTCGTTTAAGTTGAAATGATGCTTTTATCTGAAGTCATTAATTGTCATTAGGTCATTTGTCATTCGTTGTTTTGCTTCTCAATTGCCTTTGGGGCCAATTGAATTGATGTAATTGTTTAGTTTGATTCCCAAAGTATCGTAAGATTTCATGAGTGTTTGGAATGTTTCTTCATCGATCAATTTCCGCCGATCGGCTTTGGTCAGCCATGTTTTGGTTTCAAACAGCGAACCTCTTGAAAAATAGAGGAAGTTCTTATGGTCTTTGTAGTAAAACCGTCCGAAACCCTCGCTGATATTGGCCGATATTGAATCGGCGGCCTCCAGAAGCTGTTGCCCGGTCGAAAACCTGTAAAAGTTGTCCCATTGCATAACAAGGGCGTGAACTTCATCAGCCAACTCCATCGATATTTGGTAAACCTGTAAATCTTCCAGTTTCATGTTAAGGTAGCTAAGCGTGACAATTATTGACTATTAATGACAACTAAATGACTATTGAATGACAATCAATGACAACGATTGACTTTTCCGGCGACTAGCTCCGGTCGAAATAGCCGGTATGCAGCAGGTGATGGGCTTTTTCGCTCATCGGTGCTCCCAGGAATTCTTCATAAAGCTTTTTGATGTGCGGGTTTTCGTGAGACTTCCGAAGTGTTTTGTTCTTGTCTTCGGAGTAGATCGCTTTTTGGCGTTTTTTCAGAATCTCCACATCGCCGTGGTGATATGGCTGGCCACCGCCGCCAATGCATCCGCCGGGGCACGACATGATCTCAATAGCATGGAACTCGCTTTTCCCGGCTTTGATTTCTTCCAGCAATTTCCGGGCGTTCCCCAATCCGTGGGCAATGCCAATGTTGATCGGAGTACCGTCGAAATCGATTGTTGCTTTTCGTAGACCTTCCATTCCGCGCAATTCGTGGAAATCGAGACGAGGCAATGTTTTGCCGGTTTGGATTTCATAAGCTGTCCGAACAGCTGCTTCAATCACACCCCCGGTTGTTCCGAAGATCACACCGGCTCCGGTTGATTCGCCCAGCGGCTGATCGAAATCTTCCTCCGGTAACGATTTGAAATCGATGTTCGATAGGTTGATCAATGATGCCAACTCGCGGGTTGTCAGGGCATAGTCTACGTCAGGATTTCCATTTGCGGCAAATTCGTCGCGGCTGCTTTCATATTTTTTGGCAACGCAGGGCATGATGGACACCACAACCAAATCTTCGCGTTTCACCCCGATTTTGTCGGCAAAATAAGTTTTGGCAATGGCGCCAAACATTTGCTGCGGCGAGCGGGCTGTCGATGGAATGTCTTTCAACTCCGGAAATTGGTGTTCGAAAAACTTCACCCAAGCCGGGCAGCACGATGTCAGGATCGGCATCTTCACCTCTTTGTCGCCAGCCAGGTATTTGCCCAAACGGCTCAGCAATTCGGTTCCTTCCTCCATGATGGTGAGGTCGGCAGCGAAGTCGGTGTCGAACACATAGTCGAACCCAAGGCGACGCAGGGCCGATACCATTTTCCCGGTAACTAGTGTTCCGGCTTCCAGTTCAAATTCTTCACCCAAAGCAGCACGCACGGCGGGAGCAGTTTGAACGATCACTGTTTTGGAAGGATCAGACAATGCCCGGATTACAGCGCCTGTTTCGTCAACTTCGGTTAATGCGCCGGTTGGACACACCGCCACACACTGGCCGCAATAGGTACACACCGAGTGGTCGAGGTTCATCTCGAAAGCCGGTGAAACGACGGCTTCGAAGCCGCGATTGATGGTTGATAAAACGCCCACAGTTTGAACCTCGTTGCACATGGTTTCGCAGCGTTTGCAGCGGATGCATTTGTCCATTTCGCGGATGATCGCAGGCGAAGTGTCCTCGCGGTAGTGGGTTTGTGCTCCCTGGTAATGAATTTCGCGGATGCCCATTTGGTGAGCCATGTCCTGCAACTCGCAATTGCCCGATTTGGCACAAACCAGGCAGTCGGCCGGGTGATCCGATAAGATCAGCTCCAGAATCGTGCGGCGGGCATTCACGGCACGCATCGAGTGGGTGCTGATTTCCATTCCGGGAGCTACTTCTGTACAGCATGCCGGCGCCAGGTTGCGGCGGCCTTTTACTTCCACCACGCAAACACGGCATCCACCGGGCTTGTTTTCAATATTCATGTCGTGCAGCTTCATGTGGCAAAGCGTCGGAATGTCGATGCCCACTTGTGCAGCTGCTTCCAAAATCGTCGTTCCCCTGGGAACTTCGATGTTTTTATGGTCGATATTTAAGGTGATTTTTTCCATGTTCAATCCTCTTCGTTATGCGATCTTCACCGCGTCAAACTTACATTTCTCCAAACAGATGCCGCACTTAATACAAAGTGACTGGTCGATGTAATGTGGACCGCGTTTTTCGCCTGAAATGGCGCCAACCGGACAGTTGCGGAAGCACAGCGTACAGCCGGTACATTTTTCTTCGTCGATGTGGTAGCTCAGCAGCGCTTTGCACTGACCAGCCGGACATTTGTGATGATCGACGTGAGCAACATATTCGTCCATAAAATGGTCGAGGGTTGACAGTACCGGGTTGGGCGAGGTTTGGCCCAAGCCGCATAAGCTGGAGTCTTTGATCACCTGGCTCAGCAATCTGAGTTTGTCTAAGTCCTCATTGGTGCCTTTCCCCTGGCTGATTTTATCCAGAATTTCATACAGGCGTTTGTTGCCGATGCGGCAAGGCGTACATTTCCCGCAGGATTCGTCGAGGGTAAATTCGAGGTAGAATTTCGCGATCGACACCATGCAGTCGTCTTCGTCCATCACAATCATACCACCCGATCCCATCATCGATCCGGCCGCCAGCAGGTTGTCGTAATCGATTGGAGTGTCGAGGAAATCTTTGGTGAGGCAGCCACCCGAGGGGCCGCCGGTTTGCACAGCCTTAAATTCTTTGCCGTCTTTAATGCCACCGCCAATGTCGTAAATGACTTCGCGGAGGGTGATTCCCATTGGCACTTCGATGAGGCCGACATTGTTGATTTTGCCGGCGAGGGCAAACACTTTAGTGCCTTTTGATTTTTCGGTGCCAATGCTGGCGAACCAGTCAGCTCCTTTGTTGATGATTGGCGGAATGTTGGCAAAGGTTTCCACGTTGTTCACGTTGGTTGGCTTGCCCATGTACCCCGATTCTGACGGGAATGGCGGTTTAAAAGTCGGTTCGCCGCGCAGACCTTCCATGGAGTGGATCAAGGCGGTCTCTTCACCACAAACAAAAGCTCCGGCTCCGTAGCGGATTTCAATTTCGAAATTGAAGTCGGAACCCAGAATGTTCTTGCCGAGCAGACCATATTCCGCAGCTTGTTCCAAGGCAACTTTCAAACGTTTGATGGCGAGTGGGTATTCAGCACGAATATAAACCAAGCCTTTTGATGCGCCGATGCAGTAGCCGCAAATGGCCATGGCTTCGATCACCGAATGCGGGTCGCCTTCCAGGATTGAACGATCCATGAAGGCTCCCGGGTCGCCTTCGTCGGCATTGCAAACCACATATTTTTGGTCGGCTTCAACTTTGTTGGTGATTTCCCATTTCAAGCCTGTGGGAAAACCGCCACCGCCACGACCGCGCAAGCCCGACTTTTTGATGAGGTCGATTACTTCGGTCGGTTTGTAATTTTCGAGGCAGGTACCCAGCGCAGCGTAGCCGTCGTTACCGATGTACTCGTCGATATTTTCGGGATTGATAAAACCGCAGTTGCGCAGTGCAATACGAACTTGTTTTTTGTAAAAGTCCATCTGTTTACTGTCGTCCACCCGTTTGTCGTTTTTCGGATCTTTAAACAACAAATGCTCCACCTTGCGGCCTTTCAAAATATGCTCGTCAACAATTTCGATGGCGTCCTTCGGCTCAACAGAAACGTAAAAAGTATTGTCGGGCTGAATTTTGACAATCGGTCCTTTCTCGCAAAAACCAAAACAACCGGTTTGCAGGACCTGCACTTCGTTTTGCAGTCCGTGATCAGCCAGTCGGTTTTTCAAATTTGCTTTTAGCAGGTCGCTTTGGGAAGCTTTACAGCCGGTTCCTCCGCAGACCAGTATATGCGTATTAAATTCTGCCATTTTGTTTGGGTTAGTTAGTCTTCGATGGTTTTGTAGTTGGTCGGGATAATGCCGTCAACCAGCTCGTTCAGTTTGAGGTGCTTTTCGATGATTTCGAGCGCTTTGTCTTTGTTGACGTGTCCGTAGATAACGGGTTCCTTGCCGGGGATGCTCACTTCGATGGTTGGCTCGGCATAGCAGTATCCCATGCAACCGGTTTGGGTGACGATGGCATCGATTCCCTGGTGATCGAGTTCTTCAATCAGGTAGTTCATGGTTTCCTTGGCTCCCGATGCGATGCCGCAGGTGGCCATGGATACTTTGATGTGGATCAGGTTTTCGGGATGATCTCCTTTCTCCCGAAGTTTGATTTTCGACTGCACCTCGTCTTTGAGTTTGCGCAGGTCGGCCAGCGATTTGATTTTTGTCATCGTGATTTTGATTTAGTTATTATGGTTTTTCAATTTTTACTTTTAAAGTTCGGTCTTCTATGTTGGGTTACACCTGTTAAAAATCATTCTTTTGTAATCTGTATTTGGTCTAAATTTTCTTCAATCATCGACTTTAAAAAGTTCCTTATTTCTTTGGTCACCAAGGGTGTTCCTTCCAGTATCCGTTTTATTTCACGCGAGTCGAAATTGAATTCGCCCTGCAGGGTTTGATGGCGGTATAGCAGGTCTGTTCCCTCCTCGTTGTTCAACAGGATCATGATTGTTCCGATGATATCACCTAATGGGGGACGGTCGATGTGATGATAGCCAAAGGTGGCCGTTAATGTGGTGCCAATTCCGGGGGTGGATTTAATTTGCAGCGAGCCTCCGCATTGTTCAGCATTTTGCTTCAACATGGGGATGCCCAGGCCAACTTTACGGCTTGTCCGCGATGTGTAGAACGGATCGGTAACCTTTGCCAATGTTTGGGCATCCATTCCGCTACCGTTGTCTTTGACGACGATCCGATAATAATCCTTGTCCGGGTTCTCGCTGATGAGTATTTGAACCAGTCGGGCTTTAGCCCGGATGGAGTTTTGGGCAATATCGAGGATATGGAGCGCTAATTCTATCATGCTTCAATTTTTACCGATCGACCATGTTGCTGATGTAAAGCCCAGCGTATTTCTTCGAAGGTAGGATTTATCAGCTCAAAAACCGAGCAGGCGGTGCCAATATCTTCGGGGTAGTGAGCGTCGGAGGCTTTTATTAGCGTGATATCTGGATGAATGTCGAACTTTTTGCGGATCGCCATTTCATCGGCATGCTTGCTGATTTGCAGTGCGTCAATCTTCAGCTCTTTGGGTAGAAAGCCCAGTTGGCTGAAGAGGCTGTTAATGGGGCGGTCGATGTGTGCGGGAATAAAGATGCCGTTTAGTTGATGCACATAGTCAGCGATCTTCTCCAGGCTCACTTGCAGCCCGTTTCCCAGGTACCAGGGAATTTCTTCCCGGATCATGTTATTTCGATTCACCACCAGCTGGTAGCCAAAATAGTTGGGGTGGTTGGGAATGTGCGGTAAATACTGATCGATGAACTGTTGAAATTCATCGCGGGTATGGTCGTCCTCGAAAAGGCAAAGCGCATGGACCTCTTCCTGGCTATTCACCTCGCAGCCGTTCAGCACAATGATGTGCTGCTTGGCGGCCATTTCGCGAACCACATTACACTGCTTAGTACTGTTGTGATCGGTGATGGCGATGATGTCCAGCTTTCGTTCTTTGGCCGAAGCCAGTATTTGGTCAGGGCTCATTGCAAGGTCGGCACAAGGCGACAATACGCTGTGCAAATGCAAATCGGCCCTGAACCTGCGCATCATTGTTTATTTAATAAAGCGTACAGTTTACCGGTGATTTCGTAGGTTGACAGAGAGCTTGACAGGATCGGAATTTGTTCCTCATCGCTGTGGTGAATGGTGTTTTCGTTGGCTTGCAGTCCTTTTACCAGGATCACGGCAGCCATATCTTTCAGCGAGGCAATGGCCATCACGTTTTGGTGCACTTGCAGGGTAATCCAGATTTGTCCTTCGCGGGCGTTACCCATTACATCACTTAATAAGTCGGAGACATAAGCTCCGCTCACTTCCCGGTCGAGACCTTTCTCGCCGGAGATTACTTTCAGTCCTAGTTGATCTATAATTTCAGAAACCTTCATTTCGTCTTCCTCTTTTGTTACAATCTGCTTTAAATCGATCTTTGCCCCATTTTTTCTCCATGTTTTTCAGGGCTTTGGAGGTTGATATTTTATTTTCTTCCTGCCAGGTTTGTTGCAGGAATACACAATCCGACATTTTTGCTTTCTGGTTCACCATATCCTCGGCCAATGCCTGACAATTGGGAGCGCCACAGGCTCCGCAGTCGATGCCCGGCAGAAAACAGATGATACGTTGCATTTTGCTCATCTTTTCAAGGGCTTTTTCCCGGTCACGGTCCAAGATAAAAACCGGTTTAGCGTCAATCGGGTCTGAAATCAGTTTCGATTTCAGTTTGGGAGCTAAACGTTGTATCGGATGGTCTTTAAATTTACTCGATGACTCGTAGCGTTTGGCACGGTGCTCCAGCCGTTCAACCGTCAGAAAACGATTGCCCGCAGTGAGGTTGCCACCGGCACAGCTTTGGTCGCAGGCCCGCAGTTCCAGAAAATCGATGTCGGGAACTTCCTCATTCTCCAGCCGCTCTAAAAAGCGAATCACGTTGTGAATGCCGTCGATCGCCATGCTGCGTTCGCCAAAGTGGCGGGCTTCACCCCGGGTGAGGCTCCATAGAATACCATCGCGGGTGAGCGTTTCGCGCCGGTCGCTGGTGTCGGGAATATCCGTAGTCCGAATGTTTTTGCGCACTTTGTTATAAAGAACATTCATATTGATGACCCCGTCCACAATCGATTCCTTTTCACCCAGTGGACTTTTCACCGAGCTGATTTTGGCAATGCAGGGCGTAATGTAAAATATGCCGATTTCGTCGCGTTGGGCTCCCTGGTTTTGGAGTTGCTCCAGTGCCAGATGGGCTCCCAGGTCGTGCGGGGCTTTGCGCGGAATCAGGTTGTCCAGCAACGAGGGGTAACGAATCTGGATTAACCGGACTACAGAGGGGCAAAAAGTGGATATGTGAGGACGGGCCTTTTTATCTTTGCGGCAGTATTCCTTAATCGAATCTTTCAGAAAACCAATGGGCTGTTCAAGCTCGTAAAGGTGTGTGAAGCCGATTTTCAGCAGCGCATCGTAAATTTGATTTTCGCTGATATTCTCGGGGAACTGACCGATGGTCACTGCCGGGAAAAGTGCCACCCGATATTTGAATGACTTGATTTTATCCAGGTCGTCTTGTTCCACAAAAATGGCTTTTGCCGGACAGGCCCGTAGGCATTGGCCACAGTCGACGCAGCGCTTTTTGTCGATAACGGCTAGTCCGTTGCGGATGCGGATCGCTTCGGTTGGGCACGACTGCATACAATGGGTGCAGCCAATGCATTTTTGTGCGTCAACCTTTAAGGCATGATATGTATCGGGTAGTCTGTGCATTTAAAAATAGTTAACCATTTTTACGGTTGTACTTTCTCCCACAACGCTGTCGATTTGCAATTCGTTGGTGTTCTTTTTAATGTTTGGAAGTCCCATGCCGGCGCCAAATCCCATTTCGCGGACCTTTTTGCTGGCCGTTGAGAAGCCTTCCTGCATGGCCAGCGCAATATCGGGAATCCCCGGGCCTTCATCTTCGATGATGGTGATGATTTTATCCTTTTCAATCTGAATGCGGATTTGCCCGCGGTGAGCATGAGCCACCACATTCACCTCGGCTTCATAAAGGGCAATGACAATGCTCTTGATACATTTGGGGTCGACGCCCAGTTGTTTCAAAACTTTTTTTACCCGGCTCGATGCCTGGCCTGCCTGTGTGAAATCTCCTCCTTCAATCGAAAAATTAAGCTCCATCGTCTAATAAACAGGTTTTAGTCCAGCATTAAAAAGAAGTCCACTCGCTTTAAACATGGTGAATGGCGATTCCATGATACAAATTCCGTGCTCTTTGGCCAGCGCAATCATCTCGGTACTTGCTTTTTTGTTGCGCACAAAAACAATGGCATGAACATCGGCCATCTCGGCGGTACGGATGGTCTGCAAATTGCACATGCCGGTGATCAAAAGCAGATTGTCCGTATCCAGGGTGAGAACATCGCTCATTAAATCGGAGCTGTAGCCAATTTCAACGTCAAAAGCATGCAATTGATGGTCGCAGATCATTTTTGCGCATAACAACTTGCTGACTTCAGAGATCTTCATGAATTCGGAATTCAATATTGTTTCTACAAATATGGCTGAAATGGCCCAATTCAACGATATTTTTAGAGCTAATCTGCCTGTTTTTTCGAAATTTAGATTGATTTTAAAATAGCCTTATTTAGCGCTGTGCCTGTCCGTTAATCGAAGGTTTGTACTCCGGAATGTGCGGCAGCAGCAATGCCCGGCTGAGTTTTCCCGTTGTTCCATCCAACGCGCTTGCAACCGACTTTTTTACAGATCAATCCGCTTGTGGTACCGGTGCTGATCCGGCTTCGTTGTTTGAACTATTTTTTGTACTTTTTAAACAGCAAACTGAATCGATAATCCAAAACAAATTGGCTCATGATTTACGATGAGAAATCTTTTCTGCCCGATGGTCCTGACCTCTCCGGTATTCAGACACAATTGATCGATCGCCTGCCAATGCCGGTGTTTCTGCGAAATCCTTACGGCGACTTGCTTTTAACCAATAAGGCTTTTTGTGAGCTGGTACATTGCGGATTGCCTGCCACGCAGGGACAGAAATTGTCTGATTTTGTGGATGACAAGCAACTTGACCTGCTGGAGCGTTACGACCAGGAAGTGCTGGCCGACAGCGTGAGCCGGCGTTACGAGTTGCGGATGCGGAATGCCACCGGACATTGGACCGAATATGCACTGGAAAAATCGTTGCTCTATAACGATCAGCACGAATTTATCGGGATTTTAGCGGTGATGACCGATCTGAGTAGTCAGCGCAAAGCTGAACGCGAACTGACCGAGGCTCTTGAAGCCTCGGAGATGGCTTTGGCTATGTTGCACAAAATTCGCGCGGGGATCGTGATTGTCGACAGTGATTGGCATGTCATTAACTCGAACCCCGGATTTGCACACCTTATTGGAGGCGAGGTGGTCGATTTGTACGAGTCGGTGCCCGGGCTAAAAGGCGCAAATTTCCGCGAGTTGGTGCCCGATGCCGTTTATCGGATGTTTGTGTCGGTGATGAACTCGGGCGAGGCCAGCCTGGAGCGCGACCTGCGTTATCAGAATAAACTGTTACACGTGTCGGTTATCACCATCTATAAAAATCGGGTTGTGGGAGCACTCATTCGCGATATGTCGGCGCCGGCACTGGTGCGCGAGGAAATTGTCAGCAGGGCCCAGCGTGTGAACAAGCAGAATATGGAGACGGTGCAAAAAATCGCCTTTTTATTGGGCGAAAATGCTTCGGTTATGGAGGAGCTGTTGCACTCCATTATCGAATCGTACAGTTACGGTGAGGAGGATGAAGTATGAGCGGGTTGCATGTCGATGTCGACTTTCAGCAAAAAATGACAGCTGGCCAAATTGTTTGCGGCGATGTATTTCATTCGCGGCGTATCAGTGGTGAGGGGCGCTACATCCTGATCTTATCCGATGGACTGGGACATGGTATCCGGGCGAATGTTTTGGCCAATTTAACCACATCGATGGCGATGAATTATACCTCGTTTCACACCAAACCCGAAATAGCAGCCGATATTTTTATGCGTGTTCTGCCGCGTAGCGGCGAGGGAAAGGAAAGCTATGCAACCTTCACGATCATCGAAATTGATAACGACGAGTTGGTGCGGATTATCAATTACGACAATCCGGCGACACAGATATTTCGTTTTGGTAAAGCTTTCGTTCCGCGCGAGTTGGAGATTCCGGTTCGCGGAGCCGAGAACAAAGGGAAGATTTTGCGGGTGCGCGAGTTTAAGCCATTGCGGGGCGACCGTATCGTGTTCATGAGCGACGGTGTTACTCAAAGCGGTTTGGGCAGCAAGCTGTTTCCGATGGGCTGGGGCGATGGTCAGCTGGCCCAATTTATTCAAAAGCAGCTGGAGCGGCAGCCCGAGATTACGGCAACACGCCTGGCCCGCAAAATCATGAACCAGGTAGAGATGAACGATCAGTTTAAGATGAAGGATGATGCCAGCTGCGGAGTCATAAATTTCAGAGAGCCGCGTGAGTTTATGCTCATCACAGGCCCTCCGTTTTATAAAATTAAAGATCAGGATTTTGTACGTATGGTGAAGGACTTTCCGGGCAAAAAGATTATTTGCGGCGGAACAACAGCCGAGATTATTGCCCGCGAAATGGACCTGAACATCTCTATTCAACATCATTACGATTGGGAAAATATTCCGCCGGCAGCCGAAATGGAGGGCTTCGAAATGGTTACCGAAGGTATTTTAACGCTGGGAAAGGTCGAAGAAATCCTGGAAAATTATACCAGTAATACCCGTCTGGAAGATTCGCCTCCCGAGGAGGTTGTTAAGTTGCTGTTGGAGCACGACGTTATTCATATTCTTTTGGGCATGCGGATCAACCGTGCCCATCACGACCCGGAGCAGCCTTTCGAAATTCAGATGCGCAAATTTGTTGTCCGGCGAATTGTGAAGATCCTGGAAGAACGATTTTTCAAAAAGGTTAATCTTGAATTTATTTAGTTGGCCAAAGTGCTGTTACTTTGTCCATCTAATTTTTTGAATCAGGTTTTATGAATACTGCAAAAATGAAAGCCCGCTTGATTGCCCATCTGGATGCTTTGTTGGATCAACGCGTGGCGGCGCTCGAACAGTCGATTCAGTCGGCAAAGGAGTCGCGCGACAGCGACACCAAAAGCAGCGCCGGTGATAAGTATGAAACCGGGCGCGAAATGATTCAGCAGGAGGTGGATAAGTTCGAAGGGCAACTGGCTCATACCCGCCAATTGAAAGTCGATCTGGGTAAAATAAATCCGGAGAAACGAAACAGGCAGGCCGAATTTGGCAGCTTGCTGATCTGTAATCCCGGAAACTACTTTTTATCGATTGCAGTTGGCAAAGTTGAAATAGACAGCGACAATTTTATTTGTTTATCCTTGGCTTCACCCCTGGGGAAAGCGTTTTACGGGAAGACCGTTGGTGATGAGCTACTTTTTAACGGAAAGAAAATCGTTGTTGAGGAAATTTATTAATCGCTCCTGAGTTTTTTTAGGTATCTATTTCTACACCTTTTTTAATATGAAATTTAAGCAACTCGATCTAAAGCCCCGGGGAAATTGGTTCCAGCGAAAGCTCTGGACTCCGCACCGGAAGCGTACATTCATTTATATGCTGGCCGGCGCAATGTTTAGCCTGGTGTTTTCATTAATCACCGGTGATCTGGCAAAGCTGAGCCTGCTGGAGAATTTGTATAGTATATTGATTGGGGCATTCTTTGGTTTTTTGATTACCAACAGCCCCTGTGCCCGGGGACGGTGCTGATGATCTGTTGTTGCAGTTGGTTTATTTCCATCGATTTGTCCACTGTTTCTGTTCGTGGTCGGAGAGGAATGTCCAGGCCACAAATCGGCTGACTTTGTTCCCTTGCCTCATGGTGCTTGTTTTTACCTGGCTGGCGTCAACTTTTTTTAGTATGCGGTAGATAGTCGGTAGTCGTTCACTTTTCGACACCAGGCTGGTGAACCAAAAACACGAGTGTGCATAGTCCTTGCTTTGCCAAATCATTCTTTTCAGGAAGGCTTCCTCGCCACCATCGCACCACAGTTCGTTGCTTTGTCCTCCAAAGTTCAGGCTGGGGACTACATTTCTCTTCTGCCTCAGGTTGCGGGTTTTCCGAAGTGTGCCGGCAGCAGCTTGGGCAGCCGAAGCATGAAAGGGAGGATTACACAGGCTGAGGTCGAACTGCTCACCGGGCAAAATGATTTGCTTGAAAATATTTTTCGAATTGGCTTGATGACGAATGACGATCTTATGGGATAGAGCTTCGTTTAACTGCACAATTTTTTCAGCCGACCGCAGGGCAGTCGCGTCAATATCGGCACCCACAAAGTTCCAGCCGTATTCCATGCAGCCAATCACCGGATAAATACAGTTGGCTCCCACGCCAATATCCAGACAGTTGATTTTGTTGCCCGTCGGTGCCAGTCCGTTGTTGGCTTCGGTCAGCAAATCAGCCAGATAGTGGATGTAATCGGCTCGCCCGGGGATGGGCGGACAAAGATAGTTTGCCGGGATATCCCAAAAGTTGAGTCCGTAATCGGCCTTAAGGATGGCCTGATTTAGCGTTTTTACAGCTTGCGCATTCGCAAAATCGATCGATTCATCGCCATGAGGATTTAGCCGCACAAAGGCTTTCAGCTCGGGACAAACAGCGCTCAAGTTGCTGAAATTGTAGCGTCCGCGGTTCTTATTTCGGGGATGCAGTTGGGTTTTTACCGTTGGGCGAATTTTTTTCTTGTCTGTCATGAATGAATCTTTCTGAGTCTGCAAATTTAGCCTTTATCGCGCAGAAACAAATTCCGTTATCTTTGCGGCATGTCAAAGTCGATTAAAAATCAGAAAAGTATACTGGCTAAACTGAATATTGCCGAGCTTAATCCCATGCAGCAAGAGGCGCAGCAGGCAATTCATGCGAATGCAGAAGTTGTTTTATTGTCGCCCACGGGCTCGGGGAAAACGCTGGGCTTTATGCTGCCCTTAATTGCCGGGCTCAAGCCGGAAGTAGAGGAGGTACAGGCGATGGTGATTGTGCCAACGCGCGAGCTGGCCATTCAAATTGAACAGGTTACCCGGGATATGGGATCCGGGTTTAAGACGAATGCTGTATATGGCGGTCAGTCGTTTTCGAAAGATCGGCTGAATTTAGCACATCCACCTGCCATATTGATCGGAACGCCGGGGCGACTGGCCGATCATTTACGCCGCGAGACTTTTTCGACGGATGCGATTCGAATGCTGGTGCTCGACGAGTTCGACAAATCGTTGGAAGTTGGTTTCGAGGCCGAAATGGAGGAGATTATTGCCCTGCTTCCGGAACTTAAAAAGAAAGTACTGACCTCGGCAACCATGTATGCCTCGATACCTGCTTTTGTGGGTTTGCGAAAACCGAAAGTGTTGGACTTTTTGAAAGAGCATGAATCGCAGTTAGCGATAAAAACCATCATCTCGCCGGAAAAGGACAAACTGGAAACGTTGCTTAAGGCGCTTTGCCATCTGGGCAACGAACCGGGAATTATCTTTTGTAACTACAAGGAAACCATCGATCGGATCAGTAATTTTTTATCCGAAAAGAAGATCGCTCACGCCTGCTTTCACGGAGGCATGGAGCAGGCAGACCGGGAGCGGGCGCTGATTAAATTTCGCAACGGCACACACCAGTTGCTGTTGGCAACCGACCTGGCTGCTCGTGGTATCGATGTTCCCGAAATCCGGTTTATTATTCACTACCAACTGCCGGGCCGCAGTCACGAGTTTACGCACCGCAATGGTCGTACAGCCCGTATGTTTAGCGACGGTACGGCTTATATCTTGAAATGGGCCGACGAAAGCCTTCCTGAATTTATCCCTGACACGGAGCTTGAAGATCTTGTTGAGGCGCCTCTTCCTGAGGCTTCGAAATGGACAACGCTGATGGTTTCCGGCGGAAGGAAAGATAAAATATCGAAAGGAGACCTGGTCGGATTATTTTTCAAACAAGGGCAACTGGGGAAAGATCAGCTGGGCGTGATTGAGCTGAAGCAGGATTGTGCTTTCGTTGCTGTGCATACAGCCAAGGTTAAACAACTGATCAGCTTGATTGACGGCACTAAGCTGAAGAACCGCAAGATTCGGGTTTCGGTTGTTTAGAGCATAAAAAGGGCTTCAACCCGAGGGGAGAAGCCTTTATGGATTACATTGAATTGTAGTTGTTAAACCATCGGATGCGTTTTAAACACTTCTTCCGATTTCATCAAAATGTCGACATATTGTGCACGTTGGTAGGTGAACGGATCTTTCAGGCTTTTGCGCGAAAGCTTTCCGCGGAAATCAGCCAGGCTTTTATAGCCTTTGTTGTCCATCCATTGGTTGATCTCGCTGATAAGTGTTGCCGCATAGCCTGGTTGATTGCGGTAAAAGGCCGAGACCATTTGAACCACGTTGGCTCCGGCAAGCAGCATTTTGATGATGTCGGTGGATGTGGAGATCCCGCGGCTTGAGCAGATACTGGCGTCGGTATTGCCATACAGTAGGCCGGCAAAGCGAAGTGCCAGCTGGTAGTCGCGCTCCTGTGTCAGATCCCAGGGATAGAAAAATTCTTCTTTATCGATGTCTATTTCGGGTTGAAAGAAACGGTTAAACAGCACAAAACCATCGGCTCCCGCTTCATCCAGCTGCTTAATGAAATTTAAAGTGTTGGTATAAAACGGACTTAGCTTAACGCTGACAGGTATTTTAACCGCTTTTTTTATACTCTGTACAATTTGAACCTGCTTTTCAACAATTTTTTCGCCTTCAATTTCAAAATATCCGGGCGTAGCATACAGGTTTATTTCGAGGGCATCAATGCCGGTTTGTTCGAGCTCTTGGGCATATTCAACCCAGGTTGTTTCGTAAATGGCGTTTAAACTGGCAATAACCGGAACCTTCACTTTCTCTTTCAGCGATTTTACATTCAGCAAGTGTTCTTTGGGGCCGGCATGTTCCATATCCGGGAAAAGCCGGGTCATCTCGGCGTTCCGATCCTCGTATTCATGCAAGTCTTCATCCAGCTGAATAGACTCCAGGTGAATTTGCTCTTCGAATAACGATTTGTAGACAATGGCACCGATACCCGCTTGTTCAATTTGCTCAATTGCTTCGGGTTTGGTGACCAGGTTACTTGCTCCGAGAATGATAGGGGACTGTAGCTTTAATCCCATGTAAGTGGTGGATAAGTCTGCCATAGTTTAGATTTTTTATTTGATTTCTGCTATTTAAACTGTACCGATTGGCTTTTGTTCACAGCCGCTTAACGAATTTAGCGATCAATCGATTTGCAGCTCAGGCATGTCGATTGCGTTGGTGCTAATAAAGTTAGCAAAAAGTAGATCGTGAAGGAATAAGAAGCGGGTAAATTTTGTTTTTTTTTCAATCCACAAGTGCGGCTGGGGCCCTGATTAAATTAATTCCCGGGCTTTAATTTCGAGGTATTTGTTGATCAGGTTAACCGACAGACCTTCGGGGGGACTTAGCAAAGCCAGTATTCCGGCGCGTTTAAGTTCGTTCACGATGACCTTTTTATCGTGCATAAACTTTCGGGCAATCGTGTTGATATATACTTCCTCGATACAGGTAGATCTACGGTTTACGATTTGCCCGATTTCAGTATTTTCGAAAAAGACCACGAGCAGCAGGTGTTTGGCAGCTAGTTTTTTTAGATATGGCAGTTGTCGTCGCCACGATGGGAGTCCTTCAAAGTTGGTATAGAGGATGAGTAGCGAACGTTGCTTGATCTTGGCAGTAACGGTGGCGTACAAGGCCTCGTACGACGACTCCATAAAGTTGGTCTGTTGGTTGTACAGCACATCCATTATGCGTTGCAGATGTCCGCCGCGGCGTTCAGCAGGAAGCAGGCTGTGTATTTGTTTGGAAAAAGTGATTAGTCCCGCCCGGTCGTGTTTCAGCATGGCAATATTCGAGATTACCAGGCTGGCATTAATCGCATAATCGAGCAGCGACATGCCATTGAAGGGCATCTCCATCACCCGGCCCATATCGATAAGCGAGATAACTTGTTGGGAGCGTTCATCCTGGTATTGGTTAACCATCAATGAAGCTTTGCGGGCGGTAGCTTTCCAGTTGACGATTCGCGAATCATCGCCCGGAACATATTCGCGAATCTGATCAAAGTCGGAATGTTGGCCAAGCCTGCGAATTCGTTTTATCCCCAATTCTTCCAGTCGGTTCGAAATACTCATCAACTCAAACTGACGCATGCTGATAAAGGATGGGTAAACCGGAATGACCTGCTCGTTATTGGCTTTTATACGCAGCGAGATTAGCTTAATGCTACCTGTGACATAAACATTCGACTGTCCAAAATGATAAGCACCCCGGCTTAGGGGTTTTAGAAGATAGTCGCGGGTGATGTGCTGGCCTGCTCGCAAATCGCCTTTCAGGCTGAAGTCGCGTTTTTGAAACTGGAAGGGCAGCTCTTCAATTAGTTCGTAGTGTATTTTATAAGGGAAGGTGTTGGATAATGTTACCGACATGGGGTTATCGTCTCCCATCGAAAAACGGGCCGGTGCATTTCGTCGGATATCAATTGTTCCTTTGCTGAAACGAAGCCAAAGAATGTCGGTTACCAGCAATATGGAAAGAATTAAAAGGGTGATTTTGGCCAGATTGTACATCCAGGGGAAGGGATACCCGAGTGCGAATAGTAGAACTAGGGTAAATAAGGCTCCAAAGAAGCGTTTATTTAGGTATATTTTGCGGTATCCTTTACTCATGGATTGCTTTTTTAGGTGTTGACGCTTATTGCTTAGCGCGGAACTTCAACGGATTGTACCAAAAGGTTGATGAGCTCTTCGGCTCGTATTCCTTCCATTTCCTTCTCGGGCGACAGAATGATGCGGTGGCACAAAACCGGACTGGTGATTTCTTTGATGTCGCTTGGGGTGACAAAGTCGCGCCCGCTGACGGCAGCCCGGGCCTTGGCGGCATTCATAATATGGATGGATGCCCGGGGCGATGCTCCAAGGTAAATATCGCGGTGATTGCGGGTTGTTGAGACAATGCGGGCGATGTACTTTTTCAGGCTTGCATCAATGGTAACCTCGAAGATTTGCTTTTGGAAAGCCACTAGCTCGCTGGCCGTCAGTACCTGCGAAACTGCGTCGGTCTGTACCCGATGTTTACCGGCATCGTGAACATTCAGTATTTGCTCTTCTTCGTCAACCGACGGATAGTTTACGGTGATTTTGAATAAAAAACGGTCAAGCTGGGCTTCCGGAAGTCGATAGGTGCCTTCGTGTTCGATTGGATTTTGTGTGGCTACAACCAGAAAAGGAGGTTGCATGGGATAGCTGGTTCCATCGAGCGACACTTGCCGTTCTTCCATTACTTCAAAAAGGGCCGACTGCGTTTTGGCCGGTGCCCGGTTGATTTCATCAATTAGTACCAGGTTTGAGAAAATAGGGCCCGGCTTAAATTGAAATTCACCTTTGCCCATATTGTAAACCGAAGTTCCGATCACGTCCGAGGGCATTAAGTCGGGCGTGAACTGGATGCGCGAGAATCCGGCATCGATTGACTTTGCCAGCAGCTTTGCCGCCAGTGTTTTGGCTACACCAGGCACCCCTTCTATCAGGCTGTGCCCGTTGGTTAGTATGGCAATGAGCAGCAGGTCAATCATGGCTTCCTGCCCAACAATCACTTTGGCTAATTCTTTTTTGATTTTAGCGACCGCTTCACAAAGTGTTGTAAAATCGGTTCGTGTTTCAAACAGTTTGTTCTCTTGCATCTGTATCATGATTTAGTTTTTATGATTGGAGGTATTTTGTGATTTTGCTTGTCGACTTTCGCGGTAAAAAGTTTCAACCAGGTTGTTAAATCTCATTAGCTCGTCGTCGTAAACCTGTTCTTTTTTCGAAAGAATTTGGTAGCGGTTGAAAAGTTGTGTTACCGTTTTATCGCTCACTCCCGACTTGTTGGCCAGCTTTTCGCTACAGCTATTACTGAAGTCGATGCGAATGAAGTATCTGGTTGTGACCTGCTCTGCGAACACTGTAAATATTTTCTTCACCAAGTCTTTATGATCTTTTCGGTTATGGTAAAGCATACCGATTGTTTCGACAAAGTGGAGCGAGAGATTGACTTTGGGCTGAAGCACCGGTATTGTGCGTTGACGGCGACGGATATTGCTCAGGATGTAGAGCAGCAAAGCGATTAGCAATAGCCAGTAGGCAGCTCTCAATGCTTTTACCGACAGGATTACCTTCATGGGGGAGCTCGATTTCTGTCGAAGGGGTTTGTAATATTCATCCCACTCCAGGCTTGCCCGAGGAGTTATTCGGCTTAAAACCCGTTCCAGATAGCTGTGATCGTTATACAAAATGTGGTAGTTGGTAAATACCAGCGGCTGCGAATGCAGCAGGAAACTACCCTTGCCATAGGGAATTGCCATGAAGTTAAGCTTCCCGTTTCCCAGTCCTAAGGAGTCGATGGGACTGTTTTCAGGCAGCTCGAACCAGCTTGTTGTAACCAGCTTTTTCATGGCGAATGGTTCGCTCCAGCCGGCTTTGCCCTGCACTTGCAGGAGTGTCAGCGAATCCAGTAAACTTGAATGCAATCGTTTCGAATTGAACTTTAGCGAGTCGCTCAGGCTTTTGGGCCACTGCTGGCTGGCAATAAAAATCTGATCGCCCTGGGCAGCTTTTCGGAACAATAGATCGAGGTCCAGAGAATCCGGCTCAAAATTGGATGTAACGATGATAACGCTACTCGAGTCCATGTTTTGTCGGTTCCAATGCTGATAGAAGCTTTCCTCGATTGTCCGAATGTTTGTGCCGGGAAACAAATCTGTTAAGGCCTGTTGCATCACCCAGCTACCGTATGGTATTTTGTCGTTTTTCGAGTAGCTGGTCGTCCAGTCGGTTTGCCGGGGGGCAATGCTTTCCAAATAAACCAGGATCCCCAATAACAGCCCGGTAATGACGCCGTATTTTAACTTACTGTTCATTCTTTACCAGTTCTGTTTTGAAGGGATTCCGTTAGTTTCCGAAAGCTTTCGCGGATGGCATAAAACTGCTGGTCGTTCACCTGAAACTGTCCGTACCAGACGTAGTCGAACACCACGGTGTTTTGCTTAAACTGCGCTTTAATGTCGGGCGGCTTAATTTCGTGCAGATAGTCGGTGTTGGTTTTATCTTTATGCCAGTCAATGTATTGATGCTCATTTAATAGGCTCAGCAGGTGCAGGTAGTGGTAGCGAATGCTAAGTCTGTAGTCCTTATTTTGAGACGCTCGGTTAGCCAGGCTTTCCAGATCTATCTGAGTGATATCGTCCTGTGGCAATGCAACAATTCCCGCTTTTACGTTTGATTCTTTTGCCAAAAACCACTGGTACTTTCCACCGGTTAGGTAAACGATGGCAGCAACTATAATGGCTGCTAAAACAGTGTAGCGAATGTAGGGTGCCGCGCCTTTATCGCTAAAAATGAATTTTAGAAACTCATGGATATAATATCGTATCCTCTCACGGATACTGTCATTCATCGGACTGTTGTTTTCGTAGCTGAAGTCCCGGTTGCTGCGAAATTTCGCCAGCTTTTCTTCATTGAAATGTCCGGCTTTCGTTTGCCGCGATTCGGGTACTAAAGCAAAGCAAAACTGGCCGATGCCCAAAAGCAGGATACAGAGTAGCACGAAGCGCGTGATATGTCGCTTGTTGTCAGGCATTGTCCGAAGCTAGCTGGTCAACTTTATCTTGCAGTGACGGACGCTCTTTCAGTTCTACTAAACTAAAATACTGAATGCTTATTAAAATGACCATCAGGCTGTAACCAAGCGTTTGGAATACGGAAATAACCGTGTTGGCAACAAAATATCCAGAGCTAAACAGCTCCGGGCTGGTTTTATTGGAAATGGCACTAAAGGTTTTGAATGCGGTAACTATAATCAGAGGGATGCTTAGTACTATTGTGAAAATATAGAGGATAAGACAACCGATGATGATCACACCAAAGGTTTTCCACCAGTTTTCTTTGATCAGTGTAAAGCTTCGGCTCATGGCTGTTCCGAGGCTCGCTTCTTCGATAACGATAATTGGACCAACCAAACTTAGAACAGTTGCCAGGTAAATGCAGGGAACAAGTAGGAAAATCATGGCTGCAATCGATATCGCACTGGTGATAAACAGGGCGATAAGCAGTTTTACGCTCGTTTTTAGCAGGGCTGGCCAGAGTTGTTCAATCTCAAAGTCACCGTTTTTTTCCTGGTGAAGTTTGATGAACAGAAAAATGACTGACGACATCACGGTGTAATTCAGCGCTTGCAGCAAGTAGCTGATGAAAAAGCTTCCGTTTTTGAAAACAGCAAAAGGATCGGAAGTGTGTGGAATTGTTTTGGTGAAATTGTTCACAAAGGAAATTTGAACAAAAAACTGTAGAATGCCGGTTACAACTAAAAAAGGCAACACATAAAGAAGTAGCGCCTTTCCCAATCGTTTGTACTCCAGTTTTATGAAATCGAACGAGTGACTGATTACCAGTCCAAAGTCCCGGATTTGTCTGAATTCAAAGTTGGTTTGCATGAGTTTTAGTTTGTTGTGATAAGTATTTGGGATATAAGAAGAAATAGCCAATAATAAAAGCGGCTGATAGGATGGTGATTGCAATTCTTGTAGCAGCCGGAAAATTGGTGTGGCGGGTGATGAATCCTTCCAGGAAGCCGGCAACAACAAATAGCGGAGTTACTCCTGCAACGATTTTTAAACCGGCAGTTGCCCCTCGCTGAAAGGAAACAAGTCGCGAATAGGTGCCCGGAAAAAGGATGGCGTTGCCAACCCGCATTCCCGCAGCTCCTGCAATCACAATCGAAAAAAGTTCCAAGGTTCCGTGAATGTATATTGTTAATAGCGATTCGCCTAAAACACCTTGTTGGTAAAAAAAATATTGAAAGCAGCCGAGCATAATGCCGTTTTTGAGTAGCACCAAGCCGCTTCCGACCGACAATAGCACGCCGGCCACAAAAGCGTACAGCGCAACACGAATGTTGTTGATCGTGATTCCCAAAAACATATTCACCTCATTGGCCTTTTTGTAAACGGCCATTGGGTCTCCCTGGTGGATATGATCGAGCGTCATGTTCACATAGCGGTCTCCCAGGATCAGCCGCGGAAAATCATGGTCGATGGCCGTTGAAAGGGCTCCGATTAGGGCACTGACAATGAAAATGGCCAAAGCATACCAAATATATTTTCGGTTTTCCCAAATCAGTAGCGGGTATTCAGTCGTCCAGAAACGCTTAAAACGGCCTTTTTGGATTTTTTGATTTTGATAAATCTTTTGGTGCAGATCAATGGTCAGTTTGTTCAGGAATTGTACAGCGCCGGAGTTCGGATAAAAGGTGTTGGCATACGATAGATCATCATTCAGCCCAATATAAAGTTCATAGAGCTCATCAGGCGGTATGGTTGTATTATCGGAAAGAAGTCCTTCGATTTTCTTCCATCTGGCCGAGTTTCGTTTGATAAAAACGATTTCCTTCATCCTGTTGGTTTGATTGCTTGTGTCCGGTTCGCTGGAAACTGATTTATTGAGTTCTTTTTTGGTGAAAAATATTCTTGAAAAAAAAGAATATGTTATTTTCATAGGCTAAAATAGAAAATACTTGATAACCTGCATAATTTATTGATAATAAATTGCCGATGACTGACCTTAAAATTCAAACCGCCCAGAATACACAATTAGCCCTGAATAATGCGGGGCTTGGAGATCGCATTTTAGCTGCAATAGTAGATCTTATTTTGATGTTTGCTTACGCAATGATCGGATTTATTTTGACCCGGTCATTGGCTCTGGGCAATGTGTTCCTGATGGTGTATCTGTTGCCCGTGTACTTTTACAGCCTGATTCTGGAGCTGTTGTTTCATGGGCAAACACTGGGAAAGATGCTTCTGAAAATAAAGGTTGTACACCAGCTCGGTCGGCAGGTGCCTTTTAGTTCGTATTTATTGAGATGGTTACTACGCATCATCGATGTTTGGATCTTTTTTGCAGCCATTGGGATTTGCACCATCGTGTTAACCAGACGTGGACTGCGCGTTGGAGATCTGGCAGCTAACACGTTGGTTATTTCATTGAAAGGAAGTCGGCGCTTGGATGAATTATCTTATGTGCGAGGAGAGGCTGAGGCGCCCGTTTTTGCACAGGCGGCTTTGTTGGACGATCCGGACATCTCCGTCATTCGGGAAGTACTGGCCTACGGCCGGGAAGTTGGATTCCACGGAAAGGCTGCCCAACTGGTGTTGCAAACCACGAATATCATCAAAAAGAAAATCGGAGTGGAAACGGAGCTTAAACCGATTCCGTTTCTGGAACAGTTGCTGAAAGATTATTGCAATATTCATCAATAGGCAGAAAAGAAAAACCTGCAAACCGAAGCTTGCAGGTCGTTCAAATCCTATAAATAGGGGGTGTTTACATTAAGCTCAGTGTTACGGTTAACCCAGCCATTACCACCGACACCATGGTCATCAGTTTGATCAGGATGTTTAGTGAAGGGCCGGATGTATCTTTGAAAGGATCGCCAACGGTGTCGCCAACGACTCCTGCTTTGTGAGTTTCGCTGCCTTTGCCGCCGTAATTTCCTTTTTCGATGTATTTTTTTGCGTTGTCCCAGGCTCCACCGGCATTATTGAGCATTACGGCCAGGGTGAATCCCGAGGTTAAGCCTCCTGCTAAAAGGCCAACCACACCGGCTACGCCCATCACTGCACCAACGGCAACAGGAACTATAATGGCGATAAGCGAGGGGAGCAACATTTCGCGCTGAGCACCTCTTGTTGAAATCTCAACACATTTGGCATACTCCGGAGTTGCCTTGCCTTCCATAATTCCTTTTATCTCGCGGAACTGACGACGCACTTCTTCAACCATCGCACCGGCCGCACGTCCAACAGCTTTCATGGTCATGGCACAAAAAAGGAATGCCATCATTGAACCAACGAAAATACCTCCCAGGAATAATGGGTTAAATAATGTGATATCGTAAGCCGCTGAGAAATCTTTTACAGATGCCGCCGAAATTTGAATTGCTTTGACGCTGTCGTGCACGGCTGGAGCAACATCGTTGTAGAATACATATTCTCCAATTTCAACAAAACCTTGTCCGGCTTTTGCAATCTTACCAAACCACAAGCGAATTTCTTCCATATAAGCAGAAATTAAAGCCATTGCAGTTAAAGCTGCCGATCCAATGGCGAAGCCTTTGCCTGTTGCCGCTGTTGTATTACCAAGCATATCAAGCGCATCAGTGCGTTCACGAACTTCTTTCGGAAGCTCAGCCATTTCGGCGTTACCTCCGGCGTTATCAGCGATAGGACCGAAAGCGTCAGTGGCAAGCGTAATTCCTAATGTTGAGAGCATCCCTACAGCAGCGAACCCGATACCGTATACCCCCATTGCAAAGTGTTCAAAACCACCGGCAGCCCAGTACGAGCCTGCGATACCCAGAACGATTGTTATAACTGGAATCCAGGTAGAATACATACCAACAGCAATCCCGTCGATAATTGTCGTTGCCGGGCCTTGTTGCGCTTGATTGGCAATGCCTTTCGTCGGCTTGTACTCATCAGAAGTGTAATATTCCGTAGCTTGCCCGATGATTACACCGGCAGCCAATCCAATAATCACAGCACCAAATACGCCCCAGGTAATCCAACCGATTGCAGCCATAACGGCCATTGCAAGTAAAATAAATACGGAAGATCCCCCGGTTCCCAGAAGCAGTGCGTTCAATAAGTTCTTTTGAGTTGCTGTTTCTTTTGTACGAACCATGAAAATACCCAGGATAGAGAAGATAATGCCGATTGCAGCAACGATCATTGGAGCAATTACAGCCATTTCTTGTTCCATCCCGGTAGCTTTTAATGCGGCAGCAGGGAGCGCAGCCCCTAATGCAGCTGTTGCAAGGATAGAGCCGCAATATGATTCGTAAAGGTCGGCACCCATGCCCGCAACATCACCAACGTTATCGCCAACGTTATCGGCAATTGTGGCGGGGTTGCGAGGGTCATCTTCGGGGATGCCTGCTTCAACTTTTCCGACCAGGTCGGCACCAACATCAGCCGCTTTTGTGTATATACCCCCACCAACACGTGCAAATAGCGCCTGTGTTGATGCACCCATGCCGAATGTCAGCATCGTCGTTGTTATTTCAACCAATTTCTGTTCAGGCGTCGTGCCTGGGTGTACGAAATCGAGACCTAAAAAGTGAAGTCCATTTGTCAGATGCTCTGGAGTGAAAATAACCTTATTCAGAAATAAATACCAGGCAGCGATGTCCAGCAGGCCAAAGCCAACAACTACCAGCCCCATAACGGCTCCGCTTCTGAAGGCAACTTTTAGGCCTTGGTTTAGTGATTTTGATGCGCCGTGAGCTGTTCGGGCTGAAGCATAAGTTGCTGTTTTCATACCCAAGTAACCACAAAGGCCGGAGAAAAAACCACCGGTCAGGAAAGCCACCGGAACAAAGGGGTTTTGCACGCCAAGGTATGCCAGTATAAGAAGAATTAGTAGGAGGATTATGAAAACCATTCCCACAACTTTGTACTGGCGGTAAAGATATGCCATCGCTCCTTCGCGCACATACTGTGCAATTTCGATCATTCGTGGCGTACCCTCAGAACTTTTCATCATCGACTTAAAGAAAATCCATGCAAAGAACAGGGCCACTAACGAACAAAGTGGTACGATCCAGAAAATACTATTCATAAAGTTTAAGTTTTGTGCAACAGGGTTGCGGTTTTAGCTAGTTGTTCATTTGCCTTTGAATTTAATAAATTATAGGGTTTGTTATTTGGGTATAGGCAAATGTTATTGGGCACAGTTTACCGTGTAAATAGGTGGAGTGTAGATTCAAGTTGTTGGTTAACAGGCATTAGGAGGTGTGAGTGTTCTTGTAATTTGAATTGAATCTAAAGAGGACGGTTTGCCGGTGGATTTATCGTGTTAGAAAGAGGCTGGTGCAGACGTGTTTTGCCTTATGCTTTTCGTGTACGCGTAACCACTTTCCCTTTCCACTTACCGGTGTAGTAATATACAATTAATATAAGCATTCCCAGTAGCCAGCTGGCAGGTTCGGCCCACCAAATTCCGTTTACACCAATATGGTCGGATAAAAAATAGGCTAAAGGAATTCTCACCAGATAGAGCGAGGCGATGGTCGTTAACATGGGGATTAGCGTGGCCCCGGCTCCCCGCAAAAATCCCGTAAGGGTAAACATGATGGACAGGAGCAGATAGAAGGAAGAAACAATCACTAAATAGTCCTGACCAATGTCGATAACCCCTTGGTCGGGTGTGAAAATCCGGATAATGTATTTCCCGAACAGGATGATGATTGCAGAGATTACCGTTGCGTAGGCCAGCGAAAAAAAGATGGTGATTTTTAGTCCTTTGCGGGCCCGTTGCTCCTGTTCCGCACCCAGGTTTTGACCAACAAAGGAGGATAGTGCCGAACTGAAGGTTAGAGCAGGCATCTTGGCGAAGGAATCCACTCGCATGGCAGCGGTGTAGGCTGCAACTGCATTGGTGCCAAATGTATTCACGATTCCCATGATGGCCATCATCCCGAAAGCGACAAAAGATTGCTGAAAGCCCGTTGGCAAACCGATTCGGATACAGCTTCTGAAAATTGATCGATCGAAAATATATTTACGGATTGATAAATTGATAACCGTATGGCGTTTGTTGAGGTACCAGGTGGCCGAGAAGAATGCAAATGCTTGTGAAACTACTGTGGCCAGTGCAACGCCCTCGATTCCCCATTTAAAGACAATGATGAAAAGCAGGTCGAATACAATATTCAGGATGGTGGAGATAACCATAAACCAGAGCGGGGTTTTGGCGTCGCCCATTCCTCTGAGAATTGAGGTAATGCCGGCAAACCCAAAGAAAAAGAACATCCCCGAAAGGTAGATGTTCAAATAAGTTACAGCCTCGTTTAGCATCTCCGCAGGAAGTTGGAGCAGTAAAAAAATTGAGCGACTGAGGCTCAGTCCAATCAGGGTTACAACAATCGAGGCAAATAAAAAGAAGATGAAAATTGTGTCAATGGTCTTTTTGACGTTCGCGACGTCTTTGGCACCAAAGTATTGCGAAACAACGGTTGATGCTCCCGAGCCAACACCGATGACCAGTGAGATTAAGGTGAAGATGATTGGAAATGAAGCACCCACAGCACCCAGCGCCTCTTTGCCCAAGAAATTACCCACAATAACGCTGTCGACAATATTGTATAGATTCTGAAAAATATTTCCTAAAACTAACGGAACTGAAAAATGAAGAATCAGCTGTGCTTCACTCCCCTCTGTAAAGTCTCTCATAAGTCAAATAAAGAGCTCAAATTTCCTTAATTTTACCTGAATTTCAAAATAGGGGGCTGAAAGTTAATGTTGGGTTAAGTTTATGGTAACTTGTTTTATGCTGTCGGTAAAGCACTAATTTTGCGTTTCGGTTTTTCAAACTTCGTAGGACTTTCGAGATTGTTATGAAAAGAATAGCCAGCAACAAGAATTATTTACATTATGAAGAAAAGAGTATTATTTGTATGTCTAGGAAATATATGTCGTTCTCCAAGTGCTGAGGCTGTCTTTAATGGCCTGGTGAAAAAGAACGGGTTGGAAAGTGATATCGAATGCGATTCAGCAGGAACAGCGGGGTATCACGAAGGAGAACCGGCTGATCAGCGTATGCAAAGCCACGCGATCCGCCGCGGATACCGGTTGACATCGGTAGCTCGCAAGTTTGACCCGGAGGTTGATTTTGATAGTTTCGACTTCATTGTTGGAATGGATGATGATAACGTGAACGATTTGCAGGATTTAGCATCAAATGTTGGGGACCTGAATAAAATTTTCAAAATGACCGACTTTTGTAGCCAGGGAGGGCATTACTCTGTGCCCGATCCGTATTATGGCGGTTCCGAAGGGTTCGAACTGGTGTTGGATATTTTGGAGGATGCCTGTGAAGGTTTGCTGAATGAGGTTCGGGGCGCTTAGTGATCGATGTTTGGATCAAACATTTTATCGTAATCTGCTGTTTGGCCTAGAAAGAAGTTGAGGAGATGGAGAAACAGCAGTTTTATAGTTCAATAGCGGATGTTTACGAGTATATTTTCCCGGTTAAAGAGCAGCAGGTGACCTTTATAAAGTCGCATTTCGAAATCGATCAAGAGTTCTCTTTTCTTGATGTTGGTTGCGCTACCGGGCAACTGGCGAGTCGATTGGGGCAGTTTGGCGCGCATGGCGTAGGGGTAGACCTGGATCAGCGGATGGTACAGCGCGCAAATAGAGAGTACCGCGGCGTTAATCTTCTTTTTAAGGAGATGAATATGATGAAGCTGCGGGAAAATTTTCCGCTCAACTATTTTGATGCAATAATCTGTTTTGGAAATACGCTCGTTCATCTGGAGTCTTTGTCGCAAATCCACAATTTTTTAAGTCAATGTTTTCAGCTGTTGCCTGCAACCGGGCTGTTGTTTTTGCAGATCTTAAACTACAAACATATTCTGGCGCAAAAAATAGAGTCGCTGCCGCTGATCGAGAATGATTTTATCCGATTCGAACGGGCTTATAAGTTGCCGGGCCCCAAATTACCGAAGATTACTTTTAACACGAAACTTACTGTGAAAGCGGATGGACGGATCACTGAGAATAGTGCGAGCCTGATGCCTCTGAAAAAGGATGAGCTTGAGTGGATTTTGCGGCAAGTGGGGTTTTCGACGCTCGAATTTTACAGTAGTTTCGATAGAGCTCCCTATGCTGAAACACAACTCCCGCTAGTGGTAGTTGCCCGAAAGTAGTCTTTGTTTTTAGTTGAGTGTTCGCTCAGGTCAGTCTGTTGTGTTTGCACTGACTGAGCCTGCAGAATACAGCTGCTTTGAATTGGGCAAAAAAAAACCGCCTTAAAAGGCGGTTGAAAAATTTTTTACTATCCAAGATATGATTTTAGCAATTTGCTTCTGGATGTATGCCTTAAGCGGCGAATAGCTTTTTCTTTAATTTGGCGTACTCTTTCGCGGGTAAGCCCAAATCGTTCTCCAATTTCTTCCAGGGTCATTTCCTGGCAACCAATTCCAAAGAACATCCTTATGATGTCGCTTTCTCGTTCTGTAAGGGTAGCAAGAGCACGTTCAATTTCGCGAGCCAAAGACTCCATAATCAGGCTTCGGTCGGCATTGGGCGAATCATTGTTGACAAGAACGTCGAGCAGGCTGTTGTCTTCTCCTTCAACGAATGGCGCGTCAACCGAAATGTGACGACCCGAAACGCGAAGTGTGTCAGCAACTTTTTCTGCCGGTAGCTCCAACTTATCCGCTAATTCTTCTGGTGAAGGCTTCCGCTCATTTTCCTGTTCGAACTTTGAATAAGCTTTATTAATCTTATTCAGTGAGCCAACTTGGTTTAGCGGCAAACGAACAATACGTGATTGTTCGGCCAAAGCCTGAAGAATTGACTGGCGAATCCACCATACGGCGTAAGAAATGAATTTGAACCCCCTGGTTTCGTCAAACTTCTCGGCAGCTTTTATCAGTCCCAGGTTCCCTTCGTTGATCAAGTCGGGAAGACTTAAACCTTGGTTTTGGTACTGTTTAGCCACGGAAACGACAAAACGAAGATTGGCGCGTGTCAGTTTTTCCAGCGCTGCCTGGTCTCCTTTCTTGATTCGTTGTGCTAATTCAACTTCCTCTTCAACAGTGATAAGTTCCTCTTTGCCAATCTCCTGAAGATATTTGTCCAAAGACGCACTCTCACGGTTAGTAATAGATTTTGTAATCTTTAATTGTCTCATACCCTGTTAAAAAAATCGTGCAAATATAGACTTTCAAAGTCAATAATTCAAATTCGAAAGCAAAATCGGCCGATTTGTAGTTCAAATGTTAATAGTTTTCATTAAAAGCCACAGCTAGTCTTCTGTTGAAAAGACGAAATAGGCTCTTTCTCCGTTTTGATAAACACCTTCAATAAAAATGCCACCTTTTGCTTTTTTTACAATCGCAACAAAATCATTAACCCCGTTCACCTCTTGTTTGTTTACTTGGGTAATGATAAATCCTTCACTCAGACCGGCATCCTTTAGTTTACCTCGACTTAATTCTGTAATTTTTATTCCTTGGCTTATGCGTAGTTTGTACTTCTCGTTTTCTGTAACATTGTCAAATTTGGCTCCAAGAAATTCATTTGCGTCCGTGGTAAGAATTTCCGTATCTCCGTGCATATTACGGAGTGTTACTTTATAGGGTTTCGATTTATTGTCTCTTTTTGTCAAAATTTTTACCTCGTCGCCGGGACGGTGTTTGCTAACTTGTTCCTGTAACTCGGCAACAGAGTTTACAGTTACCCCATCAACAGCCAGAATAACGTCGCCAGGCTCCAGTCCGGCCTCCCGGGCAGCTCCATCGGGCGACACACCGGCTACAAAAACACCTTCTATTTTGTCGAGCCCGTATTTCTCGGCCACCTCGGCGTTCACATCACCAATGCTCACACCCAGCAAGGCCCGTTGTACTTGCCCGTATTGTTTGAGGTCGGCAATTACCTTTTGAACAATTGCCGAGGGAATCGCAAATGAATAGCCGGTGTAGGAGCCGGTTTGTGAAGCAATAGCTGTGTTGATACCAACGAGTTCACCGTTCATATTTACCAATGCGCCGCCGCTGTTTCCCGGGTTCACGGCCGCATCCGTTTGGATGAATGACTCAATACTCATATCGGTTCGGTTGATGCCAATGTTGCGCCCCTTCGCACTTACAATGCCGGCAGTAACGGTCGAGGTTAAGTTGAACGGGTTTCCCACTGCCAGCACCCATTCCCCCAGCTTCAACGCATCGGAGTTGCCGAAGGAGAGGTGGGGAAGGTCATTGGCGTCGATTTTCAGTAAGGCGACGTCGGTTGTGCGATCTGTTCCAACGAGCTTTGCTTCGTATTCCCGTTTATCGTTCAGTACAACTTTGATTTCGTCGGCTCTGTCAATCACGTGGTTGTTGGTAACGATGTAACCATCTTCTGTCATGATAACGCCCGAGCCGGATCCTTCGCGGATTCGCGGTTGTTGACGTTGGTAACGGTCGCCATAAAACCAATCATAAAAGGGATTGGAGTAGGTGACGACATTTTCTTTCGAAACGACCTTTACGTGTACCACGGCGTGTACCGAGTTTTCGGCAGCATAAGTTAGATCCGGAGCTTTACCTTGTGGGGCCGATGGCAGGTTCGCGTATCGCATTGCCTGCTGCTGTTCAACCCGAACAACCTGTGGTTCGTTGAAGAATTTTGTGTAAGCCCAAAGTGTAATAAGTGCGCTTCCGAACGCAATAATTAGTGTTAAACCCAAATTTTTAACATTTTTCATAGCATTCAATCTTATTTTGTTCATTATGTGTTTATGCCTTGTTTGCAGTGGTAAATTTAACGCATAATGAGTGCCAGTGTTTTCTCATTTTTGATACGTTCAATATGTTTAACATGTTTTAACAGACGATAATTTTTCCGCTTTTTCCCGGCTTTTATTCTCCTGGACTTTAGGTTACGGGAGAGGTAGATGTTTAAAATATTGTGAACGTTGTGGTAAACTATACGGGGAAGGGACATTATTGAAGTATTATTTTTATCTTTCAATATTGTATGTAAATCTAGTTGACCGTAATGTCGTTTATTCATGTTTAAAAGAAATTCGCCACCCGGTATACCGGAGTATATTCGACGCGTTGTTGTGCTGACTACTGTTTTGATCACCATTAGCGTTACTGTGCTGGTTATTGCGCAGCAACTGGTTTTATACAAAAATACCAGTGAGCAATTGCGTCATGGGATGATTGAAAAGCAGAAGCAATTTGTTAAAGATCTGATTGCAATCGAAGTTGAGTATATCGAAAATCAGAAAAGGGCTTTCGACAATGAGGTTGCGCAAAAGTTGGTCGATCATGTTCAAACAGCTCGACAGCTGGCGGAGGATTTGTATAACCGGTATCATGCTGATATGAATCAACCGGAGCTTGAAAAGCTCATTATTCAGGCAGTATCGTCGTTGCGGGGTTTTTCACCTTACACTCATATTTTTATTAACACCCTGGATGGCAAAGGGGTTTACTATTCGGGAAAACCCGGTTTTGCCGGTAAAAATTTAGTGGAGCTTACCGATAGTTATGGCAACAAGGTTGTGCAGGCCGAAATCGACAAGATTCATCAGGCGGAAGGCGGTATTATTTATTATGGTGATGCAAGCTCCGGGGGAAGTGGGCAAGGCGATAAGCTTAGTTACGTGGAGCCGTTTGATGCGTTGGGCTGGTACTTCGGAGCAAAGTGTTATATAAGTGATTATGACGAAGAATTTCAGGATGAGATTGCCCGGAAGGTCAGCTCGGAGCGTTTTCGCTATGGTGGCTATTTGTTTTTGACGGATAGCGACGCTTATCCGATTGTACTGGAGGGCTCGGTTTATCGGGAGGACAGCGAGACGGGGCGAGCCATTAACGAAGCGCAGCAGAATGTGTTTCTCAATCAGTTGAAAGTTGCAAAATCGAGTGACGAAGGTGGCTTCATACATTATGACTGGAACGGCTTTACTGAGCAAACCAAGGGGCGGAAAATAGCCTATGTGCGGTATTATAAGCCGGCCGGCTGGATGCTTGGCGCCGGTTTTTATATCGACGAGCTCGAGTCGGAATTGAGGCTTCAGAATATGGAACTGAAGAGTGGGGTTGTGCGAAATATTGTGCAAGTTGTTTTGCTGGTTTTGCTGGTTGTATTGGCTGAGTTGTATCTTCTCTATCGGTTCCGGCTTCATTTTAAACAGGATTTCGATATGTTCAAGCATTTCTTCCAGCGAGGGAAGGGGAGTTATGAGATGATTAGCGTTGAAAAAATACACTTTCGGGAGTTTGCCGAGATGGGGGTTGTGGCCAATGAAATGATTGAAGAAAGGCGTCGGATTCACAATCAGTTGGTTGCCGAGCAGGAGAAAGCCCGGGCGTCGGATCGGTTGAAAACGGCCTTTTTGGCCAATATGTCGCATGAGATCAGGACGCCCATGAATGCGATTATCGGATTTGGTGAATTGGTGGATGATGAGGAGCTGGACCCGGAAATGCAGAAGACCTTTATTCGCCTGATCCGTCAAAACGGGCAAATGCTGATGTGTTTGATTGATGATATTATTGATATTGCCAAGATTGAATCGGGCCAGATGTCGGTCACCAAAGCTTGGTTTCGGCTGAACGATTTGATGGCTGAGTTAGAGGCCCATTTTTGCGGACTTGTAGAGAATGATCCGGACAAGTCGATTGCGTTCGGAGTTAATTTGGACATACCAAGCGAATACCCGTGTTTCTCTGATGCTTTTCGCTTAAAACAAGTGTTGTATAACCTGATCGGTAATGCGATTAAGTTTACCCAACATGGGAAGGTGGGGGTTCATGTTGTCCTGCGAAACGAATGCCTGTATTTTACAGTAACCGATTCCGGAATTGGTATTGCCAAGGATGAGTTGGACGTTATTTTTGAACGTTTCATGCAGTCGGCCAATCACCGAGACAAAAACTTCGGCGGAACAGGCCTGGGGCTGGCAATATGTAAGAATATTGTGGGTTTGCTTGGGGGAGAGATCACTGTTAAGTCTGTTTTGGGCGAGGGCTCAACCTTCGGGTTTTATATACCCGTTGAATCGCGCGAGCAGAATCCGTGATAAGCAACAGACCGTCCGCTTGGCGGCTGTGCAGTTGGTGGCTTTCGAATGGCAGCCACGTAAAAAGTTGTTGCCCGACTGTTTGGCCTTGATTTAGGCGCTAAGAGGCAGGTAGATGAAGAAGCGACTTCCCTGGTTGGGCGAGCTCTCAATGCTTAATTTACCTTGATTTTTCAGCAGGAAGTCTTTGCAGATTTTAAGGCCGATACCGCGATCCTTCTCGTAGTTTTCTTCTTTGGATCCAATCACGATTGGGTCGTCCTCCATGATTTCTTCAATCATTTCGCGGGTCATGCCCACTCCCGTGTCGGCCACCGTTAGCAGTAGTTTGTCTTTGGCAATTTGCGAATACAGACTTATTTTGCCTGCCGTGCGGGTGAACTTAACGGAGTTGGACAGGATGTTCCGGATTACGACATTTACCATTTCCATATCGGCAAAGGCATAGTGGTTTTCGTTAACCTGATTCTCGATGGTGAAATTTTTGTGCTGAATAGAGCTGGTAAACAACATCAGGTTTTCTTTCACCAAACTGGCGATACTTATTTTCTGTGGGTTCACCGTCAGGTTGCCGGTTTGGCTTTTCGACCAGTTCAGTAAATTCTCGAGTAGATTGAAAGAGCTGTCGACAACCTCCCGCGATTCGTTCAGGATGGTCTTTAATTCGTTGGGGTCGTCCATATCTTGTTCAACAATCAGGTCGAAAATACCTTTTACACTTCCGATGGGGCCTCGCAACCCATGGCTGATCAGGGAGAACATGCGGTCTTTTTGCTCGTTCAGGCGAAGGAAGTAGCGTTTTACCTGCAAGTGCTTCCGAACGGCAACAACGAGCGCGGTTACAGCAAGCAGTAGTAAACCAAGCGAAATGATCAGTAATATATTATTTGTCTGTTGTTTCTCCGACTGAATGGCTAGCAGGCGATTTTCGGTTTCTTGTATTTCCTTGCTGAAGCCTGCCTCCAGCGCTGCAATTTGTTTTTGTTGGTTATGCTCGGTGATGCTGTCCTTTAGGTTTTGGTAGGCCTGTGTGTGTGCAATAGAAGCCTGGTATTTGCCCAGGGCCGATAGCAGGCCGGCCATCTGGTGGTGCAGTGCTAATAATTTGTCGTTGTTTTTTAGTTTGCTATGAAGGCGAATGGCTTCTTCCAGATGGCTGATGGCCTTGGCCGAATTGTTGAAGCCCAGGAAGCTGTTAGCCATATTTTCGTTGGCCAACGCAAGCTCGCCGAGCATGCCATATTTCTTGGAGAGCTCCAGGGCAGTTTGGCTAAGCTGCATGCTACTCATGAAATTTTCGCTCTCCGCTTCCAGGTCGGCCAGTTCGTTGAGTGCGTGAATTTTTTCCCGAATGCCTAGGTCGCTATCGCTTGCGGCAGCCCAAAGTTTCATCGGCCCAAGCATGCTTAGGAAAATGAAAAGGACTGCTATTTGGCTGCTGCGAATCATTTTATCGAATCTAATTTTTGGGCGATTAGTTCTTTTAAGTTGGCAAACTCTGCGTCGTTAAAGCCGATGGAACTGTACAGGATTGTTCCGTCTCTGTCAATCAGGAAATTTCGGGGAATGTACTCTTTGGCAAATTTGCTGTATATGGTCCGTTGGGGGTCGGCAATCAGGTCGAAACTGAATTGTTTTTTGGTGCGGAATGCTTTCATCTCCTCCCGGCTATGCTCGCGGCCAACAACCAGCAACACAAAATCCGGATTATCCTTGTATTTATTGTAAATCTCGTTTTCAAGATGGGGGAGTTCCTTCATGCAGGGGCCACACCAGGTGGCAAAGAAGTTGATCAGAATTAATTTGCCATGGTAGTCGGCAATGGATGCTTTCTCACCATCTCCGCTGACAAATTCGAAAGCCGGCACTTGCTGGCCGATCGCGACACGGGTCGACTTGTCTACCGCATTCTGAGCGTGCAGCGAAAGAACGAAAAATTGGCAAATAAAAATTGAAAAGAAGACTGTTGCTTTCATTCGATCAGTTTCTTACTGGTAAGCAAGATAGAGATTATTCTGAAAGATCCCGGGTGATGCGTTTGTAAAAAAAGAAAGAGTTATTAACTCCCGATTGTTAATTACGGGAAGCTAATAACTCCTTTTTTAGCGGATTACGGATCAATTAAAGCGTCTTCAGGAAGGCTGTTACATTGGTCTCAATACGCGATTGAATGTCATCGATTTCCGACTTTTGGAATTGGTCGCCGGTAATGTTTTCGAAAAGCTCGATGTAACGATCGGTTACTGAACCCACGAAGGCTTCGTCCATTTTAGGAACGCTTTGCCCGTCTTTTCCCTGGAAACCGTTTTCGATTAACCATTGACGAACAAATTCTTTCGACAACTGCTTTTGTTGTTCTCCTTTGGCCAGACGCTCGGCATATCCTTCGGCGTAGAAGTAGCGAGACGAGTCGGGCGTGTTGATTTCGTCAATCAGGAAAATTTTACCGTCTTTTTTACCGAATTCGTATTTGGTATCAACTAAAATCAAGCCTTTTTCGGCTGCAATTTCGGTTCCGCGTTGGAATAACTTCAGTGTGTAGTCTTCCAGCATTTCGTAGTCTTCCTGGCTCACCAATCCGCTGCTGATAATTTCCTCGCGCGAAATATCTTCGTCGTGTCCTTCGTCGGCTTTGGTTGTCGGCGTGAGGATGGGCTGCTCAAATTTTTGGTTTTCAACCATACCATCGGGCAGGGGAACGCCGCACAGGCTGCGTTTTCCGCTCTTGTATTCGCGCCAAGCGTGACCGGTCAGGTAGCCGCGGATCACCATTTCAACTTTAAAAGGCTCGCAGGCATGGCCAACCGTTACATTGGGGTCCGGAGTTGCAATTTTCCAGTTGGGGACGATGTCGGCGGTGGCGTCCAGGAATTTGGCTGCAATTTGGTTTAATACCTGTCCTTTATAGGGGATGCCTTCGGGCAGGATAACGTCGAATGCAGAGATGCGGTCGCTGACAACCATTACCAGATATTCGTCGCCAATATTGTAAACATCGCGCACTTTACCGTGGTATACACTTTTTTGATTCGGAAAATTGAAATCCGTTCTGGTCAATGCTTTACTCATTTTCTTCTGATTTATTTTGTGATTTTCGTTCTTCAAATTTGGCTAATTGCTTTTGATGGTGTTTATCGTAAGCGTCAACAATGTCGCGCACCAAGCGGTGGCGCACAATGTCTTTGGTGTTGAAATGAACAAAGGAAATCCCCTCAATGTTTCGCAAAATTTTCTTGGCCTGTAGCAGGCCCGACTGGCTGGCCGATGGCAGGTCGATCTGGGTTTCGTCGCCGGTGATGATGAACTTGGCATTCATTCCCATGCGGGTCAGAAACATCTTCAGCTGATTGAGGGTTGTGTTTTGCGCTTCATCCAAAATAACGAAGGCGTCGCTCAGTGTCCGGCCGCGCATAAAGGCCAGGGGGGCGATTTGGATGATGCCGTCTTTCATGAACTCTTCGAGCTTTTTGGCCGGTATCATGTCCTGCAGGGCGTCGTAGAGCGGTTGCAGATAGGGATCGATTTTTTCTTTTAAATCGCCGGGTAAAAAGCCCAGTCGCTCACCCGCTTCAACGGCCGGCCGGCTGAGGATGATGCGGCGGATCTCCCGGTTTTTTAGCGCCCGAACAGCCAGTGCGATGGCGGTGTATGTTTTCCCGGTTCCTGCAGGACCAATGGCAAAGAGCAAGTCGGCCTTGCGGCTTTCTTCAACCAAAATGCGCTGATTGGGGGTGCGTGCCCGGATGGGTTTGCCGTTGTTGCCGTGTAACAGCAGATCGGTGGTGCTCACATTCATCGAGTCGGCCGACTGTAGGTCGTCGTTCATCACCTGGCGGATGGTTTCTTCCGGTAAAATATTGAACTGGTGGTAGTGGTCGAGCAAAAGCTCCAGTTTCTTTTCGAACAGAGCGCTTTCTTTTTTGTCGCCCTGCACAATCAGCTGGTTGCCTCGACTAATAATTTTCAGTTTGGGAAAAAATGCCTTGATCAAATCGATTTTGGCATTATTTACGCCGTAGAATTCAAGAGGATCAACCCCTTCGAGTACGATTAACTTTTCAAACATAGATCTGTTTCCAATGCTATTTTGCCTGAGCAAAAGTAACAAAAATTGTTTGCAGTATTCCGGATTTGAAGGTCTCTTATCGATTCTTTTTACAGGATTAATGTTGGCCCCGCAGGGCTGTGCGCTTGCCCTGGCAGTGTGGGGCGATCGGCCGGTTTGGGGAACTGTTGCCTCCCACCTGGCAGGCGATGAGTAAAAGTTGTATTCAACGGCTAAACCTTCGGCCATACTGACGGGTTATAGCTGAAAAAAAAAGTCTCAGAAAATGGAATTCAAGATTACACGCTTGCCTTTTGGCTTGCGACTAAATAAATATCAACCCGATAACGAGCTGTATGCGGTGTTGGGTGAAGAAGGGGTGCGGCAACTGGTGAGCGATCATTACGACCTGCTGGCAGCGAGTAAAATTAAGCACCTCTTTCCGGATGATGAAAAGGGGTTGGCGGGAGCCAAGCAGCGCTCGGCCGATTTTTTTATTCAGCGGCTGGGTGGCCCCGATTATTTTAACCAGCGCCGTGGTTCGCCGCAACTGGCATCGCGGCACTTGCCTTTTCGCATCGATGCCGACGCGCGGGTTGTGTGGCTGCAATGCTATGCCCGGGTGCTGGCCAAGCTCGAAAATGTTCCCGAGCCGGTGCTTGAAGCCTTCTGGAACTATTTGCACGACTTCTCGAACTGGATGGTGAATACCCCCGACAAACCTTCAATTTTGATGAACCGAAAGTAAGCTCCCGGTTAACTGTACATATCGGGCGTGATGGTGATTCTGGTGATGAACACACCGTTGCGGTCTTTATACGTATAGGTGAGGCTGAGCTGGTGCTCGCGGAACGATTTCATGTCGGGACTGGTTTTGATGTGGTCGGCCAAAACCGGAGTCATGTAGCGCGCAAAGGCTTCGGCATCGATGGTGTCGCGTTCCAGGTTTACCAGGGTGTAGTTGTAAGCAAAGCAGTGGTCGGGCATGGCCATGGTGCTGTCGAGCCGCGTTTCGCTGTCGACCATGATGGGGCAGGTTTGGTTAATTTCCGAGGCTGTTTCGCTTAGTGTTTCCTCGAAAGTGGCGGTGGTAAAGAAAAACTGTTGAACAAAAATGGCAACGGCGACACCAACAATAATCCCGGCGATTTGGGAAATCCCGATAGGGCGTTTGGTCTTGTTTTTTTTCATCTGGTTTGAGTTCGTTTAGCTAGCTTGCAGGATGCGCTGATTTGTTGAGGCGTTTTCATCCCTATTTTTATTTCGATCAGCAAATTACAAAACTTATCAGAATGAATAATCACCTTAGTTGAAGTTTTTTCCGCTTTTTTTCGATGATGGTGACCTTGCCGGCTGGTTCTCGTGGTGCGAATGCTTTGGTCGTCTTGCTTAGCATGCCTGTTGGGTGCCCGATATAACTGCTCACGGCGTGAGCACGAAAATGTTCTGCAACAATGGGGAGCTCACGGCGTGAGGACGAAAATGTTGTGCAACAATTGGGCGCTCATGGCGTGAGGACGAAAATGTTGTGCAACAATTGGGCGCTCATGGCGTGAGGACGAAAATGTTGTGCAACAATTGGATGCTCATGACGTGGGGATGAAAATGTTGTGCAACAATTGGACGCTCATGACGTGGGGATGAAAATGTTGTGCAACAATTGGACGCTCATGGCGTGAGGACGAAAATGTTATGCAACAATTGGGCGCTCATGACGTGAGGACGAAAATGTTGTGCAACAATTATGCGCCCATGGCATGAGCACTGGAATATAGTGCAACACAAGGGTACTCATGCTGTGAGTACCCTTGCGAAGGATTGCTCGCTTTTGTTCGGCAGATGGCCGAGGTGTTGTGTGTCGTCATTATCAGTATTTATTTTTAGGGATTCTGTTTGTTGGTGTGGTCGTGCGGCGTTTGGAGCGATGTCGCTTTTTGTAATTGTGTCTTTATAGTTGTGGTATATAGTTGCTTGTTGATGAATTTATCTTCCGTATAAAATATTAAAAGTTATCAATTAATAACAATTTATTTTGATGATTATAAACATAGGAAAGAATATTGATAGATGTTTGTGCTTATTGTAACTTGCACGAAAGTTTGAAAACCACAATAAATAATTAAGCATGTTACAAATTGAGAAAATCAGCCTGTACCCGATGCAAAACAACGAGCATTTTCAGTTTATGACCGATGTGAAAGACCTGGTTGTTGCGCATAATGCCGAAATGCTGGGAATCGACAACGTGTTTCCGGCTTTTCTGGAAGCCTTTCAGAACGAAGATCTGCACATGAAAGTAGAAACCGGTAGTTTAAAAACCTTATCGGTAAAGGACACCGATCATGCCCGCGACGAGATTTATTCGGCTGTTCGCGGTCGTACCCAGTCTACATTGCTGAGTCCGTTTGAAACCGAACGCGAAAGCGCCCGGGCATTAATGCGCTGCTTCGATCTCTACGGAAATGTTCGACAAATGAGCTATAATGCCGAGAGCGCCGCCTTGACCAATCTGGTGTACGACCTGAAATCGGAACAGAATGCAGGCTATCTGCTGTCGGTGGGCATTGGCCCCTGGGTGGACGAGCTGGAGAAGGAGAACAATAATTTCATCGCACTGATGAATGCCCGTAACAAAGAATACTCTGGTCGCGAGAGTGGCGATGTTCGGACCGCACGCCTGGCCATCGATCCGCTCTACACGAATTTGGTCGATCGGCTCAATGCCATGATCTTGCTGAATATTGCTTCGGACGAGGTTGAGCCTTTTGTGAAGGAACTGAACGAGAAAATTAAATACTACGAAAAAGTGGTGAAGACGCGCGAAAGCAAAAATAAAAACAAAGAAAAAGAAGTGTCGGACATTCAAACTGATCAATAGATGGTTTGATCGCTTTTTTATGAAAATGGGGAAGAAAGACTCCGGTTCCGTTTTGGGATCGGAGTTTCTTTTTGGGCGGAATCGGGAGTTGGCTGACTTATGGTAGATGGTGAGAGCCCGGCTGAAAGCTTCGGCACTCCCGGAGGGGTGGCAGTGGAGGGTGGGACTTCCCGAAAAAGAAAAGATCCGACCTTTTTGTGTCGGTCGGATCGAGTGGCTATTCCTGCATTAGTTCGTTGAGCATCGTTTGAGCCTGGTCGTGTAGCGGTTTGTGTTTGAGATACCACCACGCTGTTCCGATGACTATCCCGATTAGCAAGGCCGGGAGCATGGTGCCCTGGATGTCGAGCAGTTTGGCCCGGATTTGCGGGTCGGTAAAGTTCTCGACATGGATCAGGCAAAGCCCCGCGTCAATCAGCAGGGCCGCAAGCAGCGCGCAGGGCAGCTCGGGTTTCCAGAATTTGTACCGTTTCATGGTTTGGGAGAGCATTTGGGTGGTTGGCAGGGCATAGTCAACGGAGTTAAACTCATTGATGCGTCGTTGAAATAAAACGGTGAATGCGATGAATCCCAAGACCACCAGTATCCCTCCGCCACGTTGAACGAGCGTGAAGTCGGGGGTAAACAGGGATAGGAGCGTGTAAATCGGGATCAAAATCAGGTACATGATTTTGACGCCGCGGATCAGGCGGGTCATCCGGCGATCTTCTTTTTGTAATTTCTGAATGAGTTGATTCATGTTGCTAATCTTTTTACAGGTCTTGTTGATTGAGTTGTTGTTGCAGCGATTGTCGAAGTGTCTCTTTTATGCGGTGGAGCTTGACCCGCACGTTTGGCTCGGTGAGCCCGATGATGCTGGCAATCTCTTTGCCCGGCAAATCTTCGAGTACCAGGCTGATGAGTGCCTTGTCGATAATCGATAGTTGGTTGATTTGGGTTTGCATGGCATCCAGCTGCCACTCGCGCAACTCGTAGTCGGACTTGTCGTCGTCAATGAGCTTTCCCAATTGTTGCAGGTCGGCATCGACACGGAACCGGGCTTGTTTAACCGATCGGCCCGCAAAACTGAGTGAGGTGTTCACCGCAATGCGATAAATCCAGGTGCTGATGGCCGCATCGCCCCGGAAATTGTCCAGGCTTTTCCAGATATTGACCAGTACTTCCTGGCACATATCGTCCGAGTCCTGTTCGAAGGGCGCATAGTAGCGGCATATTCGCCGGATTCGTTTTTCATTGTCGGCAACAATTTTGTTGAATCGTTCTTCTTTTGTAGTCATTCAATGGAGGTGTTTTTTCAATTTAGTTCGAAGAAGGAACGGGTTGTTACAATTTTTTTTTTTTTCGATATCGGTGAATTTTAGAAGGAGTGAAGCAGGTTTGATTGACGCAGATCAACAGCAGACCCGAATATTTGCAGACCTCAGCAGATCTTTTTGTGCCGTGAGTGCCGGTATTCGAGGCTATTTGTCCGATTTTCGGACATAAAAAAAGGATGACCCTGGGGCCATCCTTCCTTATAATATTATATGCGCTTGATTAAGCTTGTTCAGCAGAACCTAAAACGTTGATGTTTTTGTTCATGTACAATTGCTTCAACTCGTCGCGAGCAGGTCCCAGGTATTTACGAGGGTCAAATTCGCCTGGTTTTTCCATGAACACTTTGCGTACAGCAGCAGTCATGGCCAAACGACCGTCAGAGTCGATGTTGATTTTACATACGGCTGATTTCGCAGCTTTACGCAATTGTTCTTCGGGGATACCAACAGCAGCAGCCAATGAACCACCAAATTCGTTGATTTGGTTAACGTATTGCATTGGAACCGAAGAGGCACCGTGTAATACGATAGGGAAACCAGGAATACGTTTTTCAATTTCTTCCAGGATTTCGAATTTCAATGGAGGTGGAACTAATACGCCATCTGCGTTTTTAGTACACTGTGCAGGTGTAAATTTGTGTGCTCCGTGAGAAGTACCGATTGAGATTGCCAATGAATCAACGCCAGTACGTTTTACGAAATCTTCTACTTCTTCGGGTTTCGTATAAGTTGAGTGTTCAGCAACAACGTCGTCTTCAACGCCGGCCAATACGCCTAACTCACCTTCAACAGTTACGCCGTGTGCGTGCGCGTATTCAACCACTTTTTTAGTCAACGCAATGTTTTCTTCGTAAGGGTGGTGAGAACCATCGATCATTACTGAAGAGAAACCATTGTCGATACAGTCTTTACACAACTCGAATGTGTCGCCGTGATCCAGGTGAAGAACAACAGGAATTTCGTAACCTAATTCAGCAGCGTATTCAACAGCGCCACGAGCCATGTTGCGCAACAAAGTCGCGTTGGCATATTTACGTGCACCTGAAGATACCTGAAGAATTACAGGAGATTTTGTTTCAACACATGCTTGGATGATTGCCTGAAGTTGCTCCAGGTTATTGAAGTTGTATGCAGGAATTGCATAACCGCCGTCAACAGCTTTTTTGAACAGCTCTTTTGTGTTAACGAGCCCTAAGTCTTTATAACTTACTGCCATTTTTGATGATAATTAGTTGATTAAATTACTTTTTTCTCGGTTTTTTAGCTTCCGAAAACAGAGCATTCAAAACACCTCGCGGGCATCTGTGCTGCTCGGTTTTTCAAAACCGCAACAAGTTTAGCAATTATTTGAGCATTTGACCAGCCTGGGGGCAGCTGGTGTTTTCGATTTTAAACTAAGCTTAACACATTTGGATGAACTTTTCGGCAACTTGATAGTTGTGAGTGTAGTTGTTTATTAAAATTCATTTTAACAATGGGAAAAATATCAGATCACATTAAGCCAGGAGTTGTGACCGGCGCTGATTTGCAGTTACTTTTCAAATTGGCAAAAGAAGGTCAGTTTGCAATGCCTGCTGTAAATGTTGTAAGCTCAAGTTCGGTGAATGCTGTGTTGGAAGCAGCCAAAGTTGTCGATTCTCCGGTGATGATTCAGTTTTCGAATGGCGGTGCTCAGTTTTATGCCGGTAAAGGATTAAAGCTGGACGGACAACAAGTCCAAATAGCCGGCGCCATTGCCGGTGCAAAATACGTTCATCAAATTGCCGAATTATATGGCGTTCGCGTGGTTTTGCACACCGATCATGCCGCAAAAAAATTGTTGCCCTGGATTGACGGTCTGCTCGATGCAGGTGAAAAATTTTATGCCGAAACCGGCAAGCCGTTGTTCTCTTCTCACATGATCGACCTGTCGGAAGAACCGCTGGAAGAAAATATTGAGACTTGTAAAAAATACCTCGAGCGCATGGCTAAAATCGACATGACGCTGGAGATTGAGCTGGGTGTTACCGGAGGCGAAGAAGACGGAGTTGACAATACCGATGTTGATAATGCCTTATTGTATACACAGCCCGAAGAAGTAGCCTACGCCTACGAAGAGCTGAAGAAAGTAAGCCCGAACTTCACCATTGCGGCCTCTTTTGGTAATGTGCATGGTGTTTACAAGCCAGGTAACGTAAAACTGACACCGAAGATTTTGGATGCATCGCAAAAATACATCGCTCAAAAGTACAGCCTGGCTGAAGCTAAACCGGTGAATTTTGTATTCCACGGTGGCTCGGGCTCAACACACGACGAAATTCGAGAAGCCATTTCGTATGGTGTCATCAAAATGAATATCGACACCGACACGCAATGGGCATACTGGGATGGTGTTCGTGCCTACGAGGCTGCTAATCGCGGTTACCTGCAGGGGCAAATTGGTAATCCCGAGGGCGAGGATAAGCCGAACAAGAAATATTACGATCCTCGTGTCTGGATTCGTAAAGCGGAAGAGGCGCAGATTGCGCGTTTGAAAATCGCTTTCGAAGACTTGAATTGTATTGGTAAGAACTAAGCTCTTTATCAAATATTTATTAAAGCTCTCCGACCTTCGGGGGGCTTTTTTGTATTCCATTTATATTTTTTGCTTTTTTACGTCAAATTGAAATCAACAAATACGAGCTGATATAAAATTGAAAGTATGGCGGAAAAAAACAAAGGCGGAAGAGCAGAGTTTTCCAGTAAGTTCGGCGTAATTGCGGCAGCAGCAGGTTCGGCTGTTGGCCTTGGAAATATTTGGAAATTTCCATACATAACCGGTGTGTATGGAGGGGCTGCCTTTTTGTTCGTCTATTTGGGCTTTATTCTGGCCATTGGATTGCCTGTTATGCTTTCGGAGTTGATTATCGGTCGTCGGTCGAGGCGGAATGCTTTTGGCGCATTTAAGAAATTAGCTCCAAAGTCAATGTGGCGTTATGTCGGTATAATGGGCGTTGGCGCGGCCTTTATGATTTTAGCCTTTTACGGAGTTGTCGCGGGCTGGAGTGTCGAGTATGTGGTGCTTTCGGTTCTGAATGGGTTTAAATCGCAATCGCCCGAGCAGTTGAACGAGATGTTCGCGCAGTTTATTGCTGCTCCCTTTCGGCCGGTCATCTATCAGCTTGTGTTTATGTTTTTGACGGGTCTGATTGTGATGGTCGGGATTAAAAACGGGATCGAGAAGAATGTGAAGATCCTGATGCCGCTGTTGGTTGTAATCATTTTGGTGTTGGATGTGCGGGCGGTTACCTTGCCCGGCGCAGGCGAAGGATTGAGATTTTTGTTTCACCCTGATTTCTCGAAGCTGACAGGAGAGGGGATCTTAAGTGCTCTGGGGCATGCTTTCTTTTCGTTAAGCCTCGGGATGGGGACCTTAATTACTTACGGTTCGTACATCGATAAGGAGAATAACCTGATTAATACAGCCATTAATGTAACCGTGGCCGACACGATGATCGCGATACTTGCAGGTGTGGCAATTTTTCCGGCGGTGTTTGCTTTCGGAATCGAGGCGGGCAGTGGCCCGGGCTTGGTGTTCATTACACTTCCAACGGTGTTTGAACAAATGCCCGGTGGTTACGTCTTTTCAATTTTGTTTTTCGTATTGCTGACGGTGGCTGCGTTGACTTCTTCTATTTCAATTCTCGAGGTGGTGGTCGCTTATTTCCACGAAGAGTTGAAGCTGAAGCGTAAAATTGCGACGGTTTTTGCAACGGTTATTATTGCCTTACTTGGGGTGATCTGTTCCCTGTCGATGGGCATCTTCGAAGATTACACCTTTTTCGATCTTAACTTTTTCGATTTGCTCGACTGGATTTCAGCGAACCTGTTGTTGCCGCTCGGCGGCTTGTTTATTTCCTTATTTGTTGGTTGGAAGCTTGGTCGTAAGCGCGTTCGCGAGGAAATTGAAAAAGGCGGAAGTATTTCGGCACTTTTCCTCTCCGTGTTTATATTTCTGGTTCGCTTTATTGCGCCTTTCGCCATTGCGATTGTCTTCCTGAAGGGAATTGGCTTATTGAATATTTAGCGGCTTTGGGGCTCGTGGTGAGCAGCTTTTTGTGCCTTTTATATTTAGCTTGTTTTTTCGTATTTTATGGCAACTTTTGCTTATGGAATTACGGCGAGCCATAAAAGAATATTTTTCCTTCACACGGGGTGAGCGCCTGGGGATCATCGTGTTGATTGTCCTGATCTCGATTGTTGTTGCAGTCAAGCAGATGCTCTTTTGTTTTGAGCAGCCCACGCCGGCAGATCGCGAAAGTTTTGAGCAGTTTGTTGCCGGGCAGAAGGCCGCGGAACAGCATAATCAGCGGCACAAAGTGACTCTTTTTACTTTCGACCCCAATACAATCGATTCATTGAGTTTAGCTAAGCTGGATCTTCCATTCTTTGTGAAGCGTAATTTGTTGCGCTATCGTCAGCATGGCGGGCGGTTCTCGAGGCCCCGGGATTTTCGGAAATTGTACGGAATGAACGATTCGGTGTATGCGGCGATTGAGCCGTACCTGCAAATTACTTCCCCGCAAGTTAAAGTGAGCATTGCTGCCAGTGAGTTGAAAACATCTCCTAAGCGGCGTGCGCAGGAAAAGCCAAATGAGGAGATCGCTGAAGAACCAGCGCCCCGAGTAGAACGACCGCTAATCGATATCAATAAATCTTCAGCCGACGAATTGCAGCAACTACGGGGCATTGGCCCTGTATTGTCAGCGCGGATTGTGAAGTTTCGTGATTTGCTGGGCGGCTATGCTTGCGTTGATCAACTGAAAGAGGTATATGGCCTGGATCCCGAAGTGGTGGATCGTAATCGCGATTTTTTGGCAGTGGACTCTACCTTGGTGCGAAAGCTGGACTTTAATTTCCTGTCTGTCGATGAGTTGGCAGCTCACCCATACATTAATTATAAAGAAGCACGACGAATAGTTGATTTCAGAAGTAAAAACGGTTATATTAGCGATAAGAACATCCTTCTTTCCGATTCAGTTATCGGGCAGGAGCATTTTCGAAAATTAAGTTATTATTTAAAATAGTATGCATGGAGGAAAAAAAAATTGCGCACAAAGAAAATGGTAGCTAGGTTCGAAGGACTGGCGGCTTTTTAAGTCGAAAAAATCGAGGAGAGAAATAGCAGCGAGTATAAAATAAAAACGATGTAGATTAAACGAATCACGAAGCTTGGGTGCTGGTAGTTAAAATTGATTGGATTTTGTAATTTTTTCAAGATAAGTTTGATAAGTATTTCAAAATTTCTAAATTTGCGGCTCGAAAAAATAAAAACATTTAAAATTTTATAATATGATCGTTATTCCGGTGAAAGAAGGCGAAAATATCGAAAGAGCCCTGAAGAGATTCAAAAGAAAATTCGAAAAGACTGGTGTCATTAAAGAATTGCGTGAGAGACAAGCTTTTACAAAGCCTTCTGTTGAAAGAAGAGCTGAGGTCAAAAAAGCGATCTACATTGAGCAAATGCAGCGTCAGGAAGACTAGTTTTTACTAGGTTCCTGGTCGCATTAATTTAGCTTATATGTCCCATCAGGAGTCTTTTCTGAAATATCTGAGATTCGAAAAACGTTGTTCGGATCATACAGTTGTTGCTTATAAGAAAGACCTCGATCAGTTTGAAGATTATTTATTCAAAACGGTCGGGGATTTTGACGTTTTAGCGGTTGGTAGTAAGCTGATCCGGAGTTGGGTTGTTTCGTTAATGCAAGAAGGAATGACTGCGAAAACGGTGAATCGGAAAATTACAACGCTGAAGTCATTCTATAAATACCTGCAACGGCAGGAATTGATTGAACAAACGCCGATGGTCTCGGTCGTTGCTCCTAAGATTCCTAAAAAATTGCCGGTTTTTGTAGATGAAGAAGCTTTGCATCGACTGTTGGATAATGGTTATTTTAGAGACGATTTTGAAGGTGTCCGCGACAAGTTAATTGTTAGCTTGTTTTACGGTACCGGGATCAGGCTTTCAGAATTAGTCGGCCTGAAGGATTCGGATATTTTTCAACATGAAACTTTGATCAGGGTTTTGGGTAAAAACAAGAAAGAACGCATTGTCCCTTATCCAAAGAGTTTGAATAACCTGATTGGAGACTATTTAAGTATGAGAAAAGCTGAATTTGGAGATCAAGCCGCTTGCTTATTTGTTACCGCCAAAGGGAAGCCCGTCTACCATAAGTTGGTCTATCGGGTTGTGAATAATCATTTAGCGTTAGTTACCCCACTCGAAAAGAAAAGTCCGCATACCTTAAGACATAGCTATGCAACCCACCTGTTGAATCGTGGCGCCGACCTGAATGCTGTTAAAGAATTGTTGGGGCACAGTAATCTGGCCGCAACGCAGGTTTACACGCACACATCGACAGATAAATTACAAAGCATTTATAAACAAGCTCACCCCAGGGCTTAATTAAAAAAGAGGAGGAACAGTTATGAACGTAACAGTAAATGCCATTCATTTTACTGCCGATCAAAAGTTGGTCGATTTTGCAGTTAAAAAAACAAGTAAGTTGGATACTTTCTTTGATGGTATTATATCAGCCGAAGTTGTATTGAAAGTAGTAAGACCGGAGATTGCCAATAATAAATTGGCCGAGATAAAAATTTCAATTCCTTCTGCCGATTATTTGTTTGCTAAAAAGCAAGGAGATTCTTTCGAAGAGGCAATCGACTTGTCACTGGACGCATTGAAAAAGCAGCTCTCGAAATTCAAAGAAAAGCTCAAAGAAAAATAATTCAAAAAAAAGCACTTGAACTTGTGCTGTGATTAAAAATATTTATACATTTGCAAACCCTTTTCGGAGAACCTGTGTGTTGACGTTAAAAGGATAAGAGAAATTAAACTGCTTAACAGTTTGGCGACATGTTCACCGGAAAAGGTTAAGCAAATGTTACGCCGGATTAGCTCAGTTGGCCAGAGCACGTGATTTGTAATCTCGGGGTCCACAGTTCGAATCTGTGATCCGGCTCAAAAGAAAAAGAAACGTTCTTTATAGTATTGAAAGAAATTGATGGGGAGATACCAAAGTGGCCAACTGGGGCGGACTGTAACTCCGCTGACTTTCGTCTTCGTAGGTTCGAATCCTGCTCTCCCCACCACTGTTGAAATTTCAAATCTCAAAGCTCAAATTCCAAATTTGTCTTTTGAACTTTGTGTTCTGGATTTTTAACTGATTAGCGGGAGTAGCTCAGCTGATAGAGCATTAGCCTTCCAAGCTAAGGGTCGCGGGTTTGATCCCCGTCTCCCGCTCAAATTTGGACTAAGTTGCCGGAGTAGCTCAGGGGTAGAGCGCATCCTTGGTAAGGATGAGGTCACGAGTTCAAATCTCGTCTTCGGCTCTGATTGAAATTAAAATAAAATTTAAAATTCTTATTTGTTATGGCTAAAGAACATTTTAATAGGGATAAGGACCATGTGAACATTGGTACTATTGGTCACGTTGACCACGGTAAAACTACCCTGACAGCTGCTATTACAACTGTATTGGCAAAAAAAGGTCTTTCAGAAGTAAAATCTTTCGATTCTATCGACAGTGCTCCGGAAGAAAAAGAGCGTGGTATTACAATTAATACAGCTCACGTTGAGTACCAAACAGCAACTCGTCACTATGCACACGTTGACTGTCCGGGTCACGCCGACTACGTGAAAAACATGGTAACTGGTGCTGCTCAAATGGACGGTGCTATCCTTGTTTGTGCTGCTACTGACGGTCCTATGCCTCAGACTCGTGAACACATCCTGCTTTGTCGTCAGGTAAACGTACCTAAAATCGTTGTTTTCTTGAACAAAGTTGACATGGTTGAAGACGAAGAATTGTTGGAATTGGTTGAAATGGAAGTTCGTGAATTGCTTTCTTTCTACGATTTCGACGGCGATAACACTCCTGTAATTCAAGGTTCTGCATTAGGTGCATTGAACGGCGAAGCTCAGTGGGAAGATAAAGTAATGGAATTGATGGAAGCTTGTGATACTTGGATTCCACTGCCTCCACGTGATGTTGAAAAACCATTCTTGATGCCTGTTGAAGACGTATTCTCAATCACTGGTCGTGGTACTGTTGCTACTGGTCGTATCGAAACTGGTATCATCCACACAGGTGACGAAATGCAAATCATCGGTTTGGGTGCTGAAGGTCGTAAGACTGTATGTACTGGTGTTGAGATGTTCCGTAAGATTTTGGACGAAGGTCAAGCTGGTGACAACGTAGGTTTGTTGTTGCGTGGTATCGACAAAAAAGAAATCAAACGTGGTATGATTCTGGCGAAACCTGGTTCAATCACTCCTCACACCAAATTCAAAGCTGAGGTTTACGTATTGAAAAAAGAAGAAGGTGGACGTCACACGCCATTCCACAACAAATACCGTCCTCAATTCTACCTGCGTACTTTGGACGTAACTGGTGAAATTTCACTGGAAGAAGGACGCGAAATGGTAATGCCTGGTGACAACGTAACTATCAACGTTGAGTTGATCTACCCGGTAGCATTGAACGTAGGTCTTCGTTTCGCAATCCGCGAAGGTGGACGTACTGTAGGTGCCGGTCAGGTAACTGAAATCACTGCCTAATTTTTAGGTTGTAAAAATAAATAAAGAGAAGTCCCGGATCTTCGGATTCGGGACTCTTTTCGGATGAAACTCGACGGGAGTTTTTTGTGTTCTAAAAGTAGGTTCGACTCTTACTCATCCGCCACAACTGATAAAAAAAGTTAGAATGAAACTTAAACTATATTTCGAAGAGGCTTATAACGAGCTTGTGCATAAGGTTAGTTGGCCTACTTGGAAAGAGTTGCAGAACAGTGCTTTTATTGTAATGGTTGCTTCCTTTATTATAGCACTTATAGTTTTCGTAATGGATATCTCTTTTGAGAACATTATGAACTTAGTGTACAGTTTATTTTATTAAAACGATTGGAGATTCAGAATGAGCGAAAACGTCAAAAAATGGTATGTTCTTAGAACCGTCGGAGGTAAAGAGAAGAAGGTTAAAGAGTATATCGAAAGCGAAATAGCAAATGCTGGACTTCAAGAGTATGTTTCACAGGTACTCATTCCAACAGAAAAGGTTTATCAAATTCGTAACGGAAAAAAGATTGCTAAAGAGCGAAATTTCTTCCCCGGTTACATTTTGATTGAAGCTGCTCTTGTTGGTGAGATTCCGCACATGTTGAAAAATATTACCAACGTGATCGGTTTCTTAGGTGACACCAAAGGAGGAGATCCTGTGCCGATGCGTATGTCTGAGGTGAACCGTATTTTAGGACGGGTAGACCAGATGGCAGAAGCCGACGCCGAGGTGAACATACCTTATGTTGTTGGAGAGACGGTGAAAGTTACTGACGGTCCTTTTAACGGATTTAACGGTATCATTGAGGAAATCAATGAAGAGAAGAAGAAGTTGAAGGTGATGGTCAAAATTTTTGGACGAAAAACGCCTTTGGAACTTAGCTTTATGCAAGTCGAGAAGGAGTAGTTAAATTTATTATTTATTATTATGGCTAAAGAAGTTGCTGGATTAATTAAATTACAAATTAAGGGGGGTGCAGCTAACCCTTCACCTCCAGTCGGACCAGCATTGGGTGCCAAAGGGGTAAATATCATGCAATTTTGCAAGCAGTTTAACGGCCGTACTCAAGAGTTGGCTGGGAAAGTGCTCCCCGTTATCATTACTGTATACGCAGACAAATCGTTTGATTTTGTAATTAAACAACCCCCAGTTGCCGTTCAATTGTTAGAAACAGCAAAATTGAAATCAGGCTCAGCTGAACCTCACGCTAAAAAAGTAGCGAAAGTAAGCTGGGATCAGGTAAAACAAATTGCTGAATCTAAAATGGCCGACTTAAACTGTTTTACAGTTGAGTCAGCAATGAAAATGGTTGCTGGTACTGCCAGAAGTATGGGTATTACTGTTGAAGGTGAATTCCCAGCTAATAACTAATTAAAATTTTTAAAATGGGCAGAATTACAAAAAATAAAAAGCTAGCTCTGGAGAAACTTGAAGAAGGTAAAGTCTATACTCTGGCCGAAGCTTCTGAATTAGTGAAGGAAATCACTTTCACCAAATTCGATGCTTCAGTAGATATTGATGTTCGCCTTGGAGTTGACCCCAGAAAAGCGAATCAAATGGTTAGAGGCGTTGTGTCATTACCCCATGGTACAGGGAAAGAAGTTCGTGTTTTGGCGCTGGTAACACCAGATAAAGAAGCTGAAGCAAAAGAAGCCGGTGCTGATTTCGTAGGTCTGGATGATATGATCGACAAAATCAAAGGCGGTTGGACAGATTTCGATGTTGTGATTACACAACCACCTGTAATGGGTAAAATTGGCCCGCTGGGACGTGTACTTGGTCCGAGAGGCTTGATGCCAAACCCCAAAAGCGGTACCGTGACTATGGAGGTTGGTAAAGCTATCAAAGAAGTAAAGCAAGGAAAGATTGATTTCAAAGTTGACAAATTCGGAATCGTTCATACTTCAATCGGTAAAGTGTCTTTCGACGCGAAAAAAATTGAAGACAATGCACGCGAATTCATGAATACAATCAACAAACTGAAACCGACTGCTGCTAAAGGTACTTATGTGAAGAGCATTTACATTTCAAGTACCATGAGTCCAGGAATTCAAGTTGAACCAAAGTCAGTTGACTAGTAAAGAATTGTTGAAATGAAAAAATCAGAAAAGTTAGAGATCATCGATAGTCTAACGCAAGAGATCAATTCTTACAGCCACTTTTACCTTGCTGACGTTGCCGACTTGAATGCAGAAGACTCTAGTAGTCTTCGTCGTCAGTGTTTCAGCAAAGACATCAAACTGGTTGTTGTTAAGAATACACTCTTGCGTAAAGCTCTGGAAAATTCTGAAAAGAATGCAGAGGAACTTTACGAAGTACTTAAAGGCAATACATCGATCATGTTTTGTGAGGTTGGTAACGAACCGGCAAAATTGATTAAAGCTTTCAGCAAAGACAATAAAAAGAAAAAGCCTTTATTGAAGGCTGCCTATGTTGAAGAATCAATTTATGTTGGCGCAGACCAATTAGATGCATTGACCGCTATCAAGTCTAAGGACGAATTACTTGGCGATATTGTTGCCCTGTTGCAATCACCAATCAAAACCGTATTGGGTCAGTTGCAATCAAGCGGAAACACCATCCACGGTATCCTTCAGACATTATCAGAAAAAGAATAATTTTAGTTACAATTTATCGCATAAAAATTTAAGAAGAAATGGCAGATTTAAAAGTGCTTGCAGAAGAGTTGGTAAACTTGACTGTAAAAGAAGTTAATGAATTAGCTGACATTTTAAAATCAGAATATGGTATTGAACCTGCTGCAGCTGCTGTAGCTGTAGCTGCTGGTCCAGCTGCTGGTGGCGAAGCTGCTGCTGCTGAACAAACAGAATTCGACGTTATTTTGAAAGCAGCTGGTGGTTCAAAATTGGCTGTAGTTAAATTGGTTAAAGAATTAACTGGTTTAGGTCTTAAAGAAGCAAAAGAAGTAGTTGACGGTGCGCCTAAAGCTATCAAAGAAAAAGTTTCAAAAGACGAAGCAGAAGCTCTTAAAGCTCAATTGACAGAAGCTGGAGCCGAAGTTGAACTTAAATAAGAGACTAAGGACCATAAATGGTCTTGATGGTTTAGAGTCCCACGCCTTGTGGGATTCTAAGCCTTTTTGCATATTTAGATTTTAAGTTCACTTAATTTAGTTGATACATGTCATTAAACGTTGAAAACCAGAGGATTAGTTTCTCTTCTTCAAAAACAGTATTTGATTATCCAGATTTCCTCGAAGTACAGATTAAATCTTTTAAGGACTTTTTTCAATTAGGAACAACTCCTGAAAACAGAAAAGACGAAGGTTTATACAAGGTATTCGAAGAAAATTTCCCGATCACAGATACACGCAATAATTTCGTTCTGGAATTTATCGATTATCAAGTTGATCCACCGCGTTACTCACTTGACGAGTGTATCGAAAGGGGATTGACTTATAGTGTCCCTGTGAAGGCTAAACTGAAACTGTATTGTACAGACCCTGAACACGAAGATTTTGATACCGTGGTTCAGGATGTATATCTGGGAACAGTACCCTATATGACTGAAAAAGGTACCTACGTCATCAACGGTGCTGAACGGGTAGTTGTTTCTCAGTTACACCGTTCTCCTGGGGTTTTCTTTGGCCAGAGTGTACATGCTAACGGCACAAAATTATACTCTGCCCGTATTATTCCTTTCAAAGGATCCTGGATCGAATTTGCGACTGACATCAACAGCGTGATGTACGCATATATCGACCGTAAAAAGAAATTACCTGTAACTACCCTGTTGCGGGCCATCGGTTACGAAGGGGATAAAGATATCCTCGAGATCTTCGGACTGGCCGACGAAATTAAAGTTTCGAAAACTGGCCTGGGGAAAGTTGTAGGCCGAAAACTTGCAGCCCGTGTATTGAAAACATGGGTTGAAGACTTCGTAGATGAAGATACCGGTGAAGTGGTATCTATCGAACGAAACGAAGTTCTGATTGACCGTGAAACGGTTATCGAAAAAGAACATATTGAAGAAATCCTGGACTCTGGTGCTAAAACAATCCTGTTGCACAAAGAGGATCACAACCTGCAGGATTTTGCCATTATATATAATACGCTTCAAAAAGACCCGTGTAACTCGGAAAAAGAAGCTGTATTGCACATTTATCGTCAGCTGCGTAACGCAGAACCGCCCGATGAAGCGACTGCCCGCGACGTAATCGATAAATTGTTCTTCTCAGAGAAACGTTATGACCTTGGTGAAGTAGGACGTTACCGTATCAACAAAAAGTTAGGACTGAACATCGACATGGATGTAACAGTACTAACGAAAGAAGACATTATTGAAATCATCAAATATTTGATCAAGCTGGTTAACTCGAAAACTGATGTTGACGATATCGACCACTTGAGTAACCGTCGCGTACGTACCGTAGGCGAACAAATGTCGCAACAGTTCGGAGTTGGTCTGGCCCGTATGGCCCGTACAATCCGTGAACGAATGAACGTTCGCGACAACGAGGTGTTTACTCCGATTGACTTGATCAACTCAAAAACATTATCATCTGTAATTAATTCGTTCTTCGGAACGAATGCGCTCTCTCAGTTCATGGATCAAACCAACCCATTAGCTGAGATGACCCACAAACGACGTATGTCGGCTCTTGGACCTGGCGGTCTGTCGCGTGAGCGTGCCGGTTTCGAGGTGCGTGACGTTCACTATACGCACTACGGTCGTCTGTGTCCGATTGAAACACCTGAAGGACCAAACATTGGTTTGATCTCTTCTCTGTGTGTATTCGCGAAAGTTACCGACCTCGGATTTATTTCAACTCCTTACCGGAAAGTTGAAAACGGTCAGGTTGACTTGTCTGAAGACGGTGTAATGTACCTGACAGCTGAAGAAGAAGAAGGAAAGATCATCGCTCAGGCCAACGCGCCGATCGACGATAACGGCTTCTTCGTGAATCAACGGGTAAAATCGCGTTTGGAAGGTGACTATCCTGTCGTTGAAAAAGAAGAAGTGCAATTGATGGATGTTGGTCCTAACCAGATTGCATCGGTAGCGGCTTCGTTGATTACCTTCCTTGAGCACGATGATGCGAACCGTGCCTTGATGGGATCGAACATGATGCGCCAGGCGGTGCCATTGCTTCGTCCTGAAGCACCAATTGTAGGAACCGGATTGGAAGGACCTTCAGCACGCGATTCGCGTGTGATGGTGGCTGCCGAAGGTGATGGCGTTATCGACTATGTTGATGCTGACCAAATCATCATTCGTTACGATATGACGGATGACGAGAAATATGTGAGCTTCGACAACGAATTGAAAAGCTACAAAATTTCTAAATACCAAAAAACCAACCAAGGTACCGTAATCGACCTGAAACCAATCGTTGAAAAAGGTCAGCGTGTGGTGAAGGGGCAAATTCTGACGGAAGGTTATGCAACTGAAGGCGGTGAATTGGCCTTGGGGCGTAACCTGAAAGTGGCCTTCATGCCTTGGCAGGGATATAACTACGAGGATGCGATTGTAATTTCAGAGCGCATCGTTCGTGAAGACGTGTTTACCTCGGTTCACGTTGATGAGTATTCGTTGGAAGTTCGCGATACTAAACGCGGAGTTGAAGAATTTACTTCAGATATCCCGAACGTGAGCGAAGAAGCAACACGCAACCTCGACGAAAACGGCTTGATCCGTATCGGTGCAGTGGTTAAGCCAGGCGATATTCTGATCGGTAAAATTACACCCAAAGGAGAATCAGATCCTTCACCGGAAGAGAAATTGCTGCGTGCGATCTTCGGTGACAAAGCCGGCGATGTGAAAGATGCTTCGTTGAAAGCCTCTCCATCGTTAAATGGCGTTGTAATCGACAAAAAACTGTTCTCTCGTGTTGTGAAAGACAAAAAGGGAAAACAGGCTACTAAGCCGATGCTGGAGCAGATTGACGAAGAGTTCGATCGTCAGATCAGCGCGTTGAATGCCCGTTTGGAAGATAAACTTTTCAACCTGGTAAATGGCAAAACCAGCCAGGGTGTGAAAGATTATTACGGCGGCGATTTGATTGCCAAAGGTGTGAAGTTCACCTTGAAGCAATTGCAGGAGATCGATTATCTTACAGTTAATCCAAACAAATGGACAACGGATAACGATAAAAATGACATGATCCGCAGTCTGGTGTTGAATTACATCCAGAAATATAAAGAATACGAAGCGATAGCTCGTCGTAAACGTTACAATGTAACAATTGGTGATGAGTTACCAGCAGGTATTATTCAGTTGGCGAAAGTTTATATCGCGAAGAAACGTAAACTACAAATCGGTGATAAAATGGCCGGTCGTCACGGTAACAAGGGTATTGTTTCGCGCGTTGTTCGCGACGAAGATATGCCGTTCCTGGAAGACGGTACGCCGGTTGATATTGTATTGAACCCGCTAGGGGTACCCTCGCGTATGAACCTGGGACAGATTTACGAAACTGTTTTAGGCTGGGCAGGTAAGGAATTAGGACTGAAATTTGCTACGCCGATTTTCGACGGTGCTAGTCTTGAAGAAGTAACTGCTTATACGGATAAAGCTGGTGTTCCCGCTTTCGGTAAAGCTTATCTGCGCGATGGCGAAACCGGAGAGCGTTTTGATCAACCTGCAACCGTAGGGGTGATCTATATGTTGAAACTGGGACACATGGTTGAAGATAAGATGCACGCCCGTTCAATCGGACCATACTCATTGATTACGCAACAGCCATTAGGTGGTAAAGCACAGTTCGGTGGTCAGCGTTTCGGGGAGATGGAAGTTTGGGCACTCGAAGCATTTGGTGCTTCACACATCTTACAGGAAATCCTGACTGTTAAATCAGACGATGTTCTGGGCCGTGCGAAAGCGTATGAAGCCATTGTTAAAGGTGAGCCAATGCCGCAACCCGGAATCCCGGAGTCACTAAACGTATTGCTGCACGAGTTGCGCGGCTTAGGGTTAAGTGTTAACATGGACTGATGACAACGGGACACTTCGGTGTTCCTCTTAGTTAATTTGTAAAAAAGACATCGATATATGGCTTTCAGAAAAGATAATAAAGTTAAAAGCAGTTTTTCGAAGATAGCAATTAGTCTTGCTTCTCCGGAAGAAGTTCTGGAACGTTCCCACGGTGAAGTATTGAAGCCTGAAACGATCAACTACAGAACCTATAAACCAGAACGCGATGGTTTGTTTTGTGAGCGGATCTTCGGGCCGGTAAAAGACTATGAATGTCATTGTGGTAAATATAAGCGCATCCGTTACAAAGGGATCGTTTGTGACCGTTGTGGTGTTGAAGTAACCGAAAAGAAAGTACGCCGCGAGCGTATGGGACACATCTCGCTGGTGGTTCCGGTTGCTCACATCTGGTACTTCAAATCGTTACCAAACAAAATTGGTTACTTGCTGGGGTTACCGACAAAGAAATTAGATACGATCATCTACTACGAACGTTATGTGGTGATTCAGGCTGGTGTTAAAGCTCAGGATGGAATCAAGAATTTGGATTTCTTAACTGAAGAAGAATATCTGGATATTTTGGATACGCTTCCGAAAGAAAACCAGTACCTGGATGATGATGATCCCAACAAGTTCATCGCTAAAATGGGTGCCGAAGCATTGTATCAATTGCTCGAGCGCATCGAACTGGATGAACTTTCGTATGACTTACGTCACCGCGCAAGCACTGAAACGTCTCAACAACGTAAAAATGAAGCGTTGAAACGCCTGCAGGTTGTTGAAGCATTTCGTGCCAGCAAAAATATCAACCGTCCCGAATGGATGATTGTGAAGGTTGTTCCCGTTATTCCACCGGATTTACGTCCGTTGGTGCCACTGGATGGTGGACGTTTCGCGACTTCAGACTTAAATGATTTGTATCGTCGTGTAATTATCCGTAACAACCGTTTGAAAAGATTGATTGAAATCAAAGCCCCTGAGGTGATCCTGCGTAACGAAAAACGGATGCTTCAGGAAGCTGTCGATTCATTATTCGATAACTCCCGAAAATCGAACGCTGTTAAGACCGAAAATAACCGCGCACTGAAATCACTTTCAGACTCATTGAAAGGTAAGCAAGGTCGTTTCCGTCAAAACTTGTTGGGTAAACGTGTTGACTACTCAGCCCGTTCGGTAATTGTTGTTGGGCCAACCTTGTCATTGCACGAGTGTGGTTTGCCTAAAAATATGGCTGCCGAGCTTTACAAACCATTTATCATCCGGAAGTTGATCGAGCGTGGTATTGTAAAAACCGTTAAATCAGCCAAGAAAATCGTTGACCGTAAAGATCCGGTTGTTTGGGACATCCTGGAAAACGTATTGAAAGGACACCCGGTTATGCTGAACCGTGCACCGACTCTGCACCGTCTGTCAATTCAGGCATTCCAGCCTGTGTTGATCGAAGGTAAAGCAATCCGTTTGCACCCGCTGGTATGTACCGGTTTCAACGCCGACTTCGATGGTGACCAGATGGCGGTACACGTGCCGCTGGGAAATGCCGCAGTATTGGAAGCTCAGTTGTTGATGTTGGCGTCTCAAAACTTGCTGAACCCTGCAAACGGTGCGCCTATTACGGTACCTTCACAGGATATGGTTCTGGGGCTGTACTACATGACCAAGCACCGCGAAGGCGCTCGTGGCGAGGGAATGACTTTCTATTCTCCCGACGAGGTGATTATCGCCTATAACGAAGGTCGCTTGGAGAAACACACGATCATTAAAGTAAAAGTAGAAGATGTTGACGACAATGGTGAATACTTTAAGCACATTGTTGAAACAACAGTAGGTCGTGTGTTGGTAAACCAGGTGGTACCTCGTAAAGCAGGTTATATCAACGAACTATTGACTAAAAAGTCATTAAGAAATATTATCTCTGATATCTTCAAGAAAACCGGAAACGCGACAACTGTTAAGTTCCTGGATGATATCAAAGAAATGGGGTACAAAGCAGCCTATCGCGGAGGCTTGTCGTTTAACCTGAGCGATGTTGTTATCCCCGAAGACAAAAAGGTGATTGTAGAAGATGGCTACAACGAAGTTGAAGAAGTAATGAATAACTATAATATGGGTTTCATTACCAACAACGAACGTTACAACCAGGTTATCGATATCTGGACACATGCCAACGCGAAACTGACAAACTCGGTGATGAAAACATTGAGTACCGACCGTCAGGGCTTCAACTCAGTTTACATGATGTTGGACTCCGGAGCCCGGGGATCGAAAGAGCAGATTCGTCAGTTGTGTGGTATGCGTGGTTTGATGGCTAAGCCGCAAAAATCAGGTTCTACCGGTGCTCAAATTATCGAAAACCCGATTTTGGCAAACTTTAAAGAGGGTCTGTCGGTGTTGGAGTACTTTATCTCGACCCACGGTGCCCGTAAAGGTTTGGCCGATACCGCTCTTAAAACAGCCGATGCCGGTTATTTGACACGTCGTTTGGTGGATGTTGCTCAAGATGTAATCATCTCGGAAGACGATTGTGGAACGTTGCGCGGACTTGTTGCTACAGCCGTCAAAAATAACGAAGAAGTGGTTTCATCACTTTTCGAACGTATTGTTGGCCGTACATCTGTTCACGATATCTTCCACCCATTAACCGGAGATCTGATTGTAGCAACCGGGGAGTTGATTGACGAAGAAATTGCGAAAAGAATCGAAGATTCTCCGATTGAAAGCGTTGAAATTCGTTCGGTATTGACTTGTGAGTCGAAGGTTGGAGTATGTAGTAAGTGTTACGGACGTAACCTGGCTACTGCAAACCTGGCCCGTCGTGGTGAAGCCGTCGGCGTTATCGCGGCCCAATCAATTGGTGAGCCGGGTACACAGTTGACACTTCGTACCTTCCACGTAGGGGGTATCGCCGGTAACATTTCTTCTCAATCTATGGTTGAGTCGCGTTACGATGGTATTGCCGAAATTGAAGAGTTGCGTACGGTTGAAACCAAGGACGAAGCCGGCAACATGGTTTATGTTGTTGTTGGTCGGTTGGCCGAATTACGTATTATCGATAAGAACACACGTATTCCGTTGTCAAACCACACGATCCCTTACGGTTCGAAACTCTACATCGAGAATGGAGCCGAAGTAACCAAAGGACAGAAAATTTGTGAATGGGACCCCTATAACGGTGTAATCATCTCGGAATACAACGGTAAAGTGTCATTCGAAAACCTGATCGAAGGTATTACTTACCGCGAAGAGTCGGATGAGCAAACCGGATTCAAAGAGAAGGTGATCATTGAAACCCGTGATAAAACGAAAAACCCATCGTTGCAATTGTTGGATGAAAAAGGCGAAGTTATTCGTTCATACAACTTGCCGGTAGGTGGTCACGTTTCAGTCGATGAAGGTGAAATGGTGAACGCTGGTAAGGTTTTGGTGAAAATCCCGCGTGCTTCAGGTAAAGCAGGCGATATCACCGGTGGTCTTCCTCGTGTTACCGAGTTGTTTGAAGCTCGTAACCCGTCGAACCCAGCTGTTGTTTCCGAAATCGATGGTGAAATTTCTTTCGGTAAAATCAAACGTGGTAACCGCGAGATCACCGTCACGTCGAAAACCGGAGAGATTAAAAAATATCTGGTACCACTGTCAAAACAGATTCTGGTACAGGAAAGCGATTATATCAAAGCAGGTACGTCGCTGTCCGACGGTGCAATTACACCTTCCGACATCCTCGGTATCAAAGGGCCAACTGCCGTACAAGAGTATATTTTGAATGAAGTTCAGGATGTATACCGAATGCAGGGGGTAAAAATCAACGATAAGCACTTCGAGGTTATTATCCGTCAGATGATGCGTAAAGTTGAGATCTCTGATCCGGGTGATACCCGCTTCCTGGAAAGACAAATTGTTGATAAGAATGAATTCCTGCACGAGAACGACTGGATTTACAATAAGAAGGTCGTTGTGGATCCGGGTGATTCAGAATTGCGCGCCGGAATGATTGTAACAGCCCGTCGCTTACGGGACGAAAACTCAACATTACGTCGTCGCGATGCGAAGTTAATTGAATCGCGCGAAGCAATCCCGGCAACATCAAGCCAAATCCTGCAAGGTATCACCCGTGCTGCCCTGCAAACCAGAAGCTGGTTGTCTGCCGCATCGTTCCAGGAAACAACTAAAGTATTGAACGAGGCTGCGATCCAGGGTAAGGTTGACTATTTGGATGGTTTGAAGGAAAACGTGATCTGCGGTCACCTGATTCCTGCCGGTACCGGTCTGAAAGAATACAAAAACCTGGTTGTGGGTTCACGCGAAGAATACGACCGTATGGTCGATATTAAAGAAGCTGAGAACGCCAATCGCGAAGAATAGTTATGGAAGATCCAAAGAACAAGAATCAGTTGACGATTGAATTGAGTGAAGAAGTGGCTCAGGGGACTTATTCGAACCTGGCTATTATCACCCATTCAACTTCCGAGTTTGTGCTCGATTTTGTACGTGTTATGCCGGGAATACCCAAGGCAAACGTCAAATCGAGAATTATTCTGACTCCCGAGCATGCCAAACGCCTGTTGATGGCCTTGGAAGAAAATGTGAAGAAGTTCGAAAAGGCACAAGGGACAATTAATGTTCCCGGTGGTGCTAATCCAATGATGCCGCCAATGACTTTTGGAGGCCCCACAGCTGAGGCTTGATTCATAGCTTGATAAAATAAAAAAGGCCGCTTTCCTGAATTGGAAGCGGCTTTTTCTATATCTATTCATGAACACGAGATCGACAGGTTGCAGATGTGCGGGTGCCGGGTGCCTCAAGATGCCGTTTCTAGCTTCCCGGTTGTTTTTTCAGGTATTCCTTTAACCAGGCGGTTGTAACACTTTTAGGCCTGATGATAGGCTGGTGCAGTCCCCGGGCAATGGTGTTTTGCGCGCAGAACCCTAGAACCCGCGATATTCCGAACATCACGGTGTAAAACTCATAGTGTGTCATGCCGTAGTGGTACAACAACGAGCCGGAAATGGCATCGACGTTAGGCCAGGGATTAGCGACTTTGCCACCTTTGTACGATCTCAAAATGTCGGGAACTACTTGGAAGAGCTTTTTAACCGTTTGCAAATAAGGTGAATCACTGCAATGGGCGTCGCCAAATTTCATGAACGAGGTGAAGCGCGGATCGGTAACGCGAAGGACAGCGTGCCCATAGCCGGGGATAACTTTTCCTGCATCGAGGGTAGCTGTTACAAAATCCCGAACCTGGTCAACAGTTGGGTTGTTGCCAAATTGGTCGTGAATGCAGGTGATGAAGTTCAAGCACACCTGATTGGCGAGTCCGTGAAGCGGCCCAGCTAACCCGTTGAGCCCGGCAGATGCCGCTAGATAGATGTTGGAAAGTGCCGAATTGACGACCCGCGAGGTGAAGGCACTTACATTGCCTCCTTCATGGTCGCAGTGCAGTACTAGGTACAATCTGTTTAAATCGGCAAATGAAGGATTGTGCCGGTTAAATCCCAGGCGGTAGGTTAGGTTGCCGGCTAAGTCCAGCTTTTCGTCCGATGTGTCAATTAACTCACCATTCATGAACAGGATCCGATAGATGCCGGCCGCCAGCTCGGGGAGCTTCGCGATCAGGTTTAGCGAGTCTTCAAGGGTGTATTTCCAGTAGTCGCTTTTTGGAATTCCCCGGGCATATTTTTGTTTGAAGACCGATTCCCCCTCCATCGCCAGGATCCCGATGCTGAACATGGTCATGGGGTGGGTGGTTTGGGACATCGACTTTAAAGTGGTCCATACATGTTGCGGAACCCGACTGCGCTTGTTGAACTCGCTCTTCAACTCATTAAGCTCGTCGACCGAGGGGAGGCTTCCGGTAACCAGCAGGAAGAAAATTTCTTCCGGGCTTTTATCTTCGAAATCGGGGATCTCCAGGTCGCTGATGAAAAGCCCCTTGTAGGGATCAACATAAGACGTGTTGCATACCAGACTTTTCATTCCCCGCATGCCTCCAAGTATATTCTTGACCGTAATTTCGCCGATCACAGCTTCGGGATAATCATTGTAAATGTGCTCGAGCTCTTGCGCTAGAGACTCGATGCGGCGCTTGACTTTCTCGATAAGTTTTTCCATCGTATATTTTGCGATTAGGTGCGTTATGCAGCCTGGTCGATTGATCCATTCGTGGGCCACAACCAACGACTGCCAGCATGATTTATAGGCATTTTGTTTATCAGCTAAAGAAGAAAGACCTTCCGAACGATTCGAGGGAAGGTCTTGAAGACATTAATGGTGACCTTCAAACTTGAAGGATACTTTCAGCTTGGTACGGAATTCCATTGTGCCGTCGTTAATGTGGACATCCATAGCTGTTACCTCTGCAATACGTAAGTCGCGTAGTGTTTCAGAAGCTTTAGCTATTGCGTTTGTTGTTGCTTTTTCCCAGGATTCGGTACTGGTGCCAACAAGTTCAATCACTTTATAAACGCTTTCTGCCATAGTTTACTCCTTTCTAATTGGTTTTACTAGCTTGTACCGAATTTTTGTTGAATCAGTTTCGCAAAATCAACTGCTTGACAATAGCTTCCACATCTTTGACTGCCCGAAAGGCTGCAAAACGGTTCTCGAAGTTTAGAACAGCTATGAGGCGATCAATTCTTAAGATGTGTTTGTTCGGGCATTTCCCGAAAAATTGTCTGCGCTTTTTATCGGGTGAGGGTTTCTGATATTTCGTGAATTTTGTACTTTCGGATCGAACAAAGAACAGCCCGAAGAGTATTTGCTGCAATGGGCTTTGATCTCGTTGGTTCACAGCGAATGCGAAAATTATCTTTTAATTACGAATGAAAGCCACCTACGCCAAACTATTCCTCCTGTTAAGCATATTGTTTTGTTCGCAGTTCGGATTTGCATATTCAACGCTGCGGCAGCAAGATCAAATTCGCTTTCAATACTATACATCCGATGACGGGTTGGCGCAAAATACGGTTGACTGTATTTTGAGGGATTCTCGCGGTTTTATGTGGTTTGGCACTTGGAACGGCTTGTGCCGGTTCGACGGTTATTCATTTGTAACTTACCGGCAGGAGTCCGAGCCTGAAGGATTACCCAACAATTTTATTTATTCGCTATGCAACGATTCGGATGGCAATATTTGGGTGGGAACACGGTGCGGATTAACTCATTACATTTTTAATGAAGAGCGCTTTGACGTGCCGGATGTCATAGATTCGGTTTTTGCCGCTTTGGCAGTCAACGACCTGAAGCTCGACAGTAAGGGAAACTTGTGGGTTGCTACCGAAGATGCCGGCCTTTGGTGTGTTGCTTTTGACCGTGGCGGGGAGGCGAGGCGAGTGGAGAATATACTTCCTGCACGAACCATCAATCGTCTGTATGTTGCCGGTGATCTGCTGTTTGTTGGTTCAGAGGCGGGCCTTGAAGTGCTGGATTTGACGAACAAACAAGCTGTAAACGACTATAGCCGTTTGCAACAACTTGTTCAGGAGCTCGACGTACGTGCGATCTTTGCCGATTCAAAAGGGAATCTTTGGATTGGGACGGGCCTGGGGCTTTATATGCAAAGCAAGAACGGGGATTCGGTCGCTGAGTTTTATCACAATCCGGATGATCCCTACAGTCTGAATCATTTGGCGGTTAGCTCTATTGTTGAAGATGCCAGTCATACGGTTATTGTTGGCACCTTGGGCGGACTGAATTATTACCAACCCGAGGTTGGTGGATTTGTGCATTTGAGAAATGGAAATCTTGAAAATGAACGCTTAAATAATCCATTTGTAAATAGTATGGCCGCTGACGAAGATGGCAATGTATGGGTTGGTACGGACAAGGGGGGAATAAATCACTACAATATTTTTCAGAAGCCATTTTTCGCACTGGTTCACGATCCGGCTAATGCAAACAGTTTAAGCCTGAATACGGTTAACTCAATCTTGAAAGAAGACGAGGTGCTGTGGGTTGGTACGGCCGGTGGTGGCTTGAATCGCATCAGCGCAAACAACACGCGTGTTGAGCGCCTCAGCCTCAGCCCACTGAATGCAAGCTCCTCGGTCGATAATTTTGTCTCGTCCATTTTTCGCGATTCCCGGGGCGATCTGTGGCTCGGAACCTGGGGGGGAGGCCTTAAACGATTGGTATCGTTTCGTTCGCAGCAGCTTGAGTCGTTTGTCCCGCAGGCAGACGATCCGCATTCTATCGAGTCCGGATTTGTCTCTTCGGTTTGTGAGATGTCCCCCGGAGTGCTTTTAGTAGGTACGGAAAGCGGGCTCGATATTTTTGATGTCGACTCCAGGCACTTTAAACATGTTGATCTTAAAACGGGGAGGGGCGAAGCCATGGAAATTGGCTGTATGCTGCTGGATCAACAGCGCAACCTTTGGCTCGGTACACGAAACGGACTTTTTCGCTTTCGGCAGCAGGATTTGGAACAATTTGACCAACTCGAACGGATCCCCTACGACTTGTATCTCAACGATCCCTCCGACTCAAGTTCGCTTGCGGGTAATTATGTCATCTCGTTGTTGCAGTCCAGCGACGGAACCATTTGGGGAGGTACTTATGGAAACGGTATTTGTGCTTTCGTAAACGGAGCCGACGGAAACATTCAGTTTGAAAACTACAACCAGAGCAATGGGCTTTGCAATAATGTAGCCTATGCGCTTGCCGAAGATCCGGCAGGCAATATTTGGATTAGCACCGATAAAGGCTTGTCGAAATTTAACCCGGCAGAAGAGCATTTTCAGAATTTCTTTGTTAAAGATGGTTTGTTGAGCGATCAGTTTTATTGGGGGGCATCCTGTGCCGACCATGAAGGGAATTTGTATTTTGGCAGCATTGCCGGGCTGAACTATTTTAACGCAGCTGAGATTGAACGCTACAGTCCAACCCGCAAGGCCGTGTTAACAGCGTTTTCAGTTTTTAACAAACCGGTTGAAATTGGGAAGAAGTATCATTCGCAACAAATCCTGTCCGGCACAATCTCTCAAACCGATAGAGTCCGGTTGTCTCACAAGGATGCGGTGATCTCCATTGAGTTTGCAGCGCTGGATTACTTCCTACCCGAAAAAATAGCATACCAGTACAAATTGGAGGGCGTGGATAAAAACTGGATTCAAGTTCCGGCTACCCGGCGCTTTGCCAATTACACCAATCTGGTCGGAGGCAACTATATTTTTAAAGTTCGAGCCTCAAACAGCGATGGTGTATGGTCAGATCAATGCGCCGAATTGCGGATTACGGTTCATCCTCCTTTTTACAAGACCATCTGGTTTCAGTTGTTTGCGATATTGCTGTTGGTTGTTGCGGTGATCGCTTATATTCGCTATCGAACACGTTTTCTGGAAATGCAAAAGCGAAAACTGGAAGCATTGGTCCACCAGCGAACACAGCAAATTGAAGCACAAAAAGAAAAACTCGAGCAGCAGGCGTTTCGCTTGCAGCGCACCAATTATCAATTGGAGGAAAGGCAACGCCTGATTGAAGGACAAAAACTGGAACTGGAACAACAAAATGCTCAAATTGCTTTGCAACGCGATGAGTTAATTGAGTTGAACGAGAAGGTGAAGCTGGTTAATCAACTGCGACTCCGTTTTTTTACCAATATTTCGCATGAGTTCCGTACCCCGCTGACCCTGATTATCGACCCGATTGAGCATCTGATGAAAAAGTTAAAGGGCGATAAAAACGCCTTGGGTACGCTGAAAATTGTCAACCGAAATGCCCAACGATTGTTGCACCTGATCAATCAACTTCTTTACTTTCGACGAATCGAAAACGGGAAGCTCGATCTGCGGGTTTGTATGGGGGAGCTCAACTCGTTTTTGTACCAGGTTTACGAATCATTCGTCGACCTGGCCCAGCATCAGCACATCGACTATCAGTTCAGTGCCGCCGAAGCGCCCGCCGAAAGCTGGTTTGATGCCGAAAAGCTCGAAAATGTTTTTTATAATCTGCTTTCTAATGCCTTTAAATATACGCCGGAAAGGGGACGTATTTCGATGAGAATTAGTTATGTCACCCAAAGCATCGATTCGGGAGCAGATCAGCCGTTGCTTTGTGTGGAGATACATGATTCCGGTGTGGGTATTAAGGAAGAAGATATGCCATTCATTTTCGAACGTTTTTATCAGGTTAGTTCCGAGAAGCATTCGAAGCTGAAAAGCTCCGGAATTGGTTTGGCTTTGACCCTGGAGCTGGTGCAGGCTTTACACGGCAAACTGGAGGTGGAAAGCACGGCCGGAAAAGGGAGCTGCTTTAAAGTTTTACTTCCCTACACAGCCGATGCTTTCGACGAACAGGAGTTGGATCATAGCGTTGTGCCTGCGGAAGTGAATTTGCGTGGCCGCATCGATGTATTGTTAGAAAGTGTTAGTCAGCCCGACGAAGCGGAGCAACCGGACGATGAAGGGCCAGAAGACTCCAAGTCGAAGCCTCTGGTGCTGATTGTTGAAGACAATTTCGATTTGCGCAGCTTCCTGGTTCAAACCTTGCGCTCAGACTATCGGGTGATTGGTGCCGAGAATGGAAAAGAAGGTCTTTCGGCGGCTAAAAAATACTCACCCGAGCTGATTATCAGCGATGTGATGATGCCCGAAATGGACGGCATCGAACTGTGTAGCCGGCTGAAGAAGGACATTCAAACCAGCCATATCCCGGTTATTCTGCTAACGGCCCGCAATATGGTTGAAAACTGGATTGAAGGATTGGAGACCGGAGCTGATGATTACATTCCGAAGCCGTTTAACTTGCAGGTGTTGCAGGCACGCATGACGAACCTGATTGAAGGAAGACTTCGGTTGAAGAAAATGTTCAGTAACCCGGCCGAGGTGATGCCCGGGCAAGGAACGACCAATCCGGTGGATGAAGAGTTTATGGCACGGGTTTACGAAGTGCTCGCAAAATCCTATTCGAATCCCGATTTTTCAGCCAGCCAGTTTGCCTCCGAAATGTTTATGAGCCGCAGCTTGCTGTATAAAAAAATACGAGCCATTACCGATTTAAATATTACCGATTTCATCAATTCATATAAGTTGAAGAAAGCTGTCTCGCTGATTAAAGAAGGTAAATTGCCGATCGCTGATGTCGCTTTTAAGGCCGGTTTTAATGATCCGAAGTATTTCAGCCGCATCTTTAAAAAGTTCTACGGCATGACCCCGACTGAATTTGCAGCGAAGGATTAAAATGTCAGTCTGTCAGTTGGTTATGATTTTGAATTGAACGTAGAGTCTCCCTGATTTCCTGTTTTGTCCACTTCAATTATTCGTCAGTCCTCCCGGCTGATTCCCTTGCTGCGTACTTTTACGGTTGACTTAAGTGAACAAGACAAACCAAATCTTATGAAGAATCTAAATGCTGCTGTTTTTAACTTCTTTTTTTCTTTCGCGGGCGCATATTCCCTAACACCAACTTCCCGGTTGCCAATGCCATTGGTTGGAACTGAATTTGATCTTTTGGACAGAACCAAGCATGTAGCCGACTTGGTCGGATGGGCTGTAAAAGCCGAAGCCGATTCCGGTCATGCAGCAGCTGCGACTGTTCTGCTGTGTTCATCCGGAACAAAACAAATCCGGATAGATCACCCTTCAATTTTCGTTGCACGAATTTCAGATTATTTCAGAATTGCGTGTTGACAGATTCCGTTCCCCGGCTTCATGGTGGGGCAACGAACACCTGTGTTTGTTTGATCGTGAATGATGAAAATCTTATTATAACCAATCCAAATTTTAATTTATGAATAAAAAAAACAGATCGATAATGATGCTTGTCATTCTTGGCTTATTGGGCTTATGGTCCTGCCAGGAATGGGGAGAGATGGATCCGCCCGCCGGGAACCAGGTTTTTCCGAAACTGGTTTTAAAGGGGGACTTTCGGTTTAGCGCAGAATTTCCTGAGGAAGTTACTTTAGGAGCGTTCGAAGGCGGAGTGAATCCGTCGATAATCGTAGATGATTCTCTTGGATATGTAGCCGGATTAAGCACTGGTTATATAAAAGTAGACAATCCTCTTTTTGACGCTTCTTTACAAAAAGGTTTTTCTCTTACCATCTGGGTAAAAGTTTCGGATACGAATCCGGACGATGCCGCACTGTTTTCTTTTTCTAACGACGAAGGAACAACATTGTATATGACAGAGAATGGCTCCCTAACTTATGCGACTTCTGAAGGAACTACTTCGAACAGTATATCCGAAGATTTATTTACAGCTAACGAATGGCATTATCTGGCAATCACGATTGAAACTGATGGCTATGTTGTGAATGTAGATGGCGTTGAAAAGTTAAACGTAACATCTTCAGGTATCGATTTTCAGCAAGTCATAGATGCAGTTCCATCTTTACGATCTTTTTATTTAGGTTATGGATCCGGAATTGCTCCGGATGCAATATGGATGGACAATATCAGGGTTTTTCGGAACCTTATTACGGCAGATTATATAGAAATTCCGGAGGTGATCAACGATGCTGGAATAGTTCTTCCAACGCCTGTTTATTACCAGAATTTTGAGTTTGGCCTAACTACCGAAACAATAATGGGGACAGGAGCTGTAGTAACTGATGACTCTGATGATAACCCCTATTTTGGAAAGGTGTATTATAACGCCGGTTCACCTGAAATCGCATTGCAACGGACTAATTACTTGCAATTGCCGAGTGATATCTTTTCTAAAGTTACAAACTCAGGAAGTAATGAAATGACAATTTCATTTTGGGTTAATAATGGCGAGGCTGCTTCTTCTTCCTATTATTGGAGTCCACTTTTTGCAGCTTACAATGCTGCTCCGGAGTCGGGAGCGAATTATCCTCCGTTCTTTGCTCTTCAGGCACGTCTTGCTACAATGATAAACACGAATGGTAAAGACAACGTTGGTGATAAATGGTGTGATTTTACAGATGCTCAAAACGATGCGGGTGAAAATACAGTAGATGTGACGTGGCTGGATGGCGATTGGCATTTTTACACAGCCGTTTGGACAACAACAACTGTTTCGATATATGTTGACGGAGTCGCTAAAAATACTTGGACTGTTGATGGATCTTCAGCCGGTAATTTCATTTCTTCTCCAATGACAGAAGGCTCTTTGCTTCAATATATCTGTTTAGGTGGAAACCAAGGGTGGACTTGGGGCGATCCGGATGTGCCGTATAAATTTGATGATGTCGCTATTTATTCAGAGGCTCTTTCTGTAACTCAAATAGAACAAATAATTTCTGAAAAATACACACACCCAGATGTCCTTCCGACACCTGTTTATGCTCAGGATTTTGAAAATGGTTTAACATCAGAACAAATAGTCGGCTCAGGTGAAATTGTTGCTGATGACTCTGACGACAGTCAGCATTTTGGACAAGTATTTTACAATGTTGGTGCTAATGGTACTGAAGCTCAGAGATCCAATTATTTGCTATTACCAAGCAATGTCTTTTCTAATATTACCAACGCTCAGACGAATGAAATGACCATTTCTTTTTGGGTAAACCAGGGGACTGCTGATACCGGATTTAATTGGTATCCTATGTTTTCTGCTTACGGGGCGGCGCCTGTTGATAATTCAAATACAACACCAATGATGATTTTACAGTCAAGACTTGTGGCACAAGTGAATTGCCCGGGCGGAGAATGGTGTGATTTTACAGATTCTCAAAATGATGAAGGTGTAAATTATGCCGTTAACGATTGGTTGCACGATGGAGCATGGCATTTTTACACTGCAGTGTGGACATCAACAACGCTAACTATTTATGTTGACGGTGTTGTCCGAAATAGTTGGACTGTTGATGGTGTAACAACGGACGGAGAATACATTTCAGGACCATTAACACAAGGTAATTTACTTCCTTATGTTTGCTTAGGCGGTAACCAGGCTTGGAATTGGGGCGATAATGATCCTTCATACAAGTTTGACGATGTCGCTATTTATTCTGTAGCTCTTTCCGAAAGTCAAATAGCAGATATCATGACTGCAAAATATGCAACCGAATAATCTTAAGTCAAGATAACCAATTATGAAAAGAATGAGAACTTATATAACACCATGCCGTCGGTTGATCGGTATGATGATAACACTGATGTTTTTACTGACCGGGCAAAATTTGTTTGCCCAGTCGGTAAAAGTGAACGGTGTTGTCAAAGACGAGACCGGAGAAACCGTTATTGGTGCCACAGTGGTTGAAAAAGGAACAACCAACGGCGCAATAACTGATTTTAACGGAGAATTCCACCTTACACTTAGCAGTAGCGATGCGACCCTGCAAGTGAGTTTTATTGGATACACGCTTCAGGAAATTGCGTTGAATGGGCAAACACAGTTCAATGTCGTCTTAGAAAAAGAAGATAAGCAACTGGACGAAGTGGTGGTGGTTGGATACGGCGCTCAGAAAAAGGAAAGTATTGTTGGAGCGATTTCTCAATTATCCTCCGACGAAATCCTGAGTTCGCCGGCAGCCAATATCACCCAAGCCATTTCCGGTAAAATTCCCGGTGTGGTTACTTCGCAAACTTCAGGTGCTCCGGGGGCCGACGATGCGCAGATCTATATCCGCGGCCGCGCTACTTTTGCGGGAGACGGACAGCCGCTTGTGTTGGTTGACGGTGTGGAACGCTCTTTTTCGCAAATAGCTCCCGACGATATTCAGGCCATATCTGTATTGAAGGATGCCTCGGCAACAGCCGTATATGGGGTGCGCGGTGCAAACGGCGTGATCCTGGTGACAACCAAACGCGGTCGCGATCAAAAACCCGTGGTCAGCCTTACGGCTAACTGGCAATCGCAAAGCCCTACGCGCGAAAATACTTACCTGAACTCATACCAGTCGGTTCTGCTGTTGGAAGAAGCTTTGGCGAACGACAATCTTCCTTCTCAGTTTTCAACATCCGACATTGAGATGTATCGTAAATCTTCTGCCGGAGAGTTAAGTGGTGTCGATGCCATGCTTTATCCGAATGTTGATTGGTACGATACAATTTTACGTTCTTCGGCTCCTGCGCAGCGCTACAATGTGAACATACAGGGCGGAACCAAAAGAATGCGCTACTTTACATCCGGCGAATTTTACGATCAACAAGGCTTGTACAAAGACTTAAGCGAGGATAAGTACGGAAATAAATCCAATACGAGTTTCCGCAGATATGCTTTTCGTGCAAACCTCGATTTCTTATTGACACAGGACCTTACAGCGTCCATCAATTTCGGAACACGCTTCGAAGAACGTAACGGGCCAAATACTTCTGAAAGCTCTTCTTATAGTGAAGTATTTTATGAATTGAACCATACGCCGGGATGGCTTTTCCCGGTAAGTTACACCATTCCGGATGGTGAGTCCGAAAAAGTATTGTATGGCGGTAGCTCGCAATATCAAAACAACATTGCTGCACGATTGGCCAAAGCCGGTTTTTATAAAGCGACCAACACCATCAGTGAAACCAACTTTATTTTGGACTACAAAATGGATTGGTTAACCGAAGGTTTAAAAGCCAAAGCAATGATGTCTTTCGACTATGATGGCTATTATAACCGTCGCTTTACAGCAGACTTCGCGACTTACGAACTGAATGACAGAACGAATTACGAATCGGTTGATGCGTACAACAAGTTTAACAGTGATACTGAATTGGCTTATGCGGGAAATAATCAGACGACTACCTGGAAGCTTTATTTTGAATATCAATTGAACTATGCACGAAAATTTGGCAAGCACGATGTCTCGGCGATGATGCTCTATAACCAGAACGACTATCGCTACCAGGCCGAGTTGGCACAGCGCTATCAAGGTTTAGTCGGACGTGTTACCTATGGTTACGACGATCGTTACCTGCTGGAAGTCAATGCTGGTTACAACGGTTCCGAAAACTTCATGAAAGGAAAACGTTTCGGATTTTTCCCGTCGTTTTCAGTTGGCTGGAGAATCAGTAACGAAGAGTTCATGAGTTCAACCGAAGACTGGCTGGACAACCTCAAAATCAGAGCTTCTTACGGACAGGTTGGTAACGATATCTACTTGGTGAATGGCGTGAAACAACGCTTCCTGTATGAGCAAAAATGGTCGCAAATCGGGAACGATTATTACTTTGGAACAACCGGATATACTGGTATTTACGAAGGACAATACCCCAATTACGGTGTTACCTGGGAACGGGCCAATAAATACAACCTTGGGATTGAATTTACCGCATTCGATCGTTTAATCAGCGGTAACATCGATTTATTCAGCGAAAAGCGAAACAATATCCTGACCGAGTTCCTCACTCGTCCGGAGTGGGTTGGTGTAACCATGGCTGCCGGAAACCTGGGGGAAACAAAGAATAGCGGTTACGAAATTGAATTGAAACATTCGAATAAGATTGGCTCGGATTTCAACTACAATGTCGGGCTAACTTATGCTCATGCTAAAAATGAGATCAAGAATATGGATGAGCCCGACTTAAAAACCGATTACCGCAAGCGGGAAGGGCAGTCGATTGGGCAGTATTTTGGTTTGCTGTGTGATGGATTCATAACAGCTGCCGATTTGGCAAACCCCGACCTTCCAATTTCAACCTATGGCGATGTTCAGGTTGGCGATTTGAAATATCGTGATATGAATAGCGACGGCTTTATTGATGACCGAGACGAAACCATGATCGGTTTCAGCAATGTGCCGGAAAACACCTACTCACTAACACTGGGCTGCGATTATAAAGGATGGGGTTTCAGTGTTATGTTCCAGGGAGTTGACCACGTGAGCCGCTACTACGATGCCGAAGCGATGTACGCTTTTGTGGATGGTGGTAAAGTGAAAGAACATCACCTTAACCGTTGGGATCCTTCCCAAACAGAGGCTTATAACCTGGCCAACGCCAAATATCCGCTCTTGCATTACGACAGTAATGGAGATCATAACCAGCAATTAAATTCCTATTTCCTGCAAAACGGGGCTTTTGTCCGCTTGAAAAATATCGAAGTCAGTTATACGCTTCCCAAAAGGTGGATAAAAACGGTTGGTATGAGCGATTGCCGGTTGTATGTGAATGCAAATAACCTAATTACCTGGGATCATCTGGATGATGTTTCGGATCCGGAAAGCAACGGATCGAACCGCTATCCGATTATGAAAACAGTTAACTGTGGCGTTAATTTAAAATTCTAACAAGTCATGAAGAAGATTTTATTAAATATAATTGGCTTATTGGGGATCTCAGCCGTAACACTGACCTCTTGCGAAGACATGTTTGGCGACTTTCTGGATAAGCAACCGAGTAATGAGTTAACCGAAGAACAGGTTTTTGGCGACTGGGAAACGACCAAACAGTTCCACTTTGACACCTATAATTTTTTACGCCACGGTGCCGGACGAATCAACGGATCATGGTTGGATGCAGCATCCGATTTAGCCGAGACCAGTTTCTCAAGTGGGGGCGTTCGTTCTACCTTTAATATCGGGAACTATTACGGCAGTGCCGGAGCTAGTGAGCTGACAGCAACCTGGGAGCATTACTATCGTGGCATTCGTAAATGTAATATGATCCTGACACGCATCGACAGCGTTCCGCAGGCATCCGATTTAAGTGACGAAAAGTACGAAATCGATAAATTGAACTATAAATCAGAAGCTCGTTTTCTGCGTGCTTTCTTTTATTGGGAAATGTTCCTGCGATACGGACCGATTCCAATCGTAACCGATGTGCTTGATCCGGATGGCGACTTATTGAGTAACTACACAACACGTCCTACGGTTAAAGAGTACGTAGTCGATTTTATTTTGGACGAATTGGAAGATTGCGAGGCGGGATTAATGTCCTACGATGATGGTGTAAAATCTGCAAATGCCGGCCGAATCAGTAGGCCAATGGCAAGAGCCTTATATTCCCGAATCATGCTTTACATGGCAAGCGATCGTTACAGCAGCGAGTCGGGTATTACCTGGGATGAAGCTGCTTATGCCGCCAAAAGTTTTATTGAAGATTATGGGGATAATTACGGCCTGTTCGTTGCCGCTGATGGGAAAACAGCCTACACCAATTCGATTTTACGCACACAGTATGAAGGCCAAAATAACGAAGTGATCTTCTACCGCAACGATGTGAGAGTTGGCTGGAGCGCTATCGTAGATGACACTCCGGTGGGTGAAGGTGGAAACGGAGGCTTATGCCCTTCGCAAAACCTGGTCGATATGTATGATATGGCCGATGGCTCGTCTCCCTTTGCCGAATATGATGAAACCGGAGCTCCTGTATATAACGGCACGGCAACACCTGCGATTAACACGGCAAGTGATTATTCCGATGACGATCCATGGGCTAACCGAGATCCTCGTCTCGCAGCAACCGTATTATACCAGGGTGTGAGCTGGGGGAACGGAACAATCAATGTAATAAAGGGACAACGCGACAACCCGGTGGGTAATGCCAATGCTACTCCAACAGGATATTATGTGCGTAAGTACATCCCTGCGAATATATTAAGTGCGGTACACACCGGTTCCAGCTATCGGAACTGGATTATCATCCGTTATGCCGAGATTCTGCTGAATTACGCCGAAGCCATGAACGAAGTGGAAGGGCCGTCAACTAAAGTGTACGACGCTTTGGATGCCGTTCGTCACCGTGCCGGGATTACCGGGAATGTTGAAGATCGCTCGGACTTGACCTCCTCGAAAGAGAATATGCGGAACTTCATCAGAAAAGAACGAGCGGTGGAATTTGCATTCGAAGAACAACGGTTTTGGGATGTTCGTCGTTGGAACGTGGCTACCAAAGCGCTTTCGCGTGATATTTACGGGGTAGAAGTCGCTGCTGATGGCTCTGTTTCACGAAAGGTAGCCCAAAGCCGGGTATTCGAAAATAAAATGTACCTCTATCCGATTCCGGAGGCCGAAGTTTGGAAAACCGATATTGAAAACAACCCAGGGTGGTAATCCTTAAATTGAGTTATACTATGCATAATATAATGAAATATATAAGTAATAATCTGGCAGGAGCTTTTAAGCTTATGCTGATGGGAATACTCTTCCTGACTGCGCTAACAACTTATGCGCAAGAGGAAAAGGTCTTAACAGGACGTATTGTTGATCCCGCAGGAAATCCAATTTCCGGTGTTGTTGTAAATGTCGCCGAATCAAGTCGGATTGTCTTATCTGATCAGGATGGTAATTTTAGCCTGACCAAAGTGAAAGACAGCGATGAGATTATCTTTACGGGTGAAGGTTATAAAAACACATCGGAAACAGCTGTTTTTGGCGGCAGCTTTGAAGTAGTAATGGAGCCTGATTTGGATGAATATGCGCACACCACCCCGGTTGCTTTCGGTCGGAAGCAAGAGAAGTTGGTTACAGAGGCTACCTCTTCGGTTACCGGTGAGGAGCTGGAGCATTTCCCCATAACCGTATTGCAAAACGCTTTCACATCAACGGTTAACGGTGTGGAAACTTACGAGTGGGCGAGCGAACCGGGTTGGTCCGAAACAGCGATCTATATTCGTGGTTTAAGAACGATGAACAGCAGCGCTCGTGCGCCGCTGGTGATTGTGGATGATGTTGAGCGGGATCTGTCATTCCTGGATGCCTATCCAATCGAAAAAATCACCATCCTGAAAGATGCTGCATCGACTGCCATTTATGGTATGCGGGGAGCTAACGGTGCCATTGTGGTAACGACCAAACGTGGCGAAGAAGGACGAACTAAAATTACCATCAATCAGGAGGTTGGCGTGCAAACACTAACCGGAAAGATGGAGACGCAGAACTCGTACAACATGGCGTTGACCCGTAACCAGGTCAGATACCTGGACGGAAAAGACCCCTTGTATACCGATGAGCAAATTGAGATGTATCGTCGGGTGAGCAATGGCGAGAAGCTGACCGGAATGGATCAGTATAAATATTTCAATACCAACTGGTATGACGAACTTTACCGGGAAACCGCGCCGACTACCAAAACCAATGTTTCGCTTAGTGGCGGTAACAAAACGGCCCGCTATTATGTGTCGTTGTCTCATCTGTATCAGTCGGGTATGTGGAATGATAAATGGACCGAGTATAACAAAGACTTTAGTACGCAGCATAAGCTGAATCGCTACAATCTTCGTTCAAATATTGATATCGATGTCAACAAATACCTGAATGTGTCTCTGGACCTGGGAGGCCGTATCGATAACATCTCGCAGCCACTGACCGGCGTATTTAGCATCGTAACATTTGGTGCTGTTGAAGCCAACCCAATGGAGCCTGTATACAACCCCGATGGAACAATATATGCTTCCAGTACTGCCGCTAACGCAGGACGTTTGTTGGCTTCTTCCGGGATCAACAAGAACCGTCGCCGGAACTTGTACAGTACCGTTAATTTAACGGGTAACCTGGACGAGCTGATACCCGGATTGAAAGCGAATGCAATTGTCAGTTTCGACTCCTACGAAACATTTATGGCTTATCAGTCCAATAATGTGAATTCATACAATTATGATTATACCAGCGATGTAAACGATGTGTCTGAATATACCTACACGCGTTTTTCAACTTATTCCGCGTTGTCAAACCCAACGACTTCGCCTCGCGACTATTATTACAATATCAACATGAGGGCCGGACTGGCGTACGATCATAAATTCGGGAAACATGCGGTGAATGCTCAGGCATTTGTTCGCACCTACAAAAACGTGTCCCATGGTTCGGAATCGTCTAATCGGTTCTTGTCTTACAACGGACAAGCCACCTATGTGTACGACAACCGATATATTTTATCGGGAAATGTGTCATATATGGGATGTGATAACTTTGCCGAAGGGGAACGTTTTGGGGTATTCCCCGGTGGTTCTGTCGGCTGGGTCCTGTCGGAGGAATCGTGGTTGGATAATGCCAATATCAGCCTGTTAAAGCTGAGAGCTTCTTATGGCCGTGCCGGACAATCGACTACCGGAGCCGGCAGATATCCTTATCAAGGTACTTATGCTTCTGGTACCGGCTATTCGTTTGGTACTTCTCAGTCCTATATTTCCGGGGTATACGAAAGTAAAGCCGGTAACTACAACAGCAAATGGGAAATCTCGGATATGGCGAATTTGGGACTGGATTTTGATTTTTTCCACAAAAAATTGTTCGGTACAGTTGACGTGTTTAAAGAATGGCGTTCCAATATCTTGGTGGAACGTTCTACTGTTCCTACTCTTTTGGGGGTTACAGCACCTGACGATTCGTATGGTAAGGCCGAAAGCCGGGGTTTTGAATTGTCGCTTGGACATCAGAATAATATCGGAGATTTTAAATACTACATCCAAGGGCAGTTAACCTGGAATACCAACAAAATTACAGAGATGGATGAGTTGGAACCCAACGTTGAATGGCAGCGCAAAACAGGTAAACGGATTTACGACAACACCTCCGTTGCGGCATTGTACGAAAGTTCATTTAACAACACCGTTGGGGGATGGAACATTTATAAGTTTGAACAATGGGCCAGCGATCCGGACAAAATTGCCACCAGTCACGAAGATGCAATTGCCAACCCCGATAAATACCCTTATCACACGGCTTCGGGTACAGGCCAGCCTTTGGGTACTGCTGTTTTTAAAGATCTGGACGGAGACCGAAAAATTGATTCAAACGATATGACTCCGGACTCTTATACCATGATCCCGGAATTGTTACCCTCGTTGAATGTCGGATTTGAATGGAAAGGCTTCGATGCCCGCGTGATCATGACTGCTTATTTAAATCGCTCGGTCTTCCTGTCGCCATCAATCAGTTATTCGGGCTGGAGTAATATGGGAACCCACGAGGTTACGAAAGCCTGGGGCTATTATACGGACGATCCAAGCGATTCGCGTAACATTAATGCGCTTTATCCACGGCCTACTTATGGCGGGTTCAATGCAATTGACAGCGACCGGGGATCGGGAACTTACCAAAACGATATCTGGGTTAGAAACGGAAATTTCTTATCACTGCGTAATGTCGAGGTCGGTTATTCATTGCCGAAGTCTTTAATTTCTAAAATTAATATGACTCAATGTCGAATCTACTTTAGCGGATACAACTTGCATACATTCAGTGATCTTCCGAAAGGTGTCGATCCGGAAAAGCCGATGAGTTACGTGTGGTGGTACCCGAAGACCCGTACTTTCTCAATGGGTGTAAAAATTGGTTTCTAACTTGAAAAACGAAATTAAAATGAATAAGTTAACATTATATATTGCAGGTGCGTTGCTTACGCTTGGCTTGTCCTCGTGCAGCACCTACCTTGATAAAGAATACGATATTTCGTTAGCTGAAGAACAGGTGTTCTCGAACCAGGAGAATACCCGTGGCTTCCTGGCGAATATTTACACCAACCTGCCGGATGGGTTCAGCGGCTATACCAACGGTCAGTTTTTGGGCGCTTCCCGCGACTGTATGACTGACAACGCGATTTCGTATTGGAACGTGCACTATTACCACGGTGTATTGACCGACAGTTATGACGCAACCAATCACCCCCTCATCTTCTTTTGGTCTGACAACCTCAGTGCAATTCGAAAAGCGAATCAGTTTTTGAAAAATGCGCAGGAGTCAGTAATTGGTAATGCCGAAAAAGATGGCGATGATGATCGTTTGTTCGATCGGAATATGGCCGAAGCCAAGTTGTTACGCGCCATCTTTCATTTTGAACTGGTTCGCTGGTTTGGAGCTGCTCCGATTATTGGCGAAGACGAAAACGGTACGCCAATTGTATTCGATTTGGGTAATTCAGGAGCAATGAACATGGAGCGTACCAATGCTGCCGATGCCTTGAAGTGGATTGCCGATCAATGTGATTTGGTGAAAGATGAATTGCCCTTCCGTTACGAAAACGAGACCGAAAACTGGGGCCGTATGAACGGCGCAGCAGCTTATGCGCTGAAATCACGTGCGCTTCTTTATCGTGCCTCAGCCTTGAATAATCCGGATAATAATTCAAGCTACTGGACTGAAGCTGCACAGGCCGCGAAGGACTTTATCAGCGTTAATAATCAACAAAGTAATCCGTATCAACTGTACAATACCGGAAATCCGGACAACGACTACTACGAATGCTTTGTCACAACTCCAACCTTGAACAATGAGTTCATTCTTTGTCGTTCTACCTGGACAACAAACGAGATTGAAGCGTTCCTGGCTCCTTGTGGATTTGGTGGATCGCTAAACTCAGTGGGTCGTACCAATCCAACCCAAAATTTGGTTGATTGTTATGAAACCAAGAATGGTTTACCAATTGATGAAGATCCATCCTACGATGAGCAGAATCCGTATGCTAATCGCGATCCTCGTTTGGAGCAGACAATACTTCACCATGGTTCCATGTGGGGCGATGTAGAACAGGAAGAGTATCGTGCTGTCGATGTTTCCAGTCCTGATGGTATCGACTACCAGGAACTTCATGGTGGTACATTAACCGGATACTACACGAAAAAATTCCTGAACAATATTTCGTTTAAAAATCCGACTACACCGATTCATGCCTGGCCAATATTCCGGTACGGCGAAATTTTGTTGAATGCCGCAGAAGCCGTTAACGAGTCCGAAGGGCCAAGTGCCGCGTACACCTACGTTAATCAACTTCGCGAACGAGTTGGAATGCCGGCTTATTCGGGAATGACAAAAGACGAGCTGCGTGAAAGAATTCGAAATGAACGACGGATTGAACTTTGCTTCGAGGATCATCGATTCTTTGACGAGCGCCGCTGGAAGATATTCGAAGGGCAAACTGTTAGCGCGGAGAAGGGAAATCCCTATTACCAACAGTTCTACAATTTGTATGGGGTAACTGTAACCAATGCGGACAACCCTGTTTACGAATACGGACCAGCCGACGTGCATCCGACTCGCTCATTTACAAGTCCGAAAAACTACTTGTTCCCATTGCCGGATGATGAAGTGAAACGTGCACCTAAGTTGAAGCAAAACCCCGGTTGGGAACTTGCTGCATCGTCCGAGGAAGAAGTTGCGGACAACACCGACGAATAGTCTTCAATAAATACTTAAAGAGCGTAAAAGGTAACCATTCCTTTTACCGCTTTTTAAGATCAATCACAGGATTCTGCTGCTTTTGCAGACGGCTTTTAGTGCGTCAATTCCGGCTGGTGAATTGAGAGACAGTTTTTTATTTAGAATTGAAAATAGATACCACACTATGAGAAAAAGTTTATTTATGGCCTCTATGGCACTAATTGTCGTGGCTTATTCCTGTAAGGACGATGAGGTGAGTTCTGACTTGCCCGTGATAGAGGAGGAAGAACAACAAGATGTACTTGCCGACTATAAGGGGCCAGTGTATGCCGATGACTATTCAGCAATCGCTTCCTGGGAGAATAGAAGCAGCTGGAATTTGGCAAATGTACATGATCCCAGTGTTGTTTCCGACGGGAAGTATTACTATATGTATGGAACCGATGCTTCGTACGGAAATGCACTCGAAGGGCACGGGCACTTTCCGTACAAGAAATCGAAAGATCTTGTAAACTGGGACTTCGAAGGGACGGCCATGGCAGCAACGCCTGACTGGGTTAAGGATACACTCAATAACATGCGAACAAGGGTAGGGCTCGATCCAATTGCAGATCCTGTTTTTGGGCACTGGGCACCGGTAGTGCGTAAAGTTGGCGACAAATACCGGATGTACTACAGCATTGTGGTTGATAATTTTATTGGGAACGGATTACCGAATACAGAGGCAAACTTTGACAATACCTGGACCGAACGCGCATTTATCGGGATGATGGAAACTTCCAGTCCCTTGCTGAATGACTGGGAAGATAAAGGAATGGTCGTATGTTCGGTGTCAGATCGCGGAACAGATTGGAGCCGGTCTTCAACTGGTGACTGGAGTGGCTATTTTAAATACAATGCCATCGACCCGTCATTGGTCGTTACCCCGGAAGGCGAGCACTGGCTTGTTTACGGTTCGTGGCACAGCGGCATTGCAGCTCTTCAGTTGAATCCCGAAACCGGTCTTCCTTTAAATGAATTTGATGTTAATGATGAATCGACCTGGGGCACAACGATTTATACACGGAATAGCTCTTCGAGATGGCAAGCTTCTGAAGGACCGGAAATTATTTACAATGAAGAAACGGACTACTACTATTTGTTTTTAGCCTACGACGAACTTTCGGTAGCTTATAATACCCGCGTCTGTCGTTCACGGAATATTACCGGTCCTTATGAAGGTTTTGACGGCTCTGCGGTTATAGGAAAAGATTGTTTCCCAATTATTACTCATCCTTATGCTTTTAACAACCATTCCGGATGGGTGGGAATTTCGCACTGCTGTGTCTTTCAGAATGAAGAAACCGGTGATTGGTATTATTCATCGCAAGGACGCCTGCCAGCAAATACCAATAGCAATGCTTACAGTAATGCCATAATGATGGGGCATGTGCGTAAAATTCGCTGGACTGAAGATGGTTGGCCTGTTGTAATGCCCGAAAGATACACGGCAGTGCCGGAGAAAGAAATTACCGAAGATGAATTCGTCGGAAGTTGGGAGCAAATTACACTCAATTATGCCCGGGGAACACAACAAAGCTCAGTTGCCTTAAGCTTATCATCAGATCATAAGGCTACAGGCGCATTAACCGGAACATGGTCTTTTGATGCTGCAAATAAGGTGCTGACTATTGGCAGTCTTGAGTTGTGTGTAGAACGCGAACTCGATTGGGAAGCATCGCCGCGAGAGCTGACAATTGTTTTCTCCGGTTTAAATTCTTCCGGAGTTTCAATCTGGGGAAAGAAGAATTAATTCAAGCAAAGATTTAGAAGATATGAGAATTGTAAATGTTTCAAGCTACTCGTGGATGTTGTTGCTTGGTTTATTGTTCTGCGTGGAATCACTTAGCGCGCAGTCCATCATTGTACACGATCCGGTGATGATTCGCGAAAATTCAAAATATTACTTGTTTGCCACAGGGCAGGGGATTGATGTTTGGTCGTCGGCCGATATGAAAAACTGGAACAAGGAAAAAGCCGTATTCGCTGTTGCCCCACAATGGGCTGTCGATGCGGTTCCCGGATTTACCGGGCATATTTGGGCTCCCGATATTTCGTATCACAACGGACGGTATTATTTGTATTATTCGGTCTCTGCTTTTGGGAAAAATACCTCCTGCATTGGTGTGGCAACCAACAAAACACTCGATCCGGACGATCCCGAATTTCAGTGGGTTGACCACGGAAAGGTAGTTCAGTCTTACCCCGGAAAAAACAACTGGAATGCCATCGATCCCAATCTGATATTGGATGAAGAGGGAACACCATACTTGTTTTTTGGTTCGTTTTGGGACGGCCTGCAGCGGGTGAAATTGAACAGCGATTTAGTATCGGTTGCCGAAGATTTGGATTCAATTTCAACCGTGGCATCACGAAAAGCAGCCAAGGAAGATCCGACTTCACTGTCGGCAGACGCTGGTGAAAATGCCATCGAGGCTCCGTTTGTCTTCAAGAAAGGAGACTATTATTATTTATTTGCCTCGATCGACTACTGTTGCCGAGGAGTCAAGAGTACTTATAAGATGATTGTCGGTCGGTCGAAAAATTTAACCGGCCCGTTTAACGATAAAGCTGGTACCGACATGGCGCATGGTGGCGGGACAATCGTTCTGAAAGGCGACAAGAACTGGCATGGCGTGGGACATAATGCCGTTGTGCGTTTCGATGGGAAAGACTATCTCGTTTTTCACGGCTACGATGCAAAGGATGGCGGTCATCCGAAGTTGCTGATTCGAGAAATTAGTTGGGACAGAGAGCAATGGCCAACAGCCAAGTTGTAAAAAAGTACACGCAATTCCGTAATAAAAGAGGCTATCCGTATATTTTCGGGTAGCCTCTCATTATTATTGCGAGCTTCAGTAAATCGCCTAGTTTGAAAAGGATAGTGATAACAGTTCTTTGTGGTACAATGGTTTCAGATCGCGAACAATACGTGCCGCCTGCTGATCTCCTTCCAGAGCTTCTTCCTGCTTAGTCAGGTAATATTGAAACGAGAAGTTGAGCATTTGATTGATCTTCGGATCAACGAAAGCATGAATATGATCCAAAAGCTCCGCACTCCGTTTTAAGTCTTGCTGAAAAAGCGCATCTTCTTTTTCATTGCGTGCTTTCATCGCTACTAACTGGTGAACCGAACGGTATGCCCGGATGAATTCATTCAAGTTAATTTGTGGCTTGCTGGCCTGTCTGGCTATCTTTACATATTTCATGGCGTATAACTTTAAATTAACACTGGGTGATGTTGTCTTAACAAATTTATGACAAAATGATTATTCGCCGGTTCTGAAAAAAGATGTTAAAGAATATACCTACAGCTATTTAAGAGCATAAAAAAAGGTGCCCTTGCGAGGCACCTTTGGGCATTGGATGTCAACCAATGTTTATTGTAATTGAACCAGTACAACCGACTTTGCCGGAAGTTCCAGGCTCAGTTTCCCGTCTTTCGGTTTCTTAACGTTAAAGTTTTGCAGGTTAACTCTCTCATCCTGATCAAAATCGTTATAGTCGTTCATATTTTGGCTGGTGATGATTTGACCGCTGGCAGTTGTCAAATTCAATCCCGTTAGGTTGATGTCGAGTTTTTCAGCTTTTTCCGGATTCAGATTACAAAGTGTAATGGACACTTTCCCGTCTTTGAGCGAGGCCGAAGCACTGATTGCCGGTACTTTGTTGCCGTCGAGTTCATAGTCTTCGCAGTCGATGTGCATCGGAAGCAACTGGGCATCCTGGTGTACTGCGTACATTTTGAATACAAAGTAGGTTGGAGTGAGCACCATTTGATCTTCTTTGGTCAGGATCACCGACTGCAATACATTCACCATTTGGGCGATGTTGGCCATTTTTACCCGATCGGCATGATTGTTGAAAATGTTGAGGTTGATACCGGCAACCAAGGCATCGCGCAAGGTATTTTGCTGATACAAAAATCCCGGGTTGGTGCCTTCTTCAACATTAAACCAGTCGCCCCACTCGTCAACGATCAAGCCAATTTTCTTTTCAGGGTCGTATTTGTCCATAATGGCCGAATGTTTGGTAATCAGCTCATCCATTCGGAGCGTTCTGTTCAAAACGGAGAACCACTCTTTTTCGCCAAAGTCGGTTGCCGAACCTTTGTTTCCCCATGAGGTGGTAAAGGTATAGTAGTGCAACGAAACACCCTGTACCAGCTGACGGTGGCGTGTTGTCTTTTGCATTAAAACGTCCATCCAGTTGTAGTCGTCCACGTTGGGGCCCCCGGCAATGCGGTACAGGTCGCCATGGCAATAAGTCGCAAAGCGGTTGTACAAGTCAGCATAATATTCCGGTGTCATGTTGCCCCCGCAGCCCCAGTTTTCGTTCCCGATTCCCCAGAATTTAACATCCCATGGTTTTTCGCGTCCGTTTTTTTTACGCAGGTCGGTCATCGGGCTTACGTTCGATGAGGTCACATATTCGACCCATTCCGAAGCTTCCTGAACAGTTCCCGAACCAACATTGATGTTTACGTAAGGCTCGGCGTCAATTAACTCGCAAAAATTCAGGAACTCATGTGTTCCAAAACTGTTGTCTTCGGTCACACCTCCCCAGTTTACATTGACAATGGACGGACGTTCGTGTTTGGGGCCAATACCGTCTTTCCAGTGGTAGGTGTCGGCAAAACATCCTCCGGGCCAGCGGAGTAGGGGAATGTGCATATCTTTTAGTGCTCCCATTACATCTTCGCGGTATCCCTGAATATTGGGAATGTCGGAATCTTCACCAACGTAGATTCCTCCGTAGATACAGCGTCCAAGGTGTTCGGCAAAATGGCCGTAAATTTCTTTACTGATTGTCGTCCTGGCCTCGGCGGCGTTTAGATTAATTGAATTTTGAGCGGATAGTGTTCCTGTAAATAATAGCAGAAACAGGACTAGTAAACTTCTGTTTTTGTTCATGATTTAGTTATTGAATGATCTTCCAAATTTAATAAAAGTAGGTAATACTTTTATCATTTGTGTTTTAAAACTTACTGATTCCGGAGATTGGAAGCTCAACGAGAAAAGGTATCCGTCTCCACGATAACGTATAGGCTTTCGGGATTATTCTTTCGATTTTCACATCCTTGATGTTTCACAAAAAAAAGGATGTACTATGATTT
>NZ_QAAD01000016.1 GCF_003046625.1 Mangrovibacterium marinum
TTCACTCCGGCCGAAGACGATGGTTCTACAGTGAACTGCCTGGCCGATGCACAGGTTGAACCGACACCACCTGCCGTAAATGATTACTGCGGAAATGCAATCACACCGGTTCTAAAAACAACACCTGCCGCTATTGCCTGCGAAGGTGACATGGTTTGGGTATTTACTTATACCGATTGTGCGGGTAACAGCCACGACTGGACTTACACCTACACCATTGATATTCCGGATTTCACTCCGGCCGAAGACGATGGTTCTACAGTGAACTGCCTGGCCGATGCACAGGTTGAACCGATACCACCTGCCGTAAATGATTACTGTGGAAATGCAATTACACCGGTTCTAAAAACGACACCTGCCGCTATTGCCTGCGAAGGTGATATGGCCTGGGTATTCACTTATACCGATTGTGCGGGTAACAGCCACGACTGGACTTACACCTACACCATTGATATTCCGGATTTCACTCCGGCCGAAGACGATGGTTCTACAGTGAACTGCCTGTCCGATGCACAGGTTGAACCGACACCACCGGCCGTAAATGATTACTGTGGAAATGCAATCACACCGGTTCTAAAAACGACACCTGCCGCTATTACCTGCGAAGGTGACATGGCTTGGGTATTTACTTATACCGATTGTGCGGGTAACAGCCACGACTGGACTTACACCTACACCATCGATATTCCGGACTTCACTCCGGCCGAAGATGATGGTTCTACAGTGAACTGCCTGGCCGATGCACAGGTTGAACCGACACCACCGGCCGTAAATGATTACTGTGGAAATGCAATCACACCGGTTCTAAAAACGACACCTGCCGCTATTGCCTGCGAAGGTGATATGGCTTGGGTATTTACTTATACCGATTGTGCGGGTAACAGCCACGACTGGACTTACACCTACACCATCGATATTCCGGACTTCACTCCGGCCGAAGACGATGGTTCTACAGTGAACTGCCTGGCCGATGCACAGGTTGAACCGACACCACCTGCCGTAAATGATTACTGCGGTAACCCAATCACACCGATTCTAAAAACGACACCTGCCGCTATAGCCTGCGAAGGTGATATGGCCTGGGTATTTACTTATACTGATTGTGCGGGTAACAGCCACGACTGGACTTACACCTACACCATCGATATTCCGGACTTCACTCCGGCCGAAGACAATGGTTCTACAGTGAACTGCCTGGCCGATGCACAGGTTGAACCGACACCACCTGCCGTAAATGATTACTGCGGTAACCCAATCACACCGATTCTAAAAACGACACCTGCCGCTATAGCCTGCGAAGGTGACATGGCCTGGGTATTTACTTATACCGATTGTGCGGGTAACAGCCACGACTGGACTTATACCTACACCATCGATATTCCGGACTTCACTCCGGCCGAAGACGATGGTTCTACAGTGAACTGCCTGGCCGATGCACAGGTTGAACCAACACCACCTGCCGTAAATGATTACTGCGGAAATGAAATTACACCGGTTCTAAAAACGACACCTGCCGCTATTGCCTGCGAAGGTGATATGGCCTGGGTATTTACTTATACTGATTGTGCGGGTAACAGCCACGACTGGACTTACACCTACACCATCGATATTCCGGACTTCACTCCGGCAGAAGACGATGGTTCTACAGTGAACTGCCTGGCTGATGCACAGGTTGAACCGACACCACCTGCCGTAAATGATTACTGCGGAAATGCAATCACACCGGTTCTAAAAACGACACCTGCCGCTATAGCCTGCGAAGGTGATATGGCCTGGGTATTTACTTATACTGATTGTGCGGGTAACAGCCACGACTGGACTTACACCTACACCATCGATATTCCGGACTTCACTCCGGCCGAAGACGATGGTTCTACAGTGAACTGCCTGGCCGATGCACAGGTTGAACCGACACCACCGGCCATAAATGATTACTGCGGTAACCCAATCACACCGATTCTAAAAACGACACCTGCCGCTATAGCCTGCGAAGGTGATATGGCCTGGGTATTTACTTATACCGATTGTGCGGGTAACAGCCACGACTGGACTTATACCTATACTGTTGAAAGAGTAGATTTTGCCGTGAATATGCCGGTTGACGATAGCGAGAAAATTGAAAATAAAGATGAACTGTACACGCCGCAGCACCCGACTGTTTACGACAACTGCGGACTGGCGATCACCAATGTAACCGGGCCGGTTGTGAGTGAAAGTCCTGATTGTGAGGGGGCCGTTTCCTATGTGTGGACTTATACCGATTGCTCCGGTAAATTCAGCCACGATTGGACCTATACCTTCAATATAGAACGTGAGGACTTTGTCGATAACATGCCTCCTAATGATGGAGAAACGATTGAATGTGCAGCTGATTTGTACACTCCAGAGCATCCTGACGTTTATGACAACGGCGACCAGTTGATTACAAATATCGAGGGGCCTGTTATCAGCGAAAGCCCCGAGTGCGAGGGAACTGTAAGCTATGTGTGGACCTATACGGATTGCTCGGGTAACTTTAGTCACGACTGGACTTACACGTTTACCATCGAGTATGAAGATTTTGAAATGCCGACTAACGATGGCGCAACAGTAGCCTGTATCGCTTTGGCAACAGAGCCAACGCCGCCAATCGTCGTGGATAACTGCGATAATGAGTTGACTCCATCGGCTGCGGTGGAAGGCGGAACTTATGATGGTTGCGAAGGAACCAAAACTTACACCTTCACCTATACCGATTGTGAAGGCAACAGCCACGATTGGGTATACACGTACACTATCGAAGTCAAGGATTTTGAAATGCCTGCGAACGATGGCCAAACGGTAGCTTGTGTAGCTCTGGTATCTGAGCCCACACCACCAACGGTAGTCGACAACTGTGGAAATGAGTTGACTCCGTCGGCGGCCGTCGAGGGCGGAACTTACGATGGATGCGAAGGAACGATAACTTACACCTTCACCTATACCGACTGTGAAAGCAACAGCCATGACTGGGTATATACCTACACCATCGAAATAGAGGACTTTGAAATGCCGGCCAACGATGGTACAACAGTAGCCTGTGTGGCTCTGGTATCCGAGCCCACACCCCCAACAGTATTCGACAACTGTGGAAATGAGTTGACTCCGTCGGCTGCGGTGGAAGGCGGAACTTATGACGGTTGCGAAGGAACGATAACTTACACCTTCACCTATACCGATTGTGAAGGCAACAACCACGACTGGATATATACCTACACCATCGAAATTGAGGACTTTGAGATGCCTGCGAACGATGGCACAACAGTAGCCTGTGTGGCTCTTGTATCCGAGCCAACGCCACCAATAGTAGTCGACAACTGTGGTAATGAGTTGACTCCGTCGGCTGCCGCAGAGGGCGGAACCTATGATGGATGCGAAGGAACGATAACTTACACCTTCACCTATACCGACTGTGAAGGCAACAGTCACGACTGGATATACACCTATACCATAGAAATTGAGGACTTTGAAATGCCTGAGGACGATGGCGCAACAGTAGCCTGTGTCGCTTTGGCAACAGAGCCAACGCCACCAACCGTCGTGGACAACTGCGATAATGAGTTAACGCCATCGGATGCGGTGGAAGGCGGAACCTATGATGGATGTGAAGGAACGATAACTTATACCTTCACTTATACCGACTGTGAAGACAACACCCATGATTGGGTATATACCTACACGATTGAAGCAGAAGATTTCACCATGCCGGAAGATGATGGTTCAACAGTTACTTGTGCTGCATTGGCAACAGAACCAATAGCTCCAACGGTGATGGACAACTGTGGCAATGCAATCATCCCGACAGGTCCGACTGTTGGCGGAACTTATGAGGACTGCGAAGGCACCATCACTTACAGTTGGAACTATGCAGACTGTGAAGGAAATGAGCACGAATGGATTTATACGTATCAGATCGTGTTGCCGGAGTTAGAAACTCCTGAGCCAACGACAGCAACTGTGAGTTGTTATGCTGACATCGAATTACCGGTGCCTCCGGTGGTCTACGACGTTTGCGGTAATTTACTGGAGCCTGTTGGCCCGGTTGAAAGTGAAGTGCCTGTATGCACCGGAGACGTAAGTTACACCTGGACTTATACCGATTGTGCAGGGCATACTGCGATGTATGTTCATACCGTGACCGTTAATGATGATGTAAAACCTGAAATTAGCTGTCCGGCAGATGTGGCTGTTGAATGTGATGCACCAACGGATCCGCAGTCTACAGGATATGCAACGGCTACCGACAATTGTTCGGCAAACGTTATCGTTGATTATTCAGACAATGTAGTTGCCGGTGAGAGCGATAACGATTATATCATTGAACGGACCTGGCTGGCTGTTGACGAGTGCGACAACGAGAGTTCGTGTACACAGTTAATTACCGTGCACGATACCAGTGATCCTGAAATGAATTGCCCTGCTGATGTTACTGTCACAGCTGATGCCGGAAGTTGTTTTGCCAGCAATGTCGATTTAGGAACTCCTGAGGTTTCTGATAACTGTACGCCAACTTCAGCGCTGCTGGTTGCCAATAATGCTCCGGAGACATTCCCGGTAGGAGAAACTGACGTGGAATGGATCGTTACGGATATGTCCGGTAAGTTTATTACCTGTTTGCAAAAGGTTATTGTAACCGACAACGAAGCTCCCGTCATTACGGCATCGCCAGACATGGAGCAAACAGCCGATGCCGACCTTTGTGAAGCAGTGGTGACCATCACTCCGGCAACGGCAACCGATAATTGTGCTGTTGGCGATCCGGTAGGTACCCGTAGCGATGAACAGGCGCTTACTGATCCATATCCGGTAGGTACTACAACCATTAGTTGGAATGTGACCGACATTCATGGAAATGATGCCGAAACAGTAACACAAACTGTAACGGTAACAGACAACGAACAGCCTGTTATTTCATGCGGCGAGGATGTATTTAAGCTAGTCGTCTCTTCTGCGATGGGCTGCGATCAATACGTTGAAGTGCCTGCGCCGACTGCAGCAGACAATTGTGGTGTTCAACAGATAATGAACAGCAAAACAGAGTCTGCCGATGCTTCGGGGGATTATGACTTTGGAACAACAGATCTTTTGTGGACCGTGACCGATATTCATGGCAATACAGCAACTTGTCCGCAACAGGTGGTCCTGAAATCAGAGCCATTTGCCGAATCATTCCCTCAATCGGTTAATGAAGATGAGCCGCTTGTGGTTAACGTTATGGAGCACGTGTACGACTGTGACGATAATATCGACTTGACGACATTGACCGTTATTTCGGAGCCGGCTCATGGAACAACAACCGTGCATGAGGATGGAACCATCACTTATCAGCCGGATTTAAACTACTACGGAGCCGATGAGTTTACCTTCGAAATTTGTGATGCCGATGGTTATTGCTCTCAAGCCACAGTGACCATTCAGGTGCGGTCGGTTTACGATCCGCCGGTGGCTATGGGAGATATCCACAATACCTACACCGGTATGGTGGTTGCCGGCGACGTGTTTACCAACGATGTGAAATACGATGATCTGCCATCCGGTCCGTCGTTAACGACTTCGGAAAAAGGAAAACCAGCAGCCCGTATGTCGGCATTGACCATCAACCCGCAGGAGCGGGAGCTTGATCCGGGTAACACAGCATCTAAATTAACCGATCCACAGCATGGTAGCGTGGTGATGAACAGTGATGGTACCTATGTCTTTGAGCCGGATGATGATTTTAGCGGAGACGACTCGTTCACATACTTAATCAACGATCCGATCAGTGGCGAATCAGCCGTGGCTACCGTATATCTGTGGATCCTCGATCCGGACCACCTGACCGTGCGTCCGCCGGTTGCCAATGCTGATATTTTCCAGGGATTCAATGCGCATACCGTACAAAGTCAGCTGCTGGCAAACGACTTCGACCCGGCAGGAGGAGATCTGCTGATTGATACAAGCCCTGTTGAAGCTCCGGCATTTGGAACCTTGAGCTTGTCGGCTGATGGTAGTTTCACGTATGATTTGCCGGAAGATATGGCCGACTACGAAGGAGCTGTTCAGTTTTCTTATAAAGCTTATCTTGAAAACGATCCTTCGACAGCAAGTGTCGCACAGGTGTTGATTGTTTACTCGGCTTCGGCTCAGAACGATGGCATTTTCGGCGTTGATGATGCCGTGCATACCGGTAAAGACCTGGCCGTGACAGGTGATGTATATATGAACGACCTGAACGTATTGGGCGATGCTGTATCGTTGACAATGGAGAGCGAACCGGCTCACGGTGTTGTAAATTGGGAGGCCAGCGGCGAATTTACCTATACCCCCAATGCCGAATATGTTGGACCCGATCAATTTATATACAGTATCTGTACGGCTGAAGGCTTGTGCCGAAATGCCACAGTTTACATTACTGTTGACGAAACCAACCAGCCACCGGTGGCCGTCGATGACAATTTCATCATGACCGAAACAGATGCTAACGTGTTAGCAAACGATTACGATCCGGATGGAGATCAGATTCAGGTGACTGAGATTACCGTTGAGCCAGAACACGGAACCCTGGTATGGAATGCCAACGGAACATTTACTTATACGCCCGATCTGTATTATTTCGATGACGACTGGTTTGAGTATGAGGTTTGCGACGGTGCCGGGCTTTGCGATCGGGCAGTTGTTAACCTGGCTCACGATCCGAAGCTGGATGATTTGATACCGGATGCTTTCTCGCCAAACGGCGACGAATACAACGAACTGTTCGTGATCCCGGCGATCCGCGACCATGAAAAAGTGCATATCGAGATCTACAACCGTTGGGGAGCTAAAATTTATGAGCAGGAAGATTACGGTGACACCCAAAGACTGGGCGGTGATGCCTGGTGGGATGGTAGGCCGAACGTCGGTGGAGACGGAGATATTGTGCCTGAAGGTACCTATTTCGTGATCCTGATTTTGGACGATCAAGTGTACAAAGGAACAGTATTTATTAACCGGTAAACTCAAGAACGATGAAAGCGATGAAATATTTAACCAAACTGGCTGTCAGTGTAGTACTACTGTTCAGCACGGCTGTAAGCTCTTTTGGTCAGCAAGACGACCCGATGTACAGCCAATACATGTTCAACATTCAAGCCTTCAACCCGGGGTATGTCGGTTCGTGGGAGTGTGTAGGTTTCATGGTTCTGGGGCGCTACCAGTGGGTAGGATTTAACGGAGCACCTGAAACACATACCTTCTCGGTGCAGACACCGTTGCGGAATGAACGAATCGGTCTTGGATTGTCTGTGATTAACGATGTAATCGGAAAGGAAAAACGACTGGCATTTTTCACCGATTATTCATACAAGTTACGGCTCGGAGGAGATGCCAATTTGCGGCTGGGATTAAAAGCCGGGTTCACCAACTATCGGCATCTGCTGTCGGATCATATCATCATCGATACCGATGACCCGGCATTCGAAGGCGAGATCCGCGAGAAGTTTATGCCCAATGTTGGGGTTGGCTTGTTCCTGTCGGCTCCGCGATACTATGCCGGTTTCTCGATTCCGAAATTGCTGAAAAACGATTTCGAGTTTGGACCGGAAGATTATAAGACCGATTTTGAATACCGGAATCTGAACTTAATCGGGGGATATGTATTTGATATGGGATCGTATGTTAAGTTTAAGCCATCGTTTATGTTCCGTCACTCCGAAGCCTTGCCGTTTGTCTACGATTTAAATGCCAGCTTTCTGTTTAAAGAGAAATTCTGGCTGGGCGGTATGTTTCGGTCCACGACCTGGAAAGGCGGCGGTAGTGCCATCGGTTTTAATACCCAGTTTATTATCAGTGAAAAACTGCGTATCGGCTACGCTTACGACATGGACTTAACAGATATTGGTTCCTATGGAAACGGTTCGCACGAGGTGATGATCTCTTACGAACTCCGCTCCTTAGTCAAATCATTTACTTCACCTCGATATTTCTAACCCTGAAAACTTTAACCCATGAAAGTTAGATATTTAACCGGATTAGCCTTAATGTTTGTCGTTCTCCTGGGAAATGCACAAACGCAAAAGGTGTTTGATGATGTGCAAATCGACATCAAAAATGCTTCAGTGAATACCGCGAAGAGTGATTTTGCTTCTTACCTCTACGGACAGGAGTTGATTTACAATTCGGAAGTTAAAGTTGAAGGTGACAAAAAGAAAGAGAGCTATCTGATGTACGATGTTTACTCGACTCAGCTGTTGCCGGAAGGGCAAACCGCGAAAAAAGGAGAACATCGTTCCCGTATAAGCACGAAAATTCAGGAAGGGCCGATGACCATTTGTGAAGCCACCGGCGAGATGTACCTGACCCAATCGTATGAAGAGGAAACAGATGTGAAGAATATCGTTTTCAAGAAAGAGAACATCCGTTTATGCATCACCCGCTTTGAAAAAGCCGGCGACGACTGGAAAGAAGTTGGTCCGTTTCCTTTTGCCTCGAAGGATTATTCGGTTGCGCACCCAACAGTCAGCTCAACAGGTGATACCCTGATATTTATTAGTGATATGCCCGGCGGTGCGGGTGGCACCGATCTGTATTACACCATCCGCAAAGGGGAGGAGTGGACCGATCCGGTTAACCTGAAAAAACTGAATACGGCCGGTAACGAGATGTTCCCCTACTGGGATGCCGATGGTACCTTGTATTTTGCCAGCAATGGTCGCGACGGGCAAGGGGGGCTGGATATTTACTACACCAGCCTGAATGGCCTTGATCCCGCCGATATTCTGACCTTTAACAATGCAATTAACTCTGCCGCCGACGATTTTGGCTTTATTCCCGGACCTGCCGAGCGTTATGCTTATTTCTCATCGAACCGCAGCGGCGGACAGGGAGCTGATGACATTTATGTGGTCTTACCCGAGGAATATAAATTCAACTTACTGGTGATTTCGAGTTTTACCGATAAGCCAGTAGCTGGCGTAAAAGTTGAAATTAAAAATGAAAAAGGAAAAGTGGTGGCTGAGTCGGTGACCGATGCGTCGGGCCATACTCCGCTGAAGGCCGAGATGGGTAAACGCTACGATCTGCTGGCAACAAAGGCTGGCTATTACGACAAGACCAAAGAGATCAGCCTGGTGGCCGATGCCGGATTTGTGAACAAAGAAGAAGTGCTTTATATCGATCCGTCACATCGATTGAGAGGGCAGGTTGTGAATATTTTTGGTGATGAACCAATAGCTGGAGCTACGATTACCATTGCACAGGATGGGAAAGCTGTTGATTCGGCAACGACCGATGCCGAAGGTAATTTCAAAGCTGATATCCAGCCTGAGCACAATTACCTGGTTACCGCAGAGGCTGATAACTTCTTCGGCACTGATGTTGAATTTTCAACTCAGGGAATGGAACCGGGTGAGCTGTTCTACTACTTCCAGCTTTATCCGCTGGATGCCGGTACCCGCATTGGCTTGACTAATATTTACTTCGACTACGACAAGTATAACATTCGCCCGGATGCGGTTCGCGTACTGGATCGTATGGCCGAAACCCTGGCTAAATATCCGGATATCGATATAAAACTGGAAGCACATACCGACTGCCGTGGTACCGACGAGTACAACCAAAAGCTGTCCGAACGCCGTGCAAAGGCAACCTTGGATTACTTAGTGCGTAAAGGTATAGACAAGTCTCGGATTGAAGCCATTGGCTTCGGTGAGACACAATTGGTAAACGAATGTGCTGATGATGTTGATTGTTCTGAAGAAAAACATCAGGAAAACAGACGTACAGTATTTGAAATCAAGAAGTCGAAGATAACACCAAAGGCTTCTTTGGGAAAATAAAGATTTAGAGTTGCTGCGTAAGCACTTTCGTTTAGTCTAACATGGGGGTCTGCCAGAGGGCAGGCCTCTTTTTTTAGACGCAAAACTAAATATCTAGTTTAAAAACTATTTCTTTAGTTTGAAAACTAAAATGTTAGTTGTAGCTTTGTTTCAGAAAATTAAATCATCCGACTATGAAACAAATCATCTTAATCCGGCCCGACCCTTGAAATTTTTTTCGCCATTTTAACTAAAAAATTAGTTAGTTGACGAATTGTTTAGTTAATTTTGATAGACAATTCATTCGAAACAACAAAAAGTAATCATGATCAAAGAATTAACCAAGGCAGAAGAGCAAGTGATGCAGATTTTATGGAAACTTGAAAAAGCTTTTGTGAACGATATTTTGGAGAAAATACCGGAACCCAAGCCGGCTTACAATACTGTTTCTACAATTGTGCGTATTCTTGAGAAAAAGGGCTTTGTTGATCATGACGCTTTTGGAAAGACCCATCGGTATTTTCCACTTGTTAGTAAGCGCGATTATACCAAAGCCTATTTCAGAAATTTTTTAAGCAACTACTTTGGAAACTCGTTTCAGGAAATGGTTTCCTTTTTTGCAAAGGAAGATAATATGAGTCTTTCGGACCTGGAAACCTTGATAAACGAAGTTGGAAGAGATTTAGAAGACGATAAACCGGAAAACAATGGTTGATTTCGTGAATTATATTTTTGAATCAGGAATTAGTCTGGCACTGTTCACTTTGCTGTACTTCCTGTTTCTGCAACGCGAGACGTTTTTTCGAACCAACCGTTTGTTTTTGCTTTTCGCATTGACATTTTCAGCCTTGCTTCCGTTTGTTCACCTACGCGTTTGGGAAGGTCATCCCGTGATGTTGGACGAGATCACGGTGACACCATACCGCAACTTGCTCGAAACAGTTTCTGTTTACGGAACAGAAGTGTCAACAAGCATCGTGCGTGAGATTTCAGCCAGCACCTATATCATTGGTGTTTATTTGGTTGGAGTGTGTTTGTTTGCATTCCGCCTGGTATGGCGTTTGGCCCAAATCTCTTGGCTCATTCGAAAAAGCAAAGTGATTCGCGAGAGCGGGATGAAACTTGTTTTACTCGATTGCGAAGTAACACCTTTCTCTTTTCTTTCCTACGTATTTGCCGGCAAAAATCTGAAAACTCAGGATGGTTGGGATAAGATGCTGATTCACGAGTTCGAGCATGTGAAACAGGGGCATTCTTTTGATATTTTGGTATTGGAAGTGCTCACCGTTTTCCAGTGGTTTAACCCGTTTTTCTGGCTGATGAAGCGTTTGTTGCGCGAGAATCATGAGTACCTGGCCGATCGGGCAGTGTTGGCTCATTTCTCCAATCCCGGTTATTATAAGAAGCTGCTTTTGCAGCAGTTTGTTGGCCCACAAATCAATCTGGCCAACAATTTCAATTACTCTCTAATCAAAAAAAGAATTCAAATGATGTCACAAATAAAATCATCAAAATTAGCACGCATTAAGTTGTTTGGCGGTATCCTTTTGGCCAGTACCTTAATCGTGATATTTGCCTGCGAGCAGGAACAATCCACAACAACTCTTTCAGATTCAGTTGATCAAACAGTTACTATTGAGTATGCTGGTTCATCGTTGACAATTGGAGGAGATTCCACAGCAGTTGAAAAATTAAAGGAACTCATTGCAGTTTCCGGCGACTACCGGGTTATTCGAAATCTGGCAACAGGAGATTTAGAATTGAGCAAGAACAATGATTCTGATGAAAATGGCGTTACGGTTGTTGCTTACAACAAGTCTTCTGAAGCAAAAGAAGAAGTCAAAACGATTGATGGTAAACCAATCTTTTTTATCGTTGAACAAATGCCGGAATTTCCGGGAGGCGAATTGGCACTTCGTAAAGCGATCGCAAGCACCGTTAAATACCCGGTTGAGGCTCAAAAAGACGGCGTTCAAGGAAAGGTTTACGTTACATTCGTCATTGACAGTGCTGGAAAAGTGCGGAATGCTAGAGTTGTTCGCGGCGTGGCGCCGTCACTTGATCAGGAGGCGATTCGCGTCGTTTCTTCTCTGCCAGACTGGACTCCCGGTAAACAGCGCGGCGAGCCAGTTGCTGTGTCTTTCACCCTGCCGATCAGTTTTTTATTGCAATAGCAGTTCTCAAAATATATCAGCCCGCTCATGTCGGGTGGGCTGATCATGCTTCCCTTAAAGTCCTGACAAAAACCGAAAACAAGCCAGAAACATGAAATTCATCTTTTCCGTTTGCCTGATTTGGACGATCATTTTTTCCGGTAAGGCACAAAACGAAGTAGACCTCCTGATTTTAAACCGGCAATATTCTGAAGCACTGAATAGTCTCGAACAGCAGTTGAACGTGATGTCCGACGCAAGCTTGTATTTCAAGAAGGGGCTGGTCTGCGAGAAACTGACCGACTACGAATCTGCAATCGAAGCTTTGAACAAAGCCTGCAAACTGGAACCCGATCATCCAATTTATTGGGAAGAATTAGGCGATGCGCATTCGGCCCTGGGAAATTACCTGTATTCGGTTACTTATTTCAAAAAGGCTATTTCACTCGATACGACGGATATACGGATGCAAGGAAAGTTAGCACAGGCATACATCAATTTGAAAGCCTATTCGGATGCTTTTCGGTGTTATCAGAAGATTTGGACCAACGATTCGACAAATACCTATTACAATCGCTATTATGCTTATGCGGCTTACCGAACCGGAAAGAACAAGCTGGCCATAAAGATTTATGAACTGCTTGCCGCTGATGGTTCCGGTGATCTGAATACCTGGCTGAATTTGTCGACGATCTATCTTCAGCAGAAACGACTGGACGCAGCAGTGGTAACTTGTGAGCGTGGACTTGATCTTTTTCCTCAAAATCCGAATTTGCTACTAAAAATTGCTGATAACTATTTTCTCTTCAGGGAATACGGCAAAGCACGGCAGGCCTACGAGAATTATTTTGCGGTAGGAGATTCGACGCTGGATGTGCTGAAAAACTACGGTATTTGTCTGTACTTTGACAAAGAAGAAGAAAAAGCATTAACTATGCTTGAGCCTTGTTACGAAGCTGCTGTAAACGATCCGATCGTGAACTTTTATATCGGGGCTTGCTATAAGAAGTTAAAGCGTTTTGATGAAAGTGCGGAATTTCTGGAGCTGGCTATTGAAACAGCAACTCCCGCCTATTTGGCCGACATTTTTCATCATCTGGGGCAGGTGTATGGTTTACAGCGTAGGTTTGAAGCATCAATTCAGGCTTACCAACGAGCCTTGGAGATCGATCCGGAAAAAGGTGAGCTTTATTTCGATATTGCCACGACCTACGAAGAATTTAATGCCAATAAGGTGGTTGCTCTGCACTACTATCGCGAGTATGTAAAAGCAGTAGGCGAGCGGGGAAAAAATATTGATTATGCGCTTTTGCGGATCGAACGAATCAAAGAGGAGCTGTTCTTTGAGGAGGGGGAATCAGACATCGGCGAGCAATAAAAGAGCCTCCTGGCGCAAGATCAGCGGCAACTGAACATTTCGGCGTTCAATGCTTACCAGCCATTTGGGAAGTTCGTCAGTTTTTAAGGTGTAAAGTACCTCCCGGAACTCATCGATCTGGCTATCGGTATATTGTTCTGCCGCAATACCTCTGAAACGGTCGAGCTCTTCGTCTTCGAAGTAGAAGATTTCGTCGGGGTTCTGCCGCATTTCTTCAAACTCACAAACCTCGTGCGCTCCGCAGCAATCGCTCGGAACTTCTGCTGCTTGCTCTTCTTGCTTGCCCTTTGAGCTGTTTCTCTTAAACTTATTCGATAACAGGGTTGCCAATGCAACAACAGCAATCAATGCAATAAAAATTCCAATTAAAATCCCCATGGTCAATTTCTAATTCAAGCAATATAAAAAACAAGGCAAAAAGAGAATTGATCGATCAACCTTCTTTTTGATGGCGCAAATTTAGCACGAAAAATTGAATCCCGATAGGGTTTCGATCATTTGTTAATTTAAATGAATAATTGTGCTTTATTGTCCAACCACTCGATGTTTCTCGCGTCGGGGAATTGCTATTTTGTCTCAATTGCTGTTTAAACTTTATTGTCTGGTTTTAAACAAACAACCTTTTTGTCTGTTTTAGTATCATTGAAAACAGAAAGGAAGCAGATGATGAAAGTGAATGGATTTATAAAATCTGGCTCCGTTTCCCGAAACGGACAAAATACGATCCCCCGGGTAAACAACAGTTCGAGTGTTGATTTGATTGGGGATCATCATGTTGGTACATCAGTCGACACGCCGATGCGCCCTGATGCTTTTGAAAAAACGGATCAGGAAAAAATGGCTGTTATTGAGGATCATTTTCGGGAAATTATGGAAACCTTGGGTTTAGACCTGACTGATGACAGCCTGAGCGGAACCCCGCATCGCGTTGCCAAAATGTATGTTCAGGAAATATTCAATGGTTTAAATCCGGTGAATAAGCCGAAAATATCGGTGTTTGGAAACAAGTTCAATTACGGTGAAATGTTGGTTGAACGCAACATCAACCTGAATTCGACCTGTGAGCATCATTTCTTACCCATTGTGGGGAAAGCTCATGTGGCCTACATTGCAAACGGTCAGGTTATCGGGCTGTCGAAAATTAACCGGGTGGTGGATTATTTTGCGCGGCGTCCGCAGGTGCAGGAACGGCTAACGGTGCAAATTGCCAACGAGCTGAAGCAAATTCTGCAAACAGAGGATGTTGCGGTTGTTATTGATGCCAAACACTTATGTGTCTCTTCGCGCGGCATTGAAGATGAGAGCAGCTCGACGGTGACAGCCGAATACAGTGGTGTTTTTAAAGAGAAAGAACGTAAAGATGAATTTTTAAAATATGTTTCATTCGGGAAGTAGAATGGTGTGGTAGACGGGAAGCGAGGCTGTCTGACCCGAAGGTCGGAACAGCCTTTTTCTGAAAGTCCTTCGGGTGATGTGGTTTCCAACCGCAGCGGGGATGCCTTGAATCGTGATTCAGCTCCAATCAAAAGCTAGGCTCATTTCGTAGCAAACTTGTGTTAATGGGCGTTGTTCCAAACCCGACCGCTTTTTCTATTTTACGTTTGATCAACTCGGATCTTTTGTCCTACCGGACGGGTTTTCATCTTTGGCTTGCCCCAAAGACGAAACAGAAAACGCAAGGCTTATTTTTATCTTCAGGTGTCAGCTTCCGAAAGCTAAGTTCAACCGGGTGATTTCCACTCCGGCAGCTGCCGGATCGGAACTTCCCGGTTTCACTAAGCTTCCGGTTCGCCTCTCACCATCGATAAAAAGTAGGCCGGTTCCGCTCCGAGCGAGCTTTCGTCTTCTCTTAAATGCCTTCTGTTGTCTTCCACCGCTATCATCCCTATTGGAGATTCCCTCCGAATCATGAAGGTTTTTTCTGAAAGTCTTACTACGCAGAGGTGCTAAGTTGCAATGCCAATAACTGGTTTTGATTAGAAGAGGAACGACAACCCGACAACTTTTGAAAACAATGACAACAGCCTGGTCGAAAAATAGTAAACTTTCATCTTTGTTGGAGATTCTTCGGGAAGCAGCTATCTTTTTGAACATTGCTGCCCCGTGTTGTTTTCTTTGCCCTCAAGGGCGGGGTATAGGGCAGGGGTGCTGCTTCGCAAAGGGCCGGAAACAGCGAGAGCCGCCTAAAACAAAGGCAGCTCCCGACCGGATCTATTTATTCAAAAAATGAACATTACATATTCGCGTCTTTCAAAATCACGTCGTGTGCTCCACCTTCAACAATACTTGTTGCTGAAACAAGGGTGATCTTTGCGGTATCTTTCAATTGCGGGATAGAGATAGAACCACAGCTGCACATGGTTGATTTAATTTTTCCCACAGTGATGTCGAGATTATCTTTCAACTTACCGGCATAAGGAACGTAGCTGTCAACACCTTCTTCGAATTTCAGGTTTTCAGAGCCACCCATATCGTAACGTTGCCAGTTACGGGCGCGGTTGGAACCCTCACCCCAGTACTCTTTCACATAGCGGTTGTTGACCATCAGCTTGCGTGTAGGGCTTTCGTCGAAACGGGCAAAGTAGCGGCCCATCATCAGGAAGTCGGCACCCATTGCCAGGGCCAGCACCATGTGGTAATCCTGCACAATACCGCCATCGGAACAGATGGGGATGTAACGGCCGGTTTTTTCGAAGTATTCGTCACGGGCTTCAGCCACTTCAATCACCGAAGTTGCCTGGCCACGGCCAATTCCTTTTTGCTCGCGGGTGATACAAATAGAACCACCACCAATACCAACTTTAATGAAGTCGGCTCCGGCTTCTGCTAGGTAAGTGAAACCTTCTTTATCGACCACATTACCGGCACCGATATACACTTTGCCGGCATATTCTTTTTTCACCCAAACCACGGCTTCTTTTTGCCATTCCGAGAAGCCGTCGGATGAATCGACGCAAAGCACGTCAACTCCGGCTTCAACAAGAGCGGGAACACGTTCTTTATAGTCGCGGCTGTTGATGCCGGCGCCAACCAGTAGTTTTTTACTGTCGTCGTGCAATTCCTGCGGGTGTTCTTTGTGACTTTCGTAGTCTTTGCGGAAGACAAAGAAGTGGAAATTTTGATTTTCGTCGACAATGGGCAAGCTGTTCAGCTTGTTGTCCCAAATAATATTGTTGGCTTCGTTCAGGCTAATTCCCAGTTTACCGGTAATTAACTTGTTGAACGGAGTCATGAAGTCTTTAATTTTTTTGTCCAGCGAGTCGCGGCTCGGACGGTAATCACGGCTGGTAACAATGCCCATCAGCTTACCATTTGCACTACCGTCTTCAGTGATGGCGATGTTACCGTGTCCGGTTTTTGCTTTTAAGGCAAGCACATCTTTTAAAGTTTGCTCCGGTGTTAGGTTTGAGTCGCTTTCAACAAAACCAGCTTTAAATTTTTTTACTTTACGAACCATCTCAGCCTGAGTGTCGATTGCCTGAGAACCGAAAATAAATGAAAGTCCACCATTACGTGCTAATCCGATTGCCATATTGTGGTCGGATACCGACTGCATGATTGCCGATACAAACGGGATATTGAGCTCCAAGGCCGGTTTTTCGCCTTTGTTAAAGGCTACCAGCGGAGTTTTCAACGACACATTTGCAGGAGTGCAGTTTTTGTCGGTCAGACCAGGGATAAGCAGGTATTCACTAAAGGTTCTTGAAACTTCATTCGAATATTTTGCCATGATATGCCAGCTTTTTGTGTTAAAAAATTGCGCAAAACTACAATTATTTTTTGGAATTTTGAGCAAGGAACAGATAAAGATAAAACATTTATTCCAGATGCTTGTGCGCGTGGTGTTTATTCGCTTAATCGATGCAGAAATTTGCATTTCGCATTTCTGCCTTCGGCATCGGAAGCCCGGCCATCTCGAGCAGGGAGTGCTCCACGGTTTTACAAAGGCTGTTTAAGGCCAGATCGTTGGGTTCGGTGCCGAAGGGGTCGGCAATTTCGTGAACAATAGCATCCAAAGCCATGAAGGTATAGCCGATAAAAGAGACCATAATCGGGGTCATCCAGCCGATGGTGTCGACCAGACCAAAGGGCAGTAACAGACAATAGATATAGACGGTGCGGTGAATCAGCACATGATAGGGGAAGGGGATTGGCGTGTTGGCAATCCGTTCGCAGCCTCCGACGGTTGCCGAAAGGCGGTCTATATTTCGGTCGATTCCCATTTTAGTGATCGAATCAATATGGCCGTTTTGCCCGGCCTGAGCAATCAGATGCCCCAGCATTTTGAGAAGCATCACCGGTTTAAAGCGGATTGCTTCCAGTTGGCGACATTCATCGGCTGATAGCAGCCTCTGCAGATCGGGCATTGCATCGGTATCTCGAAGTTGATGCTTTAGGGCGTAGGTATAGGCAATGGTTAGATAGACAGCTTTGGTTGATGCGGTTTTGCCAGAGTCGTTGCCGGGCAGATAAGTCAGAATTTGGCGCGTGAAACTTCGGGTGTCGATTACCAGGGCTCCCCAAAGCTTCCGTCCTTCCCAGTAGCGATCGTAGGCGGCCGTGTTGCAAAAGCCCAGGAAGATGGCTAGTGCCACGCCGAGTAGCGTAAAAGCCGAGGGGTTGAGGGTGATTTTATAACTGAAAAACGAGCCGTGAAAAAGGTAAATCACAATGGAAAATGCGGTAAGCATAACCAGGCGGGGCATGATTTTGGGAAGGACCGATCCTTGCCATATAAAAAGCATCCGGAGCCAATTTCTACGTTCTCTGATGATCATGATGAAAGAAATTTGCGCGAAAGTATTGAAAAGACGGATGCTCCGAGCGGTATGGATCGATAATCTGATTTTTGTAAAGGGAATGTTAGGCGGGGGAGCATTTTCAACGGAGAACTTTGCCTTTCAACAGGAGCGATCACTCAAAAAAACTGACTCAAAAAAACTGAGGGCTTCACTTTAAGTGAAACCCTCAATCGAAAAATATTATTCACGCAATTATACATCGTAAGTTGTCGAAGCGGTATCGCCACCACGACCGGTCCAGTTGGTGTGGAAGAATTCGCCACGAGGCTTATCAACACGTTCGTAAGTGTGCGCTCCGAAGTAGTCGCGTTGCGCTTGCAACAAGTTCGCAGGTAAACGCTCGCTGCGGAAACCGTCGAAGTAGCATAAGGCTGAAGTCAATGCAGGTACGGGGATTCCGTTAGTTAGAGCTGCCGCGCATACACGACGCCATCCGGCCTGGGCAGTTTCTACTTTCTCTTTAAAGTAAGGAGCAAGCAGTAGGTTCGGCAATTCCGGATTTACATCGAACGCTTTTTTGATGTCGGCCAGGAAGGCTGAACGGATGATACAGCCGCCACGCCACATCAAGGCAATACCACCGTAGTTTAGGTTCCAGTTAAATTCTTTCGCCGCTTCCATCATCAGGTTGTAGCCTTGGGCATACGAGATAATTTTGGCACCAAATAAAGCCATTTTCAGGTCTTCAATCATCTGCGCTTTGTCGCCTTTGAATTCTACTTTCGGGCCGCTGATCACCTTAGATGCCTGTACACGCAAATCTTTTTGGGCCGATAAGCAGCGAGAGAAAACGGATTCGCCGATCAAAGTCAACGGAATACCCAAATCCAGCGCTGTAACGCCCGTCCATTTACCCGTACCTTTTTGGCCGGCAGTGTCCAGAATTTTTTCCACCAGCGGTTCGCCGTCTTCATCTTTAAACGCCAGAATGTCGCGGGTAATTTCGGTCAGGTACGAATCCAGTTCTTGGGTATTCCACACTTTGAATACTTCGTGCATTTCATCAGCGCTCATGCCAAGTAATTCTTTCATTACGTGGTAAGCCTCGTTGATGATTTGCATATCCCCGTATTCAATTCCGTTGTGCACCATCTTTACAAAGTGACCGGCACCGTCTTCACCTACCCAGTCGCAACAAGGAGAACCATCTTCAACTTTTGCGGCAACCGACTGGAAAATTTCTTTTACAGCAGGCCATGCCGCGGGGCTACCGCCTGGCATCATCGAGGGGCCTTTCAGCGCGCCTTCCTCGCCGCCCGATACGCCGGTGCCGATGAACAACAAACCTTTACTTTCAACATACTTTGTACGACGAATAGAATCGGGGAAGTGAGAGTTTCCGCCATCGATGATGATATCGCCCGGTTCCAGGTGAGGGATCAACAGTTCGATGAAGTCGTCGACCGGCTTTCCGGCTTTCACCAACATCATTACTTTGCGTGGTTTTTCCAACGATGCCACCAGCTCCTCGATGGAGTGCGCCCCGATGAAGTTTTTTCCCGCTCCGCGACCATTTACGAATTTGTCGACTTTTTCTACTGTACGGTTATAAACAGCAACGGTGTAGCCTTTGCTTTCCATGTTCAAAACCAGGTTTTCGCCCATTACGGCCAACCCGATTAAGCCAATATCTGCTAGTTTTTTCATTTGTATTATTTTGAATTTATTGTCTAAAAATGTGTCTTATTTTTGTTCAATTTGAAATCCGATAGCCTCGAGTTTTTCCAGCGTTGGCGCAGGTATCTGTTCTGCATGAATGGTGAATACCGGAAACTCGCGACGCACCGGGTAGTCGCCTCTGAGTTTTTCAAAATCCTGAACCCGTGCCCGAAAAGCGGCATCATCACGACGGATGTCGTAGGTGGCCAGCACGGCCGTGGCTATAATTTGCTCTTCGGTACAGTTGAAACCGTTGAGCTTGATTTTTGTTTGCTCGGGAAGCTCAATATTCGGGCAACTCCAGTTGTCGGCTCCCAGCCCGAAGAAACGGCTTATGGCCTGAATGCTCATACTGGTTCCATTGGCTTTGCCATCTTTGGAATATCCGGCGATGTGAGGCGTGGCAATGTCGCAGGCTGCGAGTAGCTCCAAGTCGATATCCGGTTCGTTCTCCCAGCAATCCAACACCAGGCCATTGATTTTATTTTCCCGGAGCGCGACTTTGGCGGCCTGGCTATCGAGCACTTCTCCGCGGCAGGAGTTAATCACAAAAGGCTTCTTCGGAAGATGATTGAAGAAGCTCTCGTCGGCCAGGTGGAAAGTTGCATCTTCACCTTCCATGTTTAATGGAACGTGTAGGCTGATGAAGTCTGCCTGCTCCTGAATTTGGTTCAGGCTGACAAATTTTTCCGGTCCCTCGGCACGTTCACGCGGCGGGTCGTTCAACAAAACCTTCATCCCGATGATTTCACAAAAGCGGGCCACTTTCGATCCCACTTGCCCAACACCAACAACACCGATGGTTTTGCCTTTCAGTTCGAAATTGTGTTTCTCTGCCAAAACGAAGAGGGTGGAGGCCACATATTGCTCCACCGATTTACTGTTGCAGCCCGGGGCATTGGTCCATTTAATTCCGGCCTCAGCGCAGTAAGTGGTGTCGATGTGGTCGAAACCAATGGTGGCCGTAGCAATAAATTTCACAGCTGATCCTGCAAGCAGATCTGCATTGCATTTGGTGCGGGTGCGGGTTACGATGGCATCCGCATCGCGAACAACCTCGGCCGTTGTTTTTGCTCCCGGCAAGTAAATCACCTCGCCAAAAGCTTCCAGTGCTCCCTTGATGTAAGGGATTTTATCGTCAACAATAAACTTCATATTTTAAGTAAAATTCCAAATTACAGGTTTCAAATTCCAACAGGCGAATATAGCAAGAACCGCTCGTTCTCTTCTTCAACAGCAAGTTCCAATTGTATCCTATCCGTCTATGTGGTTTAACTGTTCTTGTAATAATTGCTCACAATTTCTTCCAGTACTCTATTTGTTCGTGCGGCCGATTCGCCTGTACTTACGCAAAGCTCTTCACCGCGCAGCGATTGAATTACGTTTCTCACCAGGTTGTGTGAAATGTTCACCGGATTGGTAAAGCCAAAGTGTTCAATGCCTTTGTGGGTTCTTAATTCAAGTTCGCCGTGTGCAAAACAAGGAAGACTTAGCCGGCCTTTTGTCCCGGAAATCTCTATTTTATCCTGTTCGGCCGATTGGTCAACCACGAAACACCAGTTTCCGGTACCGATCACACCGTTTTTGAATGTGAAGATAGCAGAAACTGTGTCTTCCGCCTCGTAATAGCCGGCTTTATTACATGCCATTCCGTTTACCTCGGTCACCGGTCCAAACAAGAAATCGAGGTAATCTAACTGGTGCGATGCCAGGTCGTAAAACAAACCTCCCCCGGCAATTTCAGGGTCAAGCCGCCAGTTGTCTTTGGATGTTGAATGTTCGTCGGCTGCTTTATGCAGCGTGATTGACACCGTTAGGATTTGTCCCAGGGTACCGTTTTCAATCAGCTCTTTTGCCTTTAAATAGGCAGGAAGCGTGCGCCGGTAATAGGCAACATTCAGCGGCATACCGGTTTCTTTGGAAACCTTAAGCATTTCGAGGCATTCGGCATAGGTTGCTGCCATTGGTTTTTCCACATACACCGGTTTTCCGGCTTGCATGGCTTTAATGGCATACAGGGCGTGCGTACCGGGAGGGGTGGCGATATAAATGGCGTTGATGTCCGGATCAGCGATCAACTGATCGGCATCGGCGTACCATTTGGGCACGCCATGTCGGTGTGCGTAGTCGGCTGCTTTTTCGGCATTGCGGCGCATCACAGCGATCAGTTCGGAGTGTTTGGTCTTCTGAAAAGCCGGGCCACTTTTCACTTCCGTCACATCGCCACAGCCGATAATTCCCCAGCGGACAGCCCTCTCCGTCTCCCCCGAGGGGGGAGAGATTATTTCTGTCTTTATTGATTCTGCCATTGAAAATTATTGTTATCCGGGTTTCAATTTCTTACGCCTCCCCACCGGGGAGGCTGGGAGGGGCTTAGTATTTAAATCTTTCTTTATAGGCCCATAAGCCGATTGCCGGATTGGAAATATAGAAAATTTCCTCGCCATCGGGCAGGATGTTGAAGCCATCTTTCAATTTCTCCGGATTATATTTTTCGGTCACTTCGTCATAATCAGCGTACTTGAAGCCCACGCTTTCAATTTCCTCTTTGGTCAGGTTGCCTGGTTTTTTCCCGGGGCAGTAAGTGATTGAGAAACGACCTTCCGAGGAGCCGTGAATCAGGTGTGCAGCAGCCCCCAGGTTATCCTGAAGTTCCGGATTTTCTTCGACTGCTTTGAGTGTTTTGGGCGTTCCGAAATAACCATATTTCCGGATCAATCCATCAATGATTTTGTCTTCTCCGAATTCTTTTAAGGCCGGAGCCAGCACAATCAGTTCGCCTTTGTCGGCGATAGCCATCCGGGTGCGGTAAACTGATTTATTACCCAGCCAGGTTGATTTAAACTCCGTTGGGTCGAGCCAAACCACCACTTTTTTTAGCGGGCGGTCCAACATTTCGAAGTTTACTTGCAGCGATAGCTTTGCCGCTTTATCGAATACCTCAAAATCGTCGCCGATGAACAAGCCGCGACATTTAACTTTGCCGTCGGTTTTGTCCAGTCCCACTACGGTTTGAACGTATAAAATGGGCATGTCCTGTGTGAAATTGTCCGAGGCATAGTTGAATACCCGACGAACCGGTGTGTCGGCATGTCCCATCATGCGTTCCATACCGTAGGCTGCACCAATGAAGTGGCTTTTGTTAATGCCTTCGGAACCGCCGGTGCCGACAAAGATGTTTTTGTTGTAGTTAGCCATGCCGACAACTTCGTGGGGTACAACCTGGCCGATTGAAAGGATCAGGTCGAAATTTCCTTCCAGCAACAATTTGTTGACCTGCGCCGGCCAGGGAAATTCTACCGCTCCTTCCGAAACTTCTTTCACAAATTCGGCCGGAACGGTTCCGACGGTCACCACATCGTTGCGCCAGTCGTGCGGACGAATTAATGACTCCGGAAGCTTGCCAAACATGTGATGGATTTGTTCCCGGGTCATGGGCGAGTGTGTTCCCAATGCGGGTAACACATCGGTGAGCTTTTCGCCGTAATATTCCCAGCTAAGTTCCGTTAAATCGCCTGCACGACTTGGCAAGCGGGTATAGTCAGGTGGCACTGCCAATACTTTATCGACGTCCTTTAACTGATCCAATGCGGCAAACAAACCTTTTTTCAGGTCGTCTTTGCTTAATTCGTGGCTTGTTGAGCCAATTTCATAATAAATCATAGTATTTACGATTTAACTAATTACCATTTACTAAATGAACAGAACCGGTCATTGGGAGTTCATTTTTCGCTTCATTGTTGTAATTGAACTGGCAATGATTTTGAATAATTCCAAATTCTCGGCCATTAGTTTTTCCAACAACGATTTTTCAACTAAACCAGATTCAATAATCAGTTTGAACCAATAAAGAGTTTCATCAAGTTCCTCTTCGACCATTTTCAGTTTGTTCAAAAAGTCTTTATCTGATTTTGCCAGACATGCAGCCCGATAGTTGGCACCGGGAGATGTTCCTGAGCGGATAATTTGATTTCCGAGAGTTCGGCCCGTCATTGTTTGCGGTAAACTCTCGGAAAGCTTTATGATGCGCAAGGCAAATAATTTCAATCTTTTTTTCAGACTTTCTTCATCCATTGTGAAAATGGTAAATCGTCAATATGTAAATGGTCAATTACGTTTATCTTTTTACGCGGGCGTTGCCTTCCCAGATACTCCAAACCATATCTTCATCGGCCGGTTGAGCGTAGTCGGTCAGGAAGGTTGTTGCCAGTGCACCGGTTGCCCAGCCAAACTGCGGCCATTTTTCGCTGTCCCATCCTTTGAGGATCCCGTATAACATGCCGCCCACAAAGCCGTCGCCTCCGCCAATGCGGTCGAGCACGTTAATCTTCCGAGGCTCAACAACCTGCCAGTCGTCGCCGGCACGAAGTACGGCTCCCCAGAGGTGCTCGTTGGTGCTGATCACCTGGCGCAGCGTTGTTGCAAATACCTGAGCCTTGGGGAAGGCGAGCTTTACATTGTTGATTAAGCCTTTAAATTCCTGAATTTCGTCGTTGATGGCTTTTCCGCCGGCATCGGGCCCTTTAATGCCGAAACAAAGCTGAAAGTCTTCTTCGTTTCCGATCAGAATGTCGGAGGCTTCAGCAATTTCGGTAAAGTTTTTCCGTAATTCTTCCTCACGGCCTTTCCAAAACGAAGCCCGGTAGTTGAGGTCGAATGAAATGAGTGTGCCATATTTTTTTGCCGTGCGTGCGATTTGCAGACAGAACTCGCTGGTGTCGGGCGACAAGGCCGCAATCAATCCCGAGAGGTGAACAATTTGAACACCTTCCTGTCCGAAAATACGTTCCAGATCGAAATCCTTCACATTTAACGTACGACCTACTTCGCCGGCACGGTCGTTTTGCACACGAGGTCCTCGTGAGCCGAACCCACTGTCGGCAATGTTGAATTGGTGGCGATATCCCCAGGGATCGCCTTGCGCAACTTCGGGGCCTTCATAGTCCATCTGGCGGGCTTTCAGGTTGCTTTTAATGAATGCGGCAATCGGACTTCCTTTCACGAAAGTTGTCAGAACTTTTACCGGTAGTCCCAGGTACGATGAGATGCTGGCCACATTGGTTTCGGCACTGGTTGCCTGCATTTCGAATAAATTACTGCTGTAAACCGGCTGTCCGTTTACCGGCGTAATACGCACACCCATACTGGTTGGTACCAACAGCGAGTATTTAAAATTTTCTTTCAGTTGAAGTTTCATAACGCGATATTTACGATTTATTTATTGACGATTTACGATTTTTAGTTATCGTGGTTAACATGTTTACTCGTTGGCAGAGCAATCGTATATATTTCTTTGTAAAATTTTGCGCAAAATCCTGTAATCCTCTTTGTTAACTTAATAGTTAGAGCTGGCGGATTCTGCAAATAGTACATAGTAAATAGCTAAATGGTAAAATTTCTACACCCCGCTATAAGCATTGAACCCACCATCAACCGGGATTACGATGCCCGTGATGAATTTGGCCAGATCGGATAAAAGAAATAAGGTTGCCCCGTGCATATCGTCTGGTTCGCCAAATTTGCCCATCGGCGTGCCGGTCACAATTTTTTGGCCTCGGGGCGAATAATTTCCGGTTTTCTCATCTAGAACCAAAAAGCGGTTTTGGTCGGTGATGAAAAAGCCCGGGGCTATGGCGTTGACACGAATGCCGGTTTTTGCAAAGTGAACAGCCAGCCACTCGGTGAAGTTGTTGACTGCCGCTTTGGCAGCCGAGTAAGCCGGTATTTTGGTCAACGGTTTATAGGAGTTCATTGAGGTGATGTTCAGAATGGCGCCTTTGCGGTTTTTGATCATATCTTTTGCAAAGACCATGGTTGGCAGCAGCGTTCCCTTAAAGTTGAGGTCGAAAACATGATCGAATCCGTCCATTTTCAAGCCGAAAAACGAGTCTTCCAGCTTGTCGATATTGCTTTCGGTCAGCTCTTCAACTTTGGTTGTTGCCGAAGGACTGTTGCCGCCGGCTCCGTTAATCAGAATAGCTACATCGCCCAGCTGTTCGTTAATAACAGCTTTTGCTTTTTCCAACGAGTCTTTGTCCAGAACGTCGGCCTGAACACCGATTACTGTGGTTTTGTAGGTCGAACTGATTTCTGCCGCGGCTTTTTCTCCTGCTTCTTTGTTGCGGCCCAGAATCGCAATTCGGGCTTTTACTGAAGCCAGTGCTTTCACCATCTCGATGCCCAGTACGCCGTAGCCACCGGTTACAACACAAACCTTTCCTGCGAGATCATTAAAACTAATTGGTTCCATAATTACTTTGATTTTATTCTTTATAAAAGTCCAGATTCTCTTTGGTTACGATATCGATAGAGGTGTAGTTGTCTCTTTTGACTTGCTTTTTCAATAAAATGTGATCGAATAAGGTCTGAATGGCACGGTGCCCTTGCTCTTCGGGGCGTTGACAGATCAGAAAGTCAACAAGGCCGGTTTTCAGGTATTCCACATTTTGTTGAATCAGGTCGTGTCCGATTAAGCGGATATGGTGCATATTTTTCGATTCAAGGTACTGGGCAATTCGGAAAACCTGCGAGTTGGTGACGAAAATGCCGTTCACCCCACCGAGCTTTTCAATCTCACGATCGATAACGGTGAAAAAATCCGGATTGTTTGGGTTCTCGATTTTAAGGGTGTGTGTGCGTTTTTGCCCTTGCTCGTTGCTTTGTTCAAAATAGTTGAGAAAACCTTTTTCCCGCTGATTGGGATGGTTCTGGTTATCCAGTTCTTTTCCAAAGTGAATGATTAAAATTTTTGAATCATGGGGGAGTGAAATATCAAATAACCGGGCAGCCAAAGTGCCGCATTGAAACGAGTTTTGGCCGATGAAACTGAGCTTGTTGCAATCTCCCATGTTGGAGTCAATAAACACATAAGGAATCCGATGTCGATTTAATTGTGCAATAAAGTCGATTGATTCGCGCGAGAAAAACGGCGCGAAGACAACGCCCTCTGGATTTTGTTTTAAAATTTCTTCCGCTTTTTTGCGAAACGAGGTCGGGTTGGCCTGCGAAAAATAGTGGGTTTCCACCACAACACCATATTGCTGAAGCTCTGTTGCTGCTTCGCTGATTCCTTTTAGGGGTTTGCTCCAGTAAGCTTCGGGATGGGGCACCTCGGGAATTAATACGGCAAAGGTGTGTGTCTTTTTCGAAGCCAGGGTGCTGGCCAAAATGTTGGGGCGGTAGTCCAACTCCTCGAGTATTTTTAATATTTTCGCACGGGTTTCCGGATTGACCTCTCCCCGGTTGTGAATTACGCGGTCAACGGTGCCAATCGATACATTCGCTTTTTCTGCAATGTCTTTAATTCGTATTCTCTTTTTTGGTTTGATGGCTTAAATCTTTGAAGGGTTAAACATTCAATTCAAACAAATTTACACAAAATTTCGGCTTGTCGTGTTCGCACACGGTAAATATATTTTAAAACATCTTTTGGTCGAATTTTGTGACGATTAATTGTTTTCCTTGTTTTTATGGTCTATTTTCGTGTGCGAACACGGCATCGCATTGCGTGTCGTTAGTAGAAGATAATCAAACCATAAATTAAATCAGTTATGAAAATAGGAAAGTTCAGTTTTGGCGTTGGCGATCGTTTTAGTCATCAGGGCGAGGCTCAGTTAAGAGCTTTAATGAAAGCTACCCAACAAGGCGTTGAGGTTGTGCCGGTGTGGAATAAGTCGAACCGGGAGCACAATACGATTCATTCGGAACCTGTTGAAACCCGCCGTGAGGCCGATGTCGCGGTGAAGGCTTTGGGTTGGAGTGGTCAATATTGTGTTGATGCTGACCATATTAACCTGACAAATGTTGATCGATTTGTAGATGTGTCGGATTTTTTCACCCTCGATGTTGCCATGTATATCGGCACGGCGTCGTCGGATGACGAAGTAGCTGCATTTTGTGAATCGTGCAAGTTGCTGGGGCCGGAAGTTAAGATTCCGGGCGTAGCTGAACCTATTGTTGTGACTGATGAATTATTGAAAGAAGAGGCGGGTAAGTTTTTGGCAGCGATTAAGGAAGCAGGGCGGATTTATCGCCATATTGAGTCGGTAAAAGGAAAGGGGAATTTTATAACCGAAGTTTCGATGGATGAGGTTGAGGCTCCCCAAACGCCGGTGGATATGTTTTTTATCTTAAAGATGATTGCCGACCAGGGAATTCCTGCGCAGACATTTGCGCCCAAATTTACCGGCCGTTTTAATAAAGGTGTCGATTACGTAGGCGATACAGCTCAGTTTGCCAAAGAGTTTGAAGCCGACCTGATGGTGATTGACTATGCTGTTAAGAACTTTGGTTTGCCCGAAACCCTGAAATTGAGTGTGCACTCGGGTAGCGATAAGTTTACCATTTACCCCATTATGGCCGGGATCTTGAAAAAGTTAGACAAAGGCTTACATATAAAAACGGCCGGTACAACCTGGCTCGAAGAGGTGATTGGTTTGGCATTGGCCGGCGGCGAGGCGCTGGAAACAGCTAAAGGAATTTATGAAAAAGCCCTGGCGCGCAAAGAGGAATTATGTGCTCCGTATGCTGATGTAATTGATATTGACGACAGTAAACTCCCGACTGTTGATGAAGTGAAAAAATGGGATGCTGAGAAATTTGCCAACAGCTTACGACATATTCCGGGACATCCTGAATACAATCCAAATTTCCGTCAGTTGATTCACGTTGGCTACAAAGTGGCCGCCGAGCTAGGCGAGACCTACATTGGCTTGCTTGAGAAACACGCCGATGTGATTGGCCGTTGTGTGGAAGAAAATATTTACGACCGCCACCTGAAGCGGTTATTCAATTTATAAAAAACCAAAATCAGAAATTAGATAGAAAATGAAAAAGTTTATGGATGAGAACTTTCTGTTGCAAACAGAAACAGCTCAGAAATTGTATCACGAACATGCGGCAAAAATGCCGATTTTTGACTACCACTGCCATATCAACCCTAAGGATATTGCCGAAGACCGTCGTTTCAATACCGTAACAGAAGTGTGGTTGTACGGCGATCACTACAAGTGGAGAGCCATGCGTACAAACGGCGTTGACGAGCGCTTTTGTACCGGCGATGCGAGCGATTGGGAAAAATTTGAAAAATGGGCCGAAACGGTGCCTCACACATTGAGAAATCCCTTGTATCACTGGACTCATCTGGAGTTGAAAAAATTCTTCGGGATTGATAAACTGTTGAGCCCGGCTACGGCGAAAGAGATTTACGACGAATGTAATCGTTTGCTGAATACACCGGAGTACAGCTGTCGCGGATTGATCCGCAAGGCTAACGTGCATACCATTTGTACAACCGACGACCCTGTTGATTCCCTGGAATATCATCGCCAAATTAAAGATTCAGGTTTCGAGGTGGCTGTGTTGCCGGCATGGCGTCCCGACAAAGCTATGATGGTTGCTGATCCGGCTTTCTTCAACGACTATATGGAGCAGTTGGAAAAAGCGGCCGGAATGGATATCAAAACTTTTGGTGACCTGATCGCTGCTTTAGACAAACGTCACGAGTTTTTCCACGAAAACGGTTGTCGCCTGTCAGACCACGGCTTGGATACGGCTTTTGCTGAAGATTATACTGCAGAAGAGATTGAAGCAATTTTCTCTAAAATTCGCGCTGGCGCTGGCTTAGACGCTACTGAAATTCTGAAATTCCAATCATGCATGTTGTATGAATTTGGTGTAATGGACCACAAACGCGGTTGGACGCAGCAGTTTCACATTGGTGCTCAGCGGAACAACAATACCCGTTTGTTCAAAAAATTAGGACCGGATACCGGTTTCGATTCAATTGGCGATGTGCCTGTTGCGGCACCATTGGCTAAATTGCTGGACCGTCTGGACATGCAAAACAAATTGACCAAAACAATTTTGTATAACCTTAATCCGCGCGATAACGAGCTGTATGCAACTATGCTGGGTAACTTCCAGGATGGCTCGGTGCCCGGAAAAATCCAGTACGGATCGGGCTGGTGGTTCCTTGACCAAAAAGATGGTATGGAGAAGCAAATGAACGCACTCTCGAACCTGGGATTATTGAGCCGTTTCGTCGGTATGTTAACCGACTCGCGCAGTTTCTTGTCGTATACCCGTCACGAATATTTCCGACGTACATTGTGCAACTTGTTGGGCAAAGATGTTGAGAACGGAGAAATTCCTTATGACATGGAACTGTTGGGTAGTATGGTCGAAAACATCTGTTTCAACAACGCGAAAGAATACTTTAATTTTTAGTCATTCCGAATAGGTTGAAATCGATTGCACAATTCTTGGAGGATTCAAAAAGAGTTTTATCTTTGCAATCGATTGCACACGAAAATTAAATGTTGAAATACGATGAATAAGAAAGTTGTTACATTTGGAGAAATCATGTTGCGTTTAGCAACTCCCGGTTATTTGCGTTTTGCACAAACCGATACGTTTACTGCAACTTATGGTGGGGGCGAAGCCAATGTGGCTGTTTCGCTGGCCAACTATGGTGTTGATGTCGAATTTGTAACCCGTTTGCCTAAAAACGATATCGGCGAAGCTTGCCGCATGGATGTTCGCAAGTATGGCGTTGGTACAGATAACATCATTTGGGGGGGCGACCGTTTAGGGATCTACTTCCTGGAAACAGGTGCTGTTAGCCGTGCATCAAAAGTGGTTTACGACCGTGCTCATTCTGCAATTTCGGAGATTAAGCCGGGAATGGTAAACTGGAAAGAGATCTTCAAAGATGCCAAATGGTTCCATTGGACAGGTATCACTCCTGCAATTTCGCAAAGTGCTGCTGATGCTTGTTTGGAAGCGATTCAGGTTGCCAACGAAATGGGAGTTACTGTTTCGTGCGACTTGAACTACCGCAAAAACTTGTGGAAATATGGTAAAGCTTGTGGCGAAATTATGCCTGCTTTGGTTGCCGGAACCGACATTGTTTTGGGTAACGAAGAAGATGCTGCAATGGCGCTGGATATCCATCCCGATGGCGTTGATGTAACCGGAGGTCATGTTGAAGGTGCTGCTTACGAATCGGTATCTAAAAAGATCATGGCAAAATTCCCGCGTGTGAAAAAAGTAATCACGACGTTGCGCGGATCAGTTAATGCTAACCACAACAGCTGGGCTGGTGTTCTTTTTGACGGCGAAAAACTATACGAATCTCCGCAATACCAAATTACACACATTGTTGACCGCGTAGGTGGTGGCGACTCGTTTATGGGTGGTTTGATCTACGGGTTGTTAACTTACACCGACGACGATCAAAAAGCATTGAACTTTGCTGTTGCCGCTTCGTGTTTGAAACACACCATCTACGGCGACTACAACCGTGTAACGGTGGACGAAGTAGAAAAATTAATGGGAGGCGACGCTTCAGGGCGTGTATCCCGATAAATCTTTAAACCCCCTCCGGGAGGAGGGGGTTTTTGATGTTTAAAAGAATTGGATTTAATTTATTTTCTATAAAGCATTTATTATGGCTCGTTTTTCCAGAATTGAAGTAGCAATTAAAATGAAAGAAACTGGCGTTGTGCCAGTGTTCTACCATAAAGATATTGAAGTTTGTAAATCAGTAGTAAAGGCCTGTTATGATGGCGGTATTCGTGTTTTCGAATTCACCAACCGCGGCGATTTCGCACACGAAGTATTTACGGCTTTGGTAAAGTGGACTGCTGTTGAATGCCCTGAAATGATGATGGGTGTTGGTTCAATCATCGACGGACCAACAACGGCACTTTATATCCAGCTGGGAGCCGATTTTATCGTTGCTCCAATTGTTGACGAAGAAATGGCGCGCATCTGTAACAAACGAAAAGTGGCCTGGAGCCCGGGTTGTGGTTCTGTTACCGAAGTTGTGCGTGCACACGAGTTGGGTTGCGAAGTGGTGAAAGTATTTCCTGGTTCTTCTGTTGGCGGCCCCGATTTCGTTAAAGCCGTAAAAGGCCCGATGCCTTACGCGTGTATTATGCCTACTGGTGGTGTTTCGCCCGACGAAGCAAACATGAGTGGCTGGTTTAAAGCAGGTGTACATTGCGTTGGTATGGGATCTCAATTGTTTCCTGCAGACGTATTGGCCCGAAAAGATTGGGCATTTATTACCAATAAATGTGCCGAAGCATTAGCTATTGCGGCAAAGCTTCGCTAATATTAGCGTCAGAATAAAACAATTAAACCGAATAAATTTATTAACTATGACATTAAATCAAGTTACAGAGAAAATGTCCAAGTACCGGTGGACGATTGTGGCGATGTTGTTCATGGCAACAACTGTAAACTACCTCGACCGTCAGGTGCTTTCACTAACCTGGAAAGATTTTATCGCTCCGGAATTCCACTGGACTGACACCGATTATGGTATAATTACAGCATGGTTCTCGGCTTTTTATGCCGTGAGTCTGCTATTTGCCGGTCGTTTTGTCGACTGGTTGGATACGAAAAAGGGATATTTATGGGCCATCGGTATTTGGTCGCTTGGTGCCGTTCTTCACGCATTTTGTGGTATCGCAACTTCTGGTATTCTAACCGGCCACTGGCTGGTTGGTTTTGAACAAGCCCGGCACTATATTGCTCAAGTTGAAGATGTTGCTCGCGTGCTGAATGTGAGCGTTGTATTGTTCATTTTTGCCCGCCTGGTACTGGCCATTGGTGAGGCCGGTAACTTCCCGGCAGCGATTAAAACCACGGCTGAATATTTCCCGAAGAAAGACCGTGCTTATGCAACCTCTATCTTCAACGCCGGAGCAACAGTAGGTGCCTTGGCAGCTCCTGTTACTATTCCCGTATTGGCGAAACATTTCGGCTGGGAAGCAGCTTTTATCCTGATCGGTGCTCTAGGCTTCCTGTGGATGGGCTGGTGGCAGTTTGGCTATGCCAAGCCTGATAAACATCCAAAAGTCAATAAAGCGGAGCTGGACTACATTGGTCAGGACCATGACGAAAACGCAGCCAATAGTGACGAAGAAATGGCTGCCAGAGGTAAGAAAATGAGCATGGCCAAGTTGTTTAAATACAAACAAACCTGGGCTTTCGCTTTCGGTAAATTTATGACCGATGGTGTTTGGTGGTTCTATCTGTTCTGGACTCCCGCCTACCTGAGTTCGGTGTACGGAATGGAATCGTCGGATCCGGCAGCTCAGTTAGCACTGTTCGTGTTGTACGCGATAACCTTGTTGTCGATTATTGGTGGCTGGTTGCCAACATACTTTGTCGACAGTAAGGGGATGCACCCTTATGCTGGTCGTATGAAAGCGATGTTGATTTTTGCTTTCTTCCCCTTGTTGGCTGTATTTGCGCAACCCTTAGGTCATCTCTCGTACTGGTTCCCGGTTATTATTATTGGTATTGCCGGAGCCGCTCACCAGGCTTGGTCGGCTAACATTTTCACCGTTGTTAGTGATATGTTTCCGAAATCAGCCGTAGCTACGGTAACCGGTATTGGTGGTTTGGCCGGTGGTGCAGGTTCTGTGGTAATCAACTTGAGTTCAGGGATCTTGTTTGACCATGCCCGTGTGACCAATATGAACTTCTTGGGATATCGTGGTATCGAAGCCGGATATTTCATCATCTTCGGTGTTTGTGCGGTTGCTTATTTGATCGGCTGGATTGTGATGAAGAGTCTGGTCCCCAAATACAAACCCATTACCGATTTGGTATAGTCACGAATTGATGACATTTTTGACAGGCTTTTATTCAAAGCCGTAAAGTTTGATAATGAATACAAGAGAGGGCGCTGTTCGCAGTTGCCCTCTTTTTATTTGAGCAAAATTCGACGCCCAGAATTTTTTTCGGGCCTGTCGGATCGACCTGTTGCGGATTGCCTTGCGGTATCAAGCTGGCAGTAAGAGACGTCTATAAACGGGGCGCGAGATTCCGACCAGTGTTGTTTTATTTGAGATTCTCCGAAAAGAGCACTTGCACATTGATGTCCCCCGGATCTTTAAGCTGTGTGGTCGTATTTGGAGCAGCTAAGGCACGTGTTGGGGCGGTGGCGCTGCGGACTTGATTACATTTCGCCTGGATTGTTTCGGATTTTTTAAATGAACGTGAATTAATAGATAATTTTGTTGTTTTGTGATTTTCGACAGATTCAGAAGTTAAATTAATTGCTTATTTAGAGTTGCGATAGGTTTGTTTTTCGAATGAATCTATCATTTGTTAACTAGAAATGAAAATTATGAAACTATTTGTATTTGATTTGGATTTCACGATCTGGAATGCAGGTGGTACCTGGTGCGACAGCACACATCCTCCGTTTGCATGGAAAGATGGTAAATTAAAAGATCAGGAAAGCAGATGGATTTATCTGTATCCTGAAGTAAAAGAAATTTTAGCTGAGCTGAAAGCTGAAGGTCACCTGATTGCTGTTGCATCTCGAACCAACGCGCCAACAGTTGCCAAACAGTTGTTGCATCTGTTTGAGATTGATCATTATTTCGATGCACGAGAAATCTATCCCGGTTCTAAATTGACGCATTTCGACCGGATAATGAAGGAGACAGGAGTGGCAAAAGAGCACATCGTCTTTTTCGATGATGAGCTCCGGAATATCGAAGATATTCGCTCGGCAGGTATCGAATCGGTATTGGTGAATAATGGCATCACAAAGGAGCTGGTGAAGCCTTACCTGACCCGGGAAATTGCGCAGGATCTACTGCAAAGTAAAGCGTGCTAGCTGGCACAAACTAAATTGGAAAATTTGAAACAAAAGCACTTTTGCTTATTGTTTCAAATTATGCGGGTGTTGAGCGTTTGCTTCGGCCTCGTAAAATAACGACTCGAAAAGAGTCATTTTTTTTGCCCTAAAGTTTTTTGTTAAAGGCAGAAAAGGCCGAAAAACAAAAGCTTTCCCATCTTTCCCGGATTTCTATATACGAAAAAATTTATTCGTCATACCACTGTTTCATCGCTTGCCGGTTGTTTTCATTCACGATATTTTTTGCCTCAGCGCTATAAACAAATTCAAGCTCCGATGCAAACCGTTCGGCTATTTTGCCGCGAACCATCTTCATGGTCGAGTTTAGTAAATGATTTTGTTCGGTAAAGGCTTCGGGCAGAATCGCAATTGTTGCGGGCAGCCAACGTTCGGGAAACGAATTGGCAAACTCGCCATTGCGCTTGTATTTGTCAATTTCGCTCTGGATGAGTTTTAGACTGGATTCAATTGCCCGATCGGTTCCCGGCTGTATCCCGCGACGGCTAAGCTCCCGGCTGATGGCTGCCGCATTAGGCACGATAAGTCCCGTTGTGTACGGATCCTGATTGTTGTGAAGCATACACTGGTCAATCAGGGGCGACTGTTCAACAATAGCCTCTTCAATGCCTTCCGGGCTGTATTTTTCGCCATCGTGACCGATTAGCAGGCTTTTGAAACGCCCCAGAACATACAGGAAGCCGTCTTGATCGAGGTAGCCCATGTCGCCGGTGTGAAGCCAACCATCTTGCAGCGTATCGGCTGTTGCTGTCGGATTTTTCCAGTAGCCCAGCATCACATTGTCACCTTTTACAATGATTTCGCCTTTCTCGCCCGCGGGCATTTCCAGGCCTTCTGCGTCCACGATTTTTAGTTCCATGTATTTCACCAGTCGGCCTGACGAACCCATTTTGATGGCATGCAACGCATTGGACGAGATCACTGGCGCTGCTTCCGACAGTCCGTAGCCCTGGCACATGGGGATGCCGATGGCAAAGAAAAAACGCTGCAACTCGATGTCGAGTAAGGCGCCGCCACCGATAAACAGTTTCAGTTCACCGCCAAAGCTTTCGCGGATTTTCGAGAACAGGAGTTTGTCGTACAAAGCCACCAGCGGTTTGTAGATGAAACGCAGGCCTTTGCCGCGGTTAAAGCCGTTGCCGTTGTATTTGTAAGCGATCTTCAGTGCGTGGTTAAATAGTTTTTCGGCTTTCGGGCCTTTTTGCCGAATGCCCGACTCGATGCCTTTGCGGAAGTTTTTGGCAATGGCCGGAACACTCATCAGCACGCGCGGCTTAATTTCTTTGATATTCTTCGGAATGTTTTTCAAGGTCTCCATGGGGGTCGAGCCGACTTCGAGCGAGGCCACACTTGCTCCGAAATACATAAAGCAGTACAGGCAGGCTGTGTGCGCAAAGGCGTGGTCCCAGGGCAGAAAAGCCAGTGTTTTCCAGTCAGGTGTAATGTCCATCAGGGTGCTCGACTGCAGTACATTGGCCGCATAGTTCAGGTGCGAGAGCATAATCCCCTTGGGATCGGCCGTGGTGCCCGAGGTGTAGGAAATATTGGCCAGGTCGTTTGGCTGAACAGCCTGGTAGCGTTGCTCCACGCGGGCTCGGTTCTCATGTAAAAGGTTTTTTCCCTGCTCCACCAGATCGCAATAGAAAAGATCGTTTGCCAGCGGTTCTTCTTTTTCATTCAGATAGATGACGGCCTCTAGTTCGGGCAGCTCGTTTCTGATGGCTTCAATTTTTGAAGCTTGTCCTTTCGAAACAATCACGAAGCGACATCCCGAGTGCATCAACCGGAACTTCATTTCGGTTTGCGCATCAAGCTTAACCGATAAAGGAACATTGATGGCCCCGGCATACAAGATCCCCAGTTCGCTGATGATCCACTGGTTTCTACCTTCAGATATTAAGCCGATTCGGTCGCCTTTTTTCACCCCAAGGCTGATTAAGCCTGCTGCAAATTGCAGAACCTGGGTTCGGGTTTCGCGATAGGTGGTGCCGGCAAATTTGTCGGTCGACTTTTCCCATAGGTAGATGTTGTCGGGAAATTTGCCAACACTGCTTTCAAATAGTTCAATGATTGTTTTCATTCGGATGCATGGATTTATTTGAGTCGGCAGCAAAAATAGAAAATTTAGGCGAGACCCTCGTTTCGGCAGCTCGTGCCGGGGAGTAAAAGAAAAGAGGCCCTGTAGTGAGCCTCTTTTAATTTTATGCGATGTTGTGAGTATTTATAATGTTCCGAACTGATAGATGGTGCTTTGCTGGTATTTTTCGCCCGGAGCAAGCTCGGTAGTGGGGAAATTCGGGTGGTTGGGCGAGTCGGGGTAATGTTGCGTTTCGAGCGCTACACCGGCATAGCTGCCGAATTTTTTCACGCCATCGATGGTCAACTCCGGAATCCAGTAGCCGGTGTACAATTGAATGCCTGGTTGGGTGGTGTACACTTTCACCGATCGGCCGCTTTTTTCTTCCGACAGACAACCGGCATAAACCAACTTGCCCTGCTCGTTGCCCAGTACATAATTCAGGTCGTAGCCATCAGCCAGCCCGGCAATGTCTTTACCAAGCTTTTTGGTTTTGGTGAAGTCGAAGACAGTACCTTCCACCGGAACAATATTGCCCGTGGGGATCATGTCAACAGCTTCGGTGATCTGTTTGGCATTCAGCTCCAAATCGTGGTTCAGAATATTTTCCTTACCCGATGTGAGGTTGAAATAGCTGTGGTTGGTCAGGTTAACGATGGTTTTTTTATCGGTTTCAGCTTCGTAGCTGATCTCGAGTTTACCCTCGTTGTCGAGCGTGTAGGTACAGCTCACTTTCAAATTGCCGGGGTAACCTTCTTCACCGTCGGGGCTCAGGTAGCTTAGCTTTAAGCCAACTTTGCCGGTAATTTCAAACATTTCAGCCTCCCATATTTTCCGGTCGAACCCAATTAGTCCGCCATGCAGATGGTTGGGGCCGTTATTAATAGCGCCACTGTACTCAACTCCGTCAATGGTATATTTTCCGTTGGCAATCCGGTTGCCGAAGCGACCGATGATGCAGCCAAAGTAAGGATAACTTCCCAGGTAGGCTTCGCTTAAGTAGTCGTCCAGCTTTTCAAATCCACAGACAATGTTTTCTGTTTTACCATCCTTGTCGGGGGTGAAAACCGATGTAATTAATGCGCCGTAATTACTAATGTTGATGCAAACATGCTTGTCGTTTTCCAGGCTAAATAAGCTTACTTCCTGGCCGTCTTTCGTTTTTCCGAATGTTTTACTGGTTATTTTCATAATTTCATATTGTTGCTAAGTCGCTGTATGCCATGCTTGTCGTTAAGTTGATACAGCAATATACAAGTGGTTTTTATTCGTACAAACACAAATATAGTGATTCTAATTACATACTGGTGGGTACTGGTTGTGTTATTCGTTGAAAAATGGTTACTTTTGACACTTGAGACTGCTAATCTAATGTAACGTGAAGAATATTCAAATTGACGACAGCTTAGGGATTCCCAAATACCGGCAAATAATTAACTCCGTTTACCAGGCCATTTCCAATGGTGAGTTGAAGGTCGGCGATAAAATTCCTTCGCTAAACCAGATCTGTGCCGAGTTCGATTTGTCGCGCGATACCGTGATGGTTGCCTTTAATGAGTTGAAAGCGAAAGGAATCATTCATTCTATTCCCGGGAAGGGCTACTATATTAATAGTGTTGATGTGAATGTGAATGAACGCATTTTTGTTCTGTTCGACGAGTTGAATGCTTTTAAGGAGGATCTGTACACCTCGTTTCTGAATGCACTGGACGATAAAACAACCGTCGATATTTATTTTCATCATTTCAATTTTCAGGTTTTTAAGGATTTAATAGCAGCCAGTGCCGGGAAATATACCTCGTATGTGATTATGCCGGCCACCTTCGATTATACGGCCGACATTCTGAGTGTTTTGCCCGACGATAAAGTTTACATTCTCGATCGCTTGAAACCGGATCTGGAAAAATATCCGGTCGTTTATCAGGATTTTGAAAAGGACATGTATGGTGCTTTGACTGCCGGCAAAGATTTGTTGACCAAATATGCTAAGCTGGTGATGATATTTCCCGGCGGAAAGGAACCCGAGGGGCGGATGATCGGCTTTCAGAAATTTTGTAACGAGAATAAGATACAATTCGAGGTTTTGCGCAGCCTGCTAAACCGAACCATCCGGAAAGGGGAGGCCTATTTCGTTCCCTCGGATCGGAATTTGGTGCGTTTGGTGAAGATGGCTGCCGAGCAAAATCTGCTGCTCGGCGAGGACCTGGGAATTGTGTCGTTTAACGATACCATGTTGAAAGAAGTGGTTGCCGGCGGCATTACAACCATTTCAACTGATTTTGCAGAAATGGGCAGGCGCCTCGCTCAGATGGTGAAAGACCGCAGCCCCGAGAAAATTGCCAACCCCGCAGCGCTGATTCAACGAAATTCTTTATAAGTCCGTCTGCTGGCCGAAAATGTGTTTTACAACATGGCTTAGGCCAAGAGCCAGCAGTGGGATAATTTCTATTTTTACCAACCAGTACCCACCAGTGGTTAAAAACTTAAAATTATGACGCAATTTAATATTGAAGATCACCCACACAGAAGGTTTAATCCCTTAACGAACGAGTGGATTTTGGTGTCCCCGCATCGTGCCAAACGTCCCTGGCAGGGGCAGGTCGAAAAGGCTTCGGTTGAAGAACGCCCGGCTTACGACCCCAACTGCTATTTATGCGCCGGTAACGAACGAATCGGAGGCCATAAAAACCCCGACTACAAAGGAACCTTTGTATTTACCAACGACTTTAGTGCCTTGCTTACCGACACGCCCGATGGTGGCATGGACGAAGGTAGTCTGTTTCAGGCCAAAAGCGAAAGTGGTATCTGTAAAGTAATATGCTTTAGCGAAAACCATGCGCTGACCGTGCCCGAAATGGCGGTGGAAGATATTCGTGGCGTTGTTGATGTTTGGTGCCGCGAGTTCGAGGAACTGGGCAGTCAGGAATTGATCAACTATGTGCAGATTTTTGAGAACAAGGGCTCCATTATGGGCTGCTCAAACCCGCACCCGCACGGCCAAATTTGGTCATCATCGTCGGTGCCTGTGGAACCCGAAAAGGAATCGGTTACACAAAAAGCGTACTTCGACAAAACAGGACGCACTTTGCTGGGCGATTATGTTGCTGCTGAATTGGATAAAAAGGAACGCCTGGTGGCCGAAAACGAACACTTTGTGGCTTTAGTGCCGTATTGGGCCGTTTGGCCGTTCGAAGCGATGATCATCAGTAAACGTGCCGTTCAGAATATTCTTCAACTGACCGACGACGAACGTACCGCTTTGGCGGATATTTACAAGCAGCTGACGGTGAAATACGATAACCTGTTCGAAACGTCGTTTGCATATTCAGCCGGTCTACACCAGGCACCAACCGATGGTAAGGACTACCCGGAATGGCATCTGCACATGCACTTTTATCCGCCATTGTTGCGTTCGGCTACGGTGAAGAAATTCATGGTGGGCTACGAAATGTTGGCTACACCGCAGCGCGATATCACTGCCGAGCAGGCAGCCCGTCGCCTTCGCGAATTATCAGACATTCATTATAAACATCAATAAAACAAGACAAACCAGAATTATGACTAAGATTAGTTCTTTAGTAGAAAAAATTAACGGCGGAAACAATCCGCTTTTCCATGAATTATACGGAACCGATGAAACGGTTTTAAAAACAATGGCCGATCGCTATGCCAAGTATATGGAGCAATACAGCGCCGCTTATGGATCGGACGATGTTAGTTTATTCAGTTCTCCGGGGCGTACCGAAGTGGGCGGTAACCATACCGATCACCAGTTGGGACGTGTATTGGCCGGTGCGGTTAACCTGGATAATATTGCTGTTGCTGCTCCAAACGGAACCAACATTGTTCGGATCGACTCGGTTGGCTTTAAGCCATTTGAAGTGGACTTGTCGGACTTGGAAATCAAGGAGTTTGCAGTAACACCAGGCAACCTGGTAAGAGTGTATGCGAAAGAGTTAAAAGCAATGGGACTGAAAGTCGGCGGATTCAATGCCATCATTCACGGTGCTGTGCCCGAAGGTTCCGGTTTAAGCTCTTCGGCTTCTTTTGAAGTGTTGATCGGAGCTATTTTCAGCGAGCTGTTTAACGATGGAAAACTGGATCCGGTTGATAATGCCAAGATTGGTCAGAAAGCCGAACACGCGTGTCATAAATTCTGCGGATTGATGGATCAAACGGCTTGTGCTGTTGGTGGTTTCATTACAATCGACTTCGAAGATAAAGCAAACCCCATTGTAAAAGCATTGGATTTCGACTTTGCAACAACCGGTTATTCCCTGGTCATTACCAATACAGGTGGTAGTCACGGTGGTCTCGACAAGGAATACAATTCATTGCCTGCTGAGATGAAAGCTGTGGCCAAAGAATTGGGACATGACGTTCTTCGTCCGGCTTCCATTGAAGATGTTGTTAAAAGCATTCCTGCTATTCGCGAAAAAGTGGGCGACCGTGCCATCCTTCGTTCTATTCACTTCCAGGGAGATAACGCCCGGGTGGTTAAACAAGTTGAAGCTTTGGAGGCGGGTAACTTCCAGGGATTCCTGGGCATGGTAATTCAATCGGGTTACAGCTCGTACATGTACAACCAAAATATTTACGTTAACCGGGAGCCGGAATACCAACCTGTTGCTTTAGGATTGGCTTTGAGTGAATTAGTGTTGGCAGGCAAGGGCGCATGGCGTGTGCATGGCGGTGGTTTTGCCGGTACCATTCAGGCTTTTGTTCCGAATGATCTGTTGGATGAATATATTTCAACTTTAGAGTCAGTGTATGGTGAGGGGAACTGTCATACCTTGTTCATCCGCTCAAAAGGTTCAATCAAACTAGACCTCTAATTATAACATAATAGACTTAAACGATTTAAAATGAGTAAAAACAAGTATTTGTTCCCGTTGATTGTAATGGCTTCGCTGTTTTTCCTGTTTGGATTCATTACAACCATGAACAACTCGACCATCGAATTCTTAAAGAATGCCTTTGGCTTGAATGATGTTCAAAAGCAATTGCCGAACACATTCTTCTATGGTGCTTACGTATTATCGGTGCCTGTTGGCTTTTTAATTAAGCAAATCGGCTACCGTTTCTCCATCTTCACCGGATTGGCGTTGATCGCTTTGGGCTTCTTTGCCTGTATTCCAGGGGTAGGCTTCGGCTACTATGGTTTCCTTTGCGCCGTGTCAATTTTCGCAATTGGTGTTGTTATCCTGCAAGTGGCTGCTGCGCCTTATGTCGTTGCGCTCGGACCGAAAGATGGTGCCGCCAGTCGTTTGACATTGACCAACGCGCTGAACTCGGTGGCAACAGTAATTGCCCCGATCTTCGTATCTGTGTTGTTGGTTACTCCGGAACTGGGTGAAGGAGAAGTTCTGTCGAATGCTGCAATCAAGGATATCGTTAAGAACCCGTTTATCGGAATTGGTGTTGTTACTGTGGTGATTTTGGTGATTATGTTCTTCCTCAGCCTTCCGAATATTAAGGACGAGCAGGAGGCTGCTGAAGAAAGTAGTGCTGTGAAACACAAATCAAGTGCCTTTAAATATCCACACGTGTGGTTAGGCTCGCTGGCCATCTTTGTGTATATGGGAATCGAGATTGGTATCCCAAGTTTCTTCGCCGATTTTGCCAGTAAAGCGGGTGCAGTCATCGAAACATCAACCACCGATATGTTGAAGTTCTATTGGGGCGGATTAATGGTTGGTCGTTTGCTGGGTATCTTCATTTTGAAGAAATACAAACCGACGCTCATTCTTTCAATCTGTGCATTTGGCGGCGCTGCTATGTTGGCCGGAAGTATCCTGATGTCCGGCAATATTAGCATGTGGTTGTTCCTCGGAACCGGTTTATTCCACTCCATCATGTGGCCGGTAATTTACAGTTTAGCACTCGAAGACCTGGGCCCGCACGCCGATGTGGCTTCCGGTATTATCGCGACTTCTGTAATCGGTGCAGCAATCCTGACTCCGATTATGGGTGCTATTCAAACAACGACCGGAACGGTTATCGCAGCAGTTTGCTGTTTGTTTGTGTATTACCTTTACCTGGTGTTTTTTGCCACCAAAGGCTCAAAAATCAGATCATAATCCGATTACATACAAGCAGAAAGGCCGGGCAGTTTTGTCCGGCCTTTTTTATGCGCTGCGATTTAGTTAATCGAAGACGCCGGAATGCGGACATGGCGACTGGTACACGCAGACACGCCACTAAAATCGCTTGAAAATGTTTTAAACGATGGAAAAATACTTTACTTTTGGATCGCTTTAATTGTCAAACAAACAGCATACTTCATGTCGAGCTGTATCTGGCGATAAAAGAATATACCTAAATCAAAATAGTTGTTTAATTAAAATGTTGATTAGAATCAATCTCTAAACCTTTTTAAGTATGATTCAAAAGAAAAGTTATGCATTGCCAATTCTGATGATGATCTTACTGTTTGGTATGATCTCGTTTGTAACCAATCTGGCTGCACCCATGGGAGTTGTTGTGAAGTCTCAGTTTCAGGCTTCGAATTTCTTAGGCATGTTGGGTAATTTCGCCAACTTCCTGGCTTACCTGTTTATGGGTATCCCGGCAGGTAAATTATTGGAAAAAATCGGCTACAAGAAGACTGCTTTACTTGGTATCGTTGTCGGATTTGTAGGCGTTGGAGTTCAGTTTATGTCGGGTATTGCCGAGAGTTTCCTGGTTTATCTGTTGGGAGCTTTCATTGCCGGTTTCTCCATGTGTATCCTCAATGTTGTTGTGAACCCCATGTTGAATACACTTGGTGGTGGCGGTAGAAAAGGAAACCAGTTGCTTCAGGTCGGAGCCACTTTCAACTCGTTAATGGGTACCTCTGTGCCTTTACTAGTGGGTATGTTGGTTGGTGTGGTTACTTCCAATACATCCATCAAAGACGTAAACCCGGTGATGTTTACAGCAATGGGCATTTTTGCCGTAGCGGGTATCGTCCTGGCTTTTGTTAATATTCCCGAGCCTCACCTGAATACCGGAGAGGTAGTTGCCGAAAAATCAAAACACAGCGCCTGGTCGTTTCGCCACTTTGTTTTGGGAGCCATCGGTATTGGTGTGTATGTTGGTGTTGAAGTAGGAGTACCCGGAACCATGTTCTTCTTTTTGGCCGATGCCAACGCCGGCGGACTGGATGCCGCAACAGCCGGTACTGTTGTTGCAACTTATTGGTTGATGATGCTTGCTGGCCGTTTTATCGGTGCGTCTATCGGCGGAAAAGTATCCAGCAAAACGATGTTGGTTGCAGCATCCGGAATTGGTATGATCTTAACCCTGCTGGCCATTGTTTCACCATCAACCTTCGCGGTGTCAATTCCGGTGTTCCAGAGTAGCGCAACAGGCCTTTCGTTCGGATTGGCAAGTGTGCCCGTTAATGCCATGTTTTTGGTATTGGTAGGTTTATGTACTTCGGTTATGTGGGGCGGTATTTTCAACCTGGCTGTTGAAGGCTTGGGTAAATTCACTGCATCAGCATCGGGTATTTTTATGACCATGGTTGTTGGTGGTGGTATTTTACCACTGGTTCAGAACTTTGTTGCCGACAATACCGGTTACCTGGTTTCGTATTGGGTGCCCTTCATCGGTTTGGCTTACTTGTTCTATTATTCATTGATTGGAAGCAAAAATGTGAATACCGATATTCCGGTAGACTAGTGAGTTGATTTTTTTTCGGGGCTGTTCGAAACGGCCTTTCGAAAATCCATAAAAGCCCTTCGAAGATATCGAGCGATATTTTCGAAGGGCTTTTTGTGTTATAAAACATGCTGGATGAAAAAAAATGGGTTTTTTAATAAAAGTATAAGTTACTTTTATAATTTTGATCCCCATGAAACTCGATAATCAAACATTGCTGAACGAATTATATGGGGAGCATCCCCAGCACTATGTTGCGGTCGACTGTGTCATCTTTGGATACAGAGATGGTGAGTTGAAGCTTTTGCTTTACCCCCGTAGTTTTGAACCTGCCAAAGGAAACTGGTCGTTGCTGGGTGGTTTCATCCAAAAGGATGAGTCGTCGGATCAGGCAGCAGAGCGAATTTTGAAACGGACAACCGGTCTGGATCAGATTTATATGGAGCAGGTGGCCGCCTTTACGCAGCCCGATCGTGAACCATCGGCCCGGGTAATCAGTATTGCTTATTTCGCCTTAATCCGTCTGGATGATCACGACGAGGAAATTGTTCATCAATACGGGGCGGATTGGTTTTCGTTTGGTGATAAGCCGGAGTTGATTTTCGACCACGAAGAAATTATCACCCAGGCATTGGCCAAGCTGCAACAAAAGGCGGGCTACCAGCTGGTGGGGCCCGAGTTATTACCCGACTTATTTACGATTACCCAGTTGCGCGGGCTCTACGAAGCCATCTTTCAGCGCACCCTCGATCCGGGGAATTTCCGCAAAAAAGTTTTATCGCTCGGGGTGTTAAAAAGGCACAACAAAAAAGATTCAACCGAATCGAAAAAGGGGGCTTTTTATTACAGTTACGAGGAGAAGCCCGATAGTCAAGAGAAAGAGCTAAATCGAATTATTAAGATATAATACTAATCAAAAACATTTTAACAGATACGAAAATGGCAAAGAACGAATTAAAAAACTATGAAGTTTGGTTTGTAACCGGTAGTCAGCATTTATACGGCCCCAAAACATTGGAACAGGTCGCAGAACACTCCAAAGAAATTGCAGCGGCATTCGATGCATCGTCAGAGATTCCTGTAAAAGTAGTGGTAAAACCTACTGGCGTTGGATCAAAAGAAATCCATACGATTTGTAAGGAGGCCAACAGCGCTGATAACTGTATCGGTATCATTACCTGGATGCACACCTTCTCTCCTGCAAAAATGTGGATTCACGGATTGCAGGAGTTGCGCAAACCAATTCTGCACTTACACACACAATACAATAAAGAAATTCCATGGAACGAGATTGACATGGACTTCATGAACCTGAACCAAAGTGCTCACGGTGACCGCGAATTCGGTCACATTATGGCACGCATGCGTATGAACCGCAAGGTGGTGGTTGGTCACTGGCAAGATGCCAAAACCGTGAAGCGAATCGCCGTTTGGGCTCGTGTAGCAGCTGCTTACGCTGATTCACGCGATATGTTGATCATCCGTTTCGGTGACCAAATGAACAATGTTGCCGTAACCGACGGTGATAAAGTGGAAGCCGAAAGAGTATTCGGTTACCACGTAGATTATAGTCCGATTGGCGACCTGGTAAAAGTTCAGGACAACGTGTCGGACGAAGATGTTGCTGCCCTGGTGAAAGTTTACGAACAAGAATATGACCTGGCTGACAACTGTAAAGAAGGTGGCGAGTTTCGCGAGCAAGTGGTGAAAGCCGCCCGGATCGAAATCGGTTTGCGTCGTTTCCTGGAGAAAAAGGGAGCAAAGGCGTTCACTACCAACTTCGACGATTTGGAAGGTGTTGACCAATTGCCTGGTTTGGCTTCTCAACGTTTGATGGCCGAAGGTTATGGTTTTGGAGCCGAAGGCGACTGGAAAACAGCTGCTTTGTGTCGTCAAATGTGGTTTATGAGCCAGGAGTTGCCTGACTACAAAGGATGTTCATTCCTGGAAGACTACACCTTGAACTTCGATGGTGAAAAGAGCGCCATTCTGCAAGCCCACATGTTGGAAGTTTGTCCGTTGATTGCCGATCACAAACCAAAACTGGAAGTTCACCCCTTGGGAATCGGTGGTAAAAACGACCCGGCTCGTTTGGTATTCACCAGCAAAACAGGTCCTGGTGTGGCAGCAACAGTCATCGATATGGGTAACCGTTTCCGGATGATCGTAAACACTGTAGACTGTATCGAGACCAAGCAACTTCCGAAACTTCCGGTAGCCAGTGCCTTGTGGATTCCGCAACCGAACTTTGAAATTGGTGCAGCAGCCTGGATTTTGGCCGGAGGTACACACCACACCAGCTTCTCGTACGACCTGACTGTTGAGTTCATGGAAGACTTTGCCGAGATGACCGGAGTAGAGTTTGTACTAATTGACAACAATACAACCATCTCGCAATTTAAAAATGAATTGCGTTGGAACGACCTGTATTACCACTTGTCAAAAGGCTTATAATCAATCGATCTTTAAAATAAACTAAAACTAAAACTAAAGACAAATGGCTTTACTAGACTGGATCGTAATTGTGGTATTCGCTTTGGCCTTGATTGGGATTATTGCCTGGGTTTTCATGCAAAAAGAAGAAACCTCGGGTGACTACTTCCTGGCTGGCCGCGATGCCTCATGGATCGCTATCGGTGCATCAATTTTTGCGTCGAATATTGGATCAGAACACTTAATTGGCTTGGCCGGCGCTGGTGCCTCAAGCGGTATGGCAATGGCTCACTGGGAAATTCAAGGGTGGATGATCTTGATTCTGGGCTGGGTGTTTGTACCCTTCTATACCCGAAGTATGGTTTCAACCATGCCCGAGTTCCTTGAACGTCGTTATAATAAAGAGTCGCGGACTATTCTGTCGTTGATCTCGTTGATCAGCTACGTATTAACTAAAGTTGCGGTAACGGTTTACGCCGGTGGTTTGGTGTTCCAGCAAGTGTTTGGAATTGAAACTATGTGGGGAATCGATTTCTTTTGGATTTCGGCAATTGGCTTGGTACTCTTAACGGCAATTTACACTGTAATTGGTGGTATGAAATCCGTCCTTTATACGTCAGTACTTCAAACTCCTATTCTGCTGCTAGGCTCAATGATTATTGTGTGGCTTGGTCTGAAAGAAGTTGGAGGCTGGGAAGAGGTGGTGCGTATCACCAAGGCTACGCCTGTCAATGATCTGGGTGACTCCATGTTCAACCTGGTGCGCTCGAACCGCGATTCGCAGTTTCCGTTTTTAGGTGTACTTATCGGATCAGCCGTTATTGGTTTCTGGTATTGGTGTACCGACCAGTTTATTGTACAACGTGTACTTTCGGGAAAAGATGAGCGTGAAGCCCGTCGTGGTACCATTTTCGGTGCTTACCTGAAATTAACACCGGTATTCTTATTCATGATTCCGGGGATGATTGCTTTTGCCATTCACCAAAAGACAGGAAGCTTCCTTCCGATGATGGATAGCGGTGCGCCAAATGCTGATGCGGCTTTCCCAACCATGGTTGCGAAACTGTTGCCTGCCGGTGTGAAAGGTCTCGTGGTTTGTGGTATCCTGGCTGCGTTGATGAGCTCGCTGGCTTCATTGTTCAACTCATCGGCGATGTTGTTTACCATCGACTTCTACAAAAAGTACCGGCCTAACACGAGCGAAACAAAATTGCTTCGCGTAGGCCGTATTGCGACCGTTGTTATCGTGATCTTAGGTATTCTCTGGATTCCGATTATGCGTAGCATTGGTGATGTATTGTATACTTATCTGCAAGATGTTCAATCGGTGTTGGCACCGGGTATTGCCGCTGCCTTCCTGTTGGGTATCCTTTCATCAAAACCAACACCGAAAGGTGGGATGTGGGGTATGATTGCCGGTTTTATCGTCGGTGTTATGCGCCTTGGTGCGAAAGTGATGTATACAACATTGGCCGGACATGCCGGTTACACCGATGTTAAGTTGTGGGCTGCAGAAACAGGTGTGAATAACATCTTTTATACCTTGTTTTACGATGTAAACTGGTTGTTCTTCAGTGGTGGTATGTTAATCTTCAGTATCATTGTTGTGATGGTGGTAAGTAGGTTTACTCCAGCAGCTTCAGCAGAGCAACTAAAAGGCTTAACGTTTAGTTCGGCAACTGAGGAAGACAAAGCTGCGACCCGCGCTAGCTGGGGACTTTCAGAAGTAATACATACCGCAATTATTCTGGCTTTAACAGCTGCATTCTATATCTATTTCTGGTAATCGTAACCGGGAATAACAATCATGGGTAACTTATTTCAATAAAGACAAAACACCGGCTGCCGTTTCGGTAGCCGGTTATTTCCCCGACGAATTTAAACTGTTGGTGCATTTTAAGTTGGTTCCGAAAAGGGAGTTGTTGTCTAAAATCCTAAATGAAGAAAAGATGTTAGAAAAATTAAAACAAGAGGTTTGTCAGGCTAACCTGGACTTAGTGGCCCACGGCCTGGTGATCTTCACCTGGGGAAATGTTAGTGGTATCGACCGCGAATCAGGACTGGTGGTGATTAAACCCAGCGGTGTGTCGTACGATGGTATGAGCCCCGATGATATGGTGGTGGTGGATTTGGATGGTAATGTGGTGGAAGGTAAATACAAGCCATCTTCAGATACAGCTACTCACCTGGTTCTGTATAAGGAATTCCCGAATATTGGAGGTGTGGTTCACACGCACTCCGAGTGGGCAACAAGTTGGGCACAAGCCGGCAAGTCGATCCCGGCTGTTGGTACAACCCATGCCGATTATTTCTACGGTACAGTTCCGTGTACCCGCAAAATGACGGAAGAAGAAATTAAATCGGCTTATGAACTGGAAACCGGTAACGTAATTGTCGAGTGTTTTAAAACGCAGGATATCAATCCGGATTATGTGCCCGGCGTGTTGGTGAATAACCATGCTCCCTTCTCGTGGGGAACCAATGCACACGATGCCGTTCATAATGCCGTTGTATTGGAAGAAGTGGCGAAAATGACTTTCCGTTCTTTCCAATTGAATGCGAACACGGAGATGGATCAGGTATTGCTGGACAAGCACTTCCTGCGTAAACATGGAGCAAATGCCTATTATGGCCAAAAATAAAAACTGAAAAAAACGAAATTGACATGACCCAAGCTAAATATACGATTGGACTAGATTATGGATCAGATTCGGTACGTTCGTTGATTGTGGACGTTGCAACCGGAGCAGAAATCGCCAGCGTGGTTTTCCCTTATCCACGTTGGGCTAAAGGAATGTACTGTGTTCCTCACGAAAACCAATTCCGTCAGCACCCGCTGGATTACCTGGAAGGTTTGGAATACACCATTGTTGAAGCCTTGAAACAAGCTCCGGCCGGAGTTGCTGAAAATGTTGTTGGTATTTCAATCGATACAACAGGTTCAACACCTGTTGCGGTTGACGAGAAAGGTACACCTTTGGCATTAACGCCCGGTTTCGAGGAAAATCCGAATGCCATGTTCGTTCTGTGGAAGGACCACACAGCTGTAAAAGAAGCGGACGAAATTAACGAACTGGCGAAGAAATGGGAAATTGACTTCACCAAATACGAAGGTGGAATATACTCATCCGAGTGGTTCTGGTCGAAAATTTTACATGTATCGCGTGCTGATGCAGGCGTTTTGCGTGCGGCTAATTCATGGGTTGAACACTGCGACTGGATTCCGGCGGTATTGACCGGAACAACCCGTCCGCAGATTTTGAAGCGCAGCCGTTGTGCTGCCGGTCACAAAGCCATGTGGCACGAGGCATTCGGTGGTTTGCCTACCGAAGAGTTTTTGGTAGCGCTGGATCCAATCCTGAGTGGATTGCGCGATCGTATGTTTAAAGAAACTTATACCTGCGATGTTGCCGTTGGTAAGCTGACACCCGAATGGGCTGAAAAATTAGGCTTGTCAACCGATGTTGTGGTTGGTGTTGGTGCATTCGATGCACACCTTGGAGCTGTTGGTGCTCAAATTGAGCCTTACTACCTGAGTAAAGTGATGGGAACATCAACTTGCGACATGCTGGTGGCGCCGAACGAGGAAGTAGGAGATAAGCTGATTGCCGGTATTTGTGGACAGGTTGACGGCTCGGTTGTTCCGGGAATGCTCGGAATGGAAGCCGGTCAATCGGCATTCGGCGATATTTATGCCTGGTTCAAAAAGGTATTGATGTGGCCGGCACAGCAAATCATTGGTCAAAGTGAATTGGTAGATGAAGCTACACGAGCAAAATTGCTTGATGAGCTTTCTGATAAAATGATTCTGGAGCTGAGCAAGGCTGCTGAAGCATTACCCATCGACGAAAAAGGCGTGCTGGCCATCGACTGGATGAACGGACGCCGTACACCCGATGCCAACCAAAACCTGAAAGGTGCCATTGCCGGCTTGAACCTGGGAACCGATGCCCCTCGGATCTTCCGTTCGCTGGTTGAAGCAACGGCTTTCGGTTCAAAAGCCATTGTCGACCGCTTCATCGAGCAAGGTGTCCCCATTAAAGGGGTGATTGCCCTGGGCGGTGTGGCAAAAAAATCGAAACTGGTGATGCAGATCGTTTGCGATGTGTTGAATATGCCGATTAAAGTGGCTCGCTCGGAGCAAGCTTGTGCTTTGGGATCAGCGATGGCTGCGGCTGTTGTGGCCGGAGTGTACGCTACGACCCACGAAGCGCAGGAAAAAATGGGTGGTGGTTTCGAAACCGAATATCAGCCTATTCCGGAGAACGCGGCCAAGTATCAGGCCATCTACGAGAAATACAGCAAGCTTGGTCAGTTTATCGAAGAGAATCTGACGCGTTAAGCTTTGGTTATTGCAATCTTAACCCGATTGCAATTCCTGAAAAAAATCATAAATTGCCCGGTAAAAACCGGGCTTTTTTTATGTACGATATTATTGGAGATGTACACGGACAAGCAGGGATGTTGAAAGACCTGCTCAGAAAAATGGGTTACACGGCGGCCAACGGTTACTTTAGCCATCCCAGCCGCAAAGCTGTTTTTGTGGGCGATTTTATAAACCGCGGACCCCAGATTAAGGAGACAATCCGGATTATTAGAAGCATGACTGAAAATGCTGCCGCTTATGCCATCCTGGGCAATCACGAGGTCAACGCCTTATTTTATACTCTTCTGGATAAAGAAGGCAAACACATCAGTAAACGGTGGTCGCGCTTGCGGATGGACTTGAATCCCACCTTGGCCGAATTTGCAGGAAACAAAGAGAAATGGAACGAGCAAGTGCAATGGATGAGAAGCCTACCCTTGTTTCTGGAACTGGATGGCATTCGTGTGGTTCACGCCTGCTGGCAGGACGAGAATATCCGACTCTTAAAAGAGGCTTTCTGCGAGAACCCGAAGTTGAAGAAGAAACAATTGAAACTCATTGGGCGAAATCATAACGTTTTGGCAAAAGCGTTTTGGGAAACCTGCAAAGGAATTGATTTTTCCTTGCCCAAAGATTTACTGATTTTCGACAAAGAGGGCTGTGCCCATCGATCGTTCCGTTCGCGGTGGTGGGAGAGTCCCGAGGGCAAAACTTTTGAGGAGTTGTCGTTCGAAAGCCGATTCGAACTACCCAAATACCAAATTCCGAAAGAACTTGTTGTTGCCCGCGAACCCTATCCTGCCGACGCGCCTATTGTTTTCTTCGGACATTATTGCATGCGTAACGGATCGAACCGGATTAAACACAACGTTTGTTGCCTGGACTCCTGCGTTAGCCGCAAGGGAAAACTCACGGCTTATCGGTGGAGTGGCGAGAAAAGCCTGTTGGACGAAAATTTTGTGCAATAATTTTTCTTTCGATTGCCTTCTGATAATAAAGCGGTTATTTCGCGCGGCTCCCGTGGCATGCCAAATTTGGGCGTTTTTTTTCGGGAGGGCTATTGCAGACAAAAAAAGAAACTCTATATTTGCAGAGCCTTTTGAGAAACACAGTTCACGAGGTTAGTTCTTTAAAAAAGTGCTTTAGAAATCGACTAAGAAATCATGAAAATGGTGCGGTAGTTCAGCTGGTTAGAATATCGGCCTGTCACGCCGGGGGTCGCGGGTTCGAATCCCGTCCGCACCGCTTTTTTTCTTGATTGCTTAACCAAATATTGGTGCGGTAGTTCAGCTGGTTAGAATATCGGCCTGTCACGCCGGGGGTCGCGGGTTCGAATCCCGTCCGCACCGCATATCGATTGATAAAAGCACTTACTGGTGCGGTAGTTCAGCTGGTTAGAATATCGGCCTGTCACGCCGGGGGTCGCGGGTTCGAATCCCGTCCGCACCGCAAAAGCCACTCAATTTATTGGGTGGCTTTTTTGCGTTTACGCAGCCCGCTACACGGATGAAAGTAGCGGTTTTTCAAATAGCCGGTTGTTATGGATGCCGCAGCTTATAAGCTGAATTGCGATTCGAAGCATCGCTTCCGCACGAATTTTTCGTGTGGTCTGTGCTTTCGATGAACCACGCGGGAGCCAGAGGGTTGGAAAGCTCATCACCCGAATCGACGTGCAGCAAAAAAGCCAACCCGAAGGATGGCTTCTGCTCCGGAACATGTTTATTCCTGTTTTTTCGATTGTAGGCGATAGCCGATAACCAGGGCAATTCCGCCGAAAAGGAAAATCATCGATACATAGGCGGTTCCTTCGTCCATGCCCGCAGCATTGGCCAACAGGCTTCCGAAGAGTACCCCAATGGCGACCCCAATAAATAAGAGGCCTGCTTTTAGCGTAAAGAACATCGAGCCCCCTGCTTTCGACTTGAATAGGGAGGGATCGGCGCCTTTTTCAATCATTGCCATTCGCTCTTTGTTGCGTGTTGTCAGGTGGATATAGATCGAGGCGAATATAAAGGCAAAGAAACTGATCGGGATTAAAATGTCTTCTAACATGGCTTTTGTTTTTAGTGATTAATGTTTTCAAACTCGTCCTTATGACGCAGCTGCTTTAGTTCGGTTACAGTTCGATACTTACTTTTTTCGGAAAGTCCCTCCGGGTGATGCGCCTGCCAGCGGTAGGTAGGGTTTTCAATCGCCTCCCGACTTTTTGGTATTGATCAGAAGGCCTTCTTTTTTGTTGAAGGTGTTTTAGACCGATAACCCGACAACTTGAGACAACCATGACAACCATGACAACGGGAATCCACGACAACCCGACAACTTCTGAAAACAACGACAACAGCAACGTCGAACAATCCTAAACTTTCATCCCTGTTATTGATTCCCCGCAATCACGAAGTTTTTTTGTTGGAACAACTGTAACCAAGTTGGCTGTTTGGCGTCATATCGGGTGTATGAATCAACCGGATGATAACTTTTATATAGCCCGGGTTTTGGGTGGCGATACGGCATCGTACTCGTATCTGGTGGATCGCTATCAGGATCTGGTGTTCGGGTTGGCGCTGAAAATGCTTCGCAATCAGGAGGATGCCCAGGAGATGGCTCAGGATAGTTTTGTGAAGGCATACCGCTCGCTGGCCACGTACCGGCAGGAGTCGAAATTTTCAACCTGGCTGTACCGCATCACTTACAATGGCTGTATTAGTTTGATGCGCAAGCGCAAGTTGGAAGTGCGCTCGATGGATGAGCAGCAACTCACCGATGGCGATGAAGCCCGGTTAAACGAGCAGCTCACCGGGATGGACAAAGCGCTGGTTGAAAAACTGCTTCAGGAAGCTCTGGCAAAACTTCCCGAGTTGGAGCAGGTTTTAATCACCCTGTATTATTACGAGGATCAGAAGGTGGAGGAAATCAGCCATATTACTGGCTTGAGCGATAGTAATGTGAAGGTTAAAATACACCGGGCGCGTAAAAAAATGTACGCGCTGTTGCATCAAAGTTACGAGGAAGGTATTTTTAGTCCGGTTTAAACAGCAAGGCAATGAATCAACAAGATGAACAATTCCGAAAATTAATGCAAAATTACCGGCCGCAGCGGGCACCGGTCGATTTTTCGAAACGGGTGATGGATCAAATTCATGCGCTTCCGAAACTGGAATATAAACCGGTATTCGGGAAATGGTTTTTAACGATTTTCCTGAGCGTTTTTGCCGGCTTTGTAGCCGTGGTGCTATTCATGAGTGGTTCGGCGCGCCCGGCAACCGAAGCTCCCGGTTTGCTCGATAAGGTGCCGCAAGTTGAACTGGAAGTGTTTAACGAAGCCCATAAAGAGGTGCTGGGCTGGTTGGCGCAACTGCCTTCGGTTTTGATTTTTGCCCTGATGGTTGTTGCGGTATTGCTGGTTTTCGATCATCTGCTTAATCGGCGTATGCATCAGCGTAAACTCTAAAATAAAAGCCCCTGTGGCGTAGGGAAGCCGGAAACAGCTTCGATTTTGCTCCCTACGCCGTAGGGAAGCTAGTTGCAGCTTCGATTTTATTCCCTACGTTGTAGCGAAGGTAGTCGCAGCCTCGATTTCGTTCCCTACGTTGTTGGGAAGGTAGCAGCAGCTTCAGTTTTTGCGGCCCCTATGCAGCGAGCCCGGCTACAAAGTAACCGGGCTCGCTGTTTGGGTATGCTGTTTTTTTAGAATGGCAAATCGTCGCCTTCAGTTGGTTCCGGCGGAACATCGTCCATGCCGAATGGCGGAGGTACTGCGCCGCTTTCGCTGCCAACGGTTTCAATTTTCCAGGCGTTAATATTATGGTACCAGCGGCCGTTGAACTCGCGGCTTTCCACATCAAAAAAGACATTCACATCCATACCCGGCTGAAGTCCGTCGACCATGCTGATCTTGTCGCCAAACACGGTAAAGCAAACTTTTTTGGGATATTGATCTTGCGTTTCAATTACAAATTCTTGCTTTTTCCACTCGTTTCCAGCTTTACTAACACCGGACTGAACGGGTAAAAACTGGTTGATTTTTCCTTTAATTTCCATATTTCTTTTTCAATAATTGTCGATTGAAGCATCAAAAATAAGGATAAAAAAATCCCCCTGAAAACGATTTTCAGAGGGATTTAAAAAAGTTATCAAGAGTCTGTCTTATTTCTCAATATCCAGCAATTCAACTTCGAAGATCAAGGCCGAGTTTGGAGCAATATCTTGTCCGGCACCGCGTTCGCCGTAAGCCAGTTCGGCCGGAACATACAATTTCCATTTCGAACCAACCGGCATTAATTGCAGGGCTTCAGTCCAACCTTTAATCACTCCTTTTACCGGGAATGTAGCCGGTTCGCCACGTTCAACAGAGCTGTCGAATACTTTTCCGTCGATCAGGGTTCCGGTATAGTGGCATTTTACTTTGTCGTCCAAAGTTGGTTTAGGGCCTGTACCTTCAACCAACACTTCGTATTGAAGACCACTTTCGGTTGTAGTGATTCCTGCTTTTTCTTTATTGGCAGCCAGGAAATCTTCACCTTTTTTCAGGTTTTCGGCCGCTTCGGTTTCGCCGGCTTTGGCAAAATAAGTCTGAATGACTTGGCGGGCATCTTCGGCGCTGATTTGTGTTTCTTCACCTTTGATTTTTTCAGCCACGGCCGACAAAAGAATGTCCATGTCGAGCGCTTTTGTGCCCGGGGTCATCTCGATTCGTTGTTTTTCCATATCGCCGATTACAACCCCTAAGGCATAGCTGGTTGAATCGATGTTGCTGGTCAGTTTCGCAGGCGAATGACCACCAGGCTGGCAAGCTGTGAATGCAGTAACTGCAGCAATTGCCACGAGAACAGGTTTAAAATTCATATTCAATTTGTTAAATAATAGTTAGACAATTTCCAATAATTCCACATCGAAAATTAAGGTGCTGTTTGGTCCGATTGAACCGCCTGCTCCGCGTTCGCCGTAAGCCAGGTCCGAGGGGATATACAACCGCCATTTCGAACCTACCGCCATCATTTGAAGGGCTTCAACCCATCCTTGAATAACGCCGTTTACCGGGAAGGTAGCCGGCTCGCCACGTTGTACCGAGCTGTCGAAAACGGTTCCGTCGATCAGGGTTCCGTGGTAATGACAACGTACTTCGTCGGTTGCCGCTGGCTTTTCGCCATCACCTTGTACTAAAACTTTATATTGCAAGCCACTGGCTGTTTCGGTAACTTCCGGGTCCTGTTGGTTTTCGGCCAAAAATTTGACGCCTGCTTCCAGGTTTTTGCTGGCCTCGCCGCTTTGTTGTTCGTTCATGAAATCCTGCAGAATCTGGTTGGCTTCCTGAACACTTAATTTGGGTTGCTTGCCGGTAAAGGCATCTTCAATGGCGTTCATGAAATTTACCGGATCAACTGTTTTTACACCCGATTGGATTAAATTACTGGCAATGCTCAATCCAAGGGCATAGCTGAAATCTTCCAATCGTTTGTCTTGTTTTTGTTCTGACATATTCTGTTTTTTAATGAGCTACGAAGATAGGGTTATTTTTGGAACTGACTTAATTCAGGCGGGTTTCTGGCCGAATAACATTTCCTTTTTGCCCGGAGGGCCGGGTATGCGCTGCATGTCGAAACCACTTCGGGTCAATTTTCGCCGCACCTCGCCTTGTGCACAATAGGTTACAAACAGGCCGCCGGCCCGGGTTTGCGCAGCAATGGTTGCAAACAGCGCCTCGCTCCACATGTCGGCTTGCTTGTTAGGGGCAAAAGCGTCGAAATAAATCAAGTCGAATTGGGGCAGTATGTTGAAGTTGAAAATGGTTAAGTCGGCGTCGAGCTTGGTCAGTTCAAAGCCGGGAGCTATTTGCTGCGCTTTGTTCCACGGACATTGGTGCATCTGTTCAAACGGAGCCGATAATTCATCGGGGAACTGCCGGCTGAAGTTTAGCTGACTGAACTCGGCTTCGGTCAGGGGGTATTTTTCGATGCTGAAATAGCGAATGTTACGTTCGCCTTTGTTGGCCAGGGTCAGCAAGGCATTCAAGCCCGTACCGAAACCCACCTCGAAAATACAAAGCTCTTGCTTGGTTGAGCGTTGCAAGCCATTTTTGATAAATACGTGCATCGACTCCTGAATGGCGCCGTGAACCGAGTGAAAATGTTCGTTCAATGCCGGGACATACAAGGTATGCGATCCGTCGGCGGTTAAAATAAGTTCTCTATCCATCGTCATTTGAGTGAACAGCGAATTTGCTAAATTTATTTGAGGCCTCCATAATTTTGGAGTACATTTAACTGTTTTTAAAACTCTTTCAAATGCTTGTTAAAATTTACAACGAAAATCCCAACGAACGCGAGATTAACCGGGTGGTCGATTTGCTGCGCAATGGCGGCATTATTATTTATCCCACCGATACAATTTATGGTATTGGATGCGACATCACCAATGCCAAAGCGGTTGAAAGAGTGGCCCGAATCAAAGGGGTTGATGTTGCCAAGGCCGATCTGTCGTTTATCTGCAGCGATTTAAGTCACCTGTCGGCTTATGCCAAACCCATCCCGAACCATGTATTTAAACTGATGAGGCGTTGTTTGCCCGGGCCCTATACCTTTATTCTTGAAGCCAATAATCAGGTTCCCAAATACTTTAAAGGCAAGAAAAAAACGGTCGGCATCCGCGTGCCCGACAATGCCATTGTGCAAGCCATTGTGCGCGAACTGGGAAATCCGATTTTGTCGACCTCGGTTAAAGATGAGGATGAAATTCTGGAATATACAACCGACCCCGAACTGATTGACGAGAAATTCGAAAAGCTGGTCGATCTGGTGATCGATGGCGGTTTTGGGGGCAATATCCCATCAACGGTGATCGATTGTACCTCGGGAGTGCCCGAGATTGTTCGGCAGGGCAAAGGTAAAGTTGAGCTCTGACAGCGTGCGTTTTTCGTTTACTTTTTCCAGAAAGCAGGGGAGAACAAGACCAATACGGTAAATAACTCCAGCCGTCCCAACAACATCAGAAACGATAAGAACCACTTTCCAACTGCCGGAACTTGCGAGAAGTTCTCAGCAGGCCCGTAATTACCCAGTCCCGGGCCAATATTTCCCAGCGAGGTTGCGACCGCACCCATGGCGGAGTTCAGATCCGGATCGATCAGGGTAAACAAGGTGGTGCTGACAAAAAATATCATCAGGTAGATCATGAAAAAGGCCAGCACATTGGTGATAATTTGTTCCGAGACCGACCGTTTGTTGAAGCGAACCGGAATGATGGCATTGGGGTGCAGCAAACGGCGCAACTCGTAGTAGCTGTTCTTTAGGAGCAGAACAATCCGCATGATCTTAATACCGCCACCTGTTGACCCGGCGCTACCACCGAAAAAGAACAGCGTAAAGATCAGAACCATCAAGAAGGGCGTCCAGGTCAGATAGTCGGCCGTGGCATAGCCGGTTGTTGTAATAATGGACACCACCTGAAACAGGGTGTCGCGAAATGCTTGTTCGTAGCCCAGCTGCGTGGTGAGCAATAAACCCGAAAAGATGATCGCTGTAAAAATGACGATAAACAGGATGTAATATTTGAATTCTTCATTCTTGTATACCTTGTCGAACTTGCCCGTTAAAGCACTGTAGCTAAGCGTGAAGTTGGTGCCGGCAATAACCATGAAGAAAATGATGACATACTGAATAAAGGGCGAGTCCCAATAGGCCACCGATGCTTGTTTGGTGGAATAGCCCCCGGTAGCCATCGTGGTAAACGAATGGTTTATGGCATCGAAAAAGCTCATGCCGCCTGCCCACAGCAACAGCGACTCGACAACGGTAAAGAGCACATAAATTGCCCACAGGTTTTTGGCTGTTTGCTGAATGCGCGGATTCAGCTTGTCGGGTACCGGACCGGGCACTTCGGCGGCAAACAACTGCATGCCACCAATCCCAAATACGGGTAGAATCGCCAGCGACAGGACGATAATTCCCATCCCACCGAGCCACTGCGTGAGGCTGCGCCAAAAAAGGATGCCGTGGGGTAGCGCTTCAATATCATTCAATACCGAAGAACCGGTGGTGGTGAAGCCCGACATGGTTTCGAAAAAGGCATCGCTCAGCCGGGGAATCGAATTGCTGAGCAGGTAGGGCAGGCTCCCGAAGAGCGAGAAAACAATCCACACCAAGCTAACAATAATGAAGCCATCGTTTTTGCTGAAGCGTTTTTCGGCCTTGAACATCGTAGCAACAGCAAGCCCGCCAACGCCCAGGGTGATTAAGGCCGAGTTCAGCAGAGGAAGTACATCGGAGCCGTGGTACAGCAGTGCCACAAGCATCGATATTAGCATAAATATACCTTCAACGATCAATAAAAATCCGAGAATCTTTACAATAGCTTTGAAGTTGAACATATACCAGCGGACTTGGGGTTATTATTTGAAGAATTTTTCCAGTTTGCGAATTGCCGAGGGCAGTACAAAAACAACCACTTTGTCATCGGGTTGAACAATGGTTTCGCCTTTGGCAACAAAGGCCATCTGACCGCGAACAATGCCGCCAAGTGTTGCATCCTCGGGGAAGCCGATATCTTTAATGGGGGCTTCGGTAACCTTGGAGCCTTCGGTGGCAATGAACTCAAACACTTCAGCCTCCGAGGCCGTCAAACATTTGGCCTGGGCTACTTGTGCGCCCAGCGTATATTTGTAGATGTAGCTTGCAGCAATTAGCTTTTTGTTGATCAAACTACCAATGTCCATACTCTCGGCAATACCCATGAAATCGATATTTTCAACTTCGGCAACGGTCCGCTTGATGCCCAGTTTTTTAGCCATGTGGCATGATAGGATGTTGGTTTCCGAGTTGCCTGTTACCGCAATAAAGGCGTCCATCCGTTCAATCCGTTCTTCTTTTAACAGATCCAGGTTACGTCCGTCGCCGTTAATGACCAGCACATTCTCCAGTCGGTCGGCAATTTGCTGGCTGCGGAGTTTATCAGTTTCAATGATTTTAATATTGTAGTGGTCGCCCAGACGCTCAACGGTTTTTTGGGCAATGCGGCTGCCTCCCAAAATCATGATGTTGCGAACCGGGAAGATTTCTTTACCCGTCAATTCGAAGACTTTATTCATATAGCTTCGGGTGGTGATAAAGAAGATAATATCGCCGGCACGAACGTAGTCGCGTCCGTGAGGGATAATGGTTTGATTTTCCCGGTTGATGGCTACCGCCCGAATTTCGGACTCGATGTACGAAAGCTCCTCGAACGATTTGTTCAGAACGGGGGCATTCTCCCGAATTTTAATTCCCATCAGGATGAGCTTACCGCCTGAAAACTCAATTAGCTGGCGGGTACCCACCTGCTTTACCGAAGAGGCAATTTCCTTTCCGGCAAGTGTTTCCGGATAAATCAATTCATCAACCCCCAGATTGCGCAATTTTTCTTTGTACTTTTCTTCCAGGTATTCAGCATTGTTGATGCGGGCAACCGTTCTTCCCACGCCCATATCTTTAGCCATCACGCAAGCCATAATGTTGCGTTCTTCGTAGGGGGTAACAGCAATTAACAGGTCGCACTTGGAAACGCCTGCGTCTTTTAAGTCTTTAAACGAGTTGGCATAGCCGGTAAAGGTAAGCAGGTCAACTTGACTGGAGAGTTTATTCAATTTTTCGGTATCATCATCCATCAATACAATGTCGTGATCTTCGCGGCTCAGCATCTTGGCAAGATGAGTTCCGACTTCTCCAGCTCCAACAATAACAATTTTCATTGAGTGTTTCGTACTTCGTTAAAATTCGCCAAGCAAAGTAAGTATAAAATCAACAATTCCCATACATTCGAATTAGTTTTTTGGCGCGTGCAAAGATCCCGTATGAGGCGAGCTGCCTGTTTGCTGCACGGGGGGAGGAGACGGTTCAAGGCGACCGTTCCCGAGAGGCTTGCCGCGGTAAGCAGCACAGCAAGAGCCATTACTGGAAGCCATTATTCGAATTTATTGCTGGTAAGTCGATGTGAATTTTGCCATTTTGTTTTCTTTTGCGGGTGGGGAAATGGGATTGTTTGGTTCCCAAATTGACAGTTGTCACCCTCTATTATGAGTTCATTATTTCGGAAGGATGTAGAATCCGATATTTGCACAATGACCGGTTGATTGAGCTGAAGCCGGGTAATGACATTGGTATACATATAGGGCGATATTGTTGCCGTGTCGGTGCATAAAATATAATTACTGCGGCCATCGATCAGATGAAGTATGGGCGCAACATTTTGGTATTCGATGACCCGATGTTGATTGAAGAGGCTCAGTTTTTGACTTAGTCCGACCGTTTGAAACAACAACAGGCAGAACAACGCAAGCTTCACGTAGCGAGCTCGCTTTTGTTGAATGAACAGGATCACGAAGATAATCATTGCTGTCAGGCAGGCCAGTTCGGTTTCAGAGATGGCTATGTGTGTAATCACCGCCCCGGGGAGTTTGCTAATCCTGTCTAAAATAAACAGGACGACCGTACTTGTAAGATCGAGTATGGTGGCAACAATTGATTGAACAGGAGCAATGGCGGCTGAAACGAAAAACAGGAATGTACCACAAAGCAGCACAAAGGCTGCCGGGATGACCACAAAGTTGCTAAGCCAAAAATAGATCGGGAATTGGTTGAAATAGTAGATCGTTAGCGGGAAAGTGCCAATTTGCGCGGACAGCGCTACACAGAGCAATTGTCCCGGTTTGCGGATGATTGCCGGTTTTTGGGGTAGCAGTTTGTTCAGCAGGGGGTAAAAGTACACGATGCTCAATACCGCTGCGTACGACAGCTGAAAACCAACAGCAAAAAGGATGTCCGGATTAAGCAGCAGTAGTGCAAAAGCCGATGCCGCGATGGAGTTGTATATTGAATTGCGGCGATTAATGGTTTCGGCAATCAGCAGAAAGCTGAACATGGTTGTGGCTCGTTGCACCGACGGCGAAAATCCGGTGAGCAAAGCATAGGTCCACAGAATGACTGAAATTGCGAGAAGCCGGATCCATTGCCCTCCGCGAATATAAGTCAGAAAATGAAATACTTTGAGGAGAAAAAGGAAGATAAGACCGACGTGTAGTCCGCTGACGGCCAATACATGCATGGCTCCTGTTTTTGTGAATGATTCGCGGGTTTCAGGGCTTAGCTCTTTACGGTAGCCCAGCGTTAATGCCGAGATGATTTCGAAGCTTTCGGGCCGGGAAAGTGCCGCGCGCAGTTGGTGAAGCATTTGCAACCTAAAGTTCTCGGCCCAAAGGCGCAGCCCGGATGAATAACTTTGTGTGAAACGGCAATTTTTTTGAGCGATATAACATCGGTAGTGGATCCCTTGCTGAGCCATATAGCTTTTATAATCGAATTCAAAAGGATTGCCTTTGTTGGCAATTGTTTGCAGCTTTGTTGATGCCAAAATCAGATCTCCGGCGCGCAAAGAGAGAAGATTGGAATCTTTTTCAAACCAGGTAATCACCTGATAGCCGATTAAAGAATCATTGTCGGCTTGCACAATCTTCAGAATTGCCTGGTAGCTGTTGGGCTTTTCCTGTGGCGTTTCAACGACGCTTGCCAGTAGATGTGTCTGGCCGGCCGGGGCTTGCGGAAGTGTAGGGTGCGACAGCCGGTAGTTGAGGGCTGAAAGCAAAAGGATGGTTGTACTCAGCAAAATTGACGCAACAAGGTCAAAAGGATATTGCTTGTGTTTGCCTAAAACAATCAACCAGATGCTGCCTGCAAAAAACAGTAAAATGAAGATGTACAGAAGCGCCGGAACATATTTGGCTGATAAAAGGCCAATGATCCAGAAGCCAAGTAGTTTGATGAATGGATTGTTCGAAAAAAAATTCACTGTATTCCGAGTTCAAAGAACCTCAAATTACAGTGAATTCTGCATTTATGCCAGTAAATTGGCAACTATTTCATGAACGCCAGCTTTGGGCTGACGAAAAGCATGTTTGGCTATACGAAGCTTATTTTCGACTTCCGGGAATGATGATGCGGTAACTGGTTTTCACCTTCCCTTTGGTGATGTTGGTCAACTTGCTTTTTAACATCCGTTTCCGGAGCGGGCTGAGATGGTCAACCAGTAATTTACCTTCCAGGTGATCGTATTCGTGTTGAATGACACGGGCGGCAAAGCCACCGTACTCCTCAATGTGTTCAACGAAGTTTTCATCCAGATATTTAATTTTTACAAACTCGGGGCGTGAAACATCTTCGCGAATGTCGGGCAGGCTCAGGCAGCCTTCATTCATGGTCCATTCGTCGCCTTTGGTTTCGATGATTTCGGGATTGATGAAAGCTTTCTTAAACCCTTCCAGCTCCGGTTCTTCGTCGGCAGCGGCAGAGGCGTCAACGACGAACATCCGGATCGGCAATCCGATTTGAGGAGCCGCCAGGCCAACGCCGTCGGAAAAGTACATGGTTTCGAACATGTCTTTCACGAATTGATCGAAATCAGGATAGTCTTTGGTAATAGGTTGGGCAACTTTGCGCAAGACCGGGTCGCCGTAAACTGTAATCGGGTAGATCATTATCTGAATTTTTTTTGTTCTAAATAAGATTGTAAAATGATTGTAGCACTAACAGCATCAATCGTTCCTTTGTTTTGCCGATCCTTCTTTTTTAAGCCGGCATCAATCATGGTTTGAAAGGCCATGCGCGAGGTGAAACGTTCATCGACCTGCTCAACGGGCATCTCGGGATACAGCTTCTGAAATCGCTTCAGAAAAGGATTGATATACACAACGGCTTCGGATGGTTCATTGTTCAATTGCATGGGATAGCCGATGATGACTTTTTCAACGTCTTCTTTTTGAAAGTACTCTTTCAGAAAATCAAAAATCTGATGGCTGGCAACTGTTGTTAACTTGTTTGCAATTATTTGCATCGGATCGGTAACGGCCAGCCCGACACGTTTTTTCCCGTAATCGATCGCTAATATTCTTCCCACGTTTAAAAATTTTGCTGCAAAAGTAATAATCTATTTCCATTCCGGAAAAAGTAGAGTCGTATATTGTCTGTGGAGATGTTGGTAAGCTGCTGCAATTTAGTTTGCTATGGTTTTGGCATACCAATTGTAAATGGATACATGAAAAGTTACCGGTAAAGTCGATAAAAAGTTTGTTGAACCTAAAATTGAAAGTCATGAAAACAACGATCAACTATAAAATAGCTTTTGCAGCCCTGTTTGTTGGGCTCGGTTTTAGCAGTTTTTCAGCTCCGGCACAAGCGAACGATCATCGAAAGGCCAACAAAAAAGAGTATAAGTATTCGAAGAAGCAAGATAAGAGATCCTATCCACAAAAGAATTATTACGGCGAGGCCGACTTCCGCAGAAGTGATCGTCAGGTTCACCGTCATTTCAATGACCGTCGTTTTGCTTATCATCACCCCCAATACGGCGATGTTTACAAACGCTTCCATCACCGTCCGGTTCGGTTGAGAGCCGCTCATGGCGACATTTATTATCACAGCGGTCATTATTATCGGTTTTATCCGCGCGTAGGTTATGTGCGTGTTGCAGTTCCGGCGGCCTCGGTGTTTGTTGAACTTCCCGGACGTTACGAACGGGTCAGTTATGGAGGCCATCTGTATTTCCGCGTTGGCGATCTGATGTTTGATCGCTGTAGGCACGGATACCGTTTGGCTCCGCAGTTTAGCCTGAATTTGTCTGCTCATTTTTAAGAACGAAAAAAAATCAAGCGATTACCGATCGCACAATTGTTCCTGCTTTGTAGCCGAACTTGCGCAGGAATATAACAACGAAAGCCGCCCGGATGCTCCCGGACGGCTTTCGGTATTTTGGTGCTTATTCAGATCAATTTTTAGCGATATTGGCCAAGGCTGCTGCCACGCGTGCAATGGGTACACGATAGGGGGAACAACTGACGTAGTCCAGGCCAACGCTGTCGCAGAACATGACCGAACTGGGTTCACCGCCATGCTCGCCACAAATCCCAACTTTCAGTTTGGGTTTGGTTGAACGACCTTTTTGAACGCCCATTTTTACAAGTTGTCCAACACCTTCCTGGTCGAGTACCTGGAATGGATCATTCTTCAGAATGTTCTTATCCAAATAGTCGGGCATGAACTTGCCGGCATCGTCACGCGAATAGCCAAAGGTCATCTGGGTGAGGTCGTTGGTGCCGAAGGAGAAAAATTCGGCTTCTTCCGCGATTAAGTCTGCGGTGAGGGCAGCTCTCGGAATCTCAATCATGGTGCCAAGCATGAAGTCTACCCGGTCACCTTTTTCCTGGAATACATTCTCAGCCGTTTCGCGAATCACTGCCGCCTGGTTTTTTAACTCGGCAATGGTGCCCACCAAGGGAACCATAATCTCGGGTTTGGCATCAATACCTTTGGCTTTCAGGTTTAGGGCGGCCTCGATGATGGCTCGCGCCTGCATGGCTGTAATCTCCGGGTAGGTGATGCCCAACCGGCAACCGCGGTGCCCCAGCATCGGATTAAATTCTTCCAGATCTTCAATTTTCGAAAGCAGCTGGTTCATGGTGATCCCCATTTCCTGGGCAAGCTCTTCCTGTGCTGCCTTGTTGTGTGGCACAAATTCGTGCAAGGGCGGATCGAGAAGTCGAACGGTGACACCGTAACCCGCCATCGCTTCGAAAATACCTTCGAAGTCGCTTCGTTGGTAGGGCAAAAGTTTTGTTAAGGCCTTTTCGCGCTCCGCAATGGTATTGGACAGGATCATTTCGCGCATGGCTTTTATGCGTTCCCCTTCGAAGAACATGTGCTCGGTACGGCACAGCCCGATGCCTTTGGCTCCGAACTTGCTGGCCACTTTTGCATCATGGGGGGTGTCGGCATTTGTTCGGACAGTCATGCGGGTGAACTCGTCGGCCAGATCCATGATTTTGCTGAAATCGCCGCCCAGATCCGGATTTTGAGTTTTTACTTTTCCTTCGCAAACTTCACCGGTCGATCCGTTGAGCGAAATCCAGTCTCCTTCTTTAAGTGTTACATTCCCAACAGTCATTGTGCGGGAACGGTAATCGATTCGGACTGTTCCGGCGCCCGACACGCAGCATTTTCCCATTCCGCGGGCAACAACAGCGGCATGCGAGGTCATTCCTCCGCGGGCGGTCAGAATACCTTTGGCAATGTTCATTCCTTCCAAGTCTTCGGGAGAGGTTTCAATACGCACCAGAACGGAAGATTCGAACTTATTGGCTTCATCGGCAAAAAAGACGATCTGCCCGGTAGCAGCTCCCGGAGATGCGGGAAGCCCCTTGGCCAGGATGGTAGCTTGTTTCAACGCTTCAGGATCGAACACCGGGTGCAATAATTCGTCCAGCTTGTTGGGTTCGATGCGTTGCAAGGCTGTTTTTTTATCGATAATGCCTTGTTCCAGCATATCTACAGCAATTTTAACCATGGCTGCTCCCGTTCGTTTGCCGTTGCGGGTTTGTAACAGCCAAAGCTTCCCTTCCTGTATGGTAAATTCAAGGTCCTGCATATCCTTGTAGTGAGCTTCCAGTTTTTCCTGTACGGCATTCAACTCAGCGTACAGCTCAGGCATGGTTTCTTCCAGTGAGGGAAAATGTGATTCCCGCAACTTTTCATCTATTCCGGCTAATGTCGCCCAACGTTTACTTCCTTCGAGCGTTATTTGTTGCGGGGTGCGAATACCGGCTACAACATCTTCGCCCTGAGCGTTGATCAGGTATTCGCCATTAAATATGTCTTCTCCTGTTCCGGCATCGCGCGAAAAAGCAACTCCTGTTGCCGATGATTCGCCCATGTTGCCAAATACCATTGCCTGTACGTTTACGGCAGTTCCCCACTCAGCAGGAATACCGTTTATTTTGCGGTAGTAAATTGCGCGCTCGTTCATCCAGCTGTCGAAAACAGCATAAATAGCGCCCCAAAGTTGTTCCCAAGGGTCATCGGGGAAATTTTTACCGGTCACTTGTTTTACAGCGTCCTTGAAGGAGGTAACCAGTTTTTTTAGATCGTCGGTTGTGAAATCTGTATCCAGCTCGATTCCTTTTTCTTCTTTGAGTTTTTCCATGATTTCCTCAAAAGGATCGATATCTTCTTTACTTTGCGGTTTCATGCCCAGTACAACGTCGCCGTACATCTGAACAAAGCGGCGGTACGAATCCCAGGCGAAGCGTTCGTTGCCCGATTTTTGGGTGATTCCCTGTACTGCCCGATCATTTAAGCCCAGGTTTAATACCGTGTCCATCATCCCAGGCATCGATACCCGGGCTCCTGAGCGCACTGACACCAGGCAGGGATTGTCTTTATCGCCAAACTTGGTCGCGGTGAGTTGCTCAACTAAAGCCACTGCTTTTTCAACCTCCGGTTTGATGGCTGCTAAAGCTGCTTGTTTACCTTGCTGGTTATAAATTGTACAAACTTCTGTTGTGATCGTGAAACCCGGAGGAACCGGAACTCCGATTAAATTCATCTCTGCCAGGTTTGCTCCTTTACCGCCCAGAAGGTTCTTCATGTCTGCCTTTCCTTCGGCTTTTCCGTTCCCGAAAGTATAAACGTATTTTGCCATAGATTTTAAGATTTAAGGTTGATTGGACTCATGTGTAAAGTAAATTTTCGAGTTACTAATGTAACCGTAAATTTTATTAATTAGAAAATTCAGGGGCAGAAGGGGCAGATGTTTTATAGCTATGTCTTTCAGTATCTTTCAGGATATGTTTTTCAATAGGTTTATAGCGATAATTTGAAAACCGATGATTAACTTTAGAACAAATTCGCACTTTTCAAAGGTGTAAATTGCAGCGCCTTCGTTGTTGTTTGGCTCCTTCAATTGTTGAGGCTTTCCTGGGTTTGCCTGCCGGACATTTTTATCGCTTTTTTCTGAAAGTCATACTCAGCAGAGGTGCTAAGGCGCAATGTCAATAACTGGTTTTGATTAGATGTAGACCGACAACCCGATAACTTTTGAAAATAACGACAACAGCATCGTCGAAAACAACGACACTTTCATTCCTGTTGGTGATCTCCCGGGAATCAGCTCTGTTTTCTGTTTTTGGTTGAATGGATTGATCGTGTTTGTCGGTCAACCGACGACGTCGCATTTGTTACACCGAAAAATGAATTTGCAAACAACGGATTAACGTTTGTTAACCTTACTTGTCATCTGTTAACTGAAATGGCAGGTATCTTTGTTTCAGACATTAGAGCAAGATAGTAAGCAAAATTTTCATAGAGATAGGTTTGGTTAAGTTTAGAAGGATGGTTTTCGCCATCCTTTTTTTATGTGGGGTGATGTAGCCTTATATCGCGACCCGAATGTTGTGTTGCACGATTCACCTGATAAATGCGCCGTGAGAATTGGTGTGCTACAGATTGAAAAAAGAAAAGCCACCCTTTGGGCGGCCTGTCTTGTATTTCAATGGAATTGCTTATTTTTTCCAGTCTACTGTTTTTATCCAGTCAACCACGAACTTCGCATTTTCGTATGGGATGTCCGGTAAGAAGCCGTGTCCGAGGTTGAAAATCCATTTGGGATGTTGCTGGAAAAACGGAATATACGCCTCTAAACGAGCTTTAATTTCCTCCTGGGTTCCGTAAAGGTAGCGTGGATCCAGGTTACCTTGTAAGCCTACTTCCGGGTGCACCATCGCGCGGGCATCTTCCATCGACAATTGCCAGTCGATGCTCACAAAATCGGCCAGCTCGGGCGTTACATATTTCAAGCCGGTAGCGATTCCTTTCGGGAAGAAGATAAACGGTGTTCCAGTTTCGCGAACCGCCCGACTGATCTTTTTCACAGCTGGCATAAACAGCTCATTGTATAGTTCAACCGGGACAAGGTTGGCATGTGTTTCGAACAATTGGAAAGCTTCCACACCATGCTCGATCTGCTTTTTCGCATAAAAGGCTGAAAGATCTGCAATGGCGTCGATCAGCTTCTTGGCTTCTGCTTTGTGTTGAAACAAAAATTTGATGGCATCCGGGAAATTCGGGTTGGAGCTAATGCCTTGCACCATGTAGCACAGGGTAGTCAGCGGAGCACCGCAAAAACCAATCAGCGGAATGTTGGCTGGTCGCTGAGCGATAATTTCCTCAATATTCTTGTAAATATATTCAAGCTTCTCCGGCAGAGGAGCCAGATGATCAGCCGGATTGGTCAAGCTTTTCAGTGGTTTGTTGAACACCGGCCCGTGATCGGTAAATTCCAAATCCATTCCCATGGCATTCGGAATTACCAGGATGTCGGAAAACAAGATGGCCGCATCAACACCCAGATCGTATATGGGCATCAAAGTCACCTCGGCGGCCAACTTCGGATCTTCCATCAATTCGTGAAAGGTATAGTCTTCCTTCAGCTTATTGTAATTAGGCAGAACGCGGCCCGCCTGGCGCATAAACCACACTGGCGGACGCTCGGTCTCTTGTCCGTTTAGCTTCTTTAAAAAGATTGAATCTTGCATGTTTATTGGGTGTTTAGAGGCTTTTCATGGCGCTGTCGGCTGCTTCTAGCATGTAGTCGAGGTCCGCATCGGTATGCGCGTCGCAAACAAAGAAACACTCGTATTGCGAAGGTCCCAGGTAGATGCCTGCTTCCAGCGATTTCTTGAAGAATTGCGCATAACGGGGCGCATTCGATTTCATAGCCTGATCGAATGATTTCACTTCTTTTTCTTCAGTGAAGAACATGGTCATCATTGAGCCAATGCGATTGATAACCCCCGGGATGTTGTTGCTTTCCAGCGCAGCTTTTAACCCGGCTTCAACTTTGGCCCCTTTGCGTTCCAATTCTTCGTAAATAGACGGATTGTTGTTCAACGTGCTCAGCATAACTGAGCCGGCAGCCATTGCCAACGGGTTGCCCGAAAGCGTTCCTGCCTGATAAACCGGTCCGTTTGGTGCCAATAGATCCATAATTTCTTTGCGGCCGCCATAAGCGCCAACAGGAAGTCCGCCACCTATAATTTTACCCAGCGTGGTCAGGTCGGGCATGATGCCGAAGCGCTTTTGAGCACCACCGGCAGACAATCGGAAACCGGTGATTACTTCATCGAAAATCAACAAAGCACCGTATTGTTCCGTGATGGCACGAACGCCCTTCAGGAACTCCACATCCGGAAGTACACAACCCATGTTCCCGGCAACCGGTTCCAGAATTACGGCAGCGATTTCTTCGCCGCGTGCATCAAAAAGCTCTTTTACTGATTCCAGGTTGTTGTATTCAGCCGTCAGCGTGTTTTGGGCTGAAGCTTTGGTCACACCGGGGCTATCCGGCAATCCAAGGGTGATTGCACCGGAGCCTGCTTTAATCAGGAAAGCGTCGGCGTGACCGTGGTAGCAACCGGCAAACTTGACTACCAGGTCGCGTTTGGTGTAGCCGCGAGCGAGGCGCAGCGCGCTCATCGTCGCTTCTGTGCCCGAGTTTACCATTCGAACTTTGTCCACCGATGGCATCATCTCGGTGATGAGCTTGGCCATTTCTGTTTCAATCAGGGTAGGGGCGCCGTAGCTGGTTCCCAGTTCGGCAGCTTTTTGCACGGCTTCAACAATCGCCGGATTGGCATGCCCTAAAATCAGCGGTCCCCATGAGGATACGAAGTCAATATATTTGTTGCCGTCGATATCCCAAACGTTGGCACCTTTGGCTTTTGCGATAAACAACGGATCGGCCTGTACACTTTTAAAGGCCCGAACCGGCGAGTTCACCCCACCGGGAATCAGTTCCTGGGCTTCCTTGAAAGCCGTTATACTTTTGGAGTAGTTCATTCGATTTGACTTTTGTGCAACCCTACACGCGGTTGCCTTTTTTCAATTCACTTAATACAAATTCTTTGGCGTGGTAGGTGATAATCACATCGGCACCGGCGCGTTTCAACGAAGTCAGAATCTCTTTGATCAGGCGTTCTTCATCAATCCAACCATTGGCCGCAGCAGCTTTCACCATCGAAAATTCACCACTTACGTTATAAGCCACCAGTGGCATGTTGAAAGTGGTCTTTACGCGTTGGATGACGTCCATATAGCTCAATGCCGGTTTTACCATCACCATGTCGGCACCCTCGATAATATCCTGCTCGACTTCACGCAAGGCTTCGTCGCTGTTTGCGGGGTCCATTTGATAAGTGCTGCGGTCGCCGAATTTTGGAGCGCTCTCGGCAGCATCGCGGAACGGGCCATAGAAGCCGGAAGCATATTTCGCAGAGTACGCCATGATTGGCGTATTTTGGAAACCATTTTCATCCAACGCAGCACGGATGGCACCAATGCGCCCGTCCATCATATCCGATGGGGCAATAATATCGGCTCCGGATTTAGCCAAGGTAACCGATTGAGCGGCGAGTGTGTGCAATGTGCTGTCGTTATCTACGTCGCCATCGATAATGGTGCCACAGTGGCCGTGGGTGGTGTATTCGCAGTTGCAAACGTCTGCTACAATCAGGATATTCGGCAGTGCCGCTTTTAACGCGCGAATGGCTTTTGGTACAATCGCATCGTGATGACAAGCCACATGGCCGGTTTCGTCTTTTTCTGCGGGAATACCGAAAAGCAAGATTTTATCGACACCGGTTGTTTCAACTAAATCCTGAACTTCTTTGACCAGAAGGTCGATCGAAAGTTGAAAATTACCCGGCATGGATTTAATGGGATTGCTCACATTTTCGCCCGGGCAAACAAAATAAGGCATAATCAGATCGTCGCGATTTACTTCAGTCTCGCGAACCATATTGCGGATAGAGGCTGATTTACGAAGTCTCCGTAAGCGTGTAACAGGATAACTCATAATCTAACTGTTTTGATGTTGTAAGTATTCAATTGTTGTTTCGGCCAGTCCTTTGTAACTCGAATCTTTTGCTGTAGCGAGCGGCTCGATTCCGAGGTTTCGACAGGTGGCAGTGGTTGTTTTGCCAATGCTGATGACGCGCCATTGGCTGATTTTTGCGCGAAACGCAAGGTACAAATTTTTTATAGCCGAGGGGCTGCTGATCATCATCAGATCGTAGCTGTCCGACTCGATTAATTGCACACATTCCGGATCGAAATGATCCGGCGCAACTGTCTGGTAAATGTTGATGCGATCAACCGAATTGGTGGCTTGCAATTGGTGCAGGATGGTGTCCGGAGCCAATTCTCCAAGAACCAATAAAACCGACTCACCAGGGAGAATCACGTCTTTTAGTTCGTGTGCGAAATCTTCACCGGTTCGGCCTGTTCCCGTGTAGCTCGCTTTTAAGTTGAAGTTGTTCAACTCGTGCCCGGTTGCTTCACCCAAAACAGCTATTTTATTGTTTGCTGCCGGTTGGTATTGGTTGAAGAAGCTGCGAATGCCGTTCTTACTGGTAAAAACCAACCAATTGTAATCCGAAAGTTGCTTTGGTAACTGGCCGGTGATGGGCCGAATTTCGATTGCAGGCATAAAATGTACGTTGGCCCCGGCTTGTTCGAGCCGAACGGAAAATTCGTCCGGTTCGGGTTGGGGATAAGTACAGATGATTCGTTTGTCCTGGATCTTATGGTCGGTTTGCCGGTCTGCCATTGTCGCTATTCTGTGCGAATCTGATCGAGAATTTCTTTTCCACCTTCAGCCAGAATTGCCTCTGCCAATTCGATTGCTTTTTCCGAGCCTTCGTCAATCGGGCACGAAACAGATTTTCGGATTACCTGTTTTCCATCGATCGAAGCGACCAAACCGGTTAGGCTTAGTTGGTCACTTTCAACCGTCGAATAACAAGCTACCGGAACTTGACAGCCGCCTTCCAGCGTACGCAGCAACCAGCGTTCGGCCATGGTGGTATTCCAGGTTTGTTCGTCGGAAACCGCGTCGATAATGCGTTGAATGCGTTCATCTTCATCGCGAATTTCGATGGCTACGGCTCCCTGGCTAACAGCAGGAAGCACAACCTTCGGGTCGAGCAATTCGGTAATGTAATCTTCGTATCCCAAACGGATGATTCCGGCCCCGGCCATCAGTAAAGCATCGCAATGACCTTCTTTCATCTTTTTAAGACGAGTGTCTACGTTGCCACGAATATCGACAATATTGAGGTTGGGATTGTAAGCCAAGAGCTGTGCTTTGCGTCGCAGGCTTGAGGTGGCGATCCGGTCGTTAGCGGTCATCTCGCTCAGTTTGCGGCCGTCTTTCGAGATGAAAACATCGCGAACTTCGCCACGCGGAAGCATGCCTCCGATACACAAACCTTCGGGCAATTCGGTCGGAAGGTCCTTCAAACTGTGAACAGCCAAATCAACATCTCCATTGATTAGTGCTGTTTCAATTTCTTTGGTAAATAAACCTTTGTCGCCAATCTTGGACAGTGAGACATCCAGAATGATGTCGCCTTTGGTTTTGATGATGACGATTTCAACGGTTAAGTCGGGAAAGGCAGTCGCAATGGCTGCTTTAACAGTATTGGCCTGCCACAGGGCCAGTTTGCTGCCCCGTGTGCCTATTTTGATGGTATTATTGCTCATTGTTGAATTGAGAGAATAAGTCGCTGACAACTTTAATGTATTCCGTTTTTCGGCCATTGTCACTGATCGACTTCAGGTTTTTAATCATCGAATTGATTAGTTTGTCGGTAATGTGTTTACCGTATTTCTCCATCTGCTGTATTTCCTCTTCGGTATGGAACTTCTTACAGGTTTCCAGCTCGGCGGAATTTACAGCGTTCATGGACGAAATTATTTGCTGAATGGTTGGCGTCAGGTTGCGGCTATTCAACCAATCGGAAAACTCGCTTACCTTTTCGGCAATAATTTCCTCGGCAACAGAAACCAGCGCTTGCTTTTTCTCCTGATTGCCGGCAACAACTTCCTCTAAATCGTCAACATTGACTAAATCGATGATCGGAATATCAGATACGTTGGGGTGAATGTTACGAGGAACACCCAAGTCGATCATCATCACCAAAGGATGACCATTCAGGTGTGGCTTTACAGTTGCAGCATCGAAAAGCGGCTCTTTTGTTGCAACCGAACTTACGATAATTTCAGCATCGTGTATACCGGCCATCATCTGATTAAACGGAAGAGCCTTGCCATTGTAGCGGGTTGCCAGTTCTTCCGCTTTGGTAATGGTGCGGTTGGTTACGGTAATGTTTTTACAACCTTTCTTGTACAGGTTCTTAATCACTAACTCGCCGGTTTCGCCAGCACCAATCAACAGGATTTTTTTATCCGTCAGATTTCGGAATTGCTGATGACATTTTTCAACAGCTGCATAGCTTACCGAGAAAGCACCGGTACTCATTTGGGTGTTCGACCGCACTTGCTTGCCCGTTTCCAGGGCCTTATTGAAAAGGCGGGTGAGTACCTTGCCAACTGTGCCGTTCGCATCGGCGCGGCTGTAGGCTTCTTTTATTTGCGATACAATTTGATACTCGCCCAGCACCATCGACTCGAGGCTGGAAATAACGCGGAACAGGTGATCAACAGCCTGGTCGTTGGCAAAGCGGTAGAAGTGCTTGTTTATTTCGTCGCCTACCGCGGCGTGTTTGTGCAAGTAGCCAATAATAATGCTGAATGCTCCGGAAGAGCAGCATTCGTCGGCTTTAAAATAGATCTCGGTACGATTACAGGTTGAAAGGATCACCAATTCCTGAATGTACTGATTCTGGCAGATGAGCCGGGCCAGTTTGCAGCTTTCATCGTGATCGATGGCAAACTTTTCGCGAATATGTACGGGTGCCGATTTGTGGCTTAATCCAATAATTCCAATCATGGAGCAAAAATTAAATGTCAATTTGTTCAATTCGTTGGCTGGTATTAAGCCACGACCGGAGGAGATAGCCCGAAGTAACTGGCACATACAGCCGAGGAATAAGGGGCGGTTGATGAGGCATAACTTCTCCTGATAACTGTAGTCCAATGTGGGACGGCGGTATCATTGATCCGGCAATGGTCGGGTTGATCAACGAGCCGGTTCTGAAAAGAATGATGCTCGGTATAATTGAAATCCGCAGTGACTGCTTGTTGAGGAATTTGTTCGGCATAGGTCAGGTGCATGTCGCTTTTTATCGGCGGCATACATTTTTTGTTTAAAACCTCGGTATTTGTTCCAAGGGTGAAAACAACCACAATACCTAAGAAGATGAGGTAAGGTATTGCTGATCCTGTTAGTCCTATTAGAAACATTTTTTATTGATTTTGTTTCAAAGTTAATAATCTCGCGCGGAGATGTGACAGATAAAAGTTGATAGATGTCAATCAGCGGCGGGATATTAATCTTTACAAAACATCTGCACGCTTAGAACAATGCTCGGCAGATATAGTTTGCTGTCGGGGGCTGTTTTTCCCCGGTATAAAATGAAAAGTCCCCAAGTGGGGGACTTTTATTGTGTTTGTAATGTTTTTAGGGCAGAAAGCTGAGCAGGGTATCGCCACGAAGTCCGCGTCTTAGCGTTTCCAACGGAATCACTTCGTTTTCGGCAATGTTGCCCAGGTTTACATTGGGGCCCAGTAGTTTGATAAACCAAACCTGCTGGTTTTTTAGTGGTGCTTCCCACAAAATTTTATCCGGATCGATATGTTTTCTGATATCGAGTACCAACTCCGAGTTGGCCGATCCATCGTTGTTGTAGATGCCCATGTTACCACTTTCGCGTGCTTCGGCAATTACCTTCCAGGCTCCGGCGTCCAGCTCGGAAAGCATCCAGCTTACCCATTCTTCATTGCTGATTTCTTTGCCTTTCAGTTTTGTTCCTACTTCGGAAAGTACGACAAAGTCTTTGGCTAAATCCTGAATGTAGCGGCACTTCAGGTTGTGGTCCATGGGTAAAACGCCATCCGACACTTCAGCTGTTTCAACACCTGCATCGGCGACAAATTTCTTGTAATCGTCAACCATGTTGCGGGCAGCAAAAGCTTCGAACAGGGTTCCTCCGAAATAGGGGCGCAAACCGGCTTGTTTATAGATTTTAATTTTCTCTTTTACGTTTGGTGTCAACAGACCTGTTCCGAAGCCCAGCTTTACCAAGTCGGTATATTGAGCAGAAACCTCACAAAAGTTTTCTGCTTCACGCAGAGACAATCCTTTGTCCATCATCATTGTTAAGCCTGACTCTCTGGGCTGTTCAGGTCTTTCAGGGACAAATGGCAAGTTGAAATTCATTTTTTATAATTTGGTTGATTCGTGTTTCTTTATTAATCTTTTAATGGATTCATTCTGAAGGGCTTCCGGGTAATAATCGAACAAAACGCGGTAATTGCTGAAGTCGATTTCCAGGGCTCGCTCAAAGTAGCCTGTTGCCGATTGTTCATCGTTGTTTTCCAGCAAATAAGCTGTCAACCGATAGTTGATGTTCGGATCGTCAGCGATCGATGACGAGGCGTTTTTCAGGATCTCGATTGAGCTGGCGAGTTTTCCGCGGTCGTATTCCAATTCTGCAAAGGCAATCCAACTTTCAGCGTTATCCGGGTCGAGCACAGTGGCTTTTTCGAAGGCTGATTCGGCCTGATCGTATTTCTCCATCTCGTGGCTGATTTTACCATACATCAACCAGAAGTCGGGGTTTTCGTCATCCAGCTTCAGGGCCTTTTTCAGGTTGGCCAAGGCTTCGGGCAGTTTGCCGTCCATCCATTGGATCAGGCCTGCACCATACCAGGCGTTCGAGTTGTTTTTATTCACCCGGATTGCCTTGCGGTAATTTTGCAGTGCCTCCTGAAACTGCTCTAAATTCAGGTAGCATTCACCTAAATAGCAATAAGCGTCGTCGTTGTCCTTGTCGTAGCTTAAGTACTCTTCGTAGCAGGGAATGGCATCCTTGTAGCGATTGTTGTTCGACAGGGCGTTGGCTTTATTGAAATAGGCCTGTTCAAAATCATCCTGCAGGGCAATCGAGAAGTCGTAGGCTTCTACAGCTTTGTCGTGCTCGCCGATGCGATTGAAAGTAATGCCCAGGTTGTACCAAACAGAAGCATTAAACGGGTCGATGTCCAGGTATTCGTTGTAATAGCGGATGCTCTTGGTGAACTCCTGAATCCGATCGTAATAATAGCCCAGCTCGTACAGCACCAACTCGTTTTTGGGATTGGCCTCGTAGGCTTGTTGCAAAAAAACGAGGGCTTGTTCACATTCTCCGGCTTGCCCCAATGTTACGCCAATGTTATATAGTAGCTCATCATTGTCGTCGTAGTTATATTCGACCGCTTTTTCGTAGGCCTCAATGGCCTGATCGATCTGGTCGAGCATAACCAGCGCCGAACCTTTAACCAGATAGACATCCGGGTTGGTATTTTCGATGCGTTCGGCAAAAATAGCTAGCTCGAGGCTTTCTTCAGCCTGCCCTTCGATCAACAATATTTGTGCTTTTTTCACTTTCAGGCTAACCGAAGAAGGATGAATTTGTAAGCCGTAAGCCACTGCTGTTGCAGCTTTTTTGATTTTGCCTTCATCTAAAAAATAATCGACAATTCCTTCGTATTCAAACACGTCGAAGTATTCGAAACGATCTTCATCAATCATTCCCAGAAAGCGGTTTACAGCCTCAACGATTTCTTCGTTCTCTAAAAAGTCCCTTGCGTCCTCATCCATAAAAAGAAAATTGCGGGTGCAAATTTACAAATACTTTTGGAATCCTATTCCTCCGGCTGATGCTCTTTTCGCAGAAGATCGTTGACGGTCTTCACCGGATTGAAGGTTTGGATTGGAACTTCCACAAAAAGCGTGTTCCAATCGGCCATTGCGCCATTCCACAGACCGGGTAGTTCCTGGGCTTTCAAATCTTTGCCATTCAGCGATTTTTTTGAAATGAAGCCGGTAGCCGGATCTACGAATGCGGCCAGGTCAAATTTTTCTCCTTTGTAGTTTTTGCAAGCACATACTAAATCAACCGGGTTGAAATGGGTAGCCGATTCAACAAGTGCTTTTTGCTTTTGATCCGAAAAGTCGATTTGTGAGCTTTCCACCACCTGTAGCGACACCGAATCATCGCTGTTCTTGGCCCAGAACGGTCCCCCGCCGGGTTCTCCCTCGTTACGGACCATGCCACAGATCCGGATCGGGCGGTTAAACTTGTTTTTCAGGTAATGGTACAATTCTTCTTTTTCGGTGTAATATTGGTTTGTTGGTGGTTTTACGTTCAGCACATTCTCCAGAAAACTGGCCGCCTCAGCCAAAAATACGCTTTGCAAAGCCGAATAGTGGTGGGTGTCGAATACCTGCTGGTAGCTGAAGATTTTCTCCTGCAAGCTGAAGAGCAGGCCGGCTAAGGCTTTTTTATATTTTACCGTTTCGGGTTTGAGATAGTCGGGAACAACATTGTCGATATTTTTTATAAAAATGATGTCGGCATCCAGTTCGCCAAGGTTGGCTATCAGAGCTCCGTGGCCCCCGGGACGAAAGAGCAGACTGCCGTCGTCTTTGCGAAACGGTTCATTTTCGGGGGTCACCGCAATGGTATCTGTCTTCGGCTTCTGCTGGCTGAAGGCAATGGTATATTTGGCGCCGAATTGCTGTTCGTATTTCGATTTTATATCGGCTAAATGTTCTTCAAACTTTTCCTGATGTTCGGGCGAAACCGTAAAATGAATATCGATTGAGTTGTTGCTCTTTTGGGCATACAGCGCACCTTCCACACAGTGTTCTTCAAACGATGTGCGGTTACTTTCTTTGTAGCTGTGGAACTTGAGCAGGCCCTTGGGCAAATTGCCGTAGTTTAAGCCATCCTCGGTTAAAACAAGCTTCAGCACTTCGAGAGCCGATAATTCATTCGGCGACTTGCCGGCGACTTGGGCTAAATCGGGGTAGAAAGCAAATTTGGTCAAATTGTCGAAGAAATATTGAATGTCCTTTTTGCTTTTAACGTCCTTTTCGCTTGCGCCGGCTTCGAGTGCATCTTTTGCCTCGTATAGTGCTTTAAACATACGGCTGGCAGCCCCCGATGCAGGAACAAATTTGAGTAGGCTGGCTCCGCCGGCGGTTTTTTCGTCGAACTGGCGGATGTGTGCCAAGGTGTCTGCCTCATTCAGTTGAATGATGCCGTCGCCAACAGTGGCGGGCTTTATAATTTGTAAGAATGGAAATCCGGAGATGAAGTTGTCGATTTGTTGTTTGACTGTTAGTGGATTACTGCCTCGTGCTTTAATATCCTCGTTATCTTTCTCAGTAAACATAGTTCAGTGTATTTTAGTGTTTGGTTAAAATTAAGGAAATAGAACCGACATATAAGAGGCTTTTTTAGTATTGGTGCGGTAAAGTTTTCAACATTTGTTGATAAGATTGGGCTGCATGCAAAAATTGATGCTGCATTTTTGTGGCGATCCCACCAGGACTGCTGCCTTGTTTCAACTCATTTTTTATCTGTATTTTTGCGGCGCAACCAAATAACTGTTTTATGCAATTTCCCTGGAAACACAATCGCCGTTACAATGATTTTCCGACCTACTTTAAATCGAAATTCAACGGGCGGGTTCAAAAGGTATCGGTCGATGCCGGTTTTACTTGCCCGAACCGCGACGGCAGCAAGGCCCTTAACGGCTGCTCGTATTGTAACAACAAAACCTTTAAGCCCGATTACTGCCGGTTGGAAAAGAGCATTACAGAACAACTTAAGCAGGGGATCGAATTTTTTGCCCGCAAGTATCAGTCGATGCAGTTCCTGGCTTATTTTCAGGCCTATTCGAACACTTATGCTGATGTGGAGGTGTTGACGCAACGCTATGAAGAAGCGTTGGCTGTTCCCGGAGTAATTGGTTTGGTGATTGGGACTCGCCCGGATTGTGTGACGCCGGAAGTGCTTGATTATTTGCAGGAACTGTCGCAAAAATATTACGTGATGGTTGAGTTTGGCGTGGAGTCGGTGAAAGACGAAACGCTGAGTCGAATAAACCGCGGGCACGATTTTGCAGCGGCCCAACGGGCTATTAGCGAAACTGCCCGCCGCGGGATTCATAACTGCGCTCATTTGATTTTGGGACTGCCCGGCGAAAACCGTTCCGATTTTCTGGAACAGGCGCGCGAGATTTCAAAACTGCCGGTTGAAAACCTGAAGTTGCACCAGCTGCAAATTCATCGCGGAACACGAATGGCGGTGGAGTACGCTGAACGGCCGCAGGATTTCGAATTGTTTACGGTGGAAGAGTATCTTGACTTGGTGGTGGATTATCTGGAACTGCTGAACCCGAACATCATTTTGGAACGCTTCATTAGCCAAGCTCCGAAAGATTTGTTGATCGCCCCCAAATGGGGATTGAAAAACTTCGAGTTTGTAGCGAAACTCGAAAAACGGCTGGCTGAACGGGATACCTGGCAGGGGAGGCTGTATCTGTAAAAATAACGGACGATTTTTCCATAAACATTTTCTTTCAGCAATAGGTTTGCCGGTGGTCGTTTTAGGTGACTTAAAACCGAAAGGACTAATGGATATTTGTCAGGATAAGCGGTGGGATTGTTCTTACCTACGCCTTATTATCTTCGTTTCTTCTAGGTTATATCTAGGTTATTAATAGGTTTATAAACGTGTTATTATTATATTAGTAACATTGAATAACCCGATTAAATTTGGATTTGTTATGGCAAAGGTAAAAGGCGGATTGTTAGGATCGGTCAGCGGTAAGCTGGGGCCGGTGGTGGTTGTTCAGCGGGGCGACACCACTTATGTCCGTGCCAGGCCGGTATATACTGAAAACTCGTGGTCGGAGCGGCAATTGAAGAACCAGCAGCGGTTTCGGGCGGTCAATGCGTTTTGTACGCAGAACAAACTGATGGTGATTCAGCCGATATGGAACAAACTAGTCGCGGGCAAGAGTGGTTACCATTTGTTTTTGAAAGCTAATATGCCTGCTTTTGGGCGTGATGGCGGTTTGGAAGACCTTTCGTTGTTGCATTTTTCGGATGGCAAGTTGGCCTTGCCTTTTCACTTGCAGGCCAGGCGACTGGATGCGATGACTATTCGGGTGAGTTGGGAGAATGATCCGCTGTTGCCGGCATCGCGTATGCGGGACGAACTGCTTTTTATTACGGCCGAGGATCAGCAATTTAACGGGATTATGAGTGCCGGAATCAACCGATCGCTAGGCGAAGGCACGATCCGGCTCCCCGAGGGCAGCGCAGCTGCCCGCGGGATCTACCTTTTTTTTGCTACACCCGACCGTTCGACCTTCTCGCCCGACAGATACATGACGCTTTAGGCGATTGCTGTGTTGTCTTGTTGCCGGTTCGTGTGTTCGCGCTAGGGGCCTCCAAGCGGTTGAACCGATATGAAGAAGGGCTTTGTGTTTGGCTAAAGATAACGATGTTCGGTACGAGCGATAAATGTTCATCCGGTTTTGTGATTTGAGGCTTGAGGCTTGTTTTCGCTTTGCACAAGAGTAATAGCCGGCATTTTATCGAACTGTTACGAAATCTATTACCTTTACCGTGTCTCAATTGTATTTTATCCAATCAAACTAAGCTATTAACCAGTATTGAGTTCGGAAAATTATCATATTGACAGAGCTTTGCTCGATCGGCTTCGCGAAGGCGACAGGCAAGCCTTTAAAGCGCTGTTTGACAAATACGGTGTTCGGCTGTACCATTTTGCGTTCAAGTATCTGCGAGAGAAGGAAGATGCCGAGGACCTGCTGCACGAAGTGTTTCTGAAGATATGGGAGAACCGGGAAAACTTGAGATCCGACTCGTCCTTCCAGTCCTATCTTTTTACCATCGCCTACAATAATATTCGCCAGCGGTTTTTAAAAAAAAGCAGGGAAGAGAAATACATTCAGGTGTTTGCAGAGGAATACATGGTTTCTTCTGCCAAAAACGAGGATGACCTGGATTATCACTTTTTTTTGAGAAAGTTCAATGAGCTTATCGATTTACTTCCTCCCAGGAGAAAAGAAATCTTCGTGCTTCGTTACAAGGAGGAGAAAAAAAGCGGCGAAATTGCAGAACAGCTAAATATTAGCGAGCAATTTGTAAAAAAACAATTATCGATTGCCCGGAGGTTTGTTATTGATAAGATGAAGGAAGATAATGATTTAGCGGGGGTGTTGTTCTTGTATCTGTTTGCCGCACAAACACCGGATTAAAAATTTCACAAAAAAAAGTCATTTCGAGGGCTACGTTTTTCGGTCTTGTTGATATTACCTATAAACAGACTTGAAAAAATGGCAGTCAACCGAAAGCATATTGATAACGTCTTTGGTCAGAAACAGAGTCTTCGTGACCAGCAAATGCTCGAAAGGTATTTCGAGGACATTGACTTAAATGAAGAAACCCGGCAGATCGTTAAAGAGCAATGGGAACAGTTTGATGCAACGGCCGATGGTGCGGCGAATATTGATCATGTGTTCCATAAACTGTTTTATACCATTACTAATTCGACCCGCAATTCGGGTAAAATCATAAACCTTCGTTTCCGAATTGCACAAATTGCAGCAATTCTTATAGTTGGAATCTTCCTTGCAGGAGCTATTTACTTTACGCGTAGTAGTTACCATATTGCGGAAAGTCAGCAAATCGAATTTATATCGACTTCGGGGTTTCGTAACCAATTTAAGTTGCCCGATGGAACAACAGGCTGGCTTGGCGCCGACTCAGAACTGAAGTACCAATTAGAAGAAAACAACCACCGTGTTGTAAAGCTGGATGGACTGGCCTTCTTTAATGTTGTTCACAATGATTCTCCTTTTATTGTAAAAACGCCTAAAAACCTGAACGTCGAGGTCATGGGTACCCGGTTCAATGTTTCAGCCTACAGCGCCGATCCTTCATGTGAAGTGGTTTTGGAAGAAGGAAGCGTCTTGTTGTCTAACACCAGCGGGCTAAATGAAAAAATGGTTCCCAATGATCGCATTGTGTTTGATCTGCGAAATAATCAACTTAAAAAATCGCAGGTTAATACATCCGATTATCTGTCCTGGATTGACGGGAAGCTGGTTCTCAAAGATATTTCGTTGCGTGAGGCATGCCTGAGATTAAGCCGTTTTTATAATGTCGATATGGAAGTGAGGGCCGAGAATATTGACAAGGAGAAAGTGAGACTGGTTCTCGAAAACGAATCGCTGGAGGATGCCTTGAAACTTCTATCTGTTATTGCTCCGATCAGTTATCAGGTCGAAGAACGAAAAGCCCGGGGCGACGACAGCTACTCTAGAAAGAAAATAATTATTTTAAATAAATCGCCTATGTAGTTCATAAACAAAAGTGAAAAGCGGGAAAGCACCTCCAATGCCCTCCCGCCGCTCAGTAAAGTCTACGGTTATTTTAAACATTACTAATTTCCAAATTTATGAAAAAAAATCACAAGTATGGGGCATGGTATGAACCTGCTTTAAAAAAGACGTTTTTAATTATGAGACTAGTTCTTATTTTATCGTTGGTATGTGTGATGCAGTCTTTTGCGTTGAAAGCGTATACCCAGAACTCCAAAATCTCCCTTTCAGTGAAAGAGATGAAACTGGAGGAACTCATTATGCAGATTGAGAGCCAAACGAAATATCGGTTCGCCTACAATCGAAATGAAATTGATGTTGACAAAAACTATTCGGTCAATATGCAGGAAGCGGATATTGTTGAGGTGCTGAACCAGATTTTTGAAGGCAAACAAATCAATTTTACGATTTTGGACCGACAAATTGTCTTGTCACCTGTTCATGCCGTTTCATCGCCCCAACAGCCTAGATCCATTTCGGGCCTTGTCACTGATGTGGCTGGTTTGCCGCTTCCCGGTGTAACGGTTGTTGTGAAAGGTACCACCAAAGGTACGATAACAGATTTCGATGGTAATTATTATTTATCCGACATCCCGGCCGATGCGATTCTGGTATTTTCGTTTGTAGGAATGGCTAGCCAGGAAATTCCAATTATGGGGCAAGCCGCAATTAACGTTAAAATGGCGGAAAGTGCTATTGGTTTGGAAGAAGTTGTGGCTATCGGATATGGCACGCAGAAAAAATCGAGTATGACAGCCTCCGTTGCATCGATTTCGTCGGATGAAATAACAAAACAGGTGTCATCGAATGTTGCTTCAACATTACAAGGTCGTACTACCGGGGTTGAAGTTATGCAACAAGCAGGTGTGGCAGGGGCAGATGTGAATATTGTAATTCGTGGGGCTGCATCATTTGGAGCCACAGAACCATTGTATATTGTTGACGGAGCTTTCAGCAATAACGGTCTAACAACTTTAAATCCCAATGATATTGAATCCATTGAAATATTGAAAGATGGAGCTGCAGCCGCGATCTATGGTTCCAGAGCAGCAAATGGAGTTGTGTTAATCACAACTAAAAAAGGAAAGGCAGGGAAAACGAAAGTCCAGGTTGATGCATCATATGCCTTCCAAACACCAACGAATATTCCCGATTTCTTAAATGCGTCAGAGTGGAGGACATTTGCCAATAAAGTAGCAGATAATAGTGGATTGGCACATGCTCCTGAAAATGATAACCCCACAGCCCCAAATCTGGACACTGACTGGGCAGAGGAGTGGATTCAGTATGCACCTGTTTATAACCTAAATGCGCGTATTTCAGGGGGCGGTGAGAATTCAACATTCAATGCCAGTATGGGATATTTCGATCAGACAGGGATGACGATTTATTCAGACTATAAGCGTTATAATATGCGTGTGAATTCTTCTTTCAAAAAAGGAATTTTTTCGTTCTCCGAAAATATTTCTATGACCTATCGGAAAACAACGCCAACAACGCCATTTAATATTTCTCTCCCGACTTTACCTATTTACGACGAACAAGGGCGCTTTACGTCTGGCGGACCAGACTTTTACATTAATCCCGAAGACGGAAGAGCTCAGAATAAAATAGCACCATTGTATTACACGGACAGGTACAATGCTGTTTCCGATATTCTCGGGGGAGTTAACGCAAGCGTGGACATTTTTCCGGGGTTGAAATACAATTTGGCATTGAGTGGTAACTACAGCAATGCGCACGACTATACCCATACTCCGGAGTACTATACGAAATATTACGAAGACGGGACCCCCAATAAAGATTATGGAAATCCAATCAATAGCCTCTCTGAATCCAGAGGAAATGAATTCAATTATACGATTGACAATTTTCTTTCTTTTAGTCAAGTATTCGCAAAACATTCATTTGATGCGTTGTTGGGAACTAGTTGGATGAGAGAATCATCAAGGAATATGGGGATCAGTTCGATTGCCGATTTGGGAGGAACAGAAATAACCGGCGTTAGCAGCGTTGATGGAAAGATTTCAGCAGGTGAAAGCAGATCAGTTCTCTTGTCATTCTTCAGTCGCTTGAATTACACATTCGACGATAAGTATTTATTGTCCGCAAGCATAAGAAGAGATGAATCCTCGAAATTTCATAAAGATAATCGCGTTGGATATTTCCCTTCTATATCGGGAGGATGGAATGTTTATCAGGAAGATTGGTTTAAGAATCCCGTGCTGAGTAAATTAAAAATCAGGGCTAGCTATGGCGAATTAGGAGCTAATTTCCTTGAACCCTATAATTTTGATGCAATTGCCTATGGACCTATTCCGTATACTCTGGGGGGAGTCCGTTATGTTGACGGGCGCGCGGCGTACTTGAAATCAAAAGAACTGAAATGGGAGACTGCGAAAACATCAGACGTGGGTGTTGAGCTTGGCTTCTTTGATAATAAATTAACCATCTCGGCTGACTATTTCGAAAAAAAGAACACAGATCTTTTAGCTCAAATAGACCTTAACCTTTCTTCAGGACAGATTTTTGAAATCAATAGTTCCAGAGAAAAACCGTATGTGAATACTGCGTCCGTTGAAAATAAGGGCTTCGAGTTTCTTGTTTCTTACAAAAATCAGTTCTCCAATAAACTGAAATTAGGAGCTGATTTTAACTTGTCGACATTGAAAAACAAAGTATTGGCCTTAGGGGAAAATGTACAACCAATTACTTCAGGCGGAATATCCAGTTTCTTTAATGATCCGGCGTCAATTACCACACCTGGTGAAGCGATCGGATCTTTTTACGGTTATACAATCGATGGTTTCGATGCCAATGGTAATTTCATTTTCTCGGACAATGATGGAAATGGCATTGTTAACGCGGATGATAAAGTAATTCTTGGAAGTCCAATACCGGATTTCTCATACGGTTTCAATCTCAATCTGGAATACTCAAATTTTGATTTGACTTTATTTTTCCAGGGAATCTACGGGAATGAAATATTTAACGCCAAAAAATACACCTATTACTTTGATTACTCGAATAATGTGGTCAAAGATGTGTTGAATGCATGGTCGCCATCTAATCTTGTAGCATCGATCCCGATCATGAAAACTCAAAATACCAACGGGGGAAACTCGCTCCCAAGTGAATTTTACGTTGAAGATGGATCATATTTCCGGTGTAAAAATGTACAGCTTGGCTATACGCTGCCCAAATACGTGGTTCAACGACTGAATATTGAAAACCTGAGAGTTTATGCCGGTATACAAAACCTTTTTACGATTACCAATTATTCAGGTTATGACCCGGAAGTCAGCTCGAATGCACTGTTTTCCAGAGGAATTGACTTTGGTTCTTACCCCAACGCAAGGACGTTTACGCTTGGATTTAATCTGACTTTCTAATTACGGAGGAATTAATTTATGAAAAATAAAATAAATCACATAAAGCTATTGCTAATTCTGGTCGGTGGTTTTTTGATGCAGGCCTGTTCAGATCAGTTTGATGAATTGACAATTAACCCAAACCAACCGAGCATGAATGCTTACTTTACAAGTCCTGAGTCGGTAAATACGGCGGTGCAGGCATTGTATGGTTACATCTCAACGCAACGATGTTTGGGGGCGTCCGGGTCTAAGACGCAAATAATTCGTTCTGATGAGGCTGCTTCGAACTCCGATTACGGAAAGCCTGGAATGTATGGTTCAGACCTTAATTCGAGTTTTTATACCATTGAACAACCTTTCACCTTAATGTATACAACTGCTTCTCAAGCGTCTTTCGTTATTGAAGCAGCGCCGGGTATTGATTTTGGAACCAATACGGAGCTTAAAAACGCATACATTGGTGAAGCTCATTTCTGGAGGGCATTTGCACATTATTATTTATTGATCAACTATCGCAATATTTCTCCTATCCGGAATATGCCTCGAAATGCCGGAGACTACATCAGATCAGCCGAGAAGCCGGAAGATGTTTGGACATTTATCCAGGAGGACCTAATTAAAGCCAAAGAGTTATTGCCAGGCAGAGGTTTCTGGAGTTCTGAAAACCATGGGCGTGTAACTAAGGGAGCTGCAGCTGCGCTACTTGGAAAGTGTTATTTGTATCGCTCCGGGATTGAAACGGTGTATGGAGACGACAAAACGACTTTCTATAATGAAGCCGCAAGGGAATTCAGCGATATCATCAATGGGGTATATGGAACTTATAGTTTAACAGCCAACTATGCCGATAATTTCGATGTAGCACACGAAAATAATTCGGAATCCTTGCTTGAAGTCCAATTTTTAGGCGATGTTAACAATACTTCTTTTAACCCGGGCCTGGCTACTTCCGGATTAGCCTTCGATTCGAGAGGACTGATGCTTCCGGGGGCTGGAGTAGGGTATGAAGGCGTAGTGCACAACTGGTTGTACGATGCCTTTGTTGAATCCGTTGATAAAGATGGTTACACCGACGTACGGATGTTCTCCACGCTTGTGTTTAATGATCTGGCACCGGAAATAAAACTTCGTCAGCAAAATGGGGAACCTGTGCGGTTGACTGGCCCGGGAGGCTGGAAATGGGAAGAATTATATCCGGAGAAAAATGGATCAACAGGTTTTTCAACCACCTCCAACGTATTGGCTCATCCATTTAAGGCAGGGATAAAAAAAGGAATGGATTTTTCGATGCCGACTCTCACAGACGCCGACGGAACCCCAATTATTTCCGGTGTCGGTAGCGGGGTCAAGGAATATGTTTATAATCAGCCTCGGGCACATGGCGTAAACTGGCGGTACATTCGCTATGCTGACGTGCTTCTAATGTACGCCGAAGCAGTGCTGAACGGAGGAAATTCTCAAGCGTCGATCACACCGCTCGAAGCAGTTAACCAGGTCCGTTCCAGAGCAAATCTAGCTAACTTACCGGCTTTAACCCTGGAGGACGTTAAGCATGAACGGGTTTTAGAATTAGCATTGGAAGGACATCGCTATTATGATTTACTCCGGTGGGGGGAATTGGCAGAACGGTTTAATGCTTTGCAGAACTCGGATTCCTATTTCAAGAAATTTGTCTCATCATCCGACTTCCAGGGGTTTGTTAGCAATAAGCACGAATGGCTGCCCATACCGATTAACGAAATAAACACGAATCCATCGATTAACCAAAATCCAGGTTACTAATGAAATCACGTATTATAAGTAAATATTATATTTTATCATTCGCCCTGATGTTTGTTTGGGCTTGTCAAGCTCAAACGGGAGAATCGCTAAATCACGAAATACTGTCGAATGGTATAGAAATTCCGAAGGAATGGCCACCCAGATATGACGTGCCATCCGAGAGGAAAGAGATGCCTGTGCCATATCTTGAAGACAAGCCACAAGTTATTCCTGTCAACGTAGGGCGGCAATTATTCGTGGATAGCTTTTTAATTGAAGAAACCAATTTAGAGCGTGTGTATCATACCCCTAATTTTTATTCTGAAAATCCGGTTCTAGAGCCGGATAAAGAATGGGAAAAAACGATTGAGGGGGCATTGTATGCATCTCCTTTCAGTGATGGCATCTGGTATGATGAAATAGACAACAAATTTAAGATGTGGTACCTCGCCGGTGCAGGAATGATTCATAAGGACGACAAGCAAACATTTTATACTTGTTATGCCGAGTCTGACGACGGCAAACGCTGGGCAAAAATACCGCAAGATGTTTATTCGGGAACCAATATTGTGGATACCTGTAATCGCGATGCTGCAACAGTGTGGCTGGATAAACTTGAAAAAGACCCCGCTAAGAGATACAAAATGTTTAATGTAGAACGTCGACCGAAAGATCGGCGCTGGCATTTTGTTTTAAAATACTCCACTGATGGAATTCATTGGTCTGAAGGAGTCGCTCAATCCGGTGATTTGTATGATCGTTCTTCGGTGTTTTTCAATCCGTTCCGAGACGTGTGGGCATTGAGTATGAGATATAGTACGGACGTTTCGTACCGATCGAGAACTTATCTGGAAAATAAGGACCCGGAAACAGCAGTAAGTTTTGCTCATCGTATCAGCGACAACGCATTGGACAAAAACGTTGTCTTCTGGTTTACGCCTGATGATAAGGAACCACGCCATCCAAAATTTCCGGAGGTAGATCCCGGTATTTATAATTTTGATGCGATCGCCTACGAAAGCATAATGCTCGGTTTTTACAGTGTTTGGCAAGGACCGGAGAATAATGTCTGTGCCGAACTTGGTATTCAAAAAAGAAACGAACTGTTACTGGGGTACAGCCGGGACGGATTTCATTTTGCGCGGCCTTCTCACGATCCGTTTATGGCTGTCAATGAAACAGAGGGAGCCTGGAACTGGGGAAACATGCAATCAATTAATGGTGTTCCGCTGATTGTTGGCGACTCTTTATACTTCTATTCAAGCGGAAGGCGATTGAGTGACGTGATGTGGGACAGCCATACGTCAACCGGATTGGCAACTTTGCGTCGCGATGGTTTCGTTTCCATGCAGGCAGATCAGAACGAAGGGTTTCTAACCACTGAGAAGATTTCTTTCGACGGAAATCACCTTTTTGTAAATGCCGATGTAAATGGAGGAGCGCTCTTGGTTGAAGTCCTGGATGAGCAGGGTAAGCCCATCAAAGGTTTTACGAAAGCCGACTGTTTGCCCATAAAACAAGCTGATAAAACTAAAATATTGGTGAGTTGGAAGGACAAAAAAATTAGCGATTTGAAGGGACAGGCTATACGCTTGAAATTTTACCTGACGAATGGGGGCCTGTACGCTTTCTGGATGTCACCGTGGGAAACCGGGGAAAGCCGCGGATATACAGCGGGCGGTGGTCCGGGACTGAATCCGAAAGGCGTTGACATTCCTTTAAAAAATTGAACGATGAAAACTCTGATAAAGATCTTATTGTTCCCGATGATCGTTGTGGTGATTTTTGCGTGCGGAAGCAATGATCCCTTAGAGGAAGAGGACAACAACACACCGGATGAAACGACACCTGAGACAGGACTGTTGTATAACGGAATTGAATTGCCCTCGCCATGGCCCCCGATAAGATCGGCAACTTCTGAATTGGAAGCAGGCATGAATCCTTATTATCTGGCCAACAAACCCGACGTGATTGATATTTCCACAGGGAGACAGCTTTTTGTAGATGACTTTTTAGTTGAACAGACCAACCTGAATCGCGAATATCACTATCCTGAATACGACCAGGCCAACCCCATATTGGCTCCGGATAAAGAATGGGAGAACGTTGGGACCATGGGAGCTGCTTTTGCGGCCCCGTTTAGCGATGGAGTCTGGTATGACGAAAAAGATCAAAAGTACAAGATGTGGTATATGGCAGGCGGGAAAGCTTATGTTGAAGCGGGCACTGGTGTTACATGCTACGCCGAATCGTCTGACGGAATCAATTGGATAAAGCCCAGTTTGAATATTATTCCGGGTACGAATATCGTCGATAATACCCCAAACCGGGATGCATCGGTTGTGTGGCTGGATAAACAGGAAAGCAATCCGGCTAAGAGGTATAAAATGTTTCTGGTTGCACGGAGCGACGGCGATTGGAGATATCATTATAAAACGTCCTCGGATGGAATACTCTGGCGGCAAGTGGAGACCTCAAAACCAATTGCAGACCGGTCAACGGTGTTTAAAAATCCGTTCCGCGACATCTGGTCTTACAGCATCCGTCATAACATAAGGGTAAACTCATCAAAATTGGTCCGAGCGAGGGATTACAATGAGCATCAGGATCCGGCGGAGGGTACGCGAAAAGCCGAAGCTTTGGTCAGTTCATTTTGGTTCGGCCCCTGGCCCAATGAATTGAGGCACCCACGGTACCCTGAGGTTGATCCCGCTATTTATAACCACGACGCTGTCCCGTATGAAAGCATTATGCTGGGTTTTTTTTCCGTTTGGCAGGGGCCGGAAAATGATGTCGCGGATGAAGCGCATGAACTCAAGCGGAACCAGGTGATGTTGGGTTATAGCAGAGATGGCTATAGTTGGTATCGGAGCGATATGAACCCGTTTTTTGCCGTCAATGAAAATTCAGAAGCCTGGAATTACGGGAATTTACAGTCGGTAGCCGGAAGTCCTCTTATCGTTGGCGACAAACTATATTTCTATCTCAGTGGCCGCCGTTTAACTTCCAGCTATCAGGAGATTACCACAACCGGACTGGCTATGCTTCGAAGGGATGGTTTTGTTTCGATGTGTGGAACGGGTGAACTAAAAACTGAATTGCTAAAGTATTCTGGTAAATACTTGTACTTGAATGCTAAGGTTCAGGGAACAATAAAGGTTGAACTATTAGACAAAAATGGCAATGTCATCCCGGGATATTCAAAGGTCGATTGTGACCCCATTGTGGGTGATCATACAAAGTCTCAGGTCTCCTGGCAAAGTAGCCAAACGCTTCCCAGCCAGGAGAAAGATTTGATTCGAATTAAGTTTTATATGGAAGAAGGAGAACTATTTTCCTTTTGGATTACTCCATCATCGGAAGGGACCAGCAATGGTTATACTTCAGGAGGAGGACCAACATTAAATCCTTTAGGTGTTGATGTTAACTAAAATTTTAAGATTATGAAAAAAATTAATTTCTTGATTATATCATTGAGCTTGCTTTTTGCAGTTTCTTGTTCTGAAACAACCGAATTATATAACACGGCTTCTTCAGCAAACTTTACAGTTGCAGAAGATTATTATGAATTAGGTCAATCGGTTGAGTTTGCAGATTTTTCTGTCCCCTCGGGGGATAATTCAATCGTTTCATGGCTGTGGGAGTTTGGTGATCTTGCCGGATCAACATCAACAGAGCAAAATCCCTCGTTTGCTTATTCCGAGGGAGGTAGTTTTACCGTGAAATTAACGGTAACCGATAACAATGGACTTAAAGCTTCAGCAACAAAGGATGTCGTTATCATTGATCCTTCGAAGGCAATTCGTGTAATGTGGCAAAAGCCGTTACTCGGAGCGATACAAAACACCGTTTCACCAGCCCTCTCACTGGATGGCAATACGGTCTATATGTATGCTGATCAATCGGTATCAAATGCCTACGATGTTGCGTTAAAGGCCTATGATACAGAAAACGGCAATTTAAAATGGGCGTTCAACGTTAACGATGCCTTGGCCGCGTTAAACACGGGAGGTGGTGTCCGCATTGTTTACGCGAGCCCTTCGGTTGGCTCAAATGGGGATATCTATATTGCCGTGAGAGACCTGAGAAATTCAGGAGCAGCCCGAAAGTCCTATTTATTCGCTATAAAAAGTGATGGAACTTTACGTTGGAATTATGCTTTCAATATCGATGCCAATATAAACTATGTGACCCCGGCAATCGATTCTGAAGGAAGAATATACATCGGCCATTTAACAAATTCACCATTTCAAATAGCCGTTTTAAATCCGAATGATGGGACTGTTGAATCTACCATTTCGCTGCCGGTAGGCGTCAGGTCAGGAATATCCTTATCCCAAAATGGACATATCTATTTCTGTTCAACAGGAGCCAATGGAGTTTACAGTTATGATCTTAGTGGAGTTGAAATTTTCACCTATAACTCGGATCTGGCGACTACAGGAGGTGCTATCAGCATTGATAGCGAGGGGAATTTATACACGGTTGCTGCTTTAACAGGCGGTGGTGGTATTATGTCTGTCTCGGCAAACGGTAACGAGAACTGGGTTTACCAAACTTCAGGTGTAATTCAGTGGGGCGGAGTATCGCTGGGGGCAGATGGTACAATTTATGCTAACGGCGGGAAAGCAGTTGAGGATGTGGTTGCCGCAGGTATTGTGGCCTTGAATCCCGATGGCACATTAAAATGGCATTACACTACTTCGGAGGATGTCAATAATTGTGTTCCTTTGATTGATAATCGAGGGTACATTCACGCAATAACAGATGATGGGACCTACTTCATCTTAAAGTCTGACGGTACATTATTCGCCTCGGAAAAACTTGGGGTAAAATCCTATGCTTCACCAGTAATGGATTCCTCCGGTAACCTTTATATCGGAGTCGAAACAGAAGCTGGTGTTTCTGAGATGTTCTGTATTGCTTCAGGAGCCAAATCATTTGCAAATTCAGACTGGCCTATGAAAGGCCAAAATCCTCAACGAACAGATTTACAAAAGTAATTATGGGAAAATGGAGGGAGAGTTTAGTGCTCCCTCCGTTTAAAGTATCGAATAAGCCAGAGGGAAAATCAGCTCCTAAAGGTCGATGCAGATAACAGATGACTGAATATTGTTTAATATAAATCAGGTATCTGATTAGGAAAATTGTATATAGTCTGTTTGATACAAAATTGCACTAAAAGAATGAAATTAATGAAAGAGAAAATATGGGTTCTTGTCGCGCTGTTTGTCCAGTCGTTTTGCAGTTGGGGGCAATCTCACGATAGCCTGATTGGGCGTCAACTATTCGTTGACAGCAATAATATTGAAAGTACCAATTTGGGAAGGCACTATCATGTACCGGATTATTATCATTTAAACCCGGTATTAAAGGCCGATAAGGAATGGGAATTGAATCGTGATGGAGATCCATATGGCGCTCCGTTTAGCGGCGGAGTGTGGTACGACGAAACTGCCGGCAAATTTAAGATGTGGTATTCTGCCGGAGGAGGGAAGGAATTGGGCTTGGTGACCTGTTATGCCGAGTCAAAAGATGGGAAGCATTGGGCGAAGCCTAAATTGGATATTGTACCCGGCACGAATATAATCGACACATCCGAGCATGATTGTGTGTCAGTTCTCCTTGATAAATTTGAAAAAGATGCAACGAAACGATATAAAATGTTTCTTGTTGAGTTTAATAACAGGCGCTCTGTTAGCATGCGGTTGAAGTATTCTGCTGACGGCATACATTGGGGCAATCCCGTCGCTATGTCAGGGGAGTTATATGACCGATGTGCCGCCTATTACGACCCGTTTCGGGAGGAGTATGTGTTGTCGCTGAAAACCTTAAATGGCAAATACCGGCGCTCACGTAATTACCTTTCGGGTAAAGATCCGGAACTTCTGGTAAGTCTTGCCCATCGGACTTTTGACTTGAATACGGATAAATTTATCCGGTATTGGTTTCATGCAGATGAGAATGATCCCAAGCATCCCCAATTCCCCGAAATCAGGCCGCAAATATATAATCATGAGGCAATCGCTTATGAAGGACTCATGTTAGGGTATTTCACAATCTGGCAAGGCCCCGAAAATAATGTTTGTGATAGCTTGAAGATTCAGAAAAGAAATGAAGTGTTGATTGGCTGGAGCCGAAATGGATTTGATTGGAATCGGGAAGACAAATCGCCGTTCTTAGCAGTGAGTAAAGATGAAAATGCATGGAATGCAGGAAATGTTCAATCAACAAATGGTAATCCCCTTATCGTTGGCGATTCTCTCTACTTCTATGTAAGCGGGCGTTATAATAATCCAGTATGGGATTCCAATTTCTCAACAGGTTTGGCGACTCTCCGAAGGGATGGATTTGTGTCCATGCATGCCAATGAGCAGGAATGCTATTTAGAAACCAGACTATTAAAAATCGAAAAGGACAACTTATTTCTGAATGCAGAAATTAAAGACCAGCTGGTTGTTGAAATCCTTGATAAGGAAAAGAATCCCATAGCTGGTTTTACCAAAAGTGATTGTATTACCACGAAAGAATTGGACTCAACGAGATTCAGGATAAAGTGGAAAAATAACGAGAATTTATTTCAGTTACGGGACCAGTATTGTTCGATAAGATTCTTTGTAACAAACGGAGATATTTATTCATACTGGTTGTCTGATAGCGAAACGGGGGAAAGTGGAGGATACACTGCAGGCGGAGGTCCTGGACTGAATCCTAACGGAACAGATTCAAAATTTTAACCGAATTTAAAATAAATAACAATGATTAATAAAATTGAAGGGCTGGTTGCAGCTCCATTTTCACCGATGAAAGAAAACGGTGAACTGAACGTATCCGCAATTCCTGCTTATTACAACTTTCTGAAGAAAAACGGCGTTGCTGGCGCTTTTATCAATGGAAGTACCGGCGAAGGGGTTTCACAAACCAATGCCGAACGGAAATTGCAAGCTGAAGTGTGGGCCGAGCAAATAAAAAAAGATGATTCACCCATGAAGCTGATCAACCTGGTTGGTGGCACTTCTTACCAAGAGTGTATCGATCTGGCTTTGCATTCGCAATCGATCGGGGTGGACGCTATCGCCATTTTGGCTCCCTTCTACTTTAAGCCGGGCACTGCCAAAGCA